>NZ_CP059576.1:1390000-2887500 GCF_014109825.1 Legionella sp. PC997
TTCAGAGCTGAAGAGGGCCGCAGAGACCAGGTGGCTGCGACTGTTTATTAAAAACACAGCACTCTGCAAATTCGTAAGAAGACGTATAGGGTGTGACGCCTGCCCGGTGCCGGAAGGTTAATTGATGGGGTTATCTTCGGAGAAGCTCTTGATCGAAGCCCCGGTAAACGGCGGCCGTAACTATAACGGTCCTAAGGTAGCGAAATTCCTTGTCGGGTAAGTTCCGACCTGCACGAATGGCGTAACGATGGCCACACTGTCTCCACCCGAGACTCAGTGAAATTGAAATCGCTGTGAAGATGCAGTGTACCCGCGGCTAGACGGAAAGACCCCGTGAACCTTTACTATAGTTTTGCACTGGACTTTGATGATAACTGTGTAGGATAGGTGGGAGGCTTTGAAGTGAGGACGCTAGTCCTCATGGAGCCGACCTTGAAATACCACCCTGTTGTTATTGAGGTTCTAACTTGGTCCCGTAATCCGGGATGAGGACAGTGTATGATGGGTAGTTTGACTGGGGCGGTCTCCTCCCAAAGAGTAACGGAGGAGCACAAAGGTACCCTCGGTACGGTCGGACATCGTACCAAGAGTGTAAAGGCATAAGGGTGCTTGACTGCGAGAGCGACGGCTCGAGCAGGTACGAAAGTAGGTCTTAGTGATCCGGTGGTTCTGTATGGAAGGGCCATCGCTCAACGGATAAAAGGTACTCCGGGGATAACAGGCTGATACCGCCCAAGAGTTCATATCGACGGCGGTGTTTGGCACCTCGATGTCGGCTCATCACATCCTGGGGCTGAAGCAGGTCCCAAGGGTATGGCTGTTCGCCATTTAAAGTGGTACGCGAGCTGGGTTTAGAACGTCGTGAGACAGTTCGGTCCCTATCTGCCGTGGGCGTAGGAAAATTGAGAGGAGCTGCTCCTAGTACGAGAGGACCGGAGTGGACGAACCTCTGGTGTACCGGTTGTCACGCCAGTGGCATTGCCGGGTAGCTAAGTTCGGACGGGATAACCGCTGAAAGCATCTAAGCGGGAAGCCTCCCTCAAGATGAGTTTTCCCTTGAAGCCCGTTGAAGACTACAACGTTGATAGGCAAGGTGTGGAAGCGCAGTAATGTGTGAAGCTAACTTGTACTAATTGGCTGATTGTCTTGACCATATAATCTGAGCTACTTCATTTCTTAGCTCCAGATACATGGATACAGGTAGGAAGGTGAGAGCTTGGCTCTCACCTGAAAAAATGTGTTATCTCTTGTTTATCTTATTTTTTATTGAATGGTTATGTGAAGTGTTCTCCTTGAGATTATTAAATAATCTCTTCTCTGTATTCCATTTGCTCATCATGCCGAATTTTAAGTTTAAATTGGATGAATGTCCTATAATAAAAACATTCTTCTCATAAGAGGATCTAGTAATGGAAGATCCCATAAAATGGTTTGCAATGGAGAAAGAAGGACTGTATTTCCTTCCAGGAAAATTTTATATCGATCCTTTTTATCCTGTTTCTACAGCCGTTATATCTCACGCACATGCAGATCATGCGGTATCGGGACATCAATTCGTAATAGCTCATCCAGATACTATCTCTTTAATGCAAATTCGCAATGAGGAATACTCTTTTAAATTTAAATCCTTAAATTACTTTGAAACAATTAACCACAACGATGTGATTCTTTATTTATTACCTGCTGGACATATTTTGGGAAGTGCACAAGTAGTTATTGAATATAAGGGAACGCGTATTATTTTTTCGGGTGATTACAAACGCACCCCTGATCCCACATGCGAACCATTTTTTGTAGAACCCTGTGATGTCTTTATTACCGAGGCAACTTTTGGACTTCCTATTTTCAAGCATCCAGCAATTCATATGGAACTAAAAAGATTATTGGATTCTTTAACATTATTTCCGACGCGATGCCATCTAGTAGGAGTTTATGCCTTAGGCAAATGCCAAAGAATAATTAAAGAATTACGTAATCTGGGATATTTAGAACCCATTTATATTCATAGTGCTTTAAAAAAAATTTGTGACTTTTACGAGGCAAGAGAATGTTCGTTGGGGATTATCCAAATGGCAAATACATTGGATAAGTACAGTGCACAAGGCAAAATTATTTTATGTCCGCCCAGTAGCTTACATGATAGATGGAGTAGACGTTTTGGTGATGTGGTTGTTGCATTAGCTTCAGGATGGATGCAAATAAGAGCTCGGGCAAAACAAAAGAAAATTGAATTGCCTTTGGTGATTTCAGATCATGCTGATTGGAATGAGTTAATTAATACAATTCAAGAAATCAATCCAAGTGAAATTTGGATTACTCATGGACAAGAAGAGGCTTTATTGCATTATACAAAACAACAAGGATATCAAGCGCGACCTTTGCATTTCTTAGAAAATCAAGATTCAGAGGATTAAGGAATGAAGAAATTTGCTCAATTACTAAACCAGCTTTTTTTTACTTATGGGGGTTTGGATAAAAGAACTTTAATTGAACATTACTTTTCAGTTACTCCCGATCCTGAGCGAGGATATGCTTTGGCTATTATGACGAATAGTTTAAAGTTTTCCCGCTTTAAACGATCTTTAATAAAAAATTTAATCAGTGAAAACATCGATCCCACTTTGTTTTATTTATCCTACGATTACGTAGGGGATCTTTCAGAAACAGTTTCTTTATTATGGCCCGATACACAAAATCAAAGTGAATTACCCTTGCTTTCAGAAATCATTGCCAATTTTGAAAAACTCCCTGAAAATGATTTGTACCCTTATTTAGTACGCTTGTTGAACTCAAGTGATTCTATTGAGCGATGGGCAATCTTAAAGATCATTACGGGAGATTTGCGCATTGGAGTTTCTACTCGATTTCTGAAGAATACATTAGCTCACTATGGACAGCTACATGTGCAAGAAGTAGAAGATATATGGCATTCTCAAGAGCCTCCCTATTTAGAATTATTTTCTTGGTTAGAAAAAAAGAGTTCAAAACCTAGTACAAATACTCTTTATTTTCACCCCGTAATGCTTTCCCATCCATTAAATGAAAGTGAGCGAATCGCGATAAATTTGAACGAATTTTCAATTGAAAAAAAATATGATGGCATTAGAGTTCAACTTGCAGTATCTGGAAAAGAAAAAGCTTTATATACGCGAACAGGAGAAAATATTAGTCATTCTTTTCCTGAGATTATCTCTAAAATAGAAGGCAATGTGGTATTAGATGGAGAATTAGTAATAAGACATGCTTCTAAAATAGGAAGCTTTAATGATTTACAGCAACGCTTAAACAGGAAGATATTATCCAAAAAACTGCTGGAAGAACAATCGGCTGCCTTAATAGTATATGATATTCTTTTTATTGATAATCTAGATTTGCGTGCACTCCCTTTCTTAAATCGTCGTGAATGGCTGGAACAATGGTTTTCGACTTCAGTACCGGAAAATTTTTTAATATCGCCACTTCTTTCATTAAAAAATAATCAAACTTTGCATCAATTAAGAGAAGATGTTTTGCAGGAAAACTCCGTACATGTTGAGGGATTAATGCTCAAGAAAAAGAGTAGTTTGTATCTTGCAGGAAGACCCAAAGGGTGTTGGTATAAATGGAAAAAAGACCCCTATATTATTGACGCAATATTAATGTATGCACAGAGAGGACATGGTAAACGTTCTTCTTATTATTCAGATTATACGTTTGGTTTGTGGAAACTAAATCAATTGCTACCCATTGGAAAAGCTTATTTTGGTTTTACAGATGAGGAATTATATCAACTGGATAAATGGATACGTTCTCATACCCTAAATCGTTTTGGTCCTGTGCGAGAAGTGGAAAAAGAGTTAGTTTTAGAAATAGCTTTTGATGCAGTTCATTGGTCCAATAGACATAAATCGGGTGTTGCTTTACGTTTTCCTAGAATAAATCGTATTCGATGGGATAAGCCAGCTCATGAGGCCGATCAATTGGAAACTTTAAAAAAATTGATTAGAACATGAGAAATACTGCTTAAAAATAAAATCATTCCTAATTTTTTTTAGATTTTTCTAAATGCTCAGCACAGTGAGGACAGAGATAGATTAGTTGAATGATTTGTTCATTTTCAGGTCTTTTGATACGTAATACTTCTACTTCTTTCGAATTAATTTTGTCAAATAGAATACCACACGCGCCACATTTAACTTCTTCCGAACTATTTTGTTCCATATTAGGTTCCTAATAGATTGTTATTATTTCTTTTTATTTTTTAATTTAATCCCTCTTTTTTTATCAGGAAAAACATCTGCTAAGGAAATGGAGGTTCCATGTTCCGAGACGATTCTGGCATTCGCGCGAGATAATTTGCGTGGTTCTTCTACCCCACATGAATGACAAATCATTTTTACACCTTCTTCCAGATTTTTGTGATAAGCAAATACTCTTTCAGCCTTATTAGTTGGATCCAAACCTCTCATTAACCATTTATTGTGTGTCGCTATTCCCGTAGGACAAGTATCTGTATGACATCGTAAAGCTTGAATACACCCTAAGGAAAATAAAAACCCCCGGCCAATATTGACTATATCCGCACCAACACAAAACGCCCAGGCTACTTTATCTGGGGTGATTAATTTTTCAGAAGCAATTACTTTTATTCGGTCTCTTAAATCATACTCAATGAGAATATCGATTAATTGAGGCAAGCTTTCCTCAAGGGATAATCCCATGTAGCCCATTAAATTAGCAGGAGCTGCTCCTGTACCTCCTTCCGCACCATCTAAGGTAATAAAATCAGGTGCATAGTCGAGACCTGCATTAATAATTTCTTGGCATAATTCTTCTAACCAGGTGTAATCTCCTAATACAACTTTGAAGCCTGTTGGTTTTCCTGTTATTTTTCTTACTTTATAAATAAATTTAAGCAGTTGCTTTGAATTAGAAATTTCGGGAAAACGATTAGGGCTAGCTGAATCTACATAAGCGGGGATTCCACGAATCTTGGCTATTTCGGGCGTGACTTTTACTGCAGGTAATAATCCACCTTTGCCGGGTTTGGCCCCCTGACTTAATTTTATTTCAAACATTTTTACCTGAGGATAAGCACTGGCTCTTTTTAATTTTTCTGCGGATAAATGTCCTTTTTTATCACGAAACCCATATTTAGCCGTTCCAATTTGAGCCACTAAATCACATTCTCCTGCAAGATGGTATTCCGTTAATCCACCTTCACCAGTATTTAGCCAACATCCTGCCATTTTTGCTCCTTTAGACAAAGCTAATATGGCATTTTTGGAAAGAGATCCAAAACTCATACCAGAAATATTAACAAAAGATTTTGTAGTATAGGGATTAGGACATTGTGGTCCAATGGTTATAGAACTTATTTTTACTTCTTTTTCTAAAAGGGGAAATGGAGAATCTATAAAATATATAGTTCCTAAAGGTTTTCGATTTCGTGAAGATCCAAACCCCTCCATAGGATATATTCCTTTGGATGCCTCATGAACCCAAGCCCGATCAAATCGATTAAACGGCAATTCTTCGCGTTCACGACTATAAAAAAATTGTCGCAAATAAATACCAAGCCATTCAGCAAAATATCGTAAATGACCAATTATGGGATAAGTACGAAGGATGGTATGTTTTTTCTGAAAAATATCCCAAAAAAATAAGATTACGAGCGCGATGGACGGTACAATTAAGATAATTAACCCCCAATTCCCTCGCATAGCTCCTTCCTTTATATTTTTAATTAGAACTTCAGAAAAGCATAACAATAATTAATAGTGAGACAAAGAACAATCTCAAATTATTTATTCCAGTAAATCAGCTAAATCATTAGCATGATCCTCTTCTTCTTTAAGAATATCTTCTAAAAGGCGTCTGGTAGTCATTTTATTCCTAAAAAATTTCCTATTGATTTATTATAGGCATTAATTTAAAAATTTTGAGATAAAGTAATCCCTAAGAGATAGAGAAAAATCATTATGAATCCTTTATAGACTTCATTCGGATCGGAAACAGCAGACCGATGAGTCCTTAGAACCTCTCGGTCAATATTGTAAGCATGAAGAAGTGAATGAAAATTGTTTTTGGGTGGTATGATCAAAAAATCCATTTTTGCAGTCCTCCACTTATGTCCGCGGGAAGGCTCCATTTATTGGGACTTTGGATCGTTCATGCTTACTTGTTCCTAACTATGTTGGGTTCATCTCTTATAAAGAATCTCAATAAAATCTTCTTCATTTGAGAATAATTTTTTTGAACCTTCAGTTAAACTAATAGTTAAGTGGCTTCCACTGCCTAAGGTATCATTAGGTAATTTCTGCCTAATTGATAATTTATTACCATCTGGCAAATTATAAATATTCAATGCCTGGGGAGGGCGGTCTCCGAATAAGCTATATTTATTTTTAGTCAGCTTTTCGGCCTGTACGGGGGGTATCTCTTGAGTCAATGAATTTTCTATATCTATCAAATAACAGTCTTCCGAATCACATATAGCGATACATTGATTTGAAGAGAGTACGTGTAGTTCTTTCACGCTGGGGTATTCTTTGCATGGTTTGTTTGTTAATAGTATTCTATTTTTCTCTTTTCCTGTTGTTCCATCTAAAACCAGGATATAAGGAGGTGCATGTTGGTTTGCTTGGTCAAGCAAAGCAACCAAATCGCCATTGGGTAAAGCATGAAGATGGCCCAGTTTTCCATTTTTTTTGTATTCCTTAATCAAAAGAACTTCTTTGCTCTGATTGTCTTCGCAATTAAAAAATACAAGTCCTGAACTTGATAAAGAAGCTGTCGTCTCCAGTACAATTGAAAAAACCATACGGTGACCTGGTAATAAAATAAAGGAAGAGACATAGCCGTCTCTATGTGCATAATAAGTTAGAGGTATAGTTTTATGGGTAAAAAAGGTCTCAATGACATTCTTAAATGAGTGAGAAACACCCCTAGCCGCTTTTTTTTCATTTTTGTTGAAAAAACTAGATAAATGAACCAAGAGTTCAGCAGGGAGTAGATCCATCATACCATCTTGTTGCTCAGTCGAAGTAGACTCTTTTTTTTCTAACATTTTTAAATCTCCATTATTATCCGAATTTAAACCATTCAATCTGATAAGATAGACAGATTAAACGAGCTAATGCAGCCATTTTAGCTGGCTGCTGCGGCCAAAAATAACATATTAGAAGTTTTAAATCTTAATGTTTTCTATGTTTATTTTATAAGAATAAAAACAATTGCAAGATGGGTTAGTTAGGATAAACCGATAACTATATTTTTAAGAAAAACACATTTTACTAAACTAAAGATTGGAGGGTCTTAAATAACGAAATTGGATTATCTATTAATGAGTGAATAAAAATCCAAAAAATCAGCTTGTTGTTTTTTATTCATCTTTTGAATGGAAAGGCGCTTTTTCCAAATTTGTTTTATGACTAATTGAACTCTGCTGCGGGTTGCTTTCAAAGCAATCATCCACAAAAAGGCAACGTACGCACATCCTCGAGTTTTACAATCAATATCTAAAAGAGAAAGGGCATCTTTAAAAAGCCGAAGTTCATCTTTTTTTAGAAAATATGCAGTTCTGCTATTGGTTTTTTTTAAATTTCTTTTCAGTAAGTAATCCGAAATTAAAAAATGAAATTGAGCAGAATCTTGCCTATGTTTACCATAATGTATATTAACGGATTTAAAGTATATTTCTAAGCGACGACCCTGTGATTGTTCTTCTATCTTTTCTAATACTGCAAAGACATCGTTCTTTAAAGTGACTACTTCTATTTCTTGAGGCCGGATTAAATACTCTAATTGTTCATCAAGAAGCATATATTGAATTACCGGTTTATTCATTTTTCCTTTGGTTAGCCATCTTATGGCGGCACGAAGAGTCATAAGTAAACTGAAATAATCTCTTTCTATTTATATAGGATAAATTTTAATTTAATTCCATTTAGTTAAATTAAGTCCCCAATAATAATAACTGGGATCCAAAGAATTTCATTAATCACTGAATAGCGCCTAAAGCAATAGTAAAAAAAGGTGGGTATGTTATGAAATTGCTAATATCTTTTTATTAATTTTTTTAATTCATTCCAGCTATAGGTATTGATAACATCGTTCTTTTCAATCCACCCACGTCGAGCTTGATACACTCCCCATTGAATAAAATTAAGCCCCCGAATACTATGAGCATCGCTCGAAATTGCGATTTTAACTCCTTGTTCTTTTGCCATTTTGCAGTAAATATCATTGATGTCTAAGCGATAAGGTTGAGAATTAAGTTCGATAAAGCATCCATTTTCTTTTGCTTTCTTCAATATTTTTCCCATATCAATGGCATAGGGAGCTCTAGATCGAATAAGTCTCCCTGTCGCATGTCCTAGTATATTAAAATATGGGTTATCCATAGCCCTCAAAATTCGTTCAGTTTGCTGGTGTTCTGGAAGCTTAAATTTTGAGTGAATAGAACAAAGAACGATATCTAATTCTTTTAAAACATCATTTGGCAAATCTAAAGTTCCATCTTCAAGAATGTCTACCTCAATTGATTTAAGGATAAGGATTTTATTTAATTTTGAATTTAATGTGTCAATTTGCTTTATCTGTTTTAAAAGACGCGCCTTATCTAATCCGTGTGTAATCTTTAGATTTTGTGAGTGATCAGTAATCGCGAAATATTCATAACCTTGTTCTTCTGCTGCCCTCACCATTACTTCCAATGTTTCAGAACCATCTGTTTCGGTAGTGTGAGAATGTAAATCGCCTTTTATATCCTCGAGCTGAATAAGTGTAGGTAATTGATCTCGTTGTCCCTTTATCAATTCATCTGCTCCCTCTCTTAATTCGGGCTCAATAAAAGGCAAATCTAACTTTTGATATACGTCGCTTTCAGATTCCCCTGCCACATATTGCTTATTTTTAAAAAGTCCATTTGGAGTAAAACTATAATTTTTATCATTCGCCAGCTGAACTAACTGACTCACGTGCCCTTCATGTCCTGTATAATGGATCATGGAGGCTCCAAAAGCTTTTTTTGAGGTAAAATACACATTTACTTGGATTCCTGACCACAATGTTACACTTATAAAATTTTTTCTTTTACAGGAAACATCGATTATTTCCGAGAAATTCATCAATCGCTTCATTACTTCTATTGGTTTTGTGGCTTGAATTAAGATATCCACATGCTCAAAAGTTTCCTTTCTTCGGCGTAAATCACCCACCCATTCGATTTGTTTTATTTCAGGTTGTTCTTTTAAATGATTAATTAAGAGTTTAATAATGGGGATGGCGTGATACAGTCGAATAAATCTTCTAGACTTTTTAAAAGTTGTATTTTGTTTAATCTCAGTGAAGAGTCCTTTATTAAGCCATTTAAGTTCAGATAATTTATTGGATTGTATTGCTTTTAATAATTCTTTTTTAGTATATATGTTGTAACTATTCAGTATTTTAATTCTTTTTTCTCCCAAACCGGGGATATCTTTTAAATCACTTATTTCCTTTTTCTCTTTATGTATCGGTAAATCCAATGCTTCATTAGTTGTAACTAGTTTTTGAATTACCTGGGATATGCCTTTTCCAATCCAGGGTAGAGAGGTTATATCAAAGTGTTCTTCTAAAAGAGAGTGGAGGGATTTTTTTAAGTTTAAAATAACATGAGCTGCCCGCCTGTAGGATCGCACACGATAGGGATTATCTCCCGCAGCCTCGAGCAGATCTGAAAAATTATAGAGTTGCTCAGCAATTTCCTTATTAGTTTTCATAATAGAATTTTCTGAAGATCTTATTTGTAATTATAGTATTAGTGGGTTTCCTTAGGATGAATTTAAAATCTTATAGAATATACTGTTTTTTTTATTGAATTTATAACAAGGAAAGGGTAATGAAATCAAAAAAGATGGTACTTATGGGTTTATTTTTATTTATTGGCGCATCCATTCTTGGAGTAAATTCTTCGCTCGCCAGCCCTATGAACGCTTCGGAATCAACAGTACAAAATAAGTCTAAGAATGATGGAGAAATTATTGCTACATTGATCGCAGTGAACAAACAAGAAATTGCTGCAGCAGGGGAGGCTTTAAAGATATCAAACAACCCTGAAGTGAAACAATATGCGGAAATGCTTAAAAAGCAGCATACCCAAAATTTAAATAAAACGTTAGTGTTGAGTCAAAAAACTAATATAGCACCAGTAGAATCTGCAAAAGTTAAATTGCTTCAAAAAAAGGGAGCCAAAGAATTAAAAACGCTTTCTTCCTTAAAAGGAAAAAACTTTGATAAAGCTTATATTAAAGCAATGATAAAAGGTCATACAGAGGTATTACACATGTTTGACAATGAATTTTTAAACAATGTCTCTAATTCTTCTTTAAAACAATTGTTACTTAAAACTCGTCCTCATATAAAAGCTCATTTAGAGGAAGCTGAAAAAATTCAAAAAAGTTTAAATTAGAATTTGAGCTATTTATCTGCGAGAGGGATTTTTACAAACAATCCCTCGTCTTTTATAAATCCGCCTCTTGCATAAACCATAAGTTAAATATTCTCCGATTTATACTCTATATTTTATCGAATTTTTATCTAAAAGTTTTATAGTATGCTTCCCTTTTGAGCTAAACTAATTGAATTAAGGATAAAAAATAAATAAGGGAGATAAGTATGGAAGATACAAACAGCCAAATAACCTCTGTAGTACCTCAAACGTTCGATGTACCTAAAACACTTTTTTTTAATTTTGCATTTACCCCCCTCCAAGAATGGAATGACATTCACTCTCCCTATGAGTTCATGGAAAAACAAATGAAAGTTTTTATGGAAAACGCGAATAATTATTTAGAGTACATGAGGCTCGTATATTTATTCTGGTTTAATCTTCCTCAACAAATTTTTATGAAAACAGAAGAGTTATCCGAATCTGAAAAAACCAAAAAAAAATCAATAAAAAACTCTGCTACCTAGAGTAATGAGTTATTGACGACAAGGATTGTACAACGATCTCAGTCCTCAACACCTATATTAAATTTCTTTAAAAAATGCTTGGCGCAGTCTGGATTGTAATTAGAACAAACAAAACTGCTATTGCCAATAGAATTTGAAATGTGATTATAATGGTTAAACGGATAATTTTTATTACATGGAAGGTGCCAAATGAGGAATTTATTTCAATGGATAGTTGAATTTCTTGATGCGATTGTTGGTGTTGAGGAACATAAGCCAAACAAACGTTATCTGAATGTTTGCGAAACTCAAGAACAGTATGAAGCCGGCTTAATTCGAATAGGCGAATACAACAAAAGAGCGGCACCTAAGGAGAAGGTTTAAAAGGCAACCGAGTATCCTTGTTTGTTACCGAGGCGATTATTAATTTAGAAGAAAACCTGGTTGCTTGCAACCAGGGGTTAGTAGAAGTAGGCAGTCAGACTTTAAGAGGACTAAATTGAGTATATTTATCGGCTAATTCATTCAATGCCTTACCACTTACTCGGTATACGGTCCATTCATCCATTGGTTTTGCGCCGATTCGTTCATAAAATTTAATCGCAGGTTCATTCCAATCTAATACCCACCATTCAAAACGCCCGCAATTTCTATTCTTAGCTAACTTAGCTAAGTAAGCTAGCATAATTTGTCCTATTCCATGGCCTCGTGCTTCGGGTTTAACATATAAATCTTCTAAATAAAGACCAGGCTTTCCTAAAAACGTTGAATAATTATGAAAGAACAAAGCAAAACTAACTGGTTTTTCATCAAGATAGCCAATGATAACCTCGGCATAAGATTTAGAACCAAATAAAGTTTCTAACAATTGTTCCTCAGTAGCGACTACCTCGTGAAGCAGTTGTTCATACTCCGCTAATTCTTTAATAAATTGCAAAATTAAAGGTATGTCAGATGGTGTTGCAAATCTAATTTTTACATCTTGGTTCATGCTTTTTACTCAGTACTAAACAGGTACAGCATTCTAACGCAGTTTTTATTTATGTTGCAGACGTCTTGTTAAAAATAACCTTTACGTTTCTCTATGAAAACACGAAAAAATTTTGTTATTTTGCTTGCACAGTGGGAGATTTATCCAAGGATAAAAAACCGGTGGAAGCAACCGGCCTACAGTGTACTTAATTGTTTTAAGCTTGTTTCATTTTTTGTCTGATTATGAAGATAAAAAACTCTTTCTTTAAGAGCCTTGATTTGGCTTAAACGAGAACGCTTTCTTAAATAAGCAGAGAGCCTTTGAATAGGAATCAGGGTTTTCTCTCCAATTCCATCAATTAAGACAAAATGTTCTTCCCCACGGAATGTATCATAAGCGAAAACGAGATTTCGAGGTTGTAAATCATGAACAGATATATCACATGAAATCAATGATTCACAGAATGCATCCAACTTCTTTTGCATTTCCTCGGTAAATAATCCGTCGTGCAAAATAGTTCTTAAATTTTTAGCACAAGTACCGTCAATACTTTTTTCTGCTTTAACAATAAGCCCAAAACCATAGTTCGTGTCAGTAAAGCCCACAACTGTTTGCAGAAAAGGAGGAAAAAGAAAATTTTGCTTAAAACGTAAATAAATATTTTCCAAGAGTTCTCTAGCATAAGACTTCGAAAAACGAAATTGATAAAAAAGAGGAATACACTGGCTTAACTTGGTTTTATAACCATTTCTTTGATGAAGTTCTGGGTTTGTGACCTTTATTAGTAAATTGAGATCATGAGGATGTCGATAAACCAAGCAACGACGTCCTTTTGCTAAAAATTCTTGATCTGTAAGGTGAATTAAGGTCTTTGGTTTCATTGTATTTAAGTCCTGTAAATAAACTGCTGAACCAATTTTTATGCGTCCATGGCATAAGATTTTGAAATGTTAATTTCAAGATATTCTTTTAACAATCAAGGTTTTCCTTTAAAAATTAAAGGGATAATTTACTGATGTACATGATAATAGCTTAGTTTTTGTTTTTTATTCAATGAGTAGGCGGATCTAAAGTCGTTCTTTTATGCAAGCTCGCAACCAGGTACTTTAATGGGCCTATAAATTTGGAATAAAACATGGGGAGTTATCCCCTGAAATTTCAACGATCAATCAAAGTGTTGGCAGCGTACTTGATTTTTACCTGCTTTTTTAGCTTCATATAAAGTTTTATCCGCTACTGAGATCACATCATCCACATCATTAGCAAAAAACGGAGATATGCTGACTATTCCTATACTTATTGTTGTCTCGTTTCTTTTTGCTTGTTTTTTAAATTTCTTTTGTAAATTGTTACAAAGTAAAATGGCATCATCGAGCGATGTATCCGTTAAAATCGCTGCAAATTCATCCCCTCCAATACGAAAAGCACTGTGTTTATCTCTTTGTGCTGAATTTTTGATCGCTGTTGCTAACTGTTTTAAAAATAAGTCACCTGAAGGATGACCATAATTGTCATTAATTAATTTAAAGTCATCTACATCGATTAATACTAAATTAATGGAGTGACGGTTTTTCTTTGCCTTTTTAAATTCTTCACTAAGCCGTTCATCAAAGTAACGACGGTTATAAAGACCAGTTAATGCATCTGTAATTGAAACACGCTGGACTTCTCGCATTGCTTCATCTTTCTCTTTATTGAGTTGTATGGTTTCTTGCAATAATTTCGAAGGAAATTGAGCCGTAATAATTAGCATAATGACAAAGAGAGTAAACATAGTCGCTAAAATAATGCGATCCAGATCCCCTAACCAATAATTATAAGCAATTAAAGGTAAAAACATAGGTAATAAATACGCATAATAGGCAGGTAGATATACCGAAAGAGATGCTAGAGCACCTGATGCCATCCCACCCAAAACTAAGGTAATAACAATTTGATGCATATCGACGAAATAAGGATAAAATAAGATATAGCATGAACCCCACAAAGAACCTGTAAAAAAAGTTAACACCAAAAACCAATTTTTAGTCGCTCTTTTTTTGGCAATATAATCGCGATTGATAATATTTTTTCTGCTATTAACCCAACGCCAAGAATTTAAAAAGAACATAGCTAAAAACCACAGAGCTACAGGCATAATTGGAGCATTTCGATATAATAAATAACCTGCTATTAACGAGGATAAAAAAACATTGAATGGAATGGTTTTTAGAGAGCTTTCGAGTAGCAATAAAAAGCATTCATTTTGTAATCGAAAAGTCGGCTTTATCCCCATTTTATTCTCCGTAATTCAATTATAAAGCTCAAAAATTCAAATTAAGAAGCGAAAAAACTCGATGTCGAATTTAATCTCATGGCCTTTAACAAAGGATGTACTATTAATTTTAGCATATTCATTGATGACCAAAAAATGAACAGATAAATTTTAGTAGGGTAAATTTAAATCGTTAACAGATAAATTTTTAAAATGCATGAAACTAATCTTTGCAAAAATATAAGATGATTTTCATTGAGAACACATTTATCTAATCTTAGTTACTAAGATTGGTATTTAGATGTATTTATATGCTACAAACTTCGTTTCGATCCAAAAAGAACAGGAGGGATGTAATTGGAATGTTATTCAGGTACTATTAAAAATGTGGATCATTTATAGGAAGAATTAATGATTAATCATGTGGTTGTATTAAAATTTAAATTAAATTTAGCAGAGTCGGATATTAATTCTGCTCTAAATCAGTTAGGAAATTTGCAGGAGATAATTCCCTCTATTAAAAACTTTTCATGTGGATCCAATTGTAGTCCTGAGCAATTAAATAAAGGATTTACCCATGCATTCGTTATGACCTTTGACGATTTAAAAGGACGAGATCTTTATTTAGAGCATCCAGAGCATAAAAGGATCGCTACGGAGGTATTAGTCCCGATGTTGGAAAATGGTCTTGAGTCCGTGGTAGTGATTGATTATCAAAGTAAATAAAAAACCAGCACTATATTCTGGTTATTATATACACTTGAATCCCAGTTCTATAAAACTATTAATCTAAGCTCCATTCAGCAACTGGGGTTTCCGAATATTGATTTTTAACGTACTGCTCAAGAAGACTATTAAAATTATTATTGTGCTTCGCCAGATATTGTTCTTGCCATATGCTTCCATTTTGATTTCTCTCAAGCCTGGTTTTAATTATATCTAAATAGAAACGTGCCTCCAGGTGGTTAATTCCCAACTCTTCAAGTCCTTTGAGGGCGAGAGGCAACAAGTCTTTTAATAGAGTACTGGCCTTGATTTTACCATGACTCCAATTCAATCTCGCCTCTAACCCGAAACGAGCTGCTTCATAAAAATTTTTTAAACTGGACTCTTGGTGAATTAAAGAGCTGAGGGAGGGTAGGTGATTCGCATAATGAAAAGTTATGCCATAAAAAAATGCGGCATTGGCTACCATATCTATTATAGTTGGGCCAGAAGATAGGACACGGTGCTCTATTCTTAGATAAGGTTCATGTTGTTGATTAAAATCTAAAATAGGCCTGTTCCAGCGGAAAATACAACTATTTTGACATCTCACATGAAACATATTATTGATAGGGTCCTTATACGAAGCGAGAGGTAAGAGATAAGGAAAATTTTTAAAATTATTTTTAAAAATGGGAAAAAGGTTTTCTTTGAAATAGTTGGGTTCAAAAAAAACGGTTTTTTTCAATGGGAGTGGAAATGTATAAAGTTGTTCAAAAATGCCAATTCGTGTTTCGCTCCATAAACGCTTCCCAGCAAAATAAGGTGAATTACTACTAAGGGCCAATAAAGGAGCGGACAATATTTGAATAATGTTAAAATAATGAGTTGATTGACGATTAGGCACTTCTAAATGAAGCTGCAACGAACATATTAAACCTTCTATAGCTAAAGATTCTGGAAATAAACGGAGATTTTCTTTTTCTCCTTCGAGATGAATGGATAAAGATTCACCGTTTCGATATTTAGCTACAAACTCATCCATTAGAATAAAAATATTTTGGGGTGTAATATATAAAGGACTAAAAAAAGCAGGGTCTACTTGGGGTATTGAACCTATGAGTGCTAAATGATGTTGAGAATTAAATGCTGTTTCACAACATTTATTCCATATAGTTAAAATACTTTGGTGTAGTTTAGATAAGAAATCATCTTTCAAAGGAAGAACTGGCACATTAATTTCTAATTGAGATCTTCCTGCCTCTTGAACCAATTCTTGAATTCTAATTTTTTTAGTAAAAAAAAGATTATCAGGTGTTAATTGATAGTGTTTATCTAAAATAAGAAATTCAATTTCAGCCCCTGCTTTCATGGCTTCATATTTAAAATAGTCTTTCGCGAACCATTCTTCTAAAAGAAGTGTTTCAGCAATTAAATTTTTTTCAAATAACTCACAATCAACTTTATATTCTTCCATTTTTTTAATATGCATAGCTTAGTCCCTAAGTTCGACTAAAGTTTTTGTAATGAAATACTTAAGTTCGATTCAATCATAAAGCAATGGTTTGCTGGAATAATTTGCCATTTAAATTTATCAGTGGTTTTAGCTCCATGAATGGATAATTTTTCGGAAGCAATAATTACATGCTTATACATGGTTTGTTGGCTGGAGTTTGATAAAAAATCATCCCCTAGAGAGAAATACATGGTTTCAGGTGTAATTCGTGATGAAGTACAATAACGGAATGCCACGATACGTTTTCCATCGGTAAGGCAAATATTAAAATAGCACACCGCTTGTTTATGATGATTTTTAACTAATTCATTAATTATATTTAATGTTTTCTGTAAATTTATATATATGTCATAAGAGCTAGATAATTTTTTATTTTTTGCTAATTGTAAAAATAAGGCAAAAATTAATTCTGAATCTGTGCTCCCTTTAATCCAATTATAAATATCATCATCCAATAAATTATGGATTTGTCGTTTTATTTTTTTGAAGTAAGGAATCCATCCATTATGCATAAAGAGCCAGTTTTTATATATAAATGGATGACAATTAAAGTGAGAAATACCACCGGTACTTGCTGCACGTATATGGGCAAAAAAAAGCGGAGCTCTGGTTTTTTTTGCTAAATAAGAAAAATTTAGATCGTTCCATGCGGGGAAAAGAGAGGTAAATAAAGCGGGCGTCTTATCATAATGAGTATACCATCCCAAGCCAAACCCATCCCCATTGGTCAGGGTACGAGATTCACGCGCTAAAAGGCTTTGTTTTATAAGAGAATTGTTAGGTTTTACTAACAGATCAGCAAATAAAATATCCTCTTTTCCTATATAAGCTACGAATCGACACATAATTATTATCCTTATCAAGGCATTATAAAACGATCCATATCATTGTAATTCTAGGAAAGGAGGCATAAGATGTCCAAAATAATATTCAAAATAGTCATTTTTAATTCATTTTGAAGATTCTAGGATAGTAAAATGTCTTCAGGTTCGGAAATAATGTTCAAGCGTTTTATTGCGATTGGTGCCTCCTCCGCAATGGTTGCCACAATTTTAGGTTCTTTTGCTGCTCATCATCTAAAGACTCAATTTAGTGAATATCAAATGCATCTATTTCAAACAGGGGTTTTTTATCAATTTATTCATAGTTTGGCTTTATTATTCATTGGAGTTATTCTTTGGCACCTCAATAATCAATTTATTCGAGTTTCTGGATGGTTGTTTTTTATAGGAATTTTGCTTTTTCCAGGAAGCTTGTATTTAATGAGTTTGATGCAAGTAAAAGCGCTGGGATTGATTACGCCAATAGGCGGCACCTGCTTTATCTGTGGCTGGATTTTGTTAGCTATGGGGATGTATACAACAAATACTTAAATCATTGATATCGCCAAATTTGAAATTTTTCAAAATGATTATTCTCTTATGCACGTTTAAAAAGTTAGAATTTATATAAGAACACATCGAGCGATTTATTTTATGAAAGCAAACTATCCACTAAAAGTTATTCTAGCTAGCGCATCTCCTAGACGGTTCCATATACTCCAAGAGCATGGGTTGAATGCTGTAGTCATGCCCGCCGATATTGAAGAAATTGTGCAAAAAGGTGAAGACGCGAGAGCTTATGTCACTCGTTTGGCTGAAGAAAAAGCGCACACTATTTTGTTACAAACTGCAGTAGAGAGTGCACATCTCATTTTGGCAGCAGACACTACGGTGGCTTATCAGAATCATATTTTAGAAAAACCCCGGGATGCCGAAGACGCCTATCGAATGTTACGTATGCTTAGTGGTAATTCCCATGAGGTCTATACTGGTTATGCTCTTATTTTTTTACCCGAACAAAAATGGTGCATTAACTATGCGACAACCCACATTACATTCAACAACCTAACAGACGAACAAATCCAAAATTATATTGATTCAGGAGACCCTTTTGATAAAGCTGGAGGCTATGGTATTCAAACAGTACGTGATACCTTTGTTAAGGAAATAAAAGGATCCTATTACAATGTCATGGGTTTGCCTATTGAGGAAATTTTAGAAAAGATTTCTTAGAGTATTTTGGAGTGCTGTTTACTTAACTAGGTCAAAAGCATTTATATCATAAAAGCAGAAAATGTTATCTCATTACATGGCTTTCCGAAGGTTCATCTCTGAACAAGTATTAGCATGGCTAGTAATTTTCATAATGGATACTAGCTAGATATGTGCACAGTATTAGGTCAATTCGAGTACGGATCTAATTTTTACTTAATTATTTCTTGTTATAATGGCTCATTCATTTTTTTAATCTGGAAAATCAACATGATTGAGTCATTGAAAAAAGCTCTTTTGAACAACAATAAGGAAGTTTTTAAGCAGAAAATCAGCAAGGAACAGCTCAATGAAGTTGATGACCAAGGTAATACGCTACTTCATCTAGCCGTGAAGGAAGGTTCTTTATATTTTGTAAAACATTTACTGGCCCTCGGAGCGGATATCTCATTGCTAAATGATGAAGGGAATAGTGTGTTACACCTTGCAGTGCAAAAGGGCTATTTTAATATAGTCAATGAACTGCTGGGAATTTCACCAGCAGCAAAAGATAGAAAAAAGAAAGCAAAATGGACGGATAAGGATCGTAGCATTAAATTGGAGAGACTGAAAAATTCTCAGAATCAGGCATTTATTCTTCTGAATGTACCGAATAATAAGGGAGAAATACCGCTCATTATTGCAGCTAGTTTAAAAGATGATCTTATTTATAAAAAAATTCTACTGCTTGATCCTGCTCCTGGATATGCAAAAAAACATATCGATGAAGCTTTGAGATTACGGCAAAAACAGATTGGAAGTTTGCGAAATAAAAGTTTTTGGGCTGCATTGTTGGAAACATTTTGTCCTTCTGCATCTATAGCAGAATTAACCGAGTCGTTTGCATATACCGGATTATTAGCTGGGGCAAGTGCAGCAGTGGCTTTGGGCTTGAATATTGCCTTTGCTGTTATCTCCATTTTGGGGTTTAGCCTCATCCTTTATGCTAATTATAAAAAGAATCAATCTGAAAAAAATGCCATTCGCGAACTTGAAGAGTTACAAGCGGAACTGGCTTTTCTGCAGGGGATTAGAAAAAGAGTTGCGCAACTCCTCTCACAAAGGGTATTAACTGCTGATGATAAGAAAGAACTGGCCTTGATGAAGGTGGAATTAACCAAAACCATTCAAAAAACAACCCTAGTGAAAGGCTCAGAAATAAATGCGGCGGATTATGTAACGCGAAATGATAAAATCCTCGTTGGCTTAAGTTCGGTTGGGAGCTTCCTATGTACGTATTCCGGAACACTGGGTATTATGGGGCTTGGTTTGGCAATTGGTGCTGAAATTCTCGGTGTCAGCTTGTCGGCTCTTATCGTTTCTACCGGCCCAGTGGGCATCGGTATTGCTTTAGGTGTTGGATTAATACTTGCCGCAGCTCTTGCTTTTTATCACTATGAATCCAGAAAACAAGGCTATATGGTTTTTGGAGAGCAACGAGCATCCATTCATAAGTTGGAGTACAGTGTTTATAAAGAACAACAAGACCTCATTCATGGTGCGGATAACGTGCTCAAAAATATTGATGGTTTACTGACACCCCACAAAAATCTTAAAAAACCAAAGGGTGAAACATCAGAGCAAAAAAAGAAAGCGCCTGAAGCCCTTCCCAATAGATATGATCATGGGCATAAACCAGGGGAGATTTGTTCTAAGGAAACAGAACAACTTGGTACTAATGGATTCATGGGGCGAGCTCAAAGTGTACCTGATATGACGGTAATTAAAACTAAAACCCCCACATTGTAGGTAAAAAATTATCATTAAATAGCTCATTAGGTGTGCATAGTTAGTTTTTAATAATTTTTGTAAATTTCATATGGACAATTTTAGAACAACCGTCAAAATCATCTCCTATAATTAATGATGAACCTAGCCATTAATTATTGAGGTAATAAATGCTTGACCGCGATGATAATAATTTGCCGAAAACTGATTCAAATGGGGTTACTGTTACCAGACAAGTAAAGAAATTAACTCAAGATCCTAGGTATAGAAGCGTTGATTTTTTTGATCAATGTGCAATAGAACCAAATTTCAAGGTAGAACAAGAGCAGATCACAATCCAAGCATCAAAGACCCCACCTCCGATGCTCAAAGTAGAGGATTTAAATATCCCCGAATTCTTATTAGATGAATTGACTTCTGATGAAATAGTAAACATTGCGAATCAAATAATAAGTTTTGCTTACGATCCCCTGAAGGTTGCCCATCACCTTAAAGATTTGGACGGTGTTTTGGGAAAATCAATGCAAGATAACCAAATTATACCCCCAGAACACAATTCGCTTCCTTCTCATTTGATTGCTGGAAGGGGTAATTATATCCCAGGTAGTCCGCCACCTGACTACCAACCTTTGAAAAAGGGGAGGATTCTGGATACATTATTATTAAAACGTGAAGAGTTGCGTGATGTAAATAAAAATGGTTTTATTGTTAAGTTTATTGGTTTTGTCAGTAGCATGATAGCGGATCGTATCGTTTCAAGTGGTCAACTTTTTAATGAAAATAAACAAGTTAATCGTGTCCTTTTACATGGTTCTTATACACATCGACTTTTACTTGAAGCATTTGCTCAGGCGGTAGAAAAGGGTGATATCGATTTAAATATTAAGTCAGGAAAGAAGCTCAATTTTGTTCAACTATTACATATCTTAGTTTCGGTAAAATCAAAAAATGGGTTCAGTCTCTGGGAAATGGGACTAGACTCCGTTGAGGATTCTGAGCGTTCATCTAATGCTCCATTAGATTCAAAGCAATATAGTTTTAGCTGCCGATCCCCTTTTGTTTTAAACTCTCTATTATTATGTTTTGGTAAGGAGTTGGGATTACCTAATCTTCAAACCTATTTGTTGGACAGTCATTACAAATCGGCATATGAAATGGTCTTACGTTCTAAAGAAAAGATGGCAAAGGCAGAGAGATTGCCTCACTATTCAAAAATTGATATTTCCAATGAACGAATATATGAGCGTTGTATGGAATATTTTTCTACAATGGCAGAAAGTTATGGCGATGTAGGGGGAAATTCCCCTTTTACTCTTGATGAATTAACAATGCTCTCCGACGATCGCTATATATCATCAATGTGGGGACCTAGTGTACGAATAAAAGTATCCTCACCCCAAAAACCCGGGATTTATACAGGTTGGATGGAATTTTTTCAGAGCAAAAGCAAAGAAAAGGAACCTATTTCAAACCAAAATAAAAAACACCAACGACCTGATTCGGATGAGGATGAAGAACAACGATTTAATAAAAAGAAACAATGAATAGGGAATAGGATTAGGTTTGGTAAACTTGGGTGCCCATCTATGTCCGATAATTTAAGCCCTCAGTTTAGTGCTCTTTAGACGTAATTGTTTTTTGAGTTTAGGACAAGGAAATGCTTTAAATTATAGGAAGAATCTATCTGATTAAAATATAGGGAGAAATATAATGCATACACGGATTGATTATACTAAATTTGCTCCTGACGCAGTGAATGCGATTTTAGGTCTTGAACAGTATGTTGTTCATAGTGGAATAGAACGATCTCTTCTTGAATTGGTTAGGCTACGTGTGTCACAAATTAATGGCTGTGTCTATTGTGTTGATATGCACAGTGCGGATGCTAAAAGAGATGGGGAGTCTGAGCGTCGTCTCCATTCATTGGTTGTATGGAGAGAGTCTCCTTTTTTTACTCCTCGGGAACGAGCAGCTTTAGCTTGGAGTGAATCAGTTACTTTATTATCAGAAACCCACGTTCCTGACGAACTCTATAATGAAGTTTTAAGTTGTTTCAATGAAAAGGAGCTCATTGATCTGACTATGGCTATTATTACCATTAATAGCTTGAACCGCATGGCAGTGAGCTTTCGAAAATTACCAACCTGAAATTTTGCGAAAGGTTCCAACCTTCTTGAACCGTTGTTAATACATCCGGAGGGGGACCAGGGTTCTGGATACCGTGCTTTATGCGCGGTACGTGGGAGTTAAATTTTTAGGGCCGGCCAAGCCCAATTCGAAGCGAGCCCAAATATAAAGGAGTAAGCAATTTATAGGTTTCTATTTTTGAAATAATGAAATAAAAAAATCACAAAGAAATAAATGAACAGTGGTTTAATAAATACATTAAATACCAAAATCATTTGTAAAAACAAATTGCTTGAATGCCATAACTGCTGACATAGCTTTAAGAAACTTAGAGATTGGTAGGGCTTTATATACAAAAGCATTGCCACGTACTGAATAATAATAAAACCGAGTAGGGTACAAAGAATTGCAATGGGATGCCTAATCGAATAGAAGAAATGAAACCATGAATTATTTTTCATTGATCTCCCTAGGGTTAACTGCGCACATTGATTTATAAGATAGCACTTCTCAAGACTAGAAATCTCTCAAGAATCAAAAACTTGCACGCAATTTCGTCCCTCTTTTTTTGCTTTATATAGAGCCTGGTCAGCGTTTTTGATGGATTCTTCAATTGTAATACCTGTCTTAAGATGCGATATACCAAATGAAGCTGTTAAATGAATAGTTTTAAGGTTATCTATATTAATTTTTAGTGAAGAAATTCCTATCCGAATACGTTCTGTGATCTCAAGAGCGAGATCAGTATTAGTATTTTGATAACACAGTAAAAATTCATCGCCGCCAACCCTAAAAATTTTGTCGTAAGGGCGCATATTCTCCATAATAAATCGACATACGGAAGCTAATACGCTGTCACCCGCTGCAAGTCCGTATTTATCATTAATTTCTTTAAAATGATCTAAATCAACCATTACTAAGCTGCATAATTGTATTTGCCGATTAACTAATTCCTGTTGTTCTCGTAAGATGGGTAACATATTATTCCGGTTGATCGAGCCCGTTAATGGATCACGATTATAAAGTAATTCACTTAATTCTCGTTGCATTGCCGAAATTTCGAGATGTAATTTTTCCATGGTATTTGAAAAAATATCATAATCATGAGGGGATACGGGATTGCCTTTACTTATTGCGACTAACAGGGTAGCGGCTGCTCTATGCATTTGCAGATGCTCTTCTCCCAGTGCGATAAATCCTGGATGTTGATTTAATCTCTTCGACGCAGTTTGATAATACCATTGACCGAATTGGCATTCTTTATGAGCACTCGTACTCATGTCGTGTAAATCAGGCGGTAATCTACATATAAGGGAACGTATGATTAAATTATACCATTGATGATGATTGTAGAGTGCTTGTTCAAATTGGAATATAAAATCTTGTAATTCCTCACGACTAAAAGAATCAAAATACATGTATCTGTCCTTAATAGTTAGTTTATTTCAATCCTAAAAATATTTGATTCGATACTTAAACAAACTCATCACGGAACTGGTTCAAAAATATCTATTAAAATGAGAAATTATAAATTTCATAACTTCAAATAATTACATCAATAAGTATAGGAAAAAACATTTCATTCTGCTTCATAGCTCTTGGAATTAAAAATTTTGTGTATAGAAACCCAACTCGCTCTTGGTTCATAGAATATTATTTTGAAGATTTGACGATCTAATACACACCGTGATCAATACGGTATCCAAATTATTAAATTTATAACAAAATAGGTAGATGCTATAAAGTAATTAAGACGTACTAATGAATGGATTGATGAAATTATTTTCTAAAAACGAACAGGGTAAGGCCCGAGTGATGTTCGTTTTCTTAGCCGGGCTATTAGGCATAGTTACCTTATTTTTTGAACTTATATATTGGTATGATATTCGAGAGAATTGTGACCGTATCTTATTTGCTATTTCAATATATATTTTTCTATTAGCCTTTTTTGTAGGGAAGCCAGTTGAGCATTTAGGATCATTGTGTACTATTTTATTCGGATTAGTCTTCATGTGTTTTTCTATTTTTTTTCAAGTCTTTTATTTCAGGACCACTTCAATTACACAAATGCTATTTCTGTTTATCTGTCTTGGAGGTACGTGGGGTCTTGGACGTATGTTATCTGTTATTGTTAATTTTTCTGATTCCGTGGAGGCGGGCTCTTAGTAAGTCAAACCTTGCTAGAAAGGGAATTCGATATCAGTGGGATTCTGTACACAAGTTGCTCATTATTGTATAATAATCCTAATAAATTATTATCGATGTTTAGGTAATGCATAAAATTGACCACTATATACACACGGAAACAGCAAATGTAGACAATATTCTAGATACCACTCTGGCAAATATCTATTTAAAAGATAAAAAAGGGCGTTATCTAGACTGCAATCAGAACATGTTATTTGTAAATAAGATGCAAGATATGAAGGGAATGACGGATTCCGACTTATTGTGGAAAGAACAAGCTCCTATACTCGCAAAAAATGATGCAGAGATAATACAACAGAATAAAGCAAAAACATTTATTGAGACAGTCCAAGTGGATGGTTCTATTCAGCATTATCTGAGTCGTAAAGCACCATTGTATACGCGACAAGGAACGATCATGGGGGTTGTGGGAATATCTTTTCTGATAGATGATGATGCTTCATTGTTTAAAGCCATACACGAGACACTACCCTTGGCTATGCCCAGCCCTGTTGAGTTCAATGTTCTTCCTTCTCAGCGGTCAGATCAAAATTCGTACCCTCAACTCACAACGAAACAAATTAAATGCTTATATTATTTGGTTAAAGGAATGACAATAAAACAAATTGGTCAACAATTAAACCTATCACCAAGAACAGTTGAAGATCACCTTAATGCAGCTAAAAATAAACTCAACTGTCATAGCCGCAGGGAGTTAATTACAACCGCATTACAATTGCCAATTATTAGAAACCAATTGTAACAAGATCATTTTAAACTGATAAACAATCGGAACTATTATATGGTGAAATCAATTCCTCCTGTGAGCCCGTATGCACTTTTCACCTGCGTTCCGTAATAGTTTTGGACTAGGGGAACATTAACTCCAAAATAACACGAGAAATTGGTATTCATATTTACTCTTAAGCCTGGTAATAAAAAAATACTATTTCCACCGCTGTTTGGATCACTTAAACCTGCAATATTATCTTTTTCAGCATATTCGCCAGTAAGTTCGATAATACCATCAACGTGTAATTTTTTCTTTGTGTACATCTCTATGACAGCCGCAAAATTATAATCGAATATGGAGCCTTGAGTTGTCTCTTGAGAACCTTCAGTACTTTGTGTATATAATAAGTTTGCGCTTAAGGAAAACTTCTTAAATTGTTTTGAAATAATAATTCCTGCAAAGGGAGTCCAGGCACCACTTCCTGGTTGATCGGATGCAGAAAAGAGTACACCATAATTATCTCTTACTGTGGTTTTACCTGTCGGCGCATTGATGCCATAGAGTAATGCCAGTGAAGCAAAAGCTTTATTCCCATGCAAAAATTGCCACAAAGAAAAGATATTGGTGTCGCCTATACCCGAAGGGCTTCCCAATTGAATAATGTTTTTTATATTGGTTTCCGCATCAAAATTAACAGCAGAGATGGATGAATTAACCACATAAGGGATACTGATGCCTATGGTTATATTATCTTCTAGTCCATAAAATCCCTGAAGATAATTCGTAAAAGTAGACTTCTGGCTTTCTGCTAAGGGATGTTGTAAAAGTTCAGTACTAGACAAAGGAATGCTTGGATAATATTCTGCGCGTTGACTGATCCCTATTTGGCCTTTATCCAGGGTATCCGCAGTCGCCGTAGTAATCGGCGACCCAAGCCCCGGTGAATAACTAATTGAGGTTTGAGTAGCTGCATGAAGAGTAAAAGAGAAGCAGTATAAGCCTATAATTCGCTTTAAAATTTTGTTCATTTCATACGTATTAATTAAAAGTTTATTCTAACTTACAATTTGGTTAATGCCCATTACGTATAATGATAAGAGCTCATAGTTAACCTATTAAAAGGTAGCTCCCCCATCAATGCTTCGAAAGTTTAATCTGCTTCAGTAAAAATTTTTTAAAAATTGCTTTACCTATCAAGAACTTTTATTTAGGGTGTTTATTCTTTGTTGTATGGGTAAAAGTGATTTATTTAACTAAGCACGGAGCGTGGCATGTTTTTAAAATACTCAAGACTTATCTATATTCTTGCAGGGCTCATTTGTTCTATTTCTCAATCTTGGGCTTATACCATAAAAAATGGCGCAATATTTGATGGAAATGGAAATCAAATTAGCATCGATGGTATTGCATGGATTGGATTTCAAGATAGTAATTTTCTTGGTGGACTTTGGAATGTTCCCTTCAATCCCATTGATACACAAAATGGTGTAATTCAGTTACTTACATCGCCCTGGACCGTGCCAGGATCTAATATAGCAAGCGCAGATAAAGGCGTCTCTTTTAAAACAATTCGTTTACCGATACAGCCAGGTATTTGGCGCAATGCAACAACACTACAGCAATCTCCTTTTAATTTTTCAGTTACGGATGTAAATAATCCGGAATCGGGTAATGGCCCTTTTTGTGACTGGAGTAAAGGGGCCGATGGAAGTGGGCATTGTTTACAATCGAAAACTGCACCAGATTTATTAACGGCTACAATTAATGAATTTAAAAAACAAAACATTCTTGTAATGCTCGATTTCCATCACCGACCAGGACTTGGCGATAATTTTCGGGATGGTACTGTAGTAGCAACCAATTATTCATTGCAAGATTATCATGACGATGTAGTTAACTTTATCAAAAATGCGCCTTCGAATTTATTAGGTATCGACATCTATAATGAGCCGCATGAATTATTCTGGTACCAAGACAATACGCAAACAACTCCCATACAACCCGCATGGATTAAAGTAATTGCTGCAGCAGCAAGCGCAGTATATGATTCTAACGTGAATACCTTATTGTTCGTAGAAGGGCCGGGTGGGACCGCTGGGAATGATCCTTATGATCCTGTTTACAGCAATACTGCTACTATTTGTTTGCCTTCTTCTACAAAAATTAATGATCCGAATGTCATTAGTTTAACTAACGACAACAGTCGTTGTCCTACAGCGAATACCTCGCGTGTAACCAATATTGGTTCAAATTGGGGTGAAAATTTCCGCTCTTTACTAGATACAACGCAGTCAGCGAACGGCGTGGCTCGGTTTGATGCCATCACTTTTAGAACCCAATTAATTCAAGCGATTAAAACGAATAATTTTAGCAACACCGATCCAAATGTTATCGCAGATTGGTTGTTGGGGCCTAATAATGATGGGAATAACGGACATCTAGTTTTTGCCCCCCATCTATATGGATCTCAGGTGGCTGGGTGGCAGTCCGATGCAAATGACAGTCCTATACGATTTGATTGGAACTTTGGCTTTTTATTGAACTCAGGTTTTCCATTTGTAATCGGTGAATTAGGATATGACGTTCAAATACCTGCAACTGGGGGGGAAGATTTTTTTCTAAATTCAGTTGCACCTTATTTGATTAATAAAAAAATAAATCATAATTTATTTTTTTGGACCTTCAATAATGCTGATTTTCCTGTAGGGCTTCGAGCAAGTGACTCTGATCTAAGTCTATTTGCATGGAAAGAACAAGATTTGCATGATCTCTTTAATGCACTCTTACCCGTGCAACAATACGGCAAATTATGCGTAACAGTACCTATGCCAATTGGATATACGGGAACAAAATTTCCTGTGATCACAGCTACAACGGTTAATAACAGTTATCAATTTAACTTAACCGCTTTTGATACATTGACCTGTTTAAACAACGTCCTTGTAGGAAATTATACGTTAACCGGAAACTCAATTACCAATAGTGACGGCATCAATTATGTGCCCGAAAATACAAACACGGCTCTTGTTTCTTTAAATACTGAAACGGATATTACCGTTAAATATGTTGAAGAGCCTAAAGGCACTCTCAATATTCAGATTACAGGAGATAGCAATTGTCCTATCAATGCGGACCAGCTATTTACGGTAACTTATTCTTCGAACTCTAATACCAGTAGTGTTCAGCTACTTGGCTCAACACCAAAAGATGTTTCCCTTCCTGTTGGTAACTACACAATCAATGTTACACCGCTTCAGTTACCCCAAAATACACTATGTTCTGCTCAGTTTAATACAAATTTGAGTATCAGTGCGAATACGGCGCAGCAAGAGACTATTCACTATACCGTGGTGGCATCTAATAATTGTAGTGTTAAGGCCCAATGTAGTACTTGGGGGACCCCACAAGACTCTTGGGCTGGGAGTTCTTGTAACCTATACATCAGCACCAAGTCACCTATGGCTAATCCTGCGATATTAAGTCTAGTAGCTAAGGGGATTACTGCGGTGACCTCAGTATGGAATGCAACTGTATCCTTTACCAATGGAAATTTAGCAATGACTTTAAACGATGCGGTATATGTGCCAAATATTGGTTTCAACGCAAATGGTATTATTAGGTTACCCTCTCAAGCAACTCTTTCCACGAAGGGACAAACGTTCACTTGTCCGGTAAATGCTTCATATAATTAAGAATGCATGGGCTCTGCTCAGAGCCCATTATTTCAATCTTATCTAAGGAATGGTGAGTGCTTTGCGCTGCCTGTATAGGGCTTAAAACTGTGACCTGACCAAGAAAAATCTTACAATGGAAAACGAGTGACTAATAATTCACATTATTATATTATCATTTTTTTTTTACAGTGAGTTAAAAATGCCATCAAGTCAATTAGCGTTATTATGTCACCAGATTGAAAATCAAAATACTGACCATTTTGGTAAATTTTATATGTATGTCAGTTTGTTAAATACACTAACAGTAAGAAATAAAAGTTTTGCTGACGGTTTACCCAAATACTCGAGTGGATTGGCTTTTTGGAGAACAAATCATCTGGATATCGGCAAGGAATTGTCGGTTGAGTTTATTCAAAAGTTGGATCTTTATTCTCGAGAATTTATGAATACCGAACCTCATTGGTTGAAGACACTTTATAACATTGTAATGGTATATATTCGTAAAGGGAAAATAACAGATTTAACCTATATCATTGAGCAAATGTTAAATCATCTCAGCGCGATGCAAGGTTATCAAAGTCATAATCAAGACATTTATGATTACATTAATTTTGAACAAAATAAGAAGGGGTTAGCTGAATTTATTAAACAAGTTTCAGATTTAAATCAGCAATTATTATCTATTGCTGATAGCGGTTGTAATACTGTGCTATCCACCTTGGCGGTTGCCACAGGCTTGGTGCTGGTTTTAGCTTCGGTTACTTCTATAGCGCCTCTGGTTATTGGTTTGTCGCTGGTAGTTGGAGGTACATTTGGTATCTATCATTATGTGACCCAGGCAGAAGCACAAGCAAAACAATTAGAATCTCAAGGAAATAAAATAGTTGAAACTATGAGCAAGCTACCGCAAAACGTGAACTTTTTTGGTAATAAAAACTACAGCAGCTTTTATGCTGCAGCAGTTAAACCTTTGCCCTATACCGTGATTACAGTACTTGAGCAATTGATGTTTGATAAGTCCCAACAAGACGAATTAACAAAACAACGCAATCAAATTGATGAAGTAAGCACATTATTATCTATTTAGTCGATCTTGCTTTTATGCTTTTAAGACTTCATTTGTGCATGCAGATTACATTTGCATGCACGAAAAATTTAGGGGGCTTCAATTGAGTTACCTATCATTAGATAACCAAGACAATTATTTTTGAGTCCATATCATTGAAGCAAATTAAATATATTTTATTTCTCGAATTAGGTATGATTACTCGAACAAGAAAAATAAATTTATGAGTCAATTATGAAAAAATTAGTTTTGATTTTAGCACTCTGTTCGTTGAATGCATTTGCTGTTAATGCAGTAAATCCAAATAATAGCACTTGTGACGATATACAAGATCCTGCGGAGCGAAAGGATTGTTATAATATTGAAAAAAAGGATGAAGCGGAAGAAAATTTTAGAAACTTTCAAGCAAACCTTCCGGATTCTTATCAGGAAGAGTTCTAATAAAAAGAGTTTGATGAATAGCGGTAGTGCATTGAATTGATCGCTTGAATTTAATGTATTACCTATAAAAGATGTTGCTTTTGCTCCCCTTCTCTTACATTAAATAGACGCAAAATTTCAATTCAGATGGCTATAATTCAATTTTGATTTGTTTATAAAATTAAACAAATTTCGAAAGATTATGATTAAAATTCTTTATTTTATCCTGAGCCCAACAAATATTTTCTCTAAAAAATCCTAACAAATGTTCAATTTATAAACTATAAATACATATAGAAGTCATTTTTATGGGTTCAAGGAGAAAATAATGAAAGCAATAATTACATCTACAGCATTACTCATGTCTTTAAGTTTAGTGGGTTGTAATACGATGAACCAAGCTGCCCAATACAGTAATCAAACTGTAGGCGCTGGAGTAAAATATGGTGCTAATGTGGTAGGTACCGGGGTAGGTTTTATAGCTAATACGGGTGCAGCTGTAGGTCATGGTGTAGGCAGGGTAGTGGGTACTGGCGTTGGAGTTGTAACTGGACATACAGTTTACAAAGCACAACCCCAATATGTGGATCACAATGGCCATAAGTATATGTTACAAAATGGTCGCTATGTTCTTGTGCACTAATTTTTAAAAAGGCTCTTCATTTAAGAAGAGCCTATATCAATCCAAGCCTACGCAATAATTCATAATGTATTAGAGCTGCTTACGTGTGTAGTTTCCTCTAAGGCTTTTGTACTTCTAATCTCTGCCGCTATGCATTGAATTAAGGGTTCTTTTAGGCCCAAAGGAATATCTTTATGGACTTTTGCAACTCTAAGAGTAGTTGGGACGCTGTAGCGAGAATTTAATTCTTCTAATTCCTCAGAATCTACTACGCTTGCCGCATCATGAATGGTTAACAAACGTTCGTGCATTCCTATTAAACCTAATTCTCGAGCTCTTTTATTCATGCGTTCAAAGTTTTCAAGCATTATTCCATCTGAGAATACTACTTCAAGAGACCACACTCTTTTTTTGAAATCTGGATTTTCTATATCTTGGACGTGTACTATCTCATTAGAAGGCATAAATTTTCCTAGGAGGCGACCAGGACCTCGTACTTGAATTACTTTCATTACGTCTTCAGAAACGTTTAATGCCCAATTATCGTCTTTAGCAGCACCAATAACAATCGTTACTTCATTGTTGCTCGCAGTGGTTTCCTTTATAGGATAAAATTTTTCATGCTTGTCCAATTCTTTAATTTTTTTTCTTGTATAACTATCAAATAATTCTTCGTTTAAAAATAAATGTTTTTGCGGGAGCGTATATACTTTAGGCAGTCCAGTGACCCAAATGAAACCGCGACATGGAATGATTGATATGCCAGCTGCATAGGGCTGTGCTGTATATTTGCAGGGCGATGCAGAAAAAAAATATCGACTGTCATTATCAACGAGATAGCTCACAATATCATGATTGAAAGATTTTTTTCTCTGAACGGAAGACATCCCAAGATAATTACTCGTCATGGCTTCAAAAACTTCTTTAGTACCTTCTGTTCCTCTGAAAAGTAAGTCACTTCCGGATGGAAGGCTATTATGTAATTGCTCAGCTCCAACCTTTATTTCCTTTGATGACAGAGATGCATACGAGATATCCAGTTTGTCTGAAAACAAGGGATAATTTGATTTAGTTAAAGACTTTAATACGCGTTGAACAAAAATCGATCTATTTATGGGGGTTAATTTGGATAGCACACAGTACTCCTATTATTACGGATCAATTAATTGCCACCAGAGTCATTAAATGTGCTCTGCGAATGAAAAAGGATCATAGCAGATAAATTTTGTTTAGTGGAATAGAAAAGAGGTTTATTAATGTTCAATCGAGAAATTTATAAGATATAGGCCTATCTGAGTCTTTTAGGAAAGCAATATGTGAAATGAGAGAGGACATTATTTTTCAGAAATAGCGCAACTTTTTAAATGCTGCGCTATGGGAATAAGAAACATTGGATTTTGACTTACAAGATAGTACATTTCCATGGATCCGAAAGTTCTTCTTTGGAGGGTATCTGTACTTTCTTAGTTCCTTGAGCATACAAACCATAGGGATTAAGCTCTACGGGTGTTTTGGTATTTGATTTGGTTGCAAAGTTTCCCAGTTTTATACCATCTAAATGTTTTTTAAACACCTCGAAGTTAGGTCTATGTTCAGCATCTATAATTGGGAATATAATATGTTGAAAATGTTGTGCTCGTTTTTCAATTTCTTCGGAATAGATTTTGGCAACAACCTCTGGATTATTTTTAAAACTTCCGCATCCCCATGCTCCCATAATGGCGTCCGTTTTTCCTTTGAGAATTAAGGTATCTAATTGGGCACCGATACGACGACTTAGATCTTGGGTATATTCTCTTACAGAATCTTCATTCTTGAAGTCAATCGTTCTATCAACAAGCTCAGGAGCGGCTGACCGCAATTCATAAAAAGGAAAAATTTTGTTTTTTGGAAGGAAGGTAAAACTCAATGCACTGTCCGCTACAAATTGTTTTTTTGATGTGAGTTCATCAGAACTTGTTGGAACCAAAATTTCCGGTCCACGAAAGCAAATCTGTGGCTCATCATTCATAAAGACTTTATAAGCTTGGGGTATTTTTATGCCTCGTCTTATACCTAAGGATTCCAGTTCTTCTGGGCTCATTTGTTCTTCAGCAGTTAGGAGTCTGCGCGCGTGTTCATCATAAAGAAAACATTTTTGAGTTTCATCGTAATAAATTCCTCGGGAGCCTAATGAACGGACACAAGATGAACGATGCCACATATTTTCTTCTTGAGCACTCCCACCTTCTAGAGCAGCTCCTCCCGGAAACAAAGAATTGGCCATATTCAAAATAGGATATATTCTTCCATGCTTTTTAGTTGCTTCCAAAGCGGCATCTCCAAAGTCTCGGCAAACCACTTCAACTTTTTGGGGAGGCTCTACTTTTTCTTTTTCCCATGCTTTTAAATTTTCAGCAGCATGTGACTTTAACTCATTATATAGCTTAGGATCTGTCGAGTGGTCTATTGTTTTTTCCATGCTTTTATGACGCCATCCATTTCCTGAAAAAATTCCTAAAAGAAAACCGGGTCGGCTGTAAGAATGAACTTCCTTTATTTTTGATAAAGGAATGGAATTTGGTAGATGGCGTAATTCTCTATATGCTCTCATAAAAAAACTCCCTTGATATTTTGTCTCATTCTGGTTTTTCGGAGACAGATCCTGTTATTTATTGATATAAATTCATCAATAATGATCCTTAATTTGCATTATTGTGCTTTTTATATCGTGTGGGTTATCTCACATATTGTCCTATTTGGTCAATAAAAATCTTTTGTTGAATTGATTGGCAGGAAGTGAAAATATCAGCTCTTTTCGTGTAAAAATGCTTTTAAAGTGAGTAGTTTATTTGAATATTTTTTATTTGCTACTCTTGAATTTAATTGGAATAAAAATATTCCAAATAAAGTTTCAATAATGAGAGGGTTTCTTACAACAAGCATTCAAATTAGTAAGTCGAAGTTTTAGATCTTTTGTTCCAGCTTTCGATACATATGAAATTTTGAACTAATATAAAAACAACGATGATATTATACTTTGGCGCATCTCCAGCTGGTTGAAGTTTTGGCTCTGTTATTTTTGACTATAAGAGATGCATATCTAAAAGGAAATTATTTTGAAAAAAGTACATGTCTGTTTTCAGCTTGTCCTATTGCTGTTAGCTTTTATGTTGAGTGTAAGGGGGTGGTCCGCACAAAGATTGCCACTTTTAAGTGATTATATGCGGATAAAAACTGTCGCTGAGCCCGATATGTCGCCAGATGGAAAATGGATAGTTTATACAGTAGAAGAAAATGTCAATGCAACAAGTGCAATAAGAAATATCTGGTTAGTATCTTACGATGCCAAGGTCTCCAAACAACTGACTCATAATAAGACAGCCAGTAATTATCTACCTAAATGGAGCCCTAATGGCCAATGGATTGCTTTTTTATCCGATAGTGATGATAGTCTTAGATTATTGAGTAGAAAAAGTGGGCAAATTATCCGATTAACTAATAACCAGTACGAGGTAAGTGAGTTTACTTGGGCACCGGACTCTCAAAGCATCGCTTTTATTGCCAGCGATCCTCAAAAAAAATCTTCTAAAAACAAACCTATAATCATTACACGATTTTTATTTAAAAAAGACTCTGAAGGTTATCTTGGCGACAAAAGAACGCATCTTTATCGTATCGCACTTCAAAGTAAACAAATTGAGTTATTAACTCCGGGACCATATGATGAATGGGCTCCAGCTTGGTCACCCAATGGAGACTATATTGCATTTGTCTCTAAAAGAGGGATGGAACCGGATAGGAATTATAACTCAGATGTATATGTGATAAGTAGTAAATCTGGAAGTAAGGCGATACAGTTAACTCGTTTTCCTGGAGCTGGCATGGATCCCGATTGGGAATCTATTCCCTCCTGGAGCCCGGATAATTCTCAAATTACCTACCTAAGCTTTAATAATAAATCACCTATCTATGCGCCAACACAACTAGCGGTTGTTAAATTAACCAGTCATCAAGAACGAATTATTGCCCCTCTTGACCGATGGTTTACAAAGCCGAAATGGTCTGAGGATGGTAAAAAAATTTATGCGCTAATTGAAACAAGCAGAAATACCCATCTTAGTGAGGTTGATGTGCATACAGGTAAGGTCAAAACATTAACTCAAGGAGAACAAGTTGATAGTGAATTTTCAGTAGCGAAGGAACATATTGTAGTTGTCTCTTCGGATGATCAACATCCACCAGAACTCTATGCAGTAGAAAATTCATTAAGACCCTTGACTCACCATAATCAAAAACTTTTGGATGAGGTTATATTTCGCCCTGTAGAAAATATCCAGTTTAAAAGTGCTGATGGCACGTTGATCGATGGTTTATTGCTGAAACCTGCAAATTATAAACCTGGGACACAATTTCCCGCGCTTTTAAATTTACATGGTGGCCCCGTTTATCAATTCAGTCATGAGTTTAATTTTGACTGGCAGTGGCTTGCTGCTCAAGGCTATACGATCATAGCACCTAATCCACGGGGTAGTTCCGGAAAGGGATTTGATTTTTCTAATGCGATTAACGCAGATTGGGGTAATCTGGATGTTAAAGATGTTCTTGCTTCAGTGGATTATGCAATTGAGAAGGGTATTGTCGACCCCCATAAACTAGCTGTGGGAGGCTGGAGCTATGGCGGCATGCTTACGGATTATGTGATTGCCAGCACTGACCGTTTTAAAGCGGCGGTAAGTGGAGCAGGGACCGGCAATATTTTGGGCAACTATGGCGTAGACCAATATACTTTAGATTATGAATCAGAGTTAGGTAAACCCTGGTTAAACACTCAAATTTATATGAAACTGAGTTATCCGTTAATGAAGGCCAATAAAATTAAAACACCTACTTTGTTTATGTGTGCTAGTTTGGATTTTAATATGCCATGCATCGGATCGGAACAGTTATATCAGGCATTAAGATCACAAAACATACCCACCGAATTAATAATATATCCTGAACAATATCATTCTCTTGATAGACCCGATTTTCAAATCGATCGTTTACAACGATTTAAAGACTGGATGGATTTTTATCTTAAAAAAACCAATTAATTCAATAATAAGTGCGAGTTTACGGTTCAAAAAAATTAAAAAATATCTTTTTTATTCTAAGCATTGAAACTGGCCAAAGTGATAGCCAATGGACTATAAATATCTATAGGGTTTCAATTTGTTGCGAAAGAGTTTTTTATGGATAATGAAAAATGTAATATCCTGTATGTTGATGACGAAGCGCATAATCTTACCGCATTTGTCGCGACATTTCGCCGTCATTTTAATGTGTATACTGCTACTTCAGGACGGGAAGGTATGGATATTATGCGTCATAATAATATTCAGATTGTTATTACGGACCAAAGAATGCCCGAAATGACCGGCGTTCAATTTTTAGAGTCCATTATTCCTGAGTATCCTCATACAATTCGCATGATTTTAACGGGTTTTACTGATGTTGAAGCAATTATTAAAGCCATCAATACGGGACGAGTTTTTCGTTATATAACTAAGCCATGGGATCCTGTTGATTTAAAGATCAATATCGATACAGGTTTAAAGATGTTAAATCTTGAAAAAGAGCGTTTGTCTTTGGTTGAAAAACTGAACCAAGAAGTATTATATCAAAAACGAATTATGGAGTTATTTCAAAAATACGTGCCTAAAAATATAGTCGATGAAATTTTAAATTCTCAGGGAGAAGAATCTCTGATCCGCGGTGAATATCGTATAGTTTCAGCCATGTTTGCAGACATACGCCAATTTACTTCTATATCAGATAAATTAGGGCCAGTTAAATCTGTGGAACTACTCAATGCTTTTTTTGAATTAATGACGCATAAAATTCGCGATCATCATGGCAGCGTAAATAAATTAATTGGTGACGGAATATTGGCTTTATTCGGTGCACCTGTTTCGCATATTGATAATCAATTAAATGCTGTACTTTCCGGGTTAGCAATGATTGACGCACTGGGTGAATTTAATGAAAAATACCGTGATGCAATTGGCCAAGAAATTGCTATAGGAATTGGCATTAATACAGGAGAGGTAATCGCAGGGAATGTAGGCACTAGTGAACATATGGAATATACAGTTATTGGCGACACGGTCAATACAGCATCGCGAATAGAAGAGCTTACCAAAAATAAACCTAATACTTTATTGATTAGTGAAAGTACCTATAGACCTATTGCTAATGAAATTTTGGTTGAAGAATTAGGGCCCCAAGTAATCCGAGGCAAACTAGAAAAAGTCAAACTTTACAGAGTACTTGGAAAGAAAAAATGAACTGGGACTCTCTAAAAACATGGCAATTCTGGTACCAAAACCTAATTATAGTTTTGCTTTATACCATAGGAGGGGTAATAAGTAATATTTGGATGGTCCCTAATACCTTAGTTACCCCTCTTTGGCTTCCATCAGGTGCCGCATTGGCTATGGTGCTGTGGTGCGGAAAGAATGTTTTCTTCGGAATCGTTATTTCTGAAATAATAGTCACTGGGACATTAGGTAATCTGATTTCTTGGCAAAATTGGATTGCATCCACCTTGATTGGAATTGGAGCGGGACTACAAGCAATTTGGGGGGCTCAATTTATTCAACACTATACTCGCACCAAAACACCATTCTATACAGTCAGAGATGTTTTAATTTTTACATTCGGAGGTGATTTTCTTATATCTCTTACGAGTTGCACTATAGGTATTACATCGCTCGTGTTATTTGATTTAATTAAACCTGATTTTATGATTAACAATTGGTTTATTTGGTGGATAGGGGATGTGGTAGGCATTATCGTTATAACCCCTCTTATTATGACTTGGTATCATAGTAAACCTACGTTCAATTTGAAGCAATTTCTTGAATATACTTGCTTAATCACCCTATTATGTGGCGCAATTAGCATGATCTATATGCTGCATTATCCTCTAGCTTATATTTTACTACCCTTTTGTGTATGGTCAGCCGTGCGTTTTAGTCTTCGATTGGCAGTCATTACTGCATTTTTAATCTCAATTTCGGTACTCTGGCTGGAGATCCACGGTTATCAAGAATTTAATTTCATGAACATTTCAACCAGTTTAATATTTTTACAGGCTTTTGTTGCAGTCATTTTTTTTACTACACTAATCTTGTCTGCAGTAATTAACGAACGAAAAAAAGCGCAAGAAGAATTACTGCAAGCAAATATCAAGCTCGAATCCCGGGTGGAACAACGTACACGGGATCTTAATAAAAAGAATATGCAACTCAATAAGACATTAGAAACGTTAAAACAGGCTGAGACTCAATTAATTCAAGCAGAAAAAATGTCTTCTTTAGGAGTATTAACCGCAGGAATCGCGCATGAAATTAACAATCCAGTTAATTTTATCTCTGCCAATATTGGCCCATTAAAAAATGATATTGACGATATTATGAAGCTGTTAAATAAGTACGAGGAAATTAACCCTGAAATACCAATAAAAGAAAAACTGCTCGAAATTACAAAATACAGCAAAGAAATAGACTTGGCTCTTACGCTCCAAGAAACGCATAATTTACTTGATGGTATTGAAGAGGGTGCAAGACGCACCGCGAGTATTGTAAAAGATTTACGTACTTTTTCGCGGCTTGATGAGGGGGATCTGAAAAAAACCAATATCCATGAGAATATCGATTCCACCTTAACTTTATTACACAATCAATTTCGTGATCGAATTATCATTAATAAAAACTATGGGGATATTCCTGAGATCGAATGTTTTCCGGGAAAAATCAATCAAGTATTTATGAATATTCTCACCAATGCAGCACATGCAATTCCTGAACAGGGAGAAATTACTATTACAACCTCTAAGAAAAAGAATCATATTTTAATTAGTATCCGTGATACAGGTGTAGGTATGACTAAAGAGACAATGGCTAAGATTTTTGAGCCCTTTTTTACCACCAAACCCGTTGGAAAAGGGACTGGTTTAGGTTTGTCTATTTCTTATAGTATTATTCACGAACATCACGGAACCATTTCAATAAAGAGTGTTTTAGGAAAAGGAAGTGAATTTAAAATCACTCTGCCTATTAAATACATCAAATAACTGATCACGTAGTAGAGGACCCAGAAAGCCCTTAAACTCACTTAACCTGGGTCCACTTCATTTTGCCTGCAAATTTTGCGCCTACTTCTATCATCTACATTTTAGCCATGGTTGAAACAAAATTCGGAATATTAGGTGAACCTATACCCACTGCATCATTCCAAAATTGATCTTCCGGTTCTAGGGTAAGTGAGGAATCCCATCCAAAAGTTTTGTTTTTAATAGTAAAAGCTGAAGCTGGAGGAGGGGTATCATGAATCGATGTAGATGGTGGTGGTGTGGCACCACTAATAATAAGAGCTGGAGGAATAATAAGATTGATTGCTCTATTGGCGAGTAAAACATGATTCATTTGATACAAATAAGGTGCTGCCTGACCTATTGGTGTTTTTTTATTGAGTAAACTACGAGCTTGATTTACTAAAATTAAAGTGGCGGAAAATAACGGACATGCCAAGCTGGTGCCTCCGTCCTGAATTTGTGCTCCATCGGCAATAATCAGTAGTCCGGTTTGTGGATCTCCAAGCATTGCAATATCAGGTAATGCGCGGCGATTTCCAAAGCTACTAATAACTCCATAACCACCTGCTGTGAAATTTCTAATGGAGTTCTGCCATTTAACTGGACCATAAAATTTGCTAATGCCTCCACCAGTTCCCCCATCATACACATAGCTCCCTTTGGATGCTTTCACTGAGCCCCATACGGTTTCAAATGCATAATTGTATTTTTTATCTACAAATAAGGCTGTCGCTCCAACTGCAGTGGCATAAGCAGAACTGGCGGGATAATTAACTTTCGGAGGAGAAGGCCAAGTTCCAGTACATTTTTTTTGGGTGCTGTAGGTAAAATCTCCACAATCTCCGGAAGAAAAATTCACACTGAGCCCTGCGGCAGCAGCTAATTTCAATGTTTGTTCGAGCGAAGTATCTAACGTTTCTTCAGCACCCCAACTATTAGAAATCACATACGCATTAGGAAAACCTGCAATGTTATTTTTATTCTTAATCAGATTGTGGATTACCTCGATTAGTAGGGTCTTTTGATCTTTACCTAATACCAAAACTGTATTATTCCCAGGTGCTATTGTATGGGATGATTCAATATCCAGGAAGATTTCATGGCTCGAAGAGGTTGCATTAGGGCAATGTGTAAAGGGGGTGCCATCAGGATTAATTATCGCAAAATTCTTTAATGACCCTGTAGTCACAAAAGGTTTTATTTTGTTTGCTTTAAAATATTGATTTGCATCTCTTAAAATCTGATCTGGCCTGTTCGTGCCGCAAGAATCAACAATGACCAGAGTCTGGCCTGTCCCATCGAGTTGTTTTCCATTAATACGAGGAATGTTCTTCAGGTTATAACTCTTTTGCAATTGTTCACCTGTAAAACCTTGTAATGAAATATCTGTGGGAATTGCAAATGGAGTAAAAGTATTCCAAATAAAATTTAAATCATGGACTTCATCCGTATTGTTCTTGATACTTTCTATATTCGAATGAAATTCAGGAATGGTACTAAGTCCCGTAATTTCGGCGATATATTGCGCAATCTCTGCATTTACTTTGGGCTTGTTTGCATTAGCATAAACGATTTTATTTTGATACTGATAAGAGTTCATTTGCACGTGAAGCGCTTGCGTAATTTGCGCTACTGAACCGGTGATATGAATACTATGATTAACAATGCTTGCTTGCATTCCTTGAGATGAAAAAAATTGTTGTATTACTTCTTCTGCTTCTTTATTTGGCGCAAATTCTTGTTCATAAAGAGTATAAGTTAAAAACTGATGGTATCGGGTACTATTGGGGTCATAAATATCTTGCACAAGCTTGTCTAATTCTGTTTCATTTCGTATTTTTAATCTCACTATAAATGAAATATGTATATTAGAATCCAGAGTGCGAATCAGAGTAGCCTGATTTAGTAAATTTAGTCCTGGGCTGGGTATGCTCGTTAAGCCAGTTGCTGGATTTGCATAGGGAGTGGTTGCCACAAAACCACATGACAATAAAAGAAATACTACTTTTTTAAGTTTCAACATGAATTATCTCCCTATGTTATCCGAAAAAAAATAGACTAGTAATCGGGCTATATGTGATAAATCCCAAATCATCGCCAGTGGTTAAAGAAAATACATGACCATTTTGAGTTCCTGCATGGATTACAGTTGCATCTGCATTCACGAACAGGGTGTATGTTATCTGGGATAAAAAAGTCCATATCGGATTTGAATTAGTTAAGCTATTAGTAAAATAGGCATATTCAAAATTGATAGTACCAGGGGGTAAGGTACTATTCGATGAGGTTTGACGGGTATTAACATAAAGTTGGCTCTTGGTAGCAAAAACATTTTGGATAGGAACAGGGATACTTGGTTGTGGACCGTTGATTTTATTCCAAGTAGTTCCATTATTTAGTGTATAATAAACATTTCCATCATCGCTTCCTGCATAAATAGTAGAGGGAGTTAAAAAGATACTATTGAGCGCTCCTGTACCTGGATTGGTTGGGGTAGATACCCAAGTAATTCCTTTGTCATTTGAGTAGTAAACTTTCCCCTCTTGTGTTCCAACATAAATGTTTGCTGTTTTTGTAACCGAAACACTATTTACAGCTGAAGTGCCAGGGGCGGTGGTAGCGCTCCAAAAAGTACCGTTGTTAGTCGAGTAGTACACTTTACCATCTCCACTTCCTACGTATAAGGTAGTGGGGGTTACGAATATCCCATTCACTGAATTATTCGAGGAGGGTATTTTGGGCGTAGGAGTCCAAGTCAAACCATTATTAATAGAAAAATAAACCGTACCGCTAGCAGTCCCTGCATAAACTATACCAGCTCTTGTGAATGTAACCTCCACTGTATGATTGCTATCAATATTAAATAGCGTGAATGTGGATCCACCTTTTTGCGCCGTACCTCCGTCCAGTAACCATTGATCAACTTGGTAACCTGCATTTGGCGTTGCCGTAAAAGTCAAATTACTACCCGCGATGATAGTTTGGGGCTTATTAGGTTTAATTGTTCCCTGTGCACCCGCTGTTGGCGTAATTACATATTTTGTTACAGGAATTTGCGTAATATTTAAAATGTTAGCTGAAGCAGGTCGATAACACTCCAGTCCATTTCCTTGTTCACAAACAATAGGACCACCCTTAATATTGCCTGATAGTTTACTTCCATTCACCAACAAATTAAGTGTACAGGATTGATGATAATTTAATTTAAATGGATTTGGGCAATTTCCCGTTGAAGTAACCTGGGTAATCCCCTCAATACGTTTCATAGATAAAGTGTGGGTTTTACGGGATTGATTGGTTATTGTATATTTAATTGTCGCGGATCCTATCGGGGTTATATAAATTTTGGGGGGATAATTGGGATCTGGTGTAAAAGTCCATACAGGTTTACTAGCATGGCTAAGTGTAAGGAATAGTATAGCAATCACACCGATACAAAGCTGAGGCAAAGTAGTTTTTAATATTTGCATCTTCAAATCCATTTTCGGATATTCATTTTAGTGTTTATCTTAAGTTGATTAATAATCCCAGATCAATAAAATTAGATATTTTTTCAAAGAGTTAAAAGATCATTCCACAAGACACGCTTATTCCACGTATATTTTGGTATTTAGAATAGAAATATCAGTCATCGAAAGAGAGATATAAGGCTAATCACCAAAGTACTTATTATAAATGGTTAAATAAGTGCCATCGGTTTCTATTTCTAATAAGGCTTTATTAATTTTATCAATTATAGGAGCATTTTTTCTCAATGCGATGATTCCATACCCGTTTCCTATCACAATGGGTTTTCCCACGAGTTGGAAACCTTGCAGGGTATTATTCAACAGATATTTAGCAACATTTTCATTGACTAATGCGGCATCAATTTCATGATTGTTGAGGGCTTCTATTAATGAGGTGATTTTAGAATATGCTTTAATATTTTGTTTCGAAGTATAATTAGGTAATACATTATATTGGATGAATGTTGCTTGCAGTGCGCCAATTTTTTTGTTCTTAATATCGTTGATTGAATTGATATTCGAATTTTTTAATGACATAAATTGTCCATTACTTGTTATATAAGGCAGACTGAAAACATAATTTGTTGGTTCAGTTGAAGGAAGAGGGCTGGGTAAAAAAGTTATGTCAATAAACCCTGTATTCAGATCTCTAAATTGGGAATCCAAATCTGTGGGTTTGTAGATACAGGTCGTAGCAATGCGTTTGCATATTTCATCCATAAGGTCGACGCTAAAACCAAAATAATGATTGTCAATGTCGGTCGATGAAAAAGGTGGTGCAAATTTCAAAACTCCAACAGTAAGCGGGCTACTATAAGCAAAGAAAGAACTTGCTAATAGGATTATATAAACAAGTTGCTTAATAAGCTTCATGTTGTATATCCGTATTTTATATAGTTAAACTCTAGGATGATAGAAAAGGGTTGTCAATGCAGTCACTGAATGCCAGCATTTTTTTGAAGGGTTAACATTGTTTTTGGGTCTTCATATAAGCGAAAAATTTAATTAAATCATTCAAGTCTTTATCGGATAGAGATTGTCTATCAGAACCAGTCATTCGGCCCTGTGGAAGAGAACGCACTGATTTGGGATCCCGAATAAATTTTTTCAATTGAGTCATGTTAGGATAATAATTCAAAGGATTTTTAGGACAATTCAAGTCCGGACCGATATCGCTTTTTCCGATATGATTTATGGTATGACACCCCTCACAATGACTAATAAAAATTTTGTACCCATTAGCAATCGATGTATTTTTTGTTTTGGGAGGGGAGAGCACATGGTGGTAATTAAGTTCTCGAGTAATTTTTATCGCAACAACACTCCATGCCCAAAATTCTGGAGATATATACGAACGCTCTGGATAAAGCCAAATTATCTCATAAGGTCCTGCTGTAAGCCCGGTGTGATTTTCAATTATTGACCAGTTTGATGAGGGTTCTATGGCCAACATTGCTATGGATGCATTTTTACTACAGTCCATAACTTTACCTGCAGGCACATAGACATGGAAATTATCTTTCGCTATGAATTCAATGATATCTTGTTTTTTTATGTGAAAGGGAGCAAGCAACTTGCATAAAGGGATGGCTTTATGGTGCATGACTTTATCAGGATAAGCGCGGTCATTATTAATTGTTACTTGGGTTAGATTTGGATGGGATAGCAATTCAGTTCGAGTCAGGGTAAGTGATTTATTCGGAGTAGTGATATGAAGCGTGCTGGATGATGAAGCGTTCGCGCTGGAAGCAGTTACATCTATAAGCCAGAGACCTATCAATAAAAAAAAATATTTCAATCCGTTCACTTTAACTCCTGGCATTTATCGATGTGTGATCTGAACAGCCAAATTATATTACATTGATGTGGGAATTTTTCCAGGGAAAAAATAAACCTACTTGTTTCTACGGATTTTTAACATGACAGCTGAAGGATAAATGGAGCTCGAAAATAAAATCTTGACTTTTTGCCTGCATACTCATCATAGTGCAGAGCTAAAACCGGTGATACGTAAAAAACCTCCATTTGACATAAATATATTCTTAACAAGGAGTATGAAATGGGCTACAAATTTTGTTTAAGCGTTGCCTTACTACTGAGTCTACCATCGTTATTATTTGCAGATGATACCCTAATTTTTGCAGTGGACATCATTCGGCATGGGGATAGGACTCCGATTGTCCCACTTTCAGTTGTAAATTATCAATGGCAAGAGGGTCCGGGGCAGCTTACAGCAGAAGGCATGCAACAAGAATATAAAATGGGTATCCAGTTCCGTAAAAAATATATTGAGCAAAACCATCTACTGCCTGAGTGCTACGAGCATGGAACAATGTATGTGCGCTCTACTGATTATGAACGAACATTGATGAGCGCACAGTCATTATTAATGGGATTGTACCCGCCAGGGACAGGACCAAATACAACGGAATCTTCTCTTCCAGCTTTGCCTTATGCATTTCAACCCATTCCTGTTTTTAGTGCTCCCTCTAAATATGATGAAGTGATCATCCAGCAAGTAAGTGCCGTGGAACGAGCAAAATTAATGGAACAATATGTGTACTCTACGAGAGAATGGCAACAAAAAAATAATGAGCTCAAAGATAAATATCCCCTTTGGAGTGCTCTGACAGGGGTTCAAATTAAAAATCTGGCTAATCTTGAATTATTAGGCGATGCTTTATACATTCATCAACTCCATAATGCACCGATGCCCGTTGGTTTGAGTAGTCAAGATATAGAAACAATCATTAATGCCAGTAACTGGGCTTTTATGGCACAAGAAAAACCTCAAGCAGTAGCAGCTGCTTACAGTTTAAAACTCATGACAAATATTGCCAATTTTCTTAATAGTGGTAGCCAGAAAAAATCCAAGCTTAAATACGTTTTGTTATCTGCACACGATACGACTATTGCAAGTGCATTAAGTTTTTTGGGATCTCCTTTGCAAACCGCACCGCCGTATGCTTCAAATCTTAATTTCTCACTTTATGAACATGATGCAAATTATTACCTTGTAAAAATCACTTATAACGGTAATCCAGTTGCAATTCCTGCTTGTGGTGGAACTACTTGTGCGTTGCAGCAATTTATAAAATTGGTGAATGACTCCAAGAATTATTCAATTTGAGATTCTTTTCTCCCACGCAAAGCGAAAACTTAGGTGGATAAGTGTCTTAACCAAACTATTTATTCCACAAAACTTAAAAGGGGAAGCTAGAAATAAAAAGTTTAATTAATTATTCTCTCAATTAAATAAACATTCTAATTTAAAAAATAATGTTAATTAGTGGTGATAAAATAGGTATCGGTTTAAGACCTCCACATTATACGCAAATCATCAGGAAAAAGCCTGAAATTGATTGGGTAGAAGTGCATACAGAACACTTTATGAGTGACGGAGGCCCATTATTAGATATTTTATTTTCAATAGGGGAGATCTATCCTATAAGTTTTCATGGGGTAGGCTTATCTTTAGGTTCTGCCTGGGGACTAAGCAAGAATCATTTAAAACGAATTAAAACATTGATTAAGCGTTTTGAGCCAGTTCTAGTTTCAGATCATTTATCTTGGAGTAATAACGGGCGAGCTTATCTTCCTGATTTATTACCTATTCCTTATACTGAAGAAAGTTTAGTAATGATTGCGAATCATATTGATGAAGCGCAAAACTATTTACAAAGAACCTTGCTTATTGAAAATCCAACTTCTTATTTGGAGTATCGAAGTTCAACTTATTCAGAGGCTGAATTTTTAGCGGAGTTAGTAAAACGCACTGGGGCTCAAATTTTATTGGATGTGAATAATATTTTTGTGTCGTGTGTTAATCATGATTGGGATCCATATCAATACATCCAATCTATTCCTTCGGGAAAAGTACAAGAAATTCATTTGGCTGGACATTCAGTTCAGGTGTTTGATGAAAAAAATAGTTTGCTTTTAGATACCCATGATCGACCTGTATGTGAGGAGGTGTGGGGATTATATCAATATGCTGTAAACCGCATGGGTCATGTCCCCACGTTGATTGAATGGGATGCGGATCTACCTGATTTGGAGGTTTTACTGAATGAAGCAAGAAAGTCAGTTAAATATAGCAACAATAAAGCAGATCCAGGAGGATTTTACCCAAGCAGTGTATTACCAAAATGATAATGAACTGATAGAACATATCTCCAAAAATCAATTAGATCCTGAGTTTAGACTCAGCATCTATCGAAACAATATTATGCTGAATTTATGTCGTGCGCTAGAAATTACCTATCCCTTTATTTGGAAGCTGATAGGAGAGGAGTGTGCCCATCAAATTGCCCGTATGTTTTGCCAAAAAGAAATGAATTTACCTGTAACAAATTGTCTTGATGATTGGGGGGCGAATTTTCCAGGATTTTTACAAGAAATTAATTCAATTCAACATCTTGTTTATTTGAAAGATATAGCAGAATTAGAATGGTTGATACATAAAAGTTACCGTGCCTTAGATTTTAAAAGCCTTAAACCCGGGAAATTACAAAAAAAGTTGGAAGGTTCAGGGGATTTACGTTTGGTTTTTAATCCTTCGGTGCATTTATTTTCATCACTGTATTCATTAAAAGAAATTATCGAGTTCATTGAGTGGCCAGATGGAAAAAAAATTGATCTACGTCACATTCCTTCTTATGCAGTGATTGCTCGTCAAAAAAGCCAAGTAATGACTCATTGGATTTCTAAAGATCTATTCGATTGGCTCGCATGCCTCAAAAATCGTACACCTTTGATGCATGCTTATGACCATATAACCACATTCAATCCTGATTTTGATTTGGTTGCAGGCTTAGAATTTATATTAAAAAATCGTTTATTGTGGAAATGCTTGAGTTGAAGTATCCAATTTGTTTGGTTACTCAGCTAAAACCACCAAATCCATAGGATCGTCAACTCCTGCAACACTCCGGGATTTTCGTTCTATTTTTGGAGCTTCACTTTCATAGTTTTGTTTTAGCGCTTCTGTTAGTGTAGATGCAGTAGTTAATGCTTTTGAATGTTCCACTTTATTGTGCTTCTCTAATTTTGCGGCTAAATTCGCAGTTTCTCCGATCACTGTATATTCAAGTCGGTCTGCATTACCAATAACTCCAAAAACGATTTCCCCCACTGCCAGTCCCATACCCACATCAAGCACAAAATCTCCATTTTTCTTACGTACTTCATTCCATACTAACAGCTTTGCAAGAATCTCATCTACCGCTCTTAAGGCATCTGCTGCATAAGTATTTGAAGGGGTGACCGCACCAAAACTCGCCATGATGCCATCTCCCATAAACTTATCAATCGTGCCATTATGTTTTTGAATGATTGGCACGAGCAAACGTTGATACTCTCCTAGTAATTGGATCAAGTCACTTGGTGACAGAGTTTTAGATGCTTTGGTAAAGCCGCGCATGTCGGTAAATAAAATTGCTGCATGACGTGTTTCTCCATAACCTGCTTGCAAGATCGAATCAGAGTGGATGATTTTTTCGGCAACGCTTAAGTCAAAAAAACGGGCGAGATCTTTTGCGGCACTGGTTTGCGCTACTGCTTGGAACAGTGTCTTTTGGGCGCGTTGGAGTACTAATGCCAAGATCACTGTAACTAAGAAAATAGATAAAAGTATATCGAATACTGCGCCTAAATAAACACTCTGGGTGGAAGCATAAGTTATATAGTCCCAGGTAATAACACTCATTCCGGTGCTGGATAAGGTTTGCCAAACAATAACAGTCCACCCTATAACTGCGGTAAATCCTGAAAGTAATACCCATTCTGGTTCAAAACGCAACGCGCGAAGAGCTATCAGGATATAAACATAATTGATGTGGGTATTTTTTAAATTAATGGTTGCTGAGGTTTCATATTGTAGGTAATAAGTCCAGATAATAAACAGCAATAAGAACATTTCGGTGATGACGAATAATCCAAGTACTTTAGGGGTTAACTGATTTGTATAAGCAAACCATAACCGCGTTAATATTAGAATAGTAAATAATGATAAGCCCAAAGAGGTAGAATGCACTGGAGCATGAGGGGTATAACCTATAGGAGTTAAATAGTCTATGATCATCAACAAAAATATAACCCCTAATTGCACCCCGCCAACCAGTAATTCGCTTCGGTACTGTTGGGCCTTCATATCATCTCTAATGCGCTGCGGTAATTGATTATAACTAAGCACTCTTTTCTCCTACGATGCGCTCACATAATCCTTTAGGTAACATGATGTATTCCTCTGGATCTCCATCCTTCGTTGCTTGCGCGGCACAGGAGTGTTTCGATGTCGCACAATCATTTTTACTCGCACGTACTACGCCATAACATCGCTCAAGCTCCTCTGTCTGGGTTTTTTCAGACAACCAATCAGTATTGGTATATAAAGCCACGAGCGAAGCACTTAAAGCTGCAGCAATAACGGCACTATTTTGAATCTTGCGTTTATTCATGATTTTAATCCCATTTAGGATTTATAAATATCGTTCTTTAATATGTGCAAAATAATAATCAGGATTTAATGTTTCACCTGTTGCTTGACGCAATAGTTCTGGAAAGGTTAATAACCTTCCTTTCTGATGTATATGTTCCCTCAGCCAAGCTAACAATGATTTGAAATTACCTTGCTGTAATTGATCTTTCAGATCCGGAATGGATTTCTTTACGGCTGAAAACAATTGAGCAGCAATTAATGCTCCAAATGTATAAGCAGGAAAGTATCCAAAAATTCCGGATGGCCAATGAACATCCTGCATCACGCCATTTTTATCATCGCCTTTGGTGGATAAGCCTAAATACCTTTGCATAGAGGTATCCCATACTTCCGGCAAATCAGCAACAGTAATCTCGGAAGAAAATAATAGTTGTTCTATTTCATAACGTAGTATTACATGTAAAGGATACGTTACTTCATCCGCATCAACCCGGATTGGGCTCGGTTGTACTTTCGTGTATTGAAAAAAAAGGTTTTCTGCAGTGATATGCTCTACATCTTTGAAATATTTTTGTGCTATGGGTTCAAGAAAACGGAGGTATTCCAGGCTTCTGCAAATTTGCATTTCAATAAACAAGGATTGACTTTCGTGCATAGCCATTCCTAAAGAATGACCCACAGGTTGTGTACTCCATTCTTTTGATAATCCTTGTTCATAAAGAGCATGACCCGTCTCATGGGTAATTGCCATTAAGGACGATAAAAACTCGTGATCGTTATAACGTGTTGTGATACGAACATCACTAGATATTCCTCCACAGAATGGATGATGGCTTACATCCAGTCGCCCATGATTAAAATCAAATCCTAGACGAGCCATTATTTCCATTCCCAGTTGCTTTTGTTTTTCTACCGAAAAAGTTCCTGTAAGTGTTTTAATTTGCCTATTCTTTTGATTTTCAATAATACTGGGAATAAGTTGAGCCAGTTCTTGTTTTAATGAATTAAAAATCGGAGTAATTGTATTACAATCCAAATCTGGAGAATATTCATCAATTAATACATCCAACACTGGCTTATTAAATGTTTGGGATTTAATTTCAGCAATTGTTTTTACTTTTTGAAATAATTTTTCCAGGTAGGGTTTAAACGATTTCCAATCATTTTTTGCGCGTAATTCTCGCCATGCTTGACCACAAATTAAAGATTCATTAGTAAATTCTTCGACTAGATGCACGGGAATACAGGTCGCCTGTAGGTATTCTTTCTCCATCCAATAAAGATTCTTTTGTTGCCATAATGATAAACTCTCAATCTCTTTTGCGTGTTTTATCAAGTCACCAACTTTTTTATCAGTTAACCAATCATGCTGTACAGCACTTAATGTAGCTAAAGCCTCTGCTCGGGCTTTTCCCCCACCAGGTGGCATCATGGATGCTTCATCCCAGGAGACAATTGCGGCTAGATTTTCAAAATCATAATACTTTTTAAAATGATGTTCTAACTGTTGGTATGCATTCATGTAAGGTTCTCATTAGTCTGTTTGGATTTAGGCATGCTTAAAAATATATTCATATTGAGATGATGCAATAAATTTATGGGTAGGGTCAAACTAAAGCCCTAGAGCATCGTTATGTATTTAGCTTAGAGTTATTCTAACAATGTAAGCCCAAATTGATCGTGGAGTCAAAATTAACTGCACGAATTCACATAAATTTATTTTAAATCATTGGGTTATGTACGGTTTTTAAGAATTTTTCTAGAGAATGAATATCTGATGATAATTAAATTTGTACATTTGCTCTACCAAAATTTGTAAATTAACTGTAAACTTTTTCCTGAAAAGACATGACCGTTATAATGCGTGGTCTTTTCAGAGGTATTTTTAATCGGATATAATTATTAATTCTAAAGGAGCCATGACATGCCTCATACACCACCTGCCTCACCTAATGCTGAAAGAAAAACTGAAGAAGCAAAAAATTTATACAGTTCCCAGGATAGTAGCTTTGATGAAAGCAGTTTTGAGGAAAGTAGTTTTGAGGAAAGTAGTTTTGAAGAAAGCGATGAAGAGAACTCCGAACTAAGCGAAGATGAAGGTAATGAACAAACTTCTGAAGAGAGTTCGCAACCTACCACCGAGCCGACTGAAGAATCACCAGCCCCACAAAATCATGCAGAAAGAAGAAATGCCAATACGCTCTTTGGTTTTGCTCCACGAGCCCCTCAAGTCTTTGTCTGTCAACATGGGCATTTACACCTTATAGATGCCATTGATGAAAACACTCTAATTTTCATGACCTTAAATGGCTCTCCTGAATTAATGCGTATGATAGCTCTCGCTACATTATTGACGGCTCTAGATTTAGATGAAGAAAAGAACTTGGAAGAACAAGTTGGTTCACAAACTGAGCAAAAGCCGGAAGAAGGACCAATAAAAGCAAGCGAAGAACAAAGTCAAAAAGAAGAAGAAAGTAGCGAGGAAGAAAATAACGAAAGTTGGGGTTATAACTACTTTTCAATGTAGCACTCGGACTCCGCAGCCAAAGTTGCGGAGTCCCTTATCTAAATAGGTGTTTTTTAACCCCCCTCTAGAATGTCCAGCATTGATAATCCACACCAACATCTTATATCATCGCACCTAAAATGCGCTTCTGAAATTTAAAAAGGAACTAAATAATAATGCGTATGCAATGGATGTTAATAGCACTCTTTACTTCAATGGCTCACGCCAACTTACCTTATTTTCCTTTAGACTTTCCTCGAGACGAGGCAGCACACCATCAAAAAATACCCTACTCATTTACACACATGATTGAATGGTGGTACTTCAATGGCAAGTTGGTTACTGATGAGGGAAGGCATTTAAGTTTTGATGTTGCTTTATTTAATGCCGCTATAAATGTAAAAGGACGTGTCTATACACAACCCATGCTCCACATGCAACTTGCTGATTTGGACAATAAAATAGCCTATGGAGTAGGTAAAGATTATTTTGTTAATGAAGGTAAATTTGATACTGAAAAATTAAATATTATTGTAAAAAATGACTACAGTTTACAAAAAAAGGGTGAAAAAGAGAAAGAAGTTTATTTGTTGAACGCAGAAGCTCATCAAAATAACACTGCCTTAAAATTCAATTTAATTATGGAGCCAAAAGGATCTTTTTTCTTGATCAATGAAAATGGACTGATGCCAATGGCTGATAATACCAATTCATATTATTATTCCATACCTCATTTCAAAACAACGGGGACGGTTAAACTCAATGATAAGACGTATCAAATCAATCTAAATCCAGGTGATGCCTGGATGGACCATCAATGGGGCGACTTTAACCTTGACTCAAATGGGTGGGAGTGGTTTGGAGTGCGCCTGAATAATGGTATTGACGCCAATATCTTCCTTATCTTCAATTTTAATGATAACAAGGTAATTGGCGGGCTAGCAAACGTAATTTTGCCTTCTGGCGAAAAGCGATTTATTTCTTACCAAGATATGGAAGTGTTTCGCGAAGATTATTGGTTTGACCCCTTATTATCAATTCTTTATCCCACTACATACAGAATTAATATACCCAGCATTGGACTATCCTTTACGAATGTTGCCGCTTTTCCCGAGCAGGAAAAACATGGTTACTGGGAAGGATATTGCGACGTATCAGGAAGCTATAATCAGCAAGAGGTTACTGGTTTTTCTTATACAGAAATTGTTTACAGCACTCCAAGCCTATCTGTTTTCTCCAATCTTGAGGGTAGTTCAGTGGTAGATGAAATTAGACCTGGTGTAGTGTCTAAGGAAGAACTAACAAAGACTGAGTACAAATGAGATTTTTAATAAAGGCTATAATGAAATTTTTCCTGTTCTTTCCTTTCCTAGGAATGCTTCTTTTTGTTAAAGCCCTTGCGGTCAATGGAACTCCTGAATCGAAAGAGATTCAACTGCAGATAAATCAACTTTCAGAAATCAATAAAATAGGGACAAAAGTTGCAGCTTCTCAATTGCCAAGTCCCTATAATGAATTATTGACTCAGCCCCTAATGACTAAAAGCATAGAAAAATATTATGCACGTAGTGCCATTATAAAAACAATTTTTGCAGCCCAGAGGCCAGAAAAAAATACTTTTCAACGTACTATAGTTATGTTTATTGATAGCAAGAAAGAGAGAAATCAACCTGAGTTAGCCCAAACAAAAAAAGAAGTGATTGTAGTTGAGTTAGCATTTATTACGATGAACTTTAATGAGCTGCCCAAAAATATGATAGAAGAAATACTCCATACGAATACTCCTTTTGGTAAATTGCTCCTCAAGTATCATCTGGAAATAGTCACACAAGATCGAACGTATTATAAGGTTAGATGTGACCGTGCATTAGCCTCACTAATTAATTGCAAATTTAATGATTTCATCTATGGACGCACCAACAGTATTCTTAGGGCTGATAATAAAAAATGGCTTGCGCATGTTGTAGAGATTTTACCTAACCCTGCTGAGATAGGTGAAGGAGGATAGCTACCCTCAGCTCCAGATTAATGCATATTAAATATTTCTTATGATATTATAAAGCTCAATTTTCATGATGCCCTAATAGGGCTCCAATTATTTAAAGTAAAGGAACGTGGTGATTTATGTGGAATGAAAAAGTAACAAAGCCTTTTCTGATTATTTATATTGGTCTGTTGTTCCTTGCAACCTTTTTCATCATTCCAACCATAACCAGTTTTTATTACTACGCTTGGGGTAAACAATTAGCTTGGTCTTATTTTGACGGACCACCCATGATCGCCTATTTTTTCCATATTTCTCGAGCAATTTTTGGGGATACTTTTTTTTCCATTAATATTATCGGTTTTTTATGCTTGATTGTAGGTGCTTATTATATATACAAAACCGGTACACTCTTGCACAACCAACAAACAGGATTAATTAGTGCGCTGATATGGGTTGTTTTGCCTACTACCACCGAAAGTGTTTTTGTTCGTGTTTTATATGATGCACCATTGAATTTATTTACGATTCTGTCGTTTTATTCTTTTGCGCGTTACATTTTATACAAACGCATTCTTGATGTGTATCTTTGTGCTTTGTTTATTGGAGCAATGATCTTATCTAAATATACTGCTGTTGTAAGTGTGATGGGGCTTTTGGTCTATGTTATTTTTTCCAAACAGCGGCAACTTTTTAAAAATGGACATTTTTACTTAGCCTGTCTAATCATTATTTTAATGATTTCTCCTGTAATCTATTGGAATATCCAGCATGATTGGATCTCAATTACTTATTTATTAAATTTCCACAGTCAAACTCAAAATCATACTACCATATCCCATAGTCTCTTAAGGCTTTTAAGTACATTAGTAGTTAATTTTTCAGTTTTCCTCTTGTTGACTGCATTTGGATGGTATAAGTATCGAAAAAACCAACCTACATCCGATAACCAAGTTTTGGAACTCACTTATGCAGTATTATTTGTGGGCTTATTATTTTGGTTCATATCAACCCTTCTGGGTGGAAGTGCCCGTGCTATTTACCTAACACCTCTAGGCATGAATATTGCCTTAGCAACAGGATATTTCATTACAAAATATAATTACCACCGTTTTTTTAAGTGCTGTTATCCCGTTTTTTTAATCTTTAGTCTCATGGTGATTGTTGTTAATTCATGGCCAATCGCAACATATATGAAAAAAGGTAAGTTTTACACGGTATTACAAAAAGCGATTAAAGAGCCAGAAATCATAAAAAAAGGACTGCCTATAGCTGCTGGATATTATACTAATGCTTCAGCGTTGAATTTTTTTATGCCCAATGAGTCAGTTCATGCAATTCCTTGCAACGATATCAATCAATATCAATACTGGGATAAAGCCTTTTTAGAAGCATTATCCAAAGGGGAAATTGCTAAAATCTACTATTTTGATTTTAAAGATACGAAACAATGTCCTGAACAATTTTTTAATCAATGCCGATCAGTCGCAACAATTTCTCACAATAAGATCATCCCAGTAATTCACAAATTAACTAAGCCAAGATATTTGTTTGTGTACGAATGTTCATCGCCACGTACCCAAATTTCAAATGCAAAGACCTAATATAACCAGGGAAACAGGAGCATAAATACTTGAGTTGGATGCCCTCGAGCTGCTCCTGAACTTATTTCTTGGTTCAGATTTTTCCGATTGCACTCCTAATCTTATAAAGTAATAATACATTCTGAATTCCACTCGTCGCAAACATGTTGTGTTTGTATGGCTTATTTTATAAGGATGATAAATGAAACAAAAACTGCTCATTGGATTTACAGCTGTCGCTCTGACTTTTGCAAGCATATCTTATGCTGATTTTACCTTTTACTCGGGTTCAAATAATTGTGAAGATATTCCTGGAAATTGGGCTGGATCAGGTAAGGCTTCTAATTGGTTGATAGGGGAGTGTCATTACAATGGAGCAGGAATAGTTGGAGCTGTAGATACTACAGGCCATTTTGCGATTGAAGTCAATGCAGACAAACGTTCAGGAAGTCTTATATGTCCAGAACATCATTCAACGAAACTGCGTGGAATTTGTGTGAATGGAACGGTAACCATTAAGACAGAATACGGTAACTTGAACGGTATTTTTTCACAAAATTCAGGAAGCGCAAAAGGCAAGCTTACGGTTTCACCTGGCATGGACGTCGATGTTGCTATTCAATTTAAACGAGTTAGTTAGATAACTGGGAAGCGGGGAGGTGAAATTTAGAAAGTTTCGAGTCTAAATTTCACTTTGAGCGTCTAGACTTAATTTGAAGAAATAAGCCCTTTAGTTTAATGATTCTTTTAAAGTCACAATGTGCTGATAGGCTTCATTTATCCGTTCTTGGCTGATTTCTCCAGAGTGAACTTTGGCTTCAATAATATTAATGACTTGAATTGGGTCTTGTGATGGAACCGATAAATTATTACCAAATATCAGCATATCTGCACCTGCATTGATCGCCAATACTAAAGCTTGCTCAAGCCCATAATTATCGCTAATCGCCTTCATTTGCATATCGTCCGTGATGATAACCCCGCGGAAATGGAGTTGATTCCGTAGAAGCTCGGTTAAGATTTTATGAGATAGAGTGGCTGGCAATCCTGAGGGATCTAACTGACGATTCACGATATGTGCGGTCATAACCACTCCACATGCTTCAGGTGAATTCAGTGCGCGTTCAAAGGGTTCTAATTCGTAAGTTCGCCAAGTATCTGTAACATCGACAAAACCCTGATGTGAATCCTGGGTTGAGCTGCCATGCCCTGGAAAGTGTTTGTAAGCACATTGAATTTTCTGATTTAAGAAATGATGGCTATAAATATTTGCATAGCGTGTCACTTGTTTTGGATCACTAGAAAAACTTCGATTTTTTTTTCCAATGATTGGATTATCAGGGTTAACATTTACATCCAATTCTGGAGCAAAGTCTAAGTTAAATTCCGCCATTTTTAGAGTATGAGCCATAGGTGCAGCAGCAGTTTCTGCTTCTTTAACACTTCTATTACCCACTTCGGCTGCAGATAAAGTTGGAGGAAACCCGTATTGTTCTCCTAAACGATTGACTTGGCCCCCTTCATAATCTACCGAAATTAATAGAGGTAATTGCACTCGATGATGTTTTAAATTACCTTGTTCTGCAAAATATTGGAGCTCATGATTCAGCTTTTTTACTTGTTCTGGATTTTCAATATTCTTGTCAAATGTTTTTGTCCGAAAATTGTAGTCAAATAAGATAACACCACCGATATTATGATCTTCAATTGTTTTTACTATTGGGGATCGATTATTTATTTGTTTCCCATCAAAACCAATAAGCAGCATTTGACCAATTTTATCTCGTAAACTTACTTCGGTGGTAATACCAGCGAAACAACTTACAGAGAAAAATAAAGTGAGAAAAAGCGAAAAAAAATAATTCATATGTGGTCCATATACTTACCAAATAGGTCAAAGTGTACCATTTAGTTCCAAATTGTTCAATCTGTATCTTATTTCACCTATAGTAGTCCAGTATACCTTAGTGTTGAGAGTTGCTATTATTCCCTTATTCATTATCAAATATTGTAGGAAATAGGGCTATGACTACCGTCAGTGAATACTTTAATGAGAATTGGCAACGCTATCAAAGCACTATTAAAAATAATACCTTATATCATCGTGAAATGGTGCAGGCATTACAAAGATTTCTCTCGACTCATATAGGAAATCGTTCTTTTTCTTTTGTGGATGTTGGATGTGGTGACAGTAGTACGGTTGCTTCTGTACTTTCAGCTACCTCAATAGAAAGATATATAGGTATTGACGCAGCGCCAGACGTTTTAAAAATGGCTGAAAATACCTTGGCCTTACTTCCGTGTAAAAAAGAGTTCATTGCGGATAATATGACGGTGGCTCTTCCTCGTTTATCGGTTCCCGTGGATGTAATCTTTACCAGTTATGCTGTTCATCATTTATCGCTACAGGATAAAATCAACTTTATTGCTACTTGCAAACAAAAACTAAATCCCAATGGTTATTTGTTAATGATTGATGGTGTTCTTCAACTGGATCAGACACGGGAGGAATGGTTGAATGCTTTGAAATCACGTATTGTTGAAAGTAACCCTGATATTACTAATGACGAAATCATAGCACGGATGGAACATCCGCGTGCGGATGATTACCCCGAATCCATTGACACCTTTGCTCAAATTGCCCAGCAGCAATCCTGGAGTAATTTTCAAGTTCTTGTAGATAAAGGAATATTTGCTTTTATGGCCTTTTCTAAATAATATTTTGAGTTCCTTAGAACTTAGCGATTCTGAGGAATTATCCATAACCCGGTTCGACATTAAGTATACAATTGCGCTTTTATTGCATTCATATAGATTTTATCAATTATTCCAATAATTAATGAAGCAGGGCCTGAAGCACTACTGGAAGTAGTCCCAACACATTCAGCATAAAAATGCACAGCATTCTTAGCTGCTAAAAATGGATCAGGAATTACAGAATTAAAAACACTGATAATTGCTGAAAGTAAATTGCTTATCCCCGCCACTTTTTGAACCAACTCAGAATCAAAATTAAATTGATCGATTTGATTCTCCTTAACAACGAGATGTCTTTTTCCACTGACTACAACAGATAATTTATATTTTTTTGATAATGATTTCGCATTATCTAATATCATTTTCTCTTCGAGTAGATGATTGTTACCTTGAATTATAAGTTCATCAGTCACTAAACTTGCAATTTCATTAGGATAGCCACGGATAATTGAAATTTGATGCATCTTTATCATTTTGGATACAACATCCGTTCGGTATCGACTTGCACCTGCTCCGACTGGATCTAAAATGATGGGGATATTCTTCTGGTTTGCTAGGGTACAGATGTAATTACTTAATTTAACAAATGGGTTATCTAATTTGCCTATATTGATTACCACGGCTTTGGAAATTCCCAATAGTTCTTCAACTTCTTCTTCCGCACTACACATTAATGGGAAACCACCAATACTACGTATTCCACTTGCTACATATTCCATTGGAAAATAATTGGTAATGTTTAAAATAAAAGGTTTTTGGTGTCTGATATTCCTCAAAGCTTCATTTACTTCGGGTGTCATGAAACAAATCCATTTTTCAACAAGTTCAATTAAAATTACTTTAGCGCACTTTTTTAATTAAGTGAATTCATAACGAGTATAAAGAATGATGCGATTTAAAAGGATGATTTGCTTTTTCAAGCATGTCGAACTAAGTTTAAATTTGAAGGAATTTTAATCTCAAGGAGAGTATAAATGTCAAAACATGATAAATTTAAAAAAGAATCACAAGATGCACGTCGCCATGATCAACAGCACTCTACTCATCCTGATAAGATGAAACCTACTCACGAAAAAACTAAATTAGAGACCCATCCTAATAAGAAGAAGTAGAATAAAGTAAAGAAAATTTGTTACAAGCCTTACCTTCTAAGGTAAGGCTTTGTTTGACGGTATTAATAACAGCGTAATTGTCCCCAAACATTTCTCCAGCAGCCTGGATGGTATGGAGCGGGCCTTGCATTGGGTCCTGGGCTGTTGTATACGCACATGCCATATATATTCCTATGAAATCCATGTCCGCAACCTTGAGCTGCGCTGGCAATAGACGTATAACCTAGGGCGAAGAATAATGAACCGACTATAATTGCTGTACGTACTATTTTTGAAAGATAGAAACTTGTATTCATTACATCCTCCTTGGGTTTATCTTTTTTTTCACTCAGCTTAAGTATAGAGTTTATTTTTTAATTTGCATAAATTTTAAGCAAATATCTTTGATTGTTTCTATATGATTGTAAATCGCTAAAAATATCTTTTTTAAACATACTTTTGAAGTGAGTTTAAATCCAAAGATATGCTTAAAAATTGCTTACCACGACTCATCCCACAAACTTAATTGTTTGTAGGTTGAATCTTCTTTTTTGCAAAATTTGCTGATTTCTAAATCTGGAGAGGGTTCGATATTTAAGTGGAATTTTTTACAAGCAAGGTGGAATCGAGTTTTTAATAGATTGGCATATTCCCCCTCTCCCCGCATTCGAATTCCAAATCGGGAATCGTATTCTTTTCCACCGCGCATTTGACGAATTAGGCTCATTACATGCTCGGCTCTTTCTGGGAAGTGTTTGGTAAGCCATTCTTTAAATAATTCTTTTACTTCGTAAGGTAGTCTAATTAACACATAACTGGCATGTTTGGCCCCACTCTCTGCTGCAGCCTTCATGATTTTTTCCAATTCCATGTCATTGATCATCGGAATGATAGGGGCAATCATAACACGCGATGGTATTCCATGGTCAGTTAAGTGTTTAATTATTCTGATTCGTCCTGCCGGTGCAGTAGTTCTTGGCTCCATAATTCTTTTCAAATCTTTTGATAGAGAGGTGATACTTACTGCAACTCGAACTAGATTTTGTGCAGCCATGGAGGACAGGATATCCAAATCACGTTCTATGAGCGCATTTTTTGTAATGATAATCACAGGATGACGATGAACAGCTAATACGTTTAAAAGACTACGCGTAATAGCAAGCTTTGCTTCTGCAGGTTGATAAGGATCTGTATTTGCACCTAAGACAATGGGTTTGCAATGATAACTTGCTTTATTAATTTCTGTTTCCAAAAGTTTTGCAGCGTCCACTTTATAAAAGATTTTGGTTTCAAAATCGATTCCAGGAGATAAATTAACATATGAATGACTGGGTCTGGCATAACAATAAATACATCCATGTTCACACCCTCGATAGGGGTTAATTGACTGCTCAAAACCAATATCAGGAGAGTCATTATGACTAATGACTGATTTGGCGCGTTCGGGTAATAAAAAAGTTTCTAAAGGAGGAAGGATCTCTTCTTCTATATCCCAGCCATCAGCGAAATGTTCACGGGTTTGCGGTTCAAATCGACCGTCTGGATTGCTTAGAGCACCTCGATTTTTAAGAGTCTGATTAGGTTTCATAACAGCAGAGACTAAAATAAATGCTGTTTATTGTACCATTAATGCCCAAAGAAACAGAGGAAAAACTGGAAGATGTCTTATTGATTAGGCCGATTTATTACGGAGGCGGTCATTCTTGATATGCATGTTAGTTTTCCTTCTTCATTAAAAATTTTCACGTCCCAAACTTGAGTAGAACGTCCCAGGTGAAAAGGGGAGGTAATTGCTGTGACTATTCCTTCTTTAACCGAACGAATATGATTGGCATTAATTTCCAAACCGACACAAAAAAATTGATTCACATCAATAACTGCATTTGCTGCAGTACTGGCAACTGTTTCGGATAACGCGACATTAGCCCCTCCATGAAGAATACCTATAGGTTGTCTGGTGCGAGCATTTACTGGCATCGTTGCTTTTAAGAAATCATCACCGATTTCAATAAATTCAATGCCAAGAAATTCAGACATGGTATTTTTTCCGAACCGATTGAGAGCATCTAGAGTAATTTCTTTAAACCATATAGCCATTGATATCTCCTTTAAGGACGCTCAAACTTGTAAAATGTAAAAAGACACTAAAATAAGATAAACTTTATTTCTCCAAAAACCAATAAGAAATTTTTATGACAAATCAAGCATGCATGAGATGTTATATCTCGGGAAAAGTCCAAGGAGTATGGTATCGCGCTTCAGCACAGAGAGAAGCGATTAAGTTAGATATCACAGGATGGGCGCGAAATTTGGACGATGGGCGCGTAGAGGTATTTGCTTGCGGGACAACTGACAAGTTAAAATTATTTTATGCATGGTTAAAAAAAGGTCCCCAACTTGCTTTTGTAGAGGAATGTACTTACGAAGAAGTCAATTGGCAAGAGCATCAAGGATTTGATACTTTTTAATGAAACATAGGTATACCTGGGAGGCAGAGCGGTGCTTTTCCTATTACTTAGAGTATACCTTAATAAAATACTCTATGGATTCAATTAATCGTGAGACTTGATCGGGTACAAATATTTCAAGTTGTGCAAAAACATGGATCATCCCCTTAAATTCCTCTAATTCAACGGTAACTCCTAGGTTTTTTATTTTTTTTGCAAAATCAATTGCTTCATCAAATAGTGGATCATATTCAGCAGCCGCAATATAGCAAGGCGGTAATAATTCCAAATGTTTAAAATACATCGGTGATGCTTGAATTCGATCTCCACCATTTTTGAAATAATTGTCAAAATACCATTTAATTTTGTCGCGTGTAAGTAAATATCCTTCTCCATTTCGTTGATACGATTGATAGTTCATGGAAAAATCTACAGACGGATAAATCAATACTAATCCTTTAATCGCTTGATCCCCTAGCTCTTTCATTTGATGACAGACAGAGAGTGCTAAATTCCCACCAGCACTGTCACCTGCTACAAAAACATGGTGGGTATCCACTTGAAACTCTTTGAGTAATGCAACTCTTTGCTCAAAAACAGCAATACAATCCATCAGTCCCGCTGGATAAGGAAATTCCGGAGCTAATCGATATCCCACAGAAAGGACTACAACTTGACAGGTAACCGCAATTCGTCGACAAAGTGCATCATGGGTATCTAGACTTCCTGATAAATGTCCACCACCATGGAAATAAATAATTAAGGATAATTTTTTTTGGGGGGCGGGATGATAAATTCGTGTGGGTATCTCAAGATCAGCAACCCGTAATACAGGATTGCTCACTAGAGGTACGTATACTTTGGGTAGAGCAAAAGCCTCAGCTGTTTTTTCAGCAAGGTCACGTACTTCCTCCGGAATAAGGACAGCTTGCTTTGTATTGGTCAAATCCAAGAAGTTTTGTAATGATTGTGGTATATGACCCTGTCCCATTGCTGCCTCCCTCTGTAGAACTATAGTGTCGATGGTTAATCTGAATCTCCTGATAACAGCAACGTATTATTTATCCTTAAAGCCTTTATCAGCAAGAGTCCAACAACCAGGAGCCAAATAATACCTAAAATAATAATAAAACTTAATAAAGGATTTACCATTAGATAGCCCATAACTATGACACCCAGTGTTGCAAAACACATGTTAACAAAACTCATCATTGCTGCAGCGCTGGCTTTGTCACTCAGTGCATTTGAAGCAACAAATGACCCACCTGAAAATAAGAAACTGCTAAATAAATAAAGACTTCCTGTGATTAGGAAGAACCACAATGAAGATTGGCTTTCTATGTGCCACATCATCAATAAATTAAATATACCTAGAGCAACTCCTAAAAAGCCAATGGCAATGAGTCGATTTGCTGAGAAACGAGCCAGTAATTGTTTGGCTAATAATCCTCCACAGAGCATGCCAATGATGTTGAGAATATTCCAATAGCCATACTCTGCTGCTGAGAGTTTCAATATTTCTTCAGCTATTTGAGGACCTGCAGCAGAAAAACAATACGAAATTGCAGAGCAACAACCTACTACTAATGAAAAAATTACTAATTTAGCAGAAGTCAATGCAGCATAGTAATCACGGATAATGGCCAAGACGTGTATTGATTTGGGATGAGTTAAGGTTTCACTAAACACGCACGTTCCCCAGAGCATAATTACGCCATGTACCAGTAATATCCAAAAACATCCTTGCCAATTGAGGTATTCTGTAATTAATCCACCAAGTACCACAGCGATTCCGATGCCAAGAGCAAAAGACAATACAGAATAGGCCATAGCAGTTTTTCTTTGAGTTTCGGGTAACCATTCATTGATTAACATGAAGGTACAGGCAAGTCCGCTTGCCGCACCTAAAGCCGTTATTAGCCTTCCCCCGATTAGTAACCAATAACTTCCTTGTAATAAAGCGAACAAACAAATGAGAATGCCAACTAAATTAATCACCAGTCCTGTACGTAGGGCTTTTAAGCGTCCATAGCGATTCGCAAGAGGTGCATAGACCAATTGTCCTACTACATACCCAATTAAAAAAGCAGAAACTATCCATTCGATAATACCCGGACCTAGAGCATATTCAGATTGAATTTTTGGAAGAGCAGGGGTAATAATCGCTGCTGAAACTGAAGCGATGGAAATGTAGTTGAGCAACCAAAACAGATTAAATGAAGATGGTTTTCCAGGTGCGCTCATGATTGTCCTTAATGAAACTTAAAAATAAAGGGGTTCCATTGTAAGTTCTTCTTTACCTTAGTCAACATATTCTTTTACTGTGTGAACGCATTATGACCCATAGTTGAGATATTCCAGAATCTGATCGGAGCTTATTCTATAGGGGCTTTGCGAAATGTTCTCACGGTTTTGTTTGTAGCATTATCGATAATTTCACCGCGGATATCATCAAAGTGTCCATTAACTTGAATCAACATCCATGTGTACAGCTGATCAAGATCATCTCCTGTTTGGGTCGCAATCCTAGCTTCTTTACAGTAAACATTTGCAGTAAATTGCTTGCTCATTTTAAAGAATCCTTTGATCCAAACATATATATAAGTTTAGCTATTTTTGTCTGATTCACCACGTTATAAAGGTGGATATTCTACTATAATTTAAATAGGAGAGTTTTATATCAGGAGATTGTTATGGGTACCAATTTTTTAGCAGCAGTGCTAGGTTGGTATCTGGTAATTGTGAGCTTGCTTTTACTTGTACGACGTGAAATTGTAGTTACCGCGATGAGGGAATTAATGGGGCAACGAGCGGTCATGTTGGTTGTTGGCATAATAACATTAATAATTGGATTATTAATGGTTCTGAGTCATAACGTATGGGTATTAGGTTGGCCTGTTATTGTAACCGTCTTTGCGTGGTTAATACTGATTGGCGGCTTATTTAGGCTCTATTTTCCAGATACCGTATATAAAGTTTGGAATAAAATGATAACTAAGACGGAACTATTCATTATAAGTGGGGTAATTACATTACTCATCGGTCTATTCTTACTATACAAAGTGTATTTCGGTTGATGAAATGTATAAACTGGGGAGCATCCCCAGTTTTATTTTGTATGCCACTCATTAGAGGTATTAGCAATTCACTTAGTGCACGGCTATCAAAGAATTCACTAATAAATCAATGATGTGCTTGATTCTGATTCGGAAGTATACTCGCTATAAAAATCGCTCACGTCTTCAAAAAGCTCTTTTAATTCTTCTACATCATATATTCCTCTTTGAGCTTGTTTGTTTAACTCACTGTATGTTTCAATGAAATCTTCCATTTTGTTCTGTATTTGGGAGTCGCTCAAGTCGTCATTTTTTTTGATTTCGATAATAAAGTCATCGAATTTAGTTTTAATTTCTTCATACTCCTCTTTGCTTCCTAACAGTTTCACTTTGGGTTCTGATTTATTAAGGGATAGATACAATAAATAAAGTGCTAGAAAGCCAATGGGAACTAAAATAATCATCCCTAGATACATCCCTGTAAGATCGGTACGGGGTGAGTCATTTTGCACCTTACATACAGTCATATCTTGATCAGTACAGGCTGATGCAATCGCAGGTGGTTGTTCAATGGGAAGACGGCATGTTGGTGGTTCATAGCTCAAATGAGGAGAGCAATGGTCTATAGCTTGCTTGTTATTTGACTCAAAAAAGGAGGAGTGCAGTTTAGGCTGGTAATGAGGTTTTTGCTGCGCTCTGGGCTCGGGTATTAACTGTAGTTTTTCAGGTTCTTTAGGGGGCTGCAATCCTTTAATGGAGTATTGGAATGAAATCCAACGATGCATAGAATCCATTAATGCATTTAATTCCTGAGCTTGTCCAGCTAATGTTACGAAATCAGTATCTTTCAATTTAGGACCATTTAAATGAGCAATAACATAATTGACCTGTTGTTTTAATACTTGATTCGTTTTCGAAAGATCACTTGTTGTGGAGGGAAATTGTGCCAGAGTATCTTGATTTGTGATAAAGGTATTCAATTTTGATTGTTCAGAAGTTATCCATTTTTTAATTAAAGATAAATTTTGTTCCTCCTGAATCGCTTTATGATACGCATTGGTATTGGCGTGGATAATTGCTTCAATATGAACGGAAGATTCATCAATAAAGGAGTCAATTTGTTTCAGTAGTGAAGATAATTGTTCCTTAAATTGAAGAACGGTAAACACCTCACCTGCTTGCCCCAAAAGATCCATTGTCTGAGTAATGACTTTTTGAAACTGGTCGAGTTCATTTAAATCAGTTATGGCTTGAGCATAATTTTCTAATACATTATCTTGCATATTTACTAATTGAAAATCCGGGCAGTTTTTAAGTTGTTTCGCTGTCAACTGCAATGTAGAAATAGGACTGTCTACGACCGCAGTTGAACTTTTCCCGCATTCTTTTACTGCTTGAGTAGGATAGGCTTTTAAATCAGCAGGTTTATCGATTGCAAAGGTATAGGGATGAGGATTAACCTGATTTGCATTCAGAGCAAAGTGCAAAACGCGGTTACGTTCAGTGGATAGTTGTTCAATTGTTTTGGATACGTCACCTAGGCGATCTCTTAATAGTTGCGATTCAATCTTGTGGGCTAAAAGGGGATGAATTTCATCGTCAATTGTACTGCGAAAATTAGCTAAAAATAATCGATCTGAACCTACAAAAGGAGATATATTTTTTTCAATAGTACGTACATAACGAGTGACTAATTCTAATTGTTCGCTTGTTTGCTTGATATTGGGATTTTGACTTATTCCTTTCAGTATATGATTAAGATCCAATAAGAAAAAATTCATAGGCTGATTTAAATGATCTTGACGTAAGTTCTGATTTCTTAACAATAAATAATCACCAATTTTTTGCATTAGTTGATATAAGGCAGTCCATTGCAAACGTTGACTATCGATGGGTTGGACATGAAAATCATCCCGAGTTAAAGCATGACGTGTTTTGAATGCATTAGAGTAAAACCAAGAACGCTCATAAACGTTAATTAAAGCTTGGGAATCATCTGCAAACCAAGAACTGGGGTTGGCTAAATAATCCGGATGAATTCCTGAGTTGGCACGTGTTTTAAGAATCCATTCTCTTTGCGCTAATTCTTCCTCTGTATAACATGACTCCGAATGAAGCCAAAAACGAGAATGCTGGGGTTGGGGTTGATATGAGGTGTAATACTCCTTTTTTTCCTTTGCCATACTTCTCACTCCTTGAGATTCGAATAACCCGAGGGTTATTGTACGGTTGGTAACTAAATAGAATATTTTTGAGCCAATTAATTTGATAACACTCTTTAAGTGAATATGCAACAATAAGAATTGAGAATTGGAATGTGGTGCAACATTCTGTTTTTTGTTAAATTATATTTTTTAATTTGAATGAGTAGCTTATGCCTTCTTTTGATATTGTCTCTGAAACAAACATGGTTGAATTACGTAACGCTGTTGATAATGCTTTGCGTGAAATGGGGACTCGCTTCGATTTTCGCGGAGTGGACTCAAGCATAGAGCTTAAAGAACTCACGGTAACCTTACGCGCTGAATCAGACTTTCAAGTCAGACAATTAGAGGATTTATTCCGTAATCATTGCAGTAAACGCAATCTTGATGCTTCGGGAGTAGATATGGAAGATGAGCCCGTACACAGCGGAAAATTTTATTCTTTAAATATGACTTTCAAGCAAGGAATCGACCAGCCTACAGCTAAAGATATAGTGAAATGTATCAAAGATTCCAAAATTAAGGTGCAAGCATCAATTCAGGGAGACAAAATTCGGGTTTCAGGAAAAAAGCGAGATGAGCTGCAAGAAACCATTGCGCTCCTGAAGAAATCAAATATTAAATTGCCCTTGCAGTATGAGAATTTTCGAGATTAGTTTTAAATATTGTTTGGCAAGCTGCAATAGGAACTCCATGACATAAATTGTTGTTGGAGTTTCTTTTACTTACTGCGATTCTATTTTTTTGGTAAAAAATATACCCCGGACACAGAGTTTAAAAAATTGTTTCCTTTGCATAATGAAGATAGATACTAGAGGTCCAGTAAAGATCTTTTATTATTTGCAAGCAACTTCAACATCATCATTCCATCATGTACCATTTCATTATTAGATCGTAAATAACAGGTCATAATCCAGGACATCCATTTCGCCGCTGAAAAGTGGATATCGCTTTCTTTAATTGTCAAAGGCAAAGCATAAGCATCTCGAAACAGCTTTAATTCATGGTTATTTAATACATATTCCTCATTATCTTTTTTAAGGGTCCAACTGGTAATAGTATCAATAAAATCAATTTCAGCTCGCATGGTAGATAAATCTTCCCAATCAATAATGAAAAACTCATCCTTACGATTCCAAATAACATTCTTAGGTTTTATATCTGCATGGGCAATCACTAAGTTACTCTTATTATTAACATCCCAGAGGGCTTGAGCGGTCACTTCGTTGGATATTTGATCAAGAAAATTATTTAAAGCGTTATCTTGAAGAGGAGCAGCTAATTGCTTTACTAAACTTATTCCCTGATTGTTTAGAAAAAATTGCCAGGATTGGACAAGAAGATCAATTCTTATAGAAAAAAAACTAGTATCATAATGACTTAAGTCTGTTTGATGGACTAACCTTAATATTCGGGCAATATCCTGTTTCTGAGCTGGAGTAATAGCCGAGATATCCCGAGATTCTCCAGGGATATAATCCATAATATAAAACAGTATATTATCCATTTCCTGTACAAAGAAATTATTAAAACGGATTAAGTGGGGTGCAGGTATAATTTGAGTCAAATCATTAATACACCCCATTTGAAACTCCATAAAACGAAGAAATTTTTGGGTATTTAACTGATAAAGAGTTTCCAACTCCTTTTTATTAAATACTTTAATGGTTATTTCGCGCGTTCCCACTTTCGCAAAATATAAGGAGCTTTGTAGATTTTGCGAGATTTGGGTTAGTGAGGGGTTATCAAAGTCATTTTGTATTAAAAAATTGGTAATCGATGATACTGTTGAATCGTTCATAGAGATCCCTCCGCATTTTATTGCTGCTTCTGTTTCTTTTATTGGAAACATTTATAAAAAGCATAGTCTGCATAATTAAGCAAAGCTAAGTCGCTCGGGCTATCCCCATATGCATATAAAATATAACTATCCCTGGTGCTGTATCTTTTCTTAATTTTCCAGCTTATAATTTCCAAGACAGTACTCTTTTTTCATGCGACCAGTACATTAACTCTGTGCGCATCAACTGATCGAACTGATAATGATCAGCAAAATGTTTGAGATAAATGTCCCAAGCGCCACTCACAAGAATACAAGTATGTCCTAGTGGTTAATGAAAATCTAAGCGATGTTCTTTACGTAATTTCTTAATCAAGACTTGATTGAAGAAAATTAAAGCCTCTTCATTTAAGAAATCCATATCCTTTTCATTGAGAACAAACTGATCTAACTCCGTGTGCCAAGTCACACTATCCGCCTTAATTTGTGACTGAAATGCGGAATAAATTATACCTCGTAACATTCTAGACATAATCATGAAGAAACCTTACCGATTATCGTATGAAACGTGAGACATATTTTTCTAGTATAGTACTGTATAATTCATCAATTTGATTCGTGAGTAAGAATTGGAGCTAGCGTTATTTATTTCGTCTTAAAGTTTTATGAACGAACAGCGTGTTGGCGTCTCGCTCTATCATAAGATAGGGTGTATCTATCGATAGAGCATGAGCGTAGCGTGTACGAAAAAAGCTCTCTTGATTAGTTCATAATTTCATCAATTTTGGCAGAGATTCTTGCTGATAAATAAGGATCTTTTTTTGCCAGGCTTTGGGCAACCTTTAGTTGAGCTACCGCAGCTCTTTTTTGTCCTTCAAGTAGTAGGCATTGGGCTTGAGTAAAATAAGCATAATCTTTTTGATGTGATTGCGCTTGGGCTCGAGCTAACTCGCGACACAAAGGTAGATCATGTTTATATTTTCTACTTCCTTTAAGTAAAATACTGGTAGCTTTCTCATTTTGATTCGCAGCCAACAAACCTTGGGCATACGCCATAAGAGCGGCGTAATTATCAGGGTAATTTTTTTGTATTTCTTCTAATCGGGAGAGGGCTGCTTTATGTTGGGACATTCCTGTTTCAGCTTGTGCCATAGCAATTTGAAAATAGAGATTATTATTTTCTGTCAATAAAGGAGTTAAGACAGTGGCTGCTTTTGCATAATTGTTATTATTGATTAAAGTAAGGGCATGACCATATTGGCAGGCATAAGCAGGGGTTTTTTTGTTGCATTGATGCTCATAATAATCAAATAGCGTTTTAGGATCTTGAGCGACTGATGTGCGGATTAATTCTTTAACCAAAGGATATTCCGGAGAATCTACATGGTGTTTGTGTGAAGATTGCGCGATACGGTTTTCTGCTTCTGCTACCCTGTCTCCATCCAGAGGGTGAGTACGTAGAATAGCAGGTACGTTTGCCGTATAGTAATACCGCGAATTTTCCTGCATTTTTTTAAAAAAAGCCGCCATCCCTTGGGGGTTGTATCCTGCTTTAGTCAACATATCAATCCCAATCCTATCCGCCTCTTTTTCTTTGGATCGTGTAAAATTGATATTGTCTTGTGAGAATCCTGTTAAAGCACCCATCATTCCAGCCATTCCCACTGTGGGATTAATTACTCCTAGAGCAGCAGATGCCAATATGGATGCAAGCATCGGAACGCGCATTTGTTTTTGATGTTCGATCATCCTGTAGAGATGGTGCAACCGTACGTGTGCAATTTCATGGGCCATGACTCCCGCCAGCTCACTTTCAGTACTCGTTGTTAAAATAAGTTGCGAGTTAATACCTATATGTCCCCCTGGACCGGCAAACGCATTGATTTCATTCGATTTTACTATAAAAAAATCAGGTGTTTTAATATGCCCTGCATGCGCTAGGCTTTTTCCGATGCGATTAATATATTGGCTTGCTAATGGATTTCGCTCCACGCTTTCTGATTGATTAATTTGCTGTACGAATTCTTTTTCTAACTGTTCCAGTTCGCTGGTGGAGTAAGGAGACAGACCCTCGGCAAAAGAGGGTCGGACAAGAAAACTCGCTAACAGTATCCAAAAAATGTTTTTCTTAATGTTCAATTTAATCATTAGGCTACTCAAAAATTGAATAATTTGTTATCATTCACGCATCGTAACTACTCATCCTTTCTCGTAATCCCGCGGTTTGTCCTTGGGATCACGTCTATTTAGCGTTGAGCAGCTACCATGCATCATAGAAAGGTACTTAAATAATGCACAAAAAGTTTTTGCTCGCAGCACTTGAACAGGCCCGTATTGGACAAGGTCATTGCGCCCCCAATCCCTGTGTTGGCGCGGTTGCTGTGCAAAATGGAATTATTATAGCACAAGCAAGTCATGGAGGGGCAGGAACTCCGCATGCAGAACAATTATTGTTAACACAAATTCCTCCTCAAATGCCAGGGGTTTGTCTATATATTTCTCTTGAGCCATGTAATCATTGGGGAAGAACGCCACCTTGTGTCGATGCGATTATCAATCATGGAGTGGAAGAAGTTGTTTTTGCTTATTTGGATCCTAATCCAGTAGTTGCTAAAAATAATTCCTCAGAAAAATTAAGAGCCCATGGAATTAAGGTGACGCATTATCCTGTAGATGAAATTACTGAATTTTATAAAAGTTATTCCTACTGGACTGAAACTAAAAAGCCAAGAGTAACCGTGAAAATAGCACAAACACTAAACGGTAAAATTGGTCGTTCCGTAGGAGAGCGTGTAATTTTATCTAATGCTTTATGTGGGGAATTTACGCATAAAATGCGCGCTGCCGCAGATGTGATTCTCACTACTGCCCAAACAATCCGTAGGGATAATCCCAAAATGAACGTGCGTTTAGGCCAGGAAGAACAGGCAAAGCCTGTTGCAATTATCGATAGAGAGTTGAACCTGGACCAACAGTCTATAATTTTTTCAACCGCCGCTCATTGTCATGTGTATCATTGCAATGAACGAGAGGTTTCTTATCCTAACAGTACTTTGCATTTAATGCCCATGAAAAATGGAGTAATGGATTTAAATGTTATGATGAGCCATCTGGGGGAGCTTGGGTATCATGATGTTTGGGTAGAAGCCGGTGGTGCACTTTTTAGTGCGTTGCACCAACAAGGGTTAGTTCATCGAACTTATTTATATATTGTTCCAAGTATTTTGGAACACGATGCAATTTCAGCATACCAGCAGAGTGGGATATTTGACCGAGCGCATACTATTTCTTGGCATGCTATGGGCGACAATATGATAGCATGTCTGGATTGGCTGGAGGATTAAATGAACACTGGATCAAATGAGGTCGCGTTATGAAGTATTCATTAGCTACAATAGAACACGCAGTGGAAACACTCAAAGCCGGTAAAATGGTTATTTTAATGGATGATGAAGATAGGGAAAATGAAGGGGATTTGGTCGTGGCTGCGGAATATGCTACACCAGAGGCAATTAATTTTATGTCTCGCTATGGTTGTGGTTTGATCTGCTTGTCTATGGCTGATGAACTCATTGATAAATTGCAATTACCGATGATGGCGCAAAATAATAGGTCTCCTTATGGTACTGCATTTACGGTATCCATAGAGGCAGCAGAAGGTGTATCTACAGGTATTTCCGCTAAAGATAGGGCTCGGACAATTAAAGTTGCGATTTCTTCTGAGAGTGGTCCTGCGGATGTTATTTCTCCAGGCCATGTTTTTCCTTTGCGTGCCAAGAAAAAAGGCGTTTTAGAACGTCCTGGACAAACGGAAGGTAGTGTGGACTTGGCAAAACTTGCTGGTTTAACTCCTGCTGCTGTAATTTGTGAAATTATTAACGAAGATGGCACCATGAGTCGACGTGATGAATTGGTTACATTTTCCGAACAACATAATATTCCTCTGGTAACGATTAAAGATTTGATAGAATATCGAATTCGCCATGAAAGATTAGTCAATGCGGCAGCTTCAACACGTATTCCTTTGCAAGACAAAGGTGATTTTAATATGACTGTTTTTACAAATGAACTGGATGGTGCAGAACATTTCGCTTTGGTGAAGCCACCTATATTTGCTAATCGAGTACCTCTAGTACGTATTCACTCAGAATGTATTACAGGTGATATTTTGGGCTCGTGTAAATGCGATTGTGGCAAACAATTGGAGCAATCTTTGTCTCTAATTGCGGCTGAAGGGGGTGTTTTAATCTATTTACGCCAGGAAGGCCGTGGAATTGGTTTAGCAAACAAACTTAAAGCTTATGCCTTGCAGGAAGAAGGTTGGGATACCGTTGATGCGAATCATCAACTAGGTCTTCCTGCGGACAGCAGAAATTATGCCATTGCTTATCAAATACTTAAATATTTTGGTATTGATGCAATAAGATTATTAACTAATAATCCATCAAAAATTGCTGCGGTTGATCATTATGGGGTAAAGGTTATGGAGAGAGTGCCTTTAGAAATAGAACCTACTAAGGAAAGTCACCGATATTTAAAAACTAAGAAAGAGAAAATGGGGCATTTATTGGCTATTAGTTAGTTAGTTTCGATTCTTTTATGTTTGTATAGCCTTGTCGGGTAAAGCGAAGCGAAACCCGGAGAATTTGGAAGCGAAAATCCAAGGTTTCGCTTCAATCTCCCAGGCTATATGGAATCCGAACTCTATATTCTCTACTAAACAGTACTTAATTAGCAGGATACAAGGTCAATTATGACAAATTTTATTTTTATTACAGGTGGAGTAGTATCTTCCTTAGGAAAGGGTATTGCAGCTGCGTCGCTCGCGGCGGTTCTCGAAGCGCGTGGTCTTAAAGTAACACTGATTAAGCTTGATCCCTATATAAATGTTGATCCTGGAACGATGAGTCCATTCCAGCATGGCGAAGTTTTTGTGACCAATGATGGTGCTGAAACAGATCTCGATTTGGGCCATTATGAGCGTTTCGTAAATACCGTTATGACAAAACGTAATAATTTTACCTCAGGGAAAATTTATGAAAATGTCATTAAAAAAGAAAGAAGAGGGGATTATTTAGGGGGAACGGTTCAGGTAATCCCCCATATTACTAATGAGATCAAACGCTGCATTAAATTAGGTGCCGACGGTTTTGATGTGGCAATGGTTGAAATTGGTGGAACTGTAGGTGACATCGAGTCATTACCTTTCCTTGAGGCCATTCGTCAAATGCGAATTGAATTGGGTGTGCAAAGAACGTTATTCCTTCATCTGACTTTGGTGCCCTATATCGCTACTTCAGGTGAAACGAAAACAAAACCAACGCAGCATTCGGTAAAGGAATTGCGATCTATAGGTATTCAACCTGATATTTTGATTTGTCGTTCAGAAAAAGCATTACCCATGTCTGATAGGGCAAAAATTGCCTTATTTACTAATGTGGAAAAAGAAGGAGTTATTTCTCTAGAAGATGCGCCAAGTATTTATCAAATTCCACGAATCTTGCATGAGCATGGGCTCGATGACATTGTAGTAAAAAAATTGGGTCTTGACGTAAAACCAGCTGACTTAAGTGAATGGGATCGGGTTGTGGCTATGAGAGCCGTTCAAACCGCAACAGTGAAAATTGCCATGGTCGGGAAATATATTGAGTTAAATGATGCGTATAAATCCATTAATGAGGCTTTACTGCATGCTGGGCTTCATACCCAAACGAAAGTCGAAATTGTTTATTTGGATGCGGAGTTAATTGAAACTCATGGTGCTTCGCTTATAGAAAGTATTGATGGAATTCTTGTCCCAGGAGGTTTTGGAGAGCGTGGTGTTGAAGGTAAAATCAAAGCAATCCAATATGCTCGAGAGCATAAAATTCCTTTCTTAGGAATTTGTTTGGGAATGCAAACAGCCGTTATTGAATTTGCCCGAAATGTTGGTGGTTTAAAAGATGCAAATTCGACTGAATTTAACAAAAATACCCCGTATCCTGTGCTGGGCTTAATCAATGAGTGGATGGATGCCGATGGGTCCAAACAACTTCGCGATGAAGATGGTGATTTGGGTGGTACCATGCGATTAGGGGCACAAATGTGTCAATTAGCAGAAGGTACATTGGCATATAGTGTCTATGGAAAACCACAAATAATAGAACGTCATCGACACCGTTATGAAGTGAATAACAAATATGTAGAAAGCCTGGTTGAACATGGGTTGATTATCTCCGGCCGCTCAGCAGATAATTCTTTAGTGGAAATGATAGAATTATCCGATCATCCCTGGTTTTTGGCATGCCAATTTCATCCGGAATTTACATCGACTCCAAGAGCAAGTCATCCATTGTTTAAACAATTCGTACTTGCTGCTCGCAAAAAACATCAAGGAAAAAATTAAGAATGAAATTATGTGGATTTGAAGTAGGTTTAGATAAGCCCTTATTTTTAATTGCTGGACCCTGTGTCATTGAAAGTGAAGAACTGGCTTTGGAAACCGCGGGTTATTTAAAGGAACTATGTAATCAATTGCAGATTCCTTTTATATATAAATCTTCATTTGACAAAGCAAATCGTTCTTCTATATCCAGCTACAGAGGACCAGGCTTTGAAAAGGGCTTATCCATTTTAGAAAAAGTAAAAAATCAAGTGGGTGTACCTATTTTAACGGATGTCCACGAAGATACTCCATTGTTGGAGGTATCGAGCGTGGTAGACGTGTTACAAACTCCCGCATTTTTATGCAGACAGACTAATTTTATTCAGAAAGTGGCTTCGATGAATAAGCCTGTTAATATCAAAAAAGGTCAATTTTTAGCTCCATGGGAAATGAAGCACGTGATTGATAAAGCAAAGGCATGTGGTAATGAGCAGATTATGGCCTGTGAGCGCGGCGTAAGTTTTGGATACAATAATTTGGTTTCTGATATGCGCTCTTTAGCCATTATGCGTGAAACGGGTTGTCCTGTCGTTTATGATGCAACGCATTCAGTGCAATTGCCTGGAGGAAATAATGGGGTTTCTGGGGGGCAACGCGAATTCGTTCCTGTTCTTGCTCGTGCTGCAGTAGCTGCAGGTATTTCAGGATTGTTCATGGAAACTCACCCTGATCCCGATAAGGCGTTGAGTGATGGTCCTAACAGTTGGCCTTTAGAGAAAATGAAACCTTTGTTGGAATCATTAAAGGCGTTGGATGCAGTATATAAAAATACAGGGGAAATTGAGTAATCAATTCTTCCCCTTAATCTCATGCTATCGGCATCATGCTATAATATACTTAAATACTTTTATTGAGCATATTATGAAAAATTCTAAATGGCATGAGATTAAATTAAAGCATGATGATAAAGAAGAACTGACTAAGGATAAAATTAATTATGATCCCATCGATACTAAAATAGAATTAGAACAGAGCAGGAAAATTAATTATGATCCAAATGACACCCAAGGTGAAATGGATGTTCTTACGAATACTCGCGTGGGTGAGACACGTCTCCCTGCACAGCTCATGAATCAGCAAAACCCTTTAGATTCGAATGATACGCCTGCGGAGACTGAAGATCTGGAACCTGATGCTCCAAAACTTAGCTAATCATTGCATAGTGTTCTGAGGACCTGCCTCCTTTAATTTCACACTATTTTTTAAATTGTTTATCCATCTTTGTCTATTTTCATTACCCATGTCACTTTTCTTAATGACATACTGTAAAAGATAGATTCCATTGTTGTCTTTAATTAACATTTCCAGCTCATCTCGAATTTGGTTTTCTGGTTTTTCTATTCTTATTTCTAATAACACCCGGTTTTCTGTATTTTCATGGAAAGTAATGATGGGTTGATAACCCAAATCGGTTAGATTTTTTATTAAGGTGTTAGCAAATTGTTTTAATGATGTTTTTTTCTGTAAGCCGGGAAAATACTGACTTGTAACTAATTCAAGCCAATGATTTATATCATCGCCTGCGGGAACGTATTCGATTGTTGTGCCAATTGAATTTTTGTTGCCCCAAGCCATTTTCCAAGGACGCTCATCAAATGAAATTTTTAATTGCTCATAGTTTCTTATTTGAGAATCTATAGGGTTAGAGTCTGTTGTTGAATTACAATAAAGGACACCTTTATACAGGTAGTATTGCACGCACTGAGTATCATTTTCTGGAGTGACCTTGATCATATTGTCTAAAGAAAATGGAGCTCCCTGTGCTAAAAAACTCATCATAACGAAGGTCCAAATAAATGGAATCGAACTGAGGGTTTGATGCATGATGGCTCTTTTTAAGGATTGGTGTATAAAGAATAGCTCATAAATATCAATTAGTTAAAGTTTTGTCTCTTAGTCCACGAACTAATCTTTTGGAGAAACCTTGATTATGAACTTTGGGGAGGGGGAGATAAGGTGTAATTATATTTCGTTAAAATTTGGCTCCTGGTTCGAGCCAAATTTTGGGTTTTGGAATAAAATTTACTTGCGTTAGAAACCTCTCCGGATTATAGGAAAGGTAAAAAATTAGCTGATATCGCGCATAGTGGATACCGCATGATAACCGGCATCAACGTGAACTACTTCGCCAGTAATCCCTGAAGCTAAGTTAGAGCACAAAAATGCAGCTGTATTTCCGACTTCTTCAATAGTAACGTTTCTATGGAGCGGGGTAATATTAGCATAGGCAGTTTGAATTTTACGGAAATCTTTAATTCCAGCCGCAGCAAGTGTTTTGATTGGTCCTGCTGATATAGCATTAATGCGGATGCCTTTGGAACCTAAGCTTGAAGCTAAATAACGTACTGAAGCTTCAAGACTAGCCTTGGCGACTCCCATAACATTATAGTTAGGTACTGCTTTTTCAGCACCATAGTAACTTAAGGTTAACAGAGAACCTTCAGTACCTTCCATCATAGGTAAAGCGGCTTGTGCTAGCCCTATTAGACTGTAGGCACTGATATCATGAGCAATTCGAAAGCCTTCACGTGTGCAAGATGTTACAAAATCTCCACTAATTTGATCCGCTGGAGCATAAGCTACTGAATGAATTAAGATATCCAAATGATCCCAATGCTTGCGAAGATTTGAAAACAGAGCTTGGATTTCTTCATCATGAGCTACATCACAAGGAAAGGTTAGGGATGAATTGAATTCAGCTGCCATTGTTTCAACACGATCTTGTAAACGCTCATTTTGATAGGTAAAAGCTAACTCAGCTCCTTGCTCATGAAATGCTTTGGCAATGCCATAAGCAATCGAGCGATTGCTAGCTAGACCAATAATAAGTGCTTTTTTTCCTGTTAAAAATCCCACCATTCTCTCCTCAATTAATTAACATGAGTTCGATATAAAAGGCATTTGATGACTTTTATCGCTAAACGAATGTTATCCCTTAAAATGCTCGCATTTATAAGGGGCTCTAGTTTTAAATAATTAAGTTCGATATGAAAAAATAAAATTCTTTTTTTCCATTTCGAACCCACATTAATTAGTATGCAATGCTAATAATTCCCGCATCTTAGCTTGAATCATTTCAATAGCAATCCTGTTTTCTCCTCCGCGAGGAATAATAATATCTGCATAGCGACTAGATGGTTCTATAAACTGCAGGTACATGGGACGTACCGTGGTTTCATATTGGTGTACCACAGATTCAAAAGTTCTATGCCGTTCAACCACATCTCTTTTTAAACGCCGGGTTAAACACACATCGAGCGGAGTGGACATGAAAATTCGAATATCCATTATTTCACGTAATTCTTTATCGCTAAAGAGTAAGATACCTTCAAGGATAATAATTGCGTGCTGCCCGACTGTTCTGGTTTCAGGCAAGCGCATGTGTTTTGAGTGAGAATAAATTGGAATTTCAACCGGTCTACCATCTCTTAATTGTCGTAAATGGTCGCAAAGTAATGCATGATCAAAAGAATCAGGGTGATCGTAGTTTATTTTTTCTCTTTCAGGGAACGGTAAATGACCATTATCTTTATAGTAGGCGTCTTCAGAAATAACTACTACTTGTTCCGAGCCAAGCTCATTGACAATTGTATTCGCTAAAAGACTTTTACCTGATGCAGAAGGGCCTGAAATCCCAATAATTATCGCTTGTTTGTTCATGATGATATCGTTAGAAATTTCGTGCAAATACTAAAGGTTTTTTGCGTTAAATTCAATCTTTAATTAGGGTTTGCTTGTTATAGTACTGTTTTTTAAAGCTTCAAAACATACCAATTCTTTAATATAAGTTTAGCTGATTTCTATAGTTAAAATAGTGCCCTGGGCTGTTAGAAAACCCAGGTCTATTTTTAATTAAAAGCCGATACCACTTCCAGCAAAGGATGTCCCACAGCTCCAGATGGATTTTTTATCATAAGTATCGCGGATAAAGTAGGAGCAATATCCGTCGTGTAAGTGGAACGAAAGATACGTTGTGGTTTAAAATCAGGATGGACGAACAGGAGCGGAACATAACTGTCATATTGCCATGGACTTCCATGAGCTACACGGTCTATACCTTTAGTACCATTCGATTGATTTGGAGGTTGAACCAGGTACAGATCTCCAGACCGGTCTGGGAAATACATTTTATCCACTTTAGCACTAAGCCAATCTTTTTCACTATCCGTAAGTGGCAATACATAAGCTTTGAAAATTCCAGGCTGTAGCGTTAAAGCCCGTGCAAGATAACGCTTCACCTCGCTCAGTTTTATTTTATGCTGACTTATCACTTTATGATTGAGATAGATATAAGGCGGAGTGATGGACATTAATGTTTCTTCAGGGAGCGTATATTGTTTCTTTAATAATGTACGAATGTATTGCTCCATTTTAGGGACGTCAATGGGATTAATTTCATGCATACGATGTGCTTTGAGATAAGTTGGTCCATCATTTACACCATGATCGGCAGTAAGCACAATGAGCGTATTGTTGAGGCCTACCTGTTTGTCAATAACTGATAGAAGATGTGCGAGAGTCTTATCTAGTTCTAATAAATTATCCTCTGACTCCAGGCTATGGGGACCAAATTGGTGGCCAATTGCATCAACGCCAGAAAAGCTAATACCTAAATAATCAGTTTTTCCAGAAGATTGTCCCAATCGTTCTTCCGTTAAAAGATGTTCGGCAAAATCTGCAGTGAGTTGGTCCGCTTTGGGGGAACGCGATAGAGACTTAAAGTATTCGGGGCTTGGTGCTTGAGTTATATGGTGCGGAAAAGTTTGACCAAAAAGCTCATCTTCATGGTAAAAAATAGGCGAGTTAGAATTTTGATATTCAGTTTTAGAGCGACTCAGATGCCAGGCGTAGTCTTGAGGAGAATAGTTTTTATTCCAATTTTTAACCCACTGAGGATATTGGGGATAGTAGTAGGTACTGGTAACAAAACCACCATTAGTCGTATCAAACCAAAACGCTTTACCCGCATGTCCAGCTAGGGTTATAGCTGAACGATCTTTTAAAGACACACCAAAGACACGTCCTTTTTGGGAGAGTATCACTTCATCGCTTAATGTCGAGGTATACAAATTTTTGGGAGAGCGCCCTGGAATCACAATACGGGTATGAGGTGTTCGCAGTACATTAGTTTTTAAATCTTCCATGCAATAGACCATTTGCTGTGATTTTCGGTCATACCATTCATTATTTACAACGCCATGTAGTGCGGGGAAGCTTCCTGTTGCAACTGTAGCATGACCTGCACAAGTAGTAGTATTGGCATGTGGATGATGCGTATTATGGTAATCTATGGCATGACTTAATAGATAATTAAATCCGCCATTACCAAATTGTTGCTGATGTTGAAAGATTAAATCACCACGTAATTGATCAATTACCAGTTGAACAACCAATTTGGGTTGAGTTATTTGTGCAAATGCATTGAGGCTAATTAGAACAAGAAAAAGGGAGCATAGGTATTTTTTCATAACCATTCCTGATGCGAACTTAAAGAGGTAAATTAATCAACACAGCGGAAAAAAGCAAATAAATAGGTTAATTTCCTGTTTAAACTTTTTTTGACCTGTAGGAGAAGGCTACCAAAAGAATTGTTTTATAAGGGACATCCTCAAAATCATAGAACCTATGTTATTGACTTTTAAAGATTAAAAATTAATTAAGCAGTAAAAGGAAAATGCATGACTGACTTTCTGAATTAGTTTAAACTTCGCGTTGGAGTAAATTTTACTAATCCCGATTCATGGAGTTTAAGGAGAGCAGAAATGGGTTTTCAGTATGTCGAATATGATAAATTAGCAAAATACATTAGGGAGAGTATTGCAACTGAATTAAAAAGCCATAAATTAGATGAAAAAAACATTCCAAATTCATTAAAGATTCTCACCATTAGTCATCCAGAACGCGCGATTCAGTGTAAGTATTTATGTGCGGTTCTTAACTGTCTTGAACAATCTGAAAGTCCAAATAAAAAAATTGTACTTAATGCGGCGGCATTTTATATTCGTGATCAAATTTTTAAAAGTTATCAAGGTACTGTAACTCCTTATTTTTTATCTCCAGAAAACAGCACTCTATATAATGCATTAACCACTTCACTCAATCTTACTTGGGACAATTTCCCAGATTCTAAAGATTTGATAGATATGTATGATGCGTTGAGCAATTTTATGCACGCACATGTGTATGTCGACTCGGATCCCAGAAAAGGTTATTTAGCACCCAGCGAACAGCCTTTTTCAAAAAGGAAAATCAAGGATTATAAAGTAGAAGATGTACTCCAAGATTTACTAAAAAAAGTAGCGAATTTCAGAACAAAAGAGATTGATTTGACTAGGGTACAACAGATAGTTAAAGAATCTGATGTAAAAAATCGTGCAAGACTTTTTACAGACAAGGGAATTCCTCCAACTCTGGAGTCTCCTGGCAGCGAAGATTCTATGGAGCCCATCGTCTATACTCTGTTTACAAATAATGCCCTTTAATTGAATGTTTTACAACTCCAGTCAAATGCAGCGAAGTAGCCCCTATTTTTCGGTAAAAATTATAGGAACTCCTTTGCTGCATTGAGTTGTGCTTAGGATTTAGAATTATAATTGTGGCTCTAGTCGTTCTTTCTGTTGTTCTATTGGGTAACCCGATTTAGCCCAATCAATAATACCACCATCTACTGAATAAACTTCTTGATATCCTAAATCCATTAAGCATTGAGCAGCAAATAAAGATCGAACTCCACCTTTACAATGTAAATAAATGGGTTGATTTTTATTTGGGAATTGGACAGCAATAGAGGATGGAATAAGATCTTTAGGGATATGAAGCGCTCTAGCAATATGGAATTCTTGCCATTCTTCCAATTCCCTAACATCAATTAAACAAAGATCGGGATCATGATCCATCATTTTTTTTAGTTGATGCACATCAATGGTTTTAATATTAGGGTTGGTCATAACGAATCTCTCTTATGGTCGGTCTAGTAATTGTAGAGTGGTGAAGCAACCAATAAATCGTTGCAGTGAAGACACCGCCTATTAATGTAGCGAATGCCCAGGTAGCAGCAGAAACCAAGACTGGTTTTTGTCCGGTTCGATTCATATTCCCTGCATCGTGAGCTACAGCACCAGCAAAAATCAAATGTAAAATACCATTGATGATCATCATGATATATAAAAAAGTTTGTATTTGCGTGGAAAATTGTTGTATCAGCGCATTGATCATGAATAAGGTTCCTTTAGTTGTTAATCAATGTAGTGGACTTTAAACCCAAACAAAAATCTTTTTTAGTACGATCATGAAATTAACGGATTATGTTAGGTATAAAAATCGAACTTGCAATATAATAACAGAAAATCAATAAAATCTTTTATTTCTGTGATAACCCCGGTAACATCATCAAAAAAAATAGTAAGAGAGAAAGCATGAATGCACATGAAATCCCTGTTCCTCATTTAACCACCGCACATTCTGGACCATTGTTTCATGTTGAAAAAATTGTTTTAAATCAAATCGCAGCTATTGAGGCTTGGTTTAGGCATCAATGGAAGGAAACTCCCCCTCCTTTAACCTCATCTGTTGACTTACGTCATGCGGGATTCAAACTGGCGCCAGTAGATACTAATCTATTTCCAGCTGGGTTTAATAATTTGAATCCGGAATTCCTTCCCCTATGTATTCAGGCAACACAGTCTGTTTTAGTTGACTATATTCCAGATTGCACACGCATCTTATTGATTCCAGAAAGTCATACACGCAATATGTTTTATTTAAAAAGTCTTAATGTTTTAAGAACTATTTTTATAAAAGCGGGATTTGTGGTTCGCATTGGTAGTTTGGATCCTGAGATTAAAGAACCTACAGAGGTGCTTCTTGAAGAGGGGGAGTCGCTACTGTTAGAGCCTATTCAGCGCGAGGGTGATAGAGTGGGCCTCGCTAATTATAACCCCTGTTTTCTTATGTTAAATAATGATCTCTCTCAGGGGATTCCTGAAATTTTACAAGGTATAAAGCAAAAAATAAGACCTACAGCACAGTTAGGTTGGTCTTCACGCTTGAAATCGAGTCATTTTAATTTTTATGACAAGGTTGCGATGGAGTTTTCCGAATTGGTAGGGATGGATCCTTGGTTAATTAATCCTTATTTTAGTGCTTTAGAAGGTCTTGATTTCATGGCCCAGGAAGGTATAGATAAATTAGCTATTGAAGTGGAGAAAATTCTCACTTTAATGAATGATAAATATGCAACTTATGGGATAAAAGAAAAACCATTTGTAGTAATTAAAGCGGATAATGGCACTTATGGCATGAGCGTGATGATGGTGCATGAGGCAGAAGAAGTACGTAAATTAAATCGAAAACAGCGCACTCGAATGTCGACCAGTAAAGGAGGTCGCAAAGTGGATCGGGTTATTATTCAAGAGGGTGTCTATACCTTTGAAACCATGCCAAATGGCTCGGTTGCCGAACCTGTTGTGTATATGATTGGTCAGTTTGTAGTGGGTGGATTTTACCGAGTTCACAAAGAACGTGGCATTGATGAAAATCTGAATGCACCCGGAATGCATTTTGAACCTCTAGCTTTTGCCCAAGCCTGTAACATGCCTTGCGATGATTTAACTGAGGTAGATGAATCGAACCGGTTTTATGTATATGGAGTTATTGCTCGCTTAGCTGCACTTGCTGCAGCAAGAGAAATAGCAGCAATTGGAGATGAATAATGAAACTTGCTGTTTTACTAGATCCTCTAAATCAATTAAAACCTTATAAAGATACCACTCTAGCTATGATCAAGAAAGCTCAAGAAATGGGTTGGTCTTGTGTTGTTTTTACCCAAGAGGATTTATTTTGTAAGGATGGACGGGCTTTCGCACACGTTTATGATTTAAGTATCGGAGATGTGAATAGCAGAGATTGGGCCACCATTAATGCTTCATATGAAACGTCTTTGGGTGAGTTCGATATCATCCTCATGCGAAAAGATCCTCCTTTTAATACAGAATACATTTACACAACTTATTGTTTGGAGCTGGCCGAACACGAAGGGGTTCTTGTTGCCAACAAACCTCAAAGCTTGCGTGATGCAAATGAGAAGTTTTTTACTTTAAATTTTCCTCAGTGTTGTCCGACTACCCTGGTTTCGCGAAATATAAAGCAATTGAAATCATTTTGGGAGGAGCACAAACAAGTTATTTTTAAACCCTTGGAAGGCATGGGAGGTAATTCCGTTTTCCATGTTGAGGAGCAAGGAAATAATTTAGCAGTTATTTTAGAAGTCCTGACTAAAAATCAAACACAAACAATTATTGCACAACGTTATATTCATGAAATAAAACATACCGGTGATAAACGCATTTTATTAATCAATGGCGAGCCTGTCCCTTTTGCTTTGGCGCGTATTCCCGCGCAAGGAGATTTACGCGGAAATTTAGCTGCGGGTGCACGCGGGGAGGTCGTACCTATTACAGAGCGAGACAGATGGATTTGTGGACAAGTGGCTCCCACTCTCAAGGCCAAGGGGTTGTATTTTGTTGGTCTCGATGTGATTGGTGATTATTTAACAGAAATTAATGTTACAAGCCCAACCTGTTTAATAGAAATAGAAGCAGAAACAAAACTTGATATCGCTGGTGATTTTTTACGTTGCCTTGAGAAGATATGTAGGGCTTAATTAAAACTTGTAAGAGAAGCTTGGATGAAGCGTAGCGAAACCTGGAGTTGAGAAATTTATCCATATCCTGAAACCTGGGTTTCGCTACGCTTCACCCAGGCCACAAAGTATTGGAGTACTAAAATTATTCATCTATATAATCACTACCAGTTTCTGCAGCTGCTTCCTGATCGGCTTTTTTATCATCAACATAAAGAGAACCTGTGTCTGAATGAGCGCCGGTGATTAGATGATTTCGATATTGTAAATACGCATCTCTCATAAAGGCATATTTATCCAAAGCTTCATCCATTATTTGTTCAGTATCTAATAGTTGTGAGCGCAAATCCACTGTACGAAGAGCTAATAGACTATAGACTACAGCATCTTCATTTATATAAACATAGGGGCTGTATAAAGCAAATTGGAATAACCATCCTGCTCCATCTCTAAGGGTACTTGGACCTAATAGAGGAAGCATTAGGAAGGGAGAATTTTTATCGCCCCATTTAGCTAAAGTAAGACCTAAATCATTTGAATGGGGAGGTAAGCCAAAGGTTTTAGCTACGTCAAATAAGCCACCCACACCAAGAGAGGAGTTTATAATGAATCGCCACGAGTCACGAATTGCCCATTTTCCCTCAGCTTGCAGAAGATCGTTTCCTACAGATGGGATAAGATCAAGATTGTTGTAAAAATTATTTATACTTTTACGGACAGGAGCAGGTAAAACAGCCCGATATGCTTTTGCTGTCGGCTTTAAAATGGCATTATCTAAGGCAGAATTGAATTTATATACCTTGCGGTTAAAGGGTTCAAAAGGATCGGCTGGGTTCGTTCCCTTGCAAGCACATCCTGTTAAAGCTAGAGCACCAGTAAAGCTAATGATTCTTAAAGTTAATCGCATGATTTTTTTAATTATTTGATTTAGAGAACGATGTTACACGAGTTTGATGTTCTTGCAAACAACCATCCACGACCATAATGTTTTGTTGAGATTTTACATTTGATATGCCTTAGAATTTTAATAAAAAGGTCACAGGACCATCGTTGCACAAATGAACTTGCATGTCCGCACCAAAACATCCACTTTGTGTATGAGGATATAACTGAGCGGCTCGTGTTAAGAGATTATCAAATAATTGACGACCCAGCTCAGGTGGTGCTGCATTTGAAAAACTGGGACGCAATCCTTTTTGGGTTTCGGCCATTAACGTAAATTGAGGAACTAATAATAACCCACCTTGAACCTCTTTAAGGCTTAAATTCATTTTTCCTTGACTGTCATTAAAAATACGATAATTAAGACATTTATCTAACATTTTATTGATATTCTGTTCTGTGTCTTCAGGTTCAAAACCACAGAGGATCAGAAGTCCTTGACCTATTGTTCCAACGGTTTCACTATCAATCTCTACTCGGGCTTGGTTTACTCTTTGAATTACAATCAGCATGCATCAGGCCCTTGTTTGGAAATTTCTTTACTTGCATAAATCAGGGCGTCAATGATTCCTGATTCTCTATCTGAATGTCCTGCATCACGAACTATTCTTAAATTAGATGCCGGGATTGCTTGATGAAGTTCAAAGGCGCCAGCCAGAGGCGAAATTAAATCAAAACGGCCGTGTACAATGTATGTTGGGATATGTCTGATTTTATGAACATTGTCCATTACCTGATTTTCTTCAATGAAAAAATGGTTATTAATGTAGTGAGATTCTAACGTTGCAAGAGCCAGCGCAAAATGAGGGTCGCTGAATTGATCAATGACATATAAATGAGGATGTAAGCTACTGCAACGAGCCTCCCACAATGCCCATGACTTTGCTGCACTCATCCGTGCCAGTTCATTGGGTCCTTGCAAACAATTGGCATAATATTGGGGAATTTTATCTAGCATGTCTTCAGGCACACTGCTAATAAATTCTTGCCAGTAATCAGGATAAACCAGGTTAGCACCTTGTTTATAAAACCAATCAAAATCTTGCTGTCTCCCCAAAAAAACTTGATGCAGTTGTAATGCCTTAATCTGTTGGGGAAATTTTTGCGCGTAGAGTAAAGCAAGTAAAGAGCCCCAGCCGCCCCCAGACAATACAAATTCGGACAATCCTAAAAAGTCTCTGATGGCATCGATATCATCTAATAATAAATTGGTCGTATTTTCACGAACTTCCAGGTGAGGAGTAGAGCGTCCACACCCGCGCTGATCAAAAAGTACGATACGATAGTGTTGTGGATCAAAAAAACGTCTAAGGTAACCATCTCCCGAAGAAGCACCAGGGCCTGGATGTAATACAATAACCGGTAATCCATCAGGATTGCCGGTTTCTTCAATATAAAGCGTATGCAGTTCACTGACTTTTAATTCGTGTTGCGCATAAGGTTTAATTGACGGATAGAGTGAGTGCATTTTAGTCCTTTGGGAATTTTGTTTTGCCATATTGCGTTATTTTGCGCTGGGAAGCATTTTAAAGCAATACGTAATCACGATAGCTTAAAAAAACACGCTTATAATTATAATTAGTATAGCTTCTATTTTCTTTCCCTTGCGGGATAGTGGGATCTATTAATAGAATACACCATCATTTTTTCCTGGAATTTATTTATGACTCTTGCTGCAATTCTTAAAGGACTGAACGAGCGACAACGCGAAGCAGTTACTTCTCCGCTGGGTAATACGCTAGTTCTTGCTGGGGCAGGAAGTGGAAAAACAAAAGTTTTGGTTAGTCGCATTGCATGGCTTATAGAGGAGAAACATATTTCCCCACATGGAATTCTAGCCGTAACGTTTACTAATAAAGCGGCTGGTGAAATGAGGACGCGCTTAAATCATATGTTGAGTACGCCTGTATTGGGGTTATGGGTAGGAACTTTTCATGGGTTGTGTCATCGTTTGCTCCGTCGACATTATCAAGAAGCTCGTTTGCCTGAACTGTTTCATATTTTAGATTCTGAAGATCAAGCACGATTAATCAAGCGAGTGATTAGTTCATTAAATCTTGATTCAGAACAATGGCCCGTAAAACAAGCTCAATCATTCATAAATGGACGTAAAGATGAGGGACTTCGACCTCAGCACGTCCATACCTTGTCTTATGGGCCTGGTAAAACGTTACTCAATATTTATAGTGCCTATGAACAAGCTTGTCAGACAGCAGGAGTAATCGATTTTGCGGAATTGTTATTGCGAACTCATGAGTTGTTACGTGATAACCCAGAGATTCTTAATCATTACCGTCAACGATTTCAAGCCATATTAGTGGATGAGTTCCAGGATACTAATACAATTCAATATGCCTGGATACGTCTGCTTGCTGGTGAACATGCCGCTGTCTTGGCGGTTGGCGATGATGATCAATCTATTTATGGATGGCGTGGCGCTAAAGTTGAGAATATCCAGCAGTTTTCCCAAGATTTTAAAAACACACAGATTATTCGTTTAGAGCAAAATTATCGTTCAACCGCGACGATACTCGATGCAGCCAATGCTCTAATCACACATAATAATTCTCGAATGGGAAAAGACTTATGGACAGAGGGCGCCACTGGAGAAAAAATTATAGTCTATAGTGCTTTTAATGAGTTGGAAGAAGCACGCTTTGTTTGTGAACGAATTATGATGGAAATAAATCAGGGCGTAAGTGCTGATGAAATTGCTATTCTATATCGCTCGAATGCTCAATCGAGGGTTTTAGAGGAAGCCTTATTACGTGCTGGAATTGCTTATCGTATTTATGGGGGATTGCGCTTCTTCGATCGAGCAGAGGTAAAAGATGCTTTAGCTTATTTGCGTTTATTGGTGAATCCTGATGATGATAATGCTTTTGAGCGAATCGTTAATTTTCCCACTCGTGGTATCGGTGAAAAAACGCTTGAAGATTTGCGTCATTATGCCAAATCCGAACAGTGTTCTTTATGGCGCGCGGCCAAAACCTTATTACAATCAGGTGAAATGGCTCAACGGGCGGGTTCTTCTCTTGCAAAATTCATTGAGTTAATTGAACAATTGCAACAAAATACCGCAGCAATGGAGCTGGATGAGCAGTTATCCGTAGTAATTCAGCAGAGTGGATTGTATGCGCATTTTAGCAAAATCAAAGGCGACAAATCTGAGTCTCGTCTTGATAACTTACAAGAATTAATCAATGCGGCAAAACAATTCCGTTATGAACAAGAAGAGGAAGAAGAAATTCCTCTAGTGAATGCATTCCTAGCACATGCCTCTTTGGAGGCCGGAGAAATGCAGGCAGAAGAGCACGAACGTTATGTCCATTTGATGACCTTACATGCTGCTAAAGGGCTTGAATTTCCAATGGTATTTTTAGTGGGGTTGGAAGAAGGAGTGTTCCCTGGGAAACAATCTTTGGAAGAGCCTGGACGATTAGAGGAAGAGCGTCGGTTATGTTACGTGGGAATGACGCGTGCGATGCGCAAACTGGTTTTATCCTATGCTGAAATCCGACGACAATATGGGCGAGAAGAATATCACCGGCCTTCACGATTTTTAAGGGAGTTACCTCAAGAATTGCTTGATGAGGTTCGTGTCAAGGCGAAGTTTCAAGCACCCGTTATTTCACGAAATAAACCTTCAGTGGTACAAGAAACTTCAGGCTTATCTTTAGGCCAAAATGTAACTCATGCAAAATTTGGCTCGGGCATCGTATTAGCAGTTGAGGGTAGTGGGGCACATACCCGCGTTCAGGTGAAGTTTAGTGAACATGGTGTGAAGTGGCTGGTCTTGGCTTATGCTAATTTAGCCGTAGAAATATAAGTAATTTTGCTTGAGATAGTAGAATTGTAAACAGGCCCTATTGAATTTTCTTCAAGTGGATGCTAGGGTGCCGGTTGGAAAGTTGTTGGTATTATGTAAACTATTAAATAAGGGGAACTGTGTGAAATTTACAAATTTATTAACAGTAGGAGCGCTGACCGCATCTTTAGTATCACCTGCAATTATGGCAGCAGATACCAATAATACAACTCCTATGTCTGATACCCAAAAAAAAGAAATTGAAAAAGTTATACACGACTATTTAGTTACTAATCCAGAAGTACTTTTGGAAGCTTCTCAAGCGTTGCAACAAAAACAACAGCAAAGTATGCAACAACAAGCTCAATCTGCAATTAAAGAAAACACAGACCAATTGTTCCAGGGTAAAACAACGGTTGTAGGTAATCCAAAAGGTAATGTGACCATTGTTGAGTTTTTTGATTATCAATGCATTCATTGCAAAAAAATGTCACCAATTATTAATAGTTTAGTCAAGAAAGACAGTGACTTGAGAATTATTTATAAAGAATTCCCAATTTTTGGTAAGAGTTCTGAATTGGCTTCTAGAGCCGCTTTAGCTGCTGGTATGCAAGGCAAATATCAAGAAATGCATAATGCATTAATTTCCATTGATAAGCGTTTAAACGACCAAATTGTTATGGCTACTGCTAAGTCGTTAGGTTTGGATATGAAGAAGTTAAAAACTGATATGCAAAGCAAAGACGTAACTGCTGCTTTGGATGCAAACCGTGAATTAGCAGAAAAGTTACACTTGATGGGAACTCCTGCGTTTATAATCGCTTCAACTCCAAATGGTCAGTTTAAAGCAGGTTCTGAACCTTCATTCATACCTGGTGCTGCCAGTGAAGAATCGTTGCAAGAGTTAATCAAAAAAGCAGCAGGTAATTCCTAAGTCATCGCATAAGTACAAGTAACCTGGGTGAAGCGGAGCGGAGCCCGGGTTTCCCAGGATTCAGTTTTGCTTTACCAAGGCTATATCGAGATTTTCATGACAAAACCATCTACATTTCAGGATATTATACTTACCCTGCAGCAATATTGGGCTGCTCAAGGATGTGTTATATTGCAACCTTTTGATATGGAAGTTGGCGCGGGTACTTTCCATCCAGCAACGTTCTTAAGAGCAATAGGTCCCGAACCTTGGTCGGCAGCCTACGTACAGCCTTCCCGAAGGCCTACGGATGGTCGCTATGGAGATAATCCAAATCGTGTACAACATTATTACCAATTCCAAGTGGTTCTCAAGCCTTCTCCTTTAGATATACAAGATAAATATTTAGATTCATTGCGCGCCTTAGGAGTTGATCCTTTGGCGGATGATATTCGTTTTGTTGAAGACAATTGGGAATCGCCTACTTTAGGTGCTTGGGGACTAGGTTGGGAAGTCTGGCAAAATGGCATGGAAGTATCCCAATTTACTTATTTCCAACAAGCAGGTGGATTGGCGTGTAAACCTGTAACAGGCGAGTTGACTTACGGCTTGGAACGTTTAGCTATGTATATATTGGGGGTGGATAACTTATTTGATCTACCTTGGAGTAATACTGCAAATGGTATCATAACTTATGGTAACGTGTTTCATCAAAATGAAGTGGAGATGTCTGCTTATAATTTTGAACATGCTAATGTAGAAGAGTTATTTAAACAATTTGATTATTATGAACGTGAAGCGCAAAAGTTAATAGAATTACAATTACCACTTCCTGCTTATGAAATGGTAATTAAAGCATCGCACTCATTTAACTTACTCGATGCACGCAAAGCAATATCTGTTACTGAAAGGCAGCGTTTTATCTTACGCGTAAGACATTTATCAAGAGCAGTAGCGCAAGCTTATTATCAAGCACGCGAAGCTTTGGGTTTTCCTATGCTTAACCAAAAGGTGTGTGATGGTCAATGATTTTATATTTGAATTAGGTTGCGAAGAGTTACCTTCTGGTTCAGTATGGCCTCTTGCTGATGAATTTGCTAACCATTTATTGGCTGCATTGGACAAGGCACAATTAGGTTATGGGCAAGTGAAGCGTTTTGCTACGCCACGACGTATCGCAATTGTTATCTCTGATTTACAAGAAGAACAAAAAAGCCAAAGCGTCACCAGGCGTGGCCCTGCTCTAGCTGCTGCGTACGACAAGGAAGGAAAACCTACCCAAGCCTTACTAGGTTTTGCTAAATCGTGTGGTGTTGAAGTAGAGCAACTCTCTCGGATTGAAACAGAAAAAGGGGATTGGATTGCTTTCGAAGCAGAGAGCCAAGGAAATAAAACCAAAAATTTGTTGCCAGTTTTAATTAATCAATCTCTGGCTGCTTTGTCCATTGCAAAACCCATGCGTTGGGGGGCTGGGGATGAAGAATTCGCTCGGCCTGTGCATTGGGCAGTAATGCTCTATGGGGACAAGGTAATAGAACATACGGTATTGGGAATTAAAAGTGGCCGTGAGAGTAGGGGGCATCGTTTTCATCATCCCCAACCCATTGCTATTAACTCCGCACAAAGCTATGAATTGCAAATGAAAGAGGCTTTTGTTCTTGCTGATTTTTCCGCTCGAAAACACATGGTTAAAAAACAAGTAGAGGAATTGGCTGAATCCATCCAAGCGACAGCAATTATGCCTGAAGATTTGCTGGATGAAGTAACTTCAATTGTTGAGTGGCCTCAAGCTCTGATGGCGAATTTTGAAAAAGAATTTCTTGAAGTTCCTGCTGAATCCTTAATTGCATCGATGCAATCGCATCAAAAATGTTTTGCTTTAAAGGATAAGCAGGGAAAGTTATTGCCCCATTTCATTACTGTATCAAATATCGCGAGTACCAATCCCAAACAAGTTATTTTAGGGAATGAAAAAGTGATGCGAGCACGTTTGAGCGATGCTGCATTCTTTTTTAGACAAGATAAAAAATCACCTTTAAGTCAACATATAGCGGGTACCGAACACGTCATTTTCCAAGCAAAATTAGGTAGTTTAAAGGATAAAGCATTACGAATTGAAGCACTAATGACCTATTTAAGCTCTGCTTTACATTTAAGTTTACATCAGGCACAACGTGCAGCACAGTTAAGCAAATGCGATTTGCTGACCGGAATGGTGGGCGAATTCCCTGAATTACAGGGATTAATGGGATATTATTACGCACTAAACGATGGAGAAGATCAAGGTGTTGCCCAAGCTTTAAATGAACAATATATGCCACGTTTCGCTGCGGACAGTTTACCGGAATCTGATTTAGGGTTGGCTCTATCGCTTGCAGATAGAATTGATACTTTAGTTGGCATTTTTGCCATAGGACAAAAACCTTCGGGGGTAAAGGATCCATTTAAATTACGCCGTCATGCTTTAGCTGTTGTTCGATTACTCATTGCCACATCAGCACAACTCAACTTAAGTACACTAATTGAGCAAGCCATAATTCATTATGGAACCCAATTATCTATGGAACCTAATTTATTGGATGAATTGAAATCATTTATTCTTGAACGCTTACAATCTCATTATCAAGCTCAAGGATTAAGTGTTGATTTAGTTCATGCTGTTAGAGCTCGTCAGGATGATTGGTTGTATGATTTGGACAAGCGCTTGAGTGCTCTACAGTTATTTGTAAAACTACCTGAAGCAGCTTCTCTTTCTGCCGCGTGTAAACGTGTGAATAATTTACTTACACAGGCAGGACGACAAACTTTATCCGCTGTGAATGAAGAACTGTTTACCGAGGAACCGGAGCGATTTTTATTTATCCACATTAATCAAGTTGCACGAGCAGTTGAGCCTTTATACCGCAGTGCCGATTATAGCCCATTATTGAAATTATTGGCCAGCCTTAAAGAACCGGTAGATTTGTTTTTTGATAAAGTCATGGTCATGGTGGAGGATCAGGCAATAAAGGTAAACCGTTTAGCCCTTTTGGCACGTTTGCAAGATTTATTACAGGGTGTCGCAGATATTTCATTGTTGCAAATGGGGTAAACGTTATCTGGGATGAGCTCTGGTTCGCTACTATTATAAGCAAAATTTGTCATTCCCGCGAAAGCGGGAATCAATTTCTATCAAGTTACATTGCCATTTTAAGAATAGAATTACTCCTTCGCAGGAATATAAAAATTCTTAAATAAGGGCAGAAAGGCAAACACCCAGCTCCACTGGAAATCAATCTTACGGTTAGCAAATATGATCAATATTTCAGTAGTAGGTTATGAGCAGGAAAACCTATATAACAAAGCAAAGGCACTCGCAGAAGAACTAAATTTTAACTTAGACAAAAACGCTGATCCTTGCCTTTTTGTTACCGAAGATAAGCTTTCATTAAAAATGCCGGGATTTTCCCCAATTTTTGCTGAATTTAGTGCTGAATTTTGGAATAAAAGAAAATCTGAGGGAAAAAAGCAAGGATTAGTTCGTGCTTGTAAGCCATCTCCTGGACTTACGGTTTTGGATGCAACAGCGGGTTGGGGACGTGATGCGGCTATTCTAGCCAGTTTCGGTGCGGAAGTGATAATGCTCGAACGCCATCCTGTTATGGCAGCGTTATTATCGGATGCCTTAGCGCGCCAAACGAAGTTGGATCAACAACAATTACATCTAATGCTTCATTCTGAAAATGCTCATACTTATTTAAGTTCCTTAGCACCAAACCATTACCCTGACATTATTTATATTGATCCCATGCATCCTGAACGGAGTAAATCCGCATTGGTAAAAAAAGAAATGCAAGCGTTACAACAAATAATCGGTGTAGATAAGGATGCGTTGGAGTTAATTCAATTGGCAATAACGCGTAGCAAACAAAAGGTCGTTGTAAAATGGCCCCAAAAAGCAAAACCTTTATTACCCGCAGATGCCTCGATAGAAGGGAAAACAGTTCGGTTTGATATTTATTTTTCTAATCTAAGGTAAATAAGTAGGGTGCCTGGATGAATGGAAGCGAACCCCGGGAAAAAAGTATGCCACAATCCCGGGTTCGCTGCGCTTCACCCATGTTACAGAAGCTGCTTTTTATATTTAATTAACCAAATTCTGCGAGTTCATCTCGGAGGCGCTTTTCTTCAAACAAATCCTCTATCCGTCTTCGTCGTTCCAATTTTGTTGAAGGGCTTGTTTCAGGGGTCAGAATCGTATCGACACTAAACTCCTCTGTATCGTTTGCATCTTCATCAAATTCACGAGTATTCATAGCTATCTCCTTAGCATAACCCGTAGTGAACTTAATAAAATAACAGAAATTGTATTGAAGGGACAGTGGAATTTTTTGAGCATCTTTGTAATCACTACAAAGATAGATACCTGATCTTTCCGTTGTGGAACATCAGAAAGATCAGGTTGTTTTAAGGAGCATTAAGAACACTTTGTACTTTCTCTGCGTGTACTGTTTCTTCGTCTTGTTTAAAGGCCTCTTTACCTTTAGCAGCTCTTATTTGATTTCTACCCTTGTCTAATTCAGCGCGAAATTTTTTAACAGTTTCCTCGGGCACGGGTGTTGTAGGGGGCTTATCGAGTAATTTTGCCATTTTTTCACGTCGTGTCTTTGCATGCTCATGAAGTATTTGTAATTCATTGGGTGTGTAGAGTGTTTTTGGATCAATTTCTTTTCCAGCTCCATCTTTGAGTATAATTCCTTTTAGTGCTTTATCACCTTTTGATTCTTCTCCAGGTAGGGGTCCAGGATCAAAACCACTTTCAAGTAACGCTTCATAGAATTGTCTGGCTCTTTGTTTTTGAGTTTTTGGATCATCAAAGTTAATAGTGGCGGTAACTGAATCAATTCCTGAAGCTCGTGCCGCTTGGGCCATAGTTAACATATCAACCTTAGGATTCTCTTGGCGGCTTAAATAATAAAAAGGAGAAAGTATTCGGGCTGACAATTGGACACTCCAAGTACCTGGCTTATTATCTTCCCCCTTAATATGTTGTATCTTAGTCCCGGTTAAGGAGATGATGAAATCTAAGTCTTCAGGATTTATGGTCGAAATGGTTTTTTTATCAAAATTCATTTCAACAGATGTAAACTCTGGAGGGCTAGTTAAATTTCGTTTTTTACGATTCTCTTCCCTTGCTCTCTCCATTTCAAGCTGCATCTCATTTTTTTGTTTTTCGCTAAGTTGATCAGCCCAACCTTCAAGTTGTCCAGAGAAAAGGATTTGTTTGCGTTCAAGAGCAGATGCTTTGTCGAGTATCGTTAGATTTTCACGAGTAACCGTATCAAATGCGCTGAGTTGTTCGTTATGTTTTGTTTCTAATTCAGCAATTAAATCTTTTTTTATTTTCTCTGCTTCATCAGCGTCTTTACCTAAAGCAGTTTGGAGTTGACCCATAAATCCAGCATTTTTTGTATCATCAAAAGTATCTTTGAGTCTTTGGAGTTCCATTTTCTGTTGGGCTTTTATTGCATCTTTTGCATCCTTCGCAATTCGTTCAAGCTCTCCTCGAAGCACTTCAACGGAGTATCCAGGAACTTGATTAACTCGTTTTTTAAAGGATTCTACGGATTCTTGATACTTCTCCTGGGCGGGGACAAAAAAAGATTCCGGTGTAAATACCTTATTAAGGTCTTCTCTAACTTTATTCTTCTCAGGAGCGTTTCCTTTGAGGGCTTTCTCAAGGGTATCGTCTTCTTCTGGACCAATTTTTGTTTTGAAACCTTTATGATCTTTGACTCGTTTACTGGCATGTTGTTCAAAGGCTTGTGAACCAAAAGTAAGATCCTGAGTCAAATTGATGTCATCTCGATACTTTTGAAAAATTTCCTCTAGTTTTTCAGGTGAGAACTGACCTTTCCTATGTTGAGAGTTGAGCAAGTTAAAAAATGCTTGTCTATGTGAAGGCATAGTGTACCTCAAGAGCTTGTAGTTCTTATAAAGTATAACACTTTTTCATTAAGATAGAATTAAGATTTGGTCTAGGTTTTGATTTAGAATCATGATAAAAAATTCTAAATGATAGCCTGATGCAGCGAAACAAAACCCTCGTCATCTCGAGTTTTTCTTCACCGCACAGCACTATAAAATACTACCAAGCTGAAATAGCCGAGTCTCCAAATAATGTTTTAGCTTTTTCTTTAACTTCTTCTGAGTTTAAAGCTTTAACAAAAAGCTCCAATTGTGCTTTTTTGGGTGAGTCCTTACGAATAACAATGATGTTGGCGTAGGGTGAATTCTTGTCTTCACTAAATAAAGCATCATGCGAGGGATTCAAGCCTGCAGGTAAGGCAAAAGTAGTATTAATAACTGCTGCATCTACATCAGGTAAGACTCTGGGTAATTGTGCTGCATCCATCTCTTTGAACTGTAAATTATGTGGATTTGTTGCAATATCTTTTAAACCAGCATTTTGAGTTGTTTTCAATGTAATGAGTTGAGCTTTTTCCAATAATTGTAAGGCTCGCATTTCATTGCTGGGATCATTAGGCAGGGCAATGAGCGCTTTTTCTGGCAATTGGATTAATGTCTTGTATTTTTTTGAATAAATTCCCATAGGATAAACAAAGGTTCTACCTATTGCCTCAAGCGTATATCCATGAGCTTTAACTGCGGCATTAAGATAAGGTAAATGTTGATAGACATTAGCATCCAGGCTACCGTCTTGTAATGCTTCGTTGGGTAAATTGTAATCATTGAAAGTTACAATTTTTATGTTTAAGCCATATTTATTTTTTGCGACTTTTTGTGCCGTCTCAACCAGTTCAGTTTCTGGTCCGGCAATGGTTCCTATCACCAGGGTATTTGGTGAAGGTTTGTTGCATCCAACAAGACTTAATAATAAAACGCAATAAGCTAAAATCCGCATTTAAAACTCCAAAAAGTGATTCAAATCAATTATGTAAAAAACGTTTTGCCAGATAATCCCCAACCATTTGCGTTAGTTGGACCATGACAATTAAAATAATTACTGTGGAAATCATGACTCCAGCATCAAAACGTTGATACCCGTAATTAATGGCTAAAGTACCCAAACCACCAGCACCAACGGTTCCTGCCATAGCGGAATAATTAACTAAAGTAATCGCGGTCACAGTAATGGCATGAATTAAAGCAGGTTTGGCCTCTGGCAATAAAATATGCAAAATAATCTGCCTGGTGCTTGCCCCCATTGCATAACCCGTTTCGATAAGACCTGATGGTAAACTCCGATAAACATTATCTACCAGTCGAGCAAAAAAAGGTGTTGCACCTAGGGTAAGAGGTACTATTGCCGCATTCATTCCGATTGAGGTTCCTACGATGAGCCGAGTGAATGGAATGATCGCTACCAATAAAATAATAAAAGGTATAGACCGTGCCATATTAATTAGGCCCGATAATGCTTTATGTAACTTCGGTCTGGGCTTGATGTGGCGTGATGAGTAGAGCCAAGTCCCTAAAGGCAAGCCAAGAACTACAGCAAATAAGGTACTGATTGATACCATGTATAATGTTTCAGTTGTTGCAATGAATAAATCATATGCCATTGGGAAGGACATAACCTAAAACCTCCACAGTTAATTTGGCTTGTTCGCAGCGTTCAATGAATGCTTGCAGTAAAAATTGATGTGCAGTTAATTCAACAACTAAAACGCCGCAGGTTACTGTATCATAACGATCAATATTGGCGAGTAAGATGTTAATATCAAGATTTAACTCACGACTTGTCCTACTAATAAAAGGTACCGTTGCTTCTTCCCCCTGGAAAAATAGACGTAGTAACGGTTTTTCGGTCACATAGTCAGCAAGTCTTTTGGTGAGGCACTCAGGTATTTGCGGACTTAGCTGAGCGTAGAGCATACTTCGTGCTAAGCTATCTTTGTTATTAAATACATTGGCAAGGGCAGTAGTTTCAGCCAATTCGCCATCGACCATCACTGCTAATCGGTTACAGATACGTTTCACTACATCCATTTCATGTGTAATGAGCACTATAGTGATGCCATAAAGTGCATTAATTTTTTTCAGTAATGCTAAAATAGAGTCGGTTGTCTCAGGATCCAATGCAGAGGTCGCTTCATCGCAAAGTAGAATTTTAGGGGAGCAACTTAAGGCACGGGCAATAGCAACTCTTTGCTTTTGACCGCCACTTAGCTGTGCTGGATAGGAGAATTTTTTATCGGTTAACTCGACAATAGGTAGTAATTCTTCAATTTTATTACGAATGGTCTCTTCATCTATACCCTGGATGCGCATAGGAAGCGCAATATTGTCGTACACATTTTTGGAGTTGAGTAAATTGAATTGTTGAAAAATCATTGCCATTTTGTGGCGAGCTAAAGCTAAATTCTTTCTTGAAAGACTTGTCAAATCTTGACCATCTAGGATGACATGTCCTTCATCGGGGCGTTCAAGAAGATTAATACATCTTAATAGAGTTGATTTTCCTGCTCCACTTTTACCAATAATTCCGAAAATTTCACCTTCTTGGATAAACAGGTTAATGCCACGTAGGACAGGTTTACCCGAAAAGGATTTGAATAATCCGCTTAATTCAATCATTTATTATAACCTGAGATTATGCTGCGGGCGGGAGCTCAGAGGAATGCAAACATATCCGCTTTAGCCGTATTTTCAAAAAAGAATTCTTTTTTGAGCGTCCGCAAGCTGAAATTCAAATCGACGCCATGCAATATTATACATAAATTGTGAGCATAAACAACGTAAAGTTCCTTATTTTATGCGCTTTGAAGGAAATCGGAATCTTGATAGAACGGTGTTTAAAAATTTACTGGGGTGCGTAGCGAAATCCGGTGAGGGTTGCGATGGGATCCTGGGTTTCGCTACGTAACAAAGCTCCATTTTATCTTTATTCTTGCAGCTCTTCGCGATTCTTAAAATAATCTAAGGCTCCTGGATTTGCCAGAGATTGTAAATTATTCACTGGTAAACCATGAACCACTTGTCTAACTGCTATTTCAACAATCTTGCCGCTGATCGTGCGTGGGATATCCGCTACTTGCACTATTTTTGCTGGCACGTGCCTTGGTGAAGCATTTTGACGAATCGTTAAACGAATTTTATTCATCAATTCTTCTGTGAGTTCCATTTTGTCTCGTAATTTAACAAATAAAACAACTCGTACATCATCTTGCCAATCTTGGCCAATCACAATGCTATCAATTACTTCATCTATTTTTTCTACTTGGCGATAAATCTCTGCAGTACCAATACGTACTCCGCCAGGATTTAAAACAGCATCGGATCGTCCATAAATAATCAATCCATTGTGGGCGGTAATTTCTGCAAAATCACCATGGGCCCATACTCCAGGAAAGCGTTCAAAGTAAGCATGTTGGTAAGCGGTTCTGTCAGGATCATTCCAAAAACCTACAGGCATGGATGGAAAGGGTGCGGTACAAACTAATTCCCCTCGCTCTTCGTGAACCGGCTGGCCTTGTTCATTATAAACTTCAACAGCCATCCCAAGTCCAAAACATTGTAATTCACCTCGGTAAATAGGGAGTATGGGATTACCTAAGGCAAAGCAAGAAATGATATCCGTGCCACCTGAAATGGAACAAAGCTGGACATCATTTTTAATTTGTTCATAAACGTAATCATAATTTTTGGGGAGCAGTGGTGATCCTGTGGAAAGAATGCATCGCAAATGAGTTAAATCAAATTCATCTTTCGGTTTTACTCCTGCTTTTTCTATGGAAGAGATGAATTTGGCGCTGGTACCAAACACAGTTACTTGTTCTTCAGCAAGGAGCTTAAATAAACGATTACTTTCGGGATAGGTCGGCGAGCCTTCATATAAGGTTAGCGTTGTTCCTAAGGCAAGTGCAGAAACGGTCCAGTTCCACATCATCCATCCGCAAGTAGTATAAAAGCATAAGTTGTCGTTAGGGTGCAAATCTGTATGTAACCCTAATTCTTTAATGTGTTGCAATAGGGTGCCGCCTGCTCCATGGATAATGCACTTAGGTTTGCCAGTCGTTCCTGATGAGAACATAATATAAACTGGATGTTCGAAAGGTAAAGAAACAAATTCGCAGTGACTTGCTGGACGAAGAAAATCATTCCAATATTGTGCTTTGGGCAATCCAGAACTATCTATAGATTCATTTATATTGGGACAGATAACGATTTGCTTGAGCGAAGGAATAGCATCGTTTAGTTGTTTGATTTTTTCCAACCCACTGTGTTTTTTACCTTGATATTGATGTCCATCACAGATAAACAATATTTTAGGCTCAATTTGACCCAACCGATCAATTGCCGCTTGTGCGCCAAAATCAGGTGAGCAAGACGACCAAATTGCTCCTAATGAAGTAGTGGCAAGCATAGCAATAATGGTTTGCGATGTATTGGGCATTAAAGCAGCTACTCTATCACCAACCTTAACCCCTGCTGCTTTTAAACCTGCTGCACATTGCGCAACCAGTGCATAAAGTAGCTCATAGCTAATTACTTGTTTGTCGTTATCTTCATTAAGACTAATCAAGGCTGGATGTTTGTCTTTACGTGATAATAGTTTTTCAGCAAAATTAAATTGAGCCCCCGCGAACCAATGCGAGTTGAGCATTTGATTATTTTTACCGTGATTCAAAATCTGGTATGGGACTGTATCGAACTTAACATGAAAAAAATCGCAAAGTGTGGGCCAAAATGAGTCTGGATGTTTAGTAGACCAGGTATGCATATCTTGGTAATTTTCAAAAATTTGGGCGTTTTTTTTGGCCGCGAATTCCATAAAATGCCACATCCTACTGTCTTTAGGGTGTTTTGGCTTCCATACGGTTTCATTCATGTTTCATTCTCTCTTAATTATTGAAACGATTCTATGCTAATTTTTACACTTCATATCGGTCAACTCGATGCAATTAGATAGTCTCAACGGAGTGAGTTGTAACTAGGATAATGTCTTAAGTACAAGGATTTGCTAACATTGCATTTGCAACTTTAGATTGATTTTTACGTCCTAAAATTTTACAGATCATGTCGCCAGCTGTCACAATTTTAAATATATCAACCCCAGTGTTAATTCCTAAACCATGCATTAAGTATAGAACGTCTTCAGTGGCTACATTGCCGCTTGCTCCGCGTGCATAGGGACAACCGCCCAGTCCAGCAACGGAACTATCAAAACGGTGAACTCCATGTTGTAATGAGGAATAAATATTAGCTATGGCTTGCCCATACGTGTCATGAAAATGCATTGCTAGCTGGTGCAAGGGTACTATTTTTAAGACGTGTTCGAGCAAAAGATGGGTTTGATGGGGCGTTCCCACGCCAATCGTATCTCCTAATGAGATCTCATCGACATCTAAGTCTAACAAACGTTTAGTTACCTCAACGACTTTTTGTGGGGCTACACTTCCTTCATATGGACAGCCCAGAACACAGGAAATATAGCCTCGTACTCGGATGTTATTTTCTTTAGCTAAGGCGAGAACAGGTTTAAAACGAATAATGCTCTCTTCGATAGAACAATTAATGTTTCGTTGATTAAACTGTTCGCTTGCTGCGGTAAATACTGCAATTTCTTTAACACCTGCTTCTAGTGCTTTGAGCATTCCCTGTTCATTAGGAACCAGTGCCGAATAGTGAAGGGATGGTACTTTTTCTACAGCCCGGAATACTTCATTATGGTCCGCCAATTGTGGAATTGCCTTCGCAGATACAAAGCTGGTCACCTCGATATATTGCAGGCCGGATTTACTTAATAAATTGATTAATTCAATTTTGTGTTTGCTCGACACAAAAGAAGATTCATTTTGCAACCCATCTCGAGGGCCTACTTCTATAATGGTTACATTTTGCGGATAGTCCATAATTATCTCTTTTAATATTCCCGAGGCGGTTTTACGTGCTGGTGGACGAACTATAATGCACGCGAACCTGGAGTATTTTGGCTTCAGCCAGCTTGATCAAAGGATCAAACTTAGTTTAAGAATCTGCCTCACTTAATGCCAGTAATTCCTCTCCTTCATTCACTTGAGCTCCTACAGTATAAAATATATCCAGTAAAATTCCGTCGGTGGGGGCATGAATGGTATGTTCCATTTTCATAGCTTCTAATACAATCAAGCGATCACCAGCTTTCACCTTTTCACCAATATTTTTTAAGATGGCGACCACCGTAGCTGGCATGGGCGCAGTGAGTTGCCCTTTATGAGCAGTGGTTTGGGTACCTAGGGTTTCCCAATTAAATCGTTCGATAGTAATTTGCCCTTGATTCGTATACAAGGTTAGGGATTCTTTTTCATTTTCAATTGTAGCGTGAAAATATTGTTTTTTTGTTTCAATATAAAGTTTATTCCCGACTAAATGTGCATGGATCACATGTTCGTACGTTTTGAATTGCACTTTAAACTGACTCTTATTAATTGGAGTAATAAAAGCTTCAATCAGCTCATCCTTATCTTTATAGCGCCATATCCAATGACTTGCTAATTGAGATTGCCAAGAAAACGTTTCTGCCAATAAGGGATCTTGTAAAGAACTTATATTGTGCAAATAATCAAAGCCTACAGCCATGAGTAGGGCGGTTTCTTTGTTTGGTATTGGGAGTTTTATTTCTTCTTTACTTAAAAAATCAGTACTGAGTTCTGCCTGTTTAAATTTAGGGTGTTGGCAAATAGCATGTAAAAATGGAATATTCGTTTTTACCCCACCAATAAAATATTGGGATAAAGCCTGTTCTAACCGAGATAATGCTTCATCCCGATCAGTTCCCCACACAATAAGCTTAGCGATCATGGGATCATAGTACATAGTAATTTGCGAGGAGATTTGTACTCCAGTATCTATGCGTATGCCATCCCCTGAAGATTCTTGCAAAAAATGTATTTGCCCTATTGAAGGGATGAAATCGTGATGCGGATCTTCAGCGTAGATGCGGCATTCTATTGCATGACCCTGTGCTTGAATTTTATCCTGTGACAAAGGTAAAGGTTCATTAGCAGCAATTTTTAATTGCCAGGCCACTAAATCAAGTCCCGTAATCATTTCCGTTACTGGATGTTCTACCTGCAATCGAGTATTCATTTCCATAAAATAGAATTGTTCTGAGCCATCTACTAAAAACTCAACGGTACCTGCACCACTGTATTTGATAGAGCGTGCTACTTCGCAAGCGGCCTCTGCAAGTTTTTGGCGTAATGTTGAAGATAAATTGGGTGCAGGGGCTTCTTCAATAATTTTTTGATGTCGACGTTGAATGGAACAATCGCGTTCGAATAAATGAACTACATTGCCATGATTATCAGCCATGATTTGCAATTCAACATGTCGAGGATGAAGAACTAGTTTTTCTATAATCATGGTGTCATCAGCAAAACTTGCCATGGACTCACGTTTGGCTCCCGCTAAGGCAGCACTAAACTCCGATTCCTGGTGAACCGCCCGCATCCCTTTCCCGCCACCACCATTTGCTGCTTTAATTAAGACAGGAAATCCTATTTTTTTTGCCTCAGTCAGCAATTTGTCTTCGGCCTGTTCACTGCCATGATAGCCAGGGGTTAAGGGCACTTTGGTTCGTTCCAGTAATTGTTTGGCTAATTGTTTGGATGCCATTGCTTCCATAGCTTCAATAGAAGGGCCAATAAATATAATACCCGCCTCCCTACATGCTTTGGCAAACTCAGGATTTTCAGATAAAAATCCATAACCAGGGTGAATGGCTTGTGCACCAGATTCCTTGGCAACCTGAATTATATTAGTGATATTGAGATAGCTGTCTTTAGCAGGTGCATCACCCACAAAATAAGCACTGTCAGCACTGCGTACATGCAAACTGTCTTTATCAACCGAGGAATAAATAGCCACTGTTTGAATGCCCATAGAACGAGCAGTTTTGATAATTCTGCACGCAATTTCACCGCGGTTGGCAATAAGAATTTTATTAAACATAGTGCCTCATTAATTTAACTTTTATATGCTCTCATCATTATCCAACGTAGTCCGAATGCTTTGTAGCTTGGTGCAGCGAAGCGAAACCCGGGAATAATAGGTCACCAATCCAGGGTTTCACTGAACCTTCACTAAGCCCTACATTAACATACTACGATTTTAGCGCCAATTAGGCGTTTCTTTCTTTAAGAATGCATTAAGCCCTTGTTGTCCTTCACTGGATACTCTTTTTTTAGCAATCAAAGATGCAGTGTAAGAGACAAGCTCTTCATTTATTTTTTTATGTGCTACATAACTTGTTAGTAGTTTGGATGCTTTGACTGCTTCAGGAGCATTACTGCTGATTTGTTTTGCGTAATTAAGCGTGAACTCCAACAATTTGTCTTCGGGAACACAATGTTGTACTAAATGCAACGACAATGCTTTAACTGCATCGAAAATTTCCGCGCTCATGAATAACGCTTTAGCGCTGCGCTCACCGATAGCTTGAACTACGTAAGGACTAATTACTGCGGGTATCAAACCTAATTTCACTTCCGAAAAACAAAAACGTGCTGATTCAGAGGCAATAGTAATGTCACATGCTGCAGCAAGTCCTGCGCCACCACCAAAAGCTGATCCGTGGACCATGGCTAAGGTCGGTTTGGGACTTTGATTTAATGTGAACATTAGCTTACCAAGTACCATTGCGTCTCGTAAATTTTCTTCTTCATTATACTGAGCCATGTTTTGCATCCAACCTAAATCAGCGCCTGCAGAAAAATGTTTTCCATTTGCCTTAAGGACAATAACTCGGACATTGGAATTGACAATTGCTGCATCAAGTTGGTGTTGCATTTCACTTAAAAGTTTATTATCAAAAGCGTTATGTTTGCTCACTCGATTTAGGGTGAGTAAACACAAGCGATCATGAATTTCGTACAACAAGTCGCTCATCAGTATGCTCCTTACATGCGAAATACGCCAAATCGGGTTGGCTCGATAGGATTATTTAATGCTGCTGATAAACCTAAACCTAATACTTTGCGTGTATCCTGTGGCGCAATGACTCCATCATCCCACAACCGAGCACTGGCATAATATGGATTTCCTTGCATTTCATATTGAGAACGCAATTGTTCTTTAAAGCGCTCTTCCTCAGCCCGAGGCCAATCGCTCCCTTGCTTGGCTAGTTTATCTCGATTTACTTGTGCTAAAACATTAGCTGCTTGTTCTCCACCCATTACTGAAATACGTGAGTTAGGCCAAGACCACATAAAATTAGGATTATAGGCACGCCCACACATGGCATAATTACCCGCTCCAAAACTACCGCCAACAATTACCGTAAATTTTGGAACATTTGCATTGGCCACTGCGGTCACCATTTTGGCACCATGTTTTGCAATACCCGAGGCTTCATATTTAGAACCAACCATAAAGCCGGTAATATTTTGCAGAAAGAGTAAAGGAATTTTACGTTGGCAACAGAGTTCGATAAAGTGGGTTCCTTTCAGGGCACTTTCACTAAACAAAATACCGTTGTTGGCAATTATTCCTATAGGATAACCATATAAATGTGCGAAGCCACAAACTAAAGTGGTACCAAAGAGGGCTTTAAACTCATCAAACTCTGAACCATCTACAATCCGTGCAATAATTTCACGAATATCAAAAGGTTTTCTCGGGTCAGCAGGGATGATGCCGTTAAGATCCTTACTGTCATAAAGTGGTTCAACGGTCTCAATACGCTTTAATTGTTGCGGTTTTTTGCGGTTCAAATGACTTATAGCGACACGTGCCAGATGAAGCGCATGGGCATCATCTTCTGCATAATGATCTGCTACACCTGAGTGCCGGCAATGGACTTCTGCACCACCTAATTCTTCTGCACTGATGACTTCGCCTGTCGCTGCTTTGACAAGAGGAGGGCCGCCAAGAAAAATCGTGGCTTGATTCTTCACCATAATAGATTCATCTGCCATGGCTGGAACATACGCACCCCCAGCAGTACAAGAACCCATTACTACTGCAATTTGAGGAATATTTTGCGCCGACATTTGTGCCTGATTGAAAAATATCCTCCCAAAATGATCACGGTCAGGGAATACTTCATCCTGATGAGGCAGATAAGCGCCTCCTGAATCTACTAAGTAAATGCAAGGTAAATGATTTATTAAAGCGATTTCTTGCGCTCTTAGATGTTTTTTTACCGTTAATGGATAATAAGTGCCGCCTTTTACAGTGGCATCATTGACCACAATGACACATTCAATGCCTGAAACCCAGCCAATTCCTGTAATTATCCCAGCAGCGGGAACCGCATCATCATAAACTTGATATGCTGCAAGCTGGGAAAGTTCAAGAAAAGGACTGCCAGGATCAAGAAGTTGTTGTAACCGTTCTCTTGGTAATAATTTACCATGTTTTAAATGACGAGCTCGTGCTTTTTCGTCGCCGCCTAAAGCAATGTGCTGAATTCGATTTTGTAATTCATCTACTAAGGCCTGCATAGCCGCCTGATTGGTCTTGAACTCTTGACTGCTTGTATTGATTTGACTGATTAATTTTGCCATGCCTATCCTCATCGTACCAAAATATCGCTTAAAACGATGATTGTCCAAATAATCCAGGTAATCGCAATAAAGTGAGGCATATCCCCACCTTTTATAAGCCTATAAGCAAGCGCCGGAATGGCAGTAATGATCAGAGGCAATAGGATAAGAACGAGAATTTTGCGAATCACCAGTCCCCAACCCGTTTGGCTGAATATAGGGGTTAATTTCAAATTAATATAGGTAAAAAATACATCAATGTAGACAATAATGAGGTGAGCGTATTTAGCAAAAAGGACTACTAAAATACTCATTAATAGGTAGATAAGACTGTGTCGTATCATGAACATCCTTTTTATTAAAGATCCCCCATCTCACAGATAGGGGATGTTTTCATTTTAAATTAATTCAATTGCCATTGCGGTTGCTTCACCACCACCAATACATAATGAAGCGACGCCACGTTTTTTCCCTTGATGTTTTAATGCGTGAATTAATGTTACTAAAATACGCGCGCCGGATGCCCCGATAGGGTGACCCAATGCACAAGCTCCGCCATGAATATTAACCTGTTCTGGATTTAATTCAAGTTGTGTCATAGCCGCCATTGTTACTACTGCAAATGCTTCATTTATTTCATAAAGATCTACATCATTTTGTTTCCAAGAGGCTTTATTCATGACCTTACGAATCGCATCTACAGGTGCTGTAGTAAACCACTCAGGGGCTTGCGAGTGGCTGGCATGGGCAACAATGCGAGCAATGGGCTTGATCCCGCGTTTTTCTGCTTGTCCAGCACTCATTAAAATTAGACTTGCTGCACCATCAGAGATGGAGCTTGAATTGGCTGCGGTAACGGTTCCGTCGGATTTAAAAGCGGGTTTTAATTGAGGTATCTTTGACATTTTTGTGGCATCAGGACCTTCATCTACAGACACAGTGATGTCACCCTTACGAGTATTGATAGTTACTGGGACAATCTCTTCTTTAAAGGCACCGTTTTCGATTGCTTGTAACGCTCTGCTCATGGAACGAGTAGCAAATTCGTCTTGTTGCTCTCTGCTAAAATTAAAGTGACTTGCTGTTGCTTCGGCAAAAACACCCATTAATTTCCCTCTATCATACGCATCTTCTAATCCATCCAAGAACATATGATCTTTTAATTCACCATGTCCTAATCTGTATCCTGAACGTGCTTTACTCAAGAGATAAGGTGCATTACTCATACTTTCCATCCCACTTGCAAGAACAATATTTGTAGTTCCTGCACGGATTAAATCATGAGCGAGCATCACGGCTTTCATTCCTGAGCCACACATTTTGTTGATTGTAGTTGCTCCTGAAGAATTGGGTAAACCTGCTTTAATTGCAGCTTGTCGCGCAGGAGCTTGACCAATTCCAGCTTGTAAAACACAACCACTAATTACTTCATCTATTTCAGCTGGGCTAATTCCTGCTTGAGATAGGGCAGCCACATGTGCAATTGCTCCTAATTCTGGAGCTGAAAGACCTGATAAATTGCCTAACATGCCCCCCATAGGTGTTCTTTTTGCTGCAACGATTACTATGTCATTCTGTTCCATTTTGATTCTTCCTTATGCTGTTTCTTTAAAAAGTTCTCGTCCAATAAGCATTCTTCTGATTTCAGAAGTACCAGCCCCTATTTCATACAATTTTGCATCACGCAGTAGGCGTCCTGTAGGATACTCATTGATATATCCATTACCACCAAGGATTTGTATTGCTTGTAATGCCATTTGGGTTGCTTTTTCAGCAGTGTATAAAATCACGCTTGCAGCATCTTTGCGACTAACCTTACCTTGATCACAAGCACGTGCAATGGCATATAAATATGCTCTTGAGGCACCCAGGTCGGTGTACATATCGGCTAATTTCCCTTGAATGAACTGAAATTCGCCTATAGGTTGTTCAAATTGTTTACGTTCATGTATATAAGGTAAAACAACATCCATACAAGCTTGCATAATCCCTACTGGGCCTGCGGCCAAAATAGTACGCTCATAATCAAGTCCACTCATTAATACTTTTACACCTTGATTCACTTCACCTAAAACCTGTTCCGCAGGGATTTCACATTGTTCAAATACCAATTCACAGGTATTTGAACCACGCATTCCTAGCTTGTCGAGTTTTTGAGCTGTTTTAAATCCGGGCATTCCTTTTTCAATCAGAAACGCAGTGATACCTTTACTCGCAGCCTGTTTATCGGTTTTGGCATAAACAACCAGAACATCGGCATCAGGCCCATTGGTGATCCACATTTTTGTGCCGTTGAGAATATATTTATCGCCTGCTGGACGAGCATGTAATTGCATACTGACCACATCGGAACCTGAGTTGGATTCACTCATAGCCAGTGCCCCAACATATTCTCCACTAATAAGTTTAGGCAGATATTTTTGCTTTTGCGAATGATTACCATTTAAATTAATTTGATTGACGCATAAATTGGAATGAGCCCCGTAGCTTAGGCCTATGGAAGCAGATGCTCGAGAAATTTCTTCCATAGCGATGACATGTGCAAGATATCCCATATTGGCACCACCATATTCTTCACTGGCAGTAATTCCTAGTAACCCCATATCTCCTAATTTTCGCCATAAATGATTTGGAAAAGTGTTACTTTCGTCAATTTGAGCAGCAAGTGGAGCAATTTCAGCACGAGCAAATTGGTAGACACTGTCGCGCAACATGTCGTAAGTTTCGCCGAGTTGGTAGTTCGGGCCTGTGTACATAGTGACTTCCTGTTGTTGTAATACCTCTCTGCACTAGATTTTAACGAGCAAAAAAAATTCATCTGTTAATGCAGAGTGGGTAGTCTGTTGATTTTTATAAATGTGTTAGACTATACCCAATCAAGTTGAAGATGCAAATAGAATTTCTCATATCTTTTTTGCAATGGAACAAGTTAAAGAAATGATTTGATGAACCCATTGAAATAAGCCTTGATGAAATCAGCTTTTTGGGGATTGACGGGCTTTGTTTAAGTTAAATAGGCAGGTTTAAATAATTATTTATTTTTACTATTCAATTTATAGAGTAATAAGTGTTTTATAAATGCTCCTTTACCTGATTTGAAAAATCGCCTAATCTTAAGCCAATGGAAAAACTACTGAGATTTTTGAGGTAGTTACAACCAAGTTTATGCGTTTAGTTTTATCTATTTAGGAGAGTCATACATGCGTAAATTAGTACTCTGGGGACATAGTGTTGATGAGTATCGTGAGATGTTTGATTTGTCTCAAGAGGATATGAATTCAAAGATACTGGAATATGGATGTGGTCCCAGTGCAGTAAACGCTCAACAATTCCAAGAAGCGCATCAAGCTGTAAGTTGTGATCCCTTGTTTGTTTTGGATAAAGATACCTTATCCTCCAAAGCAGTTATGATTTTTGCACAAATGGCCGATGAAGTAGGTAATCACCAAGAACAGTTCGACTTCAGTCGCTTTGGAAGTTTAGAACAATTGCTTGAGCATCGACGAAATGGAATGAAAAAATTTTTTGCTGATTATGAGCAAGGTAAGGCAGAGGGACGATATTATGGTGCAGCAGATTATCATTTGCCTTATCCCGATTTTTCTTTTGATTTTGCATTAAGTACGAATTACTTATTTGCAGACTTAGAAGATCAAACTGTTGAATTTCATTTAAATGTAATTCGTGAACTAGCCAGAGTAGCTAAGGATGTAAGAATCTTTCCCTTAAATGATATGGAGGGAAAAACTTCTGAGTTCTTAGGCCCTGTATTATTGGAACTCCAAAAACAGGGCTATGGTGTAGAAATTAGAGAAGTTGATTATCATTTGCATAAATCCGAAAGCGCTATGTTGCGTGTTTGGGCACAGAAATGTGATATTTAATTAAATACACCCTGGGTGAAGCGAAGCGAAACCCAGGGAAGAATCAACTCAAACCTGGGTTTCGCTTCGCTTCACCTAGGGCCAAAAGGTTTTTTATGTATTCGATGTTACGTCCTGTACTTTTTAGTATGGACCCCGAAAGGGCGCATACTCTTAGTTTGTCTGCTTTGCATTATATACCTAAGTTTTGTTTCAAAAAGATAAAGCCTAAACCTATTGAAGCCATGGGATTACAATTTCCCCATGTTGTTGGTTTGGCGGCCGGGTTGGATAAAAACGGCGAACATTTAGATGCATTAGCTAAACTAGGTTTTTCCTTTATTGAAATAGGTACGATCACCCCAAGACCCCAAATTGGTAATCCTCAACCACGATTGTTTCGTTTGACCGAGGCTCAGGCGATTATTAACCGTATGGGGTTTAATAATCAAGGTGTGGATGCGCTGGTGGACCATGTAAAAAGAGCACGTTATAAAGGAATCTTGGGTATTAATATTGGCAAAAATAAAGATACACCTTTGGAAGATGCTGCAAATGATTACATTCATTGTTTGGGTAAAGTATATGAGTATGCGTCCTATGTGACCATCAATATCTCTTCACCCAATACCCCCGATTTACGTCAATTGCAGCAAAAAGAATATTTTGCCAATTTATTGTCGCAAATTCAGGCTGAACAAACTAAATTGTCCGATAAATTTCAACGTCATGTACCTTTAGTGGTTAAGGTTTCCCCAGACGAAGATTCAGAAACATTAAAACAGATGACTGAAGTAATTCTACAGTATGGCATTGAAGGAATTATTGCGACGAATACAACCTGTTCTCGTGTAGGGGTAGCTCATTTATCAGATGCTAAGGAAACTGGGGGGTTAAGTGGTAAACCTTTATGGGGGTTATCTACCCAGTGTTTGCGTTTGCTCAAACAATATGTGGGAAATGATGTTAGCTTGATCGGAGTCGGAGGTATCGATAATTGTGATAGTGCTCAGGCTAAATTGGATGCTGGTGCTTCATTAATCCAGGTGTATACGAGTTTGATTTACAAAGGACCTGGTTTGATATATGAGCTATCAAAAGAATTAAAATGGTAATAATTTGACCTACGTAATCCTGATCTTTATCACGATGCACTGAGGATAAATATTTAGATGAAATGCATTACTAAAAATTTGGCAAGACAAATGGAGTCTTGCATCAAGCAAACCCATATAGAAGTAACCAAGCAGTATCCCGAAGGAAAGATATTGGAACTTAACGGAGGCGCTGCTTGTTTTTCAGGGACTGACTCTTATTTATCACAAGTAGTGGGGTGGGGATTTAATACCAAACCCACGAATTTTCGTTCGGAAATAGAGCGTATAGAGCTCTTTTATAAAGCATTGAACCATACTCGTGTAGATATTGAATTATGTCCTTTTGTGGGAAACGACCTTACAGTTTTTTTAAGCCAGCGTGGTTATTGCATCAGCGAATTAAACAATGTCTCAATATTAGATTTAAAAATATATCAGCCTTTTGACTGGGTTACCGAGCCTTTAATTATTAAAGAAATAAAACCTCATGAATTGAATGAATGGGCTAAAAAGGTTGCCTTGGGTTTTGATGCTCCTGAGGCAGAAGATCAATTTTCTCGTTATGTTCAATCAAAAGGGGTCAGTGCTTATGCAGTTTACGATCAGGAGGTCATTGTTGCAGGCGCTACGATAGCTATTCACGGGGATTTTTGTGATTTAGGGGTGACCAGCACTTTGCCCGCTTATCGAGAGAAAGGTTTACAAAAAAAATTACTTAAGGCTCGATTGAATCATGCCAAACAACAAGGCGTGTCTTGGGCAACAGTTACTACAGAGCCGGGAAGTGTTTCTGATTGTAACGTGCAAAAGATAGGTTTTCATTGTGCTTATACACGGATCAAAATGACCTTAGAATAACAGTTGATCTCCATCAATTTTTGAAACCCTTAGTTTAACCTAATAAATTTGGATGGACATAACTCACTTATAATCGAATTCCATATGCGGAACCACGAGGGTACATTTTTGTATTTTAAGGAATATTAGCACTTCCATGTAATAACAGTTACAATAACCCATGTTTCGATTGAGTTACTTGAGTCATGAAAAAGAAACTTACTGTTAAAACCAGCATTTTATACAAACGTTTATTAGCTTATGTGAAACCCTTTTGGCCCATTCTGGCGTTAGGTATTTTCGCTAACATTTTGTACTCCCTGATTGACGCTGGTTTTACATACATGATGCGTCCTTTTTTCGATAAAAGCTTTATTAATGTCGACATGGATTTCATTAAGAAAATTCCTTACATCGTTTTAATAGGAATTACTTTGAGAGGGCTTGTCAGTTCATTGGGTAGCTATTGTATGACCTGGGTTGCCCGCTCGGTAGTTAAAGTATTAAGAGAAAAGGTTTTTAATCATATTCTTCACTTACCTGCTGATTTTTATGACGAGGCCACTTCCGGACAAATGCTTTCCAAAATTCTGTATGACGTGGAACAAGTTGCGCAGGTTAGCGCCGATGCTTTGACGGATATTGTACAAAATATTTGTTTAATTATAGGTTTTCTCACCGTTATGATGGTAATTTGCTGGCAATTATCCCTCATGTTTTTGTTAACTATTCCCTTTGTAGGCATTATAGTGAACTACACCAATAAACGTGTACGCCGAATAAGTCATAAAGTACAAAAAACCATGGGGGAGGTTACTGAAATTGCCAGTGAAGCAATTGAGGGCTATAAAGTAGTGCGTATCTTCGGAGGGGCTACTTATGAGTCTGGAAAATTTTGTAAAGCTATAGAACATTCACGCCAAAATGATATGAAAGTTGCTGCAAGTAAGGCGCTGAATGTGTCTGGGGTACAAATTGTTATCGCGGTAGGCATCGCAGCAATCATTGCAGCAGCAATTCAATTATCTACAGTAGTGATTATTTCTGCAGGTTCATTTTTAGCAATTATTGCTGCAATGATACAACTCATTAAACCTATGAAAACCCTAACTACATTAAACGCTGTAATACAAAAAGGTTTGGCCGGTGCTGAAAGCGTATTCACCATGTTGGATCTGCCTATTGAAGAAGAACAAGGTATCGTTTTATCCCGGAGATCCAAGGGCACTCTTGAATTTAAGCATGTATCTTATGCATATAGAAAAGGCGAACAAATATTACATGATGTAAGTTTCACTGTGGAAGCAGGTCAAACGGTTGCATTGGTTGGTCATTCTGGAAGCGGTAAAACAACGATCGCCAGTTTATTACCTCGTTTTTACGAAGTAACCCAAGGCGTTATCACGTTGGATAAGACTCCTATTAATCAGATAAGTTTGCCCAGTTTGCGTGAACAAATGGCTTTAGTGAGTCAGAATGTTACTTTATTTAATGACACTTTAGCCAATAACATCGCATATGGTCGTTCGGACGTAAGTCGTCAACAAATTATTCATGCTGCCAAAATGGCTTTTGCTGATGAATTTATTATCCGTTTTCCCGAGGGTTATGATACGCGGATAGGTGAAAATGGTGTATTACTCTCTGGTGGCCAACGACAGAGAATAGCAATTGCACGTGCCATTCTAAAAGATGCCCCGATTTTAATTCTGGACGAAGCAACATCTGCTTTGGATAGTGAGTCAGAGCGATATATCCAAATCGCATTGGATGAAGTGATGAAAAATCGCACTACTCTGGTTATTGCGCATCGTTTATCGACAATTAAGCATGCGGATAAAATCATAGTAATGCAACACGGCCGTATTATAGAACAAGGTACTCATCAGGAGCTGCTTGATTTACAAGGCTATTATGCACAACTTCAAGGAATGCAGCACATAGATATGTTTCGTGAGAACGTGGTAGCCTGATGTCTATTTTCCTAAATAGGTTATGGTATGGTGACGAACATCCACTTCATTGGATCTTGCGTCCCTTGTCTTGGGGATACTCCGCCGTAGTTTCAGCGCGACGTTTTTTTTTGCAACGTTTTAGTCAAATAGACTGTCCGGTTCCTCTGATAGTTGTAGGTAATATAACGGTAGGAGGAGTAGGTAAAACCCCTTTAGTTATTGAATTGACCAAGAGAATACAGCAAAAAGGGTTACGAGTTGGTATCGTTAGCCGTGGATATGGGGCAGCGACCAAAAATTTCCCCTACGAAGTACATATTAATGATTCGGCTCTAAAAGTTGGAGACGAACCGTTACTCTTAGCCCAAAAGACCCAATGCCCAGTAGTAATTGCGCCCAAACGCACCGAGGCTGTACGGTATCTTTTAGAAAAACATCAAAGTCAAATTATTATTAGCGATGACGGGTTACAACACTATCGGATGGGAAGAGCTATTGAAATTGCCGTCATTGATGGGACGCGAGGCTTAGGCAATGGTCTTTGTTTGCCTGCGGGTCCACTGAGAGAGTCTGCGGCACGTCTGGAACAGGTAGATTTTATTGTAGTTAATGAAGGCAAATGGCATAAAGACTCAAAGACCTTATCTGCGAAAAAATCCTCTTCAAGATCGTTTCAAAAGAGTTCTAATACCTATTCAATGGTATTAAAACCTGGAAAAATTAGAAAATTAAGCACAGATGAGGAAATTGAGCCACCTCAAAATGAAAAATGGGAAGCGATTGCTGCGATTGGTAATCCCCAACGTTTTTATTCCACTTTGTTGCAATTAGGGATAGAATTCGATACCTGCTCTTATCCTGATCATTATCAGTTTAAGTCAGATGATTTGAATTATTCGAAATCACTTATTATTATGACGGAAAAAGATGCAGTGAAGTGCCGAGCATTCTGTTCGGATAATATGCATTATTTACCCGTAGAGGCTGTATTGGATGATGCATTTTGGGACGCATTGTGGTTACATCAACAGTTAAAAGGTTATTGCTGATTATGTTTGCTTGGATTCGCTGTTTTTTATTATTAATCATGTTCCCCATAAGTACAGGGCTGTTTGCATTTGAAATAGAACCAGTGCCGCAAATGATACAAGCTCTTGATCCTACGGTAGGAAGCTGGACATTTTCAGGTATGGTAAAAAATGAGAGCGGCGATCATTATGGCTATTTCTTTGAAATGCAGCGCCAAGGCTCAGATTTCCATACTAAAGCGGCATTAATTGATGGGCAAACAAATCAATTGGTCTTTTTTTATGAAGGCCAGGAGAAAATAGAACAATCTACATCGCTTGATTGGCATATTGGCTATTCCTTTATTCGTCACAACCCCATCAATGACAGCTGGGTTTTTGGTGTTAAAGCAGCAGATAAGAAAGGCTTTAATTTCAAGGTGGATATGTTAAAGCAAGCAAATAATGCCAATGAATCGATATTGCGTCCTGGGGTTAAACTTCAAGTGTTACAGACCAGTCAGCTCAACGGACATGTCCGTATTGATGAAAAAGAGCAATTTGTTACCGGGAATAAAGCCTGGTTTGGTAAATTAGTATTAAACGATGTGCAGAAAGACACCCATGATATCAGCACAACTTTTTGCCGCTTAAACGATGATAACGGATTTTACTCGGCAAACCTTAAAGAAAAGGATGCAACCAGTGCTGCTGTTGCAGGTTGGCTTGATCCATTAGGTAATAAAGTAAAAATGTCCCAATTTGTTGCTTTAAAGCCTTTAAAAGATGATCAGTGCATGCTTAGTATTGGTCTACCTAAATTGCACCTCACTCTAATTAATACCCTAAAGATGAACGATCCAGCACAACATACAGTTGCAGGGTTCTCTAAAGAAGGTCGAGAGGGTTTTTGTTTTGTAACACAACAATCATTTTTAAAAAACCAACCGAATGAAGTCAGTGTGAATCAAGATAAGATTACGGCGTGAGCTATTTACTCTGTAACCTGGGTGCTTTTAGCGTATTCTTGGTATGAAGAACTTCAAATCCCGGGATTCCGTCGCGCAACAACCAGGTTACATTCTGGGTATTGAAGGCTCTTGTCTTTGTAAAGTCCGTTCTTTGTCTTTATCCCATTGAGCTGGCAGCTTTTTCAATCGTTCTTTTACGTTAGGAGCCAGTTCAGGGAGAACTCTTTTTGGAAGCGGTTTTTTATCTACTTCGGGAGCATTTAATGCACCCAGCATCATTCCAGATGAGTCACGTTTTGCCAGATGAGGGTCTGATTGTTCTTCTAATTCGCGGGCATATTTAGGATCTACAATCCACATAGCATCCGATAGTGCGGGGATACACATATTCGGCTTATCATTAACCCACCAACCTAAATCACTCATGGCTGCACGTACATAATCTGCATCATCGTTTTCTTCATCAAGTGCATAGCTTAGTATCGTCATGAGTGCTTTTCCTGGATTCTTATACTCAATTGGAAGTTTCGCATTTGAATTTAAGAAACTAAACCAACCAGGGTTTAATTTTTCATGGTACTTTTGTGCAAATTGTTTACATAATAGTTCGGCACTTTGTTCTGGAGGTGCTGAGAGGTTATATTTACCCAAACCTTCCGGACTTTTGTAGTATTCAGACATCAATAAAGCATGCATCGTAGCAGTTGGATGTACGTCATCCCAAAACATGTGTCCTTCGCCTGGGGAAACACCGCCAGGTTTTATGGTAATATTGTGTGATTTTGCATATTCCAGGTAAGGTTCTCTAAGTTTATCTTGTTCGAAGTATTCAGAATATTCGGAATCTTTACCATTCGCACGAACATCTTCATAAACTTTAGTAAAGACAGTATTAATATCAAAAAGATCCATTGAACATTTAGGATTCTCTTGTTTTAATTGTTCAAATTTTTTATTTAGTTTCTTATTAAAATATTCTGAAATTCTGTGAGCTTCAGCTTCTTTATCCGTACCTTTGAAACGTGGGGTGAGGGATAAATCGGGCAAGTTACATAAAACAAAATTGGTATAGCCATTTGCCATTAATTTTTTAATGTTCTCTATAGTACTTTGAACAGCAAGATCAGCGGCTCTGTCTGTCATGTCCGAATTAGCCGTAATTAAATCATTTGCTCCAGAAAACAAGGTGACTAGTGTTTTTTTCTTTTGCTCAGTAGTAACTTCCTGTTTTTCATTATCTACCAAAAATTCTTTTATCTCCTTTGATAAGCTGGAGATAAGGAGGCGGGTAAAAAAAAGTTTTAGCGCGGTGAGCGGGGAAAATATTGAAAGTAGGGTAAATTCCCAGCTGTAATCATGGGAAGTGGCACCACCTTGACTGTAATTTGCAAAGAAACTCCGGCCGTTAAATTGAGCTGTGCGGCCATTATCGAGTGAATAATAGTCTTGAACATATTGCCTATAACTAGAATCCGATATTAATTTATCTGATATATCATCTGAAGATTCTTGTAATGAAGCCTTGGTGAGCAGCTTTTCTTTCCGCTGTTTTAGTACATCTTTTTTGTATCGATTCGCGAGGGCAGCATCAGCCAAATCTGCATTATCAAGTGCATATCGGGGTTTTTTTTCGGTTTCTGAGATATTTTCTCGCTTTGCCCTGAATAAATGGGCTATTTCTCTATCCTTTGCTTGTTTTTTCCTTTTCACTTCATTGGATTCAGCGGTTACTGCGTCCAAAGTGTATTTCTTTCGTTGGAAATGTGATTGAGAAAGAATATCATCACTGATATCTGCATTATCCAGGTTATATTTTCCAAACCGATGTTCAGAATCTTTCTTTATTTTGTCGTCATTAATAAATTTACTAATGAGCGTTGCTCGCAGCACATCGGCCCAAGTATAACCATTGGTAAAACGTTCTTTAGGAGACTGGTCTAATTTTAATATTTTGCGCCACAGTTCACTTACTACGGAACCGAGTGAAGAGAACTTTTCACCCATATTTTTACCATCAGAAAGGCTGTCGCCAAATACGACAAAGTAACTTATTTCTTTTGGAGCAGACTCAAGGGATTTAATAAATTCTTTAGAAGTCGCCATATAAAATATCAACATACTGGGCAATATTTGTTATTTTATAGATAAATTATTAAGGTTTTATTAATCAAGCAAGAATTACTGAATAGAGCGGGTTTCTAAAAATAAAAAGGAGAAAAATGAAATTATTTTGCCGCTTAAATCTCTTTTTCGGGAAGAAGTTGTGACAGTGCGCTGGCAATTATTAATGCAGCAGGAATAATTAATAGAGTCAGTTGATAATCGGCTAGGGTATGAAGATTTGTGTCGCCTTTAGAGAAATCCAGCAAATAGCCTACCAAAGGTTGCAAAAGAGGGGCTGAAGCCATTGCTAAGGTGTTGGTAAACCCTGTACAAGCAGAGAGCGACTCTGGTGGGGATAGTTCATTCGCAATAGTAAATGCAAGCATATACGCGCCGCAACAAAGCCCAATTGCAAACAAAAGTACTCCAATAAGGAAAATGGAGTGTGTGGGGATGAAAAGAACAAAAATAAATAAAATGGCAGTAGATAAACATGAAATGTGAATTAGGGGTTTGCGTTTAGGTAGATGAATGGAAAGCCAGCCGTAAATAGGACAACTTAAACCGGCTCCTAATAAAATCATGGATGTAAGTATACTGGCAGTTTCCAGAGAGCAGTTTAATTTTAATTGCAGGAAAGGTACGGCCCACATTGCAGCAAAAACAGTGATAACAGAAAACTCCAGACCCACAAATAATCCGTTAATCCATACTAATTTATTTTTTAACATAAGGAGCAAATGGTTTTTATACTGTTTAGAATTAGTAATAACGGGTTTATTACTTGGAATGAAAATTGAGCATAAAAAAGCAATTAAAAGGCCGATGATACCACTTCCTGCAAGAAAATAATGCCAGCTAATCCGAGATATCTGTGAACCCATTCCAATCATGCAGACTACCGTAACAGTAAATCCTAGAGTTTCTGTAAGCCCAATCATAAATGCATATAGCCTTAGAGGGTAATGTTGGCGCAGTACACGAGTCATACCTACAAAAGCAAAAGCAGAGCCGCCACCGATAATGAGCCGTCCAAGAAAGAGTACAAATAAGTTATATCCTGTAGAAAATAACAAACAACCTACGGCACATAATAAGGCGTTTAAGGACAATAAAGTTCGCGTATTGTATCGATCAAAAAGCAGGCCTACGGGAATTTGCATTGTGGTATACACATAATAAAAAGCGCTACTTAATAGTCCAGCAGTGAATGCAGTGAGTTGTTTTTCCTGCATTATAGCGCCAATAATAATTCCTGAAGATAATTGCAAGAAAAATTGAAATAAGAGAAAAAATACACTGACCAACCATATAGTGGTTCTTTTTGAGCTGTTTGTAGGTGTTGAGGCCAATGAATTCATTAATTCTGTTTAAGAAAAAAGGCGAAATATATAGCATCATGGAGAAAGTGTAAATTTATTTTAAAAAATGAGAGCACTTTTATGGGTGTAATTAAACTTTAGTCTGGATGCAGTGCAGTTAGCTTCGTATTTAAGTTAAAAATTAATTCCCCCGCAATGGGATAACCCACCCTATTAATACAACCAGGTTTTGATCGTATCTAAGGAAAATGAATGGTAGGTGCACCAACGCGCAATAATATTTTTATCTAATGTGGAAGATATTCCATGGACCTCATGAGTTAATTGTTTTGTAAGAAGTCCTATTGCAGCAAGGTTATGAAGGTAAAATTCGGGATCAATATATTTCATCGGTGTGGGTTCATTAAGTACAAAATTAATTGGCATTTTATGATTTAAAACCTCATCGTCACTAAAGTGAGGACCAAATTCATCATAGATTCCTAAGTTGGCGAGAATTTTTCCGCTAAACCAGGAGTGGGGATAATTGCTCATCACTGCTTTTTCTCCAGTTGCGGTCACAACCACATTTGCTTCCATTAATGCACGCTCTAACACACTGAAATCATCAGGAGCAATTGCTTTCATACCTAAGTTTTGGGCTGAATTTCGCTGGTTTTCATTCGGATCAACCACTACAACTGGAACTTTATTCTGAGTGCAGAAAAAGGCAAGCCCACGACCAATTTTTCCGAATCCAAAAATAACCCAGGAGGTTTCAGCGGGATTAATTCCTGTCAGTTGTGCCAGAGCCATATGACTGCTTTCAGCACATCCAAAAACTGTCTCGAGCTGTTTTGTCTTCGTACGATCCACACTAATCACAGGAAAATTAAGTGAAAGTTGTCGGTAAAATTGATCTCCAGAAGCAGTCAATTCAATCGCACCTATTTTAGGTTTTCCCAGGAATTGATAAAGCTGCGCACCACAATCGAAATATAGATCAAATGTTTCTCCAACAAGTTCCCCTGGATCTTCTATATATCGGATTGTGGCTTCATTCAAAGAGGATACCGCTTGGGGATGAGCACGACAGAAGTTCGTAGGATTGGTTACTGTCACATCAGCACCTGCTGCGAGTAAGCAGGTTATTTTTAATAAGGTATTTGTTACTACCGGAACATGATGAGCTACTCTTAATCCAGCCAAAGGCCGTGTAGTACTCCATTCTGCAAGTTGTTCATGCATAAAAGGAGCTTCTGTGAGGGGATATTTTTGAAAGATCTTTTTTAGTGCGTCATGCATCATCATATTTCGAGAAATAGTAAAGAAGGCTCCATCCTAGCATAATTGATCGATGTAGAATATTTTCCAAAATAAAAAATAGTTTGAGTAAGTGGCGCTTAATTCAGGTTTTTTAAGTAGGGGTAGATGCGCTACCCCGAACTTTTGCGCTTTGAACCGGACTCATAGCGCAATGAGATTTTCATTTTCCTGAGGATAATTTATGTTCATTACTGGGGTTTATGGTGCCACTAAGCCAACTTACAACCCATTGTAAAAATCCTACAAGTGGATGCTGGGTATTAAAGAAAGAATAACTCTTCATGGGTCCTTGAGATCGAGGCTTACCTAAGTGTTTTAAATAATCCAATTCCTCTTGAAACAAGATCGAAGTGGCTTGATCATCACTTCCATTGGCTTTTTGGTTGATTGACTCAATTAGAGCATCTATATGAGGTAACTCATCCTTACCAAAAGAGTTTCTAATCATCACCTTGAGGTTTTTTTTGGCTGCATTCCCATCTTGAAGTTTAAGTTTAAACATCAAATCATTTTTCAGATGAGTAGTATCATCATTAACTAAAATCGCATATTTAAGGATATCTAATTGTTGTTCGGTTTGAGCTGATTTAATTAATTCAAGATAATGCTTTGCGCGAATTTGCCCGCAATAATAATCAAAAAAATAAGAGAAATAACTTAAAGTTTGATCGCGATGTTTTAGATAATAATCCATAGCCTCAGTACATTCTCTTTTTAATTGATCTAAGTTCGACTTTTTCAAATGGGATTTCTTCACAACCGTTTTAGAAGGTAAAGATACTTCCTCCTTTTCATGCCCCCCTGAAACAGATACTGTAACTCTCATTTCTAATTCTGGTGATGCTGGTTTTGAGGGTACAGAGGGGTTATCTTTCATTTCGGGTTCGGGTAATACAGGGTTTGAGTGTAATGAAACCACGTTGGTTTGAGACGGAAAAAAATGTTGAATTGCAGGCAAAACAAAATGTTCGGGTAAGTTTGCTTGAACTAAACGTTCGCGAAGTAATTTAATTGTTTCATGGAATTCTTTAGAAACTTTTTCATTTTGTTCCAACAGCGGTTTTTGAAATTGTCGGAGAAGGCAGTGAAGTTTAAATTCCAATCGACAAACCTCTTTAAATCGAGAGTTTTCCAGCAATTGTTCTAATAGCTGATAATGGCTTTCACTTAAGTAATCCGGAGAGACATCTTTTCCAGCCATAACGATTTTTATTTGTGCTAGATGATTTACTATTTCCGGATTTTCAATGGGTTGATCCAAATCAATCTTCTGTTCGCTAATGATTTTCTGACATTCTTCAAATATTTTAGCAAGTTCTTCAAGGGCTTGATCTAATGAGATATAGTCAAAAGTATAACGATAAATGTGATTATTTAGATCGAGCTGTTTTTCCAACATCTTAAGCTCAATACGCTGTAAAGCTTCATAAATTTTTGCTTGATATGGGAATGCCAGTTCCTTGAGTAAATAAGGATTATCTCTATTAAGGAGTTGGAAAAGGCGAGGGCGGACATCAAGTTTGTCATAATAGGCCTCAAGATTTTGCAAATGAGCTAGGACGATATCTTGAGCATGATCCTGTATAACTTTTTGAAGCTCTAAGTCAACATCGGTCAATTTTTTATGTTCAATAAGATTTGCTACTGTTTCCCAGGCTTCTTGGTGCAAAGCTTCAACTAAGAGTTTACTCAGTGTGTATTTTCTTTCAAATAAGGGAAAAACTTTTTCAAAAAGGATCGGGTCTTTCAACGCATCTAAAATAACTTTATCTGGAGCATTGGGAAAGTTGCTTTGAGCATATAAAGTGTTAAATTTGTCTTCGTTTTTTTCCGCCACCGCTCTTTTTAAAATTTTTAAACACACTGTATTTTTTTGGATGGAAGGGTCTTCCAATGGACTTTTAAGAGAACTCAGTAACTGGGCCCTGGGATTATGGACGTTTGATTTTAGTACGAGTTGATAAAGTCTTCCGTAGCCTTCTTTATAAAGAGTTTCAAATAAAACTGTAGGGTTTTTATCTTCAAATATGTTCTCACCAAATAATTGCTTAAGGGCATATTCTCTTTCAGACCGCATTAGATAAAATTGTTTAGAAAGGAGTTGATTGGCTATTCTTGTTTGCTTTTTCTCACAACTAAAAAGGAACAACTCTTTATAATCTAAACCGAAATCAAGATTAGATTCTATAAAGGGTGTTAAAACAGCGTCATGACCTTTTTCTATTGCCTCTTTAAGTAATTTTACTAGCGGTTGTTTTAAAGGAGTATGTGGGGTTATTATTTTTTGCTCCAGGAATTGGGCAACTAAGCGTTTATTGTTATTGGTTAATGCAGAGGTAAAAATTTCCTCTGCTAAGACTTGATTAATAATAAATATAAAGGGTTTTAAAACAAATTCTTGCCCTTCTTTTATGGCCTTTTTGAGTAATTCAATGAGTTCTTCAGGAGTTTGAGGAGTTACTTCTTCTGTAGGGGGTTGGGAGGGTAGTCCTTCTTTAGGAGTTTTATCAACTATAGCTTTTTGTTTAAAAAATTTGGCTAATAAGCTTTCCTCGTTTTTTGCTAAAACAGAAACTTGTTCCGTTATTTCTTCATTAATTATAATTGTTTCGTTCTGGAACAGAGATTCCAGAGGTATTAAAAAGTTACATTTTGCAAGTCGAGCAATCAAATTTTGTTCTTGTTTTAATTCAGGCTTGAGTAGCAATAGTAATTTAATCCCATTTTCATTTTTGTCCTGGATCAACTCTTCTAAGAATTCCTTCAGTTCGTCGGTTTCCCATTGGACGGTTCTAAATAGTGTTTTCGCGAGAGCGGGTAGCTTATTCTTGAACAAATCCTTAATTCGCTTTTTTTGTTCTTGTGGATTTGTATTCCATGAAAAAGGCACTCGGGGAATACTGGGGATCGCTCGTTGGAGCTTGGCCAAATTTCTCGTATTTGTAGCGTTAGTATTAAGGTAATCATTAAAAAGTTCGGGTGCTTTTTCTGCGCATATTTCTATAACTGGTGCAATATTCCAATTTAAGCTGGATTCTAATATGAGTTTCTTCATTTCGGGGCTTGCAGATGCAAGACAAGTTTTGATGACGGAATAATCGTCATAATCAGAACACAGTATGAAAAGAGCTCGTATGTCCTTCGTTTTATGCAATACATTGAAATTTAAATAAGTAAGTGTATCTAGAATTGATAAGTTTGATTCTTCCAATCCTTTTTCGTAGAGAAACTCCAAGGTATCGGGTTCAATATTTGCCTTTTGGGATTGCAATTTCTCTTGCAGAAACAGACTCATATCTTTATTCCCATTCAATATGGCAATTGTGAGAGCGCTTTTAATCATTTCTACAGAAATATTAGCGTTCCATGCTCTTTTCACATGCTCATTTTTTCGTAGGAAAATAAGGGCATTGAGTAGAGTTATTGACCCAAGTGGTTTCGTTAGATCAATTAAATCATATTCTCGTTTCTCAACATGTTCCCAAAGCGTAGAATTTGATTGGGTAAGCCATGCTTGGGCATATGTTTCAAAAATGGTTTTATCATTTCGTTGCATGCATTGCGTCAGCAAGTCAGGATCTTGAATATTTACCAGGAATCCATTTCTGAGAAGTTTTTCAAGAGTTGTCACATTGATCTCTTCAATAAGCTCTTGGTTAAAAATGGAAGGGTATGATTGTGGGGTGATTTTGGCTTTTCCTATATGTTGAAATAATAAATGCAAAACATGATGTTGATTAGCAATAGCCGCATATTGAACTTGTGTTACTATCTGTTCTGGTGTCAATTTGTTTAAAAAAAGCTCTATGGTCGGAGAGTCCACCTCTTTTTTAATAAATGTTAAAAGTTGCAAATGATTATAAATCGTTTGATTTTTGGGTCTTACTGTAAGATTCAATTGATCAAGTAATTTTAACACCCTAGTGTGATCGACTTCTCTTCTCATGAGCAGGTGAAGCTGTTTTATGGGTTCATCCAGTAGTAACTGTAACTCAATTTTTAATTCTTCTTGATCTTCAAGCACAGTATAGGTCTTGAGATAGTGCTCAATCAGTTTTTCGGCTTCGTGGAGGTTTCCAACATACAGATTACATCGAATCCCTCGCAAAACAGCTTTTTTAATAACGGGGGAGACAGGTTGTTTAATGAGAAGATTATTGAATTCAGGACGGAAATATTCTTTTGTCAACTGGTCAAAACTAATTTTATCTTGTTGAAATAAGTATTCGAGGGTGGCGGTGTCATTTGCAACAGCAGCAAAGAAACTTGACTTGGCGTCGACTTGATTCGCAAAAGCAATTTTATGCAATTCATTGTGCGAAGGGTACTGTTCGGGGGCTGCTGAGGGAGGAGCAAAACCACGAATAGCTAGACCAAAAGAATCGTCTTTGTAATCAAAGCAATCTTTAATTTCCTTGATTAAGTCATCAATGGTTTCAAACTGTTTTGTTTTTCTGGTGTAATTTGGATCGTAAACAACGTATTTTCCATTTTCGACAGATAAAGTGATAGCATGGTTGTTGCTAAAAATGGAATAAGATCGGTTATTGCGAGTAATCTGTTTGAACAGTTCTTTCCATTTTGCTTCAGTTGTTACAAGTCCTAAATTTAATTCGTTTCTTAATGGCTTATTTTCAATATCTAATATTTTTTCGACGTCGGTTTGCAAAACCTCATAATAACTATATTCATCGGCACGGAATGTTTTTTCAATTTTGATTATGAAGTTGTCAATTGTGGGATTATCACCAATACAATAAGTGCTGGGTAGGTTCGCCAATTGGGTGAGCAAATCAAAAAACGGTGCAGTTTTAGTCTCTAAACTTTCTTTGGTATTTTTTGTAGCATATTTAATATATAGAGCAGCGAGTCCAGCGCAAATTCCTTTTTTATTTAAAGTAAAGTCAATATTGCCTTTTTGTTTTAGACAAAAATTTACTACATTAATAATTTTGCCTTGATTTGCCACAGTGATCCCCCTTTTTTTACGTGTTGCGATTATAATTGACGTATTAATTTAATACAATTCATATTGAATTATATTTGGTCACTTTCGAGGGAGGATTGTACTAAAAAGTAGGCAAAGTTAAGGGTATTCTTCTAAAATAACCTCTGCTGCGGGAGGCCTTAAATTATAATGGGAGCTCATACAATATCCATATGCTCCGGCATTTGCAATTAAAATGATATCTTTTTCTCGAGTTCTCGGCAGTAAACGATCATATCCCAAAGTATCCCCGGATTCGCAAATTGGGCCTACCAGATGTGAAAAACCGGATTTTTTCGAGTGCAGTTGACTTAGATTGACAATTTCATGATAAGCACCATATAAAGAAGGTCTGATTAATGAATTCATTCCCGTTTCAATGCCTATAAATTGTATTGTTCCTTTTTCTTTACATTGAGTTACTTTTGCTAAGAGAACCCCACTTTCTGCGACGAAATAGCGCCCAGGCTCCAACCAGAATTTTAAATGGGGGTATTTTGCTTTTACTTTTAATAATCGTGAATCAAGTTTTTTCAGATCTAGGGGTTTTTGTTCTGGCCTTTCTACAATTCCCAAACCACCACCTAAATTAATGAATTGGGTTTTAGGAAATTTCTCGGTGAGTAAGGAGAGCATTAAAGCAGTTTGTTCCCAAAGTTCTGGCGTAAGAATTCCGCTCCCCGAATGTGAGTGCAGGCCAATAACTTCGGTATTATACTTCTGAGTTAAAATTCTAAGTTGTTCTATGTCATTTTGATCAATGCCAAACTTTGATTCATTACCGCCAGTAACTACATGTTTGTGATGACCAGCGCCTGCGCCTGGATCGAGACGAACGATAATCTCGCGATTTTTAAATAGTTCAGGCCAGTTTGCCAAAGGGTATAAATTATCTATGGTGACATAACAGCCTAAATCCATGGCAAATTTATATTCTATCTTGGGTGCAAAATTCGGCGTGAATAAAATTCTTGTTTTATTTATATGCGGGAACAAATCGATTACTCGCTTTAACTCCTGAATGGAAACACATTCAAATCCAATTCCCTCTTGTTCCAATGTTTTTAGGATAGAGGGATGGGGATTGGCTTTGATAGCATAAAATAGAGTATCAATTGATTGTAATTTAAGTAACTGTTTAGCCCGAGAAACTTGTGTTGGGGTGTGATATACATAGCAGGGGGTGTGTTGTGCTCCAATTGCAAGCAGACGATTACGCTCGATTTCCCACCATGGGGTAGGGCGTTTAATTCGTTTTTCAGTTTTTTGAGGATGAAAAACTTTTTCAAATTGAATAATAAAACTATCCAAAATTGGATTATCTCCAAGAAAATAATCATTGGATATCATGCATAATTGTTCGAATCCTTCAAAAAATTGATCGGTTTTATTTTCGAGGGAATAATGTAGATATAAATCAACTAATCCGGCATAGGCAGCTGATTTATTCAATTTAAAATCCTTGTCGGTCTTTTGTTTGATACATAGAGTGAGCGCATCAATAATTCGGCTATTTTGGGTCATTTATGAGCTCATGATTTGATTGCATCATATGAGAGTATAATTTACTAATTGGTCTAATTCAATTCACTTTGGGTGTGCTGTAATATTGGTCAATATGATGCATTCATTTATGCTTGCAATTTTATTGAGGCTCACTTAGTCTGTATTAAAAATAATTAATAAGGAATATTGATATGGCTCAAGATAAAATAAATATGGATGATGCAGGAAAGACGGGGACTTTAATTGCTCTGGGAAATACAATATTAGCACCTTTGTATTGGGTAGATGCGAAATTGGGGTTAACTACAGCCATTATTGGGACTGGTGTATTTTTATATGGGGCACATGAAATAGGCAAGAAAAGAAGACCGATTCAAAATGGGGTAAATAACTTAAATTCTTTTTTTGGTGGGAATACAGGGGACAAAAGTACTGAAGTTGAAAATGCTTTTGCAAATATCGTTGTTGGCGGTGCGGCTATTTTTGACGAAATTATGCCCAGTGATAAAAAAAGTCATCCATAATATTTTAGCATCTAAAATAATTACTCAAGGAAGTGTAGTATGCCCCGAGATCAAGTAAGTCCTGAAAAAGTTCTAAAAACTGGAGCATTAATCAGTTTCGGAAATTTATTTATGTCACCTTTTTATACGAGATTAGGTCCCTTTGCTTCACTAACTTTAACCGCAGCTGCGTTATTTGGACTGCATGAAGTAGGCAGGAACAAACAATCGGGAAATGGCTTTTGGAGTTTTTTTTCAAATAAAACCAATCCTAGAGATTCCGATTTAGATACTACCATCAAACAGGTTATGGAGGGTGGGGCCTCGGTGTTTGATCAGATTTTTCCTCCGGGGAAAAAATGAGTGAAATTGTTCTCCAGGACTCAAGAATATACTTGAAAGATTACAAATGAGCTGGTAGAGAATGTGAGTAATGGAACTCTGGGAATCTACAAAGAAACCCCTGGGTTCGTTAAATCCTGACTATAATTATTTAACCTACTTTATGAATTTTAACTAACATGCCAATCTGAGCATTGTCGAGATAATAAACTACATTATCTTTTAAGCGTTGCTTTTGTAAAACACTGAATGATGTTTGTGGGTTATTAGGTGGTGATACCTGAAGTTCGGCATCAAAAGAATAATAATTGCTTTGCTTTATGTTTAAAGTACCTTGCATTTGCCAACCGTTATGATCCGCGAAAGGTAGGGCAACAGAACTTTGATTATTCCCAGGTTGCTTCCATGAATAATATCCCAAGACTTGATAACGGGATTTTCGAGTCAGGAGATAGTATTCATCGCGTAGGCTTGAAGATGAAGGGGATAACAAGTGATAGGGTTTTCCCGATTTTTCTGAATCTAATTTCAAGGATATTGCATTGGGGTTCGTTGGGATAAGCGGCACATCAACAGAGAATGCTTTGTTTTGATTTGGCTGAGCAAATATAATTAAATCAATTTGATAAGAAGACTTTGCTAAAGTCAGGGCTGAATAAAGCAGGCTTAGAGTTATTATTATTAATCGTTCCATGGCTTATCTATTGTTATTATTAATTGGTTTTAACCTATCGCATCACAGTCACTCTGCTTCTAGTCTAAAAAATATATGTCTTTCTCAGCAATGTTTTATAATGCGATTATAGCTGCCTCTATGGAGTTCACTCAACAACAATTTTGGGAAACTTATCTGCATAATTAATTGGTTTTTTAGCTAACTCCACAGCACTCTTCAGGGCTGTTTTAATTAATGTATCCGTTAGCTCATTACGGTTTTGAGTAGCAGTAGGGTTTCCCTCATCACAGTTTTGTCTTATGCGTCCATCCAAAGGAAGTTGCCCTAGTAATGTGGTATGGTGTGCCGCACAAAGAGCTTCAGCACCACCTGCACCAAAAATGGCTTCTTGATGCCCACATTTAGTGCAAATATGGGTGGACATGTTTTCTATAATACCCAAGACATCAATGCTTGTTTTAGCAAACATGGTAATCGCTTTTTGTGCATCAAGAGTTGCTACGTTTTGTGGAGTGGTTACTACTATCGCTGCGGTTAAAGGGATTTTTTGGACTAAAGTCAACTGGATATCACCGGTTCCTGGTGGTAAATCAATGAATAAATAATCCAGATCATCCCAAAGGGTAATATCCAGCATTTGGATAAGCGACTTAGCAAGCATAGGACCTCTCCAGATGAGTGCCTGCTCACTGTTTGTCAAATAACCAATAGACATGGTTTGGATTCCATGGGCTTTTGCCGGAAGATAATGCTCGCCGCTGAGTGCTACTGGTTCGGTTTTTCCAAGCATTAAAGGCATGCTTGGCCCATAAATATCCGCATCCAGAATACCTACCCGCGCTCCTAACCGTGCTAATGCTGTTGCCAAGTTTACAGTTACAGTAGACTTTCCTACCCCTCCTTTCCCTGAGGCGACTGCAATCGTATTCTTAACGCCGCGCAATCCTTTCCCAGCAAGTTGTGTCCTGTGCGGTTTTATTCGTTGGGTGATGTGAATGACTATATCTTGATTGGGGAATGCAGATTGTAACTCTGCGCATAATAAAGGTTTATATTGTTCTTCTAAGGAGTTACAAGGAAATCCGGCAGTTAAGTTAAGGAGCAGTTCTTTGTCGGTCATTTCGAGGCTGCACTGCAAATTCATTTCCTTACCGGTCAGATCAAGAAACGGATCTTTTATAGTACTCAGCAAATGGATTACAGTCTGTTCAGTGGTCATTGGTTGGCCTTTTAACACAAAAGATAAATAATAGCGCAGAGCAGTTTTATTTCATAGGATTAGTTTTCCAGATTAAAAAGTGACTTCAGCCGACTCATATTCCCAACTAACCCAGTGATTAGTAGAGAGGTAATAAAGACCACAATAAATAGGAAGCGACGTATGAATGCTAAGATAGGAAGCATATTCGTCTAATTGTTGTCGATGCTTCATCATGGATGCTTCATCTTCTTTTCCTGTCTTGAAATCGATAATCCAGCGTTTGCTTTGGTCCTCAAAAGTGCGGTCAATGATGCGAGTAATGGGTCTATCTTGCTGTTTTACCAATAACTCATATTCATTTTGCTCCTGGTTATGTTGACTAATAATCCAGAGTCCTATTTGATCTTCAAACATTCGAGTAATTTGCTCTTGGATACTTGCCAGAGTCTCATGTTGCATATTTTCATCGAATCCTAATTTTCGTAACTCATAGTGTACAAGGTTCCAAGGAACATCAGCTATGCTTTCTGGATGATGATCACATATCCACTGCAATAGTTGATGCGTTACGATGCCTGCTAATCGAGGGATAGTTGTTGAGAAAGTAGATGGAGTAGTTTTGAGGCTAAGACGCACATCAAAAGATTCAGATTCTTTATTTTGGTAAAAATCAAGTGGTAAACGTCCGAGTTTGGGTAAAGACCCGTTGATTTCTTCAATTAGGGACATAGTATTGTCTTCAGAAAATTCTAAATCTTTAAGAAGATATCTGAATGAAGCTTTGGAAGTACGTTCAGAGTGATCCATTAAATACAGACGTGATTTTGCCCTTGTTACGGCTACATAGAGCAATCGTTGTGCTTCATAATGACTTTTAACACCATCTAAACGACTTAAATAATCATATAAAGCACAATGTTCTTGGTGTGCCCCTTGTATTGGAGACATGAGGAGCAAATTGCCATGTTTTTGAGTTGGTAAATTAAGCCAACGTAACATAGGATTATCGCCGCGATTGGGTTGCATACCCAAACCTGGTAAAAGTACCGCATCAAACTCAAGCCCTTTGGATTTATGAATAGTCATTATTTGTAAACGAGAGGGATTCGCTTGCTGTGAGTAAAGCTTGTTTAATTCTGATAGAAATTCCTTTAGATCAGGTATACGACCATCTTGTTCATAACGATCCAGTAAGCTCCAAAATTGCTCCAAATCGTTGAGTTGAGCAGTCTTGAGAATATTATCCATATGTAATTCTTTTAAAGTTTGGATCACCCAAACTGAAAGCTTGCTTTCATATCTTTGAGTTAAAGCTTTATGCATGACGCGTATAAAAAAATCGGCACGAACCCTACCTTCTTCACTTAGTCTGGGAATTTTATTTAAATTTAATAAGGCAAAGTAAATCGATTTTCTCTTATTAAACTCAGCTATGGCATGAATGTCACTTAAAGCCAAACCGCAATAGGGACTGTGAAGTGCCGCAAGCCAGGAAAGACGATTTGCTGGCGTCAACAAAGCCTGGGTCAAGGACCACGCATCCCGTATATGACCTAGATTGGCTAACAGAGTAATATCTGTGCCTTGATAGGGAATTTGATGTTGGCGCAAGAGCTGGATGATTTCACCAAGTTGCGTTCTTGAGCGTACCAGAATCGCAATCGTTTGATCAGGAAAAGTTTGTAATTCGTTTTGAACAATTTCGATGAGTTTTTTTGCTTCTTGTTCCCGATTTTTAAATTGTAAAGAGTGAATGGTACTGCCGTGTTCATCTTGAATGACATTGACACTGGAATGAAATGAAACGGCCCCAGACTCTATATCCACTTGTTTTGGAAAAATATTGGCAAATTGATGATTGACCCAATTAACAATAGTTTGGGTCGAGCGGAAGTTGCAGCTTAATTCCAGTGATTTCAATTTAACCGGTCCAATGCCTTCTTCTTTAGCACGAAAAAATAAACCTACTTCAGCTTGCCTGAATCGATAAATCGATTGCATGGGATCTCCGACTATAAATAGAGTTTTCCCATCCTGTTCTTGCCAACCCAGGACAAGTTTTGTTAATAATTCAAATTGAGTAATTGATGTATCCTGAAACTCATCGACTAGAATGTGATGAAGCGTATGATCCAGATATAAAGCTAAATCAGTAGGATTTTCTGCATCGCCCAATGCATTCAATGCTTGCTGTGATATAGCAGTAAAATCCACTTCATTTTGCCCGCTAAACAAAACGTGTAGATGGCTTACAAGAAGGGGAAGCAACAAAAAGAGCGCTTGTAAGACCTCCCATTGTTCCAAATCATATTCAGGTTTAGGTAAATTACTTACTTGGATTAACGCCTCAAGAAAATCAGGATATTCATTGAGTTCGTTGAGTAATTCTTTGCTGGCATTTTTAAGTCTCTTGTATTCATCGGGAGCGCAAGAGGTACTAAGCAAACCTACGTGATGATCAAAGCTTTTCCGGAATTGGGCATCCCCTGTAAGTAAGAGTTTACTTAGAGCGGTTGCTATCTCTTGAGTGGTTTGTTGGAAATCATACCAATTTTTGAGTAGATATCGTGGTGAATTGGAATTATTTTCTATAATGGCCAATTCCCGGGCGCATTGCGTTAATTCTTGAGCCAAATATGAGGGCAAACTTTGGGTAAAGCGTTTTAACTCATGCTGCTCTATAAGAAGTAATGCATGTTCAAATGCTGATTTTTTCTGAGTTCGGGCTTGAAATAAAGGAACTATCCATTGATCTCTTTTAGCCAGCAATCCAGTGAATAATTCAAGCAATCGATCCTGGCGATTATCCACATGCAACAACAGAGTTTTTATAGCATTCTGATATTCCGGGGATGTCAGAGCAAACTGAATACAGCATCGACTGGCGTTTAAATAATGATGTTCCGCTTTTTCAGTAATTTGTGAATAGGAAATTTGCTTTTCTAAAAGCGGAATTGACTGATTAATGCTTTGACATAAGGAATCTATTGTAATGATTCTTAGCCGGTTAGGCTGCTGTAACAAATTCCATTCATAGGAAGCATCACGTTGAAGTGCTGCATGGGCAAAATCAAGCGTCTTTTGCTGATGCGGGCTATTTGCTTTGTTATTGCGAGCAGCCTGTTGAAGCGCCAAAACGATACGCTCACGCATTTCACTCGCAGCTTTACGGGTAAAGGTTAAGGCGACTATCTGTTCTGGTGACGTTACGGTGCTTAACAATCGTAAATAACGCTGAGTCAGAATTTCAGTTTTACCCGATCCTGCAGGGGCTTGTACGATAAATGATAAGGAAGGATCAGTAGCTTGACTTCGTTGATCACTGTCGACTAGCATTATTTTTATATCCCTGTATAAACATGATTGAAAAAACTTAGGGGGAAGGAGATTAATTTAGTCTTATGAATGCCTCTCAACCCCTGGAGAACACCTTCTCCCCATAGGGAGAAGGGAGGTTAGTCAATAACAATTTCTTGTGCAGGTGGACGCAAATTGTAATGGGAACTCATACAACGACCATAAGCTCCGGCATTAGCAATTAATAATACATCGCCTTCTTCTGTTACGGGTAATAATCGGTCATAGCCCAAGGTATCTCCAGATTCACAAATCGGGCCTACGATATGAGAAAAACCCGCTTTTTCTTCATGTAATCGACTTAGGTTTACGATTTCATGATAAGCACCGTATAACGAGGGTCGGATTAATGAGTTCATACCGGTTTCTATACCCACAAATTTTACCTTTCCTTTTTCTTTGCATTGGGTAACTTTGGCTAGGATTACACCACTTTCCGCTACAAAAAAACGACCCGGTTCAAGCCAGATTTGAATTTGAGGATAACGTGATTTAACCGCCATTAGCGAAGCATCCATACTTGAAAAATCTAATGGTTGTTGGCCGGGCTTCTCTACTATACCCAGTCCACCACCAAGATTAATGGATTTGACTAGTGGGAATTGCTCTGTCAGCGAGGCGAGCATTAAAGCGGTTTGTTGCCATAATTCTGGGGTGAGAATGCCACTACCTGAGTGTGCATGCAAACCGACTACCTGGATTTTATATTTCTTGGTTAATGTGACAACTTGATCAATATCATTTTGCGTAATGCCAAATTTTGATTCATTTCCCCCAGTTGAAACATGTTTGTGATGCCCCGCACCAGTACCTGGATCAATACGAATAATAACTTCACGATTTTTAAATATATCGGGCCAATGTTCCAATGGATATAAACTATCTATAGTAACATAACAGCCTATATTTAGAGCATATTCATATTCTGCTCTAGGCGCAAAATTAGGAGTAAACAAAATTCGTTTTCGGTCTATATTAGGAAAGAGTTCCAGTACTCTGGTTAACTCTTGAATGGAGACACATTCAAGACCGATCCCTTCTTGTTCCATTGTTTTTAAAATCGATGGATGAGGATTGGCTTTGATTGCATAAAATAAGGTGTCTATGGACTTTAAGGCCAGTAGTTGCTTCGCTCGCTCCACTTGTGTTTGACTGTGATAAACATAACAAGGCGAATTAACTGAGGCTATAGTTAATAAATGATCGCGCTCTTTTTCCCACCATGGAATAGTGCGCGCCGAAGGTTTGCCAAACTCTTCATGCCAGCTTTTTGAGTAGTAAAAAATTTGAGGGTTATTTTCTATAAGTAAGTGGTGTAGTTTTTGGCATAGTTGATTTGCTTGTGACTCATCCACCACAAATGTGAGGTTTAAGTCATTGGATGCCAGTGACATTAAGTAGACTTGTTTCGCTTCAAATACTTCTAATGCTGGGCCAAGTTGTGGCAATACAGTTCTGATATGATGACCAACGAGACTCACTGCACTACAGGGTTCAATGAGTTTTGCTCGACCAAATTGATTTAGCTCTGCAAGTAAGGCATTAATTGCAGGACGATCATGTATTTTACTATTAATATCCAGGGATAAAGTAACATTAAACTCGGAGGAGGAGAGTAAGTCTACTGAGAAGCCATGATGTTTGAAGGCTGTAAATACATCAGATAAAAATCCTACTTGTTGCCACATGTGCAAGGTATCTATAGAGATCAATAAAATACTGTTTTTAATCTGTATGGATTTTATTAAAGGGGCCGTTTCATCAATATCCTTAGTAATCAATGTTCCTGAATGTTCCGGCATTTGAGTAAATTTGACTGACATTGGAATATTGGCGCGTCGGACCGGAGGAATACAGTTTGGGTGTAATACCTTCGCTCCCATGGTGGCAATTTCCTGAGCTTCATCATAATTTAATTTTTTCAATAAACGCGCTTGAGGCAGTTGATGAGGATTGGCCGTATAAATTCCAGGAACATCAGTCCAGATTTCACATGATGCAGCTTGAAGTTTGCCTGCAAGTAATGCAGCAGATGTATCTGAACCTCCGCGACCCAATAAAACCGTCTCCCCTTGAGGATTGGCAGCAAAAAATCCTTGAGTAATAATGGCTTGAGCACCACTGTTAAGAAATTTTTCAACTAACTCGGGAGCATATTCACTTTCACAGCGAGCAGAAAGGTAATTTGCTGAGCCACCTTCAGGAAAGGGTGTACTGATTAAGAGTTCACGAGCATCATACCAAGTACAATGAATTCCTTGTTTTTCGAGAAATGCATGTCCTAAGCGGGTCATCATTAATTCACCCATACTTAGAATTTCCGCATGCGTTTTTGCAGGAGCTTGCTTTAGTAAGGCAATTCCAGTAAGCCATTGCTCCAGTTGAAGTAATTCTTTTGCTATTAATTCAGGATCAACTTCCAGCTGTTCAGCAAGATTAAGATGCCCATTACGAATATCAGTAAGAATACTCTGATGTTCATTGATTAAAGCCGCTTCAATAGCCTTTTCGAGTTTGTTAGAAATTTGGGTTAGTGCGGAGCATACAATAACAGGCTGTACTCCAGAACTCATATGTTTTTTAGTAATGGAAACAATATTATTCCAATTGTTGCGAGTTGAAACGCTGGTACCACCAAATTTAGTTACTATTTGTTGCATGATTCATTTCCGCACAAAATTAATACACATTATCATGGACAGGAGTGGGTACACAAGTTCTTATAACTTGAATTACTGATCTAATGCCAGTTTTACTCATTAATTGCCCACGATGGATTTAATTAATTCACTCTGAATTAATTTTCATTACCTGTTGAATATAAATAAGAAAAAGGTATTTTTAATGATTTGAAAACAGGGTAAACTCGTTTTTTAGCGGACGTATTTTATTCAATTTTTGAAGTATGATATCTGAGGAGTAACAGGAGTGAAAAATATGCACAAACCTTTAAGAACACTGGTTAATGCGGCTGTTCTTAGTGTTCTGGCTAGTGGTGGAGTTCATGCAGCTGGATTTTCTTTATATGGAGAAGCTACCGGTTATACAGTGGGTAACTATGCGGCTGGTTCTGCCGCAGAAGCTGCTGATGCATCAACAGGTTGGTATAATCCCGCTGGTTTAGCTTTACTTCGTGAGCAACAAGTAGTTTTTAGCGGTGTTGGCATATTTCCTACTCTTAAGCTGGATGGTACAAGTACCTTTACTACTTCTACAGGTCTTCCTCCTCCGTTCCCCTCAGCAGTTCAATATGTACAAGAGTTTGAAGGAGTAGATGGCAGTTATAATGGTTTTGTTCCTTCATTCCATTATGCGCTTCCTTTAGGTGAGCGTACTACCTTCGGTTTTAGTATGACTGCTCCATTTGGTTTGTCTACAGATTGGGCTCCTGATTCTCCTGTACGTTATTCTGCGACCTACACTGAAATTTTAACTACTAATTTTTCGCCAGAATTAGGCACTCGCTTAACAGAAAATTTTGCATTGGGAGCTGGTCTTGATTTGCAATGGTCTCGTGCTAAATTCAATCAAATGATTGGTGCACCAACTTTATTTCAAATTCTTGGAGAAAATCCTGCTACCGTTGATTCTTTAAGTTACAACAAAGCGGCTTCTTGGGGTGTTGGATTTCATGTTGGGGTGATGGGAATATTTAATGACAATCACACACGCATAGGTCTTAACTATCAATCCAGAGTAAGACATGTGTTCTATGGGCATAGTCGTTTTTCTGGAATTTTAGCCAATAATAATTTTAATCTGGTTTTCCCTGTATTGCCTCCTTCAACATCTCGAACAAATAATGATTTATTCAGTGACCCACAAGAATTTCCAGATGTACTTACTCTAAGTGCTTATCAAGATATTAATGAGCGACTCGCTTTATTGGGATCTGTTGTTTATACCGGATGGGGTGTTTTTAAAGAAATCCAATTAAATAATGTGGCTGTACCCAATATCGGACACGCACCAATTTTTCCTGTGACTCAGGCAAATATTAATAGCAATGTACCCCAAAATTACCATGATTCTTGGCGTGTTGCGCTTGGTGCAAATTATCATGTAAATCCCAAGCTAATGCTTCGTGTAGGTGGCGGTTATGATGAAACTCCAACAAATGATATCGATCGAAATGTTCGTTTACCTGACGTAGATCGTTGGGCCGTGGCTGTAGGTGCTCATTACCAATGGCGTCCAAATGTAGGTGTTGATGTGGGCTACACCCATTTGTTTGCTGGGAACAAGCCAAACGTTCATTCTGAACAGCCTCTCTCACAAACTTCTGTATATAATGTGGATGTGGATGACGGTAATTTTGGTGCAGATTTGGTTGGTGCTCAATTGACATGGATTATTGATAAAGCCCCAGCAACACCTACCAAATAACTATTTATCATCTAAATAAAAAAGCCACTTTTAAGTGGCTTTTTATTTACTGGGTACTTTTGAGTTCAATTGGAGACAAGTTTTTGTTCCTTAACCTCATTAAAATAAATAAATTATTTTTTTGTTATGGTTGCTTCGCCGAGGCCATTTACCGTAAGTGTATATCCGTTTTTAGATAAAAATTTTGGAGTGATGTCTCCAGTATCAAGATCCATATGAACCTCGCCAACCTCTATAGGATTGGATGTATTAGTGGCCATTTTAATTACTGCAGAACATTGTCTACCTGTTGTGTGTCCGTAGCAGGCCAATTTTACTAGATTCCAATAAACTCGTTGAGTTGAATTGGCGGGAGTTGGGTATGCAGAAGGTACGCCTGCTATATAAGCGTTTGATTCTTCAGTAGTATTATTATGAGTGGTCAAATAAGTTGGACTTGCAAAAGCTGTTAAAGCACTAATGCTTAAAGCTACTGCTGAAAAACCTTTAAATATTAAATTCATTATATCTTTTTCTCCGTTTAATTATAATTGATTGGTGTTGTTATCGTGTCCACTATGGCTAGGGGACAGTCAAATATTCACACCAATCGGCTGTTCTACATCTAAAACCCATCAAGAGTATATCGGAAAATAACTAAGTGTCTATCACCATCAGCTTTCATAAACACTCTCTGTGTGGGTTTTTATTGTAAGAATAAATGTCGCATGGGAGCCTTAAAGTGTTGTTTTATTTTGACTTAACATACGCGCAATATCTTTCGCAAAATAAGAAATAATAAAATCGGCACCTGCACGTTTTATTGCAGTCAAGCTTTCTATAATACCGTGTTCTTCATTGATGAGTTTGTTTTGAGCAGCTATTTTAATCATTGAATATTCGCCACTTACCTGATAAGCACAAAGGGGGACTTCAGGAAAGTTTTGTTTAAGTTTTGCGATAACATCCAAATAAAATCCAGCAGGTTTTACCATAATCATGTCGGCACCTTCATCAAGATCAAGGGCGGTTTCTCTTATTGCTTCAGCTCCATTTGCAGGATCCATCTGATAGGCCTTGCGATCACCAAATTTTGGCGCTCCTTGGGCTGCTTCTCTAAAAGGACCATATAGGCAAGAACAATATTTAGCACTGTAACTTAAAATAGGAATATGTTGATATCCTTGGGTGTCTAAAGCTTCCCGAATTGCATACACCATTCCATCAGTCATTCCGCTCGGTGCAACCCAATCAGCACCGGCTTGCGCATGACTTATGGCTTGTTTTGCAAGGAATGCTAAGGTTTTTTCAGTATCAATGCATTCTCCATCAAGCACACCACAATGACCATGGTCTGTGTACTCACAAAAGCAAAGATCGGTAATAATGAGGATGTCTTTATTTATAGCACGAATTTCTTTTATCGCTTTTTGAATAATTCCTTCGTTACTAAATGATTCACTTCCATAAGCATCTTTATGTTTAGGAATGCCAAATAGAAGTACTGCAGGAATCCCTAGGGAACTCAGCAATTCAATTTCCTTAGGGATGCACCCAAGACTCAATTGAAACTGACCAGGCATTGCATTTATTTCTTGAGGTTCATTGAGTAGTTCACTGATAAATAGAGGAGCAATAAATTGCTGCGGATGTAAGCGTGTTTCTCTAACTAGAGCTCGAGACATTGCATTACTTCTTAAACGAGTTAATCTTAATGGCATCTGATAATTGGTCATGGAATTCATCCTAATCATATAGTTCACCTCTGTGGCTTAAAGATCATAGAGCCTCAAATGGTGGATATTTTAACACAACTCGTAGCGATCTGAGTGGAGGCGCGTAAATCCGTAAACGCTGGGGGTACTTTTACGAATTCTTAACCAGCTTATTTTTAGGTTTTCGTTGTTTTATTTTCTTATTGGAAGTATATAAAAAATCAATAGCGCTACTGGTATCACTGTTGCTTATTTGAATACTAAAAAATCGATTGAGTAAGTACCTCAGTGTCAACATATTCGTATCGGTTTGTGACAGCCCGATGTTATAACTTAAATAAAGCCGCTTTGAAATAGATTTACCTACTATAAAAGAAGTCGTGTCGCTTGAAGTATTGGTGAGTTGATTGTAATTGGTATTCGTTTGTACATTAAAATCAATACCCGCAGTCTGCTTGAGTTGCTCTAAAAGTTGAAGACCGTTCGTATTACTACCCAGATTCATTGAAGAAATCGCTGCTAAAAGTAGTTGTCCTCCAGCTTTGTCTGCTTGATTTGCTGGACGACCTAAAACAAGCCAGGAAAGAATTTCTGCTTGAGGAAGCGTTGCAGGATCAGAAAATAATTGTATTTTGGGGCGAGTTAATCGCCCTGTGGCTTCTACGCCTAAAATCATGGTTTCCCCATAATTCATATTTTGTAGATTGCTACTATTAAAGTCTAAAAGTTGACTTGAACTGGAGAAGGACGTTGAGGTGGTTGTAATTTTTTTCGCAGCTCGAAGGTTAATTCCCGGGTTACTAATGGGACCACCTGTGAAAATTAATTGTCCTTGTTGTATGGCTAAATCTTGCCCATAAGCTTTATAAGTACCCTGTCTTACTGATAACTCACCATAGGCATTGATTGAGCTTTGTTGCGATTGTTTTAAATGGAGTATTCCATCCAAATAACCCTTTAATCCTTTGATATTGACTGTAACTTCTTTTCCCATCTCCAGATCAATATCCATACTGTTAAACAGGCTAAAAGAAGGGGATGATTTTTCTTTACGTTTAAAAACCACATCATCGGGCAAGGATACACTGTTATGGAAGGAGCGGGGTTTTATTTCAGCATACGGAACCAAGATAGTACCTGAAATGGATTGTATCTTTGGCGTAAAATGTAGATTGAGTTTTGGTGAAATGTCAATTTTGTATTCGCTGGTTTGCACCAGTGGAAAATCATTGCCTTCTAGTACGATATCACCTGTATATCGGGAGGTAAGAGTCCCTTTCCCAGTCAGTGATAAGTGTTTACCTGAGGATTTGATAGAGCCGGCCATTTCCCAAGAGCGTTCTTTTCCGTGCACATTCATTTCCAAAGCATTTATATTAAGTCCTAATCTAGGTAATTCAAAACTGGTATTAATCAGTTTTATTTGACTTTCGATTTTGCGTTTATTCAAAGTACCACTTACTTTTAATGAAGCAATTAATTGCCCTTTGAGTTTGTTAATTTCAGGACTAATTTTTTGTAAAAAATCCATAGAATTTATTTCCAATACTACTTCACTGTTAATTAATTGTTCCTCCTTCAGACCAGTATCCAGTGCAAATTTAGGTAATTGAAACTTCAATTTTAAATCTTTATGTTCATCAATTGTCAAAAGACCAGTTCCTTTAAGAGATTGAGGTGAGAGGAGAATCTTTAAAGAACCCCCTTTGAATTGAAAAACCGGGAGAATGTCATTACTGGGTTCACGATAAAAACCAGGGGATATTGTAAGTGATAAAACCCCCCGATCCTTAGCAGTGATCTCACCTTGTGCTGATAAATTGGTATACAAACGAGCATTTTTTGGGGAGAGATTCTGAGGACTTAGGCTGGCATCAAAAGTCCATTGCCAAGGTAATCTTCCGTGAATTTTTGCTTTTATAAGCCAATGGTCCTCAGGGGCAGTGAGTATTTGGGAGCGTATAGCAATTTGTAGATTAGGTAAGACACCCGTTGCTGTAATCGTTCCGCTTTTGCTATCGATGATTTTATCTTTCGCAGTATTCCATTGCAAACCTTGCCACTGAGCCGTTATTAACTGACTTTCTCGTAGATAATGAGGATGCCATTCGACATTCAATTGTTCAATTTTTAGAGTAAGTGATTTATTTTGATATTCGATTCCGCTCACAGTGAAGTGATTTAATAAACTTCCCTCAATTTGTTGGACTTTTATACTTCCGGGAAGATATAAGCGGCTGAATTGAATTACAGTATGGAGTCCTGACTTGGTTCCTAATAAAAATAAAGCAATACCTCCCAATAGAATAAGGAATATCAAGCTAATATAAAGTACTTTGACAAACACTTGCAGCGTTCTTACCAGAATCCGGTTCATAAGTCTGGTCCCATGCTGATCACCAATCGTGGACTGCTGCTATTTCGCTGCCAACGTTTATTAATTTCTTGAGCCAATCCTACTTTAATTGGGCCTATTGGTGAAACCCACATTAATCCACCGCCTGCATCGTAATAACTAGCTAAAGGAGAAGGATTATACACAGCTCCTGCATCATAAAATGCAACGAGGTACCAATTTTTTTTCGTTTCTTTTTGAATTTCAAATCCAGCATAACTAATTACTCTGCCTGGACCTATTGAATTAAAACTAAATGCTTTTAAATTATCTGCTCCTCCTAAAAGTAATGCAAGTGACAAGGGTTGTTCATTGATGTTATTGATGGCAGTAGCCCCTTGAATTGCATGTCCGTAGAGCCGTAAACGGATGGGTTCTATTCGCATCGCTGCTTTCATATCTACTGAAGCTTGAGCAAAATTAATCGTGGACAACAGAGCTTGGTTTGCAGCAAGCGCATTTAGGGTGATGTTATATCCTGATGGTGAAAAAAGCAGATCTTGTGTTTTGCTAAACGTTAAACTTGCTTTAGGGTAGAGTAAAAATTGTTTTGTATTTTGCTGTAACGCATAATGAAATCCCTCATATAAGGTATTTACTGATAAAGTACGTTGATAATTAGTTACACGATGCTGTTGCGCCAATGAAATAAGAAAAGAATTACTATAGCCTGCACTGTAGCTTAAATTCGAGAAATTTCCGGTTAGAGTGTATTGATCATTTACAGGATTTTTTCCTGGAACTACATACTGGGCTTGCAAGGCATTTTGTACAAAAGAACCTTGAGCCATAAGATTGAATTTATGTCCTTCTCTATTGACAGGTATTACATGCAAAGCAGCTCGGCCACGAGGCCCTGTATCGGTTCCATAACCTGCACCAAGGGTATAGGAGTACTTGGATACGGGTTCAGTATAGATTTGCACAGGAGTTGTGGGGTTTTCTGTAATTTGTGGTTTAACTAGAACGGAACTAAAGTAGCCGCTGTTTGATAAATCATTATTTAATTTGAGTATCTTATCTCCGGAATAGACCTGTCCTGGATGAAAAGGAACAAAACGATGCAGTAATTTGGGATTAATGTAGGTAGGATTAAATTGTATTTGTCCAAAATAATAAAGAGGTCCAGTGTCAAGAATGATTGTGATTTCTGCTGTATAGTTATCTTCATCGATTAAAATTTCACTTTTCTGAAATCCTGCACGCATGTAACCCTGCGTTTCTGCGCTATCTAGAAGCTTTAATTTAGTCTGTTCATATTGTTCCGTGAAAAGGGGATTTCCTTTTTTTAGTGGTACATTTTTTATTGCATCACGTAAGATTGGATTATGTGATCCTTCGCCAATGACTTCCATTTTGAGCTTTGAAATTATTATTTGGGGACCAGGATGGATGGAAATAATCAACTGCTGCGTGTTAGGTCTTTGAAGTATTGCTTCTGCTTTAAAATAGCCAAAAGGTTGCACCGCTTGGATTACTTGTTCCTTTAATTCTTCCAAACTAAATTGAGAGAGGGGTTTTAATTTTTGTAATTCACTCAATCGTTTTTCAACGTTTGCTTCTACTTTCCCAGCGACTCCATGAATTGTAATGGATGCTAGGTTATTACTTTTAGCAAATAAGGTAAAACAGGCAATGAGAAGTATCATATAAATTAATTTTTTCATGATAGTCTCAGTACTCGTTTCACCAGAAATATCCTCTTGTTCAGCGTATAAAACGCTCTTACGAATATACACTTAATCGAAATACAGAGCTAGAATAAAACTTAGCCGCATTATAATGTAGCGCTAATGCAGCGCAGCGAAACTCACGATTTCTGAAATTAAATAAAATTCTGCTCCCGTGGTTTCGATGAGTTTATGCTTTTATTACACATCCGCGGTTTCCATCTCTTTAAGTTTATAAATCAAATCGAGAGCTTCTCTTGCCGTCAATTGATCGGGATCAATTTGCCTCAACTCACGTAAAATAGGTGATTTAGGATTTACCTGGACTATTGCTTGTTCTTGCACTATTGGAGGGGTCTGATTTTGTATTTGATTTAAGTGCGTATGAGCAATTTTTAAAACCTCAGCTGGTATCCCGGCCAGCTCAGCGACTTCAAGCCCATAGCTTCGACTTGCACTTCCCGGCTCCACTCGATATAAAAAGATGATGCGGCCAGTATCTAATGAGGCTTGTAGATGGACATTCCGAATACAAGACCATTGTTGGGGAAGCTTGGTTAATTCAAAGTAGTGAGTGGAAAATAAAGTATAGGCTTTGATGGTTGTTGCCAAATAAGTGCAGGCAGCATAAGCCAACGCCATTCCATCGTACGTACTGGTGCCACGACCGATTTCGTCTATTAAAACCAAACTTTCATGGGTGGCTTGTCTTAAAATTTGTGCTGTTTCAGTCATTTCTACCATGAAAGTTGAACGTCCCGAGGCCAAATCATCACTAGCACCAATACGTGTAAAAATTCTATCAATAGGTCCTAAAGTTACTGATTTAGCAGGTACAAAACTGCCTATATGAGCCAGAAGTACAATTAACGCAGTTTGGCGCATGTATGTGGATTTACCGCCCATATTTGGACCGGTGATAAGTAAGATATTTTGCGAGGGTTTCAGGTGGAGGTCATTGGCGATAAATCGTTCTTGTAGCAAATGTTCAATGACTGGATGGCGACCAGCCTCAATGATTATTTGGGGCTCCGTCACGAGATTTGGACAACACCAATGGAGACTTTGTGCACGTTCCGCTAGAGTGGTTATCACATCCAGTTGTGCTAGAGCTTGCGCTATCTGTGTTAATTCCCTTATATTTTTCTGGATTTCTACCAGTAAATTCTCATACAACCATTTTTCGCGTGCTAAGGCTTTTACTTGTGCCGATAATACCTTTTCCTCAAATTGCTTCAATTCTGGAGTGATATAACGTTCTACATTTTTTAAAGTTTGTTTTCTATGGTAATGAGGAGGGGCTTTTTCTGATTGCATTTTGGACAGTTCAATGAAATAGCCTTGTACGTTATTGAAGCCAAATTTAAGAGAGGAAAGTCCCGTTCTTTGTTTTTCTTCCAACTCCAGTTGCATCAGTTTATCGTTGGCACGTGTGCTGAGCATCCTTAGTTCATCAAGCTCTTCATCAAAACCCGGAGCGATAACGCCGCCATCACGAATTAATACGGGTGGGTTTTCGATGATTGCGCTTTGAAGCAATTCCTGGAGTACTGGTACTGGTTTAAGATGATTTTTTAAGTGTAACGTGAGCTCGCTTTTGTTGTGTACCAATACAGCATTCAATTGGGGAAGAAGGGCTAAAGTATGACTTAAAGCTACTAAATCACGTGGTCGAGCTGATTTTAGAGCAATGCGTGAAATAATTCGTTCCACATCACAGGTTTGTCTCAATAACTCATGGATGGATGCATCGTTTTGTAAATGCATTATTTCCATGACTGCATCCTGACGGGCTTTGATCTGGTCACGATGTTTAAGTGGTCTACCTAACCAGCGTTTGAGTAAACGACTCCCCATGGAGCAGGCGGTTTTATCCAAAAGAGATAACAAGCTGTTTTCATAATTACCACTTATATTATCAAATAATTCTAGATGTTTTTGGGTTGCAGCATCGAGTTGCAAGTAATCCTTCGTATTTTCGAGGGTTATAGTAGTTAAATGAGGCAGCGCTTGTTTTTGTGTGGTGTGTAAATAAGCCAATAAAGCACCGGCAGCGACCAACGCGGTGGTATATTCATTTTCCCCAAATGCAGTAAGATCATGTACTGAAAATTGTTCGCATAAAAGTTTTTTGGCATTGTCGAAGCAAAATTCCCAACCTGGTCTTTGTTTTATGGGAAAATTTTGGCAATATTCTTCTAGAAAGGAGGATTCTTTCAAGAGGAGTTCAGCCGGTTGTAACCTCGTAAGCTCTGCGCTCAGCTGGTTAACTTCTGCGAATTCCAGTAAATGAAAACGGCCACTACTTAATTCAACCCATGCAAGACCGATTTTTTGCTTTTGGTGGTGAACAGCTAAAAGTAAATTATCCTTTTTAGCTTCCAAAAGCGCTTCATCAGTCACAGTTCCCGGAGTAATAATACGGGTAACTTTTCGTTCTACAGGTCCCTTACTCGTTGCAGGATCTCCTATTTGTTCACAAATAGCTACTGATTCCCCTTTTTTAATCAATCGAGCCAAATAGTTTTCTACAGCATGATAAGGAACACCAGCCATGGGAATGGGTTTGTCAGCAGATTGGCCACGATGGGTTAAGGTAAGATCTAATAATTGTGATGCACGTTTGGCATCATCAAAGAATAATTCATAAAAGTCACCCATACGATAGAGCAGAAGCATATCAGGATATTCTGATTTTATGCGTAAATACTGTTGCATCAACGGGGTATGGGAAGTAGTCATGAATGGTTACACTCAAGTTGAAGTTTCGGGGATTTTAACAAAATCACATAAGGTAGAGTAGACTCAATTTGAAGTGACAGATGAGAAGATGCGTTAATACGAGTTGTAGAGATAAAATGGGTGCAATTTTTACATTTATGCCATCTTAAACATCAATAAATACTCCTGGATCCAAGAACAGAATCTGGATATTATCAAATAGACTAATTTAACGATTCATCATGAACAGGCAAAGGAAATGCTATGTTAAATCCAAAGGATGTAAAGACCGTTGAAGCAGCAAGAAAAATTGTTGAGGAGCGTAATCTAACCCACGTCAAAGTTGGTTTATTTGATATCGATGGGGTAATGCTTGGAAAGTACATGAGCCGTAAAAAGTTCTTCTCGGCTCTGGATAATGGTTTTTCTTTTTGTGATGTGATCTTGGGGTGGGACTCTAAAGATAAACTTTACGATAATGGAAAATATACCGGTTGGCACACGGGTTACCCTGATACTTTAGTGCGTATTCTTCCCGAAACGTGTCGCGATCTCGTTTTTGAAGAAAATCAGTTGTTATTTATGGCTGAATTTGCTGGAGAGGCTGAAACCATATGTCCTCGAGCGTTGCTGCGTCGGGTTGTTAATAAAGCGGATTCAATGGGGTTTGCCGTCTATGCAGCATTAGAATATGAATTCTTTATGTTTGATGAAACACCTGACAGTGTGCGTTCTAAAAGTTTCCGCAATTTAAAACCTATAACACCTGATTTCTTTGGTTATTCTATGATTCGCAATACCGTTCATGCGGATTTATATCATCAAATCCTTAATATGAGTGAGATTATGGATTTCCCTATTGAGGGTTTGCATGCGGAAACAGGGCCTGGGGTGATCGAAGCAGCGATTGCTGTAGATAAGGCCATTGAAGCCGGGGATAAGGCTGCCTTGTTTAAAACGTTTATGAAGATTTTAGCGCAGCGCAACAATATGATGGCAACTTTTATGGCTAAATGGTCGCCGCATTATCCTGGTCAAAGCGGGCATATTCATCTTTCTTTACGTCATAAAGAGGAGGGAGCTAGTGCATTTTATGAACCATCTATGCCTTATAATATGAGTGAAATTCAACGGCATTTTGTCGCAGGCCAACAGAGACTCATGCCCGAGTTCTTGGCAATGGTTTCACCCACTGTGAACAGTTTCTCTCGCTTGGTTCCAGGATTCTGGGCTCCAACTGATGCAACCTGGGGTGTAGAAAATCGTACCACGGCTCTACGAGTTATACCCGGAAGTGACACATCCCAACGAGTTGAATATCGTTTGGGTTCTGCAGATTCGAATCCATATTTAGCTCTGGCTGCTGCTTTGGGCTCTGGTTTGTATGGAATTGAGCAAAAACTAGAACCCTATCCTGAAATTAAAGGGAATTCTTATACACAACAACACGAAGTTGAGCTTGCTTTACCACGAACTCTTTGGGAAGCAGCGACTCGTCTTAGAGAGTCAAAGGCCGCTCGTTCTTTATTTGGCGATTCATTTGTTGAACATTTTGCCGGTTCTCGTGAATGGGAAGAGCGCGAATTTCGTCGTCATATTACAGATTGGGAATTGGATCGTTATTTTGAAATTATTTAACCAGGGTTTGCTCGATTATGAACGACACTTTGAAAACCTATTCGCCTATAGATAATTCTCTATATGTAGAGCGTGCATTTGCCAAAGACAATGAGATTCAATTTGCTTTGGATAGCGCATTAAGTGCAAAAAAACAATGGGCAGCCACTACCTTATCCGAACGCGAGAGTTACTGTATTGCAGCAGTAGAGGCTTTGGTAGCTAAAAAGGATGAGATAGCGAAAGAAATTTGTTGGCAAATGGGGAGACCAATTCGTTATGCTGCTGGGGAAATAAATGGTTTTGAGGAGCGAGCTCGTTATATGATCGCTGCTGCACGCGATGCACTTGGGCCTATCTCATTACCTGAAAAAACGGGCTTTATTCGTTACATCAAACGTGAACCATTAGGGCTTACATTTGTTATTGCTCCTTGGAACTATCCTTACCTCACTGCCGTCAATGCCATCATCCCAGCTATAATGGCTGGAAATGTGGTCTTACTCAAACATTCAGCGCAAACACCACTTGTAGCGGAGCGATTTGATCAAGCTTTTAGAGAAGCAAATCTTCCTCGAGGAGTGTTTCAGTATTTACATCTGACTCATTCAGATACTGAAAAAATTTTGCGTGATTCGTCAATAAACAATGTCGCTTTTACCGGTTCGGTTGCGGGTGGGACAATGATTGAACGAGTAACCGCCGGGCGTTTTTTGAGCATTGGCTTGGAACTTGGAGGGAAAGATCCCGCTTATGTTCGTTGTGATGCGGATATTGATAATGCCGTAGATATACTGATGGATGGGGCCTTCTTTAACTCCGGTCAATCCTGTTGCGGTATTGAACGTATTTACGTTCACAAGAGTATTTACGAACAATTTGTTAATAAGGCAGTAGCCTTGGTTAAACAATATAAACTTGGGCGCCCCGATGATCCGGAAACAACCTTGGGACCCCTTGTTCGTCCTTCTTCTGTCGCTTTTGTGCGGGCACAGATTCACGAAGCATTGGCGCAAGGGGCTATAGCACATATTGATAGTCGAGATTTTGTGATGGATCAACCTGGAACTGCTTATATGGCGCCCCAAATTTTAACGCAAGTAAACCACAACATGCGGATAATGACAGAAGAGACTTTTGGGCCAGGGGTCGGTATCATGGCTGTTGATAATGATGAAGAAGCGATTACATTGATGAATGACAGCCAGTATGGATTAACCGCTGCTGTTTTTACTCAAGATATACCCCAAGGAGTGGCTCTTGGTGAACAACTTCATACAGGAACATTTTTTATCAACCGTTGTGATTATTTAGATCCTGCCTTAGCTTGGACTGGAATTAAAAATTCTGGGCGTGGGTGTACGCTTTCTTCTATAGGATATGACGTATTGACTAGACCCAAATCGTATCATTTAAAAACGGTTAATTTAGAAAGGAATCTATCATAATGAGTACCTCACTGACGGCTAATTGGAATTATCCTACTTCGATAAAGGTAGGAGCAGGACGTATTCGTGAACTTGTCGAAGTATGTCATACCTTAGAAATGAATGCGCCTCTCCTAGTCACCGATAGTAATTTCGCAAAATTGCCGGTGGTTGAGTCCATCTTGGCACATTGCCAAGATGCGGGGTTATTTTGTTCTTTATTTGCCGATGTTAAAGCCAATCCATCGGGAGAACATGTTATGGCCGGTGTAGATGCTTATCAAAAGGGGGACCATGATGGGATTATTGCTTTGGGTGGAGGCTCTGCGCTTGATGCCGGTAAAGCCATTGCCTTGATGGTTGGACAAGATCGTCCACTGTGGGATTTTGAAGACGTAGGAGATAATTGGCGTCGGGTGAATGCTGCAGGCGTAGCGCCCATAATCGCTGTACCCACTACAGCAGGTACTGGTTCAGAGGTGGGACGTGCTTCGGTAATTACCGATACCCAAGAGCAACGCAAAAAGATTATTTTTCATCCAAAAATGATGCCAGTTATGGTTATTTTAGATCCGGGGTTGACCGTTGCTTTACCACCGAACATTACGGCAGCAACTGGCATGGATGCACTGTCTCACTGTTTGGAAGCTTATTGTGCTCCTAGTTATCATCCGCTTGCCGAAGGAATTGCTCTGGAAGGGATTCGTCTAATAAAAGAACATTTACCCCGAGTAATGCAAAATAGTACTGATATCAATTCGCGGACTCAAATGCTCGTAGCTTCTTCCATGGGGGCAACGGCTTTTCAACGTGGGTTAGGGGCTATGCATGCACTTGCTCATCCTTTGGGAGCAATTTATGACGCACATCACGGACGATTAAATGCCATTCTCATGCCGTATGTGCTACTCGCGAATCGATCTGAAATTGAATATAAGATAAGTAGGTTAGCAACCTATTTAGAAATAGAAAGTGGGTTTGATGGATTTCTTGAGTGGATAATTCAGTTGCGACGTGAGTTAGGTATCGAGCACTGTTTAATTGAAATTGGTATTGATGAACAACAAGTGAAACGTATTGCAAAAATGGCAACAGAAGATCCTTCTGCCCAGAGCAATCCAATTCTCTTCGATACAGAACAATATGAACGCATTCTGTTGGCAGCAATCCGCGGCAATTATCCCCATCCTTCACAGACAATAATGAAGCGATTGGCAGAAGCACCTTAAGGACTGCCATGAAAATTGGAATATTGCAATGTGACCAAGTAGACTCAAGGTTAATTGCTGTACATGGAACCTATCTTGAAATGTATATCCAGCTCCTACAAGTAGAAGAACCCAATTTAAAGTTCACTGTTTTTGATGTTCGTTTTGGTGAATTACCTAGCAATATGGATGTCGTGGATGCTTATATTATTACTGGAAGTCGCCATGGCGTTAATGAGGATTTATCTTGGATTAGAGCGCTTGAAGAATTTGTTCGATGCCTTCATGCGGCAAGGAAAAAAATCATAGGGATTTGTTTTGGTCATCAACTTATTGCAAAGGCATTAGGAGGAAAGGTTATAAAAGCTCATCAAGGGTGGGGTATTGGAGTGTCCGTAAATAAAATTACGCAACTCAAGCCATGGATGTCGCCATCTCTCGGAATTTTAAATCTAATCGTTAGCCATCAGGATCAAGTGGTACTCCTTCCGGAGGGAGCAGAGGTTTTGGCAGCGAGTGACTTTTGTCCATTTTACATGGTGCAGATTCGCGACAACCTACTTACTGTACAAGGTCACCCTGAATACAGCAAAAGTTATTCCCGGGCCTTAATTGAACTTCGCAAAAATAATTTAAGCCAAGAAGTAGCTGCGCAGGGATTAAAATCGCTGCAGCAACACTGTGATGACAGGGTATTTGCTAAGTGGGTTGTTAATTTTTTGAATATCTGAATAAGATATGGCATACTTTTTTACTGAAATATCAATAGGTCATGGTTGAAGTCAAATTTATTTGCTAGAATCTAAAGGGATTTAAAAAAAATATTAAACTTATAGGGAGAAATTAAATGAATCGTATCGCTTTAATTGCTGCAACTGGTTTTTTAGCGTTAACGCTAACTGCATGTGGTGAGTCAAGTAACAAACAACCTACTGCTACCACTACTACTGAAACTACTACAACACAACAACAACCAGCTCCAGCACAACAACCTGCTGGTGGAAATCAAACTCAAAACCAGTAAAATCTTTAACCTGGGTGAAGGCTTAGGCCGTAACCCAGGAAAATTTCGACCTGTCATGAGTTCTTTTGAGAAACTTATCAAACAAATATCAGCAATTCTTAAAAAAATGAATTGGCAATTAGTTACGGCTGAATCATGTACTGGCGGGCTTATTGCAAGTTATCTCACTGAAGTTCCTGGAAGTTCAGTCTGGTTTGAGCGTGGATTTGTTACGTACAGCAATCTCGCGAAAGAAGAGTTACTTTCAGTGCCTAAGCAATTAATTGAAGAATACGGTGCGGTCAGTGAACCTGTTGCCCTGGCGATGGCGACTGGTGCATTACAACATAGTGTAGGGCATGTAGCTGTATCGGTTACGGGTATTGCTGGACCTGATGGGGGCAGCTCTGAGAAACCTGTAGGAACGGTGTGTTTTGGTTGGGTAGCTAGGGACATGAAACCCAAAATATTAAGAAAGCAATTCACTGGAAGTCGGCACGATATACGTTTGGCTGCATGCGAAGAGGCGTTATCTGGTATTCTTTCTTATATCAAAAACCGATAAATATTACGACGATAAGGTAATCTAGACAGGAATATCTTAGCCCATAGTAATTCCGATCTATGTAAATTTGATATTTACTCTAGTTAAAACCTCTAGTGCATTTATTTATTTTCCTATGGTTATGGAGGTCAAATCTTCAGCTATTGGGAGTGCTTTTTGTTCAAATTGAACTTGCATACGATCTTTAAAGGGTACATTAGCTTCCTCGGGTATCGGAAAAAATATATGTTTGGCTGCATTAGAAATATTTATTGCTAGGCGTGCTGCATATAATGAATTCGCTGCTACCTTAGAACTCAGTTCCTCGCTTTTACTTTGCATGATCTCAACCTCAAAAAAATATGTTCTGAAATTTTACCAAATGATTAACATTTGTTCAATGTCTGTCGATTTTTCAGTGGCGCGTTGGTTTTTGGCCTGAATGCATTAGTTTATTTTTACTTCATTTGAGTTTGAGGCAAAAAACTCCTTAAATAGGGTGAATCAATTGCTGCTTATTCCTATCTGTGTGATAATTTTACCCTTGCATCTAACTATCTGGAACTATTATGGAAGAAAATAAACAAAAAGCATTATCCGCAGCCCTCTCGCAAATTGAACGTCAGTTTGGCAAGGGATCAGTGATGCGTATGGGTGACAGTACTGTCTCTCGAGATATAGAGGCCATTTCAACAGGGTCTTTAGGATTAGACATTGCATTGGGAATTGGCGGTTTGCCCAAAGGACGTATCGTTGAAATTTATGGCCCAGAGTCTTCTGGTAAAACCACTTTAACATTACAAGTTATTGCCGAATGTCAAAAAATAGGAGGCACTGCCGCATTTATTGACGCAGAACACGCTTTGGACCCAAGCTATGCGCAAAAACTGGGTGTAAATGTGGATGAGCTATTGGTCTCTCAACCTGATACCGGGGAGCAAGCTTTAGAAATTACCGATATGCTGGTACGTTCCGCTGCAGTTGATGTCATTATTGTGGACTCTGTTGCTGCCTTAACCCCGAAAGCAGAAATTGAAGGAGAAATGGGAGATTCACATGTGGGTTTACAAGCTCGACTCATGTCCCAAGCGTTACGGAAATTGACTGCTAATATTAAACGTTCCAATACGCTGGTCATTTTTATTAACCAGATTCGTATGAAAATTGGCGTAATGTTTGGTAGTCCCGAAACCACCACTGGAGGTAATGCATTAAAATTCTACGCTTCTGTTCGCCTGGATATTCGTCGTATTGGATCAATTAAAAAAGGCGAGGAAATCTTGGGTAGTGAAACACGAGTTAAAGTGGTTAAGAATAAAGTGGCTCCGCCATTTAAGATGACCGAATTTGATATACTGTATAACGAAGGTATTTCTCGTGAAAGTGAAATTATCAACTTAGGTGTCCAACTCAATCTGATTGAAAAATCTGGAGCTTGGTACAGCTATAAAGGTGAGAAAATTGGCCAGGGGAAAGATAATGTTCGCTTATACTTAAAAGAGAATCCTCAAATTGCAGCAACTCTTGAACATCAAATTCGTACGGAGCTTTTAGAGAAAAAACTCCCTATGCTTGCGTCAGCTAGTGCGGAAGAATTTGAGGCCGTTGATGACTAAAGCATTTGATTGTGCTGTGCGTCTGTTGTCCAGGCGCGAGCACAGTGCCTTAGAGCTTTGTGATAAATTAAAGCAAAAAGGATATAGTGCGATAGAAGCAAAAAAAGCATTGGATGAATGCCAACGCTTGGATATACAAAGTGATCGACGCTTTGTAGAACTATGTTGTCGCTTACGAATACGTCAAGGTTATGGACCTTTAAAAATAAGCCAGGAATTGAGTAGTAAAGGGATTGATAAGGAATTAATTCATCAATTCTTACAGCAGGAAGAAGATAATTGGCTGACTTATGCTTTAGATGTATGGCAGAAAAAAACTAAAGGTCAATGTGATTTATCGTTTGATGAACTTCAAAAACATCAGCGTTTTTTGCTTTACCGTGGATTTGGTATGGATACCATTGCTCAAGTGAAAAAAGAATTAAAAAAATAAAAATGAAATCGTAGCCTAGGTGCTTGTAGCCTGGGCGATGTGTAGTGATTGTGCTGCGCATTTGCCTAGTACGACCGAAATTAAAATTAACTCAAATTGGTGTTGATTCGAAATGAAAAGTTCTGAAATTAGAGAAGCATTTTTTGATTATTTCACACAACGTGGTCATCAACTCGTGGAATCCAGCTCCTTAATTCCTGCTAATGATCCGACTTTATTGTTTACTAATGCGGGGATGGTGCAATTTAAGGATTTATTTTTGGGACTTGAAACACGCTCGTATCAGCGAGCGGTTACGGCACAGCGCTGTGTTCGTGCAGGTGGTAAACATAATGATTTGGAAAATGTAGGATATACAGCAAGACACCATACATTTTTTGAAATGTTGGGTAATTTTAGTTTCGGTGATTATTTCAAGAGAGAAGCAATAAAATTTGCTTGGGAATTTTTAACTCAAGTGCTGCATTTGCCCGAAGAGCGGTTGTGGGTAACTGTTTATAAAGAAGATCAGGAAGCAGAAGATATTTGGTTAAAAGAAATGAATGTTTCGGCTGCACGTTTCTCTCGTTGTGGTGAAAAGGATAATTTTTGGTCTATGGGGGATACAGGTCCTTGTGGTCCATGCACTGAAATTTTTTATGATCATGGCCCTGAAATTCCAGGAGGTCCTCCAGGCAGCCCGGATGAGGATGGGGATCGATATATTGAAATCTGGAACCTGGTGTTCATGCAATTTAATAGGGATAAAGATGGAAATCTGCATCCATTACCCAAACCCTCTGTGGATACAGGAATGGGACTTGAACGCCTTGCTGCAGTTGTTCAAGGCGTACATAGTAATTATGAAACGGATATATTCCAGTATTTGATTCAAGCAACAGCGAAACTTGGATCTGTTACCGATCTAAATCACACTTCTTTGAAAGTAATTGCTGACCATATTCGTTCTTGTGCATTTTTAATTGCTGATGGAGTAATCCCTGGAAATGAGGGACGAGGCTATGTGCTAAGAAGAATAATAAGAAGGGCTATAAGGCACGGGAATAAGTTAGGTTTACCGACACCATTCTTTTCACAATTAGTAGATCCTTTAATTACGGTAATGGGTGATGCATACCCGGAATTGATAAAAGCTAAAGCGCATATAGAAAAAATTCTTAGCCAAGAAGAAAATCAGTTTGCCCGCACCCTTGATCAGGGGTTACGTCTGCTGCAAGACCAGATGCATTCTCTTGGAGGGCACGAAATATCAGGGGAAATCGCATTTAAACTATATGATACCTACGGATTTCCAGTGGATTTAACTGCGGATATAGCTCGAGAACAAGGCCTCTATGTAGATATGGATGGTTTCAATCAATTGATGCAACAGCAAAGAGAGCAATCTCAAGCAGCAAGTCAGTTCAGCGTGGATTATAGCAACAATGCCCAATTGGATTATCAATCCAATTTTCATGGGTATGAGCAAAAAGAGACCGAAGCAAAAATTATTGCATTGCTTCGTGATGGAAATGAAGTCGAAGTCTTAAGCAAAGGTGCAAAAGGAGCTATAGTTTTAGATCATACACCTTTTTATGCAGAAAGTGGTGGGCAAGTAGGGGATAAGGGAATATTAACAAGTACAGGTTTACGGTTTCGTGTGGATGATACACAAAAAAAAGGTTTAGCCATAGTGCATTATGGTGAAGTTGTGGAAGGTTCTGCAACTTTAGATCAATTGGTGAGAGCTGAAATAGATAACGAGCGTAGAGAAGCAATCCGTTTAAATCATACAGCAACTCATTTATTGCATGCTGCATTAAAAACAGTAGTCGGACCACAAGTCCAACAAAAGGGATCCTTGGTTGATGCTGAACGCGCCCGTTTTGACTTTTCCCATTTTGAATCATTGACTACAGAACAAATAAAAGAAATTGAAATATTAGTTAACAATCAAATTCGAGCCAATAACGAAGTAGTTACCCGGGTTATGGATATTGAATCTGCCAAAAAAAGTGGTGCAGTCGCTCTTTTTGGAGAAAAATATACCGATGAGGTGCGTGTATTATCTATGGGTGAGTTTTCTAAAGAACTTTGTGGCGGAACCCATGCACGACGAACAGGTGATATTGGGTTGTTTAAAATTGTTGCTGAATACGGAATTGCAAGTGGGGTACGACGTATCGAAATGGTAACAGGTCGTTATGCGTTAGGCTGGGTTAATGAACAACAATCACTTTTAAGTGAGTTGGCTTCATTATTAAAAACCACCCCGAATAACTTACCGGATAAATTAGAGCAACTTATTGCCGAAAGTAAAAGTTTAGAAAAAGAAATTGCCAAACTGCAAAGTGAAAAAGCACAAAAGTCAGGGGCAGATCTGGCTAATGAAGTAGAACAAATCAATGGAATTAGTTTGCTGGTTAAACAATTGGAGGGTGTTGACAGCCAAACCATGCGAACTACCCTGGATCAATTAAAATCTAGACTTGATTCAGCTGTAATCGTTTTATTTACAGTGGATCAAAACAAAATGAATGTAATTGCCGGTGTAAGCAAGAGCATTTTAGGGAAAGCTCCCACTGCAGCTACATTGGTAAGACATCTCTGTGGAAAAGGTGGCGGTCGAGATGATATGGCTCAAGGAGGAGGAGAGGTCCCGGCTGATTTGGAGAAAAAGATAGAGGAAATTAGGGAGATGGTGCGTCATTCATAAATGGTATTTGTGTAGCCTGGATTTTCTTCTCCCGGCTACTATTTGTAGAATAATCATTGCATAAGGAAATGACATGAGATTTATAAAAGAATTCAAAGAATTTGCGATCAAAGGAAATGTAATTGATCTTTCAGTGGCTGTTGTTATCGGGGCGGCATTTGGCAAAATCATTAGTTCATTAGTTAGCGGCATTCTTATGCCATTAATTGGTTTATTATTAGGTGGAGTGAATGTCGCAAAGAAAACGTTTACTGTAGGAGATGCAATTGTAAAGTGGGGTGAGTTTTTTCAGGCAGTAATTGACTTTACTATCATTTCATTTTCAATTTTTATCGCAATTAAAGCACTTTCCTTATTAAGAAAAAAAGAAGAAAAGAAAGAAAAACTCACTAGAGAAGAAAGATTATTAATTGAAATTCGCGATCTGTTGAAAGAAAAAAATGTAAAAAACGAATAATTTTCTGTAATCTTGTCCTTCATTATCCCTGTCTCCAGTATCAAACTCCTAAGTCTTTGTAAATCTGCTATAATTTAAAACAGAAAATCATAATAAATAAGGACAGTTATGAACGAGCTCTTGAATTTAATTGCTATAATTGTTGTCTTCGGGGTGGTTTTATGGCTGATAGATATGTTTATACCTATGCCGCCTTCAATTAAAAGCTTACTGAATGTGCTAGTTCTTATTATTTTGGTTATCTATATTTTACAATTTTTTGGGCTCATAAAAACAATATTACCCATGATTAAAATTATGAAGTAAACGAGTGGTATGCGTCAAAAATTTTAGAGAATAATGCACTGGGCGTAACGTACTTGGGGAATTAAGCGGGTATCACATCTTTCCCATTTTCTTATAAAGAAAGAATGGCAATCGGGTAATAATTGCCATAATAAAGCGCCAAAAAAAAGGATAATAAAATAATCTTTTCCTAGTTCGCAGTGCGTTCCAACAGGCTTTTGCACAAGAGTTTGGTGGGGCTGCATAAAAAATTCCTGGCATGCCATAGGTTTGTTTGGTGTCAATAAAACCCAAGCGAGCAATGGTGATGTTTAAATTACTTTGAGCTGCTTGTTGCAGCCCTTGCAGATAAACTTCAATACATGCTTTACTTGCTCCATAAAGACTGTTTTTGGCGCGTCCACGACATGCAGCAACAGAACTTAAAAACAATAAATTATATTCTTTTTGCTGACGATTTAAGTAGGTGTGGATCAACAAAGTAGTAGCCAAAATATTTACTTTGATGAGGTGAGAAATTGTTTCGATATTCAAATGATCGTTATCGGTGAAGTCACTGTGTGCGATCAATAAATCGAGTTCGTGCTGATTATTTTTAAAAAACTCGACCAGATCATTAACTTGCTCGACCAAATCCAAAACAAGTACATCACAGCTCACGTGATATCGAAGTTTGATATCATTTGCAATGAGTTGGAGCTGATTTGGCTGACGTCCTACAAGAATTAATGGGTGTCCTGATTGGGCAGCAATGTGAGCCAATTTTTCCGCAATGATTGAAGTTGCACCTAGTATAACCCAAGTCCTTGGTATCATTTTTTAATTCCTAACCGTAGTGCCATGTCAGAGTTCATAGGGCATGCATGACGTTCAAGAGTTTGAGAGAATTGCTCATGTTGATCATACATCGTCTTAAACTGGTCTTCGGTTAAAAGGAAATCTTTAGCTAGATACACTCGACCATTAAGTTCACTGATTAATTGATTCATTGCATAAATTGCCTGTTTCGCGTGTAGATCATGAATAAAATCCACCGCTAAGGTAAATCCAGGTTTGCAAAAGGAAAGCAAACCTTCTCCTGATTGGGTAAACAACTTGAGTACCGCAAGAGTGGGTGTGGCTTTATGAAGCCGCATCAATTGAACTAATCGATCTAAAATTTCTGAGGCATGCTCTGTATTAAAAACTGCCTGAAATTGAACTAATCCTTTGGGACCATAAAGTCGGTTCCAATGCAGGAGTTTATCTAGTGGATTATTAAATTGCTCAAGAGCTAGTTTTTCTTGCCCTTTTTTATGATTAAAAAAATACTGATTAAATAATTTGATACCCCACGGCTTGATTAAAGAAAATGGAGTTTTAGGTACCGTGTGAATCTTTAATTTTTTATCCTTGAACGGTTCACAATAATCTGCCACAGAAAAAATAGCACGGGGAATGGGGTGAAGAAGATCAAGCCAGGCGACTTGATAATCATGATGAATACCCTCTGTTCCCATACATTCCACAAGTGTTTGCAGCGATTCAAATTGTTTATGTGTGGTTTGCACAAAACGAGGAGCCTTTTTTAGACGGAGTGCCGCCCGGGTAATAATTCCTGTAAGGCCAAATCCGGCAATGGTGGCATGAAATAAATCGCTATTTTCTTTACGGCTGCAATGAACTTTCTTACTTCCGATCAATAAATCGAATTCAATGAGATGATGTCCAAAACTACCCTCGTGATGATTATTTTTACCATGGACATCATGAGCAATTCCACCTGCGACTGTAGCATGGACAGTGCCAGGGAGAACAGGAGGAATAAAATCGGGATGCACTAAAAATAAATCTTTAAGCGGCACGCCCCCCTGGCACATTACAATGCCCGTTTCAGGGTTAAAATCGATAAAATGATTCAGACGTTCGCTATCAATAATAAAACCATCCGTATTAAAACAACTGTCGTTGTAACATAGTCCTGAACCACGTACGAGAATGTTGTTCTGATGATTATAAGAAAGGTATTCAACAAGTTGTTCTTCGCTATCTGGACGTAAGCAGAACGACTGGCTAAAGTGGGCACGGCTAAAATTGGTGAATATTTTGGTTTTGCTGTGCATTGTATGTGTTGTTTCATTATTTCCAATATTTAAGACTATAATTCATTTAGAGATATATCAAAAGGAATTATGATGATGAAAACTATTTTAATCGTTTTTGGCTTTCTCTTTTCCCTTACGCTTTATGCAGCCGATATTCCGCAAGATTATTTGGGTGCACAAAAATATGACAGGACCCAGTGTTTCCACAACGCAAGCCAAGATTGTATCAATTCACAATGTCTGAATTCAGAGGAGATTGATTGTCAGGAAAATTGTCGAAAGATGGCAAAGTCAAAATGTCAGCAAGATATTAATGAGTAGGATTTTTTTGAATGGTTTCAACCATTTGGTTTGATTGTCAAATGATTGGCGGTGATTTTATAACTGTCAAATCATGAGTCCATAATGTGGCTAACACCTCATTTTTTTCAAGTATTTGTAGATCGGGAAAAACGGACAACTCACAATGGCTATAATTATCCAGCTCATTTTATAGATGGCATATAGTTTGCATAATGGTATTCAATAAAAAATCATGTGGATTACTTGAATTCCCTTAGTGAATTCAAGTAAAAAAATTAGTATGGATTGCTTATATGGCTGATAAAAACGTTTTATCACAAGAAGAAATAGATGCATTACTAAAAACAGTGGGGGAGTCTTCTGAAGAGGAACATCTAGAATCAGAAAGTGCAGCAGGTATTAAGGAAAAATCGGATAAAAAAGCAAAAGCGAATAAAAAGGATGTCGCAAGTTCTGCATTTGAGCCTATTGAAATAAAAAAAGAGAATGATGTTAAAACACTTAATTTTACTGCTCAAGAACGTATCGTCAAAGGTAAGTTGCCTGTATTAGATAGAATTTATGATCGGGCGGTGCGCTTATTTGCATCAGATATCTACAATGTGACAGCCAAGGATTTTGAGATCAAGCAAGATTCATTACTTATTATAAAACATCGCGATTTTATGGAGAGTTTGCCCAACCCAAGTTTAATGAGTATTTTTAAATTTAAACCATTACGAGGCAAAGGGATAATTCTTTTTGATAGTACTTTTGTCTATGATCTTGTCGACTATTATTTTGGGGGCAGCTCTCAATTCTTTGCCCAAAAAGACAGAACTGATTTTACTGCCACCGAGCTGCGTGTAATGGATGTGATCACGAAAAAGCTTATTGCCAATCTGAGCCAAGCCTGGAAGCCTATTATTCAGCTTGATATCACTAAATTTAATGATGAAACAAACCCACAATTAGTCAATATAGCAGAACCTGAAGAAATGCTATTGGTGGCACGTTTTTCTATGGATTTTGGTAAGGAAGTAGGCATTTTCTATTTTATTTTGCCTTACTCCATGGTTGAGCCAATTAAAGAGCAACTAGAGCTTGGTGCTTCTCGTCCAGATGACGAAATTGATCCGAACTGGGTCAAATCACTCAAAGAAGAATTAATGGATGTTGAATTAACTGTAAGTTCGATAATGGCTGAAACAAAAAGCTCTCTCGGAGCGGTAATGTCATGGCAAGTAGGAGATTTTATACCTATGGAAATGAAAGAAATAGTTACTTTAGATATTGAAGGGACCCCAGGATTTACAGCAACTCAAGGTACTGCAAATGACAAGCGTGCTGTGAAAATAATAAAAAATATTAGTTATTAGGAGATAAGTAATGTCTCAAGAAGCAATTGAACAACCCAAACCATCGAATACTCTTCCCCAGGAAGCAGACAGTGAAAAAATGGATTTGATTTTGGATATCCCAGTCTCAGTGACCGTAGAAATCGGCCGCACTAAAATGACTATTCGTAATTTACTCCAATTAAACCAAGGAGGAATTGTAGCACTGGATCGTTTGGCAGGGGATCCGCTTGATGTCCTAGTCAATGGGACTTTAGTTGCTCATGGGGAAGTGGTTGTGGTTAATGATAAATTTGGAGTTCGATTAACCGATATCGTCAGTAAAGCAGAACGTATTAAGCGATTAAGATGATGGACTCTACACTCAATCATGGGGAACTCATCCGGGTTCTCATGGGTTTATTGTTGGTTTTATTGATCATTCTTATATTGTCTTGGGTGGTGAAGAGGTTACATGGTATGCAAATGGGCTCGGCCAAAGGATTTCAATCCGTAGCGAGTATGATTTTAGGTCCTAAGGAAAAAATTACCTTGTTAAAAGTGGGAACGCGTTATTTGTTGATTGGATCGGGTTCAGGATGTGTCACCATGCTTCATGATTTTGGTGAGCAATTACCTACAGGGTTTGAGTCCATAAATAAAGCTTCGTTTGCCGATCTCCTTAAATCAGTTAAGAAATCATAAAATGACGATGAATGTATATGTACAAAAAGGGTTATCATTTTCCAATCGAATATCGATGCCAATTCACAAATGGATTTCTGCTTGCACGGGAATAACAAGATTAATAGCAGAGGGAGATAGAGAATTTAAATCCCGAATTCCGCTGCGCTGCACCCAGACTACATTATTTCTTATTCTATTTTGTTTTTTCCCCTTGGTCTTACAGGCTGCCCCTTTATCCTTACCGGCAATGACGGTTCAACCTGGAGCAAACGGGGAACAAACTTATAGTGTTAATCTGCAAATTTTGATTTTTATGACCTTGTTAACTGTTTTGCCAGGGATGTTGATGGCAATGACGGCTTTTACAAGGATCATCATCGTATTGTCTATATTACGTCAAGCTATAGGTATGGCGCAGACTCCTACAAACCAAATCTTAATTGGTATTGCGTTATTCATGACTTATTTTGTGATGTCTCCGGTTTTTAATAAAATCAATGATACGGCAGTGCAGCCTTATCTCGCAGAGACAATGAAATTCCCTCAAGCTTTAGCCAATGCACAGGCTCCTTTGCGTGAGTTTATGTTAAATCAAACGCGTAAAAATGATTTATCTTTATTTGAAAAATTTGCACAAAAAAATCCAGCCAACCTTAACGAGGTGCCAATGAGTGTAGTGATTCCTGCATTCATTACTAGTGAATTAAAAACAGCATTCCAGATTGGCTTCATTTTGTTTTTACCCTTTTTAATTATTGATATGGTGGTGTCTAGTGTTCTAATGGCTATGGGTATGATGATGCTATCACCTTTGATTATCTCATTACCCTTCAAGATCATGCTGTTTGTTATGGTCGATGGGTGGACCCTTATTTTGGGATCGCTGGCGTCGAGTTTTGCTATGAGCTAAAAACTTTTCGCATTCAGATCATGAATCAAAGGAATTAAAAATTATAGGGAAATAATATGACTCCAGACTCTGTAGTTTCTATATTCAGTGAAGGTGTGTATTTGATGCTGTTATTGATCATGGTACTCATTCTTCCTGGTTTGATTGTTGGTGTGATCGTTTCTATGTTTCAGGCAGCAACACAAATAAATGAAACAAGCCTAAGCTTTATACCCAAATTATTTATTACTTTTTTAATGCTTGTATTTGCCGGTCCTTGGTTATTGAAGACTATGGTGAATTACACCGATTCTTTAATTACCAATATTCCTTATTTAATCGGTTAACTAAAGATGAAACTGGATTATCCAACAATAATACATATGATAAGCCAAGTGATTTGGCCAATGGGGCGCATTGGTGGATTACTGCTTACTGTGCCTGTGTTTTCGTCTATCTTGGTACCCACTCGCATTAAAATTATTTTACTTTTTGTTTTAAGTTGTGTCTGTGCGTTTATGGTTCCTAAAGAGCTTTCTTTCCTTAATTTCAATGGACTTTTCTTAGTTTATATTATCCAAGAAGTTCTGTTTGGATTGTTAATGGGCTTTGTCTTACAGCTTGTTTTTCAGGTTTTTGTTTTGGGTGGACAAATTATTGCGATGCAGGCAGGTCTCAGTTTTGCTTTGATGGTGGATCCATCAAGCCGAGCAAGTGTTCCCTTGGTAAGTCAGTTTTATTCTATGATGATGACCCTAATATTTTTGTCACTTAATGGTCATTTAACCGTTTTCGAAACCTTGTTAGATAGTTTTAGAGTAATGTCTATAGGGCAGTTATCTGTAACCCCATCGATGGTGTGGAATGTTGTGTTATTTTCGGGATGGATGTTTAAACAGGCGCTACTCATCTCAATTCCTGCATTGCTGTCTTTGCTTATTGTGAGTCTAGCATTCGGAATTATGTCGCGAGCAGCGCCTCAATTAAATATTTTTTCTTTAGGATTTCCCATTACCTTAATTATGGGAATGGTGGTGATTAAGGTAGGTTTGTCGAGTATTGCAATACAGATGGCAGATCTGATCAAAGAAGGGATGCGTTTTATGGTGGGGATGGTACCCTGATGAGTGATCAAGAGCAAACACAAGAAAAAACAGAACAACCCTCGCCCAAGCGACTGAAAGATGCCCGTAAAAAGGGGCAAGTTGCACGCTCGAGGGATTTCAATACCACAGTAACCTTACTTTTTACTGCCTTAGGATTTTTAATTTTCGGAAAACAATTAGCCATGCAATTAGCAGTCCTGATGCGAGATGCATTTGAATTTAATACGCAAGTTACGCAGACTTCTGTGGTAAGTGCGGAGCGCTTGTTTTTTTTAGCTAAAATGGGATTTTGGTCTTTAATGCCCTTATTGCTAGTTATTTTTCTCATTACTTTAGCCGCCCCTTTGCTAATGGGGGGGTGGGTTTTTAGTGCACAAGTAGTACAACCCAAATTTTCTCGACTCAATTTATTTCAAGGACTCAAACGCATGGTTTCGTTGAAAGGTTTTGTCGAGATGTCCAAATCATTCTTTAAATTTCTTTTAGTCGCAGTGGTTGCCATAGCAGTGCTTAAGATACAAATTCCTGCATTACTCCATTTAGCTCATGTCCCTATAGAGACAGCGATCGGCAGCGGTAGCTTAATCGTAGTGAAATCATTTGTATTGATTTCTGCTAGTTTGATTTTGATCGCTGTCTTTGATGTACCTTTCCAATTGTATGAACATCAAAAAAATATGAAAATGACCATGCAGGAATTGCGAGATGAATACAAAGAAATAGAAGGTAAGCCCGAAATAAAAAGCGCTATTCGTCGTGCGCAGCAAGAGATATCAAGACGACGTATGATGAATGAAATTGCTAAAGCAAATGTGGTGTTAACAAACCCTACCCATTACGCGGTAGCAATCTGTTATAAAGAAAAAAGCCATAAAGCACCAATAGTCGTAGCAAAAGGCAAAGATTTGATTGCTTTTCAAATCAACAAAATTGCAACATCACATAAAATTCCCATTATTTCAGTACCGCCTTTGGCTCGAGCGCTTTACTTTTCTACAAAATTAAATGCAGAAATACCAAGAGGACTTTATGTTGCTGTAGCTCAGGTTTTGGCTTATGTATTTCAATTGCGGGACAAGGAACGTTATGACTATAAACCTACTGTACTACAGAATGTTCCTATTCCAACAGAGTTAGTCCGTGATGCAGAGGAGGCTGATAATGAATAAGGCATTACAGTATATGCAATATTGGATGCATCAAGGTTTGGGTACACCCTTGGTCCTAATCACAATGCTTGGCATGATGATGTTACCTTTGCCTCCATTTTTATTGGATGTGTTTTTTACTTTTAATATTGCTTTGTCACTTGTAGTCTTGTTAGCCGTGATTTATAGCGAAAGACCTTTAGATTTTGCTGTATTTCCAACGGTTATTTTACTAGCAACTTTATTACGTTTGTCGCTAAATGTTGCCTCAACGCGAGTGGTTTTATTAAATGGCTATAAAGGTACTGATGCAGCTGGTCATGTAATTCAATCATTTGGTGAGGTTGTTATTGGAGGAAACTATGCTGTAGGTTTAGTTGTTTTTATGATTTTAGTAGTCATCAATTTTGTGGTGGTGACTAAAGGTGCTGGTCGGGTATCAGAAGTAAGTGCACGTTTTACTTTGGATTCTTTACCTGGAAAACAAATGGCTATCGATGCAGATTTGAATGCGGGATTAATTAATCAGGAACAAGCGGTAAAACGTCGATTGGAAGTTGCGCAGGAAGCCGATTTTTATGGTTCCATGGATGGTGCTAGTAAATTTGTCCGTGGCGATGCAATTGCCGGGATTTTAATTCTAGTTGTTAACATTATCGGCGGATTGATTATTGGAGTTTTTCAGCATGGAATGAGTGTTTCGGATGCCTTGCATAATTATATTCTACTAACTATTGGGGATGGTTTAGTTGCGCAAGTGCCTTCGCTTGTTTTATCCACTGCAGCCGCCATCATAGTGACTCGTGTTTCCAGTGCACAAAATATGGGGCATGCGGTAATTTCTCAGTTATTAGCTAACCCACGCTCATTGATTATTGCATCGGGTATCATTGGATTAATTGGTGTTATTCCTGGGATGCCTCATGTTGCATTTATTCTTCTTTCTGCAGGTTTGGCAGGAATTGCTTATCTATTTCTCAAGCAAGACAAAGCAAAACAAAAGGAGCAGCTTACCCAGGAAAATGAATCTCTTGCTGTTCCAAATTCAAATCTCTCTACGGAATTGTCTTGGGATGATGTGAATCCTGTTGATGTGATAAGTCTTGAAGTAGGATATCGCTTAATACCTTTAGTGGATCAAGCACAAGGAGGGATTTTACTTTCTCGAATTAAAGGGGTACGGAAGAAAATATCACAAGAGTTGGGTTTTTTGATTCCTTCAGTACATGTACGTGATAATTTGGATCTAAAACCTAATCATTATCGAATTAGTTTGGCGGGAGTAATAATGGGAGAAGCGGCGATTCATCTTGATCGTTGCTTGGCGATAAACCCTGGACAAATTTTTGGCGAAATAGAAGGGATAAAAACTCGTGATCCCGCTTTTGGTATGGAAGCTGTTTGGATAAATGAAAGCCAAAGAGAGCAAGCCCACACGTTAGGGTATACTGTAGTCGACTCTTCAACAGTCGTTGCTACACACTTAAGCCAAATATTGGAGCAGAATAGCCAACAATTATTAGGTTATGAAGAAACCCAACAACTTTTAGATAAACTTGCAGTGAGCTCACCCAAACTCGTGAAAGAATTAGTACCTGATGGCTTGTCCTTAGGAATGGTGAGTAAAATCTTACAAGGTTTATTAATAGAGCATATTCCTTTAACAGATATTCGCACCATAGTCGAAACTTTGGCGGAATTAGCGCCAAAATCTAAGGATACTGAGTATTTAATCAGTCAAGTACGTATTGCTTTATCTCGATTAATTACTCAAAAAATCAGTGGTGTTCATGAAGAGTTACCTATTATTACGTTAAAACCTGAGTTGGAACAATTATTGCAAAACATAATTCAGAGTAGTGGATCTGGAGGTGTAAATTTCGAGCCAGGAATGGCAGATAAAATACAACATTCACTGACTCAATTAGCAATGCAACAACAGGCAAAACAAGAGAGCTCTGTATTAGTGGTACAGCCCGGGATACGCGCAGTGTTGGCACGATTTGTGCGTAATATATCCTATGACTTTCATGTTTTGTCTTATCAGGAGATCCCTGATAATAAACAAATAAGAATAGTAGGCACAGTAGGATAAAAATGAAGAACTGTAGATGTGGAATATAATGTAATAAGCAATACAAGTTACAAACTTCTCAGTTTTCTTACAAGCAGGCTACAATTTCTAAAGAGGCATTGCGTGAATAGTGACAAATTTCTTCATAAGCAGGAGGCTTTATGAAATTAAAACGTTTTGTTGCGGCCGATACACGCAGCGCTATGAAACAAATTAAAGAGACACTTGGTGCCGATGCTGTCATTTTATCCAGCCATCATGTTGATGCAGGTGTGGAGGTTGTTGCTGCGATTGATTTTGATGAAACCATTCTATCAACTTCAGCAGCAGTAGCTTGTGCTGAACCGATCAGCCAAACACCAAAATTTCAAATGCAAACTCCGCTTGATGATATGCGTCAAGAGATTCAAACATTAAGAGGGATGCTTGAGGCACAATTAAGAGGGAATGTGGGTGTCTATGAGCCCTTGCATACTATTTTACTCCAAAAACTTTTGTATCTGGGAGTAAGTCATACAACTGCTGCGACTTGGGCATGCTCCGTGCGATCTGATTTAAACCAACAGAGAGGGTGGGAATCTGTACTAAATATTATTACGGATCAATTAAGCATTTGTGACACACGTAGAATAGAAGAGGGTGGTGTTTATGCTTTTGTTGGACCAACTGGTGTTGGGAAAACAACAACACTCGCTAAAATTGCAGCGCGATTTACTTTAAGATTTGGAGCAGATAAGTTAGGTCTAGTCACTATGGATACTTATCGAATCGCGGCACAAGAGCAACTTATGATGTATGGAAAAATCTTAGGAGTTAAGGTGTGTGTTGCTCAAGATGAGGTTTCTTTGGCCCGAGTGCTACGGCAATTAAGTGATAAGAAACTCATTTTGATAGATACAGCCGGAATGAACCCTGCAGATGAGCGAGTGGTTAAACAAATGCAAGTGTTAGGCACATATTTACAGTCTGTTTCTAAGGTTCTAGTTTTACCGGCAACAAGTCATTACCAAGTATTAATTGATGCTATTAGACGTTATGAAGCGAATCAAATTGATCAGTGTATTTTGACTAAACTGGATGAATCGTTAGCTGTGGGCGGAGCATTAAGTGCACTTATTGAATCGGGTTTGGGTGTGAGCTATTTGACACACGGACAACGTGTACCCGAAGACATTAAAATGGCAACACGCCATCAGCTCGTTGAGTTATTTGCTGAACAGGAAACACAACTGTTTCTGGCAGATAATGTTAAGAAAGCACATCAGGGTGCTGGGAGAGAATATCATGTCTAAAGTGAGACGAAATATAAGTGATCAAGCTTCGGGGCTGAGGAGTCTATCGCGTGCGAAGCCAATTAAAGTAATTGCAGTTTCTGCTGGAAAGGGTGGAGTCGGCAAGAGCAACGTTTCTGTTAACTTGGCAGTTGGATTGGCTCAACTTCATAAGAAAGTAATGTTGCTTGATGCTGATTTGGGGTTGGCAAACATCGATATCATGTTAGGGCTGCATACTAAATATAATCTATCGCATGTAATTCAGGGAATTTGCCATTTAAGTGACATTATTTTACCTGGACCTAATGGTATTAGTGTTATTCCTGCCGCTTCTGGAACAGAATTTATGACCCAACTCTCTCCACCTGAGTTAGCTGGAATTATTGATGCGTTTAATGAGCTTACTGATGATTTGGACTACATGATTATTGATACTGCGGCGGGTATATCAGACACCGTTTTAAGTTTTACCCGGTCATCGCAAGAATTAATTGTCGTTGTATGCGATGAGCCTACGTCATTAACCGATGCATATGCTTTAATTAAAGTAATGAGTAAGCGGTATGAATGGACACGATTTCATATTCTCGCCAATATGGTGAGAAATGAGCGGGACGGACGTGAATTATTTAATAAATTATTCAAAGTTTCCGAGCAATTTCTTGAGGTTCAGCTAGACTATTTAGGAGCAGTTCCTTTTGATGAACACATACACAGGGCAGTGAAAATGCAAAAACCCGTATTAATTGCTTATCCAGATTCTGCCGCTGCTTTAGCGATGAGGCAATTAGCAGACGAAGTATCTGAATGGCCACCTTGCTCTTTGTTGGGGGGTAATACCAGTTTCTTTTTAGAACGTTTAGTTGCGGGTGAATTTTAAGGAGATTAATGTGGATGCTTTGGCTGCCTATAGCAAAGTGAACCAGCAAATTCAGGAAACGCTGGTAAAAACTCATGCCTTGTTGGTGAAGCGCATAGCACATCATTTATTGGGGCGTTTGCCGCAAAGTGTACAACTGGATGACTTAATACAAGCAGGGATGCTTGGTTTACTGGAAGCAACAAGACATTATGATTCTTCCAAAGGAGCTTCATTTGAAACCTATGCGGGAATACGTATCCGAGGATATATGCTTGATGAAGTAAGACGTAATGATTGGGTTCCACGCTCAGTCTATCGTAATGCACGAATGATTTCTGAAGCAGTAAAAGCAGTTGAACATCGATTAGGAAGGGAGGCCAAAGATTCAGAAATAGCGACTGAACTCGGAATAGCCCTGAATGAATATCATGAAATGTTACAAGACTCAGTGAGCAGCCATTTGTATGGTTTTGAAGATTTGGGTGTGACTGATGATGCCCTACAGGCTGAAGATGGGCACGCCTCTACCGAACCTCATGTCAATGTATTTCATAGTGATTTAATGCGACGTTTATCTGAGGTGATTCGCGGCTTACCTCAAAAAGAACGAATGGTACTCTCTTTATATTATGAACAAGATTTAAATTTAAAAGAAATTGGTGAGGTTATTGGCGTTAGTGAGTCACGTGTCTCACAGATCCTTAGCCAAGCAACACATCGTATAAAATCAAGATTACCGGAATAAAAAAGAATGGATGCGTTAACTTTAATAGGGATGTTAGTCAGTTTTTTAGCGATTACACTAGGGCAAGTGTTGGAAGGTGGAAACATGCAAGCCCTACTCAACTTTTCTGCATTGTTAATTGTTCTGGGAGGAACAATTGGTGCGGTGATGGTGCAAACACCACTAAGTACCTTTAAACGAGCCTTTAAAATCTTGCCCTGGGTTATCACACCACCAAAACTCGATTTTGAACCCTGCCGTAATAAGATGTTTGATTTGGCACGTAAAGCCCGTCAGCTGGGTTTGCTTTCCTTGGAGGAGCATTTAGAAGTTGAAAAAAATCCACTCATCAGTAAAGGATTAGAGTTGTTGGTTATTGGCGTAGATAAATTCACCATAAGACAAGTTCTAGAGGAAGAGATAGATCGTGTGGAGACACATGATTCGCACGCAGCACAAGTTTTTGAAAGTATGGGGGGATATAGTCCAACCATAGGAATTTTGGGTGCTGTATTGGGATTGATTCAAGTGATGCGCCATTTATCGGAACCGAGCGAATTGGGATTAGGTATTGCAGTAGCGTTCGTAGCTACGATTTATGGAGTAGGAATGGCTAATTTAATTTTTCTACCTGTGGCAAATAAATTAAAAAGTTATATTGCGCGCCAGGTTCACTACGATGAAATGATTGTAGAAGGGTTAGTTGCCATCGCTTCCGGAGAAAGTCCAGGAATTTTGCTGTTAAAACTCAATAATTTTGGCCAACAGAAGAAAGATGAAACAAAGAAAAAAAAGAAATGAACAACATAACGATAATCACCGTTGGGTTGTTTCCTATGCTGATTTTATTACCTTGCTATTTGCATTCTTTGTAGTGATGTATGCTATTTCTTCTGTAAATATTTCAAAGTATCGCTCTCTTTCTGAGGGGATGAAATCAGCGTTCAATAAAAAAGATGAAGCTCGGGCACTTAAATCAACGAAGAGTATAAAAGATGGACCACAAACGACACCATTTCAAAGTCCCTTTAATGATGGACTTGATGAATTAAATCAATCACTAGCAGAATTGGAAGATGGGAATTATAAAATCAATCGACAAGAAGGTTGGGTTGAGTTGGATATTAAATCTGGGGCTTTATTTGACTCGGGCGAATCCGATTTAAAACCAGAAGCTTTTGTTAAATTGATGCGATTAGCCAGTAAAATAAAAAAATCGTCTTCTATTGTTGCCATAGAGGGATATACAGACAATATTCCTATAGAAACCCCACAGTTCCCCTCAAATTGGGAGCTTTCAGCTATGCGCGCAGCAGTTGTTGGCCGAATTCTAAACTCATTTGGGATTGCAACCCAACGCCTTTTAGTAACGGGATATGGAGAACAATATCCAGTTGCTGATAATGTTACAGAGCAAGGACGGGCTGCAAATCGTAGAGTGATTATTATCATTGCTTTGGACCGAAATGTTCCCCGCTTATTAAATCCAGCATTAAGTCATCCAGCAGCTCATCGTGTAGTTATCGGCAATAAGGATACAAAATGATTACTTTTCTTTTAAGTTTAAATGGGGTTATTTTTCTATTCGTACTGAATTACTTATTTAGCCAGCGGAAGAAATTAATTGATTTTCAAGGACGATTGGATATGCAACAAAAGCTAATTGATCAAATTAACAAAGATCATCCCATGTTAATCCATGCTGATTTGTTATTCTCAAAACAATTAAAAGAGATAAATACTCAAATGATTAGTATGGATAACCAAATTCAGGATTTGGAAAATAAAAGAGCTAATGATGGCGGGTATCGTCATGCTTTGCGTATTTTGGAAATGGGGGGTAATCGCGATGAAATTGTCGAAAGTTGTCATTTATCACTGGCAGAGGCAGATTTATTAATGAATTTGCAAGCATATCGAACAGCAATGAAGACTTCATAGCTGTTTTTTTGCCTACTTTCACGGTAAAATCCCAAACTTATTTTTACGAGTCATACTAAATCATTATGGAGCCCAGTAATGTAGCTGGATGCCGCGGAGGTATCACCACGCTTTAGTACCAGGCTACGATGGGCGATCCCTTCCCCTCACTCGGGGTGATGGCAAAAGGCCAGGGCATGCTTTGCCGCACGCAGGCTATCTTATGATAAGGTATTGATCCAATTAATATTTTTTAAAGAGACACTATGTTAGAAGTAAACCAAATTAATCTTAATCTGGTGGATCTTCTTAAGCGAATAGAAGCGCTTAGGGGGTATCTTTGACTTTGACACTAAAAGTGAGCGTTTAGAAGAAGTCGTTCGCGAGTTGGAGTCATCTAATGTTTGGGATAATCCGGAAGTTGCCCAAGCTTTAGGTCGTGAACGAACCCAACTGGAAGCAATTGTTTCAACTTTAACGCAATTAGGTCAATCCATAACTGATTTAAATGAGTTGTTTGAAATTGCACGTGAGGAAGGGGACGAACAAACCATTAATGAAATTGGTGACGAATTAGTTTCCATTGAGAAAAAAGTTGCTGATTTAGAGTTTCGTCGGATGTTCTCCGGAAAAATGGACGATTCAAATGCATACTTAGATATTCAATCAGGTTCTGGGGGTACAGAAGCTCAAGATTGGGCAGAAATGTTATTGCGGATGTATTTACGCTGGGGCGAACAACATGGATTTACTACAGAACTAATTGAGTGTTCTCCAGGAGAGGTTGCCGGTATTAAAAGTGCCACTATTTATTTTAAGGGAGAGTATGCTTTTGGCTGGCTGCGTACGGAAAGCGGTGTGCACCGGTTAGTGCGAAAATCTCCTTTTGATTCAGGTAATAGACGACATACTTCATTTGCAGCAGTATTTGTTTCACCTGAAATTGATGATGATATTGATATAGAAATTAACCCAGCTGATTTACGTATTGATACGTATCGAGCTTCCGGAGCGGGGGGCCAGCACGTTAACCGGACTGATTCTGCAGTTCGTATTACTCATGCTCCCAGTGGAATTGTAGTACAATGTCAGAATGATAGAAGCCAGCATCGTAATAAAGATCAGGCATTTAAGCAGCTGCGCGCTAAGTTATATGAACTGGAAATACAAAAGAAAAATGCAGAACAGCAGGCGTTAGAAGCCAGTAAATCAGATATAGGTTGGGGATCCCAAATTCGTTCCTACGTATTGGATCAATCCCGTATTAAAGATCTACGAACCAATGTGGAAACAAGCAATACACAAGCTGTATTAGATGGGGCGTTGGATCAATTTATTGAAGCCAGTTTAAAGGCAGGAGTAGGGCAGCATGAGTGAAGAACAAATTGAACATATAGATGAAAGCGAAGTTTATTATATTCGTAAACAAAAATTGGCTGAGTTACGTACAAAAGGTTTTAATTTTCCAAACCAATTTCGTCGTGAAAATTTAGCTCAAGAAGTCATAAAACATTATGATTCATTAGATAAAGAAACCTTAGCGCAAGAGCATGTGAAGGTAACAGTTGCCGGTCGTATCGTGTTGAGACGTATTATGGGCAAGGCCAGTTTTTTTCATATTCAAGATTTCTCCGGTCGGATCCAAGTATATATCCGCGCCAATGATCTCCCTGAGCAGTACGAGGAATTCAAGCATTGGGATTTAGGCGATATTGTTGGGGTTAAAGGTGAATTATTTAAAACCAATACAGGTGAGCTTACTGTAAACGCAGAGCATATTGAATTATTAACTAAATCATTGCGCCCCTTACCTGATAAATTTCATGGCTTAGCTGACCAAGAAGTTAAATATCGTAAACGGTATGTAGATTTAATCGCCAATGATGAAAGTCGGCTTACTTTTCTAACGAGATCGCGATTAATTCAAGCATTTAGACAGTTTATGGATCAAAACTATTATCTAGAAGTAGAAACACCCATGATGCATCCTATCCCGGGTGGAGCTTTGGCACGTCCTTTTGTGACACATCATCATACTTTAGATATGACTATGTATTTACGTATCGCTCCAGAACTTTATTTAAAACGTCTCGTGGTGGGTGGATTTGAGCGTGTTTATGAAATTAACCGTAACTTCCGTAATGAGGGTATTTCAACCCGTCATAATCCAGAGTTTACTATGGTGGAATTTTATCAAGCCTATGCAGACTATAAAGACTTGATGAATTTTACTGAAGAATTATTACGTTATCTCTGTGATACCGTGATGGAAAAACGGCAGATTGAATATCAAGGTCAAATTATTGATTTTAATAAACCATTTACACGTATGACAGTGAAAGAAGCAATTTTATATTATCATCCAGAAATTAACCCGCAACAGCTGGAAAGCATTGTTAGTTGTCGTGAGATTTTGCAGAAAAAAGGGTTTCCTTTCAAAGCAACGGATGGTTTAGGGAAGCTGCAAATCATATTGTTTGAAGAAACAGTGGAACATCAATTATTTCAGCCTACGTTTATTACGGGTTATCCGACTGAAATTTCACCTTTAGCCCGTCGTAGTGATCATGATTCGGAGGTGACTGATCGCTTTGAATTTTTTATTGCGGGTCGAGAAATTGCCAATGGATTTTCTGAGTTGAATGATGCAGAAGATCAGGCCGAGCGTTTCCGTAAGCAAGTTGAAGAAAAGGATGCCGGTGATTTAGAAGCCATGCATTTTGATAGCGATTACATTGAAGCACTGGAGTATGGATTGCCTCCTACAGCAGGAGAGGGTATAGGGATAGATCGTTTGGTCATGTTATTTACTAACTCTCAATCAATACGGGATGTTATTTTGTTCCCACATTTGCGGCAATAATAACAGCAATAAGCCAGAACTATAGCCTGACTATTGATGAGTTCATAATCTAGGTTTTGTGATTATCACAAACCACTTTATGGCTTCTTCAAGTCAGGCTATGTTTTAGGCGCTCTAATTGGGTTAAGCCCATGCAAAGGAATAATAATAATTTATCAGGTGGCTTATGTTTGTTACTCACTTCCAGAAGGCGATTACATACATTAGAGAAACTCAGGAAATAGCTTTATTTGCTACGATGGCTGATGCAAGGCTATCCGCAGCATTTAGAGCTTCTCCTTTGTTTTATATCATTTTGCCTTTTATTGGTTTTTTACTAACTGTAAGTGCCTTAATCAATGGGTATCACCTCGCAAAAGCCAGCAATCGAAATGTGGATCGGTGGTTACTTTTCGCTGTTTCAGCTGTTTGTGCTGTTTTAGCAAGTATCTCACTTTATGGGGCTGCAATATCAAAGATTTTTGATTTTAGCTTCGTAGCAGGCCCTTGGTTTTTCTTTAGTAGTTTAATGGTAGCATTGAGTCATCAGCTCATAATGTTTGGACTCAATTTATATAGGGCTTTTGAATCTCCCAAAGACAGTATTCAACGCATGCATTATATGCAGGCAGCTTTAAGTAACACGTTTGCAATGGCCTTTTTAGCTGCGGCGTTAGGTGCAGTGGTTTTTGTATTACTTTTTCCTCTGGCTCCAGCTGCAGGTACAGTGTTTTCAATTACAGCAGTTTTATTTACTGGTGTAGATTTATTGTGGCGTATGGCTCCATATTCTATAAAACAACTTATCAAAGGTTGGCTTAACCTGAGCAAACCTGATCTAACACAAGACGCAATTGTGAATAGGGAAGCAATTAATCCGCAAAATAAGGTAGAGGAACCGAAACATTACCGAATGTTTACTTCTTGTGATTACAGTGCAGTCATTCGAACAATGGATAGAGGAGTAGCTAAGCTTTATCTTGTAGAGCTGATGCAAAACAAATTGAAACTATTGGAGCAAAAATTCAACTCCGGGAATGATAAAATAAAAGATAAGATCGAATTATTAAAAATGCTATCAAAAGCAATAGAACATTCCCAAGAAATTTCTAAAAAGGATGTAAGGGCTACATATCCTTTAGCTTTTCAGAGTTTTTGGTCTGAAACCGGTGAGGTGGAACAAATATTAGATGCAATCATTGCGTTTCAGAAGAAGCAGCAAATTGAGCAGTATACTCGATTAAGCCTGGTCATGGGATAAACACATATCTGCTGTATGTAACATAGATTATAATTAGGGTATCCCAAATGAGGATGAAGAAATGTGTGACGAAAAGCATAATTTCAGTTTAAGCAAAATAGAACTTATCAGGTTAAAGTGATGGTTTGGGAAAATACCTTAAAAAGAATCAGTACTGAGACAGCGTTTAAAGCCGCTTTGCAGTGGGTAGAAAATCCTGAGAATTTGCAACTGGTTAATAACCAAATCAATTGTGTTTATCGTTTTGAGGCGGAGGGCAATAGATTCTATTTAAGAATAACTCATGAAAAAATTCGTCCTCAAAAAGAATTACTAGCTTCGATCGATTTTCAACAGCACTTGTTTCGGAATGAAGCCCCAATTTGTGAAGTACTTCCCTCAAAAAATGGAGCTTATATTGAAACTGTAATACAGGAGGAACTCCATTTTTTAACCCAAGTATGTTCTGAGGTACCGGGAACGATCATGCATTTCGGGTATCTGGATAAAAATGCATACGTTCATTGGGGGGAAGCATTGGCTCGTTTACATCGCGCTGCAGAAAGTTATAAAGCGAATGGCCATCATTTTAGAAAATGGCAGGATTTATGGAGCGAAACGGCGGGCTACCTGACTCATGAAGACTCAGCTATCCAGGATTTGTTCCAAACGATCGATGAGCACTTCAGAAATTTTACAATAAATAATGTTAATTTTGGTCTCACACATGGGGATCATCGTCCAGGGAATGTATTGTTCGACGGCAAACAAATTCATTTTATTGACTTCGATGAACCCGTTTATCATTGGTTTATAGCGGATATTGCTAAACCTTTTTTAGATTTATGCGGCACCCCTTATTCTGAATGGGCTGAAAAATTTGCATGGATGATAGAAGGATACCAGCGGATCTTACCTATAGATGCTGAGTTATTGCATGCAATTAATGATTTTAGCCAAATGAAAAGCTTGGAGATTTATCTTTGGTGTAAAAATAATTGGTATGAATCTACGGCACCAGGTGGAAAACCAAGAGAGGAGTGGCTCAATGAGCTAAGGCATATGGCATTTAAACCCTTATTTAAATTTTAAACTGAAGAATGCAATGGTAAAAAAATCAAATAAAAATAAAGTCTATGAAGCTTATGATGAAATCATTGATTGGTATGATGCACATCGCAATAAAGAGCTCATCATGGAGCAATTTTATTTGCAACAAATAAAAAAATATGCACCCCCTGGGGGACGTGTGTTGGATATTGGTTGTGGTACAGGAGAACCTATTGCAAAATTTTTAATAGAATCGGGTTTCGAATTAACCGGTGTTGATGCCAGCAAAAAAATGATAGACCGTTGTAAACATAACTTCCCACAGGGGCGATGGCTTTTAAAGGATATGAGGACAATGGAATTTGCTGAACCGTTTGATGTGGTCATTGCCTGGCATAGTTTTTTTCATTTACCACAAGCTGATCAGCGTAAGGCCTTGAATTTATTTTCTTCATTAGTCAAAACCAACGGTCTATTGCTTTTTACTACCGGTCCTGACGCTGGAGAGGTTTGGAGTGACAATGGTGGCCATGATTTATACCATGCTTCACTGGATGCTAAAGAATATGGAGCGATTTTGCATTCGAACCATTTAAAGATATTGGTCCATAAAGTGAGTGATCCAGATTGTGGCGGAGCTACGGTGTGGCTTGCCCAGAAGAATTAAAAAATAGGTAACCTGGGTGAGGGTATGCCATAACCCAGGATCTAAGAAGGTATTTCTAAAGTACAATTATCAGTTACTTAAACTGCAAGCTTTCTGTATTTGGGGATATCAAAGAAGAATTATTATTCACTAGAGGGTCAAAGAAAGCTTGGTCAGTTATTGGAAGCACAGATTGAGATTTTGATTGTTTAAGATTCTCCATTTCTTTATCGACCTCTGGATCTTGAGGTGCTAATCTCTTCGCTACATTGAGAGATGTTTCTGCTTTTCCCCAATTTTTTTCTAACCGATAACAACAGGCTATATTTAACCATGCATCCGCTTTATCCTGCTTGTCCTCAGAGAGGTCAATTAGTTTTGCAAACGGAGCTCTGGCTTTAGCATAATTACCTTGTTTAAATAAACACATACCCATTTGATTGAGTGCGGGTATATGAGTTTGGTCCAATTCAAGAGCTGCTAGGTATAATTCCTGTGCTTTTGCATATTCTTGGTTCTGATACAGATAATGGCCAAATTGTGCATAACATTCAGTAAGATTTTCTGTGATTGCACTGTGTAGTAATTGGTCATTTTCATGACAGTGAGCTAGAGCTTCAAGATAATAGTGAATTGCATGATTAAACTGTTTGTTTATCATTTCTGTTAGACTGTTCTCTTCCGATAATTTCTTCAGTAGGTCGATATATTGTTCATACCAACTTGCAATAGAATGCAAAAACATAGGATTGTCACTACATAATTCCAGAGATGATTTAAGCGCAATTTGAGCATTACGTAATAAAGTAAGACATTTTTCTAAATTGAGCTCAAGGTATTCCTGAGCTTGCTTCATATAAAGCAAACCTAAATTGTGTCGTACGGATGCGCAGGAAGGATCAATCTCTATAACATTTAAGTAACAAGTGATGGCTATCTCGTCCTCATTGTCAGCGGCATAACATTGTCCTAACAGATCAAAAGCATACGATTTATTTTGCTCGTCCTTTAAATCTTGAGTTAATTCGATAAATTTTTTTAAGAAAGATAAGGCTTCCTTTTTTTCATCGGCTAAAAAACAGGTTTTTCCTAAAAAAAAGTAGGTTTCGTGAACTTCGGGATTTTGTTCTATTGCTTGAAGTAAGAATTTTTTGGCTTGTGTAAGGTCTCCTTTATTAAAGGCTTCTACACCTTGTAAGTGGAACGAATTAAACATATTTACCCTCCTTTAGAGTTGTTAATTGTACGTCCCTATAGATCCAATCCAACTGGAGTGTAGAATATAATAAACAAATATTTTTTAATAGTAACCAAGCGGAAGCATTGATGACAATGATACAGTGCATTCCTATTTGATATGAGTAGTTGAAAAAACTTGATTGATACTTCATAGCCTATATGCAACTGATTTTCAGGTACAATGGGTTAGAGGTTTTAAGTCCAAAGGAAAAACCGCGAATGCAAACCAATCCTATTATTGAACTAAGTTCTTGGCTGACCAGAGAACGGGAAGCTGGAGCTCCTAATCCAAGCCACGCCGTGTTATCGTCTATTTCATTAAAGGGTGTCCCACATAGTCGTGTCGTGGCTATTCGTGAAATTTCAGATGAAGGTATTTTATTTTTTACACAAAAAAATACTCGCAAAGTAGACGAGTTAAAAAATAATCCTGAAGTAAGTCTGGTATTCTGGCTGGAACTTTTGCAACGAGAAGTGATAATTGAAGGAAAAAGCCTATTTTTAAACCATGCGGAGAATAAACATTATTGGGATAGTTATCCGCGATGGTCTCAAATTCGCTTTTTAAGTTATGCACCTACGTCAATGCAATTGATTGAGAATAAACAAATAATAGAAAACAAGCGCCAGAAGATAGAAGATTCGTTTTTAAATAAAGCAATCCCTCTAAGTCCTGAATATTGCGGTGTTCGGATTCAGCCGAAACGTATGGTATTTTATTCTTACCGACAAGACGAACTATCCGATGTTTGGGAGTATGTAAAGCGTAATGAATGGAATTTACAACGCTTATCCCCTTAAAACCTAGGTGAGTTGCTTAATCTGAATGAGTGACCTGCTACATTAAGTTTAAAAATTTACTAATTGTGCTAGAAGAACATTTTGAATTTTATTTGATCTGAGGGGGTATTCTCAACTAGAATTTGCCTGTTTTTTAATTTAAGGAAGAGTATTATGAAAAAACAAACTTTTGCTAGCAAATCGCAACCCTCATCTCCCCGCAATTACGAATCTCCCCCAACTCCCAGAAGCAAATCCCGACCTTCCTCGCCACGAGAGATTAATGTTCCTGATTCCCAGGGAGAAAAAAAAGTAGGTGACCCTCCCATTATTGACGAATCAAATAAAGAGAAGAATGGGCCTTCAGAGACGTCCGCGGGTAAAGGCTCAATTACCCAAGCTTTAAAATTCTTTCGAAGTGGAAAATCCACATCCTTCCCAATCTTACCCTCCGTCACTCCTCAAGCCCCTCCTTCTCATACTCCACCAGCGATACCTTTAGCGCTTAGTAGTGAAACAATAAAAATTAAGAAAAAAACGGCTAAGGTTGCAGAATCTAAAGAGGTAGAGGTGCCCGTATTAAAAAAAGTCGAAAGTCATCGAACTGTGTTTGGTGTGCTTAGCCTGGATAATTTAATTTCAGAAGAAAAGTACCCCGAGTTATATCGTCGAACGATCGCATGTACCGTTTTAGCGAAGCATTACAATGCCTATATCGAATCGTTAGCTGAGTGCCAGTGGTACACAGCCGCAAGCTTAAAGTCTATTCACACTGAAAAAGCTCAAAGACTCCTTCAACATGCGCAAGGTGAGCAGGTGAAACTAATAAAAGAGCTTTGCCAAATACTTGATAAAGCATTAACTGTGTATTTAATAGAGACAAGTGATCAGGCAGGACAAGTCGATAAACTTTGTGATTTTTTAAGAGAACGTATCGATACCGTAATGGGGCTCACACAATTTGATAATTACCCATTCGTCAAAGGTCTTTCTTATAAAGACAAACGTCATTTTTTTCCTAAAGAGATAGATTGTAATTTAATAACAATGAAGAGAATCCAAAAGAAAGAATATGAATTAAGAGCGGAAATTCAAACAGCTGCCTGGGATTTCTTGCAAACAGAACAATTTAATGAACCCCTGTCAATAATTTTACCGTTTTTGGCACATTATGTGAATGTTTATCATGGGCCAGCATACGTTAATGCCTTAGAGAAATTAGGCCACTCAATAGTACAGGTATATGATTATTTGGAGGAGCTACGAATCAAGGAGGCTACTTTTGACTCTGCTATAAAAAATAAATTTACTCCTCCTGGATTTATTAGCTTTAGTTCCTTGTTACCGAAGCATGATGAATTTCGGAGGCTTCTCATAAGTCAAATAAGTTTGATCTTAAAGCAGAAGGATTCTAAGCCCACTTGTTCTTCTTCTGAGACAGACTTTTTTATTTGCAAGGATAGTGAATTTCTATCAGCGATAAAGAATGAAATTTCTTCTTTTACAAAAGGATTTAAAAAGACCTATAAAGAGGTTCCAAAAAATCTGCCAAAATTGGCACAAAAAATTGCTGAAAAGATGTTAGAAGCGAATGCAACCTTAGAGCCTCAAGAAAACCAGGAAAAGGTTGAGTCTCGGGTTTTGGGCTGTTAACCTATTTCTTTAAAAATCTGAGGGATATTTTACTTCAGCAAGCATGGCAACTCTCTTCAAGACAGTTGCCTTGCTGAAATATAAGAATTTACAAGAAATGATGAATATTGAATTCATACCTATTCCAAAACCTCATCAGACTGTTTCTCCTGGTTTTCGGGTAAAAAGCCACCAACCTGGGCATCCCATAAGGTTTTATACAAACCACCTTGTTTGAGAAGTTCACTGTGAGTTCCATCTTCAACAATATGTCCGTTATCGAATACTAAAATACGATCCATGTGGAGAAGGGTAGACAAGCGATGGGCAATAACCAAAGTTGTCTTTTCTTGCATCAGTTGCCATAAACTATCTTGAATATTCGTTTCGGTAATGGAGTCAAGCTGCGAAGTGGCTTCATCAAGCATTAAGATCGGGGCATTTTTTAATATGGCTCTTGCAATTGCAATGCGCTGGCGCTGACCGCCGGAAAGCTTAATTCCCCGCTCTCCTACTAATGCACTGTAGCCTTCTGGCAATTTTTTAATAAACTCATGAGCATGAGCTTTTTGGGCGGCATCAATAACTTCAGCCTCGGTCGCATCAATCTTTCCATAGCGGATGTTATCCGTCAAGCTTCGATGAAAAAGCGTTGGATCTTGTGGAATCATAGCAATGGCTCGTCTTAAGCTTTCTTGGGTGACCTCTGTGATATTCTGGCCATCGATGAGAATTTGACCATCCACTACATCGTAAAGTCTTAATATCAGATTAATAAAGGTTGATTTGCCACTTCCTGAATATCCAACTAATCCAACTTTCTGACCCGCTTTGATAGTCACTGACTTATTTTGAAATAGCGAATATGTGCCATGATAATGAAACTTAACCTTAGAAAACTTTATTTCCCCCTGAGGTACAACTAATTCCAATGGGTTGATTTTATCCTTAATTTCATGAGGTATAACCAAGGATTTTAAACTTTGCTTACATTTACCCTGAGCTTGGTTAAATAGATCCACTTGGAACATGGTGTACCACATCATATGCCCCAACTCCATTGATAGTCCGATAATTAAAGCAAAATCTCCAATACTTATTAGTTTTTTGCTGTATAAATGGATTAATGTAAATCCTGCCACTCCCATCATCACTGCAATCATAGCGCCTTGAACACTTCCTAATAACATAATGAAACGTTCTTTTTTCTGAAAGGCCTCTTGGACCCGCTCAGAGTAGGTGTTCATGCGATTTATTTCATAAGTCTTTTGTGAAAAGATGCGGATATTTGATTGGTTACTTAATGCATCGACCAACTGGCCAGAAAGCTGAGACTCACTGCTTGCATGTTCATCAGACAAGAGCACTAGTCGTGTTGACATCCAAATGCTAAATGATGCAAAGGCACTGAACCAAATCAACAAAATATAAAAAAACAGGGGGTTTACATAATAAGCTGTGATAAACGAAACGATTAGTAACGAGGCTCCCCGAATGAAATCCACAGTTACTCTATGAAGTATAATTTCAAGATTATCTGCAAGTGTTGTAATTTGATCCGTAATTCGCCCTGATAAGTTATCTTGAAAAAATTGATGAGAAGAACCTAAGACATAATTAAAAGTTTGGCTAATAACTTCATTTTTGATGAGCGTTTCAAACTTGTAATTTAGATAACCGATTGTTCTCCAGGTGATATTATCAAACATGATAAAGTTCAAAACTAATAAGCCTGCTATCCAATAAAGATGGGAGGTATCAATGCTTTGCTCAGATGCTAACGCGTTGATGAAGGATTTAATCAATAGACTATTAAATGGACCCCAAAATCCGGCTAAGATGGCTATGAAGATAAATAAAACAACCATTTTACGATACGGTTTTAAAAAATGTCCTATAAAAGATCCTAAATGGTTCGGTAAATTGGTGTTGTTCATTTGCTAACTCCCACAGCATACCAACGGTCGCAGTGAACGTTTAGTATCGACTTATCTGTTTCACTACGGATAATTAGTTCAACCAAATTCATAGACATAGGTTACAAATAAAGGGTTCAAAATAGGATTTAGGAGAATAGACAAGACTTAAACATCGAAGTTGAGTTCAGTTTATAGTTTATGATTTACTCTTAAGTTTGGCAGTAAAATAAAAAGTCAAAAAAGACTATTTTCACACTGTCCTATGGATGAACGTTTTAAGATGTAGTGTTTATGACGCTCTAAACCTAATTTTTATTGGCCTTTTAAACTAAATTTACATCTTAATGTAAAACAATTGAACAGTCAATGGTGTTCATGCAAAGTTTTTGTTCCTGAGCAGTCCCATTTATATCGATGAGGGATAATACCTTAGTAACCGGGTGAAGCGATGTGACTCATTGAATTTAGCTCGAGAGTAAATTTAAAACTTCGCTTCACCCATTTCATTTTAGTTATATGGCTATACTGTGAAATGAGATTCAACTACATTTTGTTCAACTAATCGCTCATTTGCTTGCATTAAACCCTTGATACAATCTTCTGTTACTCTTTGATAATCATCAAAACTTAATTGGGTATCAAATAGTTTAAATAATTGTTCAATAATTTCTTGAATTTCTAAGCCACGAAATGAAATATTAGAGGGCTCCTCAGAAGCAAATTGCATTCTTAGATGTCCAATCAATCTTTCATGAGGAACATCAAGAAATGAACGAATAAACGGTTTCAGAATTGGAGCATAGGTTTTTGATAATAAATTTTGTTTTTCTAATGCTTCAAAATTTGATTGTGTTCCTACTCCACATATAAATAAAAGAAACTGCACTGCCACCTTAACCACTGGATTAAATTGTTTGTCTTTAAATACAGGGCTTTCTTTTTTTAATCGAACAGCTGCTAATAATAAGGAATGAGCGATTTTCTCTAAAGATTTTTCAGTTTGTTTCAGTTTTGAATAATGGTCATGTCGATCAAAATACATTTTAGACCATACCTGAAACTTATCCAGGAATGTTTTGCTGTCTTCAATATAGCGTAAGGAAGGTTGGGGAGCGCTAGGGATTATCATCTCAGGCTTTTGAGGAGTTTCCATGGGAGCTGAATTCGACGCCGCTACAATTAATGCTGCTAAACCCTCCCATTCAGGCTTGGAGTGCTCACTATTTGAACCCGGTTGTAATGGAATTTGATCTGCTGGGCTAGATTCATTCTTGTTTTCTACGGTTTGCCTCATTTTCTTTCTTAATGGTGTAACTACCGGACTTTTCTCTTGAGAAGGTTCCGAAACAGTTTCAGAAAGCTGACGTTTTGCGGTTGGATTTCGCGGTAGTTTCTCTAATAAATCCCTTGCCTGCTGGAGTCCCATTTCAATTGATGAGTAGAGGTGGTTGTTTATTGAAAGTTGAGCTTGATGAGTCCTATCTTTATATTTACTTTCTAAAATTCTTTTAAACTTAATGTATTCATCAATAATATTTGTTAGCTCTTTTCTGATTGAAGCAACATTTGACATATTATTTACTTCTTCTTTTTGAATATAAAAGAGCCGCATCTCCGCTTTAAGTAATTTAATCTTATGGAGATGAAAATTAGCTTTTAGTATGTGCTCTGAGTGTATTTCATTTAATTGAGAAGGGTGGAGCAATAAATAGGAATCAATAATTCTTTGAAAACAATGATTCGCTTTGTCTAATATAATAAGCGAGTCATTAAGGCTGGTTGCTTCTTTATTTTCATAAGCATAATGGATATAGCTGTAGGCCATAATTAATAAAGCATCATTGTTTTTCGCAAACTCAAAGGTTGTGATAGTTTTATAGAGTTTATTCAGATATTTATTGGGTATGGCTTCGAATAGTTCAATATTGTTAGCTAATAACTGAATTTGATTTGTGTCGGAAACAAAATTGTTAAAATTAGTAAGTATCTTTTTATGTATTTTTGTAAGTCTGGACATGGGTACACCTTAATATGTTTTAATGTAAAAAACAGCACGAGGCTTTTACTATTAATTTTTCGTGGCGAATTATGATTGAGAATGATTAAAAAAACACTAAAAAAATGGCATTTTTTTGAAAGAGTGTGCAATAAATGAATAAATTCAGGTTGAATTTTAAACCCAACCTGTTTCGATGGTTACATTCCTGAGTAATTGGGTCCGCCCCCTCCTTCCGGGGCATGCCAAACAATATTTTGTCGAGGGTCTTTAATATCGCACGTTTTACAGTGGATGCAGTTTTGAGCATTAATTTGCAATCTTGGGCCTTGCTCTTCCTCAATAATTTCATATACCCCTGCAGGACAATATCGGCCCTCTGGAAATGCATAAGTCTTTAAATTAATCTCTATTGCCAATTGTGGTTTTTTCAATACGAGATGGCAAGGTTGATTTTCTTCATGATAAGTATTCGATAAAAAAACAGAGGACAACCTATCAAAAGTAAGCACACCATCAGGTTTAGGATACTCTATCTTCTTTGCTTTTTTTGCTGGAAGTAAAGTCGTGTGATCGGCATGATTCGTCAGTGTCCAAGGGGAATGTCCACGGGTAATATATGTTTCAAAGGCGGCATTGATCAAGCCATGAATTAAACCATATTTAAACCCTGGTCTTATATTGCGTACCGAATAGAGTTCTTTTTCTAACCAGGATTTTTTGATTTTTTCTGAATAGCTGGTTAATTCAAATTGTACTTTACTTTCTTGTTGTAAAGCTTCGAAGCATGCTTCTGCTGCAAGCATTCCTGATTGCATTGCTGTATGTATCCCTTTAATTTTAGGGACATTAAGGAATCCTGCTGCATCACCAATTAATGCTCCTCCCGGAAAGGTGAGTTTGGGTAAAGATTGCCATCCCCCTTCATTAAGTGCGCGTGCCCCATAACTGATTCGTTCGCCTCCAGTTAAGATAGGTTGCACCAAGGGATGGGTTTTGAAACGTTGAAGCTCTGCAAATGGATTTAACCATGGATTTTTATAGTCCAAACCCACTACAAAGCCAAGGGCAATACGTTGTTTTGATAAGTGATAGATAAATGAACCACCGTAGGTTGAATAATCCATTGGCCATCCCACAGTATGAATCACTTGCCCGGGCTTATGGTGTTCTGCTTTGACCTGCCATATTTCCTTAATACCCAACCCATAGGTCTGGGGATTTGCTTTATCCCTCAGGTGGTAACGTGTCATTAGGCTTTGGCTAAGTTGTCCACGACACCCTTCAGCAAGCAGAGTTTGCTTAGCTAGTAAATGCATCCCGGGTTGATAATTGTTTGTTTTCTCTTTATTTTTATCGAGACCTACACTCCCAGTTGCAACGCCAATCACTTGATCGTGATCATTGTAAAGCGCTTGAACTGCAGCAAATCCAGGGTAAATTTCGCAACCCAGAGACTCTGCATGTTGGGCAAGAAACATGCAAAGTTCGCCCAGACTAATGATGTAATTGCCATCATTATGCATGGGCTTAGGAGTAGGGAGCTTATAGTAGTTTTTTTGAGTTAGAAAATAAAACAGATCTTCGCTTACAGGAGTATCAAGTGGTGCCTCTTGCCAGACATTAGGAAGTAATTCTTTAAGGCTTCTCGGTTCCAGCACCGCCCCGGAAAGAATATGAGCTCCAACTTGTGCCCCTTTTTCTAGTATACAAACAGATAATTCTTTTTTTGCAGCTAAAGCCAGCTGTTTCAATTTAATCGCGGCAGATAGTCCCGCCGGTCCTGCACCGACGATGATTACATCAAATTCCATGGTCTCGTGTTCCACACGCGCTCCTACTGTGATTATAAAAAGATAAAATAATCGCTTTTCTATGCGCTAATATCAAGATTTATATTTAAAATTAATGTACTTTGGAGTAGGGGGACGCGTATTGAAAATGCGGGATGGTTTATATTGCATTTTTAGGGTGTGCATAACGCGTCACCCTAGCTTAAACCATAAGTTAATGAGTATATTGATAACCATCATCACAACCATCGGTCGTTGCTGAAACTGCTGTGGCGACTGGACGGCTAAAAAGCGAAAAAATACTATGTGGAATACTGAGAAGGGCAACCAACACACCTGCTCCCGTCCCAAGAAGCATTAAACCCGTTAGGGCAAGACTGTCTGTGGCTCCCTCTAAAGCAGTGTTACGGTATTCGGCACTCATCACTATAATTGATAAAAGCGCGAGTAACATGCATCCAACGAAGTAGCAAGCAGCCACAACTGCAGTGAATGCCATAAGTGCAGTACCCAGTGAAGAGATTAAAGGGTACCAAACCGGTGCTAATAATTCTCCCGCAAACTCCTGGCCATTTTGATACGGAGTAAAAAAACCAGGACGTTCTCGATATTTACTTGATGTTCGCTCAATAATTCCTGAAAGGTAATTTTCATCTCCTGCTTCATTTTTTAAATCCAGTATTTCACAAATTTCATCCCAGCCAATTAAATTTAACATAAAATCCTCTCGGTGATTGAGTTTCGGGCAGGGTATCCAATTTATTCAATAGAGTCAAATAGTTAAAATTTATTCGTGCAGTTGCAGTTTGAATATTTTCTGTGCAATCGCATTTGACAATCTTTTGGGCAGAATGAAGAACTTAAGATAACAGAACCCAATGAAATAGGCTAAACTGATTGTAGAATATCCAAAGGGAGTTGTTCATGAAAACCGTACTCTATTTATTGCTTCTTAGTTCTTCCACGTTGATTTATGCAGATAATAACTCGTCCATGAACGTTGATGTGAATGATCCGAGTTTTGTAGTAACGTTACCTGCAAACCCAACCACCGGATTTCAATGGTCGATTGTACGCTTCGATAAAAATTTATTAACACTACGTAGTAGCAATTATGAAAGACCGAAAACCAACCTAATTGGTGCGGGTGGACAGATGCATTTTACCTTTACTCGACAGAAGGGTAAAAGCTATCCCGAAAGTACGGTTATTGTTCTTAAATACGCGCGTTCTTGGGAACCGGATACGGCTACGTTGAAAAGTATTCAAGTAAATTTTGTTAAGTCTAATGGGAATTAGATATCCTGGCGCAGCACGGTCTAGGATAATAAAAACCCGGGTTACTCTGCGCCGCACCAGCTTACTAATGTTATCCTTTTTTATATTTAAATGGTAAATATCTTGGTTCCCAAAACATATCTTCGATAAGTTTTTCTAAATCAGCATCCTTATTTTTTTGCGCAAGCCCTGAATCGATAGCGCAACGTGCAACCGCAACGGCAATTTCTTTAGCCACGGTTTGTGCATCATCTAAAGAGGGTAATAAAGGTAAATAACTTTCTTTTTTACTGGGCGCAAATTTACATAAAGCATGTGCTGCGGCCAGGATCATTTCTTTTGTTAGTTTTGTTGCGTTTACCGCGAGGACTCCCAATCCTATTCCAGGAAAAACTAATGCATTATTGCATTGGGCAATTTGTACCATGCGATTATGATATTCAACTGCAGGAAAAGCTGTACCGGTAGCAATTAGAGCTCTACCTTGACTCCAGTTTAGTATGTCTGAAGGTTTAGCTTCGCATTTTTCATCTGGGTTAGACAAAGGAAAAATAATAGGGCGCTCACAATTGACTGACATAGTTTCAACGATGTCTTGCGAGAACGCTCCTGGTTGCGCAGAACAACCAATAAGTACTGTGGGTTTTACATGTCGTACAGTATCCGTAAGAGAGGGATGTTGTTTTTCATTAATAGCCCATTTATTTATTTCTTTGGGATCCCGCGCATAGCATTTTTGTGCTTCGGTAAGCTCGGGATCAGTATTGAGCAATAAACCTTGACGATCAATTAGCCAAAATCGTTTATAGGCTTCATCTGGGCTAATGCCCTCCCGTACCATCGCATCAATAATTTGATCGCTTATACCAGTTCCTGCTGATCCAGCACCAAAAACTACAATACGCTGCTCATGAAGCTTTGAACCCGTTACATCACAGGCAGCTAATAAAGCCGCTAATGTTACAGCACCAGTACCTTGGATATCATCATTGAAGGTACACAATTGATCTTGGAATTTTTCCAAGATGCGTCGGGCATTACCTCGACCAAAATCCTCCCAGTGTAAAAAAGCATTGGGAAATTGTTTGTGTATCTCATGAACGAAAGTGGAGATAAACTCATCATATGCTGCTGGACTGATGCGAGGATGACGACAACCTAAATACATAGGGTCATTGAGGAGATCTTGGTTGTTTGTACCTACATCAAGAAATATCGGTAAGGTGCGAGTTGGTTCAATACCGCCGCATAAACAGTAGACCATCAGTTTGGCAACTGGAATATCCATCCCTCCGATCCCTTGATCACCAATACCCAAAACTCCTTCGCCATCAGTAACAACAATCACATCAATTTCTGGATTAGAACGATTTTTTAATATTTCTTCGAGTTGATTTTTATCTGAATGCGAAATATATAAGCCGCGGGGTTGGCGGTATTCATGACTGAATCGTTTTACCGCAGTTCCTACTATAGGGGTATATATTGTAGGTAACATTTCACCTAAATGACGATTGATTAATTTGTAGAATAAAATCTGATTCTTATCGTGCAAATTATTTAAATAGATATTTTGTTGTAGACGTGTTGTATAACTGGAATATTGTAAGTAAGCGCGCTTGACTTGTTCATCCAATGTTTCAACCCGATGTGGTAGCTTTCCTAATAGGCCAAACTCTTTTCTTTCTTCGTTTGTGAACGCCGTACCTTTGTTCAACTGAGGAGTGGTAAGAAGTGGTTTGCCGCAAAGAGAAGTTTCTATATATTGTTCTCCTGTTTGGGGATCACGTAGCAATTTAAAATCAAGCATGGGTCTCTCATAAGATGGCGTTAGCAGTTGTGTAATGATAATATCGGTTTTTTGTAGTTTACAATAGGTTGCTTATGAATAAATGTTTGATAGCACTATGGGTCATTTTCGGATTAACCTCTTGCTCAGCGAAAAATGAACATTATTACAAATCACATCCTAATGAATTGCAACAAGCGATCAAAGCTTGTCCTGAACGACAACCACAGGGTATGACGTGTAAAGAATTAGAAGTGCTTGCCAATCGTATGAATAAACTAGCATACCAGTTGCAACTCAGTCCCCAGGGTTTTGGGAAAAAAATTATGGCGTTACAAGAGACGATTATTAAAGAACAAGCACAATTAAAAGCTGAAAATAACAATGCAAATTTACAAGCCAATTTAAACCAAAATAAACGCGACTTAGCTGACCATTTAGCAGTGGTTAGATGGTTTGAATCACCTACGAGTTAAAAATGAAAGTACTAATAAGTAATGATGATGGGGTTTATGCACCTGGAATTAATAAACTAGCCAATGAACTATCGACTTTCGTCTCAATTGAAGTAGTTGCTCCAGATAGAAACAGAAGTGGCGCGAGTAATTCTTTAACTTTGTCACGTCCAATCAAAGTCAAAAAATTGGATAATGGCTATTATAGTGTTGAAGGAACCCCAACTGACTGTGTGCACCTAGCAGTAACTGGTTTTTTGGATACTGAGTTCGATATGGTTGTTTCTGGGATTAATGATGGGGCTAACTTAGGCGATGATATTCTTTATTCAGGCACAGTAGCTGCAGCCATGGAAGGTCGTTATCTAGGATTGCCTGCCCTGGCGATATCTATGGTAGGGGAGAATATCCAGCATTATGATACGGCAGCGACAATTGCGAAACAGTTGGTGATGAAGTTAAGTAAACATCGCTTGCCTTCCCAAACCATTTTAAATGTTAATGTTCCTAATCTGCCCTTGGACAAAATTAAAGGGATGCAAGTAACTCGTTTGGGAACGAGACATGGCGCTGAGCCTGTAGTAAAAGATCAGGATCCCAGAGGACGCCCAATCTATTGGATAGGTTTGCCTGGGGCGGAAGCTGATGCCGGACCTGGAACTGATTTTTATGCAATAAGCGAAGGGTATGTTTCAATTACCCCACTTCATTTGGATATGACGAATTACAAATTGTTCGATCAATTAGCTAACTGGCTCGATGGGATCAACATTCAATTTGCTTGAGGTAATAAATGATAGTCACATTTTGCAAAAGATTTTTATGTCTTTTCCTCATTATAACTTTAGTAGGTTGCGGAAATAATTTAGCTCCCGTTATGGAATCTAGATGGAATCCATATTGGCGCCATCAAAAAGTGTATGTCGTGAAACGGGGAGACACCCTGTTTTCTATTGCATTTCGCTATGATACTGATTATATAACTCTAGCTCGCTTGAATCGTATTAATCCCCCTTATTCTTTGAGAGTAGGGCAAGTCATTAATTTGCGAGGCATTACTCCAAGACATAGACAAATGGCCCGTCGGCCAATTCAAAAGAGAAACTATTATATTGCACCCAAAACACCAGCACGGCCTGCTGTAATTTATTCGCCCGCAAATCGATATGCTCGCTCTGCTTCAGGTTGGATTTGGCCTGTGAGCGGACGTGTTGTTGCATCATTTGTTCCTGAGCAAGGTAAGAAAGGCATAAATATTGCATGTAAAAAAGGTGAGCGAGTAATTGCTGCGGCGAGTGGTGTGGTCGCTTATGCTGGAAGTGGTTTAGCTGGTTATGGTAATTTAATTATTATTAAACATAATCAGGGATATTTAACTGCGTATGGCAATAACTCACGAATTATGGTTTCTGAAGGACAACATGTAAAAGCAGGACAAATTATTGCAATAGCGGGTGTTATAGATCGCAAGTATACAGGTGTCCATTTTGAAATCAGAAGGTCGGGTATACCCGTCAATCCTTTGAATTATCTACCAAAAGGTTGACAGATAACTTATAGTTATAGCAACAATGATATTTTTATGAAGTATAATGTAGTTATGGATTAAATATTTCAACATAACGAAACACTATAGGTGAAAAACAATGCACGAGGACGATGAGTCAATTAAAGAACCGGAACTTAAGGATGAAGATTGGTCTGAACCAGACGATGAATCGCTCTTAATAGAGGAGGACATTGATGCGCTTATTGAAAAAGGCGAAGAAGAAGTCTCCGAGTTTCCTGATTTTTCAGATGATATCGCGTTCCCTTCATTTCGGGGGAAAAATGCACAAAAAATGATGGATGCGACCCAGCTTTATTTAAGTGAAATTGGATTTTCTCCTTTGCTCAGCGCCGAAGAAGAGGTGCATTATGCAACTCTTGCTTTAAAAGGAGATGTTGCTGCTCGTAAAAAGATGATCGAATCCAATTTGCGTCTCGTAGTTAAAATTTCACGTCGCTATCTTAACCGGGGGCTACCTCTTCTTGATTTAATTGAAGAGGGAAATTTAGGCCTAATGAAATCAGTCGAGAAGTTTGATCCTAAACGTGGCTTTCGATTTTCAACTTATGCTACATGGTGGATTAGACAAACGATTGAGCGTGCTATTATGAATCAGACGCGCACAATCCGTTTACCCATACATGTGGTAAAAGAATTGAATGTATATCTTAGGGCTGCAAGACAGCTCACGCAAAAACTAGATCATGAACCCTCACCTGAAGAAATTGCAGAAATGGTAGATAAACCATTGGAAGATGTCCAAAAGCTGTTGGGTTTAAATGATAAAGTAACTTCTGTTGATACACCCATTGGCTTTGATGAAAATAAATCATTATTGGATACTATTGCTGATGAAAACAGCGTGAATCCCGCAGAGCTTCTAACTAACGAAAATTTACGCTTACATATAGAATCTTTATTGGATAAGCTGACTGAAAATCAACAACAAGTTATTGCAAGAAGATTTGGTTTAAGAGGGTTTGAAAAAGCCACGCTTGAAGATGTAGGTAAAGAAATTGATTTGACTCGAGAGCGCGTTCGTCAAATCCAAGTTGAAGCATTGAAAACATTGCGTGGCTTATTGGAAAAAATGGGATTAACGCAGGAAGATTTGTTTTAAATTCTAATGAAAAATCTCAAAGCTACTATTTTCGCCTGGTAAAAATGAAGGAACTGCTTCATTTTTACCAGGCTAATTTTTTATGTAATAACAAAAAGATAAGGAGTAGTTGTAATGAAGAAAATGATTTTATTGATTTTAGTTGTTTTAACATCAAGTGTTCGTGCAGAACAATTAACCACATTTATGGATATCGCTGATACAATCTCCCAAGGGAAAAAAATTACTTTAGTTATGAATATTCAAGAATGTAGCTCACAAAAAATGCCTGTGAGCTCTGTAATCGCCTCAGTACAACCAGCTTCTTTTCTTATTATTGATAACGATCGAATTACTACTTCAATAAAGCATTTTACTTTGGATAATCCTATTGCGCGCGGTAATCCCATCTTTGAATTTGTTAAATATAATATTAATTCAGATGGAAGCATTTCTATAAAAAATACTGTAATGGACGCTGGGAATTTTAAACAACTTGCAACGTATCAGCTTAATTGTACTTTAAATAAAGGATTTAAAGTTTTTAGTTGAGAAACAATTGCCTCGTGAAAGTTTGTTTATACTATTACCCTGGGTTAAGGGTTTGGCCTTTCACCCAGGCTAGAAAATTAGGGGTATTTAAAATTTGCTTTAAGTCCTTTCCAGCAATCAGTATAATCTTTTTGCATTTGCGGAATACGCATTGCTAGCTCAGTAACCTTCCATGCATCTCTGGTTTCAAACATAAAAGCCAAGGTATTCAAGTACAATTCAGGCTCTAATTTTTGTGCTATCGCTTGTTCATAACTTACTTGGTCGGGTCCATGGGGTGTCATGCAATTATGAATACTTACTCCGCCGGGCAAGAACCCTTCTTTTTTGGCATCGTATTCACCACGGACAAGACCCATGAGCTCATTCATATAATTTCGATGGTAGTAAGGAGGTCTAAATGTATGTTCGGCAACCATCCAGCGAGGAGGAAAAATGACAAAATCTAAATTCGCTACACCGGGTGTATCACTTTCGGAAGTTAATACGGTAAAAATGGAAGGATCCGGATGATCAAAACTAACTGTATTTATAGTATTAAACAAGCTTAGATCATAACAATAAGGGGCATAAGTACCGTGCCAGGCAACTACATTAAGAGGGGAGTGATCACATTTAGCTATCCATAATTTATTTTGATATTTACAAATAAGAGTTGCTTGTGTAATCCCTTGTTCAAACGCTGCAATGGGATATTGAAAATGCCGTGGATTAGCTAAACCATTTGCACCTATAACTCCTAACGGCGGCAGAGTAAGTGGGCTACCACTATTTTCGCATAAATATCCCTTTGTTTCGCTACCAATGACTTCCATTTTAAATTTAACACCCCGAGGGATAATAGCTATCATGCCTGGGCATATATTTAATTTTCCAAACTCAGTGTGTAGATTTACTTCCCCCAAATAAGGAACAAAAAGCATTTCTCCGTCATTATTGGCAAAATATTTATTCTGCATGGATCGAGTACAGTGATAAACGTATGCATTAACATGTGGGCTTCCGGCAAGATGAAACATGCCATCAACAAAGTCAAAATCTTCTTCATTAAATAGTTCAATTGGGGACCAACGTAAGGGATTTGGAGATTGTTCCGCATGATAGGGTTTAAACAGCTCCATTTCATAGGCTTGATAAGTACCTTGAGCCACAGAAGGTAATATGCGATATAGCCAGCTATGTAAGTTATTCTGTCTTGGACGAGTAAAGGCAGTTCCACTTAATTGTTCCGCATAAAGACCTAAGCTACAGTGTTGTGGTGAATTTTGGCTACTGGGTAAAGCGCCTGGAACTGCTTCAGTTTGATGATGATTACCAAATCCCTGCAAATACACTGTGATCTCCTTTAGTATTTATGGTTCATTGAGTAGCCTTGGTGGAGCGCAGCAGAAACCAGGGAAACATAACTCTAGCGTTAACCTAGGGTTCACGTGCTTCACCCAGGCTGCATTTATTTTCGATAGCTTAAAAACGTAATGATGGTGGCTACTATAGTCTAAAAAAGTTAAAAATGTCGAGTCCAAATGTAAGTTAAGTTATTCTTTTTAACAAAAGAGCATGTATAATTTATACAAAATTAAATATGGTTTTGAGGTAGTGTTATGGCAGGTCATAGTAAGTGGGCAAATATTAAATTCCGTAAAGGAGTTCAAGACGCAAAACGTGGAAAAATATTCACTAAGTTAATTCGTGAAATTACCGTGGCGGCTCGTATGGGGGGAGGAGAGGAGTCTTCTAATCCAAGATTAAGGGATGCAGTTAAAAAAGCGCTTGCTGCAAATATGAAGCGCGACACAATTGATAATGCCATCAAGCGCGGAGTAGGCGGACTAGAAGGCGAAACAATGATGGCTATGCGTTATGAAGGCTATGGGCCAGGAGGAGTTGCAGTCCTCGTGGATTGTTTATCTGATAATAAAAATCGAACTGTATCTGAAGTACGTCATGCTTTCACTAAGTGCGGCGGCAATTTGGGGACCGATGGTTCAGTATCTTATCTCTTTAATAATCAAGGAGAGATTCTTATGGCCCCGGGACAGTCTGAAGAACAGATTATGGAAATTGCTCTAGATGCTGGCGCCAATGATGTTTCTGTGGATGAGGGTCAGATTGAAGTAATTACTCCTGTAGAAGCGTATCATAGTGTATTGAATGCGCTAACAGAAGCAGGTCTGGATATTGAGCAATCTCATTTAACCATGCGTGCACAAACTTTAGTTTCTATCGATGATGAATCAGCAGAAAGCCTCTTAAAATTAATCGATATGTTGGAAGACTTAGATGATGTTCAAGAAGTATATAGTAATGCTGAATTCTCAACAAAACTCTTAGAATCCATGAATTAATGACTATTATTTTAGGGATAGATCCCGGATCAAGGATTACAGGCTACGGTCTGATAAAAGAATCAGACCGTAAAATCGAGTACGTCGATAGTGGTTGCATCCGTACAACTCCGGAGGGTGAACTTAGCCAAAAATTACTGCAAATATATAATGGTATTTGTCAATTAATGGATCATTATTCGCCTACTGAAGTAGCTATCGAACAAATATTTATGCATGAAAATCCAAACTCAGCTCTAAAATTAGGGCATGCACGTGGGGTTGCTATGGTTGCTGCTGCATCTCATCGTGTTAAAGTGAGTGAATATTCGGCTCGAGAAATAAAGCAAATGGTGGTCGGTTACGGAGCTGCAGAAAAAGCACAAGTAAGTCATATGGTTGTGCATTTGCTTGCCCTTAATAAGGCGCCACAGAAAGATGCTGCCGATGCATTGGCCATAGCGATTTGCCATAGTCATATGCGTCATAATTTGTCCTCAGTAATTGGACGTCGAGGATTAAGGAGAAGAAAGAGATGATTGGTTGGTTGGATGGACAAATTATTGATAAACATCAACCAGGGAAATTGGTTCTTAATGTTCATGGTGTAGGATATGATGTCGAAACCTCATTAAATACCTTTTTTCAGCTGGATAGTTTAAATGGCTCAGTCGGGTTACATATACACACTGTAGTTCGTGAAGATGCCTTGCTTTTGTATGGTTTTTTGGAGAGACAAGAGAGAGAGCTATTTAGAGCGTTAATTAAAGTAAATGGTATTGGTCCAAAACTTGCTATGTCAATTCTTTCCAGTATTACTCCGCATGAGTTTGTTCAATGCATTCAACAAGAAAATGCTTCCATTTTGATGAAGTTACCTGGCATAGGCAAAAAAACCGCGGAGCGTTTGGTAGTTGAAATGCGCGATAGCATGAAGCAATTTTCTGGATCCACTTCGGTTTCCCCAAATAAATCGATTCCTATAATGAGTGGTCAAGATGAGGCAGTGTGTGCTTTAGAAGCATTGGGTTATAAGCCTCAGGAAGCATTAAAAGCAGTGAATAAAGTCAATGATAGCTCTAAAAGTTGTGAGCAACTTATCCGAGACGCATTGCAAGTTTTAGCAGCCCGCTAACTAATTGCATGAATTGTAACGACATTTTATTCATTCCTGATGCGATACGCACCCGATTAAACCTTATTTATTTTCTTGGACAGGTATAAAGAATCTTACAATTAAGCCTGTTCCCTCTTTAGGGGTGTCAAGCATAAGTCTTCCCCCATGCAATTCAGAAATTTGCTGGACTATTGCTAAGCCAAGACCACTTCCTGGACTTTTGTTTCCTAAGACACGGAAAAAACGCTCAAACACACGTGATTGTAATTCAGCTGGAATACCTGGTCCGTTATCACAGACCTCAAGCATTATTTCATTCTTCAATTTTGCCAAACGTACGATAATTCTTCCATGCGCATTACAGTAGCGTATGGCATTATCAACAAGGTTACGAATTAATATCCCCAAGGCAGTGGAATTACCATAAACAGTTAAATTTTCTGCGTCACTTTCAAATTCAAGATCGATTTGTTTTTCTACTGCAGCTGGTGCAAGCATAGCAAGTATTTCGCGAGTTAAACGGCTTAAGTTAACCTCATCTTTCTCGTCCATGTGCGCTGCTTCTGGTACAAGTCGGCTCATTGTAAGTAACTGTTGAACGATGTGGGTACTGCGATTAACACTTGCAATAAGCTTTTGCAGTGCCTGATTTTTTTCTTCAATATCATTAGAGTGCAACGCAACCTGAGCTTGTGTTTTTAGAGCGGCAAGTGGGGTACGTAGTTCATGCGCTGCATCTGCTGCAAACCGTTTTTCTCGTTCAAATCCTTCTTTTAGCCTAAAAAACAATTTATTTAATTCATCAATTACGGGTTTAATTTCTTCTGGAACTTCGTGTAAATCAACCGGTTCAAGATGGCTGGGGGCGCGGTTAGCTACTTCCTCTGCAACCTTATCCAGACTATCTAAGCCTCGTCCAATAATAATCCATATTAATAATCCAGATAATGGGAATGTTAAAAGCATAATATAGAGGTCATCTTGAGCAATTCTATGACCTAGTTCATTACGTGTATCGTAGCGCTCAGCTAGAACGGTACGAATCCCTGCTTTATCATTGTATGTAGTGAAGACACGCCAATCTTGAGTGGAGATTTTTTTATCACTAAAGCCGTCAATTTCAGAAGTTAAAGGAATTTTAGGGGCTGAAGAGGAATGCAATAAGAGTTTTCCTCCATTGGTCCAAACCTGAAAATTAAACTTATCCAGATAATTTTCCGGGGGTTCTTCATTTAGAAATCTTTTTTGATAGTAGGTGTCAATCTTTTGAGGAATTGTTTCAAGGGCTTCTTGAATTTTCGCGAGAGGGCGTTGATGGAGATCATCACCTAGTAATGCTTGATACGAAAGTGCCGAAACGGCCATTAAACTATCCAAGTGATCTTGAATATCCTTTTGATCAAGATAATAGTTACCTATAGCAGTTAATGTGGTCGTTATAGTAATGGCCAACAATAGATTGATTAGGAGAAACTTTCTTATAGAAGATTTCACGATACAGCAATACCATCATTTTTTTCTGCCATATATCCTACACCTCTAATTGTTCGAATAAAATTGGCATTAAGTTTTTTACGTAAATTATGTATATGAACTTCCAGTGCATTACTATCTACATCTTCTTCCCAACCATATATACTTTGCATGAGCTGTTCGCGGGATAAAACCTGACCGCTGTTTTCCAGAAGCTTCTGGAGTAATGCAAATTCTCTACGTGGGACATTAACTAAAACATCATCAACGAATACCGAGTGTGCTGCGGGATCCAGAGTTATATTTCTGTATTGCAGAACGGAGTCAGCCCGACCTTGTGAGCGTCTGACCAGTGCTCTGATTCTCGCGCTAAGTTCATTGAGATCGAAAGGCTTAATTAAGTAATCATCTGCTCCACTATCCAATCCTTTCACACGATCTTCAACTGATTCTCGGGCAGTTAAAATAATAACTGGGGTCGGATTGCCATCATGACGTATACTTTGTAATAATGCGAGTCCAGATAACTTGGGTAATCCCAAATCTAGAATAATTAGCTCAAATGATTCAGATTTTAAAGCAGCTCGAGCTGCTTCACCATCTTTAAGCCAATCCACAATATAACCAAATTGGGTTAATCCGGTTTTTACCGCATCACCCAGTAATTCGTCGTCTTCTACTAGCAATAGTCTCATTCTTGCTCCTATTGTTTTTCAAGGCCAGTCTCATCCATGTGTTTTGTTAGATAAAAAGCTTGAATTAGTACAAAAAGCAGAGTAAAACCAACCCCACCAAATAACTTAAAGTTCACCCAGGCATCCGTATTAAAATTATAGGCAACGTAAATATTTACGGCTCCCATTAAAATAAAAAACAATACCCACGCTGTATTCAGTCTATACCAGATCCTTCCAGGTAGCGTTACATTGGCCTCCATCATTTTTTGGATCAATGGTTTGCTGCCAATGTAACCCGAACTAAAAAAGACTAAAGCTGAGAGCCAATAAATACCGGTTGGCTTCCACTTAATAAACCAGGGGTTATGGAAAAAGAGAGTAGCTCCTCCCAAAATCATAATTATTGCAAGGCTGATAATATGCATTTTTTCATAATGCTGGAATTTTAATCTGTAAAAAGCGACCTGACTCACAGAGGCTATCATTGCAATAGCCGTCGCAGTATAGATACCAAAAAATTTGTATACTATAAAAAATAAAACTATAGGAAAAAAATCAAATAGTAATTTCATATAATTTAATGCAATAAAATAAGTTACTTTCAGTATAACACAAGTTTTTGTGCTCACCTCCTTGCTTTATACTAGAAATGCAAAATAATTGTTAGCATAAGGACATTATGTATTGATTAAAACGATTAGTTCAGTACAAGAACAGAAATGCGATGAGAAGTCTAAATTCCTTTTGAATTTATAAATTAATTAACCCACTAATATCTTTTGTCCACTATATAAAGGCTCATTCCGGTTGAGGCCAGGGTTTAATGCCATAATACGTTCTATTTTGGTTCTATGTTGTTGAGCTATAGTGCTGAGGCTATCGCCCTTTTTTACAATGTACTGAATGGGTTGGACTACTTTTTTCCAAATTATAAGTTGTTGGCCTTTTTGCAACGATTGGTTGTTTGCTAATTTATTCCAAATTTGAATGTCTTTAGCACTGACGTTATAAGCTTTTATCAGGGTTTGATAGGTCTCATTTTCTTGAACAATGTGAATTACACGTTGATTTTGCGGCATAGCTATTTGATGCGGCACTTGTTGGACAGGAGTAGAGGGCTCTTTTCTAACTATAACAGGGGCGTTTCGAGTGCTCGGAATTAAAAGGAATTGATTGGGCGCTACATGATTGCTCCTGAGTTGATTCAATTGTTTTATTAAATTCACGGTCGTATGATAGCGAACAGCAATATTATCCAAGTTGTCACCGGGTTGTACTATGTGTTTTTCCCAGCTAACCCGTTTTTCTGCAGGTAGATTAGCTAAGTTAAAATTAAATTGATGCACTTTTTCCGCAGGGATAAGTAATTTAATGGGTTTGTTTGGATCGGTAGTCCAACGGTTAAAACCAGGATTTAATTTGATTAATTCTTTATAGCTGATCCCTGCCATTTTGGCCGCATGGTTTAAATCGATTGGACTTCCAATATTTACTTCCACGAAGTAAGGGAGGTAGGGTATCTCAGGTAGCCTCAATTTATATTGTGCTGGACTTTGAATTAGTTCAGCCAAGGCGAGAAGACGAGGCACATAAACTTGAGTTTCTCTGGGCACACTCAAATCCCAAAAACTTAAAGCGCGTCCCCCTGTAGCTTTTATGGCTCGGTCTATAGTTCCTTCACCTGCATCATAAGCTGCTATGGCCAATACCCAATTGCCATTGAAGAATTTATTAAGATATAGAAGATAGTTGAGCGCAGCATCGGTTGAGGAACTAACACTACGTCGCGCATCAAACCACCAATCTTGTTTTAATCCTAAACCTGCACCGGTTTGAGGCATTAATTGCCATAGTCCAGCGGCACCTGCAACAGAATAAGCAAACGGGTCATAAGCACTTTCAATCATAGGTAACAGGGCCAACTCTCCAGGGAGATTTCTTTTTTTCACTTCATAAATAATATGATAAAGATAGGGTTCAGATTGACGGCATACTTTAGTAAGAAAGCCCGGATGAGCTAAAAACCAACGGATTTGCTCCTGTACTTCAGGCCGCGATGTTTCATGGTTTAAGCTAAATTGGGTGCGCAACACATCCCATGAATCAGCCGCTGCAAACGCTAGAGTATCATTAGTAATACCAAAAAAAATGAGTAGGCAGAATAAAAAAACTTTTGTTTTGAAAAGCTTAAATATCAATGATAATTACCGATGAATGAATTGGTTACTGAGTTTACTAAAATAAACCTCAGGATTAAACCCTTCATTGAGAACGCAACTAATCCTTTTGATAATTATTTAGATGCATGGAACAATCGAGCCTGTTTCGCTGCAATTTTAATACCTTCTTTATTGTGTAACACTCAAGAAAAATATAATATCACCTTGCTCATTGAATAATCAGTGCTTGAATTGATAGCTCTTGTTATAACATGGCATAAATACTCAAATTTAGATTAAAATAAAAGTGATTTGTGGATGCATGATTCAGTTGTTCCTTTTCTTTACATAAAAAAACAGCCTACTTCTTTTTTTTCTGGCTCTGATAAACCAAAATATATGTGGAGTTCTTCTGAGTCTGGGGTAATAAATGATGTAAGTTTTACTTTGCTGAAAAGTGTTTTAAGCTGGTATAGAAATCCATTTACCGAAAAAATTTCTGCTCTAGTACCTAAAGATACTCAAACCATAAAAAAAAATGACAATAAGCAATTTTGGAAAAGTAGAAAAGGATATATTTCTTTAGAAACTATTGCCGAACTTGATGATATTGGAAATTGGCGGGATAAATCTTTTTTAATCAATATCCTTCTTGATGAATTTAATATTTATCTCCAAGAAGGTTTTACAATTGGTATAAATTTTCGTGAAATATTTCTTGTGCCGGAGGGTGAAGAGCCACCTTCTCACTTTCGGCCGGGTATCGATCTTTGTGTAAGAAGCCATGTCGAATACAAAGAAATGACGGGACGACTATCTTATCAACTCGGCAAGGCGATATTTTATCGCTATAAACCGTTCATTTCCTCGGATCGTACAAAAGATTCTGTAAATCAAACCATTATTGACTATTACTCCAATAATCCTTTTTGCTCAACTTGGAATAAACCTTATATTGATTACACCACCTCTCTGAAAAATTATCATTTCTTTGATTCTGCCTTTGCCTGTTTTATTGCTTACAAAATGCCTCTCTCCTATGAGTACTTATCAGCGTCTCGTCCCATCTCTAAAGTTGTTGCACTGACATATCCGGTGCAAGTTACAGAACTATTGCCTTTTTTTCAAAATAGTACAGCGTACGGTAATCAAGAACTCACCATTGTTCTTAAAGGGAGTCAATATAAAGATAAATCCATACGACAAAGTGTGTATGAAGAGATTGCTCAGTTAATAAAAGAAAGCAAGTGTACTTCAATGATACACCTCTTTTTAATAACAAAAGATGACATCGATGCGAATCTACTTGCACTTAAACCCGAATCCCAGGAAAAAAACTCACTCTATGAGTCACTTCCTCAAGATGCGGGATATTACCTCTCTTCAAGCAAACTTCTATCTTTGACCTACAGAAACATCCAATCAATAGCATTATCTTCTGAGTTGTTTGATAAAGAGCTACGAGTGTTGGATAAAGTTTATGAGGGTAGAGCCAAAAAAAAACCAGGAGCTTATATTTATGCGAAAGAAGTAAGCAATAATATACGCAAATCAAAGACAATGACTATTAGCCAACTCAAGTCAAAAGCACGATTATCAGTAACCCAACAACAATCTGTTGCGCAGACCCAAGTGGTTAATCAACAAGTACAAGAGACACATCAGCAGACCTTAAACCAGCAAACCATGCAAAATGTAGCCATTTCTACCCAAATGACTTCAAAATCTTCGTGGGATTTAAAAGTTAATTTAGATAGTTTTTGTAAAAGATTGGAAAGTTGTGCAAAAAAATATTTATCGCAAGTAACTGATGAAGAACAATTATTCAAGCAAGCCGGTTGTCTTACAGAGTTTTATCTTAAGCACCACAGCCGAAGTCAATTTTACAATCAACTTGCCAATGATAAAGGCTTCCGTTTGCAAATGGCTGCTAAATTATTTGGTACCGCATTGGTCTCTAAGCATGATTCATCCTCCTTAGTTAAGATCAAATTACCTCATTATGCCGTTGATAATATTGAAGTTGTGGTGGCTAATTCGTTAATCGCTAATATTGAATCAGTACGAGATGGACTGTTTGAAAAATATCGAGAAGTTAAGGATTACTATCTATTTGGGCAAACGATTGATAATTACACACTAGTCTCATACCGAAGCCATATAATACCCAGTCTTGCTCTGTCTCAATTGTGGAATATGCCTACCAAAAGTCAAGAGGAACACCTTGCGAGACCCTTCGTACCTTCTCTTTCATATAATATATTGCTTAGTGAAGAAGAACTGGCTTCTGTAGAGAGCGGAAAAAAACTAGAGCTCATTGAGTGTGTTGAATCCCTGCTAAAACTGTTCAAACCGCACCCACCTTGCAATCCTGAGGAGATTCGTATTCTTGAACAGCAAATGCTCGTTTTGATACGTTTTTATTGTTTAAACCGTAGTGAGGAAATTGAGCAAATAGAAGATTTTATAAAATGTTTTCCCACCCATAATGAAGACAATCTAAAAATTCTATTACATGTACTTACTTGCAGTCACAAAAAAGGACTGGACTCATTATTAAAATTGTTATCATTTTTAAACGATAGAGGGTTATTAGCTTATTTTTATAAAATTTATTTCCAGTATGCAGTTGATACTTCAGTACTCAAAGAGCTCCTTAACTCTCCCCTAAGATCTATTTTTTTAAGATTAGCGGCACGAATTCCTATAGCAAAATCAAAAGAATCGTGGCCTGATTTTGAACGATTTTGCTTGCACTTAAGTTTATTTGCAGCGCAGAATAATTTCCAACTTGATGCGAATGATTTACGTACGGTCGAAAACTTATGGCGTCGTTTATATGCAAAATTTTTAGCATATAGCGGAAATAAAGAAACAGAGGCACAAAAATTATTATCTCAGCTCACATTAAATTTAATAGATGAGCACAGCTTATGCATTGCTCCAGTAAGTAAACTCGACACATTTTGTACGGGTTTAGAATATTTACTTGACCATGCCATGTCAAAGCAGATGTTGGAAGAACAAATTGAAGAAATCAAAGGGATTTCCCTGTTACCCATGGACGCACCTTATGCCTGTGAATGGAATGGATTTCGTCTTGTATCTTCTGAAATGCAGATTTATTCCTCAGCAATCAATCCTGAAAATAAAGCTTATTCAATTTCCCCGGATGAACTCTTACAAATTATGTGCTCTCATCAACCAGGGAATGATGATCTTAAAGTAGCTGTCTTTCGATATTTGGGGACGCAAAACTTACGTGAACATCTTAGTTTTTATAGAAACCTATATCAGTCACTGACTCAAAAAGCGATAGAGCCGAACGAGAGGGATATTGCAGAACTGTTATTCAGCTTCTATGTTATTCAGTTTACTGGGAAAGGATATTATCGGGATATTGATAAAGAACAATTTACAAACCAATTAATTCTCTTTTTAAAGAACCAAAATTTATACCATTTACTTCCAACTCAGAAAGTTTATTCACTCATAGACGATTTATTTCTTTCATTAAGTCAATCAACAACCGACAAACAAAAAGGAACTATCAGCATATGGTGTCTCTGGCGAGAACAGCAAAATTTTTCTCATAAGATAACAAAACCAATTCCCGAAATTTTCCTAAGGAAATTTTCAAGAAACAACATAGGGCATTTTTTATTAACGCAAAAAGAAAATTTAATTCAGTCACTCCCTGATATAAATGATGTTGGTGAGAATGCCTGGTCACTCATCAATGTTTGGTGTGATGAATTAAATAGCTCCCCAGAATATAAAAAAATTGTTAGGCATTACCTAATGACGCTTTATCCAGAGATGGATATGGGAATTTTATTGAGGGATATTGATAAGATTGCTGTGTTTTTACATTCCATTACTTCAGTTTACCAAATGAACTCGAGAAGTTTAATTTATCTTGTCTTTGATCAATTTCTTGATAAAACCCCGAACAAAGAAGCCTTCTTTTCTCTCAGTGAACTTGTAATGAATGAGATGGCGAAACATCAGAATCCAGCGTCAAAAGATAAGTTAACCAACAGTTTCTTACTGATTCTTAGGAATAGTTCAAAACTTTACCAAGGACTCCCACAAACAAAGGATTTAATAAGTCTTCTCCTGGATACTTTTTTCAAAATGGAGATTACAGAAAGCCCTAAATTACTGTTCACTCTAATGGAAATTTTATTGCCATTAGGGATGGACGAAGCTCAGCAACTTTTTAAAAAGCTTCTTCCTATGGTTGCTAGTGAAGAAGGGAGGAAATTTCTAAAGTTTCACTCTGATTTAAATACAACTCAACTCAAAGAAATAATACTATTTGCACAAAACGTGAAATCCCCTGCACTTGCCTTGAGTGCCCTGGAATGGCTTTTTCAACAGGGTCTTTCCAAAGAATTGACTGGAATGACTTCATTATTTGAGCAAAAGGATGAGGAAGATATCCGTTGCTTATTGCTTCTTGGTCAAATCCTTTATCAGAAAAAAGATAAATCGCTACTGACTCAATTGCATAAGTTAAATAATAAACCCATACAAGTTTTAAAGAAGATTGTATGTCTTTATCAACTAAAAACTGCAAATGCAGAAGAAGTAGTCGAATTATTGAGCACATCTTCCTTAGAGGAGGGAATTGCATTATTTTTGCGTAAAAAATATCAAAACAATCTCGAGCGATACGACTACCATTCTGAAAGAGTAAGAGAACACATAGCCCAAATTAAACTAAAATCTCCGGAAAGTGATGACGATTTACCATTGAGCCATCAGGAACAAGAAGAGTTATGGCATGACTATCAATTTTTAATGTCCTTTCTGGCAAAGAAGACTATCAAAATTAATTTTCGGGGATCCAATAAAGAAGTCACTATTAATGAGTTGACTGAGAAAGAGTTTCAGCTTTTATTTAAGGAACTCCAAGAACAAATTAAAAATGGATTAAATGTCCATCGTAACCAATTACTCTTAATTGCTTTAAGCGCTGAAGCTCTTTATAGAACTACAAACAAGTTTCCTCGTCATACCCAAATATTAACTCTTCTCAAACATCTTCATCATCCAGGTAACATCATACATGAAATTAAAACTGGAGAAGGGAAGAGTATCGTTGCTGCAATGCATGCTGTTCTATTATGTGGGAATGGTCGGACGGTTGATATTGTCACCGAAAATGAGCAATTAGCTAAAAATGCTCTGGAGAAATTTGCGCCATTTTATCAGTATTTGGGAATACCTCATGGAACGAGCATTGTAGCAGCGCAAAGCACCCATTCGGAATATATCCCTAATGGGATCAACTATTCGACGGCATCTGATTTGTCTTTATTTCGTATGCGGATGGCTTTGGAGAAAAGAGCAATGCCAACCAATCCCTCTCTAATTGGGGATGAGATTGATGCAACCTTAACTTCAACAGTGCAATTTCGTTTGGCAGCACCAATAGATTTTATATCTAATGATACGAAATTTTGCCACCAAATGAATCAATTGGTCCTTGATTTTGTCAAAGAAAAGGAGATCTATTTAAATAACCCATGCAGCCAAACGGACGATATCCTTAATTTAAAAAATTATTTTATTGCCAAGAATCCTAATAAAGAATTTCTTGATTTTACCCAAAAAGTTTCTGATGAGATTTTAGGGATATTAATTGAATCAGCGATGATAGCTCAGGAGCTGGAAGAAAATGAAGATTATTATATTGTTAAAAAGAAGGATAGCAAAAATGAATACTTCTATGCCGCCCCAATTATTGCCAGCACTAAAAGACCAGCTCCCTATGTAAACTATTCTGATTATGTTCAACAGTTGTTGCATACCTTACTCAATAATAAACAACCACCACCAGCTTATCCATTCAAAATAGAACCAAATACAGAAACGATCCTTGCCACCAGTTCCAAAAATTTTTTTGACTATTATCGATTACATGAAGGCCCTATAATTGGTTTGACTGCAACCGCAGGTGCCTGTGTAGAACGTGCTGAATTTTTTGAACAGCAGGGTTTAGTAGCATACAGTTATCCTTCCTTTTATCCTGATCGGTCTACAGATTTGGGATTAATAACGGTATTTGGAAAAGAGGCACTCCTTCAAAAAACATTCGAATGGATTAAACAACACAAACAACAAAATCCCACTCAACCTATTTTGTTAATTACGCGTTCACCGCAAGCTACTGAGCAATTCAAGAATTTTATTATGTCTCAAACGGACTGGAAAATTCAGAGTTATCATGGCCTCGAAGATGCAGGAAAATCAGAAGAAAACATTATTTATACAGCTGGAAAAGATGATGTTCTCACTGCTGCAAATCAAAGCCTGGCTCGGGGTGCAGATATTGATCCTGAGCATGAGTATGGTTTATTAGCCATTAATACATGTACTGATTTAACACCGAGCGAATTGCGTCAAATTCAAGGAAGAGCAGCTCGTAATGGAAAACCTGGACAATTCATTTCGATCATTGATGCACAGAACCTAGGTTCTCCTTCTGACTCCGCCGAATCTTTGGCGGCTGCTTATAAAAGACATCAACTCGATATTAGTATATCTCAACAAAAAATGCGTGCAAAAAGTCGCTTATTGGAGGAATCTCGTTATTGTATAGTGAGTCATCTTCTCAAACTACGTGAAGCTGCTGACAAAATATTAGCATCTCAATTTGGGGAAGAGCATTCTATTGCGGATCATCAACAATTAATGCGTTCCTTGAGTTCATTGAATCGGAGAGCAGAAAAACATTATGCAAAGTTATTGGAGCAACACTCTGAAATAGATGATGAAACAGCCAATGAATTTCTTTTCACACTAATTAATGATTACCAGCAGGTCTTGGACAATTGGCTTCCAGAAGATCAATTTCGTCAGATGCAATTCGTCCAACCATCAATTCCACTTGAATCCTTGAAAATGCTTTCACTAAAGTTGCAAAAAACTTCAGTGGGGCAATTACGGAATTTTGCCGAAATTTTTCACCGCAAATGGAAATTAGATGGGCATAAACAAACCAAACAACACTTGGATAGTTTGGATGAATTAGCGGAGTTGTTTGAGCCTTATTTTAAAAAGAGATGTAGCTTTAAGTTTGCACTGGGGCATGCATTGAATCAAAAGGAGCTTCTTGAAACAGAAAAAATAAATGCTCAATTTACTGTTATTAAAAAAAGTATTGATGAAATGCTGGAGTTTGCCCAATCCATTCCTGTAATTGGTAAATTAGTTCCTGTCGTAAGTATCAGAACATATGTGGAGCAGTACCTTGATGTAACTAAAAATCAAATTCGAGAAAAAAAATGGGATGAGATAAGTCCTCCGACCATAGATATTTCTAGTATCACTAATTGGTTTCAAGGAGTAAGTCATATACTTTCCGTGAGCTCCATTTTAATTGGAGGCCCAATGTCTTTTGTTATAAAACGTTTTATCATACCCACTATATTGGGATGGATAAAAAAAGCGCTTAAACGTAGTTTTGCAAATTCAGAATCACTGGTTGCACAAATACTTATTGGTATCGATGACATAGGCAATGATTTATCGGAAGCAATTAATGCCCTCACTACTTTAGATAAAGAAAAAAATATTACAGTAGGACTCTTATTAGATAAGTTTGGCCCGTTGTTAAGAAATAAAGCACTTCTGTTGGCTTTATCAAAATATTTGCAGCTTATTGAAAAGCCGCAATACATTCCATGGTTGGAAGCTATTCCGGATGTACTGGCTATGTTTGAACGTTATCGAAACAATAAACCTGATGAGTTGCTGAAAGTTAATACTGTAATGTTGTTTTTAAAACAGGCCGCAAGTTCAAAGTTGATTTTAAAAGTACTTAAAAATAGCTCGTATCACGAAAGTTTCCAGCGATTAAGTCAGTTAGACTCAAGATTTGTAAACCAAATGAGTGCCCTTTCTTTTACTGATTTTATAAATTTAATCAGGATTGCCGCTCATCCCAATTTCTTTATATTAATGGAAAAACTCCCGGAAAAAACTACCTTTGTAGAATTGGCCCAATGGTTAGAATCCATCCCAGAGGATCTGCCCAATGAGACTCGACAAACGATTCAAGAGCTCCTGGATTACCAAAGAAATCATGAACGAATTGCTGAAGAAAATAAGCAAAATATACTAAATTTACGTAAAAAAGGTCATTTAACACTTAGTAAGTTTAAAGACGAACTTGAAAAATTGAAACCTGTGTGCAAACCAGGGGGATTAAAGCCAGAGCCAGAGGTTAAAGAATCTTCAAAACCTTTTGACATGAAGAACTTGGTCTTTCTATTGGTAGTAGCAGCATTTATAAGTTATAGCGTTTTATATTTCTCTATTCCCATTGCATTAGTAAGTTTGGCTCTTGCTGCGTGGATACTCGCTCCCACCGTTCGCAATCATTTTTCACAACAAGAAAATGAACTTGTAAAATCATCGGAAAATTCCTTATCTTCGGAAGATGTTCCTTCATTTATATTAAAGGAAGACCTTAAATCACAGTTAATAACAGGTAAAACAAATAATATTGTACGTGAAGTGAAAGAAAGCACACTCTCTGGTATTGGAGAGGCAAAATTAGGTTTTTTTAGAGGAAAAATACAAAAAAATGAAAAAGGAATAATGGAGAATAAATTACCTCCCACATTTATCGATCAAGAATTACAAGTACAGCAATTAATAGGGCATGCTTCGCTGTCATCTCGATAAACCATTCAAAGTTTATTAAAATACGTTTTTTTCTTCTCTTAAGATTCTAAATATTTCAAACGAATTTTTTGATGATGCTCCATGTGCGAGTGCATATTTATGTACTTCAGGTTCATCGGTACGTAAAAAAGGATTAATTAATAATTCGAGTTCTAATGTCGATGGAAGGGTGCAAGCTCGGGGTGAATTATGTATTTTGTTTAAGTATTGTTGAATCACCTGGTTATTAGGTTCCACTGTTTGAGCGAAGCGTAAATTTTGTTCTGTGTACTCATGGGCGCAAAATATTTTTGTGGTAGGTGGTAAGGTTTTGAAAAGATACAATGATTGATGTAATTGTTCCATTGTTCCGTCAAAAACACGGCCACAGCCCGCAGAAAAAAGGGTATCGCCACAAAATAATAATCCCTTACTTGACTCATAATAACTAATATGACTTGAGGTATGTCCCGGATTGAATAAAATTGTGAAAAAACATAGTCCGATTCGAAGGGATTGATGTTCACATAGCCTATTATTTACATTCGGAATGCGAGGATCGTTTGGACCATAAACAGCACATGAGGGATAGACTTTGAGTAATTGACTTACTCCTCCAATATGATCATGATGATGGTGAGTTAGCAGAATAGAATCCAATTGCAGTTGATGTGTATGAGCAAATTGCACTACTGGTTCTGCATCACCAGGATCGACACAATCAAATGTTCCTGCAGCTTTATCAATAATTGCCCAAATGTAATTATCGGAAAAAGCAGGAATAGGGTAGATATTCATGAATAAGCCTCAATAAGAAAAGAGGAACTACCTGAATTAAAATAAGTTTTAAGGGTATTTAAGACTGTTTTCATTTCTTCTGCTAAAGTGAAGGGTGGATTAATTATCCATAGACCACAACCCCCCATACCGTTCATTGGTGTTGAAGTCAGATTGAATTCAATACGTAACGCATTTGTGGGATTGATTTCTTTCATCCCTCTATTAAGTCTATCATTTAGTTTTTTATCGACCAATGGATACCAAAGACAAAATACACCTGTAGCAAAACGAGAATAAGCATGTTTAATTGCAAGAGGAATCTCTTTATATTCTTCTTTTATTTCAAATGAAGGATCAATAAAAATTAATCCTCTCTTTTCTGGGGGTGGAAGTAGTGCTTTCATCGCTGCGATACCGTCAGTATTGCTGAAATGTACTTTTTTATTCATGCACTTAAGCTGACTTAGAGCTTCGAACTCTCTAGGATGAAGCTCACAAAAATACATCCTGTCCTGCATGCGGAGCATGTTAATCGCGAGGAACGGTGAACCCGGATAATATCGCAATGAATGAGTAGAGTTGATTTGATTGAGCGATTGAAAATAGTTTTGAAAAACAGAGGGCAGGGATTGTCGGTCATGCCAAATTAATTGAATGCCTTGTTTGTATTCCTGAGTTTTTTCAGCTTGCTTATTCTTTAAATCATACAACCCTTTCCCGGAATGAGTTTCAAGATAAAATAGAGGTTTATCTTTACGCGTTAAGTAATCCAAAAGATGGGTTAAAACGATATGTTTGATGACATCCGCAAAATTTCCTGCATGATATCCGTGTTGATAACTGAGCATGGTGTTCCTAAAACATTTTTATAATTGTCTACTATACTCTTTTTAAGAGAGTATAAAAGAGGAAATCTATGGATCTTCACGAAGACTATGATGACCAATCATTCTCTGATTATAATTACGACGATGATATCGAATCTACAGCTCATCGAAAAAACGTTAGACGTATGCTTGAGGAGAAATTGGAGCGTAAACGTTTAAAAGAGGAATTTAAAGATGATTTCGATGAGTTGAGCGGAGATTTTGACTGGGATATTTTAGATAAGTAATTGAGCCTCTCTTAATGATGCTCAAATTAGAAACGCTTTGAAACAACATGGCGGTGTATCTTATTATCATAATGATAGTCGTCTATTGATGCATTAATGTGGCTGCTTTTAGGGTATTTTCGAGTAATGTGACTATGGTCATTGGTCCTACTCCCCCCGGTACGGGTGTTATCCACGAGACTTTGTTTACGGCATTTTTAAAATCTATATCACCTCTAATGCTGCCATCTGCGAGTCTATGGATGCCTACATCAATGATGATCTGATTTTTACTAAGCCATTCACAATCAATAACATCCATTTTTCCTGTGGCTATAATGACAATATCAGCAATGCGCACAAATTTTTCTAAATCTTGAGTGAATTTATGGGCGATAGTTACTGTCGCTCCAGCAAGGAGTAATTCTAAACTCATAGGGCGTCCGACAATATTAGACGCACCAATAATCAGAGCATGTTTCCTTTTCACTTCAATTTGGTAATGTTGTAAGAGGTGCATTATGCCAAGAGGCGTACATGGGCGTAATAATGGGTTACGCTGCGCCAGTCGGCCCAAATTATAAGGATGAAAGCCATCAACATCTTTTTCTGGTTTGATATGTTCAATAATCAAACGTTCATTTATATGCTTGGGTAAAGGCAGCTGGATGAGGATCCCATCAATTTGATCAGAGCCGTTTAATTCATCAATTAGTTTGATAAGTTCTTTCTGGGTTGTTTTTTCTGGCAGATCGTAGGAATGGGAAATTATACCTACTTCCAAACATGCTTTACGCTTATTGGCAACGTAGACAGTAGAAGCAGGATCGTTGCCAATGAGAACTACAGCAAGACCGGGGGCGCGATGATATCTTTGTACATAATCGTGCACATGGTGTTTTAGTTCCTCTCGACGAAGAGAGGCGACAACCTTTCCTTCAATCAATGATGCTGACATAGTTACCCATAAGAAAAGCAAGGTAATAAATTATGAATTAGAGGTAGGGGTAATGCAATAGATTAATGATGTCTGAAGTAATTATCCAGAATTTTAAAGATACTTACCCCGTTTTTAATTTAATATTTTAGGTTCTAGTTCAAACCTTTGTCCTTAACGTGTTGTAGAGCCAAGCAATTAGAAAGCTACTAATAAAAGTACTAATAAATACTCCGACTGCACCAAGAACGCATTGAAGTAAGGAAAGATCATAGGTCATGTATACTGTTCCCATTACCCCAGTAAAGGGTTTGCCTTTATTAAAAATTAAAATCATCAATCCCATGAAGAATGTAGAGATTCCCGATAGAGCGCCAAGAGATACTCCTAAAGCAATTGGATCTATTTTGCCGAATTTCATATAGTTACCTATTATTTTCCAAATAATTCGTACCATTATTCATTATTATGATTGTTATGTGAAGCATCTTACTTTATGCAAGAAGGATTAAAAATTGAGTATATTTTGTTCAGGAAACCCATGATTAAATTACTAAAAGTTTTGCTACAGAGCATGATTGACTCATAAGCTTGCTATCTCTATACTGAAATCCCTTTGATTTTAAGGTAAATATCGTGGAAGAACTTAGTGAATTACTTAGACCATCTTGGGGTGCAGAAAAATGGATTTTAGAAGGATGGAACAAGATTACCGCAGATGAGAAACAACTCATTAAAAATAGAATAGATGAGTTATTTTGCGATGGTTTACCTTTTGAACTTCAATCTGACAAGCTATTTTATATTTACACGTTTTCACTTTTAGCACAGCTCGAAGTATTGGCAGTTCAAATTCCCCTGAAATTTGAATCAAAAATGTCAACCGTTGAATACAGAGAGCGTATGCGTCAACAATTGCTTGACGAAATATTTCATGGCTTAGTATTCACTAAAATCGTTTACATGCTTTGTGCTCCATATGCTTCGCCACCTCCTTACAGCCCACATATTGAAATCATTTGCAACTTTATTCGAGCAGAAAGTTGCCCTAAAGTAGCAATTATGTTGCTTAACCTCATTGGTGAAGGATGGATTGAGGAAATTTTTGAAAGTTTACACCGCTATGGTGTTGCACCAAAAGTGTTCACCACAATTCTCGAAGATGAGCATCGTCATGTGTGTGAAGCAGATTTATATCGTGATATTGGCATGCCAGATGTTGAGCAAATAAAACCGAAAATTGCTTATCTGGAAGAACAATTAATCACCAATATTTTTATGCAATATAAATATATGTCTTCTGTTTGTGCTTTGTTGGGTGTTGATGGAGTGATGCATTTTAAAGAATCATTGAATAATAAACATACGCAGCAGCTAAATAAAGTCAATCTTGAACCCAGTGAAAATTGGAAAAATTTCATGGAATTTGCAGATGAACTTTTGCCCAGAGTTCGAAATTATACTGAGTCAAATCGCGAAGTTGAGATGACTCCAATTCGCAAAGCACTCATGACGCAGTGGGATAATCCTAGCGATCCAACTATGACTGGGCAGTTTAGTATCGATGTCTCATGTCTTGATTTTTTTAATAAAAAATTTGCCTCAGAGACATTAACTACTTTAATGTTGCAGGCAGTTAGTTCCTGGATGACTTTATCGGATTCTTTTAGAAATTATTTGAGTTTTAGAAAAATTTTTCAAACGAAAGAAGCTTATGTCGGTCTTGTTGTCTTGCTACCGGGATGTGGGGATCATTTAGGTACAATTGTTTTCGAAAACTGTCATAATCTTAGCTTTTATGAGTTATCTGCAAAAATTCGCGCCATAGTCGGCATGATGGTTTATTGCTATAAAAAACGTGAACAATTAGAAAAAACAAATCCACGTGTACAGCAACTTATGAAAGATATGGTTTATGAATATGCATATAACACTTATCCCTATCCTCTAGCAGGAACACCGTATATTTCGTTAAGTAATATTGGTGTTTTTGGCTACACCCAATCTATGGCACCACTTCGTAAAACTGAGTCCATGCGCTTTACTATAATGGAAGTTGATCGAAGACCTGTTTGGCAACATGACACTGAGTCATTTGTACCTAAGGATATGTTGCCTGTATCAATCAGCGCTGATCATCGTATTTTTGATGGTAATTCGACCGTACCTAAAATGGTTGAAGAAAGGTTCCAGGCTATGTTTGCTAAAATGTGCAAGGAAAAGCCTAAATCAAAACAACCATCGCATCAGCATGAACAATTAGAGTTACTTATAGATCAATTGATTGAAACTAATGTTGAAATGGGATACAAGACTTTAATGCTACTTCAAACCTGTTGGTTTGATTTTATTTCCATTGAAGACTGTTATACTGCATCCCATTATCATGGGATACAAGATTACACTCAGGAACCCACCCTTATCTAATGTAATCGAGTAAAAAGTTATATACCCAAGCAGCAATATAACTACTAACAAAAGTGTTCATAAGTACTATGCCCGCACCTAGACCCGCATTAGCCACGGAAGGAGTATATGAAAGATATATACTTCCAACCATGGCTACAAAGGGTTTACCTGTATAAAAAACAAAAGCCGCCAAACCCATAAAAAATGAAGCAAGTGCTGATAGAATACTAATAGAAATACTTAAAGCAAGTGGGTTTATTTTGCTGAATTCCATGATTTTTATCCTATTTTTAATAATAATTCATGCTATTATTAATTATTCCTTTTGAGATGGGAAGCTCAATTTTATTAGAAATTTTATAGAGATAGCCATGGACTCTTGTCTGCATTACAAGTAGAGTTATCAAATTAATAATGCATTTTAATAGAACTTTGCTTCGTGAGCCAAGTAGAATATATTAAAATGGAAAAATTCTATGTAAGATGCTCATAAGAACGCTAATTACTTGAATGGATTAGTAAAGAATGTTAATTTTTTTTAAACTAATTACCTGTCTTCAACCCCAAAGGGCATGGAGCTCTGATTGAAAAAAACGGTTTTATTCTCATCTCTATTTTCCCTTACTTTGCCAATAAGTGCGTACACTTTAGGTTTGGGTGAAATGAAAGTAGAATCAGCTTTAGACCAGCCTTTTCTGGCTGAGATTGAATTACTTGATGTACACGATGTTTCTTTGTCAGGTATCAAAGTAGGACTTGCGGATCCACAAAGCTATCGAAGTCTAGGTATTGAGCAATCTGAAATAATTGGTTCTCTCTTCTTTGATATTAGAAAAAATAAACAGGGAAAATTCGTGGTGGTGGTTCATTCAACCGACCGAATGACGGACCCTTATATGCAACTTGTGGTTGATTTGATCTGGTCTAAAGGGCAAATTAATAAAGTTTATACAGTATTGTTGGATCCACCTGGCTATAAACTAGCAAGTACCACTGCACAAAGCGGTTTAACCTATCAGAGAAAATTTACAAGTTATCATCAAAATGCAACGAGTTCGACTAAAAAATATCGTGAAGTAAGTCATGTTGGACAGAAGAAAAAAGCAGTATATGGCCCGACAGTATCTAATGAAAATGTCTGGCAAATTGCACAAAGATATAAAACTTCTGATGCTATTTTACCGCAAATTGTTCTTGCAATTGTGGGTGCAAATCCAGATGCCTTTACGGATGGAAATTTAAACGGATTAAAAACGGGAGTTCGCCTTAAAGTTCCTTCTGATAAAGATTTTCAGGAAGTTCCTGCTGACTTAGCTACAGTTGAAGTAATGGCTCATGACAAAGCATGGAACGAAAAAACATCAATTAATCATGTATTAGCTCCGCCTTATATAACAGGACAAGCCTCCAGTGCTGCCTCTGAGTACTCACAAATACCTCCGGTGCCAAAGTTTTCTGATGTTTCAACTTTGATGCCCAGTCAAACATTGTCTCGATTTACTGTGCCCAGTTCCATTCCGTCCTTGGATACTAAAAAACAAGTAAGTCCCGAGCAGAATAGAACATTGAAGGCTGAAATATCAATTACATCTGCTGCAGTAGATTCTTTGCGGGAATCTAATGCACTATTAACAGAACAACTTAGTTTATTACAAACACAAAATAAAAAATTACAAAAACAATTAGATATACGCGATCACGAGCTTCAATTAATTCGTAATCAAATTCAAACTATGATGAAAGAGCGGATAGCCATTGCAGGACAAAGCAGCTCCATGAACAATTCAGATCCATCCTATGAGTTTTGGATGTTATTCTTTTTATTGCTTGTAGCGGGAGGGGCAAGTGGTGCTGCTGCATATTTTTATTTTAAATGGCGTGATCAAGGAAAAAAAGCCAAGAGTTCAGTCACTAATACTCCACCCCTCATACCTTCTACTCCAACTCAACCAACTATTAGTGCAGATGAGCGACTCATTACGAAAGAACCCTTACAGGAATTTAAAGCTGAATCTCAATTAAAATCTGGGCCTGAGACAGAATTGAAGCCTGAGCCTAAATTGAAGCCTGAGCCTAAATTGAAGCCTGAGCCTAAATTGAAGCCTGAGCCTAAATTGAAGCCTGAGCCTAAATTAAAGCCTGAGTCTGAGTTAAAGCCTAAGTCTGAATTAAAGGCTGAGCCTGAGTTAAAGCCTAAGTCTGAATTAAAGGCTGAGCCTGAGTTAAGGCCTGAGCCTGAGTTAAAGTCTGAGCCTGAGTTAAAGCCTGAGCCTGAGTTAAAGTCTGAGTCTGAGTTACAGCCTGAGCCTGAGTTACAGCCTGAGCCTGAGTTACAGCCTGAGCCTGAGTTACAGCCTGAGTCTGAGTTACAGCCTGAGTCTGAGTTACAGCCTGAGCCTGAGTTACAGCCTGAGTCTGAGTTACAGCCTGAGTCTGAGTTACAGCCTGAGTCTGAGTTACAGCCTGAGCCTGAGTTACAGCCTGAGCTTGAGTTACAGCCTGAGCCTGAGTTACAGCCTGAGCCTGAGTTACAGCCTGAGTCTGAGTTACAGCCTGAGTCTGAGTTACAGCCTGAGCCTGAGTTACAGCCTGAGCCTGAGTTACAGCCTGAGCCTGAGTTACAATTTGAAACAGAGATAAAAACCTCGCCTAATGTAGAGAATGCTACTAAGTCTCCACTATTGGCAGCAGATGAAGAGCACTTGTTGGAAATTATACCTACGGAAAAGAAACTTGAATCATCTAAGCAAACTGATGAGGGCACAAAAAATAAACCGCAAGAGGATAATTTACTTGAGTTTGAATCGGGCTTACATCATGAACTTACATCCAAGTCGCCCGCTAAAGAAGAGAATTCCCAAGAACATGTTGATGAAGACAATGGTTTAGATTTTACTCCTTCATCCTCTGATGATGAAATTCAAACCCCGAAGAAAGAAGAGAATAATGATCTTTCGCTGTTAAAAAATAAAAAGGCTTTAGATACCCTTTTAGCACTGGCAAAAACTTATATAGGAATGGAAGATATAGAATCCGCATTGCATTCATTAAATGAAGTTATGGAGCATGGGACTAAGTCTCAAAAAGAAGAAGCACAACGCTTAATTGATGAAATCAAAGGAAAATCTTAAATTTACTGGTTGCCTAGTTGCAGACACAGCAGTAACCCGGAAATCCAGGCGACGATGCTTTATTTCTTCATTTAATAAAGTTCTTTTCTTTACCGAAAAGATAGGTGGCTGTAATTAGGACTTCATTTGTACGATAGGAACCCAGAGTTAATGATTCCCCCGTCCAAGTATTAACCCCGTTACCAGAGGCGAGTGGCCCTAAATCCTGAAAAATATACCCCACTGAAAGAAACAATTGGGGAAGGAGTTGCACATCCACCCCGGCACCTATATTGTATGCGAACTCACTTGTATTAGAGTTTCTAAATTCAGGACTAACTCTGGGGGTAACTCCTGCGAAAGCTGATTCATTATAGTTAGAAGCATTGTTAAAAGAACTACCTATTCCTCCGTTAATAAACGGTGAAAATATTCCATATCGCATTACATTTATTTTTCCCGAGGCTAATAAGAGATTGGAAGTAAAGTCGAGATTATATTTGTAATTTGTAAATTGAGGTAAAGAATACTGTGTAATTTCGCCACTAATATGTGTTGTAAAAAAATACTGCCAAAAGATGCTTAATGAATAAGAAGGGAACCAGATACTCTCATTTTGCCAACGCCGGCCAGCAGATACAGCAACAACTCCTCCATTATTATCCCTAATTGAATAACGATCAGCACTATAAGGAGCTGGAAACCCAGATCCATTATTTACTTTCGTATGGGAATTTAATTCAGGAAATTGTGCGCCGCCTCCAAGCGATATAAACCAACTACCTTGTGCATTGGAAAGGGAGTGATGTAAGGAATTTTGTATATTATCGATATTTTTAGAGAAAGAGGGGCTTTGGCAGACAAATAATAAAGTAGTAATGCCAAAGTAAAATAAATTCCTTTTCATATATAGGTCTCAATTAATGATTATAATGTTATGCAAAATTAATGGCGCCAATTAATTGCGGCATGAGAAAGTATCATAATTGAATGAATCAAATCAATAAAATAGTCGAACACACTTTGTAAAAGGGATTACAGCTGTAAATTTATATTAAGCAACATCTTTAATTAATAAAACAGAATTGAGACAAAAGAAATTACTATAATATTTAATAAACTTGTAAATCAATTATATTAAGGTATAGACAAAACATATACTGTATTATAAATTGACCCTTTTATCAGGAATATTCATGCGTATCGCCTTAGTGCTTGAGTACGATGGTAGCCAGTATCATGGCTGGCAAGCACAAACAGGCTTGCATACTGTGCAACAAGCCGTAGAACATGCTTTATCAAAGGTAGCGGATGGCCCTATTTCTGTAGTGTGTGCAGGTAGGACAGATACTGGGGTACATGCTACCAACCAAGTTATTCATTTTGACTGTGATAAAGTGCGCAGTATTCGTGCATGGATTCATGGTGTGAACTCTTTTTTGCCCAAAGATATTTGTGTTAAATGGGGAAAAGAATTAACCGAAGAATTTCATGCAAGATATTCTGCTACAGCGAGAAGGTATCGTTATGTTATTTATAATGGCGCCATTCGCCCCGCTTTATTTAGAAGTAATATAACTTGGCAATATCGGCAATTAGATCATCGCCTGATGCATCAAGCAGCCCAGGTTTTGTTAGGCGAGAATGATTTTACTTCATTCCGTTCTGTTGAATGTCAGTCGAATACGCCTATGCGAAATATCCATAAATTACAGGTTAGTCGCTCTGGTGATTTAGTGATTATAGATATTACTGCTAATGCTTTTTTACATCATATGGTACGAAATATTGCTGGTGTACTCATAGCAGTAGGGTCAGGAAAACATCCTGTATCTTGGGTAAATGAAGTACTACAAGCAAAAGACAGAAGACTAGGTGCTGAAACAGCACCTGCTTATGGATTGTATTTAGTACAAGTGACTTATCCTCAGACATTTTCTATATTGCAGAATAATCCGGGGCCTTCTTTTCTTGTGGAGAAATAATGAATTTGGCACGAATACGAGTCAAAATGTGTGGTATGACGCGTAGCCAAGATGTCGCACATGCGATTAATCTAGGGGTTGATGCTATAGGTTTGATTTTTTACCCGAAAAGTGCACGTCACATTTCAATAGATAAAGCAAAAGCTTTATTAAAAGATGTGCCTGCATTTATAGACTCTGTTGCTGTTTTGGTGAATCCTGAGCGAGATTTCGTCCATCAAATAGTAGAAGAATTACCTATTCAATTATTGCAGTTTCATGGTGATGAATCTTCTGAGTTTTGCGCTCAATTTAATAAGCCTTTTATTAAAGCCATACAGTGTAATTCAGAAGCATATATTCATCAGGCCGCACAGGATTTTGCAATGGCGAAGGCGCTATTGTTAGATACACCTTCAAAGAATGCGCGGGGTGGGACTGGATGTACGTTTGATTGGAACATTATTCCACAAAGGGTAGAAAAACCATATATATTGGCGGGTGGATTGGATGAGTTTAATGTACTCGAAGCAATTAAATCATGTCAGCCTTATGCCGTAGATCTGTGCAGTGGTATTGAGGTATCACCTGGGATTAAAGATCATAACAAAATGAGCCGATTTATGCAGAAATTGTTACATTGGTAGTATAGTAACCTGAGTGAAGCGCAGCGTAACTTGGGAAATTTGGATCGCTGATCTCGGGTTACGCTGCGCTTCACCCAGGCTATATTTTAGAAGTTAATGAAGGTAGACATGAACAAAAAAGAACTTCCTGACGAGCACGGACACTTCGGTCCTTATGGTGGTATTTTTGTAGCAGATACTTTGATGTATGCACTCAAGCAATTAGAAGAAGCTTATGCAAAATATCGGAAAGATCCCAATTTTTTAGCCGAGTTGAATGCTGAATTAAAAGATTATGTAGGACGACCCAATCCACTTTATCACGCACAACGCTTAAGTAAGGAAATTGGAGGGGCACAAATCTATTTAAAACGTGAGGATTTAAACCATACCGGAGCCCACAAGATTAATAATACAGTAGGCCAAGCCCTACTTGCTACACGTATGGGAAAAACTCGGGTAATTGCCGAAACAGGCGCCGGTCAACATGGGGTGGCTTCTGCTACAGTAGCGGCTAAATTGGGTTTGGAATGTGTGGTCTATATGGGGGCTGAGGATATAAAGCGGCAGTCATCCAATGTTTATCGCATGAAATTGTTAGGGGCGGAAGTTGTCCCAGTTACATCAGGCTCTCAAACATTAAAAGATGCATTAAATGAAGCGATGCGTGATTGGGTTAGCCATGTGGATGATACTTTTTATATTATCGGGACAGTTGCCGGGCCTCATCCTTATCCGCAGATGGTTAGAGATTTTCAATCGGTTATTGGCATTGAAGCAAAAGCTCAATTTATGGAAAAAACTGGACGTTTACCCGATGCTTTAGTTGCTTGCGTAGGGGGTGGTTCTAATGCAATCGGTTTATTTTATCCCTTCCTAAGTGACTCAACCGTTGCTATCTATGGAGTTGAAGCAGGAGGAAAAGGTTTAGAAAGTGGAGAACACTCGGCCTCGTTGATTGCCGGAAAACCAGGTGTGTTGCATGGTAACCGGACTTATTTACTCTGTGATGAATACGGTCAAATTAAAGATACTCACTCGGTCTCAGCTGGTCTTGATTATCCTGGGGTAGGTCCTGAACATGCTTATTTAAAAGATACTGGGCGTGTAATTTATGAAGCAATTAATGATGATGAGGCATTGAATGCTTTTCGTACTTTAACACGGGTTGAGGGAATTATTCCTGCTCTTGAGTCCAGTCATGCAGTGGCTTATGCAATGAAACTTGCCAAGAAGATGTCAGTGGATCAAAGTATCATCGTGAATTTATCAGGTCGCGGTGATAAGGATATGCACACTGTGGCACAAATTGATGGGATTACCGTATGAATCGAATCGACAAAACATTAATGCGCCTTAATGCTAATGATAAAAAAATGCTTAGCCCGTACATTACTGCCGGAGATCCTTATCCTGAAATCACGGTGAAACTTATGCATGAGCTAGTTAGAGCCGGGGCTGATATTTTAGAACTAGGTATTCCTTTTTCTGACCCTATGGCGGAAGGACCAGTTATTCAAAGAGCCATGGAACGAGCGCTTGCTCAGGACGTGCACTGTCAGACTGTATTGAATATGGTGAAAGAATTTCGCTTGCAGGATCAAGAGACGCCCGTTGTTATAATGGGTTATTTAAATCCTATTGAACATTTTGGTTATGAACGTTTTGCGCAACAAGCAATAGAATCCGGGGTGGATGGAACAATCCTGGTTGATTTACCCCCAGAGGAAAGTGGAGAAGTAGCTAAGATCTGGCAAAAATATGGTTTATACAGTATCTTTCTTTGTTCTCCTACGACCTCAGATGAGCGAATGTCATTAATAAACCAATTCGCCAAAGGATATTTATACTATGTGTCTTTAAAAGGTGTTACCGGTTCAGATACGTTGGATTTGTCCTCGTTACAAGCACAGTATCAACACCGAAAAGCACAAACTAAGCTTCCATTAATGGTAGGTTTTGGCATTAAAACACCGGAAATGGCTGCAGAAGTTGCAAGATTTGCAGATGGGGTTATCGTGGGTGCTGCCCTGATTACGCGAGTTTTGGAAGCTTATAACCTGAACAAAGATATGTTGGAAGCGGGAGCGGATTTAATTTACTCTATGCGGCATGCAATGGATAAGAATTAAAATAGTAACCAAAGGCTACTTTAAATTTGTTCCAGTTTATTGAGTTGTAAAAAAATGCATTATGGGGTGAGCTTGAATGAACTTCCAAGCGTACCCTAGGAATCCGGTTCCATAACCGGTATATAAGTTTAATCGAGTTATAGCTTATTTTACTGAAGCTACTTAGTAATAACAGTGACGGAAAAATCCCAATGATAGAATTAACTGAAAAACGAGCTCATTTTATAAGACAACTGATTACTGATGAACTGGCGAGTGGCAAACATAAATCTGTAGTGACTCGTTTTCCTCCTGAACCTAATGGATATTTGCACGTAGGGCATGCTAAATCGATTTGTTTGAATTTTGGTTTGGCACAAGAGTTTGGTGGGATCTGTTACCTACGTTTTGATGATACAAATCCAATTAAAGAAGAGGAAGAGTATGTCAACGCTATTATTGATGATGTACGCTGGTTAGGATTTGAATGGCATGACATGACACATTCTTCAGACTACTACCATGAGTTGTATGATTTTGCCGTGTTACTCATTAAAAAAGATTTGGCTTATGTAGATAGTTTAAGTATGGAAGAAATTCGTGCTTATCGCGGGACCTTACAAGTGCCTGGGCGGGAAAGTCCATACAGAAATCGACCCATCGAAGAAAGTTTGGATTTATTCGCACGCATGAAGGCAGGGGAGTTTCCTGATGGTGCCCATGTATTGAGAGCAAAAATTGATATGCAGTCCGGTAATCTAAATATGCGTGATCCAGTCATCTATCGCATCCGACATGCACATCATCAACGTACAGGTGACGAATGGTGTATTTATCCGATGTATGATTATGCACATCCTATTTCTGATGCTTTAGAAAAAATTACTCATTCTTTATGTACTTTAGAGTTTCAAGATCACCGACCGCTATATGATTGGTGTGTTGATAATTTGCCGTTACCTGCAAAACCAGTCCAAACGGAGTTTGCTCGGTTAAATTTATCTCACACAGTCACTTCCAAGCGAAAATTACGTGAGCTGGTTGAACAAAAGGCTGTCAATGGATGGGATGATCCAAGAATGCCTACTATACGTGGAATGCGAAAACGGGGTTATCCAGCGGCTGCAATTCGTCAGTTTTGTGAAGTCATAGGAATATCACGTAGTGATTCTGTAATTGATATGTCCATACTCGAGGAATGTGTTCGTGACGAGTTAAATAAAACAGCGAAAAGAGCTTTATGCGTTATGGACCCTATAAAAGTAGTTTTAGAAAATTATCCTGAAGATAAGGTAGAAATACTAAAACCCGCTTATAATCAGCAGGATCCCGATTCGGAGCGTCGTGATTTACCGTTTACTCGAGAGCTTTTTATTGAACGTTCAGATTTTATGGAAGAGCCGCCTAAAAAATACTTTCGTTTATCTCCCGGAGCTGAAGTTCGTTTACGTCATGCTTATGTAATTAAATGTAATGAAGTGATTTATGATGAACAGGGTAATATTATTGAATTGCGCTGTACCTATGATGAAAAAACTTTAGGAAAAAATCCAGAAGATAGGAAAGTAAAAGGCGTCATCCATTGGGTATCGTGTGCGCATGCTTACCCTGTGACCGTATTGGAATATGACCGTCTATTTAATGATCCAAACCCAGGTCGAGAGGACGATTTTTTCCAATTTTTAAACCATAATTCATTGCAAATAAAACAAGCTTATTGTGAACCCGCTTTAGCAAACCAGCAACTTGGTGAGGTGTTTCAGTTTGAGCGATTAGGATACTATGGTGTTAATGAATTAAAAGATGGACGTGTAAGCACATTTCATCGTGTCGTTGACTTGAAAGATACTTGGGGAAAACTAGGGTAAGCTAGAGGGGCAGATATGTTGCATTTATATAATTCTTTAACTAGAACAAAAGAACCATTTGTTTCCATTTCACCGGGAAAAATTGGGATCTATGTTTGTGGCATTACTGTATATGATCATTGCCATATAGGTCATGCTCGCTCTATGGTAGCTTTTGACGTTATTGTTCGTTATTTGCGGTCTCAAGGGTATGAGGTGAAGTATGTGCGTAATATTACGGACATTGATGACAAAATTATTGCCCGTGCACATGAGCGTGCAATACCAATAGATGAACTGACTGCTCAATATATTGCTGCAATGAATGAAGATACACAAGCTTTAAATATTTTAGCACCGGATGTAGAGCCTCGGGCTACAGAACATATAGACAGTATTATTCGATTAATTGAACGATTGCTTGCGAAAGGAAATGCATACCTCAGTGATAATGGTGATGTATGTTATCAAGTCGACTCATTCGCTGGCTATGGAAAATTATCCCACAAGGATTTAGAGGGATTAGTCGCTGGAGCGCGGGTGGAAATTGTGAAAGAAAAACGTTCTCCATTGGATTTTGTTTTATGGAAAAAAGCAAAACAAGGTGAGCCTAGCTGGCCATCTCCGTGGGGGGAAGGACGTCCAGGCTGGCATATTGAATGCTCTGCAATGGCTATGAGTGAACTAGGCGAGCAATTCGACATTCATGGAGGAGGATTGGATTTACAATTTCCTCATCATGAAAACGAGATCGCTCAGAGTGAAGCAGCTACTGAAAAACAATTTGCAAATTACTGGTTGCATGTAGGAATGTTGCAAGTTAATAATGAAAAAATGTCAAAATCATTGGGTAATTTTTTCACTATAGCTGATGTTTTGGCCCAACATCATCCTGAAGTTGTGCGTTATTTTCTTCTAAGCAGTCATTATCGTAGTTCATTGAATTACTCTGAAGAAAACTTGGGGAATGCAAAAAAAGCACTAACTCGTTTGTATCAAACCATAAAAGACATCCATGATATTGCTGACGGTGAATTAGATAATCATTGGATTAATGAATTTAACCAGGCAATGAATGATGACTTTAATACCCCCGTTGCATTATCTGTTTTGTTTCAACTTAGTCATGAAGTAAATAAGAATAACTCAGCTGTTTTAGGGGCCACATTGAAGTATTTAGCTGGGATCATGGGGCTATTACAGGCCGATCCTGCTTCGTTTTTACAGTCTGGATTTGCTGAAGAGGATAGGGTAGAAATAGAGCAATTAATTGCTGAGCGGCTTCAAGCACGTGCTGATCGGAACTGGGAACGTGCTGACCAGATAAGAGCAGACTTACTACATCGTGGCATTGAGCTAGAGGATGGGGTTAACGGAACCACTTGGCGTCGAGTCGAATAGGTTTAGAGTTCAAAATAGAGAAACCGGGGATTATGAAATAGAACTCCCAGGTTTCGCTTCACGATAGTTCATCAAAATTATAAAGTTCCAACGGATGGGAACCTCTTTCCAATTGCTATTTTGAATTAACTCTTGATTACTTTATAATCACCCCGATTGTTTTTAATGACTTTTTTTGGAACTTATTTTTGTATAGTGTACCTGTGAAATTTTTAATTTGTTTAATATTATTTTGTTCTGCTGTAAGTTATGCAGAAATTGCTGATTCGATCTTAGATAATTATCAAACCAATTTAGATAAATTGCCTATAGTAAGACAAGAACACTTTTCCATCCGAATGTACCGCATAACAGGCGACAAAAAGCATTTGAATTCTGTTGTCGATTATGTGTATTTTTTAAGCAACAAATATCAATATCTATTTTCAGGTCTTGACCAACCGGAGCTCACTCTCCAAAAATCAAAGAATTTATTATTAGATGCTAACGAAAAGCTTGCACATAAGCATAAGCTACGGATCAAAAAGATATCAGAATATGGTGATTTGTTTTTTTATCTTTATTTATTAGAGACAACTAATAAGATTTTTTCATACCATTTGGAAAATTCTTCGTTATTCCCACAAACAAATACAGTTATAGACATTTTAAAAACTCAAGTCCCTCGCTTGGAGGAGTTTATCGTTAATGAGGAAAATATTAGAATTTATGGGGCTCAATTAGTTAATTATGTTTATTATTTATATGATTTAAATATTGTTGATTTAAGAAAATCCTATACCAAACTTTTCCAGCAAACTTTTCCAGACTCTATGGATAGTCAACTATCTGAATGGGAATATGAAGCAAAACTTTATGGAATGACGCATTTCATAACGGCGGCGAGTCATTATTATCAAAACTTTGTTAACGACGATTCCTTTTTCTGGATTAGCGATTATTTTGAGCGTAATATGGAACAAATAATGGAGCGGGCTGAAAATGATGTTATTGCTGAAGTAGGGGTTTGTTTATTGTTATTAAATAAAAAAGGCTCTCCAGGGATTAAAAAAATAAGGGAGCATTTAGAAACAGTGTATAACCCGCAACATCAGATGATTCCTGCCCGCACTAATTCAGTAGATTTTATATTTGGTGAACATCGAAATATTCTTACAGTGATGCTTTTTAAATGGCCCGAAAGATTAATGGACGGTCCATTTTTTTCAGAGGAATTAACATTAATTCCTAATATTTTTACTGGAGCAAGTTAGAGTTAGCTTCTCTTTAGCTTTAAACATGTGAGCGGAAACCAGGTCATTGATTTCAAATTTTAACTCAATTTGGTCGGGGATACGATCTGGGCTCCACTGATCTAGGGAAAGACAGTGAAAGATTTTACTAAAGAAGATATATGTACTATGTACCATATTTTTTTAGGACGTGAACCGGAAAATATGGAAGTATTGGATTATCATTATGCCTTGCATCATTCCTTAATTGAAATGTTGAATTCATTTTGGCACTGTGGTGAGTTCCAAAAAAGAATAGAATCAATAAAAAAGTCAGTTGTTAAGAAAAGTCAAAAAACGGATAGTCTTACCTACCATATCACTGCTACCGGAAATTATTTTTTGCCAACCGATGCACATGAAGATATTATTGCGAATGCCATCATTGCTGGAACCATTTTTGATAAGCCTATTTATGACGTGGCAAAGTCTTATATTAAACCAGGGACTACCGTATTAGATATAGGTTCTAACTTTGGTCAAATGGCAGTTTTGTTTTCTAAATTAGTAGGTGATGAAGGTGTCATACATGCGTTTGAAGCAGATGATTTCGTTCATGCTTTATTGGTTAAAAATATATCAGCAAATGCCCAAAATATAATAAGTCATTTTTGTGCAGTCCATAATCGTAGTGATGAGATTCTATTTTTTCCTGTACAAGATTTTGAGCGATTCTCTACCTACGGTTCTTATGGAATAGATTATGTCCATGGGAAAGGTCGACCAGTTAAATCCCTAGTGATTGATGATCTTGAGTTTGAAAAACCAGTTAGCTTTATAAAAATCGATATTCAAGGAGGAGATTTATTTGCAATGCAAGGGGCGGTAAAAACAATAGCGCAACATAAAATGCCAATTGTTTTTGAGTATGAATATTTATTTGAGGAGGAATTAAATTTAAGCTTTCAGGAATATGTGGATTTTGTGAAAACTATAAACTATCAATTCAAAAGAGTAATTAATGGACAAAATTTTCTAATTGTTCCGAAGGATTAAGCGATTTGAAGATAGGTCCCAAAATTGTTTTAGATTCCCTCTTTACTCTGATTAAATATAAAGCCTCTACGAGGGTGAAGTTTCTTTGTACGCATTAGGTAAATGAAAACCAATACAAAAAGCATTAAAAGAGCCATACACCCCATAAGATAAAAACAATCATCAAGTGCCAAAGCAATAGACTTACGGGTAAGGTATTCATTTAACTGAGCGAAAGCATGCTTTCCTGAAATATGGAATAGTTTTGCTTGTTGTAAAAAATTTTGAGTTTCATGGGAAAATGGAGTCAGACTGCTTCCTAATCGAAGATGAAAAAAAACTTCGCGTCTATGCCATAAAATAAGAAATAAAGAGACTCCTAGCCCACTTCCAAGCAAACGTGAAATATGAAACAAGCAAAGGCATTCAGCGAACTTTGTTTCATGACAAGTGGCTACTGATAAATGAAAGAGGGGAGATAAAAATAATGCTAGGCCTATACCTGCTAAACCTCGTGAAAATGCAATGCGATTAAAATCTATATCCACATTAAAGTAGGCAGTATAAAAACAGGATAAGGCAAAGAACAGTAAAGCAATGAATAAAGGATAAAATGGCTCATATTTTCTTTTATTGATAAGTACTGGAATCCATCCACAAAATGCCATTGTTCCTATGATCAGCGCGATCCAATCAGGAGTATAATTAACATAAAGTTTTAACCACAAAGACAATAAGATAACCATTCCAAAATAGAGTCCGAAAAATAGGGCGATATAAATCATTGCAAAGCAAAAATAAAAATTTTTAAGTAATTTTAAATCAATGACAGGATGCTGAGCTGACCAGCTGCGTAAAATAAAGAATACAAGACTGATTACACCGAAAATCAATAAAAAAGTAATTAAAGAAGAGCGAAACCAATCTAACTCTTGGCCAGTAGTTAAAGCGGTTCCAATAAACACCATGCTGATGCAATAGTAAAAATATCCAATTTTATCAAAATATATCTTTTTTACAGGCTCATGATATCTTCTATATCCAAAACCAACATACAAAATTAAAAAAATACATAAAGGTATGTTTGAGAAAAAAAGGAATCGCCAATGGTAGTTGTACGCAATCCAGGCACCATATGAAGCGCCGATTACAGGGATTATTGAAAGACACATTAAAACCAAGGAGACAATATAGACTTTATCTTTATTAGGGGAGAGCAAAGGGATAAGCGTACATGCGATCAGAAGAAACATCGGTCCTGAAGCAAACCCTTCTAAAAATCTGAATAAGATAAACGTAAAGAAATCCTCCGCTGTAGCACATCCCCATGAACAAAATGCAGTAAGACTGAAACAGACAACAAAAAGCTGAATAGGACTTAAGCATGTTACGGCGGGTTTTCCTAAAGGTACTCCTAGAAGATTTCCAATGCAGAAAAAACTGACTGTATACGAAGTCATATAAGAACTGCCACCCAGATCACTCACAATATATAAACCTGCCATTATGGGTAAAGTAAGATTAAAGATTACTGCGGCAAGTGATAAAAGTAAGATATAGAGAATCATTATTTTTTCATCTCTTTTAGGTTGATTTTATTTATGATGAGGGGGGATTTTGCATAGTGCCTAAGATTAGGGTCCAAATTACTCTTAATAATTTCAGCGATTAACTTTTCATTGCCTATCTCTTCTTTTTGGAAAATATCAGTAACATAAAGGGGGGAGTCTGAGGTTGTGGTGGGCACTAAGGGGCCATTTTGATCAGAGAGATCTGTCGTAACCTCCAAAGAAAGGCCGATTCGCAGAGGATGTTTTATTAATTCATCTTGTACTAGAGCAATCCTAACAGGTAACCTTTGAACGATTTTAATCCAGTTCCCTGAAAGGTTTTCGGGGGGTAATAGTGAAAAAACATTACCTGCCCCTCCTGGTAAACCCACAATTTTTCCATGAAATACCACCCCAGAACCGTAAAGATCAGAAGTTATCTTAACGTTTTGTCCAATGCGCACTTTGTTCAGTTGGGTTTCTTTATAATTAGCATTTACCCATATTTGATCGAGAGGGATAATAGACATAAGTGGTTCTTTTGGTGAAATCCACATCCCGACTTGAATTGTTCTTTGTGCTACCAATCCATCTACGGGCGCATAAATTTTAGTTCGATATAATTGGACCCATGCATCACGTACTTCTTGCGCCACTGCCTGCACCGATGGATGCTCGGTTATGGATGTGCCTTGTACGAAGGCGAGCATTTTTTGATATTTATTTTGAGTGCTTTTTAATGAAGCGATGGAAGCCTTTAGATCATCTTGTGCATTTTGATAATCCTCTAAAGAAACACCTTTAGCCCCAATGAGATCACGGCGATGTTTAAGGTTTTGTTGTGCTTTTAAAAGTTGTGCTTTTCTCATTTCAATGTCTGCTGCCAGTATAAACACATCATGAAATGCCTGGGATATATCACGTACCGTACTGGCAAGTTTCTTTTTCGCTTTTTCCAAAGCGATATGTGAATCGGTTTCATTTAATGTAATAAGGAGCTGTCCTTTTCTTACCAGAAAACTATCGTCAGTATAGATCCCTGTAACAAATCCTGGGCGTAACGATTTGATATAGACCTGATTCCCTTGTACGTAAGCATCATTGGTATAAACTTGCCGGCTCCATACAATAAGCCAATACACAAAAAAGAAAATAAATAGAACAATAAGAATGACTGTAAAATAAAAAGAGGCGGATCGTTCTTTCATGAGTTGTTCACCAACGGAATCGTATTTTGATAGTAGCCTCCTCCCAAAGCTCTGGTTAATTTTATAGAGGCTAAGTACTGGTTATAAAGTAGAGTAACATCTACAAGTTCTTTTTGAATCACTTCTTCTTGTAAAAAGTAAAGATCAAATAAACTATCCAAGCCTTTTTTTTGACGCAGGGAACTTAATTGATAACGTTGTTTTGCATACTCTACAACTTGTTTTTGTTCTATTTTTTGTTGATAGATATTCTCAGCGAAAGCCAATACATCAAGTACTTCTTGGGTACTGAATAAGAGTAAACTATTGTATGCTTCGATTGCTGCATCAAATTGTGCCTTAGTCGCATTGATGTTTGCTTTTATTGCACCTGCCGTGAAAATAGGTAATTGTAAAGCAGGTCTAATTGCTGCCGTCCCACTCGATAAATCAAAGAACTTTCTCCAACTTGTGCTTTCCAGCCCAATCAGACCAGCGAGGTTAATATCAGGATAATATTCTGCCATTGCTGCCCCTGCTCTGTAGGCTAAAGCTTTAGCTCGCCATATTTGTGCCATTAGATCAGGCCTTCGAGCTAAAAAATCCAATGGGAGTATTTTGGGGATATTTAGTGTTTTAGGTAATGAGGGTAATGTGGGTTTAATTGATAGGTGTTCGTCTGGTCCACGGCCAGCTAATATATTGATTAAATGTTTGTTGGCAGTTAATTCTTCGGTAATACTTGAAAGTAATTTTTGGGATTCGAGTAATTTCTCTGAGGTTTCTAATGCGGGCAATTTCGACGAAAGTCCCTTTCGTACCATTAAGTTTTGTAATTTAGCTATTTTTTGTCGTACTTCGATGAGTTGGGAAAATAATTTTTTTCTAATTAGATTTGTTTTATAGGCAAAAAAAGTTTGAGCCAGTGCAGTGCTAGTAATTAACTCAACCTCTGCAGCTTCAGCCTCTCGAACTTTTGCTTCTCCTAATGCAGCATAAAAAAGATTACGGTTTTTTCCCCAAAAATCAAACTCATAAGTAAACGAAAGCGAAAGATCTAAGAGTCTAACGTTTAAAGGAAAGTTATGATTGAATGCACGATATAAACCGTTTTCACTGACATATTGTCGATTTTCATGGGCATTAAAAAAAACTAAAGGTGATAATAATGAACGGGTAACGATGGCTTGCTGCTGAGCAACTTCAATACGCTTTTTGATTTCATGAATGGAAGGGTTATTTGCTAAAGCTCCTGTTACTAGCACATTGAGTTCCGGGGTATTATAAGATAACCACCAGTGGTTATTTGGCCAATTACCTCTAGAGAAAATTTCTTTTTTTTGTAAACTTTTTTCAATGGAGTGCTTCATGCTTGGAACTGTTTTTATATTTTTAATCTGGCTTTGATGCGGTAGCGAAATAGTACAGGATACTAATGGATATAAACTAAAAAAAATAAATCCTCTGATCCAAAGCCGCATAATAATCCCATTTTATTTTCCAAGACATCTTTAAAAGTAAACTTTAATTCCATATTAACATAAGCTGTTGGCAGGCTTCTAAGCTACCTTATATAGTAACCATTAACGTTTGATTTTCAAAGGAATTTTATGGTGTTTAATAGGTGGAAAGTTCCTAGCATATCTAGTACTTAACAAACTTCGTTCTAGTATCTAAAGTTTTATAGCTCGAGTGTACTTACTATAAAGTTTTAGGAAGTATAATGAGCTATTAGGCAGTGATTTAAATTATAACGCTCTTAAGGATTAATTTTGGGTGGTTACTCGAAGAATTTCTGCAAGGGATGTATCACCGGCAAGAACTCTTTTAAATCCATCATCTCGAATACTGGGTGTGGTGGGCCGTAAATAATTTTCCATTGTCTGTGAATTTTCCTGTCGATGAATCATTCCTCTAAGTACTTCATCGACCGTAATGAGCTCATAAATTCCTGTTCTTCCTTTATAGCCTAAGTGATTGCAGAAGTCACAACCTTTAGGCTCAAAAACTTTTGAGATATCTGTGTCTGCTGTAAGCCCCATAAGTTCCTTTTCATCATCTCGTAATTGATGGGGAGTTTTGCATTGAGGGCATAATCTTCTAACGAGACGCTGGGCAATAAGTCCCACAATACTTGAGGATAGAAGAAAAGATTCCACTCCCATATCACGCAAACGAGTCAGGGCTCCGAGTGCGCTATTGGTATGTAAGGTGGATAGTACTAAGTGTCCTGTAAGACTGGCTTGAACTGCAATTTCTGCAGTTTCCAGGTCACGAATTTCTCCAATCATAACTACATCCGGATCTTGCCTTAGAATTGCCCTTAACCCTTTAGCAAAGGTCATTTGAACTTTGGTATTAACCTGGGTCTGACCAATACCCTCCAGATCATATTCTATAGGATCTTCAATAGTTAGAATATTACGTGTGACTTGATTTAATTCAGTTAACATAGCATATAGGGAAGTAGTTTTTCCGGAGCCGGTGGGCCCAGTAACTAAAATAATGCCATGTGGCTCTGCGATCATTTTTCGCATACTTTTGACTGTGGATTTAGGCATTCCCAACAGGTTTAAATCCAATTGAGCCGCTTGTTTGTCTAAAATCCTTAATACCACGCGCTCACCATGATTAGAGGGGAGGGTTGATACCCTGACGTCAATATTATGCCCACCAATACGTAGAGAAATACGGCCATCTTGTGGAATACGCTTTTCTGCGATATCTAGTTTAGCCATCACTTTGACCCTAGATATAACTAAAGGAGCGATAGCGCGCTGAATCTCTAAAACTTCATGTAAAACGCCGTCAATTCGATTACGTACCAGTACTCTATCTTCATAAGTTTCAATATGAATATCAGATGCTTTTTGTTTAATTGCTTGAGTAAACAATGCATTCAATAAGCGAATTATTGGTGCATCATCTTGATTTTCCAATAGGTCTTCACTGACTGGCAATTGACTCGCTAGTAGTGAAAGATCCATATCTTCCTCCATACCTCCAGCAGCTTCGAGTATGGATGATTTTGATTGATACACATGAGCTAAATGTTGTTGAAACGCTGATTCATCAACCTGTTTTAAAGTAAATTCACATTGTAATAAACGTTTTATTTCGGCAAGAGATTGCAATGAAGTATTGGGTAAATGATAAACGAGAGCTTGGTTGTCACTCTTTTCATTGGCAACAACAATCCCATGGTTTTTTGCAAAACTGTAGGGGATTTTTAGTAATTTTTCTTCGCTGTCCATGGTTTATTTCGTGACTAACAAAGGTGGACGATTAAACGGTTTTGGTAATTCGGCGCGTTTCAAAGCGGGTAATACCGTTGCGTTATTGCTTTGTACAAAAGCATCTTGCGATTTTAACCAATCCAGTTCGAATTGGCGTACATTATTGTATTTTTGACTGGTCATAAGCATATTTTCTCGTTCATTACGCAAAATAATTGGCTTTATGAAGACCATAAGTACTCGTTTTTCCCGAGAATTTATATTTCGTTTGAATAAACGACCCACACCCGGTATATCTCCCAAAACAGGTAAACGATTATTGTCATTACCTAAACTATCTTGCGTCAAACCTCCTAAAACAACTATATCACCACTCTCAACATGAACCGAGGTAACGATACTACTAATTCTAAATGTCGGTGTGGTTGAGTTTGGTGCAACAACGGGGGGATCCAACGTGTCATTTCCTTGATCAATTTGCAGTTGGATTCCATTTCCGCGTGTAATTTGGGGTCTGACATAGAGATGTAATGCAACATTGACCCGATCAAATGTGGTAAATGGGACCCCATTATTTGTTGTACCTCCGGCATTTGCGGGTTGAGTGGTGGACGCTATCGAAACCTGTTTACCCACTAATATCTTAGCTTGGCGGTTATCAAGAACTACAACTGAAGGTGTTGATAAAATATTCGCTTTATTTTCTCTGGCTAAAGCATATATTTGTGCTTGAAAATCATCAAGTCTTGTACTGCTGTTAATTATAGCAAATCCTGGTCTAAAGGTGTCAGGCCTTCCTGTTTGTTGATCACTTCCCCATTCAATACCTAAGTCATTAACATCCGATTGATTAATTTCGGCAACTAACGCTTCAATTAGTAATTGGGCTGGTTTGATGTCCAGTTGGGCAATTACCCTTTTCAGAATACGGATTACCGATGCTGGCGCATTAAGGATGATAGAGTTCGTATTGGGTTCAGCAATAATTTGTACTGAGGGTTTGGTTGTTCCTTCATTTTGTGTCGTGGTAGTCGTAGTATTTGCAGTAGCTCCTGAGGCAGTTAATGAAGAACCACCCCCACCGCCACCTGATCCGGTTGAGTAAAGAGAAGTAGAAGTGGTGGTAGAGCCTTGTATATTTGAGTTACTGGCAAGATTGGAAGCGGGATTAGTACTATCCAAAATAGGGCGAGTAATGGTACCAATGGTTGTTCCAACATTCCCACTAAAATTTGCCTGGGCAATTCCGGCCAGGATGGGGACCAAGTCTTCAGCTCTAAGGTAATTTAGATAAACTACCTGCGTGTTCGAGTTAAGGCCTTCGGAACTTTCCCTATCTAACTTTAATATCAACATTCTAAGGCGTATTCTGTCGGTTTTAGAGCCGCTGACTAATAGAGAATTGGAGCGGTCATCTGCCGCTACAGTGAGTTGAGTGCGTGTCCCCCCCATGTTGGGCTGGGTTTTAACAAGATCTTTTAAGGTGGCAGCAATATCCATTGCTAATGAGTGTCTTAAATGAACTATATCAATGCCATTTGCAGATGAGTTATCCACTTGCTTTATGATGTCTGCAAGACTACGAATGTTATTTGCTCTACCTGATAAAATAAGCATATTTGAAGGAGCGTAAGCAGAAATGCTACTCCATTGTGGCATTAAGGGGCGTAAAACCGGAACTAATTGCTCTGATGGAACATAATGAACAGGGACTACAGCCACCATCATGTCATCGCCTCTAGGAGGTTGTTTTATGCCGCTTAAAAGATCAGGAGATTGTGTTTTCGCATCAATATTGGGAATAATTTTAATGATTGCACCACTGGGTATTGCAGCATAGCCTGAGACTTGTAAGACTGAAAGAAATACTTGATAAAGCTCGTTATTGTTCATTGGTGTTGCCGATACGATTGATATTTTCCCTTGCACTCGGGGGTCAATGACAAAATTTTTACCAGTAACTCGTGACACCTCAGCGATAACCGCTCTAATATCAGCATTCCTTAAATTCCATAGTTTGCCATTTATTGGCGGAGTTTCAATTGGATTACTGGAGCTTTCAGGCGGAGTGGATTGGTTTATGTAAGGATATTGATTCTCGTTGGGCTCATTTTTCTTTGAACTGATCTTTTGGGATAGCTTATTTTGTAATTCTCGTGCTGTGAGGTAATCGCTAATTGGTCCTATTTGTATCAAATAAAGTTTTTTATCGGATAGATTCTTAATTTCAACAGGTTCGGTGACCAGTGCAGATAATTCTTTTTGACGTTGCTTTGCATCTTTTTCCAAATTAAATGCGCCAGCTTGCAGATAAAAAGTAGTATTCCCATTTTTAGTGGTCGTGGAAATATTAATTTCGTTTGCATAAGTTAATGCTGAGCAAATAAATGTTAAAATTATAATGACTATCGAGCGCATCAAAAAATCGTAAAATCTTAGGTAAATAACATAATAACTAAATTTATAAACTTACCATAGCTTTTTTGGCGAGTATCTGAATGTATTTTGAAGCATTTTGCAATTCTGCTTCAAGATTATCTTAATTGGTAAAAAAATCTAGAATATGTTGATTTTTGTCACGAATCTCGATTGTGCATCGTATTCTCTTTGCTTACAGATTTTATACTGACTAGCGTAAAAATAGTTCGACTTTTTTTGTCTTTCTTGATAATACTTCCGCCCCGTTAGAGCATTCAAATATTTTAAACAACAAAGGAGCTTAACACATGCAACAAAAATTTGATGAAAATACAATAAAATATGGTCCGGATTTCAATCTTATTCGTTCCCTTCAGGGAAAATTTTATTCCATTCTAGATGATATTAAGGCCACTGCAGATCCAGCATTTATTGCGCATTGTCTTGGGGAATGTCAGAAAATACTTTCTATTGGAAATGAGATTATCAGGATGGATACGATGCAAACATCTGTTAATGATCCTGATACACCAATGGCAACAATCTCAACAATAACCCCGTCAAACACAGCTATCATCAATATTATTCCTGTGAAAAAAAGAAAGCACTCCGAAATAGTTGATCCCAGAACAGATATTGGAAACGGAGAGCGGTTCATCCCCCAACCCACGATGAAACCACAAGACACTTCTGGTTTAATTAAAAGATCTAAAACGACACATCCTCATACAGAGAAAAAGCATACTCCAGAAGAGAAAGGAAAAGAAAAAGAAATTCCTCAGGCTATGACGATAAATCGAATTAAATCAAAGTCAGCTAAAATAGAACGAAAATTAATCTCACCTTTTTTAAATAAATATATTAAACAAATGGCGGAAGGCAATCCTGAAGAATATTATCAAGTGCAACGTGAAATGATGCAAAGAAATGAGCGTTATAATCAACAGATTTCAATGAAGCACATATCGTCTATAGGACGGCGATCGGATTTAAAAAAAGAAATTAAAGCAAAATATCCTGATGAGCTTAGAAATAAATTTATCTATAGCCATCATGTCAGTTTTCCTTTTACTGTAAAAAAAAGCGACCATAGTCTGAAACGATCAGCGCTCTACCAAAATGAACTATCAAGACGAGAATTTGTTTCTAAAGAAATTACTCCCTATATAAAAACGTCTCCCTCAATGGCTGCCCAGAATTTAATTTATTTATATCAGCATCATTTGATGTACAGCATTTATTTACAACGTAAATCAGGAGAAAATTTAGGTGAAATCCTAATTTATCATTTGCAAAAATTGGGTTTAAATTTAGAAAAAGCAGAAATAAAAAGATTAAAATCGGCTATCAATTCGAGTTACGCTCTTATTAAACGCAAGAAGCCTTTTGATAATCTTGTTATGCGAACACCTATGCTTCAAGTTGAACTTCCTGCGGAAAGACCTCAGGATAGAACTCCTGATGGGACTAAGATTGCTACATTAGTATTGCACGATAATCCTCTAAAAACAGTTAAAATAAATGATAGGTTTGATGAACCTTTTCCTAATTCCATGAAAATTACTCAAGATACTAATTTTTATGATAACAAAGGAAGATTAATAGGTGTATATCGTATTGGTGCGATTCAACCCGAGATGATAGCGGATAAATTTCGTAAAGAACTTTCTTCGATAAACGAAACACAGTTAAGTAGGATGGGCGCTGTATCTTCAGAAGAAGCTGTTACAAAAAAGCAAAATAAAGAAAACATTCACGCAAGCATCCGTTCAGCTCCGTTTGGTGTGCTAGGAAAGAAAACAGGAAGAATTAGACCTACTCAATTTTCAGAGGCCAAATTCGAAATTGAAGAAGGGTTAGCGCCTCTTTTTAGAGTGGTTGAAAAGCTCTATGCAGAATGTGCTCCAGTTGAGTATGCAACCCGCTGTCGGATGATGAATTATGCATCTTATTTTACCCTCAAAGGTTCGAGATATCTTTTGTCGGCCGAAGCAAATTATGACAAACAAACCAGGGCTCACTTGGACAGCAATAAGTTCCCTATCCACTGTCTAAATCCCCTCTTTATTATTAACCCCCCTAATATTGGTGAGCAGGGTGAGCTTCAACGAGCTTATGAAGGGGCATACACCTTTTTTCCAGGTGTGAAGGGTATTTTGGCAAATGACTCTCAGTCTTATTTTGAAGGCATATATTTTGATTTAAAAGAGGGGGATATATTGTTATGGGATTTTGATAAATATTTTCATTGCAACACAAAATTAATTCCTTCTAATGGAATCACTGATTCAAGATGGCATCGTATCTCGATTGTTGGATTTACCAAAGGTGAAGCATTAGACAAAATTATAGAACCCCTTGTACTTGAGGACTCTGATGATGAGGATAGTTCTCTTTTTATCGCTGAGGAGAATACACCCTCCGGGCAATCCTTAGAAGAATCATTATCTGAACTTCCACAATGCATGCAAATTGAGGAACAAACTGCCTCGCAGGATCAGTATGCTGAAAGCTATATTTCATATGGAAAAGAAGATGAAACGATTGATGGATTGCAGCTAATGAGCCTGGATTCATTGTTATCATCCGATAATGTAATTGGATTAGAACAATTTAATGATCAAGTGGAAGCTATATTAAAAAATACTCCTTCAGGAGATGTGGTAGGACAGGAAGAAAGTCGAGCCCCTGTGTATGCTAGAACAAATCCTTCAAACCTTACATTTTTTAGGGCTGAAAAACCATCACAAGGTAAAGAATCATTAACAAGTGCGCTCACTATAACAAGTGCATCCACTATTAGACATAATTAATAGATGGGTTTACATTATAAACATTGTAGTTTCGACCCGGATTCCATGAGGTTAATCCGGGTATTTTTGTTAGAAGTGATGATGCGTATTTGTCTGAGTCTCGTGATCATGATGATGAACGTGTGGCTGTTGATGTAAATGTTGTACTTGTGGGTACGGGGGATGGGCATGAAAATGTGGTTGAAAGAACCCGTTAGGGTGTGCACCTTGCAATGGAGGCGTAACAACCACTACAGTTTGCGGCTGGGTAGTTGTTGGATGATTATGTTGGTGATTGTGGTGCTGATGTCCTGTTCTTTTCATATGTTCGTCCTCGCTAAATAAAAGAAATCGATTTTATTTATTAATTCGTGTCCTAGATGATAATGCACAGTTGTACATTTTAAATATCATCTTAACGCATTATAAACAGATGGTTTGGTAAATGTATATGATTTTCCTGAACCTTTAACTGGAATGGCAGAGAGTAGCCTTCGACTTTTATTCGATTTCATTATGCAGAAGGCTTTGTAGAAATTTTATTTTTGGGGGATTAAGGGCAATAAATTGTATCTTGAACTTCTTCCAGATCCTTATTAGTTGGATGCTTTAAATCAAAATTGCCGTGATATTCTTCTCCTAATGCGCTTATATAATGCCTTTGAAAATATTTTCCTGCTGACGCATTTTGTCTGTGAAGTTGAGGAGTTGGAGGCATTTCTTCAGGATCAGGTAATTGAATTAACGGATTGTCTGATAGATCCGTTACGGCAGTTTTTCCTCCGGTAATAAACAACGTTTTAGTTTTCTTATCAAAAAATTTTGTCATGATAATCTCCAGATGAATAGGTTTTGTGGTGATTACATACAACATCAATTGGACTGATGCAAAAAGTCCAGTCAATAACTTTTCTACACGAACCCGATTACTGCGTCAACAATCCTATAGAGGTGCTACTTTATTATTCAAACTTTTTTAGTCACGACCTGATATTTCAATTGAACAATTCCACAACCTATATTTTTCGTTTCCATCAATTCGAGATCGATATCCTGTTTTAGCGGACCAAATAATGAACGCCCAGAACCAAGTAGTATAGGAATTAATGTAATTGTTAATTCATCAATCAAATTTTCAGAAATAAATCTTTGAATGGTGATTCCTCCATCAATATAAAGATGTTTTATTCCTTTTTCTGCCAAGCGTTCAACAAGGACGGATGGTTTTTCAGCAGATAAAGAAACGCATTTTTGCAAATGTCTGGGAATATTTATTGTTTTGCTACTCAGGACCACTACGGGAAGATCCCCATATGGCCATTCATCAAATGATAGGACCTGTTCAAAGGAGTTTCTTCCCATAACCAATCCATCGACTGTAGAAATAAATGATTGATAACCGCCATCTTCACCTGGGGGCACTAGAGTATTAAAGTGGTTAAGCCAATCAATAGAGCCATTCTCTCGAGCGATAAATCCATCCACAGTTGTGGCAATAAATACGGAGCACTTCATGGACATGCGAAAATTCCTTGTGAAATAATTTTGACTTGTGAACTGAGTCATTGAATCTAGGCTTAACTTACTAGGAAAAATATTATAAAAACAATACTTAATAATAAGAGTAAAAGATTAATTTTTTGTCGTGTTAAAAGCTTTAATAAAGTATATAGAATAATACCTCCACCAATTCCATCAGCAATAGAAGCAGTAAAAGGGATCATCATAATCGTTACCATACATGGAGCGGTTTCACTGACATCATGCAACTTCATATCGGTGAGATGTTTCATCATACAGCAAGCCACATACAAAAGGGCGGGACCTACTGCATAGTTAGGAATCATCCGTGCCAATGGTGAGAAAAACAACATAAGAAGAAATCCGATAGCAATCACTATAGCTGTTATTCCGCCGCGTCCACCGGCTTCAATTCCTGCAGCAGACTCGATATAGGGAGAGGTACTCGCAGAGCCTAATAATCCTGCTACAGCAGAAGCAGCTGCATCTGCAGTTAAACAATTGCTAAGACGTTTTGAATAATTTTCTTGTTGTTTAAATACAGATGGATTTAATAAACCAATCAACGTCCCAGTAGCATCGAACACAGCAATTAAAAAAAAGGTAAATGTGGCTTTTAAAGCAAGAGCGGTATTTAGGCCAGAAAAATCAAGTTTTAAAAAAGTAGGCTCCATGGAAGGGGGCATGGAAATTAATCCTTGCCAGGTCGATAAACCCAGCAATAAACTTAAGAGAGAAATACTGAGTATTCCAAGAATTATTGCTCCTGGAATTTGAAAATAATCTAAAATCAATATGAGTAAAAAACCTAAGAAAAATAAGCCGCTTTCCGGACGATTGAGTTCACCAAGACGCATTAAATTGTGCTGATCCTCAATAATAATTTGATTGTTTTGCAAGGTAATTAAAGCAATTAATAAACTGATTCCTATTAAGATAGCAATTTGTAAATTATGGGGAATTGCTTCGATTAAAAGACGTCTCAGACTGGTAAGTGACATTATAAAAAATAAGACACCTGAAAGAAATACAATGGCTAAGGCTTGTTGCCAAGGTATTCCCATGCCTTGAACTACCGTATAAGAAAAGAAAATATTTAATGCCATACCAGGCGCAATGCCTATAGGAGTGTTGGCAAATATTCCTGCAATGAGACAAGCGAAAGCAGTAATCAGACAAGTGGCTGTAAAGACTGCTCCCTGATCCATCCCAGCATCATGAAGTATGCTTGGATTAATGAAGGCGATATATACCATGGTTAAAAAAGTGGTAATTCCCGCAATGATTTCAGTTCTCAAGGTAGTGTCTTTGAGAAAATAGGACTTTAACCGTTCCATAGTATTCTATTCTCGTATTTAAAAGAAAATCTAAAGGCACTGGCAATCTTATGATTGTGTGCCCTAAGTAATTGTCCTACTAAACATAACAAAAAATCAATTTAAAGTATCTAGGGTTATTGAAATTAATGACCGCTCTCTGAGTCTTGCTCAATCAATCATTTGCACAGACTCCATTCATTAACCATTGTGCCGATTGGTTACTCAAAGGTTAATATTTTTATCATACGATAGTTTCTAAATTGAATACCATACAACTCCTTATTTTGTTTCGCTTCAGTAAGATACCCACAATGTTCGAAAAATGCTTTGGCGGTAATGCTAACGTCAGCGAAGAGTTTTGGAATTCCTAATGCTATGGCTAAATGTTCGCGAACTTCTAACAATGCTTTACCAATACCTTGATTTTGATAGTCTTTATGCACATAACCTCGATTGAGATAACCGTTTTTTTCTAAGTCGGAAAATCCAAGGATTTTGCCATTTTTCTTATCAATGGCAACAAAGGTATAGTTTTCAGCTAGAGATTTTATCCATTGGGATAGATCGGGATTTTTTGGTGCCCATACATCGAGTTGTTCTTTGTTATAATCCCTACAGTTGACATAATGGACGGTATCATAAAAGAGTTGATAAATTTCTGCCTCATCTCCCTGTTCATAAGCTCTAATATAAAATTTTTGATTTGCAATTGATGTTTTAAAGGCAGGGTAGAATTCTAAGAGTTTTGCATCAGTCCAGAGTTGTTTGATTTCAAAGAGCATGTCTTCTGCCATTTTTCTTAAGTGAGGCAATAAATTGTTTCTGGATGCAATATGAATAAATGCTTGTAAACGCGATAAAACTCTCGGTCGTACCCAATTTTCTTCAGCCTTCCACAATGAATCCTCTGGAACAGGACCTGAAGGACCTAGTCTGTCTTTTTCAAAAGTTGAATCAAGGAAAGGGAGCGTTTGTTGTAATAACCAAAAACCACAGGCTTCTGTATATGCTTTGGCATAGGCGACATCATCTGATGCTGCTGGAATGGTTTGTTTGAGTTCTTCTCTATAAGTAATCTCTAACGCAATAATGACTTCTTCAGGTATGGACTTTGCACACCAACAGGTAGGCATACACATTCGCAGATAAGTACCATCCAGTAGAGCATTCCGAACAGCCCCCCATTCAAAATCAATGAGCTGTAAATCACGAGCCCCTTCATGATCGAAAACATTATCTGGACAAATATCACCATGGGTTAGCACAGTAAATGGACCTGGTGTGAGTAACGAATTAATTACAGATTTGGCTTCACTAATGCATTCTACGGTTAAAGATAGATTGAGTTTACTATTAGCATCTTGCAGTTTTTTAAGTAAATCAGTTTGTGTAAAACCAATACTCTCTTGTAGCGTTTCAGTGTTCTCATCAATTTTCTTTAAAATCGTTTCATATAGTACGGTTTTACCAAAGCCTGAAGCATGGAAGCTACCTAATGCCCTCATAAAGCGACTCAAGGACAAAATCGCATTTTCCCGGCAGCGTCGTGTTAATGAGTCAACTAAACTGATATGTGGCGCCCCTAAATCTTCAATAAGAATAAATCGATACTCTTTATTACCACCATAAAAGTAAGGAACATTATGGATGCTCTGATGAATTTTATTTGCAAATTCTAGACCAGCCCAATCACGAGCAAATCGAGCGATAGCTTCTTTGTCATCTTGATCGGACACTTCAGGTAGAGATTGTTTGAAAATGATGCTTTTAGGCACAGAGTTTGATTTGCTGTGCAGCTTGATACGGACCAAAATATTTCGACGTTCTGCTTCACTTAAAAAATCAAATGAGCTTATTTCTAAATCTGTTGCAAAATGGTTCTGAAGTATTTGTATCATTTTTTGTAGGACATCGGGATGAATTTTTTGTTTCTTTACGTTCATGTCACTAAACCTTTTTACTAAAGACGTTTAAGTAAGATTAAATAGGAGTTGTCTTCACTGTAATTAGTACGTTTAAATCCAGCTTTTTCATAGCAACGAATTGCCTGGTGATTATTCACTGCTGGATCAACAAGAATGGCATTAATGCTATTGGGAAGCTCTGTTATGAATGATTCAATAATTTGTTGACCCAATCCTTTCCCACGTTGATTGCTGGAAGCGATAAAGAGATCGATACCTGCCAAGTTATTGGGTTGATAAAGATGAAATAAAGGATGGTTTTTATGACCAATCCCTTCTGGAACATGATTACTTAAACAGTAATACTGGATAAATCCAAGAGGAAGGCCATTAATATAAATAATAAAACTTGGTACATTATGGCCTCTTAGAACACGGGGGAGATATTTTTCTTTGATGTCCTTCAATGACCACAATTTACCTCGAGCATACCATTGATTAATAACAGGTTCTTGGAACCATTGATATAAAAGAATAAGGTCATTTTCTGTTAATGGCTTAAAAATAAAGGACTTGGTATGATTCATTTTGAGATATTTAGCGAGCTATTAGGACGTTTATTTGGGACGTAAATGAAATATTATTCATTTTTGTGTCCAAAAGTTTTTTTGTTTTTTATTGTAACTTATTGATTGAAGTGTGGCTACAGGTGGCCCCAGCCATTTTAATCCACGCCCCGACGCTAATTTCTTCTATGTCACGATAGCTTAAAGCGTACGCGATGTGCTAACGCCAACATCAAAATCACAGCATTTTTTTAAAAGCTGTTGTTTGCACCTGATCATCTCTTAACATAGTCCGTTAGTCCCAATAAGATTAACCGAGTTAGATATGGGCTTAACAGCCCAGCCTATTTTATTTATAGGTCTCTAAAACCTATTTTGTGCTTTAGACATAAGAATTGCATGTTCCTTATCCTCTAGATATTCTTTTAATTTAAATTGAGAATCTTTAGAATTAATTGCACTTAATCCCTCCTCAACAGCTACTCTATCTGGTAATACCTGTTGGAGTGGTAAGAAAGTAAAAAATTTATTATTATGAATTTTTTTAGACTTACTAAATCTTGCTTCATTGAGCCTGTCTAATGTAGCCATCATTGCTTTATTTCTTTGTTCAATAATATGTTCCATATTGGTTAAATATCCCAATTGAGGGGTAAATTTTTGAATACACTCTATTTTTCTCAACCAATCCTTCCATTCAAGGACTAACTTGTTCAACGGGTGGGTAAAATAACTTTTTTCGATAGTAGAATACAAAGCCGCTATGTTTTCTAAATTAAAAGCAAGATTTAATTTATCTAACTCTGGAAATTTTTTGAGGCTTGCATTTATTCTAGTGATCAATTTTGTTGATAAAGAATCTTGCAAATTTTTAATATTATAAGTTGTAGCATAATAGTTGGAAGAATAAGGAAGTATCCCCATAAAACTTTCGTCTAGTTCAATCTCTAATTTGCCCAATTGATCTTCTACGAATATAGAAAGGAGACCAACAGTCCTTTTTAAAGCATCCAAATCATGTAATTTATTTACTGTTTCTACCCAAACGTCCCAATCCCACCCGAAACAACGGTAAGTATTCCTTAGTTCTAAACCTATACATTCAGTATCTGTAAGAGAAGGAACATCTTTTTGCAGCACATAATCGTATCCAGTTCCCATGTGTTGGATGAAATTTATACCAAATCTCGGGAAATTAATATTGGGGGATACTAAAAAAAAGTATTCAACTTGATCTAGTGAAACATTTTGACTTTGACTAATAACATGATAGTCATAAGGTATTTGATCTACAAAATTCAATAATAATTGTGAACGATCTGTTGTCTTGGAGGTCAAATTATCTTCCTGAGATTGCCTATCTCCAAGTGCCATAGACGTTTCATTTCTCCCATAGGCTGGAACTAAAAGAGACTGAAGCGCTAATGCAAAGATTAGAGTTTTTATGGGGTTATCTGTAACGCGAGTTAAGCTAGAAACGATACTTTGATAAACCTCAAAAATGAAAGTTAAACTCGTCTCAGGAATGGACAATAGCTCCATTTCATCATCAATAATTTTATACAAAGGATCAAGTACGTTTGAGGCTTTTATCTGTTTTATTTGGCCCCAAAACCAACTGCGGGTAATGTATTTATTAGGGCATCGAAATTCACGGCCTCGTAAATAATCTTTAGTAGCACGCAAGCATTGATACCACGTGTCATCATCTATTAAGTTGTCTTGTTGGATTTGTTTAAAAAGACTAGATAATTCATCGGTATTTTCATTTCTCACAAACGAATTTATTGCTTTGCATAATGCTTCACATACTGATTCTAATAATTCATCAGAAAGTGTTACATATTTTTTGATGTATCGAGAAAGAGTTTGTGGGTTTGCAAAAGATCTATCATTAAAAAACATAAAATTTATCCTAAATGAAAGCTTAAATTAATCAATAATAAAAATTTTGCTTATTATAAATTATGATTAAATTTAATACTTACTTATCTTGCTAGTAATTTATTTTACTCATGTTACGCAGTAAGTCATAATTCATCAAAATTGAGCTGACAGCTTTTAAAATTAATAAAGAAGGACAACAGAGAAAACAGCAAAAAAATGTGTATGTGTAACTGTTTCCATATTTCTTACTTAGGGTTTTAGGTGGTTTGCTGTACAAAGTAAGTCAATTAATTTGCACTTTAACAGCATGCTTTTATTAAGAGTAATTGCGTGGTTTTTGATTTTGATGGTGGCTATGGGTGGACTCGAACCACCGACCTCAGCATTATGAGTGCCGCGCTCTAACCGGCTGAGCTACATAGCCACAAGACGCGTGATTTTGTCTTTTTAAGGGAAAGATGTCAAGTCTGTTGCGTATTTTTTTTGATTTTTTTTCTATGGATAGATGATTTTACTTGCCTTGTGTTTGTAATTTCGAAATTTGAAACTTAGGGATAAGTGAACCATATTTTCAATATTCTGCAGGGCGTTATCTAACATTTCAACAACTAGCGCAAAAAATGTTTCTTTGGCTGGTCTTCTAGAGTATAATGCGCCGAAATTTTATTCAGAAAGGAGATTTAATGTTACAGAAGTGTATTTTAAAACTTGTGTGTGGCGTAATTGTATTAGTGAGTTTGTCATCTTGCGCTGTAGTAAAGGCGACTAATCAACCTGGAAAAAAAGATTTATCTGTTTTACGGCTTCATACACCTCGTTCTCATGTTATTGCAGAGTTGGGTAAGCCAGTGAATACTCAAATTCATAATGGAAAAAGAACAGATATTTACAGTTTTGTACAAGGATATTCTAAGGGCAATAAAGCGGCTAGAGCAATTGGACATGGTGTAGCTGATGTTTTCACTTTAGGTTTATGGGAAGTTGCGGGCACCCCTCTGGAAGGGATTGCAAATGGTCGCAATGTACAAGTAGAAGTAACCTACGGTAAGACCGATCATGTAGAAAAAGTTAATTACATCAAAGGTCTTCCTAGCGACTATACTCAGACTAGACGATTACATCGTTAATTTCTTCCTTAAATTCACCATGCTACCAGGATAAATAAATTACTCATCCTGGTGGCATAACATCTTTCAGCATTCAAATTGATAAGTTTAATTGTACGTTTGGTCATCAGCTTGACGTAGGGTTTTTTTGATACCGTTTGGTGAATTCATCATTGGAGGAAAAATTATCAAAATAACGTCTGAAATCATTAAACTCGTCTTCACATTTTATGCCAAATTTAATTTGTTAATTAATAGATTAAATTTAGATAGTTCATTATTCCATAATAGTCTATCCCATCAGGATTCATTAATTCTGATGCCTTATGCAATTCCAATAAAGATTTTTTCAAACTCTTAAGAGGAGAATACCTAGGTTGCTAAAAGATGCAGCAAAAAAAAGCATTAATTTACATAATCCATAATATATTTAATATTTCCTTTTTGCTCATTTTAGTTCTTCAATAATTAGAATCTCGTTACTAGAATCTAAGAAAGACGGCATTAAATTCTTAAGAAGGTTACTCGAGGAGAGGAGGATATTGGAAGAGCCTGGGTGTATCACATTCACCCAGGCTAATGCAGAAGGTTTAAATAATCAATAAATACATGGCTCCGGGTCCACGTAATATTTGAACTAACAATTCTTGCTTTTTCTGTTGAGCAACTTGCTGTAGTGATTTAACGTCTTTAATAGGTGACTTATTTGCAGAGATAATGATGTCTCCGGGTCTTAAACCAGCACGCCATCCAGCACTTGTTTCTGAAGCCCCCACGACTTGTACACCAATGACATTACCATGAGGTGGTGTTTCTTGCTCAAAGTTTCTTAATGCAAGCCCATAAAGAAAAGGGTTTTCTGATTGGAGTTTTTGTTCGTGTGATTTAATGTCAGTTACCACTGCATCAAGGGAGATTGTTTTGCCGTCACGGAGAACAACCATTTTAACATTAGAACCGACACGTAAGAGGCTAATGGTTGTTTTTACCTGAGTTGCTTGGGTGATTTTTGTATTGTTAATTTGAGTAATAATATCACCTGATTTCAACCCAGCTCGTTCTGCGGGTGAATTTGGATTAACTTGTGATACCAATGCACCTTGGAAATCTTCGGGATATCCTAAAGAATGGGCAAGTTCAGGTGTCAAATGTTGAACAAATATACCCATTAAGCCCCGATGAATTGAGCCGAACTTAATAATTTGTTGCGCTACATCTTTTGCCATATTAATGGGTATAGCAAAACCAATTCCGACATTACCGCCATAAGGAGAAAGAATTGCAGTATTAATTCCAATCAATTCTCCTTTTGTATTAACCAATGCACCCCCAGAGTTACCTGGATTAATTGCTGCATCAGTTTGAATAAAGTTTTCTACTCCCTCGATATTTAGGTCACTACGTTTTAATGCACTAACAATACCAAAGGTCGCAGACTGACTGTTACCAAAACTGTTTAAGCCGAAAGGGTTACCAATAGCAACTACAAAATCACCTACTTGTAATTGATCTGAATCCCCTATAGGCAATGATTTTAAGTTTGTTGCGCTGATTTTTAAGATAGCTAAGTCTGTTTCGCTATCACTACCAATCAGCTTCGCTTTTAAACGTCGACCATCTTGTAGCGTAATGGTAACAAGGTTCGCATTGCGAATTACATGATCGTTAGTAATAATAATTCCGTTTTGCGCGTCTACGATAACACCAGAGCCTATACTTTCAAATTTACGCCCTTTTTCAGGAGCAGTTTGATTAGGCTGTCTACTATTCTGCGCTTCCTCATCATTGCCAGCAGAACCGGGTGACGTAGCATTAGGGGGTAAATAACCCTGTACCGCAACATTGACTATTGCAGGCATAATATTTTTTAAGACCGGAGCTAAACTCGGTATAGGAGCGGGAGCTGCTTCGTTAGCCGCATAGGTGAATGTGGCTGTCAAAAGAAGCAGGGTACTTATAATGAATTTGATATGTTTAATCATATTATTAGTCCTGAGGTTGATCATTAAACCAGATTAAGGTAGCTATTCTACCTGTTTGTGACGTTCTTCGATAGGAATACAACTCATTTTTTAACTCAAAAGTACATAAACCAGACTGATAAACCGCTTTAATCCCTTTAGAGATCAGCACAATTTCAGCAATTAGAGGTAAATTAGCCAGCCATTTTCCGTTAGCAGGTTTAAAAGCTTGCTTACTTAAAGGGTAATGGTTGGTAAATGTTTGGTATACCTCCTCCCCAATTTCATAACACTTTTGACAAATTGATGGCCCTATCCAAGCCAATACATCAGATGGAGTGCTCTTCATTTTATCAAGTGTATTTTCAACAATACCTTGAGCCAGGCCTTTCCAGCCTGCATGAATTGCTGCAATCTCAGTGCCTTGCACATTAGAAAGCATAATAGGAAGGCAATCGGCAGTAAGGATCACTAAAGGGAATTTTGCTGAACGAGTTATGGAGGCATCTGCATTTCTATTGGAGTCGTCTTCAACAATAATACAGCGAGTGCTATGAGTTTGGGATAACCACTGAGGTTCACCTGGAAGATGTAACATCTCCACAAGTTGTTGTCTATTTTTTAGCACATGGTCCTCACGATCCCCCACACCCAACCCCATGTTATTGCTGTCATAAGGAGCTTGGCTATATCCTGATAAACGTGTTGTACTCAAAGCCATGACATTTTTTGGCGCTGGCCAATTTGCTAAGTTAGTCTTCATAATGCGCGTCCAATGTGTTAAGAAGAAGGGTAAAATCATCAGGCAGGGGAGCCTTAAACGTCAACTCATTTTCCGTTTTGGGATGATAAAATGAGAGTGTGGCAGCATGCAGGGCTTGTCTTTTAAAATCTTGGAGTAGGGTACGTAACTCTTCGGTGGCATGAGTTGGAAATCGCATACGACCACCATACAATGGATCACCGACTACGGGGTGGTGGATGTAAGCTAAATGAACTCTTATTTGATGGGTTCGCCCAGTCATTAAATTGACGTCTAATAAAGTAAAATCCTGATATTGTTTTTTTACCGAATAATGGGTGATGGCTTGTCGTCCTTGCTCCTGAACAGCCATTTTTAATCGATTTCTTGGGTGTCGTCCAAAACCAGTATCAATTGTCCCGCCAGAAATAATATGACCTTGGACTAAAGTAACATAATGACGCTGAATTTCGCGAGCTTGCATTTGTCGTATTAAAGAGGTATGTGCTGGTAAAGTTTTTGCTACGACCAATAAACCTGTTGTATCTTTATCTAATCGATGAATAATGCCCGCCCTCGGTAAATGGTGTAAGGTGGGGGCATGATGCAGCAGAGCATTCACTAAGGTATGCTCTCTATTCCCAGCTCCAGGATGAACTACCATATTTTCTGGTTTATTGAGTACTAAAAGCTCTTCGTCCTCATAAACTATATTTAAAGGAATTTCTTCGGCCGCACATTGATTAAAATCCTGCTCCGTAAAGGTAAAATCAACGTTAATTTCAATCACATCGCCATCTAAAACCTTGTCTTTGGGTTTGCATGGTCTTTGATTGAGTATTATTGTTCCGCTTTTAATCCAATTACTGAGTTGCGAACGAGAGTAATCTGGAAGTAGATGCGCGAGCACACTGTCAATTCTTTGATTGTGATACTCGCGAGGTACAGTTAATTGTTTATGAATATGTTCTATCATCAAATCGTTTCAGTCTCAACTGCGGTGAGACGACCTCGTAAGGAGTTAGGTAATGCCTCACTGATTTGGACATCAACAAATTGCCCTATTAAATGAGCTGGACCGTCAAAATTTACCACTCGATTGCATTCGGTACGACCCGAAAGTTGTTGAGAGTCTTTTTTAGCATGACCGGTAACTAATATTTTCTGAATGCTGCCAGTCATTGACTGACTGTAACGAGATGCTTGTAATAGCAGTCTATTTTGTAAGATCTGTAATCTTTGTTTTTTTACCTCGAGAGGGGTGTCATCGGGTAAATTCGCTGCAGGGGTACCTGGTCTTGGACTGTAAATAAAACTAAAGGAGGTATCAAACCCTATTTCATGAACTAAATCCATGGTGTCCTGAAAATCTTTATCTGTTTCACCTGGAAAACCAACAATAATATCCGTAGATAAACGAATATCTGGGCGTACTTTACGCAGTTTTCTAATCTTGGATTTGAATTCTAATGCCGTATACCCTCGCTTCATTAGACCTAAAATACGGTCAGAACCGCTTTGTACCGGTAAATGTAGATGATTTGCTAATTCAGGTACTTCTGCATAGGCATTAATTAAATTATCTGAGAATGCCAAAGGGTGCGATGTTGTAAAACGGATTCTACCTATTCCTTCTATGGCAGCAAGATAATGAATTAAAAGGGCCAAATCGGCGATATCACCCTGTTCCATTTTCCCACGATAATCGTTAACGTTTTGTCCTAATAAATTGATTTCTCTGACGCCTTGAGTTGCTAATTGATAACACTCAGCAAGCACATCATCGAATGGACGGCTAATCTCCGTACCCCGTGTATAGGGTACAACACAGAAACTACAGTATTTGCTACAGCCTTCCATTATCGAAACAAATGCAGTGGGTCCTTCAGCTTTGGGTGCTGGTAAATGATCAAACTTTTCGATTTCAGGGAAACTGATATCAACAACAGGCTTTTTCTTTTCCATTCGTTGGTTTAGTAATGCTGGAAGTCGATGTAAGGTTTGTGGACCAAACACGATATCAACAAAAGGTGCACGTTTAATAATATCTTCACCTTCTTGGCTAGCAACACAACCACCTACACCTATAACCACATGGGGATTTTTAGCTTTATATTCTCGCCATTGACCTAATTGAGAAAAGACCTTCTCTTGTGCTTTTTCACGAATAGAACAGGTGTTGAGCAATATTACATCGGCTTCTTCAACACGTTCAGTTTTGACTAAGCCATGTGATTGCAACAAAACTTCTGCCATTTTAGTTGAATCATATTCATTCATCTGGCAGCCGTTGGTTTTGATGTATAATTTTTTAGCCATATCAAATCTACTTTAAAAACGTGCCTGAGTGAAGGGCGCAATCCGTGACAGGGGACGCGGGTTCCATTCACCCAGGCTACTATATTCTAGGAAGTTCCGTATTATTTCATTAATGTACACTTTGGCAATAAGTTTCTTTAATTTTCGGTAAAATAATTAAGGCAACGAGCATTCCTAGCGGGAGAATCGCTAGTCCTGTATGATAAGCCTCCAAGGGATAAACTCTAACATTTCCATTCATTTCACCTTGCCACATCTTGTCAAGAATATAACCAATGAGCGGTTGTGCAATTGCTATACCTACCATGTTCATCATGTTCATAAAGCTTAAACCTGTAGCAACATATTTTTTATTACATAATTCTTTGGCCACGGTAAATGCAGGTAAAAACCCCGCTGAAAAAATACCAAATGCAAATAATAAAAGTTCCATATAAATTGCGGTACTAATTGGAACAAAAATAAAGAGTAGAGAGCATATAAGTGCGCCAATACATCCAATGTACATAGGTGGTTTGCGCAATCCAATACGATTGGAAAGTATTCCCCATAAGGGGCTAGCAATTGCCCAGCCAATGAAAACTAGCGAAATATAGTTTGCCGCAGTCGTCTTAGTAATCATCATTTTATTTATCAAAAAAGGGACTCCCCAGAGGCCACAAAAAACTGGAGTTGCCATATACATCAGACCGCCATAGCATGCCACTAACCAAAGTTGTTTATTCTTCATCAGAGCTAATAAGCTGGGAATGAGATGTTCTTCTTCAATAGGATGATGTGAGTGAACTATTTCGTGATTTTTAGGAGTATCTTTGGCTATAACAATAAGTAAGACTGCAAGAATAAGTCCAATAGTACCCATAATGAGCATACTGTGGCGCCATCCAAAATTCTCAATTAATAAAGCAAGAGGCGCTTCTCCACCAATAGCTCCGAGCATCCCTATTGTGACCATGAGACCAGTAAGTAAGGCAAAACGTTGAGCTGGAAACCAATTCGCTGCAAGTTTCATAGTGCCTACCGCGGCAAATGCGGAGCCAAAGCCTATCATCAAACGAGCCACACAGGCCATAAAAAAATTATCCGTCATTCCAAATGCAATAGTACTTACCGCACATACAACTGTTGCCAAAGTAAGCAACCGATGGGGCCCAAAATAATCCATTAATACCCCGCCCGGTAATTGCATGGCCGCATAAGAATAAAAATAGACACCGGATAAAATTCCTAATGTTTGGCTGGTAACTGAGAAATCCCTCATCAATTCGTTACTCATAACGCTAGGTGAAACTTGTAAAAGACATTCGTAAAAATAAAATAAGCAACCTAAGCCCCATACCATCCAAGGCATTATTGATTGTATCCCAAAATTTGCTACTGATGCGGACCGTGTATTGTAGTGTGCCATTCTTTTATCATTCTCCAGATTTATCTATACGAAGTTGACTTTATGTTCTCTTGGGGCCATAAGATATCAGTATCATGTTGACCAGCCATCCTGGCATTCTTCAATTAATTCTCGTTGTAGTCCTTTTTACAACGGAACTTCTTTTTAGACTAATATCCACCTAAACTTCACTGTACGAACATATGAAGTATGTGTTTATTTTGAATAAAAACTGGAAAATACTTCGTAGATCAGATTGTTAAATCTCACTTCGCATATAAAACAGTTTTTTAAATCAAAAAGTCAACCGGCAACGTTATCACAGAAATATGCAAATTTCACCATGTAAAATATTAACATTTTGTTCAGTATTTGTCTATTTGTCGTTTGATTAATCAGCGGAGTCTACAACTACTCGAGTTCCTTTCATACCATCACCGGGAAGATCCACAAATTCTTCGTTAAGCCAACGTGCGTCCTCAATAAACATTCTGACACAACCATGGCTGGCTCTGTATCCAGGGACTTCATAACTACCATGGAGTGCATAGCCTCTGAAGAAATGCATACAATAAGGCATTAATGCTCCACCATCATTCCCGTCAGATCTTCTAGGAAAAACAGTGGAAACACAGTCTATGTCTTGTTTGCGAATAACACGAAAAGAACCTGTGGGAGTACTACATCCCCCTATAACCCCGGTGCACTTTCCTATTCCTGCGGAAATAGGCCCCCACCAGAGTAGTTCCCCATCTTGATCATAGGCAGCCCAGGCTAATTTTTTTTGACTTACATAAATTGTTTTTTCTCCTTCGGAGTCAATATACCTAGGGAAGGGGGAAACATCATAGATAGTTAATCGATCGATATTTTTGGGCACAGCAATAGTCATCCCTGGACGTAATGAGACATTCATACGATTGATTCGCCGTACCATATCTCGTTCTTCAGCATTAGGAAACAACTTCTCCCAGTCCTCTCCATTTTTAACTTTCATACAAAAATAATCAGGTGAGTTACATAAAGTTTCACCGTATCGCGTATAGGCGAGAGCAAGTTGACTCATTGACCATAAACAAATAGATACTGTCATTGATATCATAAGTTTCATAAATGATCTCAATTTAAGCTGTTGTACTCTCTATAGCGACACTTTAAAAAATAACTTTAAAATTATATGAGTTACTAATAAAGGTACCACATGAGAATAAATTCCTGGGTTACTCTATTAGAAATATAATAAAGTACAAGAATATAAAATTAAGAGGTTTACTCCTCGGACTCTGGATGGCCAGGAGAAACTTTTTGCCAAGCTTCGTGCACTTGAGCCAGCAATGAATTGGATTGAGATAATAGTTCCTTGTCATTATTAAGATTGGCTTTTAAGAGCAAGTATTCAATATGCATGTATATTTGGAGTAAGTTCTCTGCTATTTCACCGCCGTGTTCATGATTTAGACTAGTTTTTAAACCTTCAATAATACTGAGTGCTTTACTAATATGTTCCCCCTTTTGTTGAACTTCACTACGATCAATATTACCTTGAGCAGTCGCAATATGTGTTCGTGCTCCTTGTAATAATAAATTAATTAATTCATGAGGGGAGGCTGCATCAATACGAGTTTGTAATTCAATAGTCTTATATTGATTTATAACTTGTTGATTAGAATTTTTCATCAATTTGCTCCATTATTTGCTTTTGAATTTGGGTAGATTCGACAAGATTTGGGTGAGCGTATTGCTGGTGTTTTGCATCTGGGAGATTAAGAGATCTACCGCATTCCATTGTTTGTAGTATCTTTTTTCAAGAGTTATGCTGCGATCATTAATGCGCTCTTGCATTTCGTCTAATTGTTTTGCTTGGGTGTTTAAGCGATCTATTCTTTCTGCAATTTCACCATTTTCATCTACCAGGGATTCTAAATAGCCATCAATCAATGAGGCTAAACCATCACTGACAATTATTTGCCCCCTGTTCCCTGTGAGTCCAGAAAGTACATCAACTGATAAGGAATTGAAGTCACCTGTGCCATTTAGAGTAATTCCATCTGTTGAAGTTGCTAAAATACCTCCTATAGTTCCAGCCATACTAACTCCAGGAGTATATTCGTTTAAAATAACATCATAGGTTCCGGCAACAACTTTAGTATCCACAGAATTAATTTTAATACCTGGATCGGTGGCGGTTATTTTTTTTGCAAATAATTGACTAATGTCTTGATAATTTTTATTGATTACCTCATCCAATCTTTCAGAATCAATTTCTAATAAACCATTTTTATCACTTGTGATTCCCAAGTCTCCAAGACTTTTAATTGAGCCAACTGTAGTTAATGGGTTAGTAGCTAAGTTATATAAGTTTGTTTTTAATTCTCTTAATTTATCATCGCCTTGTAGAACGCCTCTTTTTCTAGTTTCCATATCGAAACCGGTTAAGGTTGTGAGGAAGTTAATGAAATCATTATATTTTTTTACGAAATCATTAATTAAACCTTTAAGATGTTCGACATCTTTTTTTACCGTCAAGGACACTGTGGTCCCTGGATCAGCCTTTTGTAAGTCGAGAGTGATGCCCGTAATTGCATTCTTAAATTGATTGCTGCTTTCACTAAGAAGCAAACCATTAATTTGGACTTGGCTATTTTGGGCAGCCATGGTTTGACTTAATGAGGCATTGCTCGTTGTTGGATCATAATTCAAAGCACTCAAACTACCTGTAATTTGCATTGCATATTTTTCACCTGTTTGAGATGAGGTGAGGGTCAATCTTGAGCCGGTAGCATCTTGTACAATTGATGCTGTAACTCCTGCATTTGCAGCATTAATTGCATCACATACTTCAGTAAGGCTATCATTTCCAGAATTGATGTTAATTGTTATTGGTGATACCTCAGTATTTAATGTAAACGTGGAATTATTATTGCTGTAGGTACCAAAATTTATCGTTATGCTACCACTACCTATTGAAGAATTATTATTAGTGAAATAGCCACTTACAAGGCTTTGTGACTGGGCTAATTGATTTACTTTAATTTGATATATGCCTTCAATTGCTTGTCCTGTAAGAGAGGCAGATATATATCCAGTTTCGCTAAGTAAGCAATTCATTTTATTAAATTCACTAGCGTGAGATAGGGTATCGAGTGTTGTTTGAAAGCTGGACATGGCACTTTTTAGTTGTCCAAAAGCAGACAGTTCGGTTGTGACGGAATTAAGCTTTTTGTCATGTCGCAACTGTAAAGGCATGAGATCGGCTTTTACCATGCTTTCGACCATTGCTTTAATATCCAAACCTGATCCAATGCCTGGAGTTGATAGGCCCATAATATTCCCTTATCTATTTTAGTAATTTCAATAGAAATTACATGTATCCATAAATTGCGTTAAACATGTTTGTCTATAGAACCACTAATTATCCCATCAAGCAAGTTCAGTAAATGCAAATACTCATCGGAGGGTATTTTGCGAATTACTTTGTCTGAGATTTTATCGGTAACTATAGTTTGCAATAGACCTGTGGCGTGATCTATGGCCTGTTTTGAGTCTGTATCTAGATTTAGATCGGATGTGGCACATTTTGTCACAGGTTTAATGTTTTTATCTTTTAGTTTGACTGAATCTGTTTGTAGCAATTTATTATTTGCTGGAGGTATCGATTCCATAGTCATTTTCTAACTCCTTTCCCTTGATTTAAATGCTTAATCATTGGGATAAATAAGCCGAAAAGCGGCAAGTGCCGCATTTCGGTTTGTTACCGTTACTTCTATAGCATCTATCCTAACAAGGAAAGAACAGATTGTGGCATTGCATTTGCTTGGGCCAACATTGCTGTTCCTGCTTGTTGCAGGATTTGGTTCTTAGTTAAAGATGCCATTTCAGCTGCATAATCTGTATCTTGAATACGGCTGCGTGCAGCAGACATGTTATCAGATACGTTTTGCAGGTTAGCTACTGTAGCATCAAGTCGGTTTTGCAAAGCACCCAATGCAGCTCGGTTGTTAGTAACGCTATCTAAAGCAGAACTAATTCTCAGTATAGCCTGTTCAGCTCCAGATTGAGTGGTAATGTCAATACTATTAACTCCATTAGTATCCAGACTTATCGTGCTTGATAAACCAATATCAGCCACAGTCCCACCTAAAGTAATGGCTTGTGCAGCACTCATAGTGAGATTTCCACGTAAGGTAGCAGCAAATGAACCGCCTGTAACGGTCAGTCCGTCAGTACCTGCAGTAAAACCAGTACCGCTTTCAGTTACTGCTATATTTCTTCCATCAGCTGCAGTTAAGGTCATGCTACCACCGTTGAGAGAAGCTACCACTCCAGTCTGGCTACTCACAGCGTTGATTGCATCCATAAGGTTGGTATTAGTGAGGGCAGTGGCGACGTCTTGGTTGGTAAAAATGTCCACACCATTAATATTTAGGTTATAAGTATCCCCCGCATTTCCCCCTATAGCTCCAACAGTTGCAGTACCGGCAGTGGATGCAGTTACAGTTAAACCGGGAACACCAGCTGCATTAATTGCTGCTGCTTTGGCATATGCAGAGGAGCTGTCTTGACCGTTTGCCGTACCCACAAAGTTTGCGGAAGAGCTAATGCTGATTGCAGAGTTAGTGCCTAGAGCAACGGTAATGTCTGCAGCGGCGTTGCCCGTAACTGTACTTCCTTGTTGATAAGCAATGCTACCTATTGTTGAAGAGCCTATACTATTGATTGAAAACGAAAGAGTTTCACCCGCATTTGAACCAATTTGCAGAGAAGCGTTGGTATAAGAACCATTCAAAATGCTTTGACCATTAAATTGCGTACTTAAAGCGATATGGTCCATTTCACTTAGAAGGTTATTTACTTCATTTTGTAATGATTGACGGTTTGATTGGCTATAGGTTCCGTTTGCAGATTGCAGTGCCAACTCTCTCATACGTTGTAAAAGGTTCGTTGATTCTTGCATTGCACCTTCAGCAACCTGGGCCAATGAAATCCCGTCATTCGCATTTTTTACAGCTTGGTCCATACCACGAATTTGAGATGTCATATTTGTAGCAATTGCTAACCCTGCAGCATCATCTTTAGCGCTATTAATTTTTAGACCGGATGATAATCTTTGGATTGCAGTCGCCATAGCGTTACTTGATTTAGACAAGTTACGTTGGGCAACTAGCGACGGTACGTTAGTATTAATAATTTGAGCCATATTATAGTCTCCTCAGACCTAAATCCCTGGTTTGGGACATTGAAAATTGGTAAATTCCTTTTTAATGGCGAATTTACCGTACGCACAAAAGTTATCGGACGCACCGCAAAAAACTTTAGGTTAATGCCTGTTTTTTTTTAAAAAAATGGGAGATTTATTTATTAAAATGAACGTGTTATATTTTTTGTGCAGTTTGTTCACTAGGACTTTGCTTCATCTAGGTTACAGATCCCATAATTTAAGTTCACGAAAAATCCCACTACGACTCAATGTGCATTTCAGAATATTTTTTTCCGTGTATAATGTTACGATTTATAATCTTAGGTTCCAATTATGAGTTGGTTTAAAAAACTGTTGCCCTCAAGAGTTAGTACAGACTTCTCCCAAAAAAAAGGAGTTCCTGAAGGTCTATGGCTGAAATGTTCAGGCTGTAGTGAAGTGCTTTATAGTACAGAATTAGAAAGAAATTTAATGGTTTGCCCATCTTGTAACTTTCATCACAGGATATCAGCACGTGTTCGAATTAAGCAATTTCTCGATGAAGGTGGCCAGGAAGAAATTGCTGCCTCTTTGGAGCCCCAAGATCGATTAAAGTTCAGAGATTCAAAAAAATACAAAGATCGAATCGCCCAAGCTCAAAAAGCAACTGGTGAGAAAGAGGCTCTAATCATTGTTAAAGGGACGCTATTACAGCAACCAGTAGTGGTTGGCTCCTTTGAGTTCAACTTCATGGGTGGATCCATGGGGGCTACAGTCGGAGAGAAATTTGTCCGTGCAATTCAAGTAGCAATGAAAGAACAAAGACCTTATATTTGTTTTACTGCCAGTGGTGGGGCACGTATGCAAGAAGGACTTTTTTCTTTAATGCAAATGGCTAAAACTTCAGCTGCTCTTGCCCAATTCGCTGAAATGGGTTTGCCTTTTATTGTAGTTCTAACTGATCCGACCATGGGCGGGGTTTCTGCTAGTTTTGGAAGTCTTGGTGATCTAATTATTGCTGAACCCAATGCATTAATTGGCTTTGCTGGTCCAAGAGTTATTGAGCAAACTGTAAGACAAACCTTACCCGAAGGATTTCAACGGAGCGAGTTTTTGTTAGAACATGGACATATTGACATGATTCTGGAACGAAAAGATATTCGTCCAGTTGTTGCTGAATTGATAGCTAAACTAACCCGTAAAAGTACAGGGGATTTAGTTACCAAAGCAGTATCGTATTAGACTACTTGCGAAACATGCCTAAAAGAGAAGTGCAAGTAAACTCAGTGCACAAAATCGAAGCGTGTGCAGGTATAATAGGATCTGAGGATCGATGGAACATTCACCTACAGTAGCGTTTCCCAAGAGATCTGTTGATGAGTGGCTCCACTATCTAGAAACAAGAACTACTCAAGAAATACAACTTGGTTTAACCCGTATCATGGAGGTTGCAAAAAAAACATCTTTGCAACTTCCTGATTGTCCCGTTATTACTGTGGGAGGAACTAATGGAAAAGGCTCAACAGTAACTGCACTTGAAACAATTTATCACGTTGCCGGTTATAAAGTAGGTGCATTTACCTCACCCCATCTTATCCAGTTTAATGAACGTATCCGTGTCAATTTAACTCCTATTGCCGATGAGGAACTGTGCGAGGCTTTCAGTATAATTGATGAAGCTTGTGGAGGTTCCATATTAACTTATTTTGAAATGACTACCTTAGCAGCATTGTGGTTTTTCAAAAAAATGAAGTTAGATATTATTATCCTTGAAGTAGGATTAGGTGGTCGTTTAGATGCTACGAACATCGTTGATGCAGCTCTATCTATCATTACTACAATAGATTTCGACCACCAGGATTATCTGGGTGATACCCTTGATGCAATAGGTTATGAAAAAGCGGGTATACTTCGTCCAGGGAAACCATTCATTTACGCTGATACCGATCCACCCACCACAGTCACCGATGTAGCAACACAACTTGGTGTTCCTGCTTATTTTTGGGGGCAAGAGTTTTCTATTCACGAGCAAGATTCTACCTGGGAGCTCCATTACAACGAACTTGAGTTTCCTTCATTGTATGGGTTACCAAAACCTTCAATTCAGTTAAAATCGGCTGCTGCAGCAATTACAGCATGTCTTTTATTGGCAAATGATTTGCCAGTCATGCATCACCATTTTCAAATTGCTATGCAACGTGTTTTTATTCCTGGTCGATTGCAAGTTCATGAGGATATAGTGAGCACTTTATTTGATGTTTCTCATAATCCTCAATCGGCAAGGCTACTCGCGAATAAGTTACGCACGATGGAAAAAGCAAAAGTTCATGCCGTATTTTCAGCCTTGAAAGATAAAGATATTTTAGGTCTTATTATGCCATTAAAGGATTGTATTGATCATTGGTATCCGGCACAATTGCAGAACAAACGCGCGGCCAGTGAGGATTTATTGCTCACTTTTTTTAAGAATGCAGAAATTCCTGTAGAAATTTGTTATAATAATCCGCTTGTAGCGTTTGAAACTGCATTGAAACAAGCAAAACCTGGTGACTTAATTGTTGTTTATGGGTCTTTTTTTACTGTGAGTCATGTAATGGCTAATAGGAGATTCAATGAAATTAGTAATTGATGAGAAGCTAAAACATCGGTTGGTTGGTGTGGCTGTTGTATTATCATTAGGAGCAATTTTTTTGCCCGCAATGATGAAAAAATCAAGTCAGCGCCTTGAGAATAATTTTAGTGTAAATGTACAGCTACCTCCTAAACCCACTAGCCCTAATGTAGTGATGACCGACGAAAAGGAAATGTTCGAAACTATTAAAGTGGCTAAGGTGGAAATTCCTGCCGCCACCGAACATAAAGGATCCGATCTGGGTAAAGAAGACTTCATCCAATCCATCCAAGGAGCTGATGATGCGGCTGTTGCTGTTGCTAAATCAGAGTCTGTGCCTAAGGTCGATGCAGTAGCTAAACCAATTGAAATCGCTTTAAGTAATGCTGCAAAAAATGTTGTTAAAAAACAAATAAACCCAGCAACTGCAACCAAACCTGTTAAACCGATTGCGAAAGCAAATGTCGCACCAATTAAAAAACCAGCGGTTGCTAAAGTAAATACCAGACCTGCTCCGAGTAAACAGAGTATTTATGCTGTTCAATTGGCTTCATTTTCCCAGCTCGCTAATGCTCAAGCTTTGGTTAATAAATTGCATGCCAAGGGTTATAAGGCAAATTACATTAAAACTACTGGAAGACAAGGGCCCATCTATAAAGTTTATGCCGGACACTCACCTGTTAGAAATGATGTAATGAAATTGAAACTTCAATTAGCAAGTGCTATGCAGCTGAATGGTTTTATAGTCAATACCGGAGTTAGCTAATGATGCAATTTCAATGGGTTGATATAATTTTAATAATAGTTATTGGTTTATCTACTATTACTGGCTTATTAAGAGGATTCATTAAAGAATTTATTGCTTTAGGAGTATGGATATTAGCTGTTTGGGCCGGTTACAACTATTCAAGTAGTCTCAATCCTTGGTTGCAACCTTATATACAAGATCAATCAATTCGATCAATAATTGGTTTTATTATTGTTGTTCTGGGAGTTTTAATTACCGGAGGCATCGCTAATGCGATCCTGGGTTTGTTCTTAAGGGGAAGTGGTCTAGGTGCTATGGACAAAGTTTTAGGTGGGGGATTCGGCTTTGCCCGTGGAGTCTTCATTCTTTCGCTTGTTTTCGCGGTGCTAAGTATGACTTCGATGCCTTATCAGCAATATGTCCAAGGTTCTAGAGTTTATAATCAACTTTTACCGGTTATAAGTTGGGTTTCTGGATATTTACCTGGGCTTATTAATAAAGCAAAACAAACGGTATCAGCAAATGAGTCTTTTAAACTTATCGATATAATTCCTGAGACTTAATGTACTCATAGATTCTATAAGGGAGCTTGTTTTGGACATCAGCTCCTTTTTTTATTGCTTCCCGAAGTGAAGTAGAAGAAATTTCATAATTACCCGCATCAAATAGAAATATGTTTCCCGATGGAGCATTTAGAAGTTCATCTTTGTTTATGGTTTGATATTCTTTCAAAAATTTTTGCATAACTTCTGGCGGAACCAGATCCGCAAACTCCATTCTATTAATGATTACCAAATTAGCCAGAGTAATGATTTTTTGCCATTGATACCACTTAGGCAATGAAAGAAAGGCATCATATCCGATAATTAATGTTATGGATGAATTAGGATATTCCAACCTGAAACTCTTTAAAGTTTCAACCATATAGGATGGGCCATCCCGTTCAATCTCGCGTAAATCCAGTTTAAAGTCTGGTATCTCTTTGATTGCCAGTTTTATCATCTCTATTCTTTGGGAATTACTTGCTTGAGATGGAGGTTTTAGAGGCGGTACTTTACAAGGAAGAAAAAAATAGGAATCAAATTTAAAATAGGCTTGGATGGATATACTGGCTTGCAAGTGGCCATTATGTATAGGATCAAAGGTACCACCAAAAATAGCTATGCTATGCATGCGTCACCTATTAATTTACCCAAACAAAGTGAAAGTGTAGCGTTTTCTAGGAAGTTCCATACCTGAGTATAGTGGTTGCTCGATTTAATTCGCTCATCGATTGAATAGCAGTATCGATGGAGTTGTTGCAACATGGTTTTATTGATTCGATTACAGCAAGACTTATAAAGATTAATACGTTGAGGCCAAATTTTTAATTGGCTACAAGCACTTTGAATGTCAATTTTTTGTTCTATTAAATTAGATAGCTGCATGATTAATCTTATTTCTTGACTCAGTAACCATAAGACTAAAGTTGCTTCGGTTTTATTATTGGCGGCATGCCGTAAAATCTGAATTGCTTTATCACCGTTACCAAGTAAGCATGCATCTACTAATTCAAACAGATCGTGGTCACATTGATATGATAAGTGTTCTAATACCTGTTGTATCTCAATTTTGCTATCCGGTATATTTGATAATGCTATTTTTTCAATGACCTGGGAACAAGCCAACATATTTCCCTGGGTATATTGATGAATTAAATCGAGAACTTGGGGGGCATAACTCAGGGAGTTTTTCTTTAACTGCATGGCTATCCAACTTTTTACTGCTTCTGAGTTAAGTGGATAAGCAAGAACAAGCATGACAGATTCATTAGAGGATAACCATTGCAACTGTTTCGCGGGTACATTAGGTGCTCGGATAACAATAAAGCAACGTGAATTAATCGAGTTGAGGTATTCGGTTAAAATTTTTTTTCCGGTAGCATCTACGGACTTCTTATCATAAAAAATATTTAAGAACACAATATCCGAAAACAAAGAATAACTATTTGCTTCTTCTTTGACTCCATTCCAATCTTCTGCAGACTGAATGGAGATAACTTTTTCATCAAAATTATATAGGGTTTTAATGGCTGATTTTATGGTCACTAAAGAATCTTCCAACAAGTAATTATCTTGCCCGATTATCATATAGAGCGGGGCAATTTTTTTTTGTACTTGCTGAGCGAGCATTTGTTGTTTGATTTGCATGATAATTTTAGCGTGAGTTGGGTATGTTGTTTTCTTTACTCAAACTACTCCTATTCTTAGCTAAAGTTGGGGATTGTGTACGTGGCTAAGTCGATAAATTATTTGGGTAACTGCATCTTGCTTCATTTCTCCAATTAAAATACTTTCTTCATCTTTAGAGCCTAAAATTCTGTCATTATTTAAGGTAAGTTCTCTAGAAACGCTTATTTTACCAGGAGTATCTATTATTTGGCCTGAGCGAGCTTTCAGTACAAATGCTACATTCAAAGTAAGAGTATATTGTCTGGGGTTGGTACTTGCACCAATACTAATAATTTGTTGATGTAAGTCCACCTCGTCAATTATGAGCCAATATTTAGCTTGAGAAGGCTCCGGATTGACATCAATTTTCGAGCTCTCAAGCCGAGATTGCAATATAGAAACAAACTGTTTGTCATTATTTTCAGAAATAATGGCCACATTACTAAGCCAGCTAGGTACATTACTCATGCCACGTAGATGGAAACCACATGCTGAGAGTAGCAACACCAGCAGCAAAGGCACTATACCACGTAACGTTGCAAATTGATGTGGTGAATGTCCCGCTGATTGGTTGGGGGGCAGATGCGAGACATTAGACATCTTGGTGCAACTTGATTTCATTAGCTAACAACCAAATTAATTAATTGCCGGTGTGCCACTACAATGGCTTTTTTTACTGTTTTGTCAGCCAGAAAGTCTTTTACATGTTCTTTTGCTGTGTCTATTAATACTTCTTCTGCCGCATCTACACTCGCAGTAAATTGAGCTCGGAGCTTTCCATTAACCTGAACGACGTAATCCACCTCGTCGGTTTTGAGGGCACCTTTATCCACTCTTGGCCAATTGGCATCAATAATTGCTTTTTCAAAACCTAATTGCTGCCATATATGATGTGTAATATGAGGTGTAATAGGAGCCAACAATCGCAACAGAATACTCATACTGGAATGAATAAAAAACTTATCTTCTTCAGTTTCTATGGAGTAACTGGATATTTCATTAAATAACTTCATACAACCTGAAACGACGGTATTGAATTGATTACGATCATAATCATGAGTTGCTTGGGCGAGTATTTGATGCACAACATGGCGTGATTTTTTTAAACGGCTTTCAGCTTGTTGCCAGTTGACATGTCCATTGCCACTTAGGATGATATCATTGACTTCAATAAACATATTTTGATGCTGATAGGCAAAAGTCCAAATTCGTTTTAGAAAACGGTGTGCACCTTCTACAGCAGCATCAGACCATTCCAGAGATTGTTCTGGAGGCGCGGCAAACATAACAAACAATCGTGCTGTATCAGCCCCAAAGGTATTAATTAGATGGTTAGGATCGACGACATTGCCCACGGATTTAGACATTTTATGTCCATCTTTTAAAACCATACCTTGAGTTAACAGGGCTTTAAATGGCTCATCGGAATTGACTAAACCTTCATCTCGCATTAATTTGTGGAAAAAACGTGCATAAAGCAGATGCATTACTGCATGCTCAATACCACCTACATATTGATCTACAGGAGTCCAATATTTCGCCCGGTCATCAAGCATGGCATTTTCCTGGCCTTTACACGCAAAACGAGCATAATACCAAGAAGACTCGACAAACGTATCAAAAGTATCTGTTTCACGAGAAGCATCTTGACCACATTTAGGGCAACTTACATTTACAAATTCAGGACATTGCGCAAGGGGAGAACCTGTGCCAGTAAATGTGACATTTTCTGGTAAGACCACGGGGAGATCTTCATCTGGAACTGGAACAGTACCGCATTGCTCACATAAAATCATGGGTATAGGGGTACCCCAGTATCTTTGTCTTGATACGCCCCAATCACGCAATCTATAATTGATTGTGGCTTTTCCTGTATCATGTTCTTCAAGGAACGTAGTTATGGTTTCCACTGCTTGAGAGGAACTTAATCCATCAAACTGACCCGAATGAATCAATGTACCTTCCCCAGTGTAGGCAGATTGGTTCAGATCATGTTTTGTTCCGTTGGTAGGCTTTATCACTTCTTTTATAGGTAATTGATATTTTTGTGCAAACTCCCAATCTCTTTGATCATGGGCAGGAACGGACATTACAGCCCCAGAGCCATATTGCATAAGTACAAAATTTGCCACCCATATAGGTAATTCTTCGCCCGTTATGGGATGGATAGCAGACATTCCTGTGGCTACCCCTCGTTTCTCCATAGTAGCAAGTTCAGCTTCAGCCATTTTAGTGCCTTGACAGCTGTCAATGAATTCCTTCACTTCCTTACGAGTACTTGCTGCTTCTTTAGCGATAGGGTGATCTGTTGCCACTGCAAGATATGTTGCTCCCATTAAAGTATCAGGACGAGTGGTATAAATTTTTAAGCGCTTTGGATAATTATGGACATTAAAATAAATTTCGGTACCGGTAGAGCGACCTATCCAATTGCGTTGCATTTGTTTCACTTGTGCAGGCCATTCATCTAATGTATCGAGTGAACTCAGGAGTTCATCAGCATAAGCGGTAATTTTAATAAACCATTGAGAAATTTCTTTTCGTTCAACAAGAGCACCAGAGCGCCAACCGCGTCCATCAATAACTTGTTCATTTGCTAAAACGGTTTGATCTACTGGATCCCAATTTACAACGGCGTTCTTCTTATAAACTAAACCCTTTTCAAATAGGCGAATAAAAAACCATTGCTCCCAACGATAATATTCGGGTGTGCAAGTACAAATTTCACGTCGCCAATCATAGGCATTGCCAAGACGTAAAAACTGCTTTTTCATAGACTCTATATTTTTTCTAGTCCATTCAGCCGGGGGGATTCCGTTTTTGATGGCTGCGTTTTCAGCAGGTAGACCAAATGCATCCCAACCTATCGGTTGCAAGACATTTTTACCCAAAGCACGCTGATAACGAGCAATAACGTCACCAATAGTATAGTTACGAACATGCCCCATGTGCAATGTTCCACTCGGGTAAGGGAACATGGATAAACAATAAAATTTCTCTCTGTTTAAATCTTCTGAAACATTAAATGATTGTTTTTTATGCCAATACTGTTGAGCTTGTTCCTCAACTTCTTGTGGTATATAGGTATTATCCATAGTCCGATTTTTTAAGTGACTCTAAATCGCTAAGGATAACTCCTCTTGTGTCTGCCAGCAATAGATTATTGTTGGAATACGCGACGAAGTTGAATAAATAGTATAAAAATAAGAAAAATTGAGCAAAAAATTAGAGTTGGATACTCATGCCAAATAATCCAAGGAGTGAAACCTTCTGCTGGGAATATATTACTTTCTAAGATACCGGAACTAAATGGAGGGAGACTTTCAACTATATCTCCATTTGAATCAATTACTGACGATAAACCATCGTTATTGACGACTACTTGATATCGGCCGGTAAGTAAAGAAAGTATTTGAGCCATTTGCAATTGTTGATAACTCGCCAATGAATGACCGAACCATCCATTATCGCTTATTGAAACGATCCATTGAGCTTTAGGCATTTGTTCCCGCAAAATATGGGGATACGCAATTTCATAACAAATAAGACTTGCTATTGGATGATTTTCAATGCGAATCAGCGACTGCTTTCTCCTTCCAGGCAACAGATTAGGCTCGGGTAAATTTAGCCAATGATTAATTGCAACAAGCGGTTTGGGAATGTACTCTCCAAAGGGAACGAGTTGACGCTTCAGTTTTTTTCCTTTGGCCAGCCCAAGGGTAATAACTGAATTGTAATAATGTGTTTCACTATCATTTGTTGGTTGTAAAATGCCAACCATAAGTGCGCTTTTCGCTTTCAGCGCTTTGTTGTTTAAATTTTGTAAATATTTATCTAAATAACTTGCTGGGAGTGGTATAGCTGACTCGGGTAAAATAATCAATTGTTTCCCTAAGAGCTTATTAATTGCATCTTCATAATACTTTAATAAATTCCAAAATAATGCTTCATCCCATTTATCACGCATCGATAAATTAGCCTGTACAGCACCAATACTGACTGGTTCTTTACTGACATGCGACCATGTAATGTTTTTGCATAGCATGGGACTGATAATAACTAAGACAATTACGATGAGGTAGGAATAGCGTTTTTGAGAATTTTGTGAAACAGCTAAAGTAAGAAAGGTTGAGAGAAAGATGCACACTAAACTTAGCCCATATATGCCTAAAACAGGTGCGATATATTTAATCGGAGTATCAATGAGGATAGTGCCTACTAATAACCAGGGAAATCCAGTAAATAAAGTAGCACGGCAGTATTCACTCAAACACCATAAGACACAGAATAAAGTTAAGGACAGTAGTTTACGATTGTTGAGTTCAAGTGATTTATATAAATAAGCAACGAGGGCAGGGAATAGCGAAAGATAGGCAATGAATATTAGAGTAACTAAACCTGAGAAGAAATAATTCATTTGTCCATAATCATGAATACTGACTATGACCCAGGAAACTCCGAAACCAAAATAACCTAATCCATAAAAAAAACCTAGGTAAAAGCATTGTTTTATGGAGCAATTCTGGAGACTCGAATAGAGAAATGCCAAACTTAATAAGGTTAATCCTGGGATATGAAAAGGAGCAAAACCAAAAGGCGCAAGCAGGCCTGCTATAAATACAAAGAAGTATTTAACATAGCCAAGACGAATTGAAGAATTTAGTGGAATTGAATTGGCTAAAGCGGTTTGCTTCATGGCTGTTAAAAAATTATAAAATGATAAGATAATTGAGTCCTGTATTCAGGTCAAGAATTAGTGAAATATTTTATAATCCTGTCGCTTTCATAGCCTTGCTCCCTTGCGCTTCACTAAGGTACCATTTATTTTTTCAACACATAAGTTCCGGGTGCATTACAAATTGGTCTTAAATCTTTTTCCGGATTGCCTAGAGTAGGTGGTTTCTTTTTTGCACCGGAATAATCTGTAAGCCATTTTTCCCAAGCTGGCCACCAAGAATCTTCGAACTGAGGAGCTCGTTCTAACCAAACTTCAGGTGCTAAATGTTTATCTGTTAATTTATGGGTAAGCATTTGATAACTTCGACCTGTGCCTCCTGGCTCATTAACAATCCCTGTGTTATGTCCTGCATTAGTCAATACAAAGGTAATATCACTATCAGTAAAGTAATGAATTTTGTAAACAGATTTCCAAGGGGCTATATGATCTTTTATTGTACTTACTGAAAAAATGGGTACTGTAATGTCGGCTAGATTAATACTCTCATCAAGAATTTTAAAACGGCCTTCTACTAAGTCATTATCTAAAAAGAGTTTGCGCAAATACTCGCTATGCATTTTATAGGGCATTCTCGTAGTATCGTAATCCCAGGCCATTAAGTCACTTATTTTCTGTCGTTTACCTAGTAAATAGTCATAAACTACACGAGACCAAATGAGATCTATAGATCGTAACATACTAAATGCTCCAGCCATCTGGGAGCCTTCCAAATAACCTTTCTCCCACATAATATCTTCAATATAAGTGAGTTGGTTTTCGTCAATAAATAATTGCAGCTCGCCTGCATCCTGAAAATCGGTTTGGGCAGCAAACAAACTCATTGTTTTTAAGCGCTTATCATTATTCGCTGCCATCTTTGCGGCAACCATGGTCAATAAAGTTCCCCCGATACAATAACCAACCGTATGAATTTTCTCTTTAGGAATAATTTGATTGATTGTATTTAATGCATCCATTACTCCGCGGAGTGCATAATCAGAAAAATCCAAGTCTCTATCTTTAGAAGTTGGATTATTCCAGGAAATCATAAATACAGTATGACCTTTATCTACTAAAAATTTCACCATAGAGTTATTAGGGGACAGATCCAAAATGTAATACTTCATGATCCAAGCTGGAATGATTAAGATTGGTTCAGGATATACGGTGGATGTTGTTGGTGCATATTGGATCAGCTCAATTAAACGATTTCTATAAATCACTTTACCAGGAGTTATTGCTACATTCGATCCTACTTTATATTGCTCACTACCCACCGGCGGTTTATTATTAAGGTACCTGATGAGGTCATCATTAAAATTATACCAACCTTTTATGAAATTCATACCTCCTTCGTTCATTGTGGTAGCTATGACTTCAGGATTCATTCCCGGAACATTTGATGGAGCAAAAATGTCCAAAATTTGGCGTGTTACAAAATTAACAATCGCTTCATGGTGCTTGGAAACCCCTCGTAGGTGAGTGGTTGCGTTATCCCACCATTCTTCAGTTAATAAAAACGATTGGCTGTATAGATTAAATGGAAATTGAGACCATAATTCATTTTGGAAACGATGATCGCTTTGGCGGACTTCGACACAAGGCTCGCATTTACCTTGGTTTTGTTGCTGAATGTATAATAACAATTCTCCCAATTTTTTGAGTGCATCTTTGTTTAAATCAGCTCGTTGCGCGGGTGAAAAAAGCAAATAAATTAACCAGTCTGCAAAAGACATAATAAGTGTGCCTGGTGATATCCAATTGCATAATTGACTGATTGTAGCGTGGAATAATTTATCGAAACTTATTCCTTCATAGTCGTCTTTTTCTGATCCGGTTAATAAGGAGTCTATCGATTTTTCGGTTGATTTTGGTGGTTTCTTTTTTGATTTATTCATACCCATCCCTTTGCGAATTTCAAGAATCTTTAATATCGTCCTTTTCAACATTATGCATCAAAAAATGGAATAACTCGATTTTTAAAAATTGTTATTTTGTATGCACATAGTTTAGAGAATACTATTCAATTCCAAAGATTTTGTGTAGGATGATTGCGTTTTATAATGGAGAGGGATTAAATGTATAATGTAATGATTACTGGTGCAGGGAAAATTGGTAGCTTAATCGCTTGTTTATTATCAGAAAGCGGTTCTTACCAGGTCCATTTGGTTGATATTGATTTTAATGGATCCGATGTAAAAAGGCTTTTGGAAGCAGTACCCAAAATTAAAACAGTAGCCTTAGATGTTCAAGACCAACAGTCCACGCAAGCATATATGGAAAAAAATAGTATCGTGGCTGTTATTTCAAGTCTTCCATATTTTTTAAATACTTATGTTGCGGAAGCAGCAAAAGCAGCAAAAGCGCATTATTTTGATCTTACAGAAGATACCGCAGTCACTGAAGCTGTAAAAGCAATCGCGCTTGACGCAGAAACTGCTTTCGTTCCTCAATGTGGATTAGCTCCAGGGTTTATCAGCATCGCTGCAAATAGTCTCATGCAGGAGTTTGAAGAGTGTCATCATGTAAAATTACGTGTAGGAGCTCTTCCACAAAATGCAAACAATGCACTTCAATATTCATTAACTTGGTCCACTGATGGAGTCATCAATGAATATGGCAATCCCTGTTATGCAATTAAATATGGAAAAGCGGTAACCTTGGCACCTTTAGAAGGATTAGAAACCATTCAAATCGATGGATGCGAGTATGAAGCCTTTAATACCTCTGGTGGACTCGGCAGTTTGGCAGAGATGCACGCGGGTAAAGTACAAACCATGAATTATAAAACCATGCGTTATCCTGGACATTGCTCAAAGATGCGTTTATTGATGAATGATTTGCGCTTAAATCAAGATAGACCTACGCTAAAGCGTATTCTAGAAAATGCAATTCCTAAGACATACCAAGATCTAGTCATTGTATATGTTTCTGTGGAGGGCATGAAACAAGGTGAACTTACAGAAAAAAATTATGTGAAGAAGATTTACCCTGAAGAAATTTGTGGCTTGGAGTGGTCTGCAATTCAAATAAGTACCGCTTCTGGTGTTTGTTCAGTAGTTGATTTAGTGCTCGGACAAGAAAATGAATATAAAGGGTTAGTGTTGCAAGAAAAATTCCATTTGTCTGCTGTGCTGGAAAATCGTTTTGGTCGCTATTACGCATAACTAATATTATAGTGATGTGTCCCCGGGTCTGTTTCATTGTACCCGGGTTACTACGGAGATAATTAATGGATATATTAAAACGCTTGAAAATTCATGCTGTTAATCCTGGAGCCTATAGTGGTCAAGGTTGGCAAAGTGGAATTCATGAGCACAAGTTAATCTCTAATAATCCAGCAAATGGTGAGAAGCTTGCAGAAATAGCAACCTGCACTATGAGTGATTACGAAGAGATAATGACTCGTGCTCAATATGCTGCTCATGAATGGAGAAAAGTCCCTGCTCCTAAAAGAGGGGAAATCATCAGACAGATTGGGCAAGCATTGCGCGAACATAAAGATGCGCTAGGTAGTTTAGTTTCCTTGGAAATGGGTAAATCCAAGCAGGAAGGAGACGGTGAAGTTCAGGAAATGATTGATATAGCTGATTTCGCAGTAGGTCAATCCCGAATGTTATATGGTAATACCATGCATTCCGAGCGTCCACAACATAGGATGTATGAGCAGTGGCACCCCTATGGTATTGTGGGTGTTATTTCCGCTTTTAACTTCCCTGTTGCAGTTTGGTCTTGGAATGCTTTTCTTGCGGCCATCTGTGGGAATGTGACATTGTGGAAACCCTCAGCAAAGACTCCGTTATGTGCTGTAGCTGTTCAGCATATTTGCAATGATGTATTAAAGGCTAATGGTTGTCCCGAAATATTCAGTTTGGTTATTCCTGAGAGCCACGATGTGGTTGAAGAAATGGTGAATGACAAACGAATACCACTAATTTCTTTTACTGGTTCCACAGCAGTTGGAAAAGAGGTCGCTGCCAAGGTTGCTGCCCGATTGGGTAAGACAATTCTAGAATTAGGCGGTAATAACGCAATTATTCTCGATGAGTCAGCTGATTTACATTTAGCAATCCCAGCTATTGTATTTGGTGCTGTTGGTACTGCGGGTCAACGATGTACCTCTACTCGGCGTTTATTTGTCCATCATTCTAAATACGATTATGTTATTGAGCGTTTACGTTTTGCTTACGAGCAAATAACAATTGGTGATCCTTTAGATAAGAAAAATTTAATGGGACCACTGATTGATAAGCAAGCTGTTGAGCAATTTAATCGGGCAATAGCTCGTATTAAAGAGGCTGGTGGCCGAATTATTTTTGGTGGTGAGCCAGCCCATGGCCCGGGCTTCTTTGTTGAACCGACTTTAGTCTGTGATGTAAAAAATCATTGGGAAATTGTTCAAGAGGAAACATTTGCTCCGATTTTATACGTTATGTCTTTTCAGACAATTGATGAGGCAATTGCTTTACAAAATCATGTTCCTCAAGGATTGTCTTCTGCCCTCTTTACTCAAGATTTAAAAAACGCAGAACACTTTTTAAGTGCTTGGGGAAGTGATTGCGGTATCGCTAATATTAATATTGGTACTTCAGGTGCTGAAATTGGTGGAGCATTTGGTGGGGAAAAAGAAACAGGTGGCGGGCGTGAGTCTGGTTCTGATTCTTGGAAGGCGTATATGCGTCGACAGACCAATACTATAAATTGGGGAAATGAATTACCGTTAGCTCAAGGTATTCGATTTGATTTGTCTTGATTTAAGTAGCAAATGTAGCCTGGGTGAAGCGAAGCATGACCCAGGTAATTCTATGTTCCATGAACCCGGGTTATGCTTCGCTTCACCCAGGCTACTTTAACGAGGAAAAAAGAATGCAGGGATCTTTTTTTATAAAAAAAGTCGCAGTTCTGGGATCTGGTGTAATGGGTGCACAAATTGCAGCGCACTGTGTTAACGCTGGTATAGAAACGTTACTCTATGATTTGGCATCTAAAGAAGGAGATGCGAATGCGTTGATTGATAAAGCAATCGCTAATTTAGGGAAACTAAAACCCGCTCCACTTGCTACACCCCAAACCGCAACATTGTTGCAAGCGCGAAATTATGAGCAACATCTTGCTGATTTATCCTCTTGTGATTTAGTTATTGAGGCAATTGCTGAACGCTTGGACTGGAAGGAAGACTTATACAAGCGTATTTCTCCATTCTTAACTAAAGATGCAATTTTAGTGAGTAATACCTCCGGTTTGAGTATTAATGCTCTTTGTTCTGTTTTACCCGAAGTACATAGAGCCAATTTTTGTGGCGTCCATTTTTTTAATCCTCCGCGTTATATGCATCTTGCTGAACTTATTCCTGCAAAAACGACCAATAAAGAATTAGTGGATAATCTGGAGACTTGGCTAACTCGTTATTTAGGTAAAGGAGTTGTGCGTGCCAAAGACACACCAAATTTTATTGGAAACCGCATTGGGGTATTTTCTCTCTTAACAACATTGCATCATGCTTTTGCCATGGATATGGGATTGGATGAAGTCGATGCATTAACAGGCTCTTTGCTAGGAAGACCAAAATCTGCCACTTTTCGGACTATGGATGTGGTGGGTCTCGATACTATGCAGCATGTAATCCATACAATGCAGCAACAGTTACAAGATGATCCTTGGCATCACAGTTTTAAATTACCTGAATGGCTCCTTAACCTAATAAAGGAGGGGCATTTAGGACAAAAAACAGGCCAAGGCATTTATAGAAAAAATGGTAAGCTTATTGAGGTATATGATGTTAAGTCAGCACATTATCGTCCAGCTCAACCGGTCGTGAGTGATGAGTTAAAAACGATTATGGGTAATCCTGATCCTGCTGTGCGCATGCAAAATCTGATGACTTCAAAAAACAAGCAAGCACAATTTTTAGCTGCTTGTTTTAGGGATTTATTTCACTACTGTGCCTATCATCTCGAGGAAATTGCAGAAAATGTCAGAGACGTTGATTTGGCAATTCGTTGGGGCTTTGGTTGGATACAAGGGCCATTTGAAACATGGCAACTCGCTAATTTCGCAACAATGACACAGTACATTAATGAAGCAATAAAAGAAAAATCATCTCTTAGTACGGCTCCTCTACCTGGATGGCTTTTTGAAATCAATGCCTTTTATACTGAAAAAGGTGCTTATTCTCCTCATATGAATGAATACCAACCTCGACGTCAATTGCCCGTTTATAAACGTCAATTTTTTACTGACCGGGTCATCAAGGAATCCGTTCACCCTACACCTGTGATTTATGAAAATGAGGGTGTTCGTTTGTGGCATTTACAAGATGATGTAGCGGTAGTGAATTTTAAAAGCAAAGCGAATACGGTTGGACAATCCGTTCTTGATGGGTTGGAGGCTGCTGTAGAAACTGCAGAGAAACAATGTCGTGGACTAATTATTTATCAACACGATGCGACTAATTTCTGTTCTGGTGCTGATTTGCGGGGTGTCCTTAATTTAATTAAGGAAAACAAAATGCAGGCTTTAGAGGAGATGATCGCTCAATTTCAACGTGTTGCTTTACGCTTAAAATACAGTGCGATCCCCACTGTTGCCGCAGTAAGAGGGCGTGCTCTTGGGGGTGGGTGTGAGTTGATGATGCATTGTGATGCCGTAGCTGCAGCATTTGAATCCTATCCTGGTCTGGTTGAGTTTGGTGTTGGGGTAATACCCGCTGGGGGTGGATGTAAAGAGATGGCAATACGTGCTGCGCACCTCGCTCCAAAAGGGGAATTAATGACAGTAATTCAAAATTACTATCAACAAATTGCTACGGCGCAAGTTGCAGGTTCCGCGGCTGATGCAATGCAAATGGGATATTTGCGAAGTACTGATAGCTACGTGATGAATGCTGACGAAGTACTCTATGTTGCTCTAGCTAAGATTAATTGCATGCATGCAGAAAATTACCAATCTCCTTTAAAGAAACACTTTCCAATTGCTGGTATTGAAGGTAAGGCACGATTGCAAGCAGGTTTGGTTAATTGGTTAGAAGGCGGATTTATATCTCAGCATGATTATTTCATTGCTACGGAGTTAGCAACTGTACTCTGCGGTGGCAACCTCAATCAAAATACGTTGGTGGACGAGAATTGGATGCTTAAGTTAGAGCGAGAAGTATTTATAACGCTTGCTGCAACACCATTAACCCAAGCACGGATTAGTCATTTACTAGAAACTGGCAAGCCGTTACGCAACTAAGGGAGAATTGAAATGACTAATGTATATATCGTTGATGCATTACGTACTCCAGTAGGTAAAGCACCCCGTGGTGTATTTAAAAATACATTACCAGATGATTTATTGGCTCACGTAATGAGAGATTTAATGAAACGCAATCCCTCTGTGGATCATCAAAAGATTGGGGATGTTGTAATAGGGTGTGCTATGCCTGAGGCTGAACAAGGTATGAACGTGGCCCGTATCGCGTCATTACTGGCTGATTTACCGCAATCTGTTCCTGCGATGACAATTAATCGTTTTTGTTCTTCAGGGGTACAAAGTATTGCCACAGTTGCAGAGTCTATACGGAGTGGGGATATGCACCTGGCCCTTGGTGGTGGCGTTGAAAGCATGTCTATGGTGCCTTTAGGCGGCAATAAATATACAGCAAATCCGGTTATCTTCAATAATGAAGATGTTGCAATAGCATATGGGATGGGCATTACAGCGGAAAATGTTGCAAAACGCTGGCAAATTACTCGTGAGCAACAGGATGAATTTGCTGCTGAAAGTCATAAGAAAGCGGTTGCTGCACAGCAACGTGGCGACTTTAAAGCAGAGATCAGTCCCGTAGAAATTACCATACGACAGGCGGATTTAGGAAATGGTACAGCAATAGTAAAGAAGAAATGGGTCAACGACGATGAAGGACCACGAGCTGATACTTCTTATGAAGTCATTTCTAAATTGAAACCTGTTTTTGCCGCAAAAGGAACAGTTACTGCAGGAAACAGTTCCCAGACTAGTGATGGGGCAGGCATTGCTCTTTTAGCTAGCGAACAGGCTTTGCATCAATATGATTTAAAGCCCATGGGACGATTACTGAGTTATGCTGTAGCGGGTGTTCCTCCTGAAATTATGGGAATAGGTCCTATCGAAGCGATTCCTATTGCTTTAAAACGAGCTGGTATTACTTTAGATCAACTGGATTGGATAGAGCTCAATGAAGCGTTTGCCGCTCAAGCTTTGGCAGTAATTAAAGAACTTGATCTACCTCGAACCAAGGTGAATCCTTTAGGAGGAGCTATTGCATTAGGTCATCCTTTAGGTGCCACAGGTGCAATAAGAACGGCTACTTTATTGCATGGATTAAGAAGAACTAAAGGACGATATGGAATGGTAACCATGTGTATCGGAACAGGCATGGGGGCTGCGGCAATATTTGAAGCTTTATAGCCTCTGAGTATTGTAGTCTGGGTAAAGGAGCAAGCCGAAGGTTCATTTAGTCATCCCGAGTACAACTCGGGAGCTCCACGCTGTAAGATGATGAGAGAGCCATCGTTCCACTCGTGATGACGGGCTTGCTGCTTCACCTAGGCCAAAATTCGGAAACCATGAGTGCAATGCAAAAACCCGAGTAACGGTTTATCGTGACTCAGGCCACTGTGATGGAAAAGAGTTTAATAAGGTACTATTTAATTTTTATCGCGGAATATAATGCGGCCTTTAGTTAAGTCGTAGGGAGTTAATTCGACCTTAACTTTATCGCCAGTTAAAATTCTTATGTAATTTTTACGCATACGACCCGAAATGTGGGCAGTGATAACATGTCCATTTTCTAATTCAACACGAAACATAGTGTTGGGTAAGGTATCAATAACCGTACCAGCCATTTCTATATGATCTTCTTTTGCCATAGGACTCTCAGTGATGTACCAAAGTTTATTATGTGTGATTATATACTTACAGCGTGTATACTGCACTAAAATGAGGAAAATGGCAATCAAAGCCCAGCAAAATTTAACTATTTATCACTTCATAGACGGCTTAAGAGCTCACTCTGAGGGGAACTCATATCAAGATAAATTAAGCTTGCTTACTTTATTGCTGCGTTAAGGGTGTTATCAACTATAAATACATCACCTACGTAATTAACATAGTGTCTTTCTTTGCTGGCTTCCTCCCGACTGGGTCTAATAAGCCCATGCAGGCTAAACTCGTTTTTTTGTAATTCAGAACATAGTGCTTTAATCAATTCAGGCGGACAATTTTGTTCAAATAATTGTTTCGCTGTATTTATAAAGCTCTGTATTTCCGCATCGAATTTTGCCTTATCGTGTGCATATCTTGTCTTTACCTCAAGTGTCTCTGTGAATGCAGGTTCTTTGGGAGGTTTAGGTACTGTTTTCCAGCCATCATGGGTTAAGCCAAATCGAAGATCTTTTACCATTTCATGTTCTTGAGAGTAGTATGAAACTGTTATTAATCCCCCTGAATTATCCCTTATTAAAAAAACAGCCTTAGTTTCTTTTTTGGTAGCACCATGATGTTCCAAAATATCATGTAATTTATTACTGCTAAGCGGTCGAAAAATAACAGGAATTTTAGACTCTGGTTCATTACTTTGTTTTGACTTCATAGGTCAATACTCCGAAGTTCTTTAATAAAATAAATGATCAATTATTGAAGCCATAACGAGATGAAATGGTAATAGTCTGTCTATATGGTATAATAATAGTACAATGTTCTTGCTATTTGAAATATTCAGTGCTTTCCCAAGGACCTTTTTTTGTAAGATGTTCTAAAGATTTATAAAGCATGTGAAGAAATTCTCTTCGATCAATAATTTTGGCACCTAAACTTTGCAAATGCTTTGTTGGAATCTGGCAATCAATAAAATCATAGTTCCAATCGCTCATCGTTTTGCATAGATAGTAAAAGGCAATTTTTGAGGTATCTGTCATTTTATGGAACATGGATTCCCCAAAAAAAGCATGACCTAAACTGAGTCCATATAAGCCCCCGACCAGTTTGTTTTCATACCATATTTCAAAGGAATGGGCATAACCCATGATGTGTAATTGAGTATAGGCTTCCATCATTTCCGTAGTTATCCAAGTATTATTGATTCGATCAACACATGAAGCACATTCTGAGATCACTTGTTTAAATGCAGTATCTATGGTGAATTTGAACGGTTTTTTTAATGATTTTTGCAAACTACGAGATAATTTAAATTCAGTAGGAATCAATATGAGTCTTGGATTTGGAGACCACCAGAGAATAGGTGTACCGGGTTCATACCAGGGAAAAATTCCTTGTCTATAAGCTTGAAGGATACGTTGTGGTGATAAATCACCCCCAATGAATAATAAGCCTTGATCATCACTTGTTTCCGGATTTGGAAACAAGTGGATTTCATCATAATTCAACGCAAACTCCTCAATTATCAGGAAATTTATCCTTATAAATCTTTTTTTATTCTACACTTATTATAAACGAAAATGGGAGGAAGTAATTGGACTATCTCTATAGTTTGGGCAATATTTTAATGCTCCTCAGCCTTTGTTTCAGAAAAGTGCTCTTTCTTCGCACCATCTTCATATTATCTGATTTATCATTTTTACTTTATGGTGTATTAGCTAATGTGCCACCGGTTGCTTATTGGGCAATCGCATCGTTAATTATTAATTTTGTACAGATTGGTTTTTTGTTAAGAGATCTGATGCCGAGAGATTTGCCTTATGATTTACAACAGATAAAGGATCTATTTTTTGTAAGCATGCAAACAAGTGACTTTATTCGTCTGATTAAACTAAGTAATCGAGGTAATTCAAGAAATGAAAAAATATTAACCAAAGGTGAGCCAGTAGAACATTTAATGTTGATTACTAAAGGATTGGTATACATTGAGTTAGAGGAAGAGATTATAGAAGTAGGACCGTATCATTTTATTGGAGAGATGAGTTATTTTAGAGATGGAAAAGCTAGCACTACCATATATGCAAAGGATCCTGTAGATTATTTATACTGGAATTATTCTGACTTACATCGTTTACAAGAAAACAAACCTTCATTATTTATGAGAATGGTAGAGGCAATGGGGAAAGATATTATATTGAAAATGCTCAATCAAACAGAACAACAAAGAAATTAGGGTGATATTCTTTAGTTGCAGCGAAGCAGGTAATATTAAGAACAACTTCACTGCACCCATTTCCAACACTAATTTTTTAAATTTAAATCCAAATATTGTTCTGCATCCAGAGCTGCCATACATCCCACTCCCGCAGAGGTAATGGCTTGTCGGTACACATGGTCAGCTACATCACCACAAGCAAATACTCCAGGAATGGATGTGCTGGTAGCCATACCTTCCAATCCCGATTTAATAACAATATAACCATTATTCATAAGAAGTTGATCTTTAAATAAGTCCGTATTAGGTGTATGCCCTATAGCAATAAATACCCCGTCCACGTTTAATAATTCCTGTGAATCGGTTTGTACATTGCGAATTAAGGCGCCAGTGACTTTTTTACCATCTCCGATGACTTCATCAAGAGTGGAGTTCCATATTATTTTAATATTGCCTGTACGCGTTTTTTCGAAAAGTTTATCCTGAAGTATTTTTTCAGCACGTAGACTGTCACGTCGATGGATCAAAGTTACTGAAGAAGCTAGGTTAGATAAATACAGTGCTTCTTCAACTGCCGTATTTCCTCCACCAATAACACACACGGTTTTATTGCGATAAAAAAAACCATCGCAAGTCGCGCAGGCAGAAACCCCTCGACCTTGATAGGCTGATTCTGATTCGAGTCCTAAATAACGAGCGGAAGCTCCTGTAGCGATGATAAGAGCATCACACGTGTACGTATCACTATCACCATGAAGTATAAAAGGTGCTTGTGCTAAATTTGCTTTAACAATATGATCAAAAATAATTTGAGTTTCAAAGCGTTCAGCATGTTTTTGCATGCGGTCCATCAGGGCAGGGCCTTGTAATCCCTCAACATCGCCGGGCCAGTTATCTACATCTGTTGTGGTCGTTAATTGACCTCCTGGCTGCATGCCAGTGATTAAAACGGGATGAAGATTGGCTCTTGCAGCGTAGACTGCAGCGGTGTAACCTGCTGGTCCTGAACCTAATATAATTAAGCGGTGATGATTGCTTGAGCTCATTCTCTCTGCCTTCCTTAATATTTTGATATTTTGTGTTAAGATGGCGAATATTATGACAAAAACAAAGATATGAAAATACCTATGGAAAAACAACATTCGGGAAAAAAATCTGGTCTTTCTAAAAAACACATGCCTAGCTATGTTGTGAAACGACTTAGCGAAGGTAGTTTTATATTAATTTTAACAAGTGCCTTTTTTGTGCTCTTGTCTTTGCTCTCTTATAAAAACAGTGATCCAGGGTTTTTCCATGCTTCGCGTGCTGGAGCTGCTGTTGCAAACTCAGGCGGACAAGTAGGTGCATACATTGCTGATGCTCTTTATTTTACATTTGGGTATTTTGCTTATTTGGTACCTATCGCTTTTGCTTATATTTCATGGGCTTTATTGCATGATGTTCATACCTTAAAAATTCTTGATAAACGAGTTTTATTGCTTCGCTCTATTGGTCTGATGCTTATGTTTGCTGGAGGGTGTGGCTTATTAAGTCTTGAAGCGGAAATGAGTCGATTAAGCTTCATCCATGGCCCCGGAGGATTAATAGGGCAAACTGTGGGTGGTGGTTGGTATCAAATGCTGAACTTACACGGAGCGAGCTTGGTTTTATTGGCCATGCTTTTAGTAGGAACTACTTGGTTAACCGGTTTATCCTGGATAAAAGCCATCGAGCTTATTGGTTTATATACTTTATTCACTGCAAATTATATTTCTAAAACGGTACAAAAAGCAGTACATTTTTTTAAGAATCAGTTTGCACGAACCCCGTCAAAAGAATCCACCAAAATACCTCGTGAAAAACCTGCTCCAAAATTATTTAGGCCTAAGGTAGAGAAAGAAAAAGAGGTGGTTATTCCTCCTGTTCTACTGAGTAATGAAATAAAACCTGAAATGGTTAGAAACGAAAGTAATAAATCTGAAATTAATAGACCCGAAATTGTTAAGCCTATTAAAGAAGTAAAAGAAATTCGGCTTCCCAAGGTTAGTACTTCAGGCGAATTGCCTTCTTTAAGTTTATTGGATAAAGGTGAGCCAGGTAAGCCTATGGGTGGGTATACTCATCACGAGTTAGAGAATTTATCGCGAGAAGTAGAGCAACATTTGTTAGATTTTGGTATTCAGGCGGGTGTGGTTGCGGTTCACCCAGGACCTGTCGTGACTCGTTTTGAGTTGCAATTGGCTGCAGGTGTTAAAGTAAGTAAGCTTACGGCCTTGGCTAAAGATTTAGCTCGCTCTTTATCGGTAACTTCAGTCCGTGTAGTCGAAGTAATTCCAGGTAAAACTGTAGTTGGATTGGAATTACCCAATCATTCACGAGAAATGGTTCGTTTATCAGATGTTTTATTAGCGGATGTATACCAACAGGCTCACTCACCCATTTCTTTATCTTTAGGTGTGGATATAGCAGGGCATCCTGTCGTTGTTGATTTAGCAAAAATGCCTCATCTCTTGGTCGCTGGAACGACGGGCTCTGGAAAATCAGTGGGCATCAATGCCATGATTCTAAGTATTTTATTTAAGGCAACTCCGGAGCAGGTACGTTTGATTATGGTGGATCCTAAGATGTTGGAGTTGTCTGTTTATGACGGTATCCCTCATCTGTTAACTCCTGTTGTAACAGATATGAAAGAAGCTGCTAGTGCTCTGCGTTGGTGTGTTGAGGAGATGGAGCGACGTTATCGATTAATGGCGGCAATGGGAGTACGAAATTTAGCTGGATTTAATAGTAAGATCGCTGAAGGAATCGCTAATGGCCAACCGTTAGTTAACCCTTTATGGAAACCTGTTGACTCAATGGATGAATCCGCTCCAGAGTTAGAACCCTTGCCTTATATTGTTGTCATGATTGATGAGCTTGCGGATATGATGATGGTCGTGGGTAAAAAAGTAGAACAATTAATTGCACGTATTGCTCAAAAAGCACGGGCAGCAGGAATTCACATGATTCTTGCTACTCAAAGGCCTTCAGTAGATGTATTAACTGGATTAATTAAATCAAATATTCCTACACGAATATCGTTTCAAGTTTCGTCAAAAATTGATTCTCGTACTATATTAGATCAACAAGGCGCGGAACAGTTATTAGGGCACGGGGATATGCTGTTTTTGGCTCCCGGAAGTGGCGCACCCTTACGAGTTCATGGCGCTTTTGTTGATGATAAAGAGGTACATCGTATTGCTGATGACTGGCGCGCACGTGGAGAGCCTAATTATATTGAGGATATTTTAAAATTAACGAACGATGGCAATGAAGGTGGTTCGGATGAAGATGGTCAATCTGCAGAAGATGATGATCCTCTTTATGATCAAGCAGTAGAGTTTGTTATTCAAACACGTAAGGCAAGTATTTCTGCAGTTCAACGACGGTTAAAGATAGGGTACAACCGGGCAGCGCGAATGGTTGAGGAAATGGAGCGAACTGGGATTGTGGGGCCATTAGATGGTGGTTATCGAGATGTCTTAGTATCATCTGTAACGGAGGATTAGTTATGAAAAAAATATTAATAGCATTACTTTTAAGCGTTTCTACTGCAGTTTTTAGTGAAACCCCAGATGTATTGTTACAGAATAAATTAAATAGTATTCGCTCAATGACCGCAGTTTTTAAGCAATCTGTAAAAGCAAAACATCGTGTAGTATCTCGTTCATCAGGAACTATGGCATTACAAAGACCTGGTCGATTCCGATGGCAAACTTTGCAGCCTATGGCGCAATTAATGGTAGCTGATGGCCAGAAAATTTGGGTTTATGATAAAGACTTAGAACAAGTCACTGTTAAAACACAAAGAAAAGGCTTAGGAGGAACTGCGGCTTTGTTCTTAAGTGGTTATGACAATACTGTGACACGAGACTTTAATGTGACTCAGAGCAACATGGGAAATGAAATCGTTTTTGATTTGAAATCAAAATCACCTAAAGCCAATTTCCAACGCATAAAACTCGTCTTTCGGCAAAACAATTTAACAGGATTAGAGTTATACGATCAATTAGGCCAAGTAACTACGGTCCAATTATCCCAAATTAAATTAAATCCTAAATTGGCTACTAATTTGTTTCAATTCAAAACGCCAAAAGGGGTTGATGTGGTTCAGCAATGAGTTTATTTGAAACCACGCCTACGCCGCCACTCGCTGAGCTTTTAAGACCTCGAAGCCTGGATGAAGTGATTGGTCAGAGTCATTTATTAGGTGAGGGGAAATCCTTACGGCTCAGTTTTGCTGCTAAAAAACTTCATTCAATGATCCTATGGGGGCCACCCGGGGTCGGGAAGACCACAATTGCTCGAATTACTGCTGAAGCTTTTGATTGCGAATGGATAGCACTGTCAGCAGTATTTTCTGGAGTTAAAGATATTCGGGCCGCAGTTGAAAAAGCACAAGAAAATCTAACTTTGGGTAAACATACCATCTTGTTTATTGATGAAATTCATCGTTTTAACAAAGCCCAACAAGATGCATTATTGCCCTTTACGGAATCAGGTTTGGTCACTTTCATAGGTGCTACTACAGAAAATCCTTCTTTTGAAGTGAACTCTGCTTTGTTATCACGAGCTCAAGTTTATGTTTTAAAGTCATTGACTGATGAGGAGTTGAAACAGTTATTTCAAAAAGCGTACCAGGCTGTTTTATCCTCTATTCAATTTGATGACGATGCGATAGATATGCTTATTGCATTTGCCGATGGGGATGCAAGACGGTTTTTAAATAGTCTTGAACAATTACAAACGGCCTGTGCTGCAATGAATAATACACATGTAACCAAAGAATTTGTGGTGAATTCATTGGCAGAGCAGGTCAGGCGTTTTGATAAAAGTGGAGATAACTTTTACGATCAAATTTCTGCCTTACATAAATCCGTTCGTGGCTCTAATCCTGATGCGGCTTTATATTGGTTATGCCGTATGCTCGATGGAGGAGCCGATCCACGTTATTTGGCACGGCGTATAGTGAGGATGGCTTGGGAAGATATCGGTTTAGCTGACCCGCGTGCCATTCAAATTGCAAATGATGCCGCACTAACTTACGAAAGACTAGGTTCTCCTGAAGGCGAACTCGCTCTGGGAGAAGCGGTCATATATTTATCAATTGCAGCAAAAAGTAATGCGGCTTATGTCGCTTTTAACCAAGCGAGGGATTTTGTAAAAAAAGATAAATCGCGAGAAGTCCCTATTCATTTGCGCAATGCACCAACGCATTTAATGAAAAAACTAGGACATGGAAAAGAGTATCGTTACGCTCATGATGAACCACATGCTTACGCTGCTGGCGAACATTATTTACCTGAAGGCATGCAGGAGCCTGGTTGGTATAAGCCTGTTCCTCGTGGTCTGGAAATAAAAATTGCTGAGAAACTTGCGTTTCTAAAATCACTGGATGAAAACGAACCAAAATCTTAGTTTTGAACACAGCAAACCACTCCTTATCCTGAGTGCAACAAGGGATCTTCACGCTGTAGCATTGTTTTGCGATGGGAGAGCCCCTCGTCACCCCCGATTGACAGGCCCCAATAGATCCCAGGTTTGGCTGCATGTCTAAATGCTGCGCTGGGATCTAGGCTACAAGACCTATAAAAGTACTTTAGGTTCCAACTACTCTCATAATTTACAATCTGGGAGATTCCAACTGGACTCAATGATATTGGCGCCAGCTTCGTGCTGTTTACTATAATTAAATATCAAGGGCTTATCGTAACTAAAAAAGGGTGCATAAAAATTTTTATAAGATACTTGTCCATCGGTAAGAAATACAGAACATGTATTGGGTAAGAGTTCCGCTACACTTTTAATGTTTTTATATCGAGAATTTTCACCAATGTAACTGTGATCAAAACCCAAGAAAGCCAGGTAAGGTTCCTTATTATTTTCCTTTTCAATAATTTTTGCTGCGTTACCATTGAAACTATGAATTCTGAACTGTTCATCTCCATCTAAGTATTTCATTTGGAAACTTTTAATACAGGATAAAATTGCTGGATAAGAATCGAGCGCCACTATACGAATCCCGGCTTTTTTGGCTGCTTTTACTATATCCGTATACCCCGAAAATCCGCATCCACTTGCCAGATCTTTGAAGTATAAATAGGCAGCTAGTTCGGGTGGAAGCTCGTCACTCGTGCTATGAAAATAGGCATCGAGCAATTGTTGATGGCGATCATAAAAAAGAAATTCAAAAAATAAAGTTTTTATGCCTAATTGCTTAAAGTATTCTAAATTTCCAATAAGAAATTTTTTGGGAAATTTGTGATGATGAATTTCGCCTAAGAAGATTCCATTAGGAAGTGTTTTATTATTTTTTAGCTCCTCAAATGATTTTTTTAATGCCTCTTTTCTTTGTGGTACTGAGAAGTAAGAATGTGATGCTTGTGAAAAACTCCAGCCAGAATGAGAGTAATTTGTTTTTTGGGCCAAATTTATGGATAGTTGGCATAATGATTTAATTTCAGATATATATTCATCCACGGGTTTATTATGCCAAAGACGATAGCGGTTACTCTCCCAAGTGGAAGCAAAAGGTTTTTCAGTTAGATGAAGTTGTAGTTTTTCATCAAAATCAGTATAGGTGATTAGAACCTCTAATTCATCGGGATAATAGTCAAAGAAAATTTGTCGTTGTTCATCATCAAAAGAAATTTTAATATGTTCCCGCGGAAAACCTTTTTTAACTAAAGCATCAATTAATTGCTGATAACATTGTTTAATGATCGGGTAATTAATCTCTTCAATTGATTCGCTATTGATTCCTTTTAGAATGCATATGCTCATGGGTAAGCCCTCTAATTTTAGTAGGGGCGCTTTTTAGAGATTGTATCCTGAACATTGGTATTGAGTTTGTGGAGAAGTTATAGCGCCAAATCCAACTGTACATACTCAACCTGAAAAACAATGTTCAGGTTACTCATGCACATATTCATATTGGGACGCATTATTGTCATAAAATTACTATGTTTGAATAATTTAATAACAATATATTTATCATGTTTACTCTTAGATGTCAATAAAAAAGTCATATCGTGGGTAAGCCATTAATTACATGATTTTAAATGTATTTTCATTTTATTCTAAATTTGCTACAGTCATCTAATTAATTATAATAATTTCATCAAGTATGCATTATTCTAATTACCAAACATGTGCTGTAAGACCACAAATACCTCTTTCTGAGTGGGATATCTTATCCAGTTTGCCAACTGCTTTGGTAATTATCAATTCTCAAGGACGAATTGTGTGGTTAAATCCACCGGCCGAAGCTATGCTAGGTTATGGATTACTTGATTCCCTATGGTTGGATGTGATTCTACGTGCTTTTGTACCTCGTGCTGACGATGGGCATGAAGTTTCTCTGGCAGATGGGCGTCGGGTTCACGTAGCAATCGCCACCTTGGATAGCTTGCCAGGTATATTAGTTAGTTTAACGGATATAACTGCTACACGGGATTATGAAAAAGCCAAAGAAAATGAAAAACGTTTGGTCTCAATCGGTACAATGACTGCACAACTCGCACATCAAATCAGGACACCATTAGCTTCGGCAATGTTGTATACAGAACATTTAAACAACCTTCCTGATTTAGAATTTCGTACTCAAAATTGGATTCATCGATTACAAGAATGCCATACCAGTATTGAACAACAAATCCAGGACTTGTTACTGTTTGCACGAGGTACTACAATCGAACCCACCCGCATGGATATGAATTATTGGTGTTCCTTACTCGTGCAACGTGCACAGCCATATGTCTTAGCTAATAATGTCAGCTTCAATGTAAGTAATAAGCTGTATACTCGTGAATCATTAATTCATGCAGAGTCATTAATTGGTGCTGTTTTAAACTTGGTGATCAATTCCTTGCAATCAGATGCGACAGAAATTAATTTAACACTTGCATCTATAGATAATTCAGGTATACAAATATCAGTAGAGGACAATGGTAAAGGAATGACAGAAGAGGTGAAGAACCAGGCTTTTTCCCCTTTTTATACTACAAAAGCCCAAGGCAATGGTTTGGGATTAGCAGTCGTTTACGCAGTAGTTAAAGCACATGGTGGTCGATTGAGTCTAGAATCTACGGAAGGAGTTGGTACACAGGTTAATTTGTTTTTGCCGTAAATATGTTGAGTGGTCATCCTGAACATGGCAAAGTGCTCTGATTTAACTTAGGTTAAATTCTTGAAGTGCTTAACCAAGCTTAGGATGATATCCTTTTTATAACACTTAGAAAAAGGACTTTCTATGAGTCATGTTTTAATCGTTGAAGATGATCCAGTATTAAGGGAAGCGCTGGCTGAAACAATGACTATTGCTGGCCATACATATATTACCGCTAAAGATGGCAAGGAGGCTTTGGCTCTTTTAGAAATCCATAATCCATCAGTGGTATTAACGGACATTCGTATGGATGAACTAGATGGAAATCAATTACTCGCGGAAATCCAAAAGAGAAGACTTGGATTACCGGTGATTTTGATGACCGCTTATGGGTCAGTGCAAGATGCCGTGAATGCGCTTCATCATGGTGCGGTAGATTATTTACAAAAACCATTCAGCGCTCAAGTACTGACTGAAAAAATCAATCAATACATTAAAGTTGAGTTTGATGAAGATACTGGAGAGCCCATCGCTAAAGATCCAAAAAGCCAGGCTTTATTAACGATGGCTTTAAAAGTCGCTCAATCAGATGTTGGCGTTATGATTAGTGGTGAGAGTGGAACAGGAAAAGAAGTCTTAGCCCATTTTATTCATGATCATTCCTCTCGAAAAAAGCAACCCTTTATTGCAATTAATTGTGCGGCAATTCCTGAGCAAATGCTTGAAGCGACATTATTCGGTTATGAAAAAGGTTCATTTACTGGGGCGTATAAATCAACCCCTGGGAAATTCGAACAAGCGCAGGGAGGAACTTTACTTCTTGATGAAGTGAGCGAAATGCCTTTAAGCCTACAAGCTAAATTACTCCGCGTTTTACAGGAAAAAGAAGTAGAGCGAATTGGTGCTAATAAAACAATTAGTTTAGACGTTCGGATTTTAGCTACTACGAACAGACAACTCAAAGATGAAGTCAAGGCGGGTCGATTTAGGGAAGATTTGTTTTATCGGTTAAACGTGTTCCCTTTGCAGTGGCATCCTTTACGTGAAAGAAAGAATGATATCATTCCCTTGGCTAATTATCTGATTCGTAAGCATTGTCAACATAAACAACCAGTGGTCCCTGTGATATGTCCAGCGGCTCAAAAATTGATGTTGGCATATCCTTGGCCAGGAAATGCGCGTGAGTTGGATAATGTGATTCAACGCGCTTTAGTGCTACAAACTCAAGGCATTATAGAAGCAGAGCATTTACAATTGTCATTAACTGCTACCTTAGTTCCCGATACTGCTCCAGGTGCTAATAGTAAAAACTTACAAATCCATGAATTTGAATTGATTGAAAAAACATTATTGGAGAATGAGGGAAATAGACAAAAAGTAGCTGCTTTATTGGGTGTAAGTGAGCGTACGTTACGCTATAAATTAGCAAAAATGCGCGAAGAAGGTTATACAGTATAAAAATTTTAGTGGCCGGTGCTTTGAGGACCTGAATGAAGATAAAGCCATCACTGTGGATTAACCGGTTTACTTGAAGCAGATAAAAAAGGGATATAACATCAAATACAATGAGGTTAATAGGGATATGAGTGAAATTAATACAGCTAATATACTAAATCAGATCAAAACAATGTCTGCTAAAGCTGAAGGAAAAATTCTTGAGGCAGAAGCAAATCAATCTCCTTTTGGCTCTGTATTTCAACACGCTATGAATCAAGTCAATGACTTACATCAATCTGCGGATGCATTAAAAACCCGTTTTGAAATGGGGGATCCTAATGTAAGTCTTGGGGAAGTGATGATAGCAGCCCAAAAATCCAATTTGGGGCTTGAAGCTACTGTTCGAGTTCGTAACAAAGTGGTACAAGTGTACCAAGACATTATGAATATGCCAGTATAATTAGGAGTTTAGTATGGCATTGGCTGATAGTGCATCAACAGTTGCTGCAAAATTTGCAAATCTCTCTATTGCTCGACAAATTGGTTTATTAATAGGTGTGGCTGCAAGTATTGCGATTGGCTTGGCTGTTGTTTTATGGTCTCGTGATCCGAATTATGTTCCATTATATACGCAAATGAATGCGCGTGATGCTGCTGAGATAGTATCTGCTCTAGAACGTAACGGTGTTGATTTTAAGATTGATAATAACAACAGTATGATTTTGGTTGCGGCGGATAATCTGCAAAGTGCGCGGCTTAAATTGGCTATGGAAGGATTGCCTCGTGATCCAGTGGGTTCAGAAGAACTTTTTTCCAATGCTAATGCATTTAATAGTAGCCAATTTATGGAAAATGCACGGTATAAGCAAGCTTTGGAAGCTGAATTGGCCCGTACTATAAGTAAGTTCAATGATATTAAATCAGCTCGAGTCCATTTAGCAATTCCACGCGAATCAGCTTTTGTTCGTGATGCTCACGAACCCAGTGCTTCGGTGTTCCTGGATGTCTATTCTGGTTTAGAACTTAAAAAACATACAATTGCAGCCATTGTGAACTTAGTTGCATCAAGTATCCCAAATTTATCTGCATCTCGGGTGACCGTTGTCGATCAGGATGGGCAATTGCTAAATGAAGGTGGGGGACAAACCTTTTTTACTGAGACGGAACGATTTTTAGATTATAGACAAAATTTAGAGCATCAATATGCTCAAAAAATTCAAGATATTTTGACGCCAATATTGGGTTATGGGCGAGTAAGGGCGAAAGTTTCTGCGGATATTGATTTTACAAGTTATGAACAAACACAAGAACTGTTTAATCCTGAACTCCCTTCTTTGCGTAGCGAGCAAACGATGGAAGAAAAACGCAGTGCGTCAAGTGATGCTGTTGGAGTTCCAGGCACTTTATCCAATACACCGCAAACGAATCCTGCTCTTGCTGCCAAGAATGTACCCCCTAAAAATGGGCCGCCCCCCACACAGCAGCAAACAGCATCGGATACAAATCAGTCCACCGATATACGTAAGCAAAGTACCAAAAATTTTGAGTTGGATAAAACGATTAGTCATACCAAAAATCAGCCTGGGACGATTAAACGACTTTCAGTTGCTGTATTAGTAGATAATCGAGCCGTAATGGATGAGAAAACTAAAAAAATGACTAAAGCTCCTTTGACTCCAAAGGAAATTGATCAAATCAAATTACTGGTTGCAGATGCAATTGGGTTAAATGTACAGCGTGGTGATAGTCTGAATGTAATTAATACGGGATTTGTTAAACCTGACCCTGTTGCAGCTATTCCTGAGGAACGTTTTTGGCAGAAAGATATCTTCTGGTCGATAGTGAAGCAGGCAGTAGCTGCGATATTTGTTCTGGCTTTAATCTTTGGCGTACTAAGGCCTATGCTCAAAACCCTTGCCACTAATCGAACTGTTAGTAGTATTGTAAGTGATGAGCCCCCTATAGGGGATTTAACTTACGATGGAACCATCTCCATTAAAGACGCTAATGATTATGAGTCACAGTTAAATTTATTACGGCAGGTTGTGGATAAGGAACCCAAACGTGTGGCACAGGTAGTTAAAAATTGGGTTGATCGGGGGTAACTATGGATGGAATAGAGCGTGCGGCCATCTTGCTATTAAGCATGGGTGAGAAAAATGCTGCTGAAGTATTAAGACATTTGGAACCGAGACAAGTTCAAAAGGTTGGTGTTGCGATGTCGACTTTGAGTAATGTTACTAAGGCAAAAATGGAAAATGTCCTGGTGGAATTTACCCATGCTATAGGAGATCAAACGAGCCTAACCGTCGACACTGAGCATTATTTACGCACAGTGCTCATTGAAGCTTTAGGCTTGGAGAAGGCAACTCCATTTATTGACCGAATTTTGGTCTCTGATAAAGACAGTGGACTTAACCGTTTAAAATGGTTGGATGGTCGATTAATTGCTGATGTAATTCGCAACGAGCACCCACAAATTATTGCCACCATATTAATTCATTTGGATAGTGAGCAAGCAGCTGAAGTAGTACGCTATTTTAGTGTTGATAAACGATCGGAAGTCTTATTGCGTATGTGCAATATTGATACCGTAAAACCAGAAGCCATCTCCGAGCTAGGACAGGTTATAGAGAAACAACTAAGTGGTCAGAAGGTGAGTAAAACCGCCTCTGTAGGAGGAATTAAGAGTGTTGCTGATGTAATCAACTATTTCGATGGTGCTATGGAAGAAGAGGTATTGAATAAAATAAAAGATTGGGATGAAGAGTTAAGCGAAAAAATCAGAGACAAAATGTTTGTCTTTGAGAACTTGGTAGATATGGATGATCGAAGTATGCAAACGTTATTGCGAGATGTTACGCCTGAACAATTAAAACTGGCTTTAAAGGGGACTACCGAGCCTACTAAAGAAAAAATATTCTCCAATATGTCTAAACGAGCTGCGGATTTATTGCGTGAGGATATTGAACTACAAGGACCTGTAAAAGTTGTTGATGTAGAGCGTGCTCAACGTGATATTTTAGGCATAGCAAAAAACCTTGCTGAAGACGGTAAGATTGCTCTGGGCTCTAAGGGTGGCGATGATATGATTTAGTGGGTTGGCAGGCAACCAACTCGATTTCTGATTGGATATGATTTGCAGGATAAGCATATGTCGAATGAATTTAAGCCTTACCTTAACAAAAAAGAAAGTAATAGTGGGTTTAGTGCTTGGGATTATGAATCAATTATAAATAATGAAGCAAAAGCAGAAATTAATGAGGAGGAACTATTTCTTGCGGAATGTGAACGCTTGAAGCAAGAAGCTATAAAGAAGGGCTATTCGGAGGGAATGCAGCAAGCCCTGGCCGAAATTAATGACAAAAGAGAGCAGTTCATACGTTGGTTTGATTTATTACAAAATCCAGTAAAACTTCTAGATGAGCACGTTACCCAAGAAATCATTCAAACCATAATTTGGCTCAGCAAGCATTGTATTGGAGTCGAGTTATCCGTTAATCCAGAGCAATTAAAAAACTTATTCAATATCATCAAATTAGAGTTACCTTCTTTACAAACTAATAAAATACTTGCTATGCATCCAGAAGATGTAAATTGGGTTAAAAATGAATTTGGTGAAAAAGAAATACCTGGTTTACAAGAGATTTTGGTAGCAGATCCTTTATTGAGCCGTGGAGATTTCTATTTAAAAGGTGAATACAGCGAGTTAGATGGCCGAATATTTACTCGTTTAGCAACTTTGTTTACAAAATATATTAACCAGGATAACTTGATTCCACCCTTAAAAGATCAGGGTAACCAATGAAAATTTATGAGTCTCATCTGGTTGAGGTATTGTCTGAAATTCGCGAAAAAGAACATTCAGGACTATTGCATTGCGGCCGAGTAAGTCGTGCAGTAGGTCTTACTTTAGAAGCCAAAGGATTTCACCAACCTATTGGGGCACGTTGTTTTATTAATATTGATGGATCACGTACGATTGAAGCCGAAGTAGTTGGTTTTAGCCAAAATTGCGTTTATTTGATGTCTATAGGAGCGATTCAAGGACTCGCCCCTGGTATGATCATTACCCCAACTGGACGGGTCGCTCAGGTGGGAGTGGGAGCTCAATTACTTGGACGAATTGTTAATGGAGCGGGGGTTCTTATTGATGAGGGCCCACCTCTTGAGATGAAGGATTGCTATCCTTTAATTAGTCCAGCAGTTAATCCTTTAAAAAGAGCAATCATCGATACACCCTTGGATGTAGGCATTCGTGCAATTAATGGTTTACTCACTGTGGGGCGCGGACAGAGGATTGGTTTATTTGCGGGATCCGGTGTAGGAAAATCTGTTTTATTAGGAATGATGACTCGTTTTACCCAAGCGGATGTGGTGGTAGTTGGATTGATTGGTGAGCGCGGTAGAGAGGTTAAAGAATTTATTGAATCGAATTTAGGTGAAGAAGGTTTAAAACGCGCGATTGTTGTAGCTGCACCCGCAGATGAAAGTCCACTAATGCGTTTGCACGGTGCTAAAGTAGCGACTAGTATCGCTGAGTATTTTCGTGATCAGGGTAAACATGTGCTTCTCTTAATGGATTCATTAACTCGTTTTGCTCAGGCTCAACGAGAGATTGCTCTATCTATTGGAGAAGCCCCAGCAACGAAAGGTTATCCTCCTTCAGTTTTTGCCAAATTACCAAAGCTTGTTGAGCGGGCTGGTAATGGAGAACCAGGTAGCGGTTCGATTACTGCATTTTATACCGTTTTAACTGAGGGGGATGATTTGCAAGATCCGATTGCTGATGCAGCACGGGCTATTTTGGATGGGCATATTGTTCTAAGTCGAACGATTGCGGAAGAAGGACAATATCCTGCTATTGATTTGGAAGCTTCGATAAGTCGAGTAATGCAAACTATAGTACCTGAACAACAAATGAATGATATGCTATTATTCAAAAAATATTTATCCCTGTATGAGAAAAACAAAGATTTCATACTTCTTGGCGCTTATGCTAAAGGAAGCGATCCTAATCTTGATAAAGCGATTCAAGCTCGAGATAAAATTAGGGAATATATGGAACAAGGAATCAACGAACGAGTTGTTTATAAACAAAGTGTAGGGATTTTATCCCAATTAGTATCATCTTTTGGAGCTAATTGATGAGTCAGCGATTAGAGCGTTTAAAACAACTGTTGCAGATGAAAAAAGAAGCGACCTATGCCGCATACCAGGATCTTTTAAAAGCCCAGGAGCAATTCAAACATAATAAGTTAAAGCATGAGCAATTAGTATCTTATCGACAGGATTATTTAAAGCAAGTTGAAAAAATTGGTGAACAGGGAACTGTAGTGGCTCGACTACGTAATCGTATCGATTTTATTAGCCATTTGGATACAGCTTTAATACAATTGAATACGCATTTAGCATATTTAGGAAAGGTAAGGTCTAAAGCCGAACTTAATTACAAGCAAGCTAAAATTTCTGAAGAAGGAGTCAATCATTTGATTGACCGGGTTAACAAGAGCGAACAACTCAAAATCCAGCGCATAGAACAAAAAGAAAATGATGAGTATGCGCAAAAGCAATGGTATAGTAAAAAAATCAATGAGTAATCGAACACTAAGCGTTAGGAAAGTAGTAAAAAGAATATGGATGCTTTTAGCTATCTTTATTATCTTTATGGCTGTTTTATCCAGTATATTTCGATCGTTGACTCCTTGGGCAAAAGAATATAAGGGGGAAGTCGAACAGCATCTTTCAGTTCTCATAGGACAACCGGTAACGATACAAACGATGGAGACAGGATGGTATTGGTTTGAACCAGTACTTAAATTACATCAGGTTACATTGGGCAATGATTCAGACCATACCTTTCGTATCAACAAATTGTTAGTTGGTATTAACTTATTTAAATCATTATGGAATTGGCAGATTCAACCCGGAGTCCTCTATATTGATGACATGCATCTCAATTTGAGAGAAAAAGATCATCACTGGACTATTGATGGTGTTGCAACTGACTCGCTCAATAGCAGCGATATGACTCCCGAGAAAACCAAGCAAATATTAATCTGGCTATCGCAACAAGAGCATTTAATTATCAAACAGGTTTCCGCGTATTTTCATTTTAGCGATGGGGGATTGATTCCTGTTAATGGTTTAAATGTATCAGTAGTAAATCGAGGGGGACATTATAAATTTAAGGGCGAAGCACGCCTTGCACAAACCAGTAGCACTAATTTTCAGCTGTTAGGTGATGGATATTTTGATCCGGAACATTTTGAGGACATTGAAGGAAAATTTTATTTCTCAGCCAAAAATGTTGTGCCTGCTCAATGGCAAAGTTTATTTCCTAAAGCAACAGAACATTTGGAAGGCGGTAAAGGTTATATAAATTTATGGCTTGATGTGCATCATGGTGCCATCTCTTCCATACAAGCGCAGATAACCTTTAAGCGACTCGCTTGGAGATTATTGAACAATCAACAGAGCCAACTCATCCAATCATTTTTTGCCAATCTTTCTTGGAAACCCAACAGTTTGGGTTGGCAGTTTCAAGCCGATCCAATTAGATTGCGAATAGGTGGTGTGACATGGCCCGAGAATAAGTTATTGCTTAAATACAATAAAGAGCAACAAAGTTACCAATTATTTGTAAAGTCAATCATTATTGAATCATTGTTTTCTAATGCGATTAACTGGCCTAAAAGTATCCAAGATATATTGAGCATGAAGCCTAAAGGAGTCCTAAAAGATACTCAACTTCTTGTCGCTTTAAATACTAATGTGTCAGTTATTCCACCCGTTCCTGTTTTTAACACCTTTACTGTAAATGAACAGTCTACGTCAAAATCATCGTCCTCTCTTAGTACCCCCCAGAATATTACTGATCCATTACTAATAAGAAAAAATGATTTTTCCATTAGTGACTATTCAATAAATTATGTTTTAACACGTTTTGAGGAGTTAGGATGGAATGGCAAAGGAGCAATTCCTCAAGTAAGAAATCTCTCAGGTGTTATAAATTGGCAGCCGGAACAAGGACGTTTAGAACTAGATTCTGAAAATACCTCGGTAAAAGTTAAAGGATATCCAGAACAAGTCTTAACATTACTCAATGGAGCTTTTGAATGGAAAGAGTTAAGTGATGGTTTGCGAGTAAGTATGGAACGACTGGTAATAAATCAGCCCGAACTCACATTAAGTATGCGAGGCGCAATCGATCAGGTGACTCGAGAGTCTGTAGGTACTATTCGTCTCGGCATTGAGTTTTCTGGAAAGAATTGGCAAAAATGGGTGGCGTTTTTACCTAAAAAGTACATGAAACCCAAATTATATCTCTGGCTGAAAAATGATGTAAAACGTATTGCAGTCGCGAGTGGAAGGATAATTTTTAATGGTTTGGCAAAAGAATTTCCTTTCGATAACAATACTGGTGAGTTCACTTTAGAAAGTTATGCAAGCGGAGGAGAGCTTGCCATTAACTCAAAATGGCCGGTTGTCAAAGAGATTGATGGATACATTCATCTAAAAAATCGTAATCTCAATATTGATATAGTCCATGCTAATTTTCGGGGTGTACCGGCTAAGCAAATGTTTTTGCGAATTTATGACATTGGAAAAAATAAAGAGAATTTACTGGTGACTGGGAAAATTGATGCATCAGTACAAAAAATGATGAATTATGTGATGGCGTCACCTTTAAAGAAAAAACTGTCGCTTTTAAAAATGTTGTCCGTCAAAGGCTCCGCTTTACTTGATTTAAGTGTACAGGTTCCTTTATATCCAGAGAATGATGAGGTCCTTGCTAAAGGAAATGTGACCTTTAAAAATAATACGATAACTGTCAATCATGAATTAGGCCAATTTGCTGTACGAAATGTTTCAGGGGGTTTGATGTTTAATGAAACTGGAATAATCGACAGTTACCTGTTCGCCAATATCTTGGGTCATCCAATGAACATCAAAATTCAATCCGTTAAAGACCCCAAACCCGCTACAACAATTGCAATTACTGGAAAATGTACCGTTGATTCTTTGAAAAACCAATTTAAATTGCCACTTCTTTCTGTAGTTGATGGCTCATTTGATATGAATGCAGTTTTGAATTTGAGTGATAAACCTTCTGAGGCTGATAGCATCAGTTTTAATAGTACTTTGGAAGGATTGGAAGTTAATTTACCTGAGCCTTTAGGTAAAAAATCAGATACAAAGGCGCCTCTTCAGTTAAATCTTGACCTTAATGCGAAAAAAATGATGCGTTTGAATGGAAATTACGACAATCGTTTAAGTGCGGATCTTCTTTTTAAAAATGCGAAAGAAGCTTATGTTTTTGATTCAGGACAAGTACGTTTAGGTAGTGCTAATGCTGTAAATCAAAAATTGCCTGGGCTTTCAATTGTAGGTGTATTAAAAGGATTTGATTTACACGCATGGAAGGATGTATACAATCAATTTTCATCACCAAAAACAGGCGCATCCTTATTTAACAATTTGCGAATTATCAATGTAACTATAGATAAATTGGGTTTTTTGAAACAGCAATTTAATAAAATGAAAGTGAAAGCAAAAATTTTGCCGAATAAGGATTGGTCTTTTAATTTGCAACAGAAAAATATTGCAGCGGATTTAATCTATCGAGCACCTGCAAATGAATTAAGTGGTCATGTCTATCATTTAAATTTAGAGAAGATTGATACAGTAGGTGGCGATCTTGCTGAGAGCACCCAAGTACATCCAAAACAAATACCCAATCTTAACTTGCGGATTGATAATTTATCCGTAGGCAAAGTGCAGGTGGGGGATGTAACTTTAAAAAGTCAATCCACAGCTGAAAAGTGGAAAATGGATTATTGCCAAATTACTTCACCCGTATATCAGTTTAATATTCAGGGCGAATGGATTCAAAAGGAGAATAGAGATCAGACAAATTTTGACCTCAAACTGAGTATCGCCAATCTAGCTAAAACTCTGGAACGTTGGAATGTCACTCCCACGGTCCATGCAAAAAAAGGATATATGGAGTTTCATGGCGGTTGGAAGAAGAGTTTATATCAATTCTCTCTTGCATCGTTAAAAGGGACTATGTATTTGCAACTTAAAAACGGAAGGATTACGCATTTAAGTAAGGAGACAGAAGAAAAGTTAGGTCTCGGTAAATTATTAAGTATCCTAAGCTTGCAAACCATTCCGCGCCGTTTACAATTAGATTTTAGTGATTTGGCACATCAAGGGTATAGCTTCGATATTTTTCAGGGAAATTTTATTGTAAATAAGGGAATTATGGGCACACAAGACAGCTATCTTGATGGTCCTGTCGCTTATGCAAGCATGAAAGGCGATCTTGATTTGGTTAAACATACTTATGATCTAAACTTGAAAATATCCCCTCATATAACAGCCAGTTTGCCTGTTGTTGCAACTATTGCTGGTGGGCCTGTAGCGGGTGTTGCAGCCTGGGTGGCCAATAAAATTATTAATCAAAGTATGCAGAAAATTTCTGCGTATAGTTATAAAATTTCAGGACCTTGGGACGAACCTGTTGTGCAACAGCTCGATATTGTAAAGAAAATAATGAGAAAGGAAGAGTCCTAATCTTATGGATTTAGCTTAATGTTACATCTTATATTTGATCGTTATTGGGATATTTGTTTATTAAAAGAAAGTCCAGAAAATACACCATATTCCATTTCTCTAATGGTATTAAGTAGTATTTTACTGATTTTACTGATCACGATTGAATGGGATTATTCTTATTTTAATTCTTCCGAAGATCTCGTTAATAATGTCGCTACTTCAATATACTTGGTAATTTCTTATATCATTTATACCTATCTGGCTTTGTATTTAAAAGGATTGACTTCACGCTTGGTGCAAACAGTTACATCGTTATACTGTATCAACATTATCATCCATATATTAGTGGTACCGTTATTGATTTTAGCACCTTACTTGTCTCTTCCTAATCTAAAAAATCCCTTATTAATATTTGTAGGCATTCTTTATTTGTTTTTCAGTATAGGATTATCAGTTTGGCAGTTTGTTATCATAGCCCATATATTTAAGTTCGCGTTAAACACAACAGCAATTCAATCGGTCTTAGCCGCATTTGGTTTAATAGCGGTTAATATATTAACCGTTTCTTTTTTACAATGAGATAGGATTATCATGCATTTACATATTTTAGGTATAAGCGGAACTTTTATGAGCGCTCTAGCTTTATTAGCACGGGATGCAGGTCATAAAGTTACTGGTAGTGATGCGAATTGTTATCCACCCGTGAGCGATTTGCTTACTGCAAAAGGGATAATCTGGACTGAAGGGTATGATGATCCTACTTTAGCCTTGCAAGCAGATCTCGTTATTGTGGGGAATGCGATGAAAAGAGGGATGCCTGTACTCGAAGCGGTCATTGAATCAGGTAAGCAGTACACTTCTGGACCACAGTGGCTTGCGGAAAATATTTTATCCAAATATCGAGTAATCGCTGTTGCTGGGACACATGGTAAAACGACTACTACATCAATGATTGCATGGATTTTACATCAAGCAGGATTGAATCCTGGCTTTTTAATTGGTGGCGTATCTTCTGATTTTAAGACGAGTGCTTGTCTCGGAACAGGTAAATGGTTTGTGATCGAAGCAGATGAATATGATAGTGCTTTTTTTGATAAACGTCCTAAATTCATGCATTATCGCCCAAGAATTGCTATTTTGAACAATCTGGAATTTGATCATGCTGATATTTATCCTGATTTAGCAGCGATTCAATTGCAATTTCATTATCTGTTGCGAACTATCCCTGCCAGCGGTGTTGCCATAAAACCTCGAGATGATAAAGCACTTAATGAAGTAATTGAGCGTGGACAATATTCACGCATTGAAGAGTTGGCTTTGGAAGGGAACGCTCAATGGTCAGCCCAATTAATTGAGGAAAATGGCTCTGCCTTTAAAGTATTACATCATGGAAAAGAAGTCTCTGAGGTGAAATGGCCATTAATAGGGCGTTTTAATGTTGAAAATGGCCTAGCAGCTCTTGCTGCAAGTGTAAACGCTGGGATCGAGCCTAAAGTTGCAGCTGAGGCTTTAGAACGGTTTACGCCTGTAAAACGTCGATTAGAGGTTCGCTCAAATAAACATGACATAACGGTTTATGATGATTTTGCACATCATCCTACAGCCATTATGCGAACGGTTGATGCTTTAAAACGAAGCAATAGACATCAACGTATTTTTGCAGTGTTAGAGTTTGCATCCTACACCATGCGAACAGGGGTTCATGCGGATGAAATGGCGCATGCCTTGCAACCCGTTCATGGAGCGTATGTTTTAGAACCACAGGATTTCAATTTGCATGAAACAATAAGCAACTGGACTTGTCCCTATAAGATTTGTAAAAATCATGACGAAATAATTAAAGAAATAACCCATACAGTACAAGCAGGAGATGCTGTTTTGGTTATGAGTAACCGAGGTTTTAATGGAATTCATCAAAAGTTAATCAATTCTATAGACGAGCGGTTTTCAAGATAGATTTGGGACTCAGGACAGAGGATTACGATGTGAGATCCCTTGTTGCACTCAGGATGATTGCAAGAGATCCCCGGGTTCCTCTGCACCCAAGCTAAATCTAAGTTTAAACATTTCTTCATATCTGACTTGCTGAGTTATCCTCGAACTTATTGGGCATAAAAAAACTAGAAAAAAGACGTTTAATTCTTTTTATGTTCAATTAGTTAAATTAATAGTTGCAATATTTTTTATAGGTTGCTATAAAAAATGAAGGCGTTTACATTTTTGGACAATGACGCGTTGCAGTTATTGCGGGTCAGATTTGCAGGAGGGACGCAATGACAGAGTTTGCCGAATTTCAGCAAAAAGCAAAAAAACTAGCAACGTGTTTGGCGCGATCTTATGGACACCATGTGGGATGTTTGAATTTTTTTTCTTTATTCGTTCCTAATCATGTTGCTATCGATGATGCGGCTACAATAAGCATTCTGGCTCACAATTTAGATGAGACCTATGAACTAATCCAATATGTTAAAGTTGTTAAGAGAGATCTTACGCTAACTCTAGATGATTTCAATGAATTTAAAAGAAAGGTTATTATTGGAATATATTTGGTCAAGTGGATCCAATATAATTCTTCAGTCAGTAATTATCTTTACCAGTCTCTGATTGAGTTATTTCGTAGTCATTTAGAAATTCAATCTCTTGATGAAATGGATAAGGATTTTTTTAATTCATGTTTGAGCGAGTTCAGTTATTATTGCACTTTTGTATATGAACGGCGCGAAGAAGAAACATACCGGGAACTAAATAAGCGATTAGGAGCAACAATTCAAAAGGACATTCATGAAGCAAAATATTTTTCATCTAGCAAGAATTCTTCAGCTTTATTTGGGCTTTATAGAGGAATTATGAATTCTTTGGGAATGAGTATGTATTAAGGAGGATGTATGACTTTTATTCCGCCAACGTTTGCAAAACTTAGAGTCAATACGCTGAACTTAGAAACTAAATATTCCACTATATTGGGAAGGTATACAGTAGTGGATAGTCAGGTCAGTGAGGGATCCTCTGCACTGGATGTATTAATAGCTAGAACAAATGAAATAATTAAATGTAAATCAGATCGAACTCCTCAAATTGAAGTGTTTAATCAATTGGTTAATGAATTACGCCAAATCCCGAAAGAAAACAAAAAGGATACAGAGCAGGGAACTATGTTTTTATTAGGGGCATTAATTCATCGTTATTTTCGACTGATTAAGGAGTATGACAATCATAATTATTATGCCTCTTGGACGATATGGGGTAAATGTAATGTAACTGATTGCAGGTTATTTCAAGCGATAAGAAGAGCATTGCAATTTAAAGAATTAGACGAAGTAAAAAAGACTTTTAGAGTAGATGATTTAAAAATTCTTGATGTTGTAACTATTGTCAAAGCATTAGAGGTTTTTCGTAATAACATGCTGCTTGAAGATAAAGAACATGTTGCTCGATTTATGAAATACCCGCACTTTGCTGAAGATAAAAATTTCAAACCGTACTTACAGGACATTATTGATGAACATGCGCGAAGAGGAGCAGCTATTCTAAATCAGTTTGCAGCAATTGAATTCATTAAAACTTTAGCAGAACAAATTGAAAATGAACGGCAACAGCTGGAGAAAGATATAGAAAAATGGTGTAAAGGGGTAGCCAAAGATTATAAAGATTTTAAGGTCTTTAAAAATTTAGATGATGAGGCAATAAATTCAAGCCTAAGTAAATATGTGGAATCAGAAACATCCAGAAATATAATTTTTAGTTTATTTTATACTCCATTAATACAAGACAACCTTGAGTCCACAGAGCACAGCTCCTTTTTAACCAAAATGAAAGGTTGTTATGATTCAACATGCAGCTATATGCTTTTTGGTGGTTATGTATTGCTATTACAACAGTCAAAAACGCTAGATACCGATCTACTCTTTACGCTTCAGCAAGCTTTAGGTTTGGAAAAAAATCTGGATGAATTAACTCAAGACGATATGCTCAATGGGGTGAAGTTTCTCAAACAATTCCTTGAAACAGAGCCTGGCGCTGTCTTGGATTGCACATTTTTCAATGGAAAAGTTAAAATGCTTACGGCCATCGCAAGAGCTGAGAAAGAGCTCACCTATCAGGAAGAGCAGAAAAAAGACGAAGTGGTGATACTTACTGTTTAAATTTTATTGAAAAAGTATCTTATTTGGATTATTTATATACAAGTCGACGGTATAAATTATCTTATAGCAGTTATTGGTGTTAAATTGGGTGAAGTCTTTGGGCAGAAGAGTCCTGTCGATTAACTTGGAGAACTTGATCTAGCCCAAGAAGATTGAGTTGGGTCAAAATTTCTCCATGAGAGATCTGAATTATCAGAATTTCTTACGTAAAGCACCTTCAATATAGGTTCACAGGCCTTTTCTTAGATAAATTCTTATTAAGAATTTGCTGTTGCTCCTCTATATTATCTACAGAGGTAAGTGCACTCTTTATACTTTCTTCCAGTATTTGAAATGAATACCATTCCTAACATATGTGGTTCATATTAGTTCAAATTTGGCTCCATTTGTAAGCTGGAGTTAATAATGATCGGATTAAAGAAGAAAATAAAGGATGAGGTGCACTTAAATATATCCAAGAAATAAACAAGGAACGGAAACTATTTTCTATTCCCAGAGATATTTGTTCTTTTATGAATAATCAAAGCGCTAATGAAAACGGATTAAAATCGGTTTTCACATCATAATGATCTACATTATCCTTTCGCTTTAAATAATTGGAAACATGATAAGTAATGGGTAATGCACATATTTCATACAATACTTTGAATAAATACATCGTTCCAATAATTTGCCAAATCGCCGCATAGGGAATTATGAATAAAAAAGCAATATGAGTAAAAAGTAAGGTATCGATACCTACACCGATCATTGTGCTTGTAATCGCTCGCAACCAAAGCCGCTCACCAGATGTTAACACTTTCAGTTTGGCCAGAATAATTGAATTGGCAAATTCACCAAAAAAATAACTAATGACAGAGGCTGTGAATACCCTTAATGTTCCTTGATATACAGTTGCATAAGCTTCTTGATGAGACCAAAAAGGTGAAGGAGTCAGATAAATGGTAAGCCAGGTGCCCAAAAAAACGATAGTATTCGCCAGTAATGCCATCCAAATAATCCGTCGACTCACTTTAAATCCATATACTTCAGTCAAAATGTCATCAAAAACATAGGTTAAAGGAAAAAAAATTAAACCCGCAGCAAAACTAATTGAACCAAAAGCAGCAATTTTAAAGGCTGCTAAATTCGATAAAATTAAAAAAGTTGTAAACAAAATTCCTACACTAATGACACTGGATTTGTTGGCGGATGTATGTTTAGGGAACCTTTTAATTAGATCCAGGTTATTTGTTAGTTCGGCCGAATATAAAGCTGCGATATGTGCTACATCTTCATGCGAAAAATTATCCAACCATTTTTTATGGTACAGTTCACTTATAGGCTTATCAAAAGTGACTGCCTTATCAGTAACTTGGACTTTAACGTAAACTTTAGCTGTATTTAGATAGTTCTCGTCAATTGAAATAATCCGATATGCATTTGAAATAATTTTACCTGTAGAGGTCTGAAACAGTTGTTTTATTCGCTGAAATAATTTATTGATCATGGTTTTATATATTGAGAAACGATAATGACTGACGCCCTTATTATGCCTAAAAATAAAGCTAAAGTCAGTACGATTACGCTTGAGACGCTTATTGGACAATCCATTCAAATGGAGCCACTTACTATAAATCATTATGCCAATTTGCGTCATCCGGCTAATGATGCCCGTATTTGGACCTACATGCCAAATAAAGCGAATGGAGAGTTTTATGATTCCTGGTTTCAAGATTGTTTGTTAAAGCAAGTGCAGGGTTTACAATTCACGTATGTGATAAGAAGATTTAAAGATAACGAGTTAATTGGAAGCCGAGCTTATTATGAGATCGACTTGCAACATAAAAAATTGGAAGTGGGCTATGGCTGGCTGACGCCATCAGTATGGGGTAAGCAGTACAATCATGAGTCGTTATTTTTGTTATTTCAAAATGCATTTGAAGCGTGGAGCCTTAATCGGGTTCAAATCGCAACAGATCCTCGTAATGTGAAAAACTACAATACATTAAACAAATTAGGCGCTACAAAAGAGGGTATTCTGCGTCAACATATGATTCATCACAATGGACAGGTCACAGATACGGTTTTATATAGTATCCTTGCTGAAGAGTGGCCTGAAGTGAAAAAGAAGTTAGTAGAACGATTAAAACGTGTAGAATGTTAATGAAGGAGCTGCTTTAGGTTTTATAGTGGATGGTACTCCGGATGTTCAGGGCCTAAAATAAGGCGTAGTAAATTACCTGAAAAGACTGCATATTCAGCTGCGAGGAGAGGGTCCAAAGATTCGTGTTGATTATTTGAACTAATGTAGTATTCATCCTCTTGTTCAAAAGGATATTCCTCTTCCTCTTTTAACGATTTTTGGCCCCAACGCAAAGAAATACTTTCCCATGGGATCAACTCTGAGTTGATAAGTAGTATAAATAAGTATAGTTAAAAATCGAATCTACTGTGGCGGCTCTGCGTTGTTCAAATAGCTTTAGCAGAATTATAGATAAGTACCTGGCGGCTTTTAGCGCCAGGCATATGATTCATAATCGACATGAACAGGTATCGGTTCATTTTAAATTAATGCTAAGAGAACTTCATTTCCCCGTTTTTATAAGTGACTTTAATTGTATCACCTGCTTTGAATTTCCCAGTCAAGATATCTTGTGCCAAAGGATTTTCCAGTTGCTGCTGAATGGTGCGTTTTAACGGTCTTGCTCCATATACTGGATCAAAACCTGCTTCGGCTAAGTGAGATAAGGCATCCTGCGTTACATTAAGATGGATATCTTGTTGATTCAAGCGTTTTTGCAAGTAACTAATTTGAATTCCTGCAATTTTTGCAATTTGATCTTGAGCAAGAGCGTGGAAGACCACTGTATCATCGATACGGTTAATAAATTCAGGACGGAAGTGTTGGCGTACCATTTCCATAACCGCATCTTTAATTTGCTCGTATTTAAATTTATTGCCCATTTCTTGAATCAAATTGGAGCCAAGATTCGAAGTCATGACAATAATGGCATTACGAAAATCAACGGTACGCCCCTGGCCATCAGTCAAGCGCCCATCATCCATAACTTGCAGGAGTATATTGAACACATCGGTATGGGCTTTTTCTACTTCATCAAGTAAAACTACGGAATAGGGTCTGCGCCGGACAGCCTCTGTTAGATATCCGCCTTCCTCATAGCCTACGTATCCAGGAGGCGCACCAATCAGACGAGCCACAGAATGTTTTTCCATAAATTCAGACATGTCGATACGTACCATCGCTTCTTCTGTATCAAAGAGGAATGAAGCCAAGGCTTTACATAATTCCGTCTTACCCACGCCTGTAGGACCAAGGAACAAAAATGAACCAATAGGGCGGTTAGGGTCGGATAAACCGGCACGGGAACGACGAATGGCATTAGATACAGCATTTATTGCTTCATTTTGACCTATGAGGCGATGATGTAGGACTTCTTCCATACGAAGTAATTTTTCTTTTTCACCTTCCATCATTTTGGCTACAGGGATACCTGTCCATTTCGATACGACTTCTGCAACCTCATCTTCGGTCACTTTATTACGGACTAATTTGTTCTCATGCGATTCAACTTCAGCTACTTGGGATAAACGTTTTTCAAGTTCTGGAATGCGGCCGTATTGTAATTCCGACATTCGACTCAAATCTCCAGCTCGACGTGCAGTTTCCATTTCAAGTTTTGCTTGTTCCAGGGCTTCTTTGATTTGTGTAGCCCCATGCATGGTTGCTTTTTCAGCTTTCCATACTTCTTCTAAGTCAGAATAGTTCTTTTCTAATTCATCAATTGAATGCTGCAGATCTTCAAGACGTTTTTTAGAGGCTTCATCATGTTCTTTTTTTAGTGCCTCACGTTCAATTTTCAATTGAATCAAACGTCGCTCTAATTTATCCATGCTTTCGGGTTTTGAATCTATTTCCATACGAATCAAACTTCCTGCTTCATCAATTAAGTCAATTGCTTTATCAGGTAATTGTCGGTCAGTAATATATCGGTGTGATAAAGTAGCTGCTGCAACGATTGCAGGATCCGTAATTTCAACTCCATGATGCACTTCATAGCGCTCTTTTAAACCACGAAGAATAGCAATGGTGTCTTCCACAGTCGGTTCATCAACCAAAACTTTTTGAAAACGTCGTTCTAGAGCGGCATCTTTCTCGATATATTGTCGGTATTCATCTAAAGTAGTGGCACCGATGCAATGGAGTTCACCCCGGGCTAAAGCAGGTTTTAACATGTTTCCTGCATCCATAGCCCCCTCAGCTTTTCCAGCACCCACCATGGTATGAAGTTCGTCAATAAAGAGAATAATTTGACCTTCCTGTTTTGCTAAATCATTAAGAACTGCTTTGAGCCGCTCTTCAAATTCCCCGCGATATTTTGCTCCCGCAATCAATGCACCCATATCCAAAGAGAGCAAGCGTTTATTTTTTAGGCCTTCAGGAACTTCGCCATTAATAATGCGTTGGGCTAATCCCTCAACAATTGCAGTTTTACCTACTCCCGGCTCACCAATCAAAACAGGGTTGTTTTTTGTACGTCTTTGTAATACCTGAATGGTTCTTCGAATTTCATCATCGCGACCAATTACCGGATCCAGTTTCCCTTGTTCTGCTCGGGCGGTTAAATCAAGAGTATACTTTTCTAAAGCTTGGCGTTGTTCTTCGGCATTAGCGTCATTAATGCTTTCACCGCCACGCAACTCACTAATTGCGTTTTCTATTGCTTTGGCTTCACCGCCAGCTTGTTTAAGCATTCGAGAAAGGCTACCTTCCTCGTTTATTGCTGCTAGAACAAAAAGCTCGCTCGAAATGAAATTATCCTTTTTCTGTTGAGCCAGTTTATCAGTAAGGTTTAAGAGACGATTTAATCCATTGGAAATATGAATATCACCACCCATTCCAGATACTTTGGGAAGTTTGTCTAATGCTTGGTCTAAAAGAGTCCTTAATAAAGGGATATTGACACCCGCTTTACTCAGTAGAGGTCTACAACTGCCTCCTTGTTGATCCAAAAGCGCTTTCATTAAGTGCTCTGGTTCGATAAAACCATTATCTCTCCCTAAAGCGAGAGACTGAGCATCTGCCAAGGCTATTTGAAACTTTGATGTTAGCTTATCCATTCTCATGATATATAACCTTCTAATGGGTTAATGGGTGTTAATTTTATTGTATCTACCGTAAAATGAGGCCTATTTTAATAATTTCAAGTGATGATTATGACAAACAACCATTCTCCTAATTCTACTTCGGATTCTCAAGCTTTGCTGAATCAAATCATTATTGATTATATGAAGGAAGAAAAAAGGAAACGCAGATGGAAGTGGTTCATGCGGATTATTTATTTACTTATCCTTGTCTATATAGTATATCAAGTGTTTATAAATACCAATGAGGACCTAGGCACTAACATCAAACCTCATGTTGGTATCGTCGATATCACAGGTGAAATGGCAGAATCCAAAGCCAATTCTGATGATTTCGCCAAGGGCTTAGATTCAGCTTATAAAAACTCTGGACTAAAAGCTGTAATTGTACGTATTAATAGTCCTGGGGGTAGCCCTGTGCAGGCTGAATACATGTATAACCTGATCAAGTTTTATCAAAAAAAATACCCTGATATAAAAATTTATGCGGTTTGTGTGGATGCATGTGCTTCTGCCGCTTATTATGTTGCTGTTGCTGCAGAAAATATTTATGCCAGTCCGGCAAGTATGGTTGGCTCAATAGGTGTTTTGTATAATGGTTTTGGTTTTGTAGATCTAATTAACAAAGTGGGAATCACCCGAAGATTACAAACCTCCGGGGTTAATAAGTCATTGTTGGATCCTTTTACTCCTGAAACAGATTTTGCAAAGCAAAAACTACAAATTATGCTGGATCAGGTTCATGAACAATTTATTAATCGCGTAAAAGAAGGTCGAGGAAAGCGTTTACATATTGATAATGATACATTTTCGGGTCTTTTTTGGACAGGAGAGCAAGCTTTAGCAATGGGTTTAATTGATGGATTTGCAAGTAGTGGGCAGTTAGCTCGTGAAATAGTTAAGATTCCTGATGTGATTGATTATACCCATAAGCAAAATCTTTTTGATCGCGTGACTAAAAATCTAGGGACTGCTCTGGCTGACGAACTTCCCTTAAGTTTTGGAGTGAAGCCTGGATTTAAATAAGTAAGACCTCGGTCTCGTAGCCTGGTGAAGCGCTTCAACCAGGCTTTTCAATAGAGACGCTTCAATTTACTTTAGGACAGGGGAGATGGTTTGTAATAATGATTTAAACACTTTAGGTGTTCCAGCAACGATGTCTCCATGTTTGAGGAAATCATCGCCACCGTGTAAATCACTAATCAAACCACCCGCTTCCCTAATTAATAGTGATCCTGCCGCAATATCCCAGGGCCGTAAACCAAACTCCCAAAATCCATCAAGGCGTCCGCTGGCAACATAAGCTAAATCCAGCGCAGCAGATCCAGTTCTTCTGACTCCTGCACATTTACCAAATAATGCTTCGAAGGTAGGTAAATATTTTTGTGCGATACTGATGTCGCGAGATGGAAAACCAGTTCCTAGCAGAGATGACACGAGTTGGGTTTGTTTGGAAACACGTATTCTTCGATCATTCAAACGCGCTCCGCGTCCTCGGCTTGCAGCAAAACACTCGTGGCGTAATGGATCATAGATAACACCATGTTCTATTCTTCCTTTAACTTTCACTGCGATTGAAACGGAAAAGAAAGGAAATCCATGTAAATAGTTTGAGGTCCCGTCTAAGGGATCAATAATCCAAATCGACTCATTATCACCTTCTTGAAGACCACTTTCTTCGGCGAGGATTCCATGATCTGGGTACGCTTTATGAATTGCATGAATAATAGTTTGTTCGGCTTTGATGTCCACTTCGCTAAAATATTCATGGTTATTTTTAGCTGTAATTTTGAGTCGGTCCACTTGCTCCATATGTCGAATTATAATCTCACCGGCTTGCCGTGCTGCGTTAACTGCTATATTTAAAAGTGGTTCCATGAATATACTCTTTAATCTACAAAACCGGTGATTCTATCATATTTTTTTTGTGCAAATAGAGTTAAATATGAAAAAAGCAAAAATCGTAAAAAACGAAGTTCAATGATATGATATAGAGATCTCAATGTATTAATGAAAGTTTTTGTATATGAAGTTAAGTTCAATTCGCATTATTTTAGTTGCAACATCTCATCCCGGGAATATAGGTTCTACAGCAAGAGCGATGAAAACGATGGGATTAAATTCACTTTATCTGGTCAATCCCAAATCGTTTCCTGATTATAAAGCAAAAGAAATGGCAGCTGGTGCCGATGATCTTTTAGAGAGTGCGGTGGTAACAGAGTCTTTAGATGAAGCCTTGATCGGTTGTCAGCTAATTTTAGGAACGAGCGCGAGACCTAGAGGTCTGTCTTTGCCTGGCTTAATTCCTGCCTCCTGTGCCGATTTGATAAGTCAGCAAACAGAAGATACACAAATTGCAATCGTTTTTGGGCGAGAACATGCAGGTCTTACTAATGAAGAGCTGCTAAAATGTCATTATCATATCCATATTCCTAGCAACCCTGAATATGGTTCGCTCAACCTGGCACAAGCAGTACAGATTGTTGCTTATGAATTGCGAATGAAGTTATTAGCGCCCAAAGCAGAAGTTTCATTACGCCAGGATGAATATGCTACGGCAGATGAGATTGAACAATTTTATGAACATCTAAGAGATGTTTTTATTGAGATTCAATTTTTAAAAGCGTCAAATCCTCGTCGTTTAATGCAACGCGTACGACGATTATTTAATCGCGTAAATCTGGAAAAAATGGAAGTTAATTTATTACGTGGGATGTTAAGCCAGGTACAGAAATCACTGGAATGGGCAAGCAAAAGGGGCGGGAGTGAGCGAGATAATTAAAATACCAATCTATTTTGATTATATGGCGACTACACCGGTAGATCCGCGTGTAGTAGAGCACATGATCCGTTACTTGGGCCCAGATGGGGACTATGGTAATCCTTCTTCAGTAACTCACGAATACGGTCGAGTTGCAGCTCTTGCAGTAGAGCACGCCCGTTTGCAAATTGCAGATTCAATTCATGCCTCGACTCAAGATATCGTATTTACTTCAGGAGCTACAGAAGCGAATAATTTAGCAATAATAGGCGCTGCTCACTTTTATAAAAATAAAGGGAAGCATGTAATTACTATGAGCACAGAACATAAGGCTGTGCTCGATAGTTTTAGCCGCTTAGAAAAAGATGGCTTCGAAATAACTTATTTACCCCCTGAAGCAAATGGTTTGCTTGATATTGAAAAACTAAACCTAGCATTAAGACCCGATACTATTTTGGTATCCGTCATGCATGTGAACAATGAAATTGGAGTAATCCAGGATATTGAAAGCATTGGTACTTTATTACGTGATAAAGGAATTATTTTTCATGTTGACGCAGCGCAAAGTGCTGGAAAAATTCCTATTGACCTCACTCGTCTTTCTGTAGATTTAATGGCATTATCAGCACATAAAAACTATGGCCCCAAGGGTATGGGTGCACTTTATTTGAGGCATAAACCCCGCATCCGTCTTCAACCTCAAAGCTTTGGCGGAGGACATGAAGGAGGTTTACGCTCGGGAACATTGCCAACTCATCAAATTGTGGGAATGGGCGAAGCCTTTGCATTAGCTGAACTTTTGCGAGAAGAGGAGCAAGCACGACTTTTAATGTACCGCCAGCGTTTATGGAATGGCATTAAGCATTTGCCTGGGATACAGATTAACGGAGACGAACAAAAACGCATCGCGGGTAATCTGAATATAAGCTTTGCCGGTTTAGATGGGGACTCATTACTGCTGGCACTAAGTGATCTAGCTGTATCTACTACGTCGGCCTGTAGTTCAGCTAGTATCCAACCCTCTTACGTATTAAAAGCTTTAGGATTAAGTGACGAATTAGCACAAAGCACCATTAGATTATCCCTTGGGCGTTTTACTAAGGAAGCAGAAGTGGAGCATGCCATAAGCGTTATTTGTACCCAAGTAACTCGGCTGCATGAAATATCACCATGATGTATAATAAAATTGTACGAGAATATTTCTTTTCTCCGAAACATGTGGGGGTACTCGACTTAAATGATCATTTTGCAGTAGGTGTTAAAAACAAACAAAAAGGTCAGGGGATTATTGAGCTCTATATGCAGTATATTCCAGATGGTACAATGGTTCGAGCTTGTTTTAAAACTAATGGTAATCCTTATGTAATAGCTAGCCTGGAATGGTTATGCAGACAGCTGGAAGGTAAGACTATTGATGCTGCACCACAAATTGATTATCAGTTCATTGTGAAAGAATTAGATATCCCTGTCGCCCAGTATCCTATAGCATTAAGGATTGTTGATGTTTATAGAGAAGTATTGCTTTTATTGAAGAAGATAAATCGAATTGAGAGGTAACAAATGAGTGTAGTAGTGCATCATGTAGAAGGTACAGTGCCTGAAATCAATTTTACAGAAGCAGCAATAAAACACTTGGTGTCTTATTTGCAGAAAAATTCTGAGTATACTGGGATTCGTTTATCAGTAAAGAAAACTGGATGTTCGGGTTTATCTTATGTAGTGGATTATGTGCTGGCTCCTCAGGAAGGTGATTTAGTGCTCGCTTTGACGGATAACTATAAGGTATGTATTGATAAATCCAGTTATCCTTTCTTAAAAAATATGAATGTTGATTATGTAAAACAGGGATTAAATTATAAATTTATTTTCAATAATCCCAATCAAACCGGACAATGTGGATGTGGAGAAAGTTTTACAGTAGATTAGGATGTAACCCCGGTCGAAGTGAAACCGGGAACCCATATAATTGACTGATCATCCCTTGCAACGTTCTGGAGGAGAGCGTCAATTATTAGAAAAACGAAAGCTGGACTGGTGTTCTTTAAGTTGCTTTCTACTTAATTGCTCCTTATTTGCAAAAAAACTGAGTAATCGATTAAATTCATCTTTGACAGAACCATCAAAAATTAGCTCATCATCCGTCCCCAGAACTATTGGCTCGCTTAGATCTTGATAAATCGATGTAGCCGGATGAGGCTCTTTTTCGAGATGCCAATTCAGTTTGCTGTGGCAGCTGGGACATACTTCAATAGGTATTCCCAGCTTTTTGATACGATCTTTTTGTTCCTGGGTAAGAAAAATACAATGACCTAAGCGTACTTTACCATGCAATGGATTCTTGTCTTCAATAGAATGCAGAGATTTCCACTGTTCTAACGCAGTTAAAACTGCATCGGTGTCTTGCCGCTCTCGAGCACTATCAGATTCCCCTACATGGATGGCAATAGCAATTCCTTTATCTAAAGCCAGATGAACCAACTTAGTTAGATCTTCGCCTGCGAGCGTTCTATTGGCTACGGGGTTTCCTGAAACATCCAAGCCTACTAATACTTTATTAGGACTTTTTAATATACGATCGATAAAGTAATTTGCATCCTCTAGAGTATGAATGGTTCTGTCCAGACTCAATAATCCAACTGCTTTTTTATGAGTTATCTGTTGGTTTGCTTGAGTTAGCCCCGAGACGAATGCATCGATATATTTATCTCGTGTTTGATGTTCCATTTCTTTGGGTGTTGTTCTTATTTCTAGGTACTTAGCTTTTGAGCTCCTTACTACATCAACTACACCATCAGAAATATCAGCAAGTGTCTGGATAATTTTATGAACGAGACCAAATTGTTTCCAAATGACGGCGATTAACTCATTAGAATAACCACTTTCTGGCTGTTGAATGGTATTTTTTAGGTATTCTGAGCGTACACGAATTAATTCTTCATAGAGTTCAACGCAATTATTTTTTTTTGCTATATGTTCTAGAAAAGCCAAACTAAAACTACCATTAAGATGACAATGTAAGTCACCTGTATGTTTATTTGTCATATTTTGCCCTTAATAATCAAATCCTTGTCTTTCGAATCATTCTAAAGCAAAAGAAAATTACAACTTTTACAGGAAAAAATACACAAATTTCGAGAATATTTTAGTCATACAGTCAAGAAACTGCTGAGATAAGCCAATTAATTAATAAAATCGCCTTGTCGATATAACTTGTAAAGTGGTAAAATTTTTTTTCTTAATATTTCCTTAAGAAATGAATATCATTAAAACAATATTTACACTCTTTGAGATGTTTGATACTATATAGGCCATAGTGTTCGGTGAGTGTAAGTACTGGGCATAATTTTATTTAATTTATTTGTACTAGGAGACTTAAATGAGCACAGATACAATGGTGCAAAGCAGCGAAGCACTTACTCATCAAGTAATTCATGCTGTTAAGGGTTATTTAAGCAGTGTCAATAATAAAGATTCTAACTTAAACTTATATCAATTAATCGTTGAAGAAGTTGAAGCGCCGTTATTTCGTACAGTAATGGAGTTAACTCGTTACAACCAATCAAAAGCTGCACGTGTTCTTGGTGTAAGTCGTGGTACTTTACGTACTAAACTAAAGCGTTATTTCGATGACGAATTTATAGGAACTCGTGATTTCTAATTGATAAAAGCAATCTTTTTTCACTGTTTTTCATATTAAATTCTCAATATAGTGGTCTTTGACTAGGCACTCTGCTACTATTGATAACAGAGTTGGTCAGACAATCGCTCTTTGTTTTACAAAGGGAGGAAAGTCCGGGCTCCAAAGGGTAGAGTGCCAGGTAACGCCTGGGAGGTGTGAACCTACGGAAAGTGCCACAGAAAATATACCGCCTCTTAGAGGTAAGGGTGAAATGGTGCGGTAAGAGCGCACCGCGCGTTTGGTAACAGACGTGGCAGGGAAAACCCCACTCGGAGCAAGACCAAATAGGAGTCCATTTGACTGAAAAGTCATGACGTGTGACCCGCACGGGACTCGGGTAGGTCGCTTGAGGTATGCGGTGACGCATGTCCCAGATGAATGATTGTCCGTGACAGAACCCGGCTTATCGACTGACTCTTTTACTTTTCTTTATCTAATCTTTAATACGAAATTTCATCTTTTTTAATCAATTTTCAAAACCCAGCTTGAGCGTACCCATAGTAGCTTATTCAGTGCAGGTATCCACTATAAAATTCGGTTTGGAGCGGGATGATCTTTTGTTGATTTTAGTTATAAATAAATACCCATTCAGATTTAAAACTGTATAGATTATTGACACATAACAAGAGATCGCTCTGTCATTACACAGTGCCACAACGTTGAGACCCCCACGTAGCACTTGGGTTAACGAAAGTATAAACTAAAAATTTCTTTCTAATGCAAATTATCCATTTCCTGCTAGATGTTTTTTTAGTAGGGAATTGATTTGTTCAGGATTAGCTTGTCCTTTGGTTTGCTTCATGATCTGCCCTACGAAGAATGCGAGCAGTTTCTCTTTTCCTGCCCTGTAATCAGCGGTTTGTTCAGGATATTGTTGAATTAATTGAATAATCATGTCTTCCCAAAGAGCGGTATCATCTACTTGTCCGTATCCTTCACGTGCTATTATGGCTTCAATATCTTTTTCTCCAGTCCATAGTAAAGCGAAAATAGATCGTGCGTTATTTAAAGAAATCACTGAGTCATGTAATTTATTAAGAAGATGCGCCATGAGCTCTGCCGATACACGTGGAGTCTCAAACGTTAAACCCTCTTCATTTAAAGCGGCAGCATATTGACCTTTTAACCAATTAATAATCATTTTCTCAGAAGCGCGACATTGAGCTTTAATTGATTTAAAAAACTGATAAGTTGCTGGAGAAGAAAGAATAAAATGAATGTCTCCTTCATTGAGAGAAGGTATGTTTTTCAACTCAGCATGAATTTTATCCGGTAAGTCTGGTAACTTATTCTTTACTTCAGCAATGAGGAATCGGGTAATTTGTATGGGTAATAAATCCGGATCCGGAAAGTATCGGTAATCGTTTTCATTTTCTTTACTGCGCATCGGCTGTGTTGTATGCGTGTCAGGGTTATAAAGCCGTGTTTCTTGTACTATTTGCTGCCCACTTTCAAGGATATCCTGATGTCGTGCTTGTTCATATGCTATAGCTTTTTCGATAAAACGGAATGAATTTAAATTTTTCAATTCAGTTCGTGTTCCTAAAACAGAAGAACCTTTGGGCTTTAAGGAGAGATTCACATCACAACGGAAACTGCCTTCTTGCATATTACCATCACAGATACCTAGGAATTGGACTAATTGATGCAATTTTTTAAGGTAACTTACTGCTTCATGGCTCGAAAACAAACAAGGAGCGGTAACTATTTCCAAAAGAGGTGTTCCTGCACGGTTAAGATCAATTCCACTAAAGCCAGAATGTATTCCATGTAATGATTTACCGGCATCTTCTTCCAAATGGGCGCGTACGATCAAAATCTCTTTTTCACTGTCGTCATTCAAAGTAATTGTTAATTTACCATTACTCACTATAGGTTTTTGAAATTGGCTGATTTGATATCCTTTGGGTAAATCCGGATAAAAATAATTTTTGCGCTCAAAAACAGATTGATCATTAATGTCAGCTTGAATAGCCAAACCAAACTGAATTGCCATAAGCACTGCTTCCTGATTCAACACCGGCAAAACACCAGGAAATCCTGCATCGATAAAGCAGGTTTGAGAATTAGGATCAGAACCGAACGCAGTAGATGCGCCAGAAAAGAGCTTTGATTTTGTTTTTAGCTGAGCATGTACCTCAAGGCCAATGACTGTATCCCATTCCATAATTCACCTTTATTGCTTTGGACTGGCTAAATGCCAGTTGGTCTGTTGTTGATAATTATGGGCAATCTGGAGTAAACGACTTTCACCAAAATGTTTGCCCATGAGTTGCATACCTATAGGTAACCCTTTAGCAAAGCCTGCGGGTATGGAAATTGCCGGAAGTCCAGCAAGATTAGCAGCAACCGTAAAAACGTCAGCCAAGTAATTTTGAATTGGATCAGTAACTTTCTCATCCAATTTAAACGCACAGGTTGGGGTTGTTGGTCCGAGAATAACATCAACGGATTTCAGTGTAGTAACTAACTCTTCTTGAATAAGTCGGCGAATCTTTTGTGCTTGCAAATAATATGCATCAAAATAACCCGATGAAAGTACGTGAGTTCCTGTCAAAATTCGGCGTTTTACTTCGATCCCAAAACCTTCACTGCGTGAATTACGAATCAGTTCGGTTAATGTGGTTGCATTATCACTACGATAGCCAAAACGTATGCCATCATAACGTGATAAGTTGGAGGAGGCTTCAGCGCACGCAACTACATAGTAACATGGTACCCATAAAGGCTGGAGCTCCAAATTTAAATGAATAATTTCAGCTCCCATATGTTCAAAAACTGTGACTGCTTCCCGAATCGCTTCCTGTATTTCTTGCTCTACCGCAGGTTGAAAAAAGCACGAAGGCAAGCCAATTTTTAGTTTAGACAAAGGTTTATTCAGGTCCCCATAATAATCCGGAATTGATGTCTCCACAGAGGTAGAGTCTTGTGAATCAAAACCCGCAATAGCTTGCAGTACTAAAGCAAGATCTTCAGCGCTTCGAGCTAATGGTCCCGCTTGATCCAAGCTGGAGGCATAAGCAATCATGCCGTAGCGAGAAATGAGGCCATAAGTGGGTTTAATTCCACTAATCCCACATAAGGCAGCAGGTTGTCGAATTGAACCACCCGTGTCAGAACCTATAGCGAAAGGAACTAGACCAGCCGCTACAGCAGCTGCTGACCCTCCAGACGAACCACCTGGAACCCGTGTTCTATCCCATGGATTTTTTACAGGACCAAAGTAACTATTCTCATTGGAGGAGCCCATTGCAAATTCGTCCATATTGGTTTTACCAATCAGAATGGATCCATGCTCGCGTAATTTACCCACTAAGGTTGCTTCATACGGGGATTGGAAATGCTCCAATATTTTTGAAGCACAGGTCGTAGGCATACGTTTGGTACAAAATAAATCTTTCAACGCCATAGGTATCCCAGTAAACGTTTTCCCATGCCCTTTTTTTAATTCTTGATCGGCTTGTTGCGCTTCAAGAAGAGCATGTTCTTCATCTAAACTGATGAATGCATTTAAATCGTTATACTTTTGGATTTGCATTAGATAATGTTGGGTTAATTCCACACTTGAAAGTTTGCCCTGATGTAAAGCCTGCGATAATTGTTTTAAGGATAAATTTTCCATGTCACTTACTCTGGTCTATAACTTGGGGTACTAAATAAAGATCCTGTTCAAATTTTGGTGCTAGAATTTCTAGTTCCGAAAGACATGTTCCTTCAGTAACCACATCAGTTCTTAAGCGTTGACTTAATTCAAGCGGGTGAAAAAGCGGTTCAACATCTTGAGTATTAACCGAGCCCAGCTGATCGACAAAATCCATTATTGCATTAATATCTTTAATGAGTTGTGGAGAGTGTTCTAAATCTAGATAGGCTAGTTGAGAAATCTTCTCTAAATCTTTTACCGAGATGGTCATAAAAGCTACCTCAAAGTGTTAACATTTTTATTATACCGAGGATGTGATAACTAAAAAATATAAATTATAACTGAAGTATAAATATAAATAGATTCTATTGGAGCAATATTCCTCATATGGTAATTATTTACTAGGAAAAATATTTTTGCATTGATCAAGGGACTCTTTTTTAGCGTGAGTTTTGACTTTAAAAAAATCACTCACTAAAGCTTTGACCAGTGGAGTAGGCGAGGTAGGTGATTTTACAAGAAACCCATGCCCCTTTATAGGAAGAATTCCATCTTTAACCGTTCTTAACTCGCGATCGTTGATCTGCATTGCTCCAAAATGAAACAATTCATTTTTGTTACCGACATAAACTGTATGATGATCTGCCGCATCGAAAAAACTCACCTCGGAAGCAATGCGAGTAAATCCTTTGCTGGTTTTATTGGGCCCTAATTGTCCTTTTGTGTTTAAACCACAAGCAATTAATGATTTATCATGGGTCAGTATCAAACACCCTAACGTAGTGGCTTTGACTTGTATTGCTCTAACATCTGGCAATTTAGTCCAAGTATTAATAAATATATTTTCAGGGGTTAATTTCAATAATTCGGATTCATTATCTCCGCATACATAGACCTCTCCTTGTGTAGTTAAAAGAAGTGCATGATTATCAGCTACTGAAATTTGTGCAACCTCTAATTCAGGCGGAGGAATGGGAGTCCATTCAGGTAAAAAGGTTGTGGTGCATCCAAATTGATAACATTTTAATTGATTCCCCATTATTTGAGGTTTAGTGGATGCATCACTATAAATTAAAGCGCTTGTATGATTTACAGTAAAAATATTTTTTACTGTTGATTGCACTTCTATTGGCATGGGTATGTTAAAACTTGAGGTATTAGAGTCAGGTTTTATTTGCTTTTCGTCATTTCTACCCATAGCAAAAACTTTACCCGATCTACTTAATAGCAGTGAGTGTGAGAATCCACATGAAATATGATTAATACGTTCATTAAGAGGAATTTCGGTTAATACAGAGGCTTGTTTTATTTCTAAACCAAGCCCAAGTTGTCCTCGTGAATTATCTCCTATAGCTAAAACACGTCCTCGACTTAAAAGAACCAGAGTGAAGTCTTGTCCACAACTTATTTCTTTTACGGTTAATTCATCGTTTAAGTAGTTTGAGGCCAAATCGTTAAAGGCTTTTGAAACATTTTTCAGTTTTAGTATTTCAACTAATGTGAGGTGATCAAGAATTTGAAATAAAATTTCCCTTGGAAGAGTCATGATGTCCATGTACTGCAATAGATTTACATTTAAACTAGGTATACCCATAAAATTTACTCCAAATATTTTGTTACAGGTATGCCATATTCAAAGCTAAATTTTATAAGTTTTTTGGCTATCTGCAAAAAATGAATGTTCCTCATTTCCGTCTAAAAAATCAACAATTTTTTTCAAAAAATCCACGTCAATTGTATTGAGGGTCTCATTAGAGCTCATAACACCATGTTTTTTTAAATAAGAGGTCCAAAATCCTATGGATTTATCAAATGCAGGTAATAGAGAAGATAGGGATTGCTCACTTTTATTGAATGCAACACCTTTCCAGAGGAAGTTGTTGGTATTTCGCTCAATAGAGCGTGCAAACATTGATTGAGTCGCTACTTTCATTGCTATTTCAGGAGTAATCTCGTTTTGTTTTACTTGAGTAGTCAATAGATCAATTAAATCGAGTTTTAAATGGTTTTTTGAAGTAGTTTTTATAAATTCTTTTGCATAATCTAAAAATGTGACAGCTACTTGTTGTTTTCGATTCAGTTTTTCATTTTGATCTGTGTGCGAAGTGGAAAAGAAATTTCCTTTGGTAGAAGATGCTTTAGCCAGTTGCTGAATAAATGAAAGACTCGAAGTAGCGGTTTCTTCGGATTTGTTGACGTTGACTTGCTGCGAGTCATAACAACAAACCAAATTAGTTGTCATATCGGGGTATGGGTAATTACTCATTAAAAATGCACCATAACCTTGTTTGGTATAACCCATAACCACAGCCCAAAGATCAACAATGGTGCATTGAGATAAATCGGTTAAGTCATCAGAATTATGATCGAGAAGAAGATAGGTATGAGAACCTAAATCGTTTTGATGACTTACCATCTTAATATGTGCTGGAGGTAATAATCCTTTTTCTATTGCAACTAATAAATGATCTGCTGCCAACTGAGCAAATGTATGACAAGCTCCCATACCCATATGTTTTACCATCTCGGCTGTTTTAGCAATGGAGCTTCGATCATAACTTACAAGGGCCCCTGCTAATCCAATAACAGGTGGACCCTTTATGTTTTGTTTTGATTTTGCCAAAACAGATTCTCTTGCAGATGGTTCAATGCATTGATCAAATCGAGCTGCATCCAGGGAACCATATTGGCTAATATTTAATTGCCATAATTGAGTAGTTAAGGGCGAAGAAATAAAAACGCTTGGGTTGTGTTGGCGGTTAATTGAAGGCAATTGACTAAAAGCTGGATCATTGATCACTATTTCCAGAACTTGTAATTCAAAAGAAGATAATTTTCTATTGTTATCGTTAATGTATTTTTGTGGATTGTTTAAAAATGCATTCAACTTTTCGTCAGTGTCTATTATTTTAAAAAAGTCAGGCATTGTGGATGAGAACGTAGAATATTCAAACGTTTCGCTTGAAATAATTTTTATTAATTCCATTATTAAATTTTCAACGGTTCTATCTTTGTTTTTTAAAAGATTTAACAAATTGGTTTGGGATTCTTCGTATTCAAGACCTTCATAAACCTCTAAAACCAGTTCTTTTACTTTTTCTGAATCATATTCGCCCTTTACACAGCATCTTTTTTTTATTTTTTGAAGAATCGCCTCATTATAATCGCTTAACTCCTTCATTTTTACTGATAGAAATTCGGCTCTCAATTTAAGGATTTTTGAATTGGAGTTTTTTGTCACGGTGACCGTTTCAGATTTTGTTTTCATGCTAAATTAGTCCAAGATAAATAAGACTTCAGACTCCACTATAAAGGGTATTTATTAAGGAAAAATTACTGATTTATTAAGGATTTATTAACAAAAAAGGAAATTTCAATAGTTACAATGACTTGCGCTAAAATGTACAAAGTGAAAAAAATATATTCAGCACCTTTTATTATTTCAAGGTTTGCCGTTTGAAGAAATCTATAAGAAAAAAACAGGGCTGTGTTGGATAATATGTGCCATTTTTAGGGGGTAAAAAAGAACCGAACCCAGAAAAAATCTGGGAGGTTAAGGTTTCTAACTTAATTACTTCTTTAAATAAGGAAATTCATCATTTAAGAGTTGAACTACATTAAATAATTGCTCCTTACTTTTTACGATAAGAAGTACAGTATCATCGCCAGCAATTGTGCCTAAAATACCTGAGTTTTGTGTGCCCTGAGGCGAGTAAGAGACAAATTTACGGTCAATAAAAAACGCGAGACTATTCGCATTACCAGGGTGGGTATGAAGTACAATAAGTCCATAATCTGAAATTTGCATGTTCAATACCAAAGGTAGATTGGGCATACTGAAATCCACAACTTGGTACGTACCGCCAATTTTGGCAATTTTTAGTTTTTTTAATCTTCGCGATAGAGTGGCTTGGGGAATGGTATAACCTCGTTCTTTCAAGCTATTTTGTAAATCAACTTGTTCTGCAATGTTCTCTGTTTGCACAATGTTTAATATATGCCCATCTAGAGCAGCATCTTGACTCATGCCTACCTCCGCTTATTTTATGATTAAGTGAATACAAAACCACTTCAAATGAAATTATATTCAAAATATCTTGACAGGGCAAGGTGAGATTGTTAAATTTAATAAACGCATAAAAACTGGATGTATATTCAAATGAAACATATTTTTTATATTTTTTTAGCAAGTCTAGCTCTGTTGGTTTCTCTTTGTTATGCAAAGGTGTCTAATGAAAACATTCAATATATTCATTTTGCTGTAGCGGCAGAATATCCACCATTTGAATATAATGATCATGGTGAAATCAAAGGTTTTGATGTAGACCTAGCGCGGTTAATTGCAAAAAAACTTGGAAAGGACGCATTTTTTGACACCATGCAGTTTAGCAGTATTTTACCGGCTTTAAGTTCGGGGCAAGTTGATGCAGCGATTTCTACGATTACCATTACCGAACAGAGAAAAAAGAATTTTGATTTTACTAATCCCTATTATTTCGAAAGTATGGCGGCTGTTTTCCCTGAGGCTAAGCCCATTAACGATGTGACGCAATTAGCTGATAAAAAAATTGCGGTGCAACTCGGGAGTACGATGGAAATTTGGTTAAAAAAGAATATCCCAAATGTCAATCTTCTGGTTATGGATAATAATAATCAAACAATCGCTGCTCTAAAAGCCGGCCATGTTGATTTAGTTCTAGTTGATGGCGTTCAAGGTGCAGTATTTAGTGAAAAAAATCCTGGGCTATCCTTTGCTGTGATTGCTAAATCCGCAGATGGTTATGGTTTGGCACTGAAAAAAGGTTCTAAGTTAACTCAAAAAATAAACCAGGTTTTACACGAATTGGAACAAAATGGTGAGTTATCAGCACTTAAGAAGAAGTGGCTGGAGGGCACAAAATGGAAGAGTTAAAACAAAATGTACTTTACATAGGTGAAGGTACTTTAGTGACTTTGACATTATTACTTGGTGGTTTATTGATAGGGACTTTACTAGGAACTCTAATGGCCTTACTAAGATACCAAGGAATTATGAAGTCTATGATAAATGGATTTATTTCGGTGATGCGAGGAACCCCAGTAATTTTGCAGCTTAGCTTCATATATTTTGCTGTCCCAGCCTTAATCGGGGTTAAAGCAAATATTTTAGTGGCAGGACTTTTAACTTTTGGATTGAATAGCTCAGCCTATATTGCAGAAATCCTAAGATCAGGAATAGAGCATCTGCCCAAAGGCCAGTTTGAAGCAGCAAAAACGTTACAAATTCCTAGTTTTTATTTGTGGAAAGATATTGTATTGCCACAAGTAATTAAAAATATTTTCCCTGCGTTTATTAATGAAATGATTGCATTACTGAAAGAAACTGCATTGATCGCGACCATAGGGGGAATGGATTTGATGCGCAGGGCACAATCGGTTGCAGCAGAACAGTTTACCTATTTTGTTCCTTTATGTATTGCAGGTTGTTTTTACTACGGCATGGTTCTCTTGATTGAGTACATGGGCAAAAAATTGGAACAAAGGAGGCTTTATGTTAGTAATTAACCAAGCCAGTAAATACTTCGGCTCGCTATCGGTATTAAATAATGTCAGCATAACGGTACAAGCCCATACGGTGCTGGGTTTAGCTGGACCATCGGGAGGCGGAAAATCGACGTTGTTGCGTTGCATACAACAACTCGAAACATTAGATTCAGGCACGATTCAGGTAGTCGGTCACAGTGGTTTTATGTTTCAGGATTTTCAGCTTTTTCCACACATGACTGTGATGCAAAATTTGGTTTATGCACCTCGTTTACAAAATAAAACAGTAAATTATGAAGAGCAAGCACAAACTTTACTGCTAAGTTTAGGAATTAGTGATAAAGCATCTGCTTATCCTCATCAGTTATCTGGTGGACAAAAACAACGCGTCGCTTTAGCGCGAAGTTTAATGATGAAACCAAATTTATTACTGTGTGATGAGCCTACGTCAGGCCTTGATCTGGCAACAATTGATGAAGTGATTAGTTTATTAAATTCAGTTAAATCTTTAGGCGTTACAATGGTTATTGCGTCCCATGATCTAGATTTTCTCAGTAGAGTGTCAGATCGCTTGGTTGTTCTCAAAGGGGGCCAGTTAGTCGCAGACGTGATACCTAAGGAATTAGCGGAACCCATTTTACATTTAAAACAATACTATCAGGAGTAACCCATGACTGAATCGATTAAAAAAATTGTGCTAGCCTATTCCGGTGGCCTGGATACTTCAGTAATGATTCCATGGCTTAAAGAGCATTACCAGCACGCAGAAATCGTCGCCATGGTGTGTGATTTAGGACAAGATGAGGATTTGGAGGCCATTAAAGAAAAAGCATTAAAAAGTGGTGCCTCAAAAGCATATGTGATGAATGTTCAAGATGAATTTGTTGATGATTATTTATGGCGATTAGTCAAATCCGGAGCGCTTTATGAAAATCAATATGTTTTAGGTACTATTTCGCGACCTTTAATCGCTAAAAAATTGGTAGAAATTGCCATACTGGAAGAGGCTGATGCTATTGCTCATGGAGCTACCGGAAAAGGTAATGATCAGGTTCGTTTTGAATACACAATAAAAGCTTTAGCGCCTGAACTTAAAATTATCGCACCCTGGAGATCCTGGAAAATTAAGTCCAGACAAGAGGCAATTGAATATGCGAAATTGCATGGAATCGAAGTACCAGTGACACCTAAATCACCTTATTCTCGAGATCATAATCTTTGGTATATTTCACATGAAGGAGGGGTTTTAGAAGATCCAACACAACCGCAACCCGATGATTTATTGCTGATGACTACCTCCTTGGAACACTCGCCGAACCATTCAGAATTAGTGAGTATTGAACTTGAGAAGGGTGCTCCTGTTGGGCTGAATGCAAAAAAAATGAGTTCAGTAGAGTTACTGAAAGAACTCAATAAGATAGCTGGCTCTCATGGAATTGGCGTGGCTGATATTGTTGAAAACCGATTAGTGGGAATGAAAATTAGAGGTGTATATGAAGCTCCTGCTGCTGCAGTGCTTTATAAAACACATCAGATGCTTGAAAGTTTATGCCTTGATCGAGCAACTTTGCATCTAAAACAGTCCTTACAACAAACATATGCCAACCTTGTATATGAGGGTCGATGGTTTTCTCAAGCAAAGAATGCATTGGATGCTTTGATTGATGTGACCCAAGAGCATATGACTGGAACTGTCACAGTTCAGTTATATAAAGGGAACATAATCCCTCATGGAATGCATTCGCCATTCAGTTTACATGATCCTGCTTTGGCTACCTTTGAAGAAGATGGAGTTTATAATCAAAAGGATGCTGAAGGATTTATCAATTTATTTTCATTATCAGCACAAGTTTATGGCAAGGTACATAAAGGAGAGAAATAATGGCGCATAAAACCTGGGGAGGGCGGTTTAAAAAAGAACTCGACCCTAGAGTCATGCATTTTAATGCTTCTTTGGCTTTTGATCGAGTACTCTATACCCATGATATAGTGGGCAGTCAAGCACATGCAAAAATGCTTGCTCGGCAAGGGCTGATTTCTGAGAGTGAAGCGAATTTGATTTGTAAAGGATTAGAAGAACTAAACTTAGAAATCGAACAAGGTGTCCATGAGTTTGATGCGTCTTGTGAAGATATTCATATGTTTGTGGAACAATTATTGATTGCTAAAATTGGTGAAGTCGGTAAAAAACTGCATACAGGACGCAGTCGTAATGATCAAGTTGCCCTGGACTTAAGATTATATTCCCGTGATGCTGGTTTGCATATTAATACACTTTTACACAATTTAAATCAGCTATTAGAAAAGCTGTCTAAACTTCATGCCGATGATAAAATTCCAGGGTACACTCATTTGCAACAAGCTCAACCAATTTATTTAGGGCAATTTTTTGGTGCTTATTTAGCAATGTTCCAGCGTGACTTAGAACGGTTGTATGATTGGCAAGTGCGAATGAATCGTTCTCCTTTGGGTGCCGGGGCATTAGCAGGAAGTGCCTTGCCATTGGATCGTAAGTGGGTGGCAGAAACTCTCGGTTTTACTGGAGTAATTGAAAATACTCTTGACGCAGTAAGTGATCGCGATTTTATCATTGAATTTTGTGCTGCCGCATCAATCATTATGATGCATTTATCACGTTTAGCTGAGGATTTAATTCTTTGGGCTACCCAGGAGTTTGGTTTTATTACTCTCGATGATTCTTTTGCAACAGGTTCATCTTTGATGCCTAATAAGAAAAATCCTGATGTTTTGGAGTTAATTAGAGGTAAGAGCGGTCGCGTTTTTGGACATTTAATGGGGATTCTAACAGTAATGAAAGCGCTACCCCTTGCTTACAACAAAGACATGCAAGAAGACAAAGAATGCTTATTTGATACCGTAAATACATTGACTGTTTGTTTGGAAATTATCACTCCTTTTTTGGAGAGCGTGCAATTCAATACAAAGGTAATGGAACAAAAAGCCAATGGGGGTTATTTGAACGCTACTGCAATATTGGAATCTTTGGTATTGCAAGGAATGCCTTTTAGGGATGCGCATCATCAGGTTGGTTTATGGGTGCAGGCCGCCATTGATCAAGATTGTCCTCTTGATGAGATTATGAAAAGAAAACATGAATAATTTTGCCTTGGTGGCAGCGAAGCGTCCCGGGAGCTATGGCCCATTATTCCCGGGTTCCACTTCCTTCATCCTATTGCAACCAGAGAAACGAGATTCTTGCAGAACACCATTTTTAAAGTAGAATGGAGGACATCTTAATTATTCTATTGAGTTTGTTATTCATGTTGCATTACACAACCCAAGGGGGCGTTGAAATTGAGTGTTCTCAAATTACCCTAGATTATCAACAAGGTATAGAGAATCTTCTCGAGCATTTAGATTCACAAAGAGGGGCCTTATTTGCATCAAGTTTTGAATATCCAGGACGTTATACATGTTGGGATATAGGTTTTTATAATCCGCCTTTGGCTTTTATTTGTAAGCAGAATCTAGTTCAAATTGATGCTTTAAACCAACGTGGAAAAATCCTCTTAACGTTCATTATTCCATTATTGGAAGATGAACAGTTTTTAGAAGTTGTGTCGCAAAGTGATGCATTGCTGCAAATTAAAATTAAAACTTCTCGTGAAATCTTTAGTGAAGAAGAGCGTAGCCATCAACCCTCTGTATTCACGGTGATTCGTCTGATACTGGCTTTTTTTAAATTAGATGATGAGTCTTATTTGGGGCTATATGGCGCTTTTGGTTTTGATTTGATTTTTCAATTTGAAGATTTACCAAAACATAAAAAAAGAGAACTGTCACAACGGGATATGGTTCTTTATTTACCTGACGAAATCTATGTAGTGAACCATCGCAAAGAAGAAGCATTTCTTCGCCGTTATGATTTTGATTTTCAAGGTCAATCAACGAAATCATTTACCAGAGAAGGTGTATCTGCAGAATACCAATCGCCTAATAAACCTGAAATAGTATGTGATCATTTACCCGGGGAATATGCTCAGGTTGTAAATAAAGCTAAGGAGCGTTTTGCGTGTGGTGATTTGTTTGAAGTGGTTCCAAGTCAGACTTTTTACACCCATTATGAGGATCGTCCTTCTGCTTTATTCAAACAAATGCGTCAATTAAATCCATCGCCCTATGGTTTTTTTATTAACTTAGGCGATGGAGAATATTTGGTTGGGGCCTCTCCAGAAATGTACGTACGGGTCCAAGGAAAAAGAGTAGAAACTTGTCCAATTTCCGGAACTATTAAGCGAGGTGCCGATGCGATTGAGGATGCGGAGAACATTCAGATTTTATTAGATTCAAAAAAAGAAGAATCTGAATTGACCATGTGTACTGATGTGGATAGGAATGATAAATCGCGGATTTGTGAAGCAGGCTCTGTAAAGGTAATAGGTCGCAGACAAATTGAAATGTATTCACGAGTGATTCATACCGTAGACCATGTTGAAGGCCTTTTAAGAGAACATTTTGATGCTGTAGATGCTTTTTTAACTCATATGTGGGTCGTTACAGTCACCGGAGCTCCTAAAATTTGGGCTCTTAACTTTATTGAAGAACATGAAAAATCCCCACGAAAGTGGTATGCCGGGGCTGTAGGTTGGTTTGGTTTTGATGGAAATTTAAATACTGGTTTGGTTTTAAGAACTGTACGTATTGAAAAAGGCGTTGCCGAAATTCGAGTTGGAGCCACCTTGCTTTATGATTCAGTTCCTGAATCTGAGGAACAAGAGACACGCTTAAAAGCCTCTGCTTTTTTAGATATGTTGCAAAAACGGGAGCCTCACCCTCAACGCAAAATATTACAATTGCCATTAACAGGAAAAGGAAAACACGTATTACTTATCGATCACCAGGATTCTTTTGTACATACTTTGGCTAATTACCTTCGACAAACCGGCGCCGAAGTAAGTACAGTTCGTTTTGATAAAGCCCTACAATATTTACAGAATCAAAAATATGATCTTGTAGTTTTATCTCCAGGACCAGGCAAACCAAGTGATTTCAATTTATCCCAAACAATCGCAACGGTTATCTCTCTGGGTATTCCTTTGTTTGGAGTGTGTTTGGGCTTGCAGGGTATTGTGGAGCATTTTGGTGGAATTTTGGATATTCTAAATTATCCCATGCACGGGAAACCATCAATCATCAAAGTGGTAGACAATCCGGAACTATTTTCTGGTTTGGAAGCCAATTTTAAAGCAGGAAGATATCATTCACTTCATGCACGACTCAATGCGGTGCCAAAAGAATTAAAGGTTACTGCTCTAAGTGATGACGGTATTGTTATGGCCATTTCGCATCAACAACTACCCATTCATGCGGTTCAATTTCATCCCGAAACCATATTATCTCTAGTGAATCAAGCGGGGCTAAAAATTATTAATAATTTAATGAGGATGGTTTAAGACAATGCGCAATAAGATATTGACGCTATATGCTGTATCTTTTGTTTTGGGTATTGTAGTTGGTCTTGTAGGATCAACATTTCGATTATCAATCGATGTACTTGTTAATCTGTTGAATAATTTTTTTCGGTTGCTGAGTATCCATGGATGGCCATCCGGTTTGATTTCAGGATTGGTCTCTATGGTTATGGTTTATGCTGCTTATTTTGCTGTAAAGCATTATGCTCCTCAAGCATCGGGCAGCGGGGTTCCTGAAATTGAGGGTACTTTACTTCATTTAAAAACCATAGTTTGGCATCGATTATTACCTGTAAAATACTTCTTTGGAATTTTAGCGCTTTCTGCCCAGATGATTTTGGGTCGAGAGGGCCCCACAATTCACATAGGTGGTAGTTTGGGAGAAATGCTCGGGAGTTTATTTAACCTAACTCGCCGTAGAAAGGACAGTTTGATTGCTTCAGGAGCTGCTGCAGGATTGGCAGTTGCATTTAATGCCCCTTTAGCAGGGGTTATTTTTGTCATGGAAGAAATGCGCAATCAGTTCAATTATTCTTTTACTAGTTTTAGTATGGTAGTAATTTGTTGCCTTACAGCTACCGTTATTCTCGATTTGATCATTGGTCCACAACCCACGATACCAATGGATGTATTTGAGTTTCCTCATCTCGATTCTTTATGGTTGTTTGCTTTATTTGGCATCGTGGTAGGTTTTGTAGGCCTTTTATTTAATCTCTCTTTAATGAAAACCCTAGCCCTCCTGGATAAGTTTAATTCAAGACAGAAATCATATTATGTCTTAATCGTAGGTTTTCTGATTGGTTTTTTGGCTGTATACCATCCGTCCGCAGTAGGGGGGGGAATGCATATTATTCACCAGGCCTTAACCTTATCACCTGGTTTTAGCTTTTTATGTTTTCTTCTAATAGTTCGATTCATAGGAACGATGGCGTGCTACGGGACATCTGTACCTGGAGGAATTTTTGCTCCTATTCTCTCCATAGGGACACTTCTTGGTTTGGCTATATTCCATGTTTTAGAAATGTTGCATATTGATTTCTTAACACAGCCAGGGATGTTCGCAGTGGCCGGAATGGCTGCGTTGTTTGCTTCATCCACTCGTTCTCCAATAACTGGAGCAGTATTGGTGGTAGAAATGACGCATAATTATTATTTAATTTTTCCTGTAATGATGGCCTGTATTACTGCAACAATAGTGCTACAGCTTACTCCGAATGCGCCGATCTACGAGCAATTATTAAATCGTGCTCTTCGTTTGGATGCTGAGAAAGTTAAATCCAAGAAATAATGGTCCCATGATCTTTGCCATGCGCAGCTTAAACTATCCCCCTCTGGATGAGGGGGAGGAAAATCAATCGACATGCACAACAATTTTACCGAAATGAGTGCCTGATTCCATATGCTGGTGCGCCGCTTCAATTTGTTCCAGTTTAAACTCCGAATCAATAATAGGAGTTAATTTTTTTGTCCTAAGGTCTTCCATCCATGCTTTATGCACTTCAGTCCACAACTTGTTTTTCTCTTCAAGAGATTGAGAGCGCAGCACAAAGCCAATAATTTGCAATCGTTTACGCATAATCAGAGCGAGGTTGCATTCCACGCTGCTTCCTTTGAGGCAGGCAATCTGGATGAGTTTACCTTGAGGTTTTAATAAATGCAGATGTTTATTGAAATAATCTCCACCCACAAAATCTATAATTAAATCAACACTATGATCTTCAATTAGGTCTTCAAAATCTTGCCTACGATAATGGATGACTTGATCGGCACCGAGCTTTCGCGCTTTTTCCAATTTATCATCAGTTCCTACTGTAGTGATCACGTGTGCCTGGCTTAATTTTGCCATTTGAATTGCCAAGGAGGAGATTCCACTTCCTGCACCATGAATCAGTAAGGTTTGGCCTGATTTTAGCCTCCCTAGATCAAACAAAGTGGCATACACAGTGGTTAAGGATTCAGGAAGTGCTGCAGCGAGTGCATAATTCCAAGTATCTGGGATGTGCTGAGCTAGTGAAGCTTCTACAGGACAAAATTCAGCGTAGGCACCACTACCCACTAATCCATAAACCTTATCACCAGGTTTAAATTGGGTTACATTCGCACCCACCGCAACGATGTCTCCTGAAACTTCTAGGCCAAGAACTTCAGACTCTCCGGGTGGTGGGGGATATTTACCATATCGTTGCATAATATCAGCGCGATTGAGTGCAGTTGCTTTCACATGCACTAAAATTTGCGACTTACTGTATTCAGGCGTAGGGCCGTTTTCAATAATCAATCGATTGTGTGGTCCTGGATTTTCAATATGTACGTAGCGCAAAATATATTCCTTAATCAAGAATTAATTGGAGCTTGGTCCGGCGGAATGGAACTAAGAAATTTCAGTAACAAGCATACCTTAATTACCGTGCGCAGTACCTAGGCTATTTTTACTACTTTACTTAAACATCCATACCTATATAATGCTTATACAGACCCTCTTATATATTGGGCAATGGCTAAATTCAATCACCAACGTCTTTCTGCTTGGCTTTTTATAATTCCACAACTTGTTGTTACTCTGATGTTTTTTATTTGGCCTGCATGTAATGCATTATTGCAGTCTTTTTTTTATACGGATGCTTTTGGCCTCCATAAAAAATTCGCAGGATTTTCCAACTTTGTGGATCTCTTTCTCGATCCAGGGTACAGCAAAGCAATAGGGGTAACTTTTATTATCGCCTTTAGTGTGACGTTTTTCACGATGAGTTTAGGCCTCTTTATGGCCATATTAGTGAATAATCGAGGTAGGACGCAAGGGTTTTATAAATCTTTATTAATTTGGCCTTATGCTGTAGCGCCTGCAGTAGCAGCAATTTTATGGCGCTTTTTATGCCATCCGACTTTAGGATGGTTGACTCATATTTTGCAATCTGTTGGTATCAATTTTGATTATGTTAATAATGTAAACCAGGCATTTGGAGTGGTTATTCTCACAGCCAGTTGGCAGCAATTCAGTTATAATTTTTTATTTTATCTCGCCGCACTTAAAGCAATTCCTTCGTCTTTAATTGATGCAGCAATTATCGATGGGGCTTCGGGTTGGCAACGTTTTTGGCAAATTATTGTTCCACTTCTATCACCCACAACTTTTTTCTTACTCATTATGAATTTAATGTATGGTTTTTTTGATACTTTTGGCATTATTCAAGTGATGACGCATGGCGGGCCTGGTAATAGTACAACTAACCTAATTTATAAAGTCTATCAGGATGGGTTTGAAGGAATGGATTTGGGAAGTTCGTCAGCCCAATCTGTATTACTAATGCTTATTGTCATCCTTGTTTCTTTAGTGCAATTTAAATACCTCGAAAAAAAGGTTCATTACGCATGAAATCATATGTAGCTCGTATTTTATCACATGGATTTTTATGTTTTTTTGTTTTTTTGATGTTGTTGCCTGTGTATTTGGCATTGGTCGCTGCCAGTAATGAAGGCAGTGTTATGATGCAATCTCAAATACCTATAGTTCCAGGTCCATTGCTATTTAAAAATTTAAAAGCAGTGATGACTGAAGGTTTGTCAGTTACCGGTGGGGAACCTATTACCTCCATGTTGTTAAACAGTTTTTTTATGGCCATGGCTATTGCTTTGGGAAAGATTATTTTTGCCCTAGGTTCGGCTTTTGCCTTAGTTTATTTCGACTTTCCTTTTAAAAAATTATGTTTTGCTTTGATCTTTACTACTATGATGTTGCCTATAGAAGTTAGGATCGTTCCTACATTTCAGGTGGTTGCTTCTTTTGGATTATTAAACTCTTTTACCGGCTTGACATTACCTCTATTTGTATCGGCCACAGGAACTTTTTTGTTCCGTCAATTTTTTAAAACCATACCCCCTGAACTTGTGGATGCAGCTAAATTAGATGGAGCAGGGGCTGTTCGTTTTTTCTTTGATATTGTTTTACCATTATCCAAAACTCAAATCGCATCATTATTTGTTATTTTGTTCGTGTACGGTTGGAATCAGTACCTTTGGCCATTAGTGATTACTACAGAAACAAAAATGGCTACAGTAGTTATGGGCATTCGATATTTAGCAGGAGTGGCGGATCAAGTTCCACAATGGCATTACATTATGGCTGTTGCATTGATTGCTTTGATTCCACCTTGTATGGTGGTGATGTTAATGCAGCGCTGGTTTGAAAAAGGGTTAAAATAAGCATGGCAACAGTCAGTCTCATTGAAGTTTCGAAGAATGTTGGATCAACCACGATTCTTGATAACATAAACGTGAGCATTAAAAAAGGTGAGTTTATGGTAATTGTTGGTCCGTCGGGATGCGGAAAAACCACCTTATTACGTTTAATTGCAGGGCTAGATGATATAAGTTCTGGATCTATTCTAATTAACAATCAATGCGTTAATGAGATACCTCCAGCAAAAAGAGATATGGCTATGGTTTTTCAAAACTATGCCCTTTATCCTCATATGACTGTATTTGATAATATGGCTTATGGATTAAAAATGAGGCGTTTTAAAAAAGCAGACATTAAACGTCGAGTACACGAAGCAGCCCAATTATTGCATTTAACTCCTTATTTAGAGCGAAAACCTCAAGCTCTTTCGGGAGGGCAAAAGCAACGAGTTTCTATGGGAAGGGCTATGGTACGTTCCCCGGCTGTTTTCTTATTCGATGAACCCTTATCGAACCTTGATGCAAAATTGCGTACAGAAATGCGCCATGAAATTCGCCGCCTACACCAACAACTAAATACTACCAGTTTATATGTAACCCATGATCAAACGGAAGCAATGACTATGGCGGAGCGGGTTATGGTCCTTAATCAAGGTATTGTTGAACAGATCGGAACACCCCAGGAGTTATATCAAAAACCAGCTACTTTATTTGTGGCAGGATTTACAGGACAATATCCGATGAACTTAATATCAGGGATCTACAATAAATCGAGCCACACTGTAGATACAGAGTACGGAGTTCGTTATCCTGTTCCACAGCTAAAGCAAATTCTTGAAGATAAGGATGAATTAGTTTTGGCGATTCGAGCGGAACATGTTTTGCTTAGTTCTGAAAGTAATTCACAAGCCATTCCTATTGAGATTGAATTTGTAGATGATATGGGGGCAGATAAGCTCGTGCGCGCAAGATGTATTAAAAACGCTCCATCATTAAATTTGCGCATTTCAGCAGATCAATCGATCTCAAGTGGACAACTCTGGATAGAACTACCTAAAATGAAGTTACATCTTTTTCATAGTAAATCGGGAAAACGTATTGGAGAATGGAGTGAGTAAAGAAAAAAACAAACTAAAACCAATTGATACTCCAATTTACCGCTATTGGTCTGCATTGTATATGTCCTTCTATTCACGACTTCTTTACGTCGATGTTGGAAAACGATGGAAGGGACTTGGTATAATTTATTTCTTGTTAGCCATCGCTGTATTTTCTATTCCATTCTCTTTAAGACTGAGTTTCAGTTTAGATCAATCGTTTAGAGAACAGATTACTAATCCTTTGTCAAAAATCCCAGTTTTTTATATACAAAATGGCGAAGTATTTCTTAATAAGCCTATGCCTTATTTTGTTAAGAACGATAAAGGTGAAGTCGTTGTGATTATTGATACTACAGACAAAATCAATGATTTTACTACGGATTATCCTTACCTTACGATTTTGATCAACAAAAATAAAATTTCTTTGAAGGTGCCGAGCTTGACGTTGTTTAATATGCCCGAATCCAAGCCTAGCAGGGGAGCTCCAATCGTTCAATCCTTTGATAAAGGAACAAATGCCGTTTTTGATGGTAAAAAATACGCTGAAAATAGCTCAGTACAAAAATTGAAATTTTTTTCAGAACTATTGATTTACCCAATGGTTGTTGCAATGTTTTTTTCCATGTTTTTGGTTATTTACCTTGTCTTAGGATTTCTAGGGCAAGTTTTTTCAAATGTATTCTTTTCTTTTAATGTAACCTTTGCGCAATCATGTAGACTTTTAGCTGTTGCCTCAACCCCTATGCTATGTTTCTTGTTCATTTTGTTAATTTTTAATTTTCTTTTCCCCGGTTCTGGATTCATTTTATCGGCATTACTTGTCATATATTACAGCTTCTCGCTGTATTCGTTACGAGCAGAAAGCAGAAGAATGGCTCGTGTATAAAGAGTAACAATAGTTTGTAAGGCGAATTGAGGACATTATGAAAGAGTTGATTCATTTTGCACATGGAAATGGCTTTCCCGCTTTATGTTATAAGCAAATGCTAAATCATCTCGAGAAAGAATTTGATTATTGTTACATTGACCGAATTGGTCATGACCCTTTATTTCCCGTTTGTGAAAACTGGCACAATCTGATCTCTGAGGTATTAAGCAGTATTAAAAGACAGGCCAATCGTCCGGTTATTGCTGTTGGACACTCTTTAGGTGGTGTTTTAAGCCTGTTGGCGGCAATCGAACAACCTGAATTATTTAAAGCAGTTATTATGCTGGACTCCCCTTTAATTGGTACGTTTAAATCGAGTATGGTTCGCTTGGCGAAAGCGCTAGGTATTATTGATCGAATTACCCCGGCATTTAGAACCCGCGGTCGTAGAATGTATTGGAAAGATCATGATCAATTAATGGACTATTTAAAGACTCGCGATTTATTTAAGACCTTTACGGATGAGTGTTTAAATGATTACATTAATTATGGTCTAGAATATAAAGATGATGGTTATTATTTACGCTTTGATCGACATATTGAATATCAAATTTATCGCACAATTCCACATGTCATTCCAAGTTTTGAAGGTAAGTTATTAATCCCCGCAGCATTAATTTATGGTGACAAAAGTACTGTGGTTGGTAAAATGGATGTGCGCTACATGAAAAAATACTTTAATGTAACAAGTATGAAAACCAAAGGGACCCATTTATTTCCCATGGAACACCCGTATGTCGTGGCAAAACATATTATAAAAATTGTGTCTGGTTTAAACTGAAATAGTACTAGAGGTCAGAAGACCTAAAATAATTAAGGAGAATAATGTGCTAAATGCTATTTTAACGCTCATGGTCATTGGAGCTGCAGGGATATTGCTCACCAGGCAAGCCGCAATTTCAGTGTGGGCTATTAGCTTTGCTCTATTTACTGCTCTTGTCTTTACTTATGGTTCTCCAGGGTTGGTGACTCAAATAATACTTGTTTTGATTGAGTTGATTTTAATTGCTGGTGCAATAAAGCCTCTAAGACGAATATTATTATCCAAACATTTTTTTAAAACAGTAAGTAAAGCGATGCCCGCTATGTCTGCAACGGAGCGAGAGGCTCTGGAAGCAGGTACTGTAAGTTGGGAAGGGGATTTATTCAGTGGCGCACCAGATTTTTCAATATTAAGAAATGCTCCTACAGTTCGATTGACCGATGAAGAGCAAGCTTTTCTTGACGGCCCTGTAAATATTTTATGCTCAATGATCGATGACTGGGATGTAACTCATAACCTTACTGATTTGCCTCCAGAAATCTGGCAATTTATCAAAGAAAATCGATTCTTAGGTATGATTATTCCGAAGCGCTATGGCGGTCTTGAGTTTTCTGCTACAGCTCAAATGTCGATTTTAGTAAAAATCTATGGGCGTTCCATAACGGCGGCCACAACAATTTCTGTACCTAATTCATTAGGCCCAGGGGAACTATTGCTTAAATATGGAACCGAAGAACAAAAAAATTATTATTTGCCACGATTGGCCGATGGCCGAGAAATTCCATGCTTTGCTTTGACTGGACCTAATGCAGGTTCTGATGCAGCATCTATCCCAGATAAAGGGGTAGTATGTCATCAAGAAATAAATGGTGAAAAAGTATTAGGCATCCGCTTAAATTGGGATAAACGTTATATTACTTTATGTCCTGCAGCAACAGTAATTGGATTGGCCTTCAGATTATTTGATCCAGACAACTTATTAGGTAAGGGTGAAGATGTAGGAATTAGTTGTGCGTTGATTCCCGCCAATACCCCAGGAATTAAAAAAGGGCGTCGCCATTTTCCATTAAATACTGGATTTTTGAATGGTCCAACTCAAGGTAAAGATGTATTTATTCCTATGGACTATCTCATCGGGGGAGTCGCCATGGCTGGATGTGGCTGGCGCATGTTGATGGAGTGTTTAAGTGCTGGTAGAGCCATATCTTTACCTTCGAGCGCGAACGGGGGTGCCCAAGCTGCTGCTCTAGCATCTGGCGCTTATGCTCGCATTCGCAAACAATTCAATCAACCAATCGGTAAGTTTGAAGGGATTGAAGAACCTTTGGCCAGAATTGCAGCGAATACTTATATTATTGACGCGGCTTTAACAATGGCTGCAGCTGCTATTGACAATGGAGCCAAACCCTCTGTAGTGGGTGCTATATTAAAATACCATACCACTGAGCGTGCAAGACAAGTCTCCTGTGATTCTATGGATATCCATGGCGGGAAGGGTATTTGTCTTGGCCCTAATAATTATTTAGGTAGAGGTTATCAAGGATCGCCCATCGCAATTACCGTTGAAGGGGCGAATATATTAACTCGTAGTTTAATCATTTTTGGTCAGGGAGCAATTCGCTGCCACCCTTATGTATTTAAAGAACTTGAAAGTATTAGACATAATGATTTGGTCGAATTTGATAATGCGTTTTTTGCTCATGCTGGATTTATTCTTGCTAATTTTACCAAATCAGTCATTTTTGCATGGACAGACGCGCACCTATCCAAAGCCCCTGTGAGTAGTGTGAAGCGTTATTACCAACTCGTTCATAAATACAGCGCTAATTTAGCATTTCTTGCTGATTTTTCGATGACTGTTCTAGGTGGTGACTTAAAGCGAAAAGAGAAATTATCTTCACGACTAGGGGATATGTTGAGTGCCTTATATTTGGTTTCAGGAGTTTTGAAGCGTTTTCATGAAGATGGAGAGCCAAAAGTAGATTTACCCTTAGTTGAATGGAGTTGTCAGCAATTATTGTACGAATGTGAGACAGCAATGCACGGTGTCATTGTGAATTTTCCATCGGGTTGGGCACGAATCCTTTTACGCTTAATTATCAAACCTCTCGGTAATTTAAGAAACAAACCCAACGACCAATTAGGTCATAAATTGGCTCGAATTCTAATCGAACCTGGAGAGACCCGTACGCGTTTAACTCGTTTGGTTTATAGTAAGGCTGGAGACAATTGTCCTTTAGGACGTATGGAGGAGGCATTCTATAAAATCTGTGCTGTGGAGGAGTTAGAAAGAAAAGTAATGCGGGCTGTCAAAGATAATGTTTTAAAATCGCTGACCTTGCTTGATCAAATCAACGAAGCGTTATCTTGTGGATTATTAACTGAGGTAGAGGCAAAGCAATTAAAAGAAGCCGAGTTGGCCCGACAAGATGTAATTAAGGTAGATGATTTCAATGATGAGGATCTGCGTCGACCTCACCCAATAAAATCTATCAAAGGCAAAAAAACTATAGTTAATAAAGACGATATAGAATCCGAGATGATTGATTCCTAATTTCTACGATGAGCGAGTAAATTAATCGCTGTAATTCATACCTATTCCTTGTGGGGGCCTCAGTGGCTCCTCTTTTTTTATAGAATATGCTAAACACTTCCTTCTCTTTTAATTATAAACATAGACTATACTTAGAAAAGGCTATTTATGTATCATAAATATGCTTGTCTGCAAGCCAAACTCCTTAAGTATTAGGGATAATATAAAGTACGGAGGTAGCATGAAACTAGGGTCGATGGATGACAATCTCATGGTAGCCAGGCTAGTGGGTTTATTTATGTTATTAATATCCACGTTGACCTTTGCAGATCCTCCAAATCAAGTCGCTCGATTAAGCTATATCAATGGAGCTGTGAGTTTTGTCCCTGCTGGGGAAACCGAGTGGGTTGAAGCCTCCCTTAATAGACCCCTTATCACAAACGATCAGATATGGTCAGATACTGGAGCTCTTGTTGAAATGCAATTGCCAGGAGCTGCTGTACGGATGGGGAGTCAAACGAATTTAAAGATTTTGAATCTAGATGATGAAACAGCACAATTTCAGATTACCCAAGGAACTCTTGTTTTAAGCATCAGACGTATCAATGCAAATCAAACTTATGAAGTTGATACTCCAAATTTAGCCTTCGTCATTACAGAACCTGGATATTATCTTTTCGATGTGACCACAGAAGATGATACGACTACAGTGAGTGTGAGAATGGGGCAAGGTGTAGCATATGGAGAAAATGCATCTAACACGGTAGGCGTTGGTTCCTCATGCAGTGCCACAGGAACTGATCTAGAAAATTTTCAGTGTACTACGCTTGCAGAAGCCGATGATTTTGAGCGTTGGAGTTTAGAGCGTGATAAAATGACAGGTACAGTATCAACTCAATACATTTCTCCAGATACCATTGGATATGAAGACTTGGGTAATTATGGATCTTGGACTGAAGATAAACAATATGGACCCGTTTGGTATCCAAATAATGTAGAAGAAAATTGGGCTCCTTATCAAGAAGGGCAGTGGATATGGTTAAGTTCTTGGGGATGGACTTGGGTAGATAATCAACCTTGGGGATTTGCGCCATTCCATTACGGCCGTTGGGCCTTTATTGAAAATAGATGGTGCTGGGTTCCAGGACCAATAGGGGCTCGTCCTATCTATGCACCTGCCTTGACTGTATTTATTGGGGGTAATAACTCAGAATTTATGCTGGATGGTGGATATGGCATTGGTTGGTTTCCTCTAGCACCAGGAGAGCCTTACATTCCTCCTTATTATGTTAGTCAAAATTATTTTAATCAGATCAATCTGAGTAATACAGTAATTAATATTGCTTACATCAATAATATTTATAGAAATCAACATATGAAAATCAATTACAAAAATGCAAAGATTGCTAATGCAGTTACTGTTGTACCCACTAAAGATTTCATCGATTCCAGGATGGTGAATAATCTTCGTTCACGTATTCCTCATCAACAACTTTTTAATGCAAAAAAATTAAATGTTCCTCCTGTAGTACCGCAACCTAATAGTATCTATGGAGGCAAAGGCTTGAGTAAGGCAATACCTCCTGCCCAAGTACTATCAAGGCCAATTATAGTTAAAACCCAACCTTCTTCGGCCCCACCTCCTTTCTCAAAAGTTCGACCTCTGCTTTTGAAAAATAAAGGTAAACCCCTTACTCCAGCTGAGATTCAGAATATAAAGCCCGGGAAAAATTTCCAAGCTGTTCAACCATCAGCCCCGGGTAAACCAGCTATTATTAAGCAATCACCACCCGTATTGGTTCATCCAGTTCCTGGAACTTATCAAACTCCAGGAGGACAGCCAGGGACGAATGTACAACCTGGGACAATTCTTGATCATGGCAAAAAAATTCATCCATACCCTAATGTTCAACCAGGTACGAATATACAATCCGGCCCCAAAGTAAAACCAGGTACAAATGTACAACCTGGAACAATTATTCATCCTGGTAAAAAAGTGCATCCATATCCTAATGTACAGCCAGGACCGAATGTGCAACCCGGGTCTAATGTCCAGCCTAATCCAAGTATTCCTAAGACTAAAAAAGTACGTCCATATCCTAATGTACAGCCAGGACCAAATGTGCAACCCGGGTCTAATGTCCAGCCTAATCCAGTTATTCCTCAGACTAAAAAAATACGTCCATATCCTAATGTACAGCCAGGACCAAATGTGCAACCCGGGTCTAATGTCCAGCCTAATCCAGTTATTCCTCAGACTAAAAAAGTACGTCCGTATCCTAATGTACAGCCAGGACCAAATGTGCAACCCGGGTCTAATGTCCAGCCTAATCCAGTTATTCCTCAGACTAAAAAAGTACATCCGTATCCTAATGTACAGCCAGGACCGAAGGTACAACCAGGCCCTAATATCCAACAGGGTCCAACTTTTCAAAAAGTGTATCCAAATTCTAATGTTCAACCTGGACCAAAGGTTCAACCTGGACCAAAAATTCAAATACAACCTGGGGTAAGTGCTCCACCTGCGCCAGTTGTTCACCCGAAACCTAAGGGTTCTACAAATCCAGGAATGCAAAATCAGCCATTGGTGCCATAGAAATTGCATCAATCAACATTGAATAAAACTTTCAAAAGAGTGAGGGGCCTTGAATTGATCGCACTTGGAAGTGAGAACTCGATATTCAATGAAGTTAGGGGTTCAGAGAGCACAAGGAATATCGAGAATTTTCTCAAATGATTTGTAAAATCAGAATTTAACTTAAATAGAATCTTAGAAATTGTCAACGCGTGAGCTATTAAAAGAAATGATTAAAATATTTAGCTCTTTGAAAATACCAGGGGAATTTAAAGGTTTTTATTAAAAAATACTTTTAAAATAGGCGACTTGGCAAATTGATTCCGCGTAATATCCTTTATTTCAATATAAGTTTCAAAAAAAAGTCTAAGCGTTTTCCTTTACATCATCTGGCATAGTGATATTTAGTTCAAGCACTGAATTATCTCCCATACGTTCAAGGTTCACACTTACTTGATCACGCGTGACATGCACGTATTTAGCAATAACAGCGAGGATTTCTTCCTGAAGTTTAGGTAGATAGTCCGGAGTATTACGTTGAGAGCGTTCGTGAGAAATTATTATTTGCAAGCGTTCTTTAGCAACAGATGCGGTAGCACTTCTTCTACGTAAGTAATTGAAAATACTCATACTGTCACTTCCTCCTTGTTTTTGCTGAATAAGCGACGCAATAATCCTTTACGATCATTACTTATGAAGCGCATTGGTCTTTCTTCACCGAGAAAGCGAGCAATTGCATCTTGATAAGCAATACCGGCATCACTTGTTTCGTCAAGAACTACTGGTGTACCTGTATTTGAAGCTTTAAGTACTGATTTTGATTCGGGAATAACGCCTATTAATGGAATAGCTAATATTTCTTTTACGTCAGTAACCGAAAGCATATCACCACGCTCAACGCGCTCTGGGTCATAACGTGTTAATAATAGATGTTCTTGAATTGGTGTTTTATTCTCAATGGCTCTTTTAGTCTTGCTCGCAAGTATTCCGAGTATTCGATCAGAATCACGTACAGAGGAAACTTCTGGATTAGTGACTACAATTGCATGATCAGCGAAATACATAGCCATTAACGCGCCAGTCTCAATTCCAGCAGGGGAGTCACAAATAATAAAATCAAATTCTTTGGCAAGATCATTAAGTATTCTTTCTACCCCTTCGAGAGTCAATGCATCTTTGTCTCGAGTTTGTGATGCAGGAAGTATAGCAAGATTTGCAATTCGTTTATCTTTAATTAAAGCTTGGTTAAGATTGGCTTCGCCATTTATAACGTTAATAAAATCATAAACAACTCGACGTTCACAACCCATGATAATATCGAGGTTTCTTAAACCAATATCGAAGTCAATAACGACAGTTTTATGCCCTAATAATGCAAGGCCCGAAGAAATAGCTGCAGAAGAAGTAGTTTTGCCTACTCCGCCTTTACCCGATGTAATCACGATTATTTTAGCCAACGCTGAACCCTTCCTATTATTTTTGATTCAACACAATATTTAACCAACAGTGTACACGTTTATTGATTAATAATTCAAGGGGTGCAACAGGGATCTTTGGAAAAACATTTTCCAATAATAATGAAGATCGTGGCATTTTTGATGGTTTGTAACAATTATTGATATTCTTGTTTTTTGAGTAGGAGATTATAATCCTAGGAGTAACGTGAATGATAACATAAGCAGTTTTAAGAAAAAAACAAAATATAATAAGTCTATAATTATACGATAAAATGTTGGGTTATTGTAAATTATCTGTTTAATTTGTCCACAATTTATAGTAAACTATTCGGTTAATTTAACTCCTCTAGTGAGAATGAAATGACTCTTTCTATTGTGCAGCAATCATTAACCTTCGATGATGTTCTCCTTGTTCCTGCACACTCTTTAATTCTTCCTAAAGATGTGTCTTTAAGAACAAAATTAACTCGCACTATTAGCCTAAATATTCCTCTCGTCTCCTCAGCCATGGATACTGTAACAGAAGCTCGTTTAGCCATTGCTCTGGCACAAGAGGGCGGTATAGGTATTATTCATAAAAATATGACGATTATGGCACAGGCTGATGAAGTCCGAAAAGTGAAAAAATTTGAAAGCGGTATGGTTCGGGATCCGATAACAGTAACTCCTAATATCACCGTTAAAGAATTACTCGATGTAATGACCAAATATAATTTTTCTGGTGTCCCTGTTGTGAACGGTGAAAATTTAGTCGGCATCGTAACCAGTCGTGATATTCGTTTCGAAACTAATCTATCCTTGAGCGTAGAACAAGTGATGACTCCTAAGTCAAAATTGGTAACCGTTAAAGAAGGTGCAAGTCGAGAAGAGGTGCGTAGCTTACTGCATAAACACCGTATTGAAAAATTGTTAGTCGTTAATGATGCGTTCCAATTACGCGGATTGATTACCGTGAAGGATATACAAAAAGCAAAGGAAAATCCTTTTGCATGTAAAGATGCTGCAGAACAGTTACGTGTAGGTGCTGCTGTTGGCGTGGGAGAGGGTACTGATGAACGCATTGAGTCATTAATTGAAGCGGGCGTTGATGTGCTTGTTGTTGATACAGCGCACGGGCACTCACAAGGTGTACTAGATCGCGTTAAATGGATTAAAAAACACCATCCAGATGTACAGGTAATTGGAGGAAATATTGCTACAGCTGCTGCTGCTCGTGATTTATATACTGCAGGTGCTGACGCTGTAAAAGTGGGTATAGGGCCTGGCTCAATTTGTACAACACGAATTGTAACTGGTGTCGGTGTACCACAAATTACAGCCATTGCAAATGTGGCACAAGAACTTAAAGGTAAAATTCCAATAATCGCTGATGGTGGAATTCGTTTTTCTGGTGATGTGGGTAAAGCCCTTGCTGCGGGTGCCGATACAGTAATGCTTGGAAGTATGTTTGCAGGAACAGAAGAATCACCAGGTGAAATCGAATTATATCAAGGTAGAACTTATAAAAGTTATCGAGGGATGGGGTCAATTGGGGCTATGGCTTCATCACAAGGTTCTAGCGATCGTTATTTCCAAGATGCCTCATTAGGTTCTGAAAAGTTAGTTCCAGAAGGAATTGAAGGACGGGTTCCTTATAAAGGATCAGCGCAAACAATTATTCATCAATTGTTAGGTGGTTTGCGTTCTTGCATGGGATATACAGGATGTGAAAATATCGAACAACTACATACTAAGGCAGAATTTGTACAAGTGACTAACGCAGGAATGAGGGAGTCGCATGTTCATGATGTCAGTATTACAAAACAGGCACCAAACTACCAGGTAGATAATTAATAATGAGTGATTTAAAACAACATCCTTTGCTGATTCTTGATTTTGGTTCACAATACACCCAATTAATCGCACGCAGAGTGCGGGAGTTAGGTGTTTATTGTGAAATTCATCCCTTCAATCTAACAAAAGAACAATTTACTGCGCTCAATCCTTGTGGCGTTATTTTATCCGGTGGCCCATCCACTGTAACTCACCATGAAAACCCTCGAGCACCTCAGTGGTTATTTACTGCGGGTTTGCCAATTTTAGGGATTTGCTATGGAATGCAAACCATGGCGGTACAATTAGGCGGTGAAGTACAGTCTTCCTCTCTGAGAGAGTTTGGCTACGCAGAGTTGAAGTTGCATGGTCACAGTAAATTGTTTTCACAAATTGAAGACCGATTGAATACTGATGGTAATGCATTATTAGATGTCTGGATGAGTCATGGGGATAAAGTCACTAAGTTACCGCTTGGTTTTAAGGTAATTTGCGAAACCAGAAACGCTCCAATCGCTGGAATGGCTGATGAAAATCGCCATATGTATGGAGTTCAATTTCATCCAGAGGTAACGCATACACTACAAGGAATGCGTATCTTACATCGTTTTGTGGTAGATATTTGCAAGGCTGCGACTAATTGGACATCCACACTCATTATTGAAGAAACAATTCATGCAATTCGTGAGCAAGTAGGTTCGGAACGGGTTTTGCTCGGCTTATCGGGTGGGGTAGATTCTTCTGTGGTTGCTGCTTTATTACATAAGGCAATTGGCAAACAATTGGTTTGTGTTTTTGTAGATACGGGCTTGTTGCGTTTTAATGAAGCAAGCGAGGTTATGGAGATGTTCGGCAAGCACATGGGTGTGGAAGTTATTTCAGTCCATGCGGAAGAGAAGTTTTTTACCGCTTTAAAAGGGGTTACCTGTCCTGAAGAAAAAAGAAAAATTATTGGACGTACCTTTATTGAAGTATTTGATGAAGAAGCACTAAAAATTTCGGGTGTTGCTTGGTTGGCACAAGGAACGATTTATCCTGATGTGATTGAATCAGCTGCAACGAGCACAAATGGTGCCTCTGTGGTAATTAAATCTCATCATAATGTAGGTGGTTTGCCAGAGACATTGAATTTAAAATTATTAGAACCTATTCGCGAATTATTTAAGGACGAGGTTCGTAATGTGGGTCTTGAGTTAGGTTTGCCTCATGATATGGTCTATCGCCATCCATTTCCTGGACCAGGTTTGGGCGTGCGAATTTTAGCAGAAATCAAAAAGGAATATGCAGATATTTTGCGTCAAGCTGATGCTATTTTTATTGAGGAGCTAAGAAAAGCAGATCTTTACCATAAAGTTAGCCAGGCTTTTGCTGTATTTTTACCTGTAAAAAGTGTTGGCGTAATGGGTGATGGGCGTAAATATGATTATGTGATTTGTCTTCGTGCTGTAGAGACGGTTGATTTTATGACAGCACATTGGTCGCAATTACCTTGGGATTTCTTAGGCCATGTTTCCAATCGAATTATCAATGAGGTGGAGGGTGTATCTCGTGTAACCTATGATATTTCAGGAAAACCACCAGCTACTATTGAATGGGAGTAATTTAGAGTAGTGGAATTAGCACTAAATCGCTACGTCTAACCATATAATTAACATTTTTTCTATAATGAACGATCACTATTGGATGCAAAAAGCCTACGAACAGGCAATTCTCGCCCAAGCTGATGGAGAGGTTCCTGTAGGTGCTGTATTAGTAAGTAAAGACGATCAATTAATAAGCTCAGGACGAAATTGCATCCAAAAAAGTCACGATCCCTCGCAGCATGCAGAGGTATGTGCAATCAGGCATGCGTCACAACAGTTAAAAAATCATAGATTATTAGATACAACGCTTTATGTGACCCTTGAACCTTGTTCCATGTGTGCAGGACTAATTGTGCATGCACGTATTAGTCGGCTGGTTTTTGCAACCCGAGATTTTAAAGCAGGAGCTGCAGGCTCTGTTTATAACTTATTACAGGGGTACCCTTTAAATCATAAAGTTCAGATTGATGAGGGAATTATGCAAGCGGAATGTTCTTCATTGCTCACCGATTTTTTTCAAATATTGCGATAAATTTATTCAAAGTTTTTCTATTTGAGATAATAAAATTTACCCCAGTTTAGGTTGGTCTTTTTCCTGTACCTGGTGTTTTTCCACTTGCGTCTCCCCCTTGAAAAATCTTAAACTATCTTTTTCAACAGGTACCTTTTTTTTATCAAAGTCCAGGATGGCTTGATAAAATTGGTTAGTTTCTGGCTTTTGTAACTTTTTGGGGCTAAGAATTGCTTCCTCGGCAACTGTTTGGATTTTTATATATTTAGCGACCGAACTTAAAGTGGGGTCAGTTGCAATTTTATAAATACGGGCAACACGATGAGGAACAGTTTTCTCCTGTCCATCAATGATAATTGTCTTGCCTCCTCCTAATCCAAAAAAAACCCGTTTTTCATACCCCATTTTTTATTTCTTTTTTGAGTAGATCAATTACAAAACTATTAAAAAATGCATGGTATTCGCTATGGGGATTATTTTTCTTCAGATGTTACTTTGAACTGGCTAGTAATTCATGGATTAGTTTTTGTTTTAAAACTTCCTTTTCATCATTATCTAGTGATTGATTTTGTTGGTTTGTAATATAAAAAGTATCTTCTGCACGTTCCCCAGCAGTTACAATTTTTGCGTTATGCAAATGAATATTCAACATGGAAAATACTCTGCCTATTGTTGCAAGTAAACCAGGTCTATCTCCGGTCACTAAAAATAATCGAGTTTGATTGTAAGATCGTTCATTGTAATAATGGATTTGAGTTTTGACTGTAAAATGAGCTAAAGCTCGAGAAAGTCTTTTTCGAACAACGACAGGTAGTTGATTCGTTTTGGCAAGATGGGTGCATAAATCGTGTTGAATATCTAAAGAGCGTTGTTTATCAAAAAATGCCCGATTTTGCTCATCTAAAATGATATAGGTGTCTAAATCATACTGATTATCGCAGGTAAGAATCATGGCTTCTTGAATTGTAACATTATGATTACTCAAGACTGTAGTAGCAATAGCAAAGCGATCGTCCCGGTGAGGCATATAAATAAAAACTTCGGTTCCACCCTGGCTATGATGAGGCATAATCATGACTAAGGGGAATTTGGTGCAAGCAAGAATCGCTTTGGTATGGCGTGCGATGACTTCGGGTGATTCATGTAAAAAATATCTGTCTTTGAATTGTTTCCATAAATCGTCAACAGTTTTTTCTGCTACACCTTCTGTAAGTAGTATGGATAAAGCATATTGCTTTCTGGCTTTAATAAGCGCAGTTTCATCCATTAATTCTTGTTCTCGATGTAACATATGTTTTGCAGCACGATACAACTCTTTAAGCAGAGAGTCTTTCCATGAGTTCCACAAAGTAGGGTTAGTCCCACAAATATCTGCGACAGTTAACAAATAGAGATAATCTAAATAGTGTGGCTGGGGTAAGAGTTTGCAGAAATTCTTTATAGTATTGGGATCATAAATATCTTGTCGTTGCGCTGTTTGTGACATAAGTAGATGGTTGCGTACAAGCCAAACCAATAAATCACAGTCATCTTGATCAAGCGCATGATTTTTTGCAAAATTAGATGCTTCAATTGCGCCTAACTCTGAATGATCACCGCCCCGTCCTTTAGCAATATCGTGAAATAAGGCGCTTAGGTAGAGCAGTTCGGGCTTGTTTAAATTGGGCATAATTTGTACGCAGAGAGGAAATTGTTCTGAATAGCTTTTTTCTTTAAAGCGGGATAGATTTCGAATGACGAATAATGTGTGTTGATCTACTGTATAAACATGGAATAAATCATATTGCATTTGTCCGGTGACCAAAGCAAAACATTCCAGATAATGAGCCAGAACACCGTATCGACTCATTCGATGCAATGCTTCATAGGGTCCATCTTCGACTTTAAGAATACTCATAAACAACTCTGCTGTTTCTGAGGATGCTTTAAAACGTTTATTCATCAGATAAAGTGATTCTCTAATTAATCGGATAGTATTTGCCCTCACTCCTTCAATATCTGGGCGCTTAGCTATCCAAAGGAATAATTTTAGTAGTGCTTGTGGATGATGAATGAACACGCGAGTGTTTTTTACTTCAATGTAATTATTGGATAATTGAAATTCATTATCTAGGGGATACAACTTTTGCTTAGGAGAATGAGCAATGGTTTCATCAAACCATTGTAATAGCATCTCATTGAGTTCCCTGTTTCGTTTAATGACTTTGAAGTAATCTTTCATGAATTGTTCTATGGCTAATGAATGAGGTTTATCTTTATAGCCAAAAAACTGAGCTAATTTAATTTGATAATCAAAGGACAAGCGTTCTTCCGCTTTTTCAGCTAATACATGTAAGGCAAAACGCACCCGCCAAAGAAAATGTTGGCAATACGTAAGCTTTTCGTATTCTTTATCAGTAATGAACCCATAATTGATGCCATCTGCTAGTTTTTTAATGTTGAAATGTCGTTTTCCAATGCTGAGCAGAATCTGCAAATCACGCAGGCCACCAGGGCCATATTTGACATTAGGCTCCAGGTTATAAGCTGTTTCCCCATATTTAGCATCACGTTTTTTTTGCTCCTGAAGTTTAGCTAAAAAGAAATCCTGGCTAATCCACATATGTAGTGGATGAATCTGATAAATTAACTCCTCCATTAGCGGACCGCGACCGCATAATAGAAACATATCCAGGAGACTGGAAATAACCGTAACATCTTGACTCGCAAGTTCGGCACATGAAGAAACGCTGGTGATTTGATGGCTGAGATTTAAACCAACATCCCAACAATCTTGGATAAAATTTTGGGCATGGTTTAATTGGGCTTTAGAAACTTTATCAGAATGTAAGAGCAATATATCTACATCAGAATAGAGTATTAGTTCTCTTCGTCCATAACTACCCAGTGCAAGAAGACAAAAAACGTCATGATCCAGCTGATTTTTAATAAATAAATTAATAACCAGCTCATCGACAAAGGTTACTAATTTACGAATGATGGTGGTGATATTTGTTTTATAATCGAATTCTTCGCGTAGTTTTTCTTTAAATTGTTTTAGGTTATTTTTAAGGTCGTGTAATTCTGGAGTCATCCCTTGTTTCTCTGCATCCAGTGCCTGCGAAAAGGGATGAGTCTTTAAGTGTTTATTTTCGTTCTTCATCGCGCAAAGTCAAAATTTCTACACCGTTATCGGTTACCAACAAGGTATGTTCCCATTGGGCTGAAAGACTATGATCTTTGGTGACTACAGTCCATTGATCGGGCAATAATCGAGTATGATATTTTCCAACATTAATCATTGGCTCTATGGTGAAGGTCATACCTGGTTCTAACTTCATTCCTGTTCCAGGTAACCCATAGTGCAATACTTGCGGATCTTCATGGAAAATACGACCTATCCCATGACCGCAATAATCACGCACCACAGAGCAACGATTTTTTTCAGCATGCTGTTGGATAGCGTGACCAATATCACCTAAATGAACTCCTGGTTTTACCATTTCAATTCCAATAAACAAACACTCATGCGCTACTTGTACTACATGTTTTGCCTTGACTGAGGGGGAACCAATAATGAACATTTTGCTGGTATCGCCATGATACTCGTTTTTAATTACAGTAACGTCAATATTAATAATATCCCCATCTTTTAAAACTTTTTTACCTGGGATTCCGTGACATACTACATGGTTGACTGAAGTACAAATTGACTTAGGGAAGCCATTATAATTCAAAGGAGCAGGAATTGCTTTTTGTGTGTTCACAATGTAATCATGACAAATGGCATTAAGTTCATCGGTAGTGATACCTTCTTGTACATGTGGACCAATCATTTCAAGAACTTCTGCAGCGAGTTTGCCAGCAATGCGCATTTTTTCGATTTCATCAGGGGTCTTTATAGTAACTGCCATAGGGTGCGAATCCAAAAGTGTTATTTGATTGTTCAATATTTTTTGTTCCAATATATATAGTGTAGGCTAAACAATGTTATACGTATCGAACGATTTGGAACGAACATCATATTAGCATAACCGATGATGTATGTCATCGAATCCTAATTAGAGCCACTTTTATGGAATTCTAGAATTCATAGATATGACTTTATTGATCAAATAAGTATTAATTTAGTTTAAGTAGAATTTAATATGGCCACAATGTATACTCTTTGATTTTTTAATCGGAACCCGTGTATGCCCAAAAAATCAAAAGCAACCCTTTTAAAAAAACAAGAGGAACGAAGGGATGCTTCACTTTCAGTCAAGTTAAAGTCAAATCAAGTACAGCCGAATTCATTTTTTTCAAAAGATTCTAAAAAAGAAGCCAATCGATTGAAAAAGATAAAGAAATTAATTGAAAGTATTGGTATCGAAAATATGGAAGCCCAAAATTATATACCATCTACTGTGGACAAACCGCAATTAGTTCAAGTTATGTCTGTTAATTTGTTAAAGGAGTTTGGAGGCCTGGGTTTATATACTCATGCCAATATTCCAGCTCACACTTGTTTGGGAGCATATACCGGTGAACTGTATCCGACAGTAACTTCATTTAAAAAATATGTAAAGAAAATCCCAGGTGCGGATTGGAGTTATGCAATGACTCTTGGGCATACCGTTATCGATGGGAAAGATAAAGGAAACTTTACCCGATATATTAATTTCTCTGATAGTCAAGCCAATGTTGAGTTTCGAGAAACTGAAGTAAATGGTTTAAAATGTGTCATTGTAGTGACTACAAAAGATGTTCCAAAAGGGAAACAGTTACTGGTTGATTATAATTGCTACGATGAACGGGCTTCTAAAGAATATTTTTTTCTTAGTCCAGAAGATAATTGGCTATCCTCACAGGAAGTGCTTGACTCAAATTCAGGAGGGTATCAACTCCATGTTATGGAAACCGATTTTAAGCTGCTAAATTTAAGTGAAAAAGAAAGGATATATCTCACAAAAATTGGAGAATTGATTTTTTCTGGAAAATTTTTATCACACAACTCCCACAAGGTTAATCTCGATGAAATCAATCTTCCTTTTCTTAAAGCAAATTTAAAAGGGTCGGTTCTGGACTTTAATCAGGCGGATTCATTTAATGCCTTGATGTTAGCCAGTTATTTAGGGCAAGTTGCAAATATCAGATGGCTTGTTAAGAATCATGCCAACGTAGATCAACAACAAAATCACTCTGGAAATTGTGCTTTATTTTTTGCACTAGCAGGTTATGCGGACTGTGAGACAAAAAAACAACGACAGTCTTATTTGGATGCCTTGTGTCTTCTTGTTGACTCGCAAGCAAACATTTTAGTTCATGACCGAGAAGATAGAACTTTTTTGCATAAAGCAATTAAAACTCTATCTTTAAATGATTTTAAAGTACTAATGAGTCATATCATCGATCAACAGCAATTCACTCCCGAAGAAATTTTAAACTATATAGATAAAAATAATCAGGATATTTTCTTATATTGTCTTGCTAATAGAGCTTTTGATAAAGCTGCTGTTTTAATCCACCACTATTCTGATTTTTTCAGAAGCGAGTATTTTAAATATAATAGTAAATATGACGAAAAAATGGGAAGAGGAGCATTAGTAGAATTAATAAATGAATTTGATCAGGACGAAAAAAGGGCTCTATTTGAACTTTTAACGACTCCTAAACTTGATTTGGACGCTAACTTTATTACTTCGCTGAAATTAAGCAAAGACGAGCAATTTTCGTTCTCTAAATAGACATGTTCAACCCTGGGTATATCGCTACCCGGGTTATAGTCTGCTATTGATGTAAGGAATAGTAAATTTCAAGTTGACTTGGGACAATCGCCAATATGTCTACGGTCAGCTTTTTGTTCCAACATTTTTTCTTGAATATCTAATTGTTTCTCAGCGGTTAAATATATTTGTTTATACCAAAAAGACCCGTACTGGGTATATTTTTTGGGATCATATTTCTGGGCATCATGTCCAGTCACTACTTTAGGTTCTATTTCAGTTGGGTATTTTCCATTATGATTTGGAGTATATGCTAATAAGGATTCACTCGTATCTGGAGGAGTATTTAAATAGATAGTAATATCTTTTAATTTGATACAATTTTTACGTCCTGTATTGGTGCGTAAGGCTTCTTTAACTAGATTTTGCAAATCTATTATAGTTTCTTGATTTGCAAAACAATCGCTTAGTTTTTCTACCCCATTAAAATCATTTTTTTCAAGGGTCACTCTTTTAAAAACCATTCCAGGGGGAATTGTTATATAAATCATAGCATCTCCATAAGCGTAAATAATCACTGGAGTGTATCATAAACATTCAAAAATCCTATTTCTATGTCAGAAATTTTATTGCGCTTACTTTTATTTCGAGTACTATACTTTATTAAAATCTAGTGCTTAACGCTCAAGGAAAGAAAATGAAACTCAATGCGTGTACTTTTATGTCTGCTTTAAGTTTCCTGATAAGTACTTCTGCCTTTACATTTGAAGGCCATGGAGTAGGAGGCTATCATAGTGCCCCTCCACCGAATCCTGGATATCACGATAATGGAAATTTCAATAACTATCATAATAATGAATGGTACGGTGGAAGTGTAAATGTAAACACTTGGGGGAATGGCGTTTGGTATGATGATAGTTTGGATGATAATACTGATGAGGTTATCGGGGTGCCTGATGGAGGGTATTATGATCCTTCGTGTCAAACTATAGATAATTGTAGTACAGGTACTTGTACGTTAGTGAATACATGTGATCAAGAATAAAGTATGAATAAAAAAACATATCAATGGGCAGTGATAGGAGGAGGTCCTTCGGGGATCGCCGCAGTGGGAAAATTATTAGACAGTGGAATTTTGCCAGAACATATTTTATGGTGTGATCCTCATTTTAAAGTTGGAGATTTAGGTCTGTACTGGCGAAATGTTTCGAGTAATACCAAAGTAAAATTCTTTAAAGATTTTTTATCGGCTGTCCAATCCTTTCGATATCAAGAGGCTCCAGACTTTCCCTTAAATCATCTACCCATCGGGGAAACTTGTACTTTGAGTTACATGGCTGAGCCTCTCCAGTGGATTACAGATCATTTTTTGCAAAAAGTCCAAGCAGTAAAAACAACCATCCATAATATGTTTTTATCGAAGCGTGTATGGTCTTTATGTTCAGACTCAGAAACCTACCAAGCTAAAAATGTAATATTGGCTACCGGAGCCTTGCCTTCTACATTAAATTATCCTGGCGTTAATGTAATTCCTTTTGAGGTAGCCATTGATAAGGAAAAACTTGCTTCAGTAGTTCAACGAGATGAGACTTATGGTGTATTTGGCTCCTCTCATTCTGCAATTATTATTCTAAAACATCTCGTAGAGCTTGATGTTAAAAAAATCATTAATTTTTACCGCTCACCTTGCTGTTATGCGATTGAAATGGATGATTGGATTCTTTTTGATAACACTGGATTAAAAGGACAGAGCGCTGCATGGGCTCGAGAACACATCGATGGGGTTTTACCACCTAATTTAGTTCGTTATAATGTCAGTGAACCCAATATTGCACGTTTTTTATCTGAATGTGACCAAGTAGTTTATGCAGTAGGGTTTGAACAACGTAAAAGCATTGTTATTGGTGATTATGAATATTCTCGTCATAATCCTTATGTTGGAATTATTGGGCCAGGGTTATTTGGTCTTGGTATTGCTTATCCAGAAACTAGAGCTGACATGTACGGGAACGTAGAGTCTCAAGTCGGGTTATGGAAATTTATGGTGTACTTAAATAAAGTGATGCCCATTTGGCTGAAATACCCCACTTAAATTTAGTCGAAACCCCTAGATACAGATCCCGGGAACTTACAGGGATCTGTTAGAATTTGATTTAACTTTTTGAACTTTTAAACCATTTTCCTTACTAAGATACTTTTAAATCCGCGAAACACCTACTAATATAGATCGTTTTATAATTAAGAAAACAATAATCATGCAAAGAATAGCTCTATTATTCTTTTTTTTAGTAGGAATATTTATTTGGCCTAGAAATGCAGAATGTGCGCTCGAGCGTGATTTTCAATCTTGGTTTAATATCACAGCTATGGGAAAAACTTATAGTGATGATAAAATAATAGGACGTGTACGATATTGGTTAGAAGGACAACAGCGTTTTGGTGATGACAGTAGCCGTTTCACACAGACATTATTTCGTCCAGGATTAGGTTTTGCATTAACCGATAATCTTAGTATATGGCTTGGCTATGCTTGGGTATATACCGGTATACCGTTTACCCCTAATCCATTTGAAGAAGATCGAATTTGGCAACAACTTTTATGGACCAAAACCTATCAACATTTGACTTTGACCAGTCGAACGCGCACAGAACAGCGATTTTTAGAAAATAATCCTAAAACTGCTTACCGATTTAGGCAACTTATTAAAATTTCGGCTCCGCTCAAACAATATCCAAATTTTAGTTTCGTCACAAGCGATGAACTGTTTCTTCATAAGAATAATTTTGTGGGTACAAACAGTAGGGGTTTTGATCAAAATCGATTTTTTATAGGTTTGGGCTATAAATTAAATCCTAAAGCTACTACGGAAATTGGCTATATGAATCAATACATTCGCCGTTTCGGGGTTCCCAACTTTCTAACTAATATTGTATCAATCAACTTTTTATTGAGTTTGTAAGATGAAATTTAAGAAGTTTCAATTTATTAGAATTTCAGAATGAAGTTCAAATAACACTCGTAAGTTTTATTTCAAACGTCATCCTGATAGTGGGTTACTTAATGACCGCCACCAGGTCCCCCAGTGCCACCAGTTCCACCTGCGCCCCCAATACCCCCAAATCCTGTCGGTTTGGTATGAGCAGCTTCTTCGGTTTGTTGCGTCTGACATCCAAATAACAAGGTAGATAAAAATATTAATAATGTAATTCGTTTCATGAATGTCCCTATTGCGTCAAAGTTTTAGTAATTTTACTTAAGCATTATAACTATTTTTGTGATTGGAAAAATAGAGGTGTGAGCTACCCGATTTTAATAAGAAAATGCCTCATTGAAAAAAATGGGGAATCTCTGTGTTTATAGATCTAAATTAAACATCATTGGTATCTGGTTGATGTGAGCGATAGTGCCAAAATTTTGGAAAGGCTACACAACAAGTGGCTACTCCTACAACACATAATATTCCACCTGATATTAATGCAGTGGGAATGCTAAAACTCGAAGCGATAAATCCTGCGCGCGTATCACCCAATTTAGGCCCGCTTAAATAACTGATCATTTCAATTCCTGCTAATCGGCCCCGGTATTCTGTGGGAATGGTGTTATTCCATAAGGTAGTTCGAAATATTCCACTTATCGCATCAAAAGCTCCTGAGAGTGCTAAGAAAAACAAAACCAACCAAAGTGAATATGATAAACCAAATCCGATGATGGCAGCGCCCCACAATGCTGCGGCAATCGCAATGGCTCTACCATCATGATTTATTTTCGACGTCCAGCCACTGAAAAATGAAACAATCAATGCCCCTACAGCTGGAGCAGAATAAAGTAAACCTAAAGTTTTTGCCCCCCCTAGAGATTGAGCTATGGCAGGAAGCAAGGAATTAGGCCATGCAAAAACCATCGCAATAAAATCGATAATGTAGCTTCCCATTAGTTCTTGCCGATTAAAAGCAAAGAAAATTCCTTGTTTTAGAGAAGATAGGATGGAAGGGTGTTTCTCCACGAGAGGTTTAGGTATGTTATGAATTAGGATTAAAGCAATTAATGATAAAAAAAATGTCATTAAGTCTATTAAAAACGTGATCACAATGCCGTAGTGAGCGATAATAAGTCCGGAAATAGCCGGGGCAATAATCATACAAAAACTGAATTTAAATGTAGCGAGTGCTCCTACTTTTTTGTAATCCTTCGGGTTAACGATTTGTTGCATAACACTATCATATGCAGGACGATGTAAGCCGGTGATTGCGGACATAGAAGCTGAAACAATAAAAATGAGGCTCAGCGAAGGAGAGGTTTGATAGGAGTTAAGGGCCAGCATGCAGCATCCTATTGCAAGAAGTAACTCACTGATAATCAATAACCCTCGGCGATTGTAGCGATCAGCAAATACCCCACCAATTAATGCGGTGATTAATAGAGGTAATAACTGAGCTAAACTTAATAATCCAACAGCGAAAGTCGATTGGGTAATTTGATAAATCTGATAGGGCAGTGCAACATTGCTTATCATCGTACCGATAAACGAAATGAATTGCCCCAAATACAGTAACCTGAAGTCACGATTTGTTTTAAGCAGGGAAAGATCTAAGAAGGAGCTCATTTCAGAATATCCAAATGTTTAAACAGCAGAATATGGAGATTATAAAAGAGGATTTTATGCTTTTTAATTGATTCAGTACAGTACAGGGGTCGAAATGATAAGTTTACACCTTCTTCAGGAGCTTAATTTTCTCGCTTTCTTTTTATAATTAATATAGGATTAATGAGTTAATCTAGTGTTATATATGGAATTATGACAAAAATACGACAAGACCCCAAGTCAAAAGCTTCTAGAAGAATATCTCTTGCTAGTTTTGTGGGAACCACAATTGAATGGTATGATTTTTATCTTTTTGGAACTGCCTCCGCTTTATTTTTTAATATTCTTTTTTTCCCTAAAATTAGTCCTATTGCTGGAATCATGGCGGCTTATGCGACTTATGCAGTCGGTTTTTTTGCGAGACCACTTGGAGGGCTTATCTTTGGTCACTTTGGAGACAGGGTAAGTAGAAAAAAAATGCTTATTTTCACTCTATGTTTGATGGGAGGGTCTACATTCTTAATTGGATTACTACCCACTTATGAACAAATTGGAGTATTTGCACCGCTTCTACTAGTGATTTTGCGTTGTATTCAAGGAATAGCAGTTGGAGGTGAGTGGGCTGGAGCAGTTGTGATGTCTGCTGAGGTGAGTCGAGAAAAAGAAAGAGGGTTTTATTCAAGCTGGCCAAATTCAGGTGCTCCTTTTGGCTTAGTAATTTCCATCGCAATATTTCTCGTATTTTCCGCACTCCCTCAAGAACAATTTTTATCCTGGGGATGGCGTATTCCTTTTTTACTGAGTTTCTTCGTTGTGCTTGTTGGTCTCTATATTCGTTTGCAGATTATGGAAAGTAAGATTTTTATTGAAGCAACAAAAAACAAACGTCCATCAAAAAGGCCGGCTTTGGAAATGCTTCATTCTCACTTTAGAAATTTTCTGTTGGCAATAGGCGCTCGTCTAATTGAAAGTGCATCATTTTATGTTCTCACTGTGTTTATCTTAAGTTATGGAACTTTTGAATTGCATCTTTCAAAAACAATTCTCCTTTATGCTGTGATGGTAGGGGCAATTTTTGAAACTTTATTGATTCCTTATTTTGGTTCGCTTTCGGATAGAATTGGTAGGCGTCCGGTTTATATTACTGGGGCTTTATTAATGGCTTTATTTGCATTTCCATTCTTTTGGTTATTGCAAACAAAAAATACAGCATTGATTTTTTTGGCTGTAATTTTCGGAATGTGTATCCCTCATGCCATGATGCATGGTGCTCAAGGAGCCTTCTATTCAGAGCTTTTCAAAACACGAATTCGTTATAGTGGAACTGCAATCGCTTATCATTTATCTGCTGCATTCTCTGGTGGATTAGCCCCTTTAATTGCTACTGGTCTCGTAGAATGGGCTCATGGATATACTTGGCCTGTATCGATCTATCTGATTATTATGGCTGTGATTACTATAGTCAGTGTGTATTTATCTGTAGAAAGGGCACAAAAAGATATTTCCGCTTAATGTACGATTAAAATGGTTTTTGTCTTACCGAATATTCAATATTCATTTTTTATTGTATCTTTAGAAGCCATTACATCGCTCCATAGATCACGAATAAAGTCTGAATCTTGTAACTCATGGATGGTAACAGCTGGGGGCAGAAGAGAATTAACTTCTGCAAAATGATTTTTTACAACCTCTCCTTGTAAAAAGTCTTTTAGATCCGTTATATAAGCAATAATACGTTCTTCAGGTAAACCCTCGATAATGGCTTCATGTTTTTTTACAAAATGAGAAACTTTTTTAGGTGATTCTTCAGGATTTAAATCGGTCAAATGATCCACTAGAGGCTCATACAAAGAAGATAACTCTATAACTCGTTCTGCTACTCCAACAACAAGACCATTCGTTCCATTTTCAACTTCTTTGTCTTTTAAAAAACTAGTGAATAAAACATCGAGAACAACGGTCCCTCCATAAGTAATAAGAGGCTTGTGTTCTGAGATGTATTTTGCAAGTGCCTCAATAGTGACCCTATCAAAATTACCTCTCATCGGCAAACCATTATCCGGGAAAGTATCGTGAATTCTATAATAGGGGACGTCATGGTCTATGGTTGAGGCTAATTTACTAATAACCTGGGATTTGGTTTTAAAGAAACCAAGGAATTGTTTTCCAATACTCATACCAACCATCCAAATACATAGAATACTTCAAAAAATCGAAATTGATTAAAGTAGAGTGTGTATGTTTGATGACACATGTATTAATTATAGACATTATTTGGATTTAAAATAAAATAGAAAACACCCTGGAAGTTTTCTATCATCCAATATTATTCCATTTGATCCCTAGATTGTAACAAATCTTGTATTGGTTGAGGTAATATCGAACGCATCTTATATGTTATCTTTGCCTCATTTCTTTGCCAAATAATACCTAAATAAATAATAGCAAAGCCAATAGCGGTCAAAACGACCGGGAATAAGTAACTGAAATTAAATACTCGAAATGCTAAATATCCTAGGTAAAAACACGTTCCTAAAGCGCCAAATAGTACAAATACTTTTCTATTTAAAATAACTCCAACTAATATCAGTAAAAGATTAATGCACAGATAAATAAATTTAGAAAGTTCACTATCTGAATGTTGCGCACTCAGTCCTCCCCAAAAGGTCATAACTCCGAATATATAAAGCCAAAATGCATAGTCTGCTGATTGACTTGAGCGAACATCAACCCAGAATGCAATTAATACGGTAATTATTCCAAAATACATAGAAACCATAGCACTTAACTCATAGGTATACGTATCTGGTTCAATCATGTACGTAAGATCCATAGACATGTACCAAAGAGTGACTGCAATGGGCATAATCATAAAGGGATAGCGGTACAGCCATGCCATTATAATTCCTACGATAAGAGTTCCAAGCTCCATGAAGATCCAGTTCCATTTAACGTAGATATGATAGTCCTGATACACCGTATTATCCGGTGGCCACCAACCCATGCCTTGTTGTAAACCATAGATAGCAAGCGGAGTAAGACAGATGACAAAGGTCGCGCATATTCCTGCGGGTATTTTATGACCCGTATCATCTAACCTATGAGTAAGCGCTATACCTAAAATGGAATAGCACAAGGAGAGAAATAAGATCCCCCAGCCTCCATACATTTCCCAACCTAAGTTCATGAACAATGTCATGGCCCCTATAGCTATAAGGCCACCAAAATAATAAAGAACGTTTGTTAAATTAAATCCTGCGCTTTGTTCGGGGAGGTTTTTTATGAATTCAATTAAATCATTTGCTTGTTTTTCTGTGATAATATTAGCTTCAATGGCTTTATTCATCATATGCCGGGAAATTTTCATCATATCTCCATAGCTGTGGAATGTGCTCCAATAATAAAAGTATAGCTAGATGAATGAAAATAAGATGCTTTTTTATATTTATTTAATGTTGGAACGTTAATTTTATTTCTTTGGCTCCAATCAAGAGGAACTAAATAAAAGGTATTTTAGCAAGAAATTACATGGCGGGATTCTTTCTGCATAACATAATCGATTTATCAAATCTTAATAAAGCAGGAATAATTTGACTGCTATTTTCACATTGAAGTTTTTTTCTTATATGTTCAAAATTCTTATCCACCGTTCGTTTTGAAACTTCTAGTATGCTGGCGATTCGAGGCAAACTGAAGCCATAATAATATAAATAAATGATTTCTTTCTCTTTATGAGTAAGTTTTTTACATGCCAAAAAGCTAAATGGCAACTGTGTAAAATCAAAGGTTTTATCAAAAAATTCAGCTACTGTTTGTGATTTATTCGCGTAATTTAAAATTTTATTGTGGAACGTGGGGGTAGGGTTTTTTTTATTAGCAAAAATTTCATTCACTTTTATTGTGAGTTCTTTGGGTAATATTAATAAATTTTCTTTATTCAAGAGCTTACGACATTTATTTGCTATGTCTTCACACACTTTATCTAATATACCTAAATTATTTAATATAAAATTATTGGATTTAATTGGATCAGAAGTCGAAGCCAGAGTAATTATTTCAGTAGAGAAGGTTTGTGGAGTATGATTTCTTTTTATAAAGTCATAAAAAAAAGTATAACCGCGATTAGTTACAACTCCTTTCAGCTTATCATCTAATAAATTATCCCCGACAATACTTGAGACATAATATTCATGATCTAATATTTCAATATCACTGAGTATTTGCTCTGCATAGAGTTCATCATGAAAAAAGTCACTTAATAAATACTGCTCCGACATAAGCTGGAAATAGTTACCATTTAAGTCATAATACATGTACCCCCAATTACAAATTGGAGATTCATCGAAAATATGTTGGTAGACCTGGTCAAGCCAACCGGTATACATTTTCATTTTAGAAAATTGCAGCATAGTAATCTCTCTACTCTTTGATCAAATTATAGTCTAATAAAATTGTTTTTTACTTCAAATAGCTAGAATACTCCCTGAGCCAAAGAGCTTATTACTTATTAAATGAGCACTTAATAGAGATTGCATCGATTAACACTCAAATTTAATAAAAATGGCCGGCTTATTACTCAGAATGAAACAATCCAGTTTGTTCAATTTAAGAACATAAAATTAGGCTAAAATGAAAAGTAAATGGATAAGGAAGTTACATGCACATAAAAGCATTTCTAGCTTGCCTCTTATGCTCTATGCATTTGTTTGCGCAATCCGTTCTTATTGGGACCTCAGACTCTGGTCCACCATTTAAAATGTTATTGAAAGATAAGGCCCACTTTTATGGTTTTGAAATTGATCTTATGGGTGAGATCTGCCAACGTGCTCAACTAGACTGTCATTTTACGAGCATCCCTTTCAAGGATTTATTTAATCAATTAGAACAGGGGCAAATTGATCTAGCCATAGGTTCGATTGTGATTACCCCAGAGAGAGAAAAAAAATTTCTCTTCAGTCTACCTTATCTTATTGGTGGAGGCCAATATGCAACTAAATCATCGAGCGCAGTAAAAGAAATTAATGACATTGTGGGTAAAATCGTGGGAATAGAAAGGGGAACCATTTTCAAAGCCTGGATCGCCTCACAATTTGGTGATGCAGCTCAAATACAGGAATATAATACTTTGAATGAGGCATTACAGGCGCTAAACAACGAGGAGGTTGATGTAGTTATGTTCGATAAGGGGGTAGTTGAATTTTGGCTTGCTAATAGCAGTGGTCAGCTTAGGGTGGTCGGTGCCCCAACGGGTGCTGGTTATGGAGTTATGGCTAATAAGAATCATGAGGCGCTCATTGATACAATTAACAAATATCTTATTGAATTAGAAAATGATGGCACTTATTTAAAGTTGTACCGGCGTTATTTTTAACACTCTATTCTAAAAATTCGGTTGGTCTCAATTAGAGTGAGTATTTCATTCTCTTATTCAAATGATCCCAACCTATCTGAAACCCAGTTATTGTATGGAACAATTTTTTTGAGATTCTTTTTCTTGTTCTAGTATTTTATCCTGTTTAGGTTCTGCTTGTAACTGTTGTTTAAGCAAAACTAAGATTTTTAACAGATTACTTTCTCGTGTTGATTTTATTTGCTCTGGACTTATATTGCTCTGAGATTGATCTGCAGTTAAGTTATTACAGACTATAAACCCATCTCCTTTTTTTTGAATTTGGATTCCTGGAGTGTGGGGTCCGGTATTTATAGCTAAAGTATTTTCATTGATTTTATACATTCCATAATCCGTGTTAAGAGGAATATGTTCTCGTATCGGAAGTTTAGAAAACCAGTTCTGAAAAGGCTTGTAGACTGTTAATGGCACATGTGTCCCTGTGTTTTGAGAAAAGACGATATTATTTACATCAAACGTAAAAAATCGAATTTGATCAAAAAAAGTTTGAGCTTTTTGCAATTCCTCGTTTAATTTTTTAGAGGCATCCACAAAAGAGAGTTGCGGCTCAAGAAAATTTGCTATTAGATTAAGCAAGTCTGAGGGTAATTTTCCAAAAAAACTATTTGAAGTTCTTTGGGCTTGGGCAAGAAGAGGTGCCCATTTCTTTATTTCTGGTTTAAAGAGGAAACCATTTTTTTTCAATTCCTCTATAAATTCCAAAAACTTAGGATGATTTGACGCTTCGAGTTTAGATTTTTCCCATTCATAACCATAAGCAGCTCTTAGCTCAAAGGCATATCGGTTAACCAGTGTAGTAAAGTGTTGGTTTGTTTTAATAGATAGGTGCTCCGGGAAAATTTTTTCTAAATTTTCAAGGAGTAAGGTTCCATAGAATTTATTCTGGAATCCATGGCGGTCTGAATTATTTTCTTCTAGATTTTTTATATATTGTTTTTTCCAAACTTCATAACTCATTTCAATTTCTAAATTGCTTTGCACGATTTGCTCCTCAGTACAGATATTGAATCAATTGGTCTAGTCTAAAGATAACAACCTATTATTAAATTATGCTTAAGCCATTTAAGTAAAACTTGAAGATGCTATGAATCTTGAGCCGAATAAAAATTTTTATTGGCTTGAAGGATGAGCCGAATATGTCTATTATTAAACTCATATAATGAGCCGAATAAAATGATTAATTGGCTCACGAGAGGATCAAATGAATAACACCAATATCGAATGGATCTGGCAATTGCTAGATTGGCCAAAATTTCATTGGCAAGATCAACTCATACAACCTTTACTGCGCGAAGTACGATTAAAGCAAGGGATTCTTATAGGTAAAACTGGAGCTATAGCAGCAGATATCTCTTTAGAATCGGCCCTGGATACTTTATTACAAAATATAATTGCCTCTTCAGCAATTGAAGGGGAACAATTGAATGTACAATCCGTTCGCTCTTCACTTGCAAAACGCATTGGATTGCATTTAAAGCAACCTTATCCAACCTCGGAGCGTTCGGAAGGTTTAGCACAAATGATGTTGGATGCCATTTATAATTTAAAATCCCCTTTATCCCTAGAGCGCTTGATGCAATGGCATAAATGGTTATTTCCCAATAATACACAGTCCATATTATATCCAATTCAAGCTGGCCAATTACGGGGTGACGAGCCCATGCAAGTTGTTTCTGGGCGAATTGACAATCCAACGGTGCATTATGAAGCGCCGCCAAAAGCTCGATTGGAGCATGAATTGAACAGGTTTATTGATTGGTTTAACCAAAGCTTAAAGGACACAACACTTGATCCTTTATTACGGGCAGCGATTACCCATTTCTGGTTTATCACAATCCATCCATTCGAAGATGGTAACGGCCGCATCACACGTGCTCTAACTGACTTGGCTTTAGCACAGGAGGATAAGCAGAGTATCCGCTTATATGCTATGTCGGCCACCATTCTTGCCCACCGAAATGATTATTATCAAATTTTGGAACAAAGTCAGCGGCAAACTACAAACATAACCCTATGGCTGTCTTGGTTTTTAAAAACTTTAGACAATAGCATTCAAACTGCAATTGATAAGATTGATCAAACGCTTGCTAAAAGTCGTTTTTGGCAAGTTTTCCAAGAGTGTGAACTCTCCAAAGAGCAAATAAAAATTATTAATCTGATGTTTGATAATGGGGATGAAGCATTCGAACATGGAATAAGCGCAGCACAATATAAGAAAATAACTAAAGTAAGTAAGGCTACCGCGACAAGACATCTTGCTGATTTGCTTGAAAAAGGGTGTATTGAAAAATTACCCGGAGGAGGACGGAGCACGAGGTACCAAATTAAGACAAGCATTGTAGAGGTAAAGAAGCAAGATAGTTAAAGCCGCTTACCCGAGGTAAGTCGACAAAAATAAGATTAACATTACGGCCCTTGGGAAATAGTGGGTCCGACAGTAAGGTTTTCTGAGACATCAGGAGAGGATGATGATCTAAGATTTTGCAATTCCTCTCTGAGATTTTGTTGGATTTGGCTCGTTTTCTCAGCATCTTTTAATTCATAGGATAATTTACCTAGGGCTTTAACTGCATGATTTAATGCCTTTTTTGTTTTGCTAAAATATCCAAACTCATGATTTTGTTCCATCACATTAATTTTAGCTAATATTTGTTGTTGCATTAACTCTACACCTTCTTTATCTTTACCGATAATATCCATGTTTTGTAAAATAGTTTTTAAATGTCCTTGTTTTTCTTGTAATTTCTCTACTTGTGGGGAATTATCGCCGTATTTTATTTTTGCTTTTCTTAAATCATGGGTTACAATCTTCTTCCGTATCTTAATTTCTTCTTTTGCTATGGCAAGATCTAGTTCTGCTGAAGTATTTATTAGCGATCCAAACTTAAATTCAGTATAACCCTTTAATGCTACAGCGCCAGGAGAAAGGTCATCTCCTATTTTCCACTTTTCGAACGCTCGCTTTGTAATCAAAACAGCCCCTTTATCATCGGGCTTGGCATCAATCCAGTTGTGTGATCCTGGAGGATCTTCTTTTTTGAGTACTAAATCATTAGTAATAATCATCCTTAAATTGTCTCGGCTATGATTTTTGAACCATTTTTCTGCTAATTTTGAGCCCCATTGCCCGAAAGTAAATCCTTTTTTACCATAGGCTTTGGATTCAGGAATATCAGTATTATTCAAATCGAGTAAACGTGTCATATCTCCTTTGGGAAAATCTGAAGTTTTCCAGGCTCTTCTACTCCCCATATAAGCAACCACTTTACGGAATAAAGTGGAATCTTCACCATCTACCCGACAGAATATTGGCTTTGTATCAGGTAATTTTTCAATATCTTTAAGTAATTTGGGACCTTTTGCTGGATTGAGATTAGATGAGAACGTTTCGGGAATGACTACCCCAAGTAATGGTACTTTCTCATCGGATTCTGTGGGAGCGAAAACAGCCTCGCGCATTCTATCTTTTACATTTTCCAAAATACTGCTTTTTGAGTGTAAATCTGAAATTCCCGTATACCCCTTATTATTGGCAGCCTGAATGACTAATTTTCTCATTTGAGAGACTTCGCGAATCACTCCACCGTCAACTGATACCACATCATTTCCCGATGTATCACCTTCTTGTTTTGGAAAAAGTTCAGTTGCTTTCTCTACAGCTGCTTTAGCAGCAAATGATTTTCCGCTTCCGGAAGGGCCTGACACAATAACAACTGGACGTTGTGTCCATTTCTCGCCTTTAAAGTGCGTTGTAGAAGCTCGAAAAACTGCATTCATATATGCATGGCTATTCATTTCTTCTTCTAAGGCTAGTTTGTACAATTCAGCACCTTCTTTACCGAGAAAACGCTCCATTGAAATAGTTGCCTTTTCAGGATTTGTTTCCCGAAGCGCTAGATCGCCTTGATAGTTGCCTTCTGGTGAAGCATTTTTTGCTGCAACCAGTTCTATTAATTTAGTTCTAAAAAATGTTCTATCATTGAATGTCTTATCGATTAAATCTGTACTATTTCCATGTTTTGCTGCATATTTTCGAACCTTGTCTTCATACTGTAAGTTATATTCAACAACTCCTTTATATAGGTTGCTTGCACCTCCTTTTGATAAGCGATCACTTACAAAATGACTATCTATTTCTCTTTGATCAACACTATCTGGCTTTTTTTGCTCTCCATTAGAATTTTTTGAGATAGGTCTATAATCCCCAATCTGAGCTCTTAACTGCTCAGGTTGGGTGTGCACATTTGAATCTTTGCTAAAACTCATAATTTTCCGGCCCTATGCATAGTGGTTTGATTGTTAATATCTTTTAGTAATTATAGTTTATGAATAACTAGTGGTCGACTTTTGAGCAATTTAAGGCGTTCTATTAACAGTTAAATTTTCCTGCATAATTGAATTAACAATGAACAGAACGAGATTAATTTGTCCTATAATAATACTAACTTCGTTTAAATTCTTAACGTTATGGACCAAAAATTTTTTAAGATGCATGATTTAACGGCATCAGAAGTAAATACTCTAAAACGATTTTTTAATTATTTTCCGGAAAAAGAATTCTGGCGATTTTTTGTTGAACGCATTAGATATGATTTTAGGACTGAATTGTATCGAAAATTGTTTGCTAAAATGAATGGGGTACCAGAAGAAAGTGCAAAAACAATTCCAGTATCTGAAATTGAAGAGCGTGTAAAAGATATCACTGTAGGACAGGTATATGAGCTTGCAGATAAATTGAATGATCATGAGGCTTTAACCGCTCTAAACAATTTATTTCATGCACAAAATAGAAAAGGTGAGCGAATTACCTCACTTTTTAACCAACATCAAGCATGGCTGGGGTTTGAGGATAATGAACCAGGCTATTTACTTAATGTAACAAAAGGATTCTGCCTTGTTGTTCAACATGTAATGTCTAATGAACCTTTAACATTAGAGTTCATTAAAGAGCTCCATAAAACCAGTACTCAGGAAGTGAAAAATATGCTGGATCAAAAATCAGGTGAATTTCGTAGTTATGGAGCCTCATGGCAAATGGATTCTAAATTGGACTCACTTGAAGGATTAATCGAGACCATTGATTATCTAAAATCAGTTGAGAAAAAAATGGGAATCGCGGGTTTAGATATTTCTATACTAAGTAAAGATGGGAATGAAAACATTTCAAGTTTTCTTACGGAAGATACTCATTTCCTGGCTACTAGAATATGGAACCAACTAAAGGATGGGGCTATCATTTACTATAATTCTCGAGAAAAAACAGATTTTGAATCCAGTAAGTTTTTACATTCAGTATGTTCAGACCATATCCTAGAATTAGAAGAAGCATTAAAACACGTTGACTCAAAACAGGATAAACTGACTGCCATATTTACTTATTTAAAGCATGAGGTGCTACATCATCCTTTTCAAGATGGGGTCGGACGTACCTATTCCATGCTTCTATTACAAGATTTATTAATGCGGGAAAATTTTTTGCCAGTCTTAATTCTTAATTCCAATATAATTCCAGGTCACTCCGTTAGAGAGCTCGTAGAAGAATATTTACGAGCAGAGAAGGAAATGGAAAAAATATTAGATGTTCCAGACTATATTTCAAGTCATGAGATGGTAAGTCCTAATGTAGATACAGTAGAGATTTTATCCCGCTTAAGTGCTGAGGAGGCTGGCATTTTCAAAGAAGCTTTAACTTTATTTCAGGAAGTAAAGGGACATTATTTAGAGTGGCATAAAACAAAAGAAGAGGGGAATTCGATTTTTAAGCCTCCTCCAACCTAGATAGAGACAGTGGATAGGGTTTTTTAAGGATTATTTTTACTGCTATAATAATGATATTGAGTTCACGGAGGAGGGTATAATATGTTTACTGGTAATCTCACACCTATCATTTCATTGGTTGCTGGAATTTTAATTCTGCTTATACCACGATTATTAAATTACATTGTAGCTATTTATCTGATTATTGCTGGCATTTTAGGTTTGGGTGTTTTGCATTAAGTTGATAGAAGCGTTCTATTTTAGGTCTTAGTTCTATTCAAGTAGACCTTATAAGACTTTTTATATCATCAAAAGATATATTTGTTATTACTTTTCGCTTTTATCCAACTTGTGACCATCTAGATGTCGTTCCGCGCGCTCATTTTCTTGTCTCGCAATCTGCTTATCTTTTTTTGTCCTTCCGAATTTAACGCGATTTTCAGAGGCTGTTTTTTCTTTTTCCAAACGAATTTTGGTTTTTCTCTTTTTATTAAGATTAACAACGTTTCCCATAATAGTCTCTATCAAATAAGGTTGTATATACTATAGCGCATAATACGCGCAAATTATCTAAATACAAATACGCCTAGGATTTGGAAATTATTTTTGGGCAAAGATAAATTCAGATGAATTTCATCAGTCAAGACTGATTAAATCCTACAATTGTTTTAACTACAGCAGGAACTGTCTTTAATTTATCTCTGGACAGTTCCTAACAAGCTATTGTCATAATTTTGCATTTTCTCTGGGATATCCCTCTTCTTCAAGATACTCCACCTCTGCGGACAGGGGTTCTACGGGGTGATAATCTGGTCCTAACAAACCGTTGCGCGTGGTGTAAGTAGCTTTTCTCGTTGGCATGATTCGCAATCCATGAAGATTCATGTCGACCAAGAATTGAGTCAACACTTGTTTTGCGAAGGGATTGGCCGGACAATGTCTTGGCCCTGCGCCGAATGAGAATAAATCCTCATCGCCTTCAAGCCATCTTTCGGGTGAAAACGATCGATTTGGTCCCTGCATAGGTCGAAAAAGGAACATCAACATTTCACCTTTTTGAAATGATACAGTTTCTCCGTTAATATTAACTTGAAAAGGTTTGAGTACCGCTCGAGGAAAATTGGGAATAGGAGTTGCTTGCCATAATGCTTCCTGAACGACTGCGCGCACATAAGGTAACTTTGTGATGTGTTTGTATGTGAATGGTTCTGTCCCCAAAACCCGAGTGATTTCCTCATACATCTTATCTGCCACATCAGGTCTTTGACTGAGTATATCCAACATGTAAAACATCGTCGCACCTATATTCGAGGAGGCAAAAATTGTAAGAGGCCCGTGTTCTCGTATAAATCGATCCTTTTCGATCAGATCCCTCACAATCTTTGCTTGTGGATTGTGTTCATCAAAGTGGGTACATTCATCAAAATTCATCTCCGGATGTAATTGTTCGGCACGAAATATTCCCAAATCCCATATGTAATTATTCCCTTTGCAAATGTTTTCAATATTTGCAAAAAGAAGTTTTTGGGCAATATCAGCCATCGCTCTGCTTGTTACCCGAAAGTCAGCTCGTAAACTTGGATGGGCTAAGCGGCTTAACGGATCCATACTTGCTTTTGTAATTAGACGGGTTGCATCCATAAAGATTTTGTGAGTATCTGGTGGTAAAGCTGACAGATCATGGGTGCCTACAAAACAGGCGGCAATGCAACCTATTGTATGCCATGCCACACAGGCATAAAGGTCTTCAAAGCCTCCATTGGATGCCAGTTGCATCGAGTCAAAGGTACGATTGTTTACTTCTGCGATTTTTTTGAAATTTATGGATCCACGAGCAATGGTGTTCAAAAACACTTTGCGCGGTTCAGAAGCCGCCACTCCATCTTCCGCGAAAAAAACCCTTCCTACCATATGAGTAAAAGGTTCAAGGATATCTCCCCGGCCAAGCTCTGGATGTTTTGTCAGTAGTTCTTTTGCAATTTTGCCATCAGTTACCATATATACGCATTGGGTTCCAATGTAAATTTTGAAAAACTTTTGTTTTGTACGTGCGGCCATCTCATAAAAGAAAGGCGAAGCTCCCTGATCAAATAAACGTCCTAAGTTACGCCACCCTTGTTGGTGTTGGGGTAACGCTTGAGAAGATGTCTCTGCCTCGGATATTTCCGCCAATGCTTCATGCGGAGATGTTGCTGTATTTTGGGAATAGGGACATGTATTTGTATTTTTCGAGTTAAATAATTTCGGTTTCATTTTTGATTCTTCCTTCAATTATTAAAAAACTAATGTTTTTATTTGGTCGAATCCATAAAGTCTATGATCGATGCTTCTATCGATGATTTATGCTTCTAAAATTAAACACTTTGTTTTTTAAAGCAGGTAATAACATAAACATACATTATTTTCTATAACCGGCTGATTGTTAATTTGATTATGAATTTCTCTTTATTATTTAAGCTGACTGACTATAAAACTGCACACTATTAAATTATCCTATAGGGTAGATAGATACACTAAGTTAGTAGTACGACTTCCATTTTGCATTCTTCCGTCTTAATTTTTAGTGACTGTTCGCTATTTTTGCGCTGTGTCGATAGGAAAAAAAATCATAAAAATGATGAATGGAACATTTTTTTGCTGCAAATCTGGATAAAATACTGTACAATATATGACTAATTTTTATCCATTAACTTTAATAAGAGCGCTATGACTGATTTAAACCTTTATAGAAATATTGGTATCTTCGCCCACGTGGATGCCGGAAAAACCACTACGACAGAACGTATCCTTAAGCTCACTGGTAAAATCCACAAGATTGGTGAAGTTCATGATGGTGAATCAACAACCGATTTTATGGTACAGGAAGCGGAGCGGGGTATTACCATCCAATCAGCTGCAGTCAGTTGCTTCTGGAAAGGTCATCGCTTCAATATTATCGATACCCCAGGACACGTGGACTTCACAGTAGAAGTATATCGTTCACTAAAAGTTCTCGATGGTGGTGTCGGGGTATTCTGTGGTTCTGGCGGCGTGGAACCTCAGTCTGAAACCAACTGGCGTTATGCGAACAATTCAAAAGTATCTCGTTTGATTTTCGTAAACAAGCTGGACCGAATTGGCGCCAACTTCTTGAAGGTAACCGAGCAAATTAAAAAAGTCTTAGGTGCCCATCCACTAATTATGACACTGCCTATTGGCTTCGAAGACAGTTTCGTAGGTGTTGTCGATTTATTAACTCGTCAAGCCTATGTTTGGGATGAATCTGGTCAGCCTGAAAACTACAAAGTTACTGACATACCAGCCGATATGCAGGACGATGTTGAAATGTATCGCGCGCAATTAATTGAAACAGCGCTTGAAATGGATGACGAACTGTTAATGGCTTATCTGGAAGGAGAGGAACCCTCAATTGAAGAAATTAAACGTTGTATCCGTAAAGGTACTCTGGAATTAACATTCTTCCCAACTTATTGCGGTTCGGCCTTTAAAAATAAAGGAATGCAACTATTATTGGATGCAGTCGTTGACTATTTACCAGCTCCACATGAAGTTAATCCGCAACCTTTGACTGATGCTGAAGGTAAACCAAATGGCCAATTCGCTATCGTCTCTCCAGATGAGCCATTCCGCGCCTTAGCATTTAAAATTATGGATGATCGTTTTGGTGCTTTAACGTTCGTACGTATTTATTCAGGAAAATTGAATAAAGGGGACACGATTCTTAATTCCTTCACCGGTAAAACGGAACGTGTTGGCCGTATGGTTGAAATGCAAGCTGATGAGCGTATTGAATTGCAAAGCGCTGAAGCAGGGGACATTATCGCGATTGTGGGGATGAAAAACGTTCGAACCGGTCATACTCTTTGCGATCCAAATCACGAGTGTACACTGGAAGCGATGGTTTTCCCTGAGCCAGTAATCTCTATTGCAGTCACGCCAAAAGATAAAGGCGCTACTGAAAAAATGTCTATTGCTATTGGTAAGATGGTTGCAGAAGATCCAACATTTAGAGTGGAAACCGATCAGGATTCCGGTGAAACCATTCTCCGTGGTATGGGTGAATTACATCTGGATATTAAGGTAGATATTCTCAAACGTACTTACGATGTTGAATTGATAGTGGGTCAGCCGCAGGTTGCTTACCGCGAAACTATTACTAAAGCAGTTCAAGACAGCTATACCCATAAAAAACAATCAGGTGGTGCGGGTCAATACGGTAAAATCGACTACACAATTAGTCCAGGCGAGCCCAACACTGGATTTACTTTTATCACATCTGTTGTGGGTGGAAACGTTCCCAAAGAATTCTTCCCTGCAATTGAGAAAGGGTTCCGCTCAATGATGGACTCAGGTACTTTAGCAGGTTTCCCTGTATTAGATGTTGTAGTGGACCTGACTGATGGTGCTTACCATGCCGTTGACTCTTCGGCAATTGCATTTGAGATCGCGGCAAAGGGTGCATTTCGACAATCAATACCCAAAGCTGCTCCACAATTGCTTGAGCCAATCATGAAGGTTGATGTTTATAGTACAGAAGACGATGTGGGTAACGTGATTGGTGACTTGAACCGTCGTCGCGGTATGATCTCAGGCCAAGAACCCAGTGCAGCTGGCGTCCGCATTAAGGCTGATGTTCCTCTTTCAGAAATGTTTGGTTACATTAGTACATTGCGTACTCTGACCTCTGGTCGTGGCCAATTCTCAATGGAATTCTCTCATTATGCTGCTTGTCCAAACAACGTAGCTGAAGCAGTTATTGCTAAAGAGAAGGAAAAGAAAGCTGCAGCTATGGCGTAATATAGCCTGTATCATTAAAAAAGCTCCATCAGAACAAACTGATGGAGCTTTTTTTTAGTCCAAATAAACGAGTAACCTTTAAGGAGAATCTCAAAGGGGTTACTTTTCAATGTAGCACCTATTTATAAAAATTGTGCGTCTGCGAGCAAATAGTTGAAATGTGACTTAGTTTACCAAACTATAATTTTAGAGATTTAGGAGTTGGTTGCCGAGCTGAGTTCGACTTTGAAGTATTGTTGAAATTTATGTTTTTCAGATCCACTACTAATTTTGAATATTTATGTCCAATTTGATTTATAAATGGACAGATAATATACTAATTAAAACAAATACCTCAGGTATCTTATATGCAAGAGAAATCGGATTTAGTTTATCCTTCCTGTTATTATCAAATTGATCGAAAAGAAGCTGAAAAACGGCTTAAAAATATGCCGTTTAGAACGTTCGTATTACGTCCAAGTAGTCAAAAAGATGCAATTGCGGCAATGAGTATCGTTGTCAGAGGGCGAGATAATCAAATCAAGGTCACCCATTTTTTAGTGAACAAAAATCCAGAGGACAATACCCTTATATTGCAAAATCACCAGGGTTCTTACAAAGATCTGACCACAATGGTAAATAGACTTCTAGTTCGACATTGGATTCCTTTTAATCAAATTGAAGCGGTAAAGGGAAGAGATAAATTACCTGGATGTTCGCTACTATCGCTAAATTGGAAGCAATTGGAGCTTAATGAAGAGCAAATTAAAAATGCCTTAAAGGATAAAAAAATTGGAACATTTGTTTTCTCACTGGGGAAAGAAAATGGCGAATATCCTTGGGTTATGAGTTTAAAAATCAGTACGTTTACTTATCTTGATTTTGGTATTTATATTAAAAAAAATGGTTTCTGTGAAAAACCACTTCTGGATCCCTTGGGAAACAAATCTATAATTGAAATTCCAAAGTCACTAGATGAAATCATCAGCTTAAATGCAGGCAAATACTTTGTAGATGAAGTCACTTATAATTCTGCTAAAGGCGAACTTATAAGTTTACCCATCTTTACTGAGCCCTTTAAACTTAAGAAAACAACAATTCAAAGTTATATTCATTCAACTGAAACAGGTGATTTAGATCAAATAAAGCAACTTTTTGGAACCTTGTCTAAGATTCAAAAAAGGGCACTGTTAAAACTTCCTTTTTACATTAAATCAAACTCAGCTGAGCGAGATTTTACCCAAGGCTACACCGCGAAACCGATTGATTTAGCATCACATCAGGAAATAAAAGATTTTTTAACCAAAGAAGAAGAAAAAGTAAATAATTTAACACCCAATGCGCTTATGGGGTTGTTTAAACAATATGCGCTACCAAAAGATTTGGCTAAGCAAATCGCTGAGTACTTGGATTTTAGCGATGGATTGCATCTATCTCAAATAAATAAAGAAGCGCACGAGACAACGAATCCTGGGGTAGAGGAGAATAATAATCCCAAGCATTGAACGAGCTAAGCTAGTTGTTGAGTACACATGATATTCCTTGTATGCACGAGCACTTATAAAAATCAGATAAGAGCTTTTTCGAGGCGCTGTTTCATTTGAGCCTTTTGAAGCTCCGTAAAGCATATTTGAGTCTTAATCTAGGTCTGGATGCTTGGGAGTGAATATAAGAGCCTATTGTAATACAGATTGGTTCGGAAGGAGATGCTGTCGCAATAAAAAACAGGCGTGTTTGGACAGGCAATAATAAACTCTATAATTAGCATCCAATTTATTTCAATTTTTCTAATAAAATAATATCAGTGCCACGGATTTGTGATATTTTTTTTACGCTAACTGATGTTTGCTGGAGTATGCTTTGTATCTCAGAAAATAAATCCAGCCCATGATGTTTTAATGAGCGTAATAAAAAATATGCCTTCCCTTTGTAAGCGAGCGAATTTTCCAGTGCTCTAATAAAACTCTGAAAAGAACTATCTAAATAAAATCTACAACGATTTTTAAATTGGGAAGGAGAGAGAACTCCGTGTTCTGGGTGGAAATAGGGGGGATTGCTGACGATCAAATCAAATTTTTCTTCCCATTTCTTTTCACATAACTCATCATAATTTAAAAGTTGCCAACGAAATTTCAATTCGGGTCGATTAATGTGGGCCAAGTTATAAAAAAAGTATTCGGTATAAACATCCTGAATCTCAATAAAATCAATCTGCCGGATTGCAGGTAGATGCCATGATAATTCGAACCCAATGACACCGCATCCTGCACAGAGATCTAATACTCGTAGCGAATCAATATCGGTATGAGATTTCAATTGTGCTGCGACAAATTTGGCAAGATAAATTGAATCAAGACTGAAATGATATTCGTCAGGTTGCTTGTAATTATAAGTGAAATCTATATTCAGTTCGTTTTGCATAAATCATTTTGAATTATTTTTCGCAATTATAGCCCTAATGAGCTTTATTTTGTCTATTGTTCCCTACTTATATTCATGTTGATGGCAGATAATGGGTTGTTAAAGATGGATAAAATGTGGTGTCTGCTTGTGGGCTACGTTTATAATTCATGACTAATCCAAATCAATTGTTACACCGGATGCAACAACAAACATTGGTAAATAGACATCGATCACACTTGATAATGTGGGTAATCCAGTCATTAGTTATACTGTATTGTGGCGATCCATCATGTACTGCAGGAAATGTAATAACAGTAGTTGACCCACGACAAAAGGTGTAGATAGTACATTAGTACTTGATGTAAACAATAATCCGTTGTCAGCTACTACACTCCAACAGGTAATCCTATCAGGGTTTTGCGCTGTGCTAACAAAAGCTTCCAATAATTTTTAGCACAGATTACCTGTAGGAATAACGAGAAGGGAGCTGATTAAGCTATAACATAGATAGTAGAATGTTGTTGGGCAAAATGACCCAACTTACATAAAGAGTTTGGGAATTGAATAACTCGCTGCAGTACTATACAAATCCATATAAATGTACATAAAACTTAGAGAACGAAAATGATACAAAGGCTGTTAAACGAATGCTGATAATCAGTTAACTGTCAAAGTAGGTTTTATTTCTAACACCTAAACTTTGGATGGTATTACCGATAAACGGGCCTTTATCCGTTACAACCAATTATGATTATCATCAATGTGTCAATTAATATCACTTTTTTCAAGGTATTGTTCATGTTATCAATCGATGGCTCAGTGATTATTTGTCATTAGGTAAATTGTAGCTTACTGCTTTCAACATCATATTCATAAATTTTATAAGAACCCACTATACCTATTTTTTTTGAGCAACGTAGCTCTTTAGATTGAGTAACACTATAAATAAAGTTTTCCAACTCATTGATATTTAACTCTTTCCCTTTACCGTACTGTTCCCTTAATGCTAGTTGCTCTTCAGAAATTTGATGCGGCGCTCCATCATTTCCCAACCACCAATCTAAGGAAAAGGTACTATACCAAGATTGGTAAATGATAAATGTTACTGATTCTTCATTAAGTAATTTTTCAATAACAAACGTATGGTAGTCCTTGCCTATTTGGAGTAGAAATAACCTATCGTCGCATTGATTGTTTATAAGTCGTTCTTGCATTACCTGTTGAATAAAATATAAACTTGAGAATTGCTCTGGCTTTTCAAATCCTTTTTGTTTTCCACATAGATAATTTATCAGCTCACGTGCCAGATCCTTACAATAATGTTTTTTGAGTTTTCCATCCCGTATTCGTTCTTGTACTCGATCTAATGTACTTTTTGCAGTTAATTGCTCGTAGGTATTATCTAAAAAAAATCGATGCATGGTTAAAATATTAAGTCTGGTCCTAAACTCTTATCATTTTATATTAATTTTCTAGATTGTAGCGATCAATATGGGGGCAAACTGCTTTAATTTTGGTTGGATAGAAATAAATAAGACGCTACATTCCTTTTATCTAAATAAATCTGGATTGGTTTATACTTCATTAAGAGTACGTCTTAAGAGAGATCAATCCCCGGGGATAGGTCTTGCATTGCTGTTTCAAGTTTATCTAATACCGACTCTATACCATATTCTGAAGCCTCAAAAATTAATCCAGAGAAAACTGCTTTTTTTGCCTTAAATAGATTGGGGGCAACTTCATCTCGAATCATTTTGCTCTTTTTTGACTCAAGCGCTTTAAGAGCATGAAAATATTCTTGCATCTCTATGCTGGGATTAATATATTTTACTCCTTCATTAATAAGATTTTTTGTCGTGAATTGAAACATTTCATAGTTCATTGCTTGTCGATACAGTGGATCGGCAGCACTATTCTGACAACTTTGTAACAATGCCAGGAGGTTATTAGCAGTCAAATGAATATCTTGCTCGATAGTTAACGAGACGAGCGTTGTCACATCCTTACAAAAGGCATTGAGTCCTTCTAATATACTAATATTTCCTTGCTTATCAAAATCCGCCCATTTACTAAATGTTCTTACTTGTTGATGAGCCCCATTGAGCACCTTTTCTATCCATTTAAATTCATAGGCGTCAGTTTCCTGTTGCGCACCGGTTTTATCTATAGTTAGTAACACCTTACTGTGTGGTCGTTTGTGTTCTCTACCCACTCCCTTGATGGATGTTTCTCTGTGAGTGAGGTACACCGCTCGTCCATGTTTAGGCCTTATAAATTGCTCGTGAAGTACATTTTTATTCGCAATCACATCAATATATAGCCCATAGTCTCCAAGTAATTTTCTTTGTAAATTTTTGGCAAAACCTACCCCTTCGCATACACTCATCACCAGTGTCAACCGAGGTATTACATTTGGATTTTTAAAATCTGGATTAGTTAGGAGTTTTCCAAAATAGATAGCAACATCATTTAAATCATATATTTTTACATCGCCTTGTTGTTTATCAAGAACCATATCATCTAACTCTTCTCTTCCATGAGCCGAAAAATATATTTTACTACGGTTTGTAATCGGTCTAGGAAAGAAATCAGGATTGTGCAACGTTTTAAGGTCACATCCATCTAGTAGTTTCACGAGTATTGTGGGGCTTTCATGGATGATAAGTGTATCAATATTTGCCGTAATTTGATCTTGAGTCAAATTGATGTAAATGAGTTTATCATATTTGGTATCCATGACAGAACTCCATAAGTGATTCCGTATATTCTTAGAGTATAGCTTTTATAGAGCTGAGTAGTTTAACGACTGTCTTGGAACAACTCGTTTAAGACAGTCATCTTTGCATTGTCTCTAAGGCTACTTACCAAGGCTGCATTTTGAAAGGAGATGGAGTGAAAATTTTTTGTTCCTTCTCATTCATTTCATACTCCTCTCCTGTTGAGGGGAACGGTTTAAGTTCCATTGAACGCGGATTAGGGACAGCGCTCTGATCATTCTTAAGTTTATCCTTTACCTGTACTTTAGGTAGTAAATTATTCGCTAATCCTCTAATAAATTCATCGTATATGGCCAATGTTGGCATAGTAATACGAAGAGAAGTTATAGTACCTTCTTTGTCTAGAGAAACCTGTGCACAGGCCTCTGCAAGATGATGTTCTTCTGTAAACTTATGTAAGTCTTTTATAATCACTTCGAGGAATTTTTTTAATTCTCTTCTTTGTTCTTCAGTTAATGAATTAGACTCACAAAGCAACTTAATGGTTAGCGTTTTTGATTCACGATCATTGTCAACCAACAATCGACCTTGAATGATTAATTCCTCAATTATTTTCCAGTCAAAACGTTGTTCATCTAAAGGTTCTAAATCAGAATTGCCTATCAATTCATCAGTAGTGATAACTAATTTACGTGGTTTAGTTAAAAAGTTATCTTCACCAGGATTTGCTTTTTTTTCAGATGCCTTATTAGAAGTAGCATCACTATTCTCACTGCTATCACGGTTAGCTCCATGACCCGAGCAAACGCGCTTTGGTGCTATTTCTTTAAAACAAACCCGACAACGTACCTTTGCTGCTTCCTCAGCAGCTTCTTTTTTTTCTGCTTCTTTTCTAAATTGTTGTAAAGCGAATGCTATAGATGATGTTTTAGGTTCATTGGCTATTATGGATTCAGCAACAGGTTGATATTTTTGGTTAGTTTTTTTCATGAGAATACTCCGGTACACGTTCATAATGATAATCTGAATAAATATTGATTATTTATTTGTTAGTATACCGATTTAATAAAAATCAATTGTATATAAAATGTACATTCGATATTGGTTTGTTTGCTTCCCTCCGTATATCTATGTAAAACTTACCAAAGAAAAGATTTCAAAAATTCGTTTCAATTTGTTTTATAGAGGCTGAGACAAAACCAATGAAAGATAAATCAATATTGCTTGTGGAAGATAATATTAAGCTCGCCAATTACCTTAAAGAAAGCTTACAAGAAGCCGGTTATGATGTCTCTATCGAAAAACGTGGAGATAAAGCGGTCTATCGCATTATCCGTGAGCAACCTGCTTTAGTACTATTAGATATCATGCTACCTGGAATGAATGGGGATCAAGTATGCCACACCATTAGAGAAGAATATTTAGGAAAAATACTCATGTTAACAGCAGTTCATGATATTGAAAGTGAAGTATCCTCTTTAAACCTTGGAGCAGATGACTATTTAACCAAACCTTTTGCAGACGAAGTTTTAAAAGCAAGGGTAGAAGCTTTATTACGTAGACCTAATTTAGTTAATAATCAAAATCAATTTCAATTTGGAAATTTTTCTATCAATTTTAGTACTAAAAGTGTATCTCTCTTTGGAAAAGAAATTTCAATAAGTACAACTGACTTTGAAGTTCTTGCTTTGTTGGTAAAGAATCATGATAGGCTGCTTAGTAGAGATAGCATTATGTATGCTCTTTCTGGGCACGAATATGATGGGGTTGACAGAAGTATTGATTTAAAAATATCACGTTTAAGAAAAGCATTAAATGATAATAGTAACAAGCCTTATCGTATAAAAACAATTCATAAAAAAGGATATGTTTTTGTATCAGAAGCTTGGGTATAGAGGGTTAATTGCAGTAAAAACAACAACTGTACAATTTATATACATTTCGCTCAAGAATTCTTGATAAGATTAAAACATCAAATTTATTTTTAAGCGGAATTCAACAATATGGCTACTCCTCCTTTAATGATTGCATTACAGCTGATCGCTCAAATTGGTCATGTTCCATCTGTTAGTTATGGTTGTGTTGAAACTTCAAATCACGATGAGCATGAGTTTATAAGAACCTCAATATCTGTTGGCAAAAAATCTACCGACTCTGGAATGGATGTAGATGATAAAACTAGGTTTCCAGCATCTTCCCTTAGTAAAATTGTTTTTACTTATTTAGTGTTGCAGTTGGTCAAGGATAAACACATCGATTTGGACGAACCATTATATAATATACTCCAATATGAGCGATTCTTAGTGGCTGGAGAGTACCCCACAAAAGCGAAGGAATTAACGGCTCGACATGTATTATCGCATACTACAGGTTTGCCCAATTTTGCAGGAAGTTTATCTTCCCCCCTTATTTTTGACCCTAAATCAGAGTTAGGTAAGGGATACTCTTATTCAGGCGAAGCTTTTCTGTACTTGCAAAAAGTCATAGAAACCAAAATGGGTAAAGATTTAGAGGTGTTGGCTAAAGAATATGTTTTTGGTCCCTTAGAAATGGAGCGTTCTACATTTATACCCCCCCTTAAATCCGACACCAATGTGGTAAGTGTTCATACTGAGCTAGGAAAATCGGTTCCAATTTATGTGGGCGACCCTTCTGTTAACGCCGCTGGATCGTTATTGACCACTGGTGAAGATTTTTCGAAATTCATCGCTGGCTGGTTAGAGAATATAGATGATCCCATCATAAAGCACGCATTTGAACCCAAGAGTACGGAGGATCTAATGACTTGTGGCTTGGGCTGGCATCTATATAGACAAAAAGACGAACTAGTAGCCTATCAATTTGGTGAAAACCCTAATACGCGAGCGTTTATTGCGATCAATGTAACCACTAAAAAAGGAGCCGTTTTTTTTACCAACTCAGAAAATGGAATGAGTATTGCAAATCAGATGTTCAATTCCCAAGCTTTAGTACGAATTGGCACCCTGCAAGAGCTTTATAAACACTTACATTATGCTCAAAGCGACGAACCTGGGTGGCAGGAAACAATTTTAGGAAAAATTGCTGAAGTTGATGGTAAATTTGAAGAGGCGAGAGGTTATTTTGAAAGGGCCGCTGAGGTTGCACCTACAGACGAAACCAAATTACGACGTCTACAATGGTTTAATGCGATACATGATCTTCCAATAGAAAAAGAATTTACTACGTCCTTGAAGGCTTTTGTTGGAAACTATGAGAATCGTTATAACGATGATGTGGAAATGTCCATACGAGAGGGGAGTTTGATCTTCAAGCAATTTGATCAGGAGATTAAATTGATACGAATAACTGAGACTGATTTTTTGCCAGAAAAGGACCAAACGTTCAAATTAAGATTTGATGGAGAAAAAATGAGCATTAGTTACGTGCACGGGGGGTTGGATAAATGTTTATCGAAAAAGGCTTCACCAAAATCTCTATTGACCTATAAGGAGGAAATGCAACAATTGAGAGAATCTCAGCCTGGTTATCTCAGCGCAGAAACAAAATCCCAATTTTATTTATGATATAAGAGGCAAGAAGGTAGCGTACTAAAAATTTAGCTGATAGGAACTGATTCTAATGTCCCTAATCCTGCATTCATTTCTAAGATTAAACGTTTTGTCTTGGTAGCTCAATTGTAAATCGAGCGCCTTTTAGTATAGGAGAGTGTGTAGCGAAGACTTTTCCTGAATGAAGAGTAAGAATTTTTTTTACAATAGCTAATCCTAAACCAATATGTTTATCGCCAATTTCGATGTTTTCAGCAATGTTGTATTCAGAAAAAATGTCATTCATGCTCTCATTTGATAAGCCAGGACCATCATCATCTATGTGAATATAAATATGATTATTATCCTGCGAGAGGGTCACAGAAATATTTTGTACTGCAAATTTCATGGCGTTTGTAATCAAATTAGTAACCGCATGTTTTAAAATATTTTTATCGATACATGCTTCTAAATAATTTAACTCATTAGTATGTAATGTAATTTTAAATCTGGATAAAGAATAAGGTTCTAATAACTCTCTTAACCAGACTATCATATTTGTGCTAGATGGTTTTATTTTTAATTCGCTGGAATGCATTTTTGAGTAGATCAAGAAGGTGCTGACGATGCGGTTCATATTTGCAATATCTTCCTGGATGCTATGCACCTGTTTATTGAGTAATACATCCTCTGTGTTTTTTCTTTTGATACTATCAGTTGCCATCTGTATGGTTGATAATGGTGTTCTAATTTCATGCGCGACAAATCGACACATTTGTTTGTGTGATTCAATCAGATCCTTTAATCGCTCACCCATATGTATGATATTTATATAAAGACCATACAAAACAGAGGTAGCTCCTATTTTCTGATGAAAGTCGAAATTTCCTTCACTAAATTGCTTTGTAATCTGATATACCTTTTTCATATTTTTCACAAAAAGCAGAGAGAAAAATGTAATAAGACAAAGGGAAAAGAAAAAGAAAGCCCATATAAAATAGTACATTACATCACTAATTCTTGTTGTAACTGGCAAATAGCTAAGTGGGCCAATTTTGAGGATTCCCCCATTAAAACCATAATAAAAAATACTAATTTGTGAGGAGTTTTGAGGTGTTTCAAATACAAGACGCTCTGTTGATAAAGAATTATTTAGGGTGCTGGGCAAGAGGTTACTATTGGGTTGATAAACATGGAGTGGAAAGCCATATATCTTTTCTAATTTTAATAGTTCTTGATCCCAGTTATTTTTGGGTTTTAATAATAAATATTCCACGATTTGTTTTAAAGTAGGGCTCATGTAATGAAAAATAACTTGGGCTGGATCTGAAAAGTAATAAGATAATGCATAGGATGTATTACCAATTTTTTTTAATGCTGTATGTTGCACAAGAACCAGGTTGAGAAATTGATACGTTGTACCGGATAAGTAAAGTATCTGACCTCGATTTAATTGGTTTTTCTGGTTAGAGGTAAGTTTTAGACGGTCGATTGGTATAAGGTGAACATGATTATCAGTCTTGTTCTTTATTATCCCATCCCAGTTTAATTCTGGGGTATTAATAAGTTCATATTCCAAACTAGTTAAAAGTCCTTGTGACATTGTTTTTCCGGCATTGATAACAATATCTGTCTCAACTGACTTTAAATATTTAAAAAAAGCTAAAGCAAAAATTAAAAAAATTCCAAAGAACGCGGTCAAAATTTTAATATATACATTAAATTTCATTACTAAGCACTTTACGTGTTGAACGAGTTGTTTGTGGCGCAAACGCCTCGCCAATAAAATAGAGTGGTCGTTTTTGATTCATTTTTGGTTATATCCAGGTTTAGATTATATCAATCTTATAATCAGCCTAATGGTGAATCAAGAATCTATCGATTTTATACAATGATGAGACGATGAATTTTTGGTGCCAGAAACCCAACCGATCTTTTGTTTATTATCGGGAATATGCTCTTCTATGCGTTTAATCATGTAGGGGAAAAACGGATTGGATGAAAGTCGAAGGATGGAATCCAAACTCATGATGAGGACATTTCGTTCACCACGCGAAGCCGTTGTTCCTAATTGGATGCCATATTTTTTTGAATCTGGAAAAAGGCCATATAAACTGTCGGTTACCGGAAAGGGGATGGCAACATGTGACAACGAGTAAACATCGGGAGGATAGGCCAATCCTATAGGTGAGACATGTTCATGTACTGTTCCAGCTTCAGTGACACGCTCGACAGCATCAATACTGTCGAAACTTGCATTGGTGATGATTACAGTGCGAAATTTTCGTGGAGGCGCATTTAAAAGCTTTGTCACTGCTGTATCTGCGGAAGGACGTAATAACAGACCTAATTTAGCAGCGCGATTCAAATCAAATAATACTAATTCACTACCATTTGCAGGAAGGTTTGCATAAAAAGCAGTAATGATTGCATGTGTACTCACGGTAAAATCCATTACAGACTGGAACGTCAATACTGGTGGAAGTTCTATAAGTCGATCTTCATTGGCAAGGCGTACTATTTGTTGTTGTAATGCGGCAGTTAGACGATGAGACTGGCGTGCTCCATTAACCGGAAAAGAGTTGTATTTAAATGGATTGAACTCAGGAAGGATACTGAGCCAAGCGGCTTTTGCAAAAGGAGGTAAGATAGCCGGGAGAGCAGCAAATCCAACGAAGCGAGCGAAGCGGGTGATTCCTATCATAGGTGAAATTAGGATAATTTTATCGGGTCGTGTTAGCTGTTTGTTTTCAAGAGAATCAAGAGCGTACTTTAAAGCCAGTGCGCCGCCATTTGAAAAACCTATGAGATGAAGAGGTTTTGAGGACCCTATGCGTTTTCGTGCTTCTCGTACGGCTAGCCTGGTGGCCGCCACCCAATCTTCCCATTTAACATCTGTGAGCGCAGCGGGTACTGTGCCATGAGCAGGTAGTCTGATAGCAATAGCAACATAACCATGAGCTACATATCGTCTGGCAATATGGCGCAGACTATAAGGTGAGTCCGTTAGTCCATGTAAAAATACAGCTGCTCCAATAGCGGTACCCCGGGGTTCAATTATATAGGAGTGATTCCAATCAGTGGAAAATTTTTTCGGATAAACTGGGCTTCCAGAGAAATATCGATTTATTGGAACACGTTCTTTACTCTTTAATTGTTCAGTGACTTCGGTCCGTACAGCATCAAAAAGAGCATCTTCTATTCTTATATATTGAGCCCAATCAAGTTTATCCAGTTCTTGGGCATGTTTTTCTTTTGGAACGTAAGTATGCCATAACTCTAAGGCCGGTCCCCGTTGTGAATCGAATATCCTTAACCCAAGCAAAATTAAAAGAGCTAAGCAGACAAACTTAATTACCGACTTAAATAATTTAAATAATCTAGCTCTCATTGATGGGCTCTTTTAATACTCACACTTAAGATTTTTTAGGATACCATTTAGTTTTAATAAAGTATCCTCATTAAAATACGACGACACTCTGCTAAGACTCTCTGATGGAGACTCAACTTTCATTTCGTCCTGGAGGTGCATTATCTTCTCAGTACTGCTCCCATGACCGCCAACTAACGCATGTATTATTCACTCGGTATGTTCAACTTTTAAAAATTTTATTGGTATTGACTATACTTAAACGCAGAGAATAAGAACAAACTCTGATTTGTTTGGATTTTAGAGGTTCGAATGAAAGAATATTTGCATCATAACCATTTGTGTCAAATTAATTATGCAGAAGGACCTAATAATGGTATGCCTTTGTTATTGCTACATGGTGCCACCCATCAGTGGCAAGCGTTTGCGTCCATTACTCTTGAGCTATGTGCTTGTTTTCATATCTACGCTCCGGATTTTCGAGGTCATGGCAAATCACAAAAAATAACCGGTCATTACTTTTTAGAGGATTATTTGACGGATATTCAATTTTTTATTCAAGAAGTGATAAAAGAACCTGCCATAATAATTGGACATTCATTAGGTGCAATGATTGGGGGCATGCTTGCCGCAACTCAACCCTCTCTTGTGAAAGCTCTTGTTCTTATGGATCCTCCTTTAAATTTAAGCGCTCTTCGTCAATTAACCCTAGGCTTTAGGGAGCAAATAAATTTTATTATTCAAGCACTTCGATTAAGCAAACTAGGATTACCCATCGATCAATTTATTCCAGAACAAGTAAGACATTGTGATCCTGAAATGCTTTTAGCAATGATTGATCAATTCGATGAGGTTTTTAAACAATACAAGGTAGAACGTTTGTTTAAACAAATAAAAAATCCAACATTGTTACTGTATGGTAATTCTGCCCATGGAAGTTTAGTAGAACTTGAAGATGTTCGAAAATTACTGGATATTAAACCGGATTTACTTCCTATCCAAATTCCTAACGCTGGGCATTCTCCCATTCGCCAAGATAAAGAAGCTACTTTAAATGCGATCATGCAGTTTATAGAGAAAGAGCGTTTGAAAATTTATTAATATTATTACGATACAGAGTACGAAAATATTAATTTATATCCAAGTTTAAGAATAAATTCCTTTGTAAAATCATAAATTCCTATTCTGATAATCAAAATTTGTGTTATGGGTTCTTAATATACACTTAATTTATATATTGTACTATATAGCTCTTTAATTATTCAAAGGGTGTTTAATGTTATCAAAGTATGACGGTCGATTCTTTGTGGCAACAATTGAACTAAAAGAAAGAATAAAATCAAAACAGGAAGTTAGCCCAAATGATTTTACTATAATATCTTATTCGAGTTCAGGTACCGATGAACAGTCTATCTCGTTATTAGAACAAACAATGGCTGCCTTCCCCAAAGAAATGGTCAGAAATTTAGTATGTTTACATCCCGGACGGCTTATTGAGCATGAGATACTTGCCCAGTTACAAGCAACCATTAAATTGGATAAACATGTTGATGATGAAATGGATACATTCGGACATGCCTTCACCAAAGTGCAAAAAGAAATAGCAGGAGAAGTGTATGACCGAATTGTTTCTAAGATCACTTTAATGCATGATAATCTTCAGATGGATATTTTAAATTTATTCAATGACTTAATAAATGGAAAGTTGAAAGAAACTTATCCTTTTTCGCCTGAGGAATTCGAAAATTTAAAATTCTTTTATTCGTCCATTTCAGGAAAAGAGCCTTGGGAAAAAGATAAAGAACTACATAAGGCGATCTACATTCAACGAGCCATGGCATCGATTTATACTCAGAGAGCCCGAGCTATAATAGAACCTATGGTAACAGGAGCTATTAACGAACTTTGTGATCATGGTGATTTTGAACCTTTAGAATATGTTAAAAAAGAACAAGCTATAGCTCTGTTTACAACTGGAGGAGTTGCCTCTGGGAAAGGAAGTTGCCTTAAACTCGTTTCAAAAGTTATTGAAAAATATGAACCACCTATTGCATGGGATCAATTGGTACATCACAATGCGGATAGACTTAAGCCTTTTCTGCAAAAACCAGAAGTCGATCCTCTGAGATACTCTCAATTTACCTACGAAGAAGCCTTATTGGTTAAAGAAAGAGTGATGCAAATTATTGCCAAAAAGAGCAATGAATTTCAAGGAAAAAGATTTCCTTGTTTTCTTCATGATCAAACCAAATTAAAACCGGATGAACTCCGAGAAGCGAATCAGCGATATGGTGAGGTAGGTATTGTTGCGATTTCTACTGATGTAGCCGCTGCAATCGGACGAGCACATGGTCGTGGCAAAGACACTCAACGATACGAGCATACTGAGGGTCTACTCGGATCTCATCAAGCAGTTCCTGGGGAAATGATGAAGTCATTAAACCAAGAGGAGTTAATTGGTTCTAATGTATCTGTGGCGATGTTCGATAATAATAGTACTACAAGAGAGTTGACCCTGTTTGCTTCAATTAATATGAGTATGAAAGAGATTATTATTTATAATGATGAGATGATGTACAATTGGATTAAGAAAGAAAATATTAATTCTAAAGCAAAACCAGGGGAGTCTTTATATTTAGAAAAGCCAGTTCGTTCAATTGAGGAGTATTTCGGTCCATTGATTGAGAAAGGTTTTGAACTTGAGTTCCCAAAGGAAGATTCAAATCTGGCTTTTAAAGTATAATTTACCTATAGTCGACTAAGTCTAATGTCATAATTTTCACAAGGAGTTAACATGATGTCGAAAAAAGCGAATGGTGCTAAAAAATCTAGTGAGGCACCAAAAAAATGGTCTTTTTTAGATAAGTCCAAACAGGTTTTGGATGAAGAAAAAAACTTAAAGAACTCAGAAAAAGAAACCGTTAAGGATAAAGAGGAAGACATCAAAAACTCAGACAATATGGTTGAGTCGGAGCCAGATATCAATCAGTTTTTTAAAACATAAGATTGATTTTAAGTAAAAATGGCTACGTTTTATTTAAAAAAAATTTGTCGTCCTCTTTCTAGGATAGCTGTATTTACTAATTAAAGTTTATTTTGCCGTATTTCAATCTGCATAATATGTTTTCTTATAATCGGGTGCATTTAAGCTTTTGAAAAGCACATTGTGTAAAATAGTTCGCCAATCTAGTCTAATATTTAAGTGTGTATAGAACACATAGTAAATCAATGAGCTATGAACTGATTAAAGATAGAGTTGGAAATTATTATGGTTGAAACTGGAGCATCTGATATCGCATTGACTTATGAGGAGCTCACAAAGTTCTTAGAATATATGTTTGAAGGTGCTCACTTAGCCGAGAAAATGGAAGGTTTTGGACACTGTAATGGATTTTCGAGCTTATTCATGAATGCTATGCGCCAGGGAGAGAAGGGTAGAACAGATTTTTACCGGCGAACTGAAATCATTAGAGAATTACTCAAGATAAAGAAGCAAGCCTCCTCAACCGCTTCTTTAAATACAGCTTCTAACCACATGCAGGAAGTTATTCAAGAAATTGTATCGTCCCTAGCACAGCCCAACAGCCCACAATCTTCTTTTTTTAAAAATGATGATCTGCCTATCCTTAACGATTTAAGTTCATTTGCCCAGGAGCTCGTGGTTTATCATGATCCTGCGTCGTTTCCTGTTTTGTTTGAGGGTTCTCCCAAAGAGCCCGTGGGTCAAGTAGCTGAACTGGTTTATCCTTTAATGTACACTCCAAAGGAATATAAAAAGTGTAGCGTCGAAAAGTTTTCGGTTGGTATTTATAGTAAAACAGAATTTTTTAAATACTTTGAACAACTTCATAATGTATTAGAAATAAAGCCAAAACAAGAAGATGAATTACCTAATCCTGCAGTTTCCTTTTTAATGGGGACTACTACGCATTCAATTAGTATTGGATATGAAACAACAACCAAAAAATGGTTTATATCCAACAGCGAGGACATAAAAAAGGAATATTTATTAGAGGGAACAACTAATACTCAAAAGCTGGCAGAATGGGTTTTCAACGCTTTAGTAAGGAAGGATGTAGATCAATATATTGCTTTCTCCTCCACACTATTTGCGGATACAACACGAGGCGAAGTAATAAAGGAAACCCTTAAAAAAGATCCTGTTTGGCAGGCTATTCATGATCCAACAAGGAAAGATTGCATTAATTACGTTAGTTATAATGACGTAAGATTAATTCATATCCTTGTTGCAGAGGCAGACTTATGCATCATCGCAAACTATCTTGATTCTGTAAAAAACCAGGCTACAAGCAACCCCCTTTTTTTTAATATGCCCAATTATTTAGAGCAAATACTAAACGCTCAGGATAGATTTGGATACACACCCTTAATGTTCGCTATTGATAAAGCAGATCTCAAGCGAGTTGAATTACTGCTTCAATATAATCCTAATTTAAATATAAAAAATAAAAACAATGAACCTGAAGGCCAAACAGCATTGGAATTAGCTCAACATAATTTAAAGCAATATTTTGAAAGTGGTGGAACCAATAAGCAAGTCATAGAGTCGTACTCAAAAATAATAGACGTTTTAGAAAATCACCTAAAACTTGACACTATAAGCATAAAAAATTGAATCGAAGGTCACTGTTTTAGAGGAGTTACAACTGGCCACTAAGTAAATCATGCTTTAAATGATGCATGGAGCATATCCGCATTGCAAATTGGATTAAACACAGGGGAATATTTTTCATTTTGCAAAAAATTCGTTATCGAAGATTGTATGCTTTTTGGCTGTTCCTTAGTGAGTTGCTCTTTAATGTAGTGTTCGATTTCTTCGTAATTTTCGATTGGCTTTTTTATCCAGGGTTTCACTTTATCTTTGGGTATTATAAAGTTGAGTATGAGCTTATTTTGACTGGCCTGGGTATCCAAGCATAAGGTTAAATAATATTTCTTTTGATTAGCTGAATATCTAGCTAGATAGTCACCTGGGTTAGTAAGTAAACGTTTTGCATCTTCCAAATTAATATTGCCGTGATATAACGGAGCTTTCATCTCCTTTTCAATTTCTTTATTTATTTTGAAGAACGATGCTGCTTTGCAATAATTCCAAAACCTGGATTCACTATGTTCACTGGTGCTTTCATTTAAGTGTTGTTTGAGCACATTCCCATAAAATAATAATGCACGGGCAAGCATCATGGCCGTGTAAACTCTAGATAATTGTTCAGAGAATCCTGCACTACAAGCTCCATGCTCAATAATTTCATTTAGCTGAGAACATATAGGGGCTCCTAGGTTTCTCAAATTAACAAAATTAGAATCAGCAAATCTATTTAATGCCTTCATGAGGCTTGACTCTTTGGGAGTAGATACTTGATAGTCTTCTTCCAAGAAGGTGTGAAATAAAAATACTGCAAATTCAAATTCATGAAATTCGGAGGTGTTTTCTGCAAATGCCCATCTGTAGTGAAGGTGAATAGTTTTAGCTTTTGTTAAAATGTTTCCAAACAGATTGCAAAACACTTCATTGAATAATAGGACATCTTTTACGGAAGGACCTAGAGTTTTACTCATTTTATCCATACAACGTGCATATACGTTAGGAAACCTGGAAAATATACGCAGCATTTCATCTTCTGAAAAACATTCAATCCACTGCAAGCTATGCTTTGTAATTTCTTTGCTGCCGATATAGTCATCTAACAAACCCGTTTCATCAAGACGGGTTAGAAGCATCGCTTCCGAGTAAGTCATATTATTAGACGTAATGAGGGTTCTAGGGCTCTGCTGCTTTTCTTTTTCCTTTCCAGGATTTTGGCTTTCAATTTTCTTTTTCATATATACTATCTTTTGCTTGCAAGGGCGCGAGTCAGATTTTCTGTAAATTTTGACCACTTTTATCTCAAATTAGAAAAATTTTTTATGTATTTAAAGAAACTTGTCTATTGTCTTCAAAGTTCGCATCAGAGTGAGATAATAAGGCTAATTCATTTTTCAAATGGATAAGTTTTATTATGCTTGATTTGGTCTCATAAAATGGCTGGGCTGCTGTCCTAAAAAATCCAGGGTAGGCGGTAAAGGACACTACGTAACCAACAAGATTAAGGGCTGATTTTAAAAAATCCACCGCAAGCTCCCATCCTGTCCTATTATCATTAATTAATTTAATTGCATCATCCACGTTTCTGAAGAAATTAATTAATATATCCTCTGTTTTCTGTTTCGATAGTGTTTGGTCATCACCGAAGAGTTGGAGATGAGCATATATGAAGGGTTCTAACCCATCAGATATTTCCTTGAACTTACAGTATATTACTGCCTTTGTTACGACATAATGGGGTAGTTCTGGTTTCTCTGTAAACCGTCCCGAATATACGAGCTCATCAACTAAATCCTGGTTTTTTTGGCATAGCTGTTCCCTGTAGACATTGAGTTCTGCTCGCATCTCAACTAATATTTTTTCCTGCCGCTCGCTTTCGGCAAGAAAACTCCGATCAATTTCTGCTTTCTTTTTTAATAGTTCTATTCTAAACATAGCCATATGTAGTTTCCAAAAATTTAATTCATCTTTAAACCATCATGAGTAACCTCTCATACAGTTCAACTTAAATAACATGCCAATTAAGTAGTTGAATTTGCTAAGGTACTGGATGTTGATTAGCTTCATTGCATATCCTAATCACTTAAAAATTAAAATTAAAATGAATAAATTGTATAGGAGGTATACAATTTTTTTATGAGGTTGGCTAACCAATAAGATTGTTAGGTTGAGGAATTAAATTAAAGCAAAAGCTGACATGAAGAGATACCACTTAAATTAAACTTAGATCAGACTCAATTAGATAGAATTGCCACAGTGGAAAAATTATTTAAAGAAGAGAAATGGTTTTATTATTTAGAGCGGATAACAAGATGGATAGCCGGTCATAATGATGTATGTCAAAAGATGGAGGTAGTTTGTTATTCAGGGGTAGGGTAGAGATTTCATTTGCTAGTTCTCCATTTATCACCGTTAATTTTTTCTGGGTGGAATTAATCACGAAACTGGCGTTATATAAGCGAGTTAGCATACGGACTTTGCGTTTTGTCTCTGCTGCTCGAATTAAGATGCGTGCAATTTTTCTAGCGATTCGTTCCTCCAATACTAACTCATCTTCGAGATTCTTCTTTTTTTCGGTAGCCCACCATTTTTGAAAAGAACCCTTTCCATGAATGGCCTCAAATTGTTTTAAGAGTTGATATCCAATAAGAAAAGATGTTCTCATTGTCAATTGTTCTATATCCTTACTCTTTATAGCGTGCATGGCGCAAAAAATTCGCCAGGCGCTTTTTAATTGTACCGGACTAATGTACTCCTCTCCATATTCTATAGCTGCGTGCGTTTTAAGCGCATGAAGTAATTCCATTAATACCATTGAGGAATCATGGGGCTTATAAGGGCCGTTAAAGAACGTATTATCTTTACTTTCTGTAAAGGCTGTGAAGTCGTAATTATAAAAAATAAGTTTTCGGTTGTCTGATTTTAATAAAATATTATAGGGTGGTTCCCATTTTTTTATTTCATCGGACTCGAGTAGTGCCGCTTCTAGTGCAGTGTCACATTCTGTCGTTTCGATATCCCATACTTGGGCTAACATTTCTAGTTTGCGTCGGTCTCTATTTTTAACGCCACGAAAGTACGAATTGACTCGTGCTTTTAAAGAGGTTGCTTTCCCGATGTATAATATTGTTTTGTCTTGGGCAAGCATGTGGTAAATACCAGGTTTGGTGGAAAGGTTAAGTCGCTCTAATCGTTCGATGTTGTATTCATACTGCAATGCACTTTTAGTGGGGTGTTTCATGTTGAGCCAAGCTCCTAAGCTGGCATAACAACCTACATTTGCTGCAAGGAGTTTTGATTGAAGATGTTGCCAGACATGAATGGTCATGGATACGTGAGAATAAATTTCATTTTTAGGAGTATTAGGCCATTTTAAAAAACCCGCCACTGCCTTTAAGTTATGACTTGGAAGGTGTGGTAATAGGCGTTTTGCAATTTTTTGAGAACAGATTAAATTAAAATTTAACTCAGTTTGACCATGGTCTAGATAAAATTGCTTTAAAAAACTTTTTTCAAACTGAGCATAATGGGCAATGATGATGGTCTCCGGTCCTACTTCCGCTAAAACACGCTGCAATGATTCGAACACCAGCTGGGGTTCCGCGCTGTCTTGCAGTTCGTTCTCTGTTAAATGAAGCATCCTTTTAATTTTAGGTGGGATGATCGCTTCGTGTGGAAGCTTTAATGTCCATTTTTCAATGTGAAGATCATTAAATGAGCGAGGATCTACAATGCTCCAACCAATTTGCAAAAGATGACCGGTATTCGGGTGCATACCAGTCGTCTGGCAATCCAGGATAAGAATTTGTTTTTGTGATAATTCAGTCATCAGCGCACAGTTCCTTATGGTTTCCCTGAATGATTTAACGGTTCCATATCTTTATCTCTCCAAAAGGATTGCACCTCTTTAATAATTGATGTTGAGACGAGCTCTTGCGGACTTTGTGCATACCAATCCTTGGGCATGCACTGACTATAGGTGGGTTGTAAAAAGCGATTATCCATTAAGACGATCAAACCTTTATCGGTCTCAGATCGTATGACCCTTCCTGCTGCCTGAATGGCTTTGGCCATTGCAGGATAGGTGTATGCGTATTCTTGGCCTTCTTGATAATGAGTCTCATAATAGTGCTTCATTTGCTCTCGCTCCCAGTCAAAGGAGGGAAGAGGAGGACCTATGATAAAGGCTCCTATGGCTAAATCACCCACATAATCAATGCCTTCAGCAAACATTCCTCCTTGTACGGCGAAAAATAAATGATTTTTACCCTTGTGATGCAATTGTTTTAATAGATGTTTTGTTTCTTTGGTCTCCATTCGTCGTTCCTGACGTAAAAGGGTAAATTGCGAAGTGGTGGGCATTTGTGAATAAATTTGCTCTAAAAATTCAAAACTTGGAAAAAAAAAAATAATTGCCAAGTTGTAATTCTGAAAGGCGAAGGATGACCTCAATAATTTTAGGAGTATTTGATTTTCGGTCTCGATATTTAGTCGATACTTGAGGAATGAGTAATAGTTTACGTTTAGTAGATGAAAAAGGAGAAGAAAACTCTTCAGTATGCAAGAATGATTTGTTTAATCCAATAAGTTGGCTGTAATAATCAAAAGGTTTTAATGTAGCTGAAAAACCAATGATTTGTTGAAAATGACAGTAATGCTCTTTCAAAAAACTCGATGCATCACAACAACTAATTTTTAATGCATGGCGTTTGGGATTAAACGAAATAAAGAACTCATCACGTCCTTCGTTCACAAATTCCAGTGCTGCAGTGAAATCAGACCAATAATTGACTAATTTTAAGATAGGGTCGTCTGTTTCGATTATTAAATCCGTCTCTAAGTAATCAGTAAGCAACTGGTTCAGTCGTTCCTCTTGTTGTTTAAATAGTTCTTCAGGTGCTTTAGTAATATGGGGTTCATACACATTTGGTAACGCACATCCATCAATGATGGTGACGCATTGATTAATGATATCGGTAAGTTTTTTTTGAAAAGGGTGAGGGTATCTATCCAATGCATTTAAATAATACTCAAAAAATTGTACTTCAAGAGCAGGTGAAAAATAATCCATACCCCGGCTGGGTAAATTGTGCACTTCATCAATGACCAGGTTCGGCTTTTCTTCTTCGCCTAGTTGCAACCCGACTACGCGATCAGGGGTATGAGTAGAGGAAAAAACGTAATTGTAGTCACCAATTACCACATCAGCATAGGGTATACTTCCCATTTGCAGCTCATAAGGACACGCTTGGTAGGTTTTTGCGAGTTCTTTAAAAAAAAGTGAGTCTAGGTTTTGTTGTTTTTTAATTTTCTGCATTAACTTGTGTTCTGTACATTTTGTAAAATGATTTTCTGCAAATTCACACTGCTTACTGGTACAAACAGGCTCATTTTTCATGCATATCTTTTTTTTGGAAGTGAGAATTAAGGAGGTGAATGCTGCACCTTTTTCTTGAAGAAGTTCAACTGCATTAAGTGCAATTTGATGCTGTGAGTTTTTAGGTGTGAGATAAAATGTTTTTTGTCCTCGATGTAAAGATTCTTTCAAAGTAGGATATAAAATGGCTATGGATTTACCAAGGCCTGTTGGAGCTTGAATCAACATAGGTTTTTTAGCTTTCATTGAAGAGTCTACTGATTCCATTAACTCTTTTTGATGCGGTCTAGGTTGTTCAAATGGAAAAATAAGTTTAGTGCTCTGCTTTATACGCTGTTTTATCCGTTTTTTCGATTCTTTGATTTCTCGAATCAATTCATCTAATCGGTGATTCAACCAGTGTTCAAAAGCATCTTTATTAAAGTCTAAAACAAGAGAAATGTTTTTTTTGTTTCGCAACGAAAGAATTAATAAATTAAGTTGGGGTGTGTTTTTTGTTTGTAACCAGTGAATGTAGCCATAGACTTGCAGTTGTAGCCAATAAGGGTGGGTAAAATAGTTTTCCGACAGTATATCAATTAACTTCTGAGGCTCAAACGCGGTTTTAATTTCTTCAATTCTTGGATTTTCTTCATGATAAATGCCATCTATTCGCCCGGAAATGTAAAAGCGGTAACGTTTATAAGAAAGCAGGTGCGATATACTTACTTCTGGTGTGTAATTGGGATGTTGCTTTAGTTGTTGAAGTTGAAAATTTTGATGCGCTTTTACTGCAAGTTTGGAGGTCAATCCAAAACCTGAATAGGTATCAATACTTCCCACGCGAGGAGAGGGAAGGGCTAAATCAATAACGGATAAATTGTAAGTCTTCATTACCACATAGGAAATTGATGCACCACCAACAGTGATGAGAGAGCTTAGTCATTAGAGTAAGCGCCATGATAACATAGAGCAAATAAAATGGCTCTTTTTTATACTTTAGATTCATCACTTTCATGTGTGCAGTAAGCGCATTGCTTTAGCACTTATTTTGGAAAGTTTTTTTCCCATAATAATCTATTATTAAAGAGATTAAGATAATTTAGTTATTGTTACATCTACTTATATAATTATCAGGGAGCAGCTATGGAAAAATTTGAAGGAAGATTGGCGTGTGTGATTCAGGCGGATGGCACTATTGCACGGGGTTATATGATTGATACATGTGAATTTAACGGTATCAATGAATATATTATAACCTGGAAACTGCCTTTGCAGGGTGGGGGAGTAAAGACAAACTTCTCTGGAACTATAGGTAGCGTTCTTGATGAGCCAGTATCTCCGGGGTTAATTACCGTCTCTTTGATGCAAAATGCATCACAAATGCGGGTAAATACCTTTGAACCTAATGGTAAGCCCGCAGCTCGCCCTTTTCATATTGCATGCTTTCGTGATTAAAATGCCCGGCTCTCGAAAATCCACTGGCTATTTTGGTTTGCTTTAAAACCAGTGGATAGAGCTAGGTGAATAACGAATGAATATGCTGATTTGAGCAAGCATCCTTGCACGTATTCCAAGAGCTTCGAAAAGATAAAATCACCCAGTGAACTGAACAAATATGAGAAAAATAGCTATATAGAATAAATAGACTGTTAAATAATGTATTTAAAATAAGGATATTTCATGCAAGATTTTATTAAACCGGCCCTTTTTAATGCTCAATTCATAAGAAATTTAGGCTATACGACCTATCAGGGTGCCGAAGTTGGGGAATGTCTTGCAATAGCAAATCAAATAGTATCTGGCTGTAAGGATAGCTGGTATGACCGTTGGGCCGACTTTGGTGATCGCAATTATAGTATGGGTGAAACTTACCGTAAGCAGGGGTTGCATCTGGATGCGAAATTGGCTTTTCTAAGAGCGTGTACTTATTATCGGGCTGCGTTTTTTTTCCTTGAAGATGAACCTTCCGATCCCAGGATAGAACAAGCATTGCAATACAGTATTGGTGCTTTTCATGAAGCACTTGAATTTTTCGAAACTCCTGTAGAAAAAGTGAAAATTCCTTTTGAAAATATTACATTACCTGGTTATCTATATCTTAATTCTCTTTCAAATCATCCTAAACCCATCCTCATTGATACAGGCGGAGGTGATAGTACGAAAGAAGAATCATATTTTAGTACGGCAGCAGAAGCATTAAAGCGCGGTTTTCATTGTTTGAGTTTTGAAGGACCAGGACAAGGTAGTATGCTGCGATTTAATAAAATACCGTTTATCCCGGATTGGGAACGAGTTGTTGAAAAAGTTGTTGATTTTGTCATTAAACGTCCTGAAATCGATCACACAAAGATTTTTTTGATTGGTCGAAGCTTTGGCGGTTATCTTGCTGCTCGCGCTGTAACCAAAGAAAAACGAATCGCAGCATGTATTGTAGATCCAGGGATATTTGATGCAAGTGGTCCCCTCGAAACTAAATTTAATTCTGTTAAGGAAAAAATCCCTGGCTTAAAGGATGCCCCTTTAGAACACGTTTTAACGGAACTTATGAAAACAGATGAAAATTTAAAATTCATGATAGAAAGTCGAAAATGGCGATTTGCTGCTAAAACAGTTGGAGAAATGCTCGATAAAACTCGTGCTTATACTCTGCATGGATTAGTAAAGAACATCCAATGCCCCATGCTGGTTTGTGATAATACTTTAGAATATATTACCTTAGGCGAGGCAAAAAAACTTTATGATGAATTACAATGTACAAAGGAATACATTCTTTTCAATGACAAAGAAGGTACTGGCGGCCATTGCGAACCGCTTGCACCGAGAATATTTAGCGCAAAAATCTATTCTTGGTTAAGTACGTTATAAATTTTTTCATGAAGGTACGAAGAATGCATCAAACCAAATTAGGATGAGACTTTTTGGTGGGTACGGTAAAGAAATAAGGTTATTTTAGGTGTGTGTGGAAAAAAGTAAGAATTATTCTTTGTGGGAGTAGTATTGATATTAATACTTTTGCGGTCATTATAATTTGTAAAACATCATTACAAATATCAAGAAGTTGGATAAATCCTCAATAAAGGAATGCAAAATGGACTTAATACTGAGAAATTGGCTTGGATTAATATGCGCTTTTTTGTTGGTTACTAATGGTTTTGCGCAGACTTCTGCAACTCCAATTATATGCGATCAAGACTATGCCCTATGTACTTCTGCTCGCTGTATTCCCACCCCAGGGAGCTCGACCAATGCAATTTGCGATTGTGTAGTCGAAAAAGGTAAAAGTGTAGGCTATAAAACATGTAAAGAGAGAAGGCCTGTTCAAGATAAATACAAAGTGACATCACTCATTTCAACATTTTCATTTGAGCAATTTGCAACTAAAAGTTCAATGAATTGCCCAGAAGGTTCACCTTGGACAAATTGTGTTGATATGTTGTGCACAGTTGATCCGCAAAATTCAAAACGTGCTTTATGTAACTGTACGATTGAGTGGACTCAACCGTTTGTTACTTTTGGCGGTGATTGTAATACAAATACCTGCGCTACCGGTTTTTGGTCTGGCGCTACTAAAGCAGATGGCATCATTCTTCGTAAAGCATTAATGCAAAAAGCGCATTCGAAACCAAAGAAAAAACCCATGATTTGCCCTGCTCAATCATCAGAAGCAAATTAATGATAAAATCATGACTACTATAGTTATACTAAAAGTTTTGATCAGTCAGCATACATCTGAGGATTTGAGTCATTTACCTCTGAATGATATTGTAGAATAATTGAGCATATCGTCACGGAAATTCAAAAAACTAGATAATAAATTATTTGATTGGAGTATTTATGAAAACGATTAGTAAAAAAGATCAACATAATATCACCCCAGACCAAGCAATTGATTTGCTGCGAAAGGGTAATCAACGGTTTATTCAAAACTTGCGATTTAATCGAAATTTACTTCAACAAGTAAATGAAACAGCTGATGGGCAATACCCTTTCGCCACAATTTTAAGTTGTATTGATTCACGAACACCAGCAGAATTAATCTTTGACCAAGGACTAGGAGATATTTTTAGTATTCGAATTGCTGGTAATATTGTGAATGATGATATTATTGGTAGTTTAGAATTTGCATGCAAAGCAGCTGGATCTAAGTTAATTGTAGTACTAGGCCATACCAATTGTGGTGCAATAAAAGGGGCCTGTGATGAAGCTAATTTGGGGTATTTGACTCAGCTTTTAGAAAAAATAAAACCTGCAATCCACCAGGAAAAAACATTTAAAGAAAATCGAAACGGAAGTAACCTCCCTTATGTCAATGAAGTTGCCAAAATTAATATCAAAAATAGCATTAAAAATATTCTAAATAAAAGTAGTATTATAAAGGAACTAAAGGATCAAAGAACCATTAAAATAATTGGCGGTTTATACGATGTTTCCTCTGGCGAGGTCAAATTTTTTGATGAGTAAATTGAGTTGGATCCTGCATTTATTTCTTTTAATAAGAAATGAGATGGCAAATATATTGTATGCCTTAGTCATGACAATTAGTTCATGATTGCTTATCCAAAAAACTTCCATTTTTTGATATCCATTTAGGAGATTTATATGAAAAAGAAACTACTTCCTATTTTAATCTCTGCTCCTCTTATGACTATGTTATCAGCAGGAGCCATAGCTGTTGAGGCTAAACAAAATAATCAAGTTCAAAAAAGTAATCAACAAGCAACTTTGGATCCCTTCGATAATGATCCTTTTTTTCAATCACCTAATGATATTTTGAAACAAATGGAGCAAATGCAGCGAGCTATGGATCAATTTATGAAAAGTCAATTTTCACAAATGCAACATAACTTGGCGAATCAATCCAATCAAATTCCATTTGGTAGTACAAATACTATTGAAATTAAAGAAAGTAAAAATGAGATTACTTATAAAATAAAATTACCAAAAGATGCTGATAGTAAAGTCGATGTTTCTGTCAAAGAGGGACAATTGATAGTGAGCTCCAATGTAACGCAAAAAATTACGAGTGAACAAAATAATAGCAAAAGTGTAAGTTATTCTCAGAGTAATTACAGTCAAGCATTTCAATTACCGAAGGGTTATGATCCAACTTCGATGACCACAAAAATGAAAGATTCAAATTTGATTGTTACGTTCAAAAAATCAATTGAGAAATCTTCTATACTCTAAAAAATTAATGAGCTGAAACTCTTTAGTAACGCCAGTTTTTGCGGCGTTACTCCAGTCATTTCATTTCTATGAATTTATGAGTAAATTGGTAAGGGTCAATAGAAATTATTTTAGATTTAGTAAAAAAAATTTCTGTGTGATCAGCCTACTGAAAAATAAAAAAGGAACATAATATTGTTCTTCACTATCCCTCATTTCGTGAAGGACTAACAATGTATGGAGCAAAAATTTTGAATAAAACAAACGGAATTAAATTGATTATTTGGATTTTATCTTTTGAATTGATAGGTTTCTTTTTAGGTTTATTAACCCAAGCAAATATTTATTCTTGGTATGACAGGCTGCATAAATCAACTCTAACTCCTCCAGGGTGGGTTTTTTCCGTCGTTTGGTCCATATTATATGCATTTCTTGCGATTGTTGGGTTTAAGTTATGGCAAAATCGCAGCAAACCTCAAATTAAAATAGTAATTCCTCTATACATAATACAACTCATCATGAATTGGCTATGGACCCCAATTTTTTTTCAACTGCATTGGATAGGGTTTAGTTTTTTATGGATACTCGTAATGATTAGTTTGAATGCAATCATTATCTTAAAAATTAAAGATACGGAAAGAGGGAGCGCTCTATTATTGACTCCTTATTTCTTATGGCTTATTTTTGCGAGCTACCTTAATGGAATGATATGGATTCTCAATACACAGGCCTAGACGAGCTGAATTCATTTAAGCCAACCTCTTGCGTTTAACCTTTGATTCGCTTAAATCTGCTTTCTTTACATTGCTTTAAAAGCAAGGGTGAGAGATGTTAGAAAAATATACGTATAGTTGTAATTCTATTTATTTCTACGGGGGAATAGTTAACGAGAATTTATATACTTTTTACTTCACAAGTAATTTTTGTGAAATCCCGACAGTGAGCAGATGCTTCAGTTTTTGCCATTTTTCATCAGCTTTTTTATCGAAATTTACTGGAATTATTGCTTACATTTGTTGTGCAAATCAAGGAATGAAGCCCTGTCTTTGCTGCAGCCGCACCCATACTTCAAGACTGCAGTGATAACAAAAAAACTAGCAACAATTAGATCTAAAATTGTTTTCATGATTGATTCTTTTCTAAAATAAAAACCAACCTATACACGACCAAGCAAATATAATATTAAAAAAATTATTAAAATAGTCCCTATAATACCTGAGGGTGCATACCCCCACTCTCTACTATGCCCCCATGTTGGCAAGGCACCAATTAAAATGAGTATTAAAACCACAAGTAATATTGTACTAAGCATTTTGTTTCTCCTTGAAATTTACATGCTTACATCAACTGTAGCATATAAAGGCAGAAAACGCTGCGGAAGGGGGGGATTTTGCTGTATCAGTTAATCTTCAGCCTCAACTTTATCAGAAGCTACTTCAGTAATATTTCCCTCACTTCTGCAATGTTTGATCGATCTTAGGAAAATACTATCGGTTTTACCTAATGAGGCTAATCTCCACGCAAAGATATGAAGAATCAAATAGTAGTCTAGAATTAATTAAAGTTTGTTTAAGTTAATAACATCAATGCATCGTTAATACTAGGAGTAATAAAATGAAGAAAATGGAATGTTCTAAGATCACCTGTCTCTGGACGCTTCGTTTTGAAGTATTAGGCGTTATTCTATTAGCTATCGCAACTGGTTTAACCATATCTACTCACAGTAGTCTTGGCATAGTCGCATTATTTGCTGCAGGAGTTGTTTTATGTCTGTTTAATAAGCTGTGCTGTTATGTTTGCCCATCAAAACACGTATCTTGTCCAGTTTGTGACATACCTCATTCTTATCACTCAGAAGAATTTGAACAAACACCTGAGGAAGAGAGTGAAGCAAAACAAGCCATGGATAATGAGGGGGGAAATCAAGCTAATAGGGCAAAATAATCTATTCATAGAAAAAAAGGACTTCGAATTGCGGCGAAATATCTAATTTTTCTAGAGCATAGTGAGAGCGGATCACCTATATCTAGAACACTATATAGAAGTATCACCTTTCATTTTCATAAACTTAGGTATATACATAACACCAACCGACCTAAATGCGAGCAATAATCAGCTATAATTTACTAAGGTGGTTGTAGTTTAATGATTAAATTGAAAATACGGTTTCTGGTTAACAAACAAGGAGTATAAAATGCCTATTGGAGTTTTGTTTTGGGTTCTGATGCTCATTTGGTTACTTTTCGGATTATATTGGCATCGAAATGAGTTTTCTGGTGGCAACTATGGTATCGTCGGTGGCAATATAATGTTATTCATTTTATTAGCCATAATAGGTTGGAAAGTTTTTGGCCCCATCCTTCATTAATCTTGCTCCAAGAGTTCAGTGATGAGATACGACTATAAAATATGCCCCTATCAAAAAGGGTTTTGTAATCCTTAGTGGAGAGGCGTGCTTTTATCTTTCATATTTAAGATACTCCGCAGGTACTCGATAGATTTTTCCGTGACTCTAAAAGTCAATGGTACTTCATGCTACCTATTTTCGAGTTAGTGTAAATTGTCTCACTTAATCAGTATTACACTCTCAATAAATTCGCGATAGATTAATTAATCTGCTAGTCTAGAATTATGTGTTGTAACAATATGGAGATAATCATGACTCAGGACCACTCACACAATTGGATGGCAGGTGAACTGCAAAAACCATTTCAAGAAATGCTGGATCTTAATGTTAAAACATTACAAGGTATAAAATATTTAACGTTTGAAGATATGTCCTCTATGAAACAGCCTGGGGAATTACTGGATAAACAGGTTCAACTTATGATTGAAAATAGTCATTTGATTCTAGATTATGTAGGACAATCATTCCAACTTTTAGAGGATGCTCTTTTATCACATTCTAAACAATTTAAAGAAAATACAATTCAATCAATTAAAAACTCAGGGATTGAGCCGTCAAAAAATCGAAAGTTTAGCTCTGAAATGAAGAAAACGGTGCCTTCGGAGCAGAAGAAAACTGCAAATAAAAATAAAATTACCGCTACTAAGAATACTTTGATGAAATCAAAAAATAAAACCGCATCCACCCGTGCACCAGTACCAAATAGAGTGAAGTCGGAACAAAAAGCAACGAAGATTACACCTAAACAGGATGGATCTGCTCCTATGACAGCTTTACCTGAGAACAAGAAAAATATACCCGCGCGCAAAACAATGCTGTCAGAGAGTAAGAAGGGTATCTCAATACAAAAACCCATCATTTCGAACGAGAGCCCAAAAGATTTGCCGGTGCTCACTAAGGCTGTTTCTGATAAAAAGGAAGGTAAGCTTAAAAAAAGGATGACTAAATTAGAGCGTAAGATGGGAATGCCAGAACCAAAAACTGGTTTATTAAACCAGATGAGTATACCGGATGACTCAACGATTAATCTACCGGATATACAGCTCAGTACATTTGAGCATCACCCAATCCACTCTGAGCATCCATTAGCGGAGCAGGAAGGTAAGGGAAAAAATCCTTTTAAAAAGTAAATGAATAAGACTTCTCACTGGCCTGTGGAAAATAAATGTTAGGGAAGTAGATATTGATTTGCTTCGGAGAAACACAACTTGTTACTTGGAGGGTTTCTCCGACGAACTCGCCAATCGATGACCAAACAGAGTTACGTAGCTATATTATAGTTAAGCCAAAAATGCAGCCCACTTCCCAAAACAACGAAAACATGAAAGACTTCATGATATCCAAAGAATCTAGGAAAGGGATCCGGCCACTTAAAAGCATAGATCAAAGCCCCTAGAGTATAGGTAACCCCTCCTATTACTAACAACTGAATATTGGTTGTGTCTAGGGAAGATTTAATTTCGGGAAAATAGAGAACTCCAATCCAGCCCATAACAATATAAAGGAGTGATCTAACCCATTTCGGTACGTGAGGCCATAGGGTCGTTATTAACATTCCAAATAGTGCAACCAGCCAAAGTATGGAGAGAAGATGCAATCCTGATGCGTTCTTTAACTTAAGTAGACAAATGGGAGTTGCTGTTCCTGCGATTAAAACAAAAATAGCAGCATGATCAATCCGTCTTAGTAATAAATATTTTTGCCGACTCCACAGGCGGGTATGATAAAGTGCGCTCACACCATACTGCCCAATAAGGCTTCCACTATAAATTATACTGGCATAAATGGCGTAAACCCCATTACTGTAAAGGATTAGTATAGTGCATGCATAAAGGGTGATAAAAAATGCTGCTAGATGTATATATCCACGTGCAAGAGGTCTCATACTTAATAGTCTTCAACTTATTTAAATTTGTAAGCAAGGGATTGCCGAATAGAGATTTAGATTATGCCTGCATCACTACATAAATGTCTAGGTGGCTAAGTTGCTGTTACTACTTCTGCAGTGGATATTTTTCCACCCATCGCCACACTAATTTCTTTTTAATAATTTCTACTAATACTAGATAGAGTAGTGTGGCGCCTGTAAGAAAAAGAAATTGAAAGAAGGGAAATAATCTACGCCAACACTGAAAATTATTATCGTATTGATAATGCCGGCAATGATCATATTTCCAGTAAAAGCTGATAATAAAGCCGCTACAACCAAAAAATAACTAGAGGGTTAGTCGAATTTGAAATCGATTCAATGATAACTGAGCGGTAAAGTTTGCGACCTAGAACATTTTTACCCTATAAAATTTGTCTTTTCTGGGCATCTACATTGGTGAGACCTTGTGCTGAGTTATCTAACTTATTTAGAACTTGGTCATTATCGAGAGCCACCAAAAGCAACTTGCTTCTGTCCATCAATGCCCTTTAGTTATTCTTGCCAATAGAAAATTCGTGTTAGAGATTTTTCCTTTCATGACTATTCATTTTAGATGACAAGTTTATTAAATTTACGGTATAAAATCTCTATTATAGAACATACATCATTAGGGTATCAGATGGACAATATGGCTAAAAAAGCAACTCTTTATCGAATGGTAATGCCTAAACACACGTGCCCTTACGGTTTGAAATCGAAGTTCCTACTAAATTGGCAAGGATATAGCGTTGAAGACAATTGGCTGACTAGTCGTGAGCAAGTAGATGCATTTAAAGAAGAGCATCACGTGAAAACCACTCCCCAAACTTTTATCAATGGTAAACGAATTGGTGGATATGATGATTTACGTCGATATTTCGGCAAAAAAGTACAAGATCCTAAGGAGAAAACTTATCGCCCTGTAATGGTTCTTTTCATAGTAACCGCATTAATGGCACTTGCGACAAGTTATGCTGTTTTTGGTACTATCTTTACAATGCATTCTGTAAGTTGGTTTATTTCCTTCAGCATGACAATTCTTGCGCTTCTGAAGCTTCAAAATGTTGAAGGTTTCTCAACTATGTTTTTGAATTACGACATTTTGGCCAAGCGATGGGTACCTTATAGCTATATTTACCCTTTTGCAGAAGCATTGGCGGGAATATTAATGATTTCAGATGCCTTATATTGGATTTCAATTCCAGTTGCTTTGTTTATTGGAACAATAGGAGCTATTTCCGTGTTTAAAGCAGTATATATTGAAAAACGGGAATTAAAATGTGCTTGCGTGGGTGGTGACAGTAATGTTCCTTTGGGATTTGTTTCACTAACAGAAAACTTAATGATGATAGGGATGGCTATAGTAATGGGAGGAAGTTTCATAATATAGGAGTAAATATTTTAGTGACATTTTAATACTCAATAGTAGGCCATCCTAGTTTTTTGTAATGTAAAACTGAAATTGATAAATCAATCCTAAAACACTTTTTGAAATTGTCTCGGTTTTTCCATTGGCTGCACAGGACGTTCAGAAGTAATTGCAATAGCCGTGTCTTTAATTACCGTAGGAAAAGACCTAATTTTATTTGACAGGCTAATTTTTTTCTTTAATTTTTTTCCCGCATCCTCTTAAGCTTGCTTTTAACTGCTGAGTTTGCAGATTGTTGCTTATGCTTAATTCTATTAACATCTGGTTGATCTTTGACTGTATTTCTATGCATAAAATTCCTTTACTCGATTTAATTTTATTTATGAAATATAAAGGCAATATTAAGAAAAATGCTTCAATTCGTTAAAACAATTGAACTAGACAAAAATTTAGACGATAGTTTCCCTAGCATTGAATAAATTTGAGAAAATCATTTTGTTCTAGAATAATGCGTCATAGATAGTAAATAATAGAAAGAAGAGACATATAACATGAGACACAGTATGGCTCTTCTATGGACACACTAAATTCTATATAGGCAGACATAAAATTCTGGGAACACCGTATAAGTGAAGTAGTATAAGTAGGGAATATAGATATTGTGGATACACATCCTAATAAAAAAATTTTGTGTATGCTATTTCATAAAGCTCCGAGGATGATGAATTTATCGACTTTTTGGTCTTTCATGTTTGGCGTTTGTATTTATTTTTTGTCCTATCAGGCTTTTGGAGAGAATGAACGCGATTTCAATAATAAATTAGAGCATTTAGTAATTTGGTTATGGGGTACCCCCGCGCCCTCTCAGGTCAATTTTTTCCCTATAGGGACTCATTTTCTTCATACCAACAGAGTTAATAATAAGCAATGGCTTGTAGGAGGTGTCTATCGAGGTATCGCGGCGGGGACCTTTATAAATTCATTTAATCGGCGCGTTTTTTATCAGGGGTTTAACCGACAAATTTATAGAAATAATCTTTTTAATTTGAGCTACTTGTTCGGTGTTATGGAAGGATATGGTAAGGAATTTAAAAATTACTTCGGCCCCATCTTAGGCCATGATCCAGGGCCATTTGTGGCGTTGAAACTCGACTTACGATTGTCGGAACATTTATCGATTGACATTACAAATTATGGCGTAGGTATTCTCGGTGGGATTAGCTATACTTTTTGAATAATAAAATGAATTTTTATACCATCTTAATTAAGAATTTTATGTATATATCAAAAAAATCAATTTGCACTGAGGCTTTTTTTGAGAGAAACTTTGCCATCTTGGAGATTATTGAATAACGAAATGAATAAGTTAAGGGATTTAAAATATTTATTAGTAATATGTTTCTATGTGTTGTTATTACTTGCTTTTTTAAGTATTGATTCAGAGAACCTAATTATAGGATATGATTTTATTTGTTTATTCACCATTCTCTTTATAGTTGATTTTCTAACGGGTATCGTTCACTTTTTTTTGGATTATTATCCTTTAAAGACAGAGATAATTCCTATTTATAACTATCGTGGTGATAGAAAAACAGAGAGATTTAATTACTTAAAAAAAGAAGCTTTTCGAAACTATAATATAATCGATAAGATTTCTTACAATTTTAAAATTCATCATAATAAGCCAATGCATTTGTCGAAGAAAATATATACCCACTTATGCTTTGAAACCATTGTTCCATCATTATTATTAGTTTGTATTGTATTTTTACTGAAACCAAACCAATCAGATCTCAAGTTAATACTATCTTCGACTGCTTTATTTATTTGCAATATTCAATACATCCACACCTGTGTCCATGGTCGAGAAACATTTGTATTTGTACGTTCTCTAATAACGTGGGCACAAAAATACCATATTATTTATCCCTTCAAAATACATGCGGAACATCATAAGTATATTAGTGCCAACTTTTGTTTGTTGACAGGTTGGGGAAATGTTGTACTTAACCCGATAATAAAGATTGTTTTACAAAAAACTAATATTCGAGAGCGTAGTGGGCTCTTCTTAAGTAAATATTAGTCCTGCTGCTAGTGCGTCACGTTTAAAGCATCACGGCTTTACACAGGAACCCAAAGGTTAATCACCCAAAATCTTGCACTCCCTTTAGCCAAACCTGCGTCGGTGGAATACGCGGGTATTGGTAATCGATTAAAGGTTGAAGAGGTAGAAAAAACCTCTTAGCTTACTATTATTGAAACACGGGAAAAGCCTACACGAAAAGGCTCTTGTGGGGACAAATTTGGATGCTTGTTGATATTCCCAAATTAATTCTCACCAGGTTCCCCGATGATCCCCGAGATTCAAATCCAGCCTTGTCTTGAAAACAAGCTTTTTAATATCCTATTCTGCACGAGCTAGGCTCGTTCTCTGAGATTTGATTCACTTGTGGGAGAGATGCATTATGTACGTTTTCTGACATTAATTGCCCTCGTTGTTCCTGAGTTATGCTACCTGCAAGGGTTGGATTTGTGAAAAATTGTTGCAGTAGATTTTTATCATTAACTCTCGAAAGTACGTCATACACATTCAAATTTGCAGCCTTTAGTTGTAACTTTGCACTGGCTAGAAAATGAGGATAAGAAAGCATAGTGACGACAAACTCCTCAGATGTTTTTGGGGTGCTTATATATTTAAATTCTCGATCTTTTACTGCATTATCTCGATGATTATTTTGGAGTTCTTCATATGATTGAACACCTGATTGTTGTTGAATTGCTTCTTTGAAGAGGGGACTTTTAAGCATATGATGAATTATTTTGGGATCATTAACGCTTTTGCAGATTTTCAGCAATTGTCCGGATTGCAGGTTTTGATTATTAATTTTTGCGGGATCCACTAACAGTTCTGCCACGATAACATTTGCAGTAGTGGGATGAATCATGTTTTGAGGCATATGTAGTAAGCTATGATGTTGTTTCCTAATCTGAGCCTCATTTCGTTCCCCACATATGCTGCTCATATATGCAACTAACTGCTCTTTTTGCTGAGAAAAAGATATATTAGGCGAAATAGCACAACACATTTCAGCAGTAATAGCCCCACATGAACCGTTCATCCCTTTAGATGCTTGTGTGATATTTGCTTGAGGATAAGTAGCTGGTTTAATGACATGGACTGTAGGTTCGCCACTCATATTGAAACATGATTGCTTAATTCCCCTAACGGCAGCGTTCTCCCAAGCGTCATAACCGTCTAAGGAGTTAATAACCATGATTTCATTTTTGCTAGGATCGTCAAAACTATCAATTCTGAGAGCAACCGTACCTACATGGCCGGCAGTACTACTGTCCATTCCAAAATGATATACAATCGTTACAGGCAATGAATGTGGAGGATTACTGTATTTAAGATTTTGCATTGCCATTTTTGAATGTTCTTGGAGAATGTTTTTAAGACCTTCTGGATTATCTCTGGTTGGGTCATAATCACTTGTTCCATTGCTGTCTCTAATGATAGGAGGCATAACGCGACAATGAAACTTATTGACCTCTTTAGGAATACTTACATCTAAAACAACAGGTCTTTGATTATTATCAAAGAAAAAAAGTGTTGGTATTTCTTTTTGTTTTTGATCTCCAAGTCCATCCTTTTTACTAATAACCTCCATAACTTCATCGGGATGATAAGCTCTCACGTGTGAATTATTTGGAGACCAAAAATCAGTTTGATGCCTCTGGGGTTGAATAAACTCTTGAACGCGAATAGCAGGTTTCGAATACATTTAACACTCCTGAGGAAAAGCATGTAATCAGTATATAAATTTAAGATTAAATACCTCTTACCAGACCTACGTAAAATGCGCAGATTAAAAAAGAACAGTATCTTTGAATCCTAATCAATTCTTCTGATTCTAGGAAAAGTAACGGTCCTGGACACTTCTAAGATATTGAGAAAAAAGAATAATTTTATATTGTTATAAAGAAAACTTGCATAAAGCACACACAGTCAAAAGCTCTGAATCTTGTTAGAGAGAGGAGAATTGTATTCAATGACAAAAAATATTGGTGAGTCTGTTCGTTCACGTCTAAAAAACATAGCAGTCAGAGAAGGTTCTGATTTTAATGCGGTATTGATTCGTTACAGTCTTGAGCGTAAAAGCATACTCTAATCAGTTTTTGTCGAAAGGTACTTTGAATTCAAACTTCAAGACAAAAAAATAATTACAGATAAGTTGAGATCAGATTAAATCTGGGTAGAGATAATCAATGAGATGACACCATTAGATAAATAATATCTCAGTTAGGCCCAAAAGTACTTGCTGGTGGTTCAACAGAATTTGTTAAACTTTTTTCAATATGATCTAACACAAATTTTGCTTCAGCAACTAGTTCAATCGATGAACTCTTGCCATACTTTGTAGTAAATGCTGGGAGGGAGTGATTCCGTGAAATGAAATACTTAATCTCATCTGGGACTGACGTAAATTTACCCGGCAATGATGAATTGCTCATTGGATCAATGTATTCAACCAACTGGATTTCACTATTCTTGATATTAACTCTTAATAAAGCCAAATGCTTTTTTCCATTCTCATTAAGATCCATTGGGATAAAATAAGTACCGTTCTCCTTTTCCAATATCTTGCCAACTGAACTCAATAAATCTTTGTAATCTTCTTCTTCTCCAAAAAGAGAATCGCTTAAATTGACACTTACTAAAGGTTCAACATTTTTAGAGTTTAAAGTTCGGATATTATTCATAAGGTCTTCAAATGAACTTTTAGGGTTAGGTTTATGCTCACCAAATACTGAATATGAAGGGACAAAATGATTTTCTGCATTACTTTTTTGTAAATATTCCTTTTTTATTTCTTCAGGAATATAAACACCCCGAATTTCACTCAATAATTCGAAATATTTTTGATTAATTTTAGCCAGTGTTTCTTGCGACTCTCCATCGAAACTTACTTTTATATCACGTATTTCTTCTTGCATTGTAGTCAAGGTCTGAGCTAACTCTTTTGATAATTCATTGATACAATATGAATATTTTCCAGCAACCACATTAAATTCTTTATATATATTCTCATATTGTCTTTCATCTATACCCATTTCTTTGAAAAAAGGGGAGAGGTCTACATTCATGAAATAGAGTAGGGTTAATAAATATAAAGGCCCTTTATACCATGGTATTAATCCAGTTGGTTCAACTTCATGTTTACTTATCTCTTTCATATCACTTGTTAAGAACAAGTTCCAAAATTGTTTTTTATCTACACCACCCAAATTAATATTCTTAACAACGTTATCCCATAGATATGTAATTACTGCTAATTGCTCCTTACTAACGGAGACCGTATCTGATTGGGCTATACCTGACTTTCGGGTGCTAGCTACCCCTGTTTCTTTACCTTCTAAAGCAATTTTGGAAACAGCGTCAAACCAGTTATAGATTTTATGGCGTTCTTTTGGGGAAGTCGAAGGGGGAATAAAAAATTTTTTTCTGAACATATTACACCTTACCTCTAGTATTACTTTAGAGCAGTATTAAAAACTGTATCCAAATAATATTTTTCAATTACTTTAGTCTTGCTCTAGGAATATTCTATACTTTTTAGTATAGTTACTGATCAAAATAATTCCAGTTTGACAAAATAATGAATGAGGCTTCCTTATGATAATTGTTTCACCTTGTAAAGGGCCAGGTAATTGCGGTTTTCACATCATCCTCATCTCCCTCCTGTATTTAGTTATCAAATCTAAAACTGAACCTGAATTATTAAAAGAAATTAATAACTCAGAAGTATTAGGAGAAATTTTAAGTCAGCTTCAGGATAAAAGTCTTAAATCTCAAAAAAATGTAGATATTTTGAATGACCAAATTAATCAAATGATAAGCGCAAAAACATCCTGTTTTGATTTTTTTTCAACTATGACTGAAGCGATGAAAAAAAATTTCTTGAAAAGCGATTGGTTAAATAATCTTGTTAAAAATACCCTGTTAGCTGCTGATTGGTATTTTATTCCTAATAATCCATATCTTAATTCTGAAGCTTTACAGAATCTGGCTGATAAAATTAAAAAGCATTTGTTTCTGAGTAGAACTTCAATTTTTGAAATGAATGACGAGGATAGCTTTAAATTAGTTAAAAACTATCTCTCTTCTATAGACAAATCCTTTTTTGATGAGTTAGTAAAAAAAGTTACTTTTGAAATTTACGGTACTCGTTCAGCATGGTTAGATTATGATTTTTTAACTAAAGTTAATGAAGCACTTTTCCCAAATAGCAAAATTTTATTCTCAAAGAAATGGATTAATTTATATAACAATGCTTCAGATGATCATTGGAGTTTATCCATTGAAAAAGAAGATGAGACGTTAATGGTTTTAAAACAAGCGATAGAAAATTTTATTGAAGTATCAACTTGTAACAAAACGATAGAATTCATTCCTTTCCTCTAGATTACCGCCCGACTCGGGAATACTCTAAGGGATTGATAAAATACCGCCTGTAGCCATCAAATGAGCCATTTGTCATCGTGTTGGATTGTGCCTTTAAAAAAAAGCATTGAGTCTAAGAAGAGCAGGGTTGCTACATGAACACCAACATAAGTAGACCCACCTAAGTGGAAGGATGAGAAAATTAGAAGCGACAAAGGTCGCTTTTAATTATCCGGTTAAAAATAATTTGTTAAAATGTTTATTAAGGTATCGGAATAAGGGTTGAGTATAAGTTGTTGCTTTTGAGCTTTAGAAAGTTTTTTTATATAACGTTCTATCCGCATTGCAATCGATTTATCACTTTTTATCTTCCAACATTGAGCAATTGAGATAGGTTTAAAGCTCCGTGTATATTTACCACCTCTACCTGTGAGATGATCCTGAAAACGTTTTTCGAGGTTGTCAGTGTATCCTGTGTAATAACTTTGGTTGCTACAGAGCAAAATATAAACCCAATAGATTTTCTCAGCCATATTTCAAAAATCCATTAAGAATCTACTTCGCTGGACTATAAGAAATTCTCATCATTAAAGCAATATTCATTTCGTGCTCAATTGAACGAATCTTATTTCATAGTTTAATTCTGCCTTCCATTCAATCGAGGAAGTTTTGGTTTTAAGCGGTTTTGATTACACAAAGCTAATTTCAAATGTATCTTAGGGTATTTGAGAAAAATTTTTCCAGCACCTTCCAAGCAACGGCTGCATATCCTTCAATACGCATTCCTAATTTTCTAAAGCTGAAGTCCTGGCAATTCAAACTCAACTTTTCTCTCTGGGTATGTAGAATGAGTAATTAATGCGGGTGCTCCACAGTTTCATTTATTACAATGACGCTCTTTAATTATCTTTATTATTTCATCTTCATATGAATGATAAGAGGTTTTTTTATAACTTTACAAAGTGCAAATCAAATTTGGAACCATGCTGCTCTTGAGCATCCTTGCGCCTAAAACTCGAGAAATTGTTCATTCTTATTCTCCTCGTTAACTTGACGATGGCCTGAATAAGCTTGTCTGTTCCGAGTGATATTTGTTTAGCAGTTCTGCACCTACTTTTCCTCCTTGACTCTTGCTAATCTCGCGCATAAAACCATCCCATCCAGGGAGTTTATCTAGATTTCCGGATTCAATGACTTCTTTTGTTTTTTGCGAATGATCCTGGTTTATTTTGTCAAACTCTGACCTTTTGCCAATAAATAAATTTACTTCAATGCCTTTTTCTTTAGCTGCTTTAACGAATTCAAAAATTTCTTCTTCAGGAGTATTATCAGGAAAGAAGGCTAAAAGTTTAGGTTGGTAACCTTCACATGCATTTTTAGGATGAGCAATTGTTTCTAACACTACATCCCTTATACAGTCCAGTTCTTCTTTAGTCGCATTTTCCGGGCAAGTAGTAATCCATCCATGAGGAAAAAATTTATTCTCTATAGTAAATTTAGCGCCTGAGTTTTTTGATATAAATTCAATATGTAGCGGGTTAACCTGATTCTGTTCATACATTTTTTCAAATAGCATTTTACTAGGGCGCATTTCAAATAATAAATTCTGATGTATTCTCTTCGTGTTTTCGACCTCGAGCGCGGCTAAGAGTCCTTCATATCTTTCTTTTGCAGCTTTTTTTTCTTCTTCTACCTTTGAGTTCATAAATTTTCTCCAAGTAGATAGGGTTCGTTATATAAGTATACTTCAGATTTCTTAGAGTAAAATATCAATTGGATTATCGGTCGCTCCGGGCTGATTTATCTTTATTATGAGTTATGGGAATAGGTCAATGGTGTTGAACTTCATTGCCCTAGGGCAGTATACTGAAGCTCAAATCTATACTGATGGGTATGATATCAAAACATGCTCGATTTCTGAGTAATAATGCTTCAAATTTCCCTCCGTCCGCTGTTACCTGGCTTAAAACCTTAAGCTGCTTGGTTACTATTAAGGGGTTCTTATTAATTTCTAACAAAATAAAAACGTTATTTTACTATAAAAATACATTAATTAATATTAATCGAGTAAAATATGAGCAAACCATATATGATCAGTATCTGTTTGTAAAACAAACCATGTATTGATTAATCCTTCTTAAGGAAAAAAATGGACATCTGGTTGAATTCCCATTTTTTAAAACGAGATAACTATGAAAGAAAAAGTTGAAGATTTTTTTGAACCCAGCATTGAAGGTACGTTATTTGAAAAAATTTGTCACTTAGCAGAACTGAAGGATGAGGAAGGATTAAGGGAATTAAATTCTAGACAGGGCATAGAGTTCCCACACGGTAATTATTTACCGGTAGGTTTTTTAGCGAAGCAGGGAAAACAGGACGCAGTGATGCTTTTAATTGAAAAATTTAATGCTGATAAACATCACGCAGTCCTGTGTGCTGCTTGGGGTGGGCAGGAAGAATTAGTAGATTTACTATTTAGCAAAGAAAATGATGAGGATAAAATATCTGTACTACTTTATAATATTACGAGAGGATTTGTTCGAAGTTATAATCGTGATATGTATGCAATGATGCGTGAATATCTCCATCCTTCTAATAGAATTTCTGCATTAGTAAATAGGTTATCTGAAGAGCTATTCGATCAAATTAGCTACGATGAACGATATTTAGAACAGACCGCCTTTGAGTTGGAATCTAATTATTTTGTTACAGAATACTTTTTAGATAAGGTTCAATTTTCGCTGAACGGAATAGATCCTAAGCATTTGGGATTAAAATATCAATGTATGGGAAACGAAGGATGGAGATATCTTCGCAACCTGCGTTCTTGCATAGTTGATTATCAACTTGAACCTTTACAAGCAGAAAAGCTATTAGCAGCGACGCAAGGTCTCCAAATTTGGCTTTTACAGGCAGTGCGACAACTTTCTACGGGCTTATACATTGATGAGGATGATAAGTTGCAAAACACTGATAATGAACGGCCCACACTACCTATTGAACTATTATTTCACATTACAAAAATTGCGTTTAATTTACATGAAACTTTTGATGTCCGTAAAATTATGATTGCTGAAAACACACGATTAGCTAATATGGTTATTAAAAAACAGGAAAACTCCATGGGTTATAGCCAATACTCTGTTATCCCCCAGGTCTTATCCTTTTTTGGGATGAATGGGCCTATGGAAAAGAAAAAGGAAATTGAAAGTTTAATAAAAAGAGAAGAAGAACGGAATGAAAAAAGAATCTCATGTATTCCAAATCCCTAGGATAAAATTATAGGAATAGTAGTTACCAATATAATTAACTTTGCAGGAAATAGAGTCTGGAGTTCAGTAACTTGCTATACGACGAATTTTGCACTGCCTTATAAGACAGGGAAGTTATATGTTACAAATTTGCTATAGGCTTTTTAGTTGATGGTAAATTATATGGTATAATTTTTATTAAGACCTTTTCAAATAATGTAGCTTCCTCGTTGCAATTTACGCAAATATCCCAAAGATTGAGGAGTTAATCTGCAGTCGTTAACCATTTTTACAGGAATAAATTTTGTCCAGAGCAAACCTGTCCGAGAATGCGCTCCTTGTCCGTAATCTGTGCCGTAGAGTGCGATCCTGGTATCACCACTTCGCCGAAGAGGCTTGGAATAAACTTATGTGCTACAACAGGCTCAGTATTACAAAAACTAATGCAAAGACAAAGGAATAAGAAATGCTAAACAAACCCACCCCACTACAACACAAATCGCATTCAATCTCGAGCCTAAAGCTTCATTATATATTTTATAGATTATGTTAATAACATGACTAATTCCAAGATATTGAATAAAAACACTCATAGAAATTAATCCTATAGAAGTGGAAGTAAAGTTAAGAGTGAATGTAATTAAAAACTGTAAGAAAAAAAACAATGCAAATAATATAATATAGGTAATATTTATACTCATTAAAAGACAGGTTAACATTTGAACCATTTTTCTTTTTATATGAAAAGTTATACAAATAATTATAGTGTATATAATAGTTATAAATGGAAGCAGAAATAAAGTTTCATTTGCAATTCTTCCAATAGGAGTTACTACTAATGCAAAAAATAAAACAGGAGCGTACAAATCGATGCAATAAATTACTAAGTAACTTAAAATAAAAGTAATAAAGGTAGAAATAAATAATAAAAATGGAGAATAGGGTGAGTTTTGGGGTTTTTCTTTACAAATAAAAATTTTTAAATAAAATCTTATTAATGCATTCATTATATATGTCCTAGTAAAATTTATTTTAACTTTTTAAACACTCTGTCCGCAGCAAATTACTAGATGATCCCGAGATGGCATTAGACTTAATTAGATAGTGGCACCTTGGTTTTGAATTTCTGAGAGTGGTATAAATTTTTTTCATTCTAAAAGAACAGCGGTTATACTACACTTTGCACAAATTTACTACACTTGTGAATGCATCGGGTTACGTGGGATTACATCAATGTATATATATAAACCAGCTATATAAACTATCTTCACATCAAATATTAACCGTATTTTCTTAAATCCATATAGTAATGAGTCTATAAAAATGTTAATTCATTTGATGCTTTAATTGATTTTTTTCTCATTTTGAGGTGTGGAAATTTATTTGTAAATTCAGGTATGCTCATTGTATATAAGTTCAAATTCTGCGATGTATTGTTGTTGGACAATTGTCGCTGCCTACTGCTAGTTATCTGTGTGATTCAGGGGATTGCTTTTGGCAATGCGCTTAGACCTGCTATAGCTAAATATTTCTAATTATGAGTATCACCGCAATTTTGACTTTAATTTGTGTTGTCTTACCATTTACATGAGCTCACTTTAACTTTAAACACCTACGGGAAGCGAAAACCATATTTTTTTATTAATTCACCTTTATAAGTGCGAGATAACTAATTGGAGAATCTTTTGAGTCCAGCATAGCAGGGAGGTTATTCGAAAAAGTTTGTCACTTAGCAGAATGGAGTAGAAAGAAGAAGTAAGGGAATTAACTTTTCGAGAGGGTTTAGAGTTGCTTGAACATTGAGGGCAAAGTCAATGAAGGTAATTACATTAAAATCCAGAAAACATATGTAAATCAGCTTTTTTCTCATTAGGTGGATCTTATGCGGTGGACTCAGTACACGGCTGCAATTCTCCTGCCTTAGTGTACCCCATTGAAATATCATTTGACGTTCCTGCTGTAGATTTTTAATGGGTTCGTCATTGTATTCAAAAACAGCACCTAAATTATGGACTTCGGTGCAGGATAATTTTCTAAACTGCATTAAACCAAGTAGGACCCACAGGATTAACTGTTATTAACCCCAGTTACAGGCTGTTGTGTCGTCTCAAGATCAAAATGAGAGCATGATTAAATTCCCTCGACGAAAATCCGTATATAATTATATATGTAATTCAGAAAGGAGTTTGATCATGCCAGACCATTTAAATGAGGTATCTAACATTCAAGTAATCGTATTGATGGATAATGTCTCAGATATATTTACCAAAAGCCATGAAGAAATTCGGTGGAATGAATACCAATATCAATTCGAAGTAAGGAAACGCCGAAAATTTTCCAGTTCTGATCTTTGCCGTGCTTGTTCCGGTTTATCACTTTTAATCAAATTATCGGTCGATAATAAAAAATATACCTTACTTTTCGATGCGGGTCCTGATGGCAACTTATTTCTTGAAAACGTTGAACGATTAGGTGTTAACATTCAGGAAGTGGATGCTGTCTTTATTTCACATGGGCATTCCGATCATTATGGAGGGCTCATTAAGGCATTAGATGCCATTGGAAAAAAAGATATTCCCGTCTATGTTCATCCTGATTTATTTACTCCCAGAGCTTTTGATGTGAAAGATGACCGGGTTGTTGAAAGTTATTTAATAACTAAAAAGGACATTGAAAAATATGGGGGTAAAATTTTTGAAAGTAGAGATCCCATTTATATTATGGATAACCTTGCTTTAATCAGTGGCGAGGTCCCTAGAAAAAATGATTATGAAAAAGGGGCGCCAGGTGAAATGAGAAAATTAAATGATCAATGGCAGCCCGAACCTCTTGTCATAGAAGAACGTGCAGTTATCTTTAATCTCAAAAATAAAGGATTATGTGTTTTTACGGGGTGTGGACACCCCGGAGTGGTAAATACCTGCCGGCATGCTATTAAACTCACCGCGTTAAATAAAATTTATCTCGTCATGGGGGGATTTCACTTAGCAGGACCAACCTTTGAACCAAGGATTAATCCTACGGTTGCTGATTTATCCAGCCTTAATCCGGATTATGTTATTACAGGACACTGTACGGGGAGCCAGGCGCAATCTGCGTTCACAGAAACTTTTAAAGATCGCCACATACCGTATAGTGTAGCAACGGTTTTTAACTTTTCTTGTTAGAAGATTTCCTTACTGTCGCTACTTGGGTGGAAATGTTTTCCAGTAACACCGAATTATTTAAGAGATTGGATGATTTGGTGTATGATAAGAAATTCAAGGGAAGGATAGCTTCGTCGCTTACTTTGTTTGCTCCTCATCGCTTCGCGACGCACTGAAGCGCGTCCAAAAGCTTCGTCGCGCTTCTTGGTCTTCTTAAATTAGTTTGGATTAAAACATTGAGCAGCTGTTATTTCCTGTTTAGTTGCACTGGATTCATCGCTTCTTTTAAAGAAACCGCAGTATTTGGTTTTACTGGGTAAGTCGTTGTCATCGTATGAAACCTTTTTTTGGGTATTTTGCAACCATGTTTTATCACACTGTATTCTAATCTCACACCCTGCTAGTCGAATTTTTTCCTCGTATTCTCCTGGCGATTGAATGGTGGAAAGATTTTCCCTAAAGTTACGTTTGGTTAATTCATCGGAGGGAAATGCTTCCATTTCTTTTTCAGTATAAGGGGAAGATTCTTTCTTATCTTTATAAAATACGAACTCCTCAATTGCATCACAAAAGGAATTAACACTAGTGAGACAAGTGTTCGATCTTCTTTTATTAGTTTTTGTTGAGGTTCCTTGAACAAAAGGAAATCGTTTTGCATCCTTCTCTGTTGCAAGCTCATAACCCATCGAATATTGTGCCTTATGATTTTTAATTTCTGATTGGACAACACGGATCAATTCTATAGCTAACTCCCGTGTACTTTCTTTAGAATTCTTTTTAACCTTTAACAGGGTTGCATACTCATTAATTAAGTCATCAATCGCTTCCCATACCTTAGCTTTATCATTATCAACAGATTGTCGTGTCCTTTTGGGCAAGTTATTTAAATCTATTTCATCAAAATTGACGTTATTTAATAAACGCAGTTCAAATGACTTGTTCAAAAGCTCACTCATAAAATTATTTTGAGCATTTTTATCACTAGTTAATTTAGATAAAAAATCGTGTTTAAAGGTGCCTAAAGGTTGCTTTAATTTATCGGCAATATCTGTAAAGCCGTTTTTAAAAATCACGGGCTCTATTTCTAACTGAACATATTTTTCCAACATTTTTTTGATTGCTACTCGCAAAATAGGATGGCGAGGCACAACGCCAAAGGCATCATTATTTCCCTCAATTTCCAGAGGCAACTCAATGCCCAAAAGCCTTGCTAAAGAACGCTTTTTCTCCGGGTGTTCAAATTGCCTAAAGTGACCGATTATCCCAAATTTAGGTTTATCTGGTACAAGTGTTGTCGACTCATTCACTAGTGCTAATAAATCGGTGTCCAGATAGTAGCCGCCAAAGTAATATAAACTACAATACCTAATTAAATCGCTTACCGCTGCTAAATTCTTGTTTCCTATAGATTCAGTTAATATATGTAATAATAATGCATTAGTTTCTTTGTCTGAAAAAATTGGATCGTTTTTCAGCCGAGATACCAATTCATTTATATTTCTGATTTCTATATGATAATTTTCTGCAGGAATAGGAACATCTAAAACTTCAGCGAGGGATGGTTCTTGTGAAATTTTACCTTTAGGATGAGAAGATCCAGGGTGGTTTTTCAATTTGTCAGAACTGTACTTAATTGAAGCTGCTTGGCTCAATGGCTTGTTGATAATTTTTTCATTATCTGTCCAAATGATCGTTTTATTAAAACGATTTCGATAGGCAACCCCCGATAAATCTTTTATGGATTGCAGGTAATTAGGTTTAATCTCGCCCCCTACCCAAACATAATGAAAGACCGGTGGGATGCTTTGGAGGGACTTCATAGAAATACTCCGTGACAAAGACTCTGCTAATTGACTAATTATTTTACACGGAATGAATTTTTAGAGAATATACTCATTTGGAAAGTAATAATTTCGAAATTAGTATATAGTACAATTAATGAGCCTTTGTATAAACAGATCCAAGGCTAAATTGCTGTTTTTGAAAGTGCGCATCTATCTGATGATGCTCCGGATTCTTATAAATTTCTTTCCCATTGGTTGGTCTCGATTGAGGGATGTTTATGACCATGGTTATGCCAGAATACGAGCCCGTAAAGCCGACTTACTAGATTCACGAAAAGGCGACATATCTCATAAAGAAAATAATTATATATATTTGTTTTCGCAATTCGAGAAATTTTCTTTCATTTTCTCTATTTCATTTTTATCAATAGGAAAATCTACAAAAAATGAGCTTTTGAGTTGTGGCCACTTATTTTTTTCACAAAATTGTTTAAATTCCTTTTTGCTAATATGATCTATTTTAAATTGATTACAAATAAGTTCATACGCAACACCAAGATCATTAAAGGATTGTTCTTTATCACCTTCTAAATAACAAATTGTTTTAAAAATAAATAACCTGGTTTTTGGATTCCATAACAAACTCTTACCTCCCGTTGGTGTAGCAATCCCAACTAAGCTGATAAGATCACGGATTCCCAAAGTTAGGGGATAACAACCAAGTTTTGTTAATTGAGTAGAAATGGTAGTTTGATTTGCAGGTAAAAAAGAAGAGCAAAAACTGATCGACCAGTTTTCCTTTATCTTTCGGTAAAAATGATACTCCTCCTTTACTTTTTCGATTTTATAATGTTGATTATTTTGTTGATAAACATGTTCATTTTCTGGAATTAAAAATGGTGAGCAAGAACCATTCATCCCCATGGTAGGATCGACTAAATATTTTTCATTTTCTATAGTAACAATTAAGATTAAATGAGTAGCTGGAATCTTTTTTGCCTCAAGGGAGTCTGGTGATAATCCATTAAGAACTTTTGCAATAGAACGATAAACCTCAAAACCCGATTTACTTAATGCCCTATACAAAATTTCAGAAGATTGAAAACAAAAGCCACCATTATATCCGTCAATAAATTCACCCAAATTAAAAAGGGTTAGGGACTGACGAAATAATGGGTGTGATTGGCTTGCAACTCTCAATTCAAAATTATGAAAGGGATAGCTTTGCATATGACAGTTATAAACTTTTTGCAAATAATCAAGTTTAATTTCTTTAGATAAATCATTTACTTGTAAAAAATTACAACTAATTTTTCTAAAATACTCTTTAATTAAATGCTCGTTTCTATCTGACTTACTTAACACAATAAAACCTTATTTTCTTTTGCTTAATTGGCTCAGAATATATTCTTATAATGTACAAAATGGAATAACAATATCAAACTATAAGTTTAATTAAGCCCCGCTCAACAAGATAGTTAATCAGATGCTAATAAATACCTACGCTAAGTAAATAGGAAAAATTTTCCATTTTTATAACAATGGAACCCGAGCTGTCTTATAAAGCCTCTAAACAGGAGGCAATTGAGCAAAATAAGGATATAGAGCTTAAAAAGAAGGCAAAATAGGAGGAGGAACATCTTTTTTTTTATTTATTTCTCTTCAAAGTAGTTAGTTGCGTTACTGCATGCTGTTGAAATTTATATTTAGAGGCTCTTTAAGTTTTGGAGGAAGCAAATCGTTTACTCAATGAATTGCCTTCACATTTAAAAGATATGGCTGACTTACCTTATCTACTGGATTGCGTGCTTCGATACGTTACTGGAGTACGGTGGAATGAGGTAGATCTCATTAAGAGAAAGGGAACATCACTCCAAGAGCTGCAACAATTAGGGGTATGGTCAATTTTTGAAATGGTGTTACGTTATGCCCATCTTTCTAGGGATCATTTACGAGATGCTGCAAATAGAATTAGTGGGCTTCATGTAACGTTTTGGCACTAGTTTTTTGAAAGAATTTGAAAAAGTGTTACAAATTTGATATCCCCTTTTTTCAATTTTCGAAAAAACACGTAAGTACTTGATTAAATGGCGCGCTTGGTAATAAAAACCTCTAATAATCAATACCTTGTGATGCATCATAAGTATAGAATAACAGTATAAAACTGCCAAAAACAGCGGAGTATTGTCACAGTTATGCCACAATTTATGACACAATAGTTATATTAGATTGGATTGCTGAACGAAATGAGCAACCATTTTGGTACTGTCGCGAAAAGTTTTATTTCATACAAATATCCCTCTTAGAAAAAGTTAGTTTCCAAAAGAGAGTATTCTACAAAAGCATAAAATTGATATATTTGCGCCGTTTACGCACTTTTGGAATATTATGTTTAAAAATTGTTTTTTTGAAACGTCGACCGGAACTACTGTAAAAACCCCTGAGGCACGAAAAACGGAGCCAACAAGGCCAGCAGTTCCCAGGTTATCTCTTGAAATAGTTAAAGAAAACCCTTTATCAAAACGACTCCGTAAATTGGACAATACTTCCATTACCCATGCTCCCAAATATTCTGAGGGAGTTTATATCACAACAAATGAAGAACGCTCCGATGTCATAGCAGAACTTTTAGCCGAAAAGCCTAACACTGGAGGGGGATGCCATATTGGATTTTCTGGTTGGCATAACTTAGATATTATGGCTTTAAGAAGATCGAGCTATGGTGTAATTTGTGACCACAATCCTGAAAATGCTTACTTTTTAAGTGTTACATTAAACAACTTGCTTAAGTCAAACAATAGAGAACAATTTATTGAAAAAATGACTCGCTTCGTTAATACTCATGATTTTCATCGTCTTAGCAAAAAAACCGAAAGTAATTTGGATAATGCTATAAAATTTTCTCCAAATTTTCGATCAGATGCCCGATGCTCAGACCCCTCTGATGAAATTAGAGACCATTTACAGGTAAAAACGGGTTGGTTAGCCAATGAGGAACGGTTTCAGTTTATAAAGTTTCTAGCTCACAACGATAGGATCGTACTGTTAACTGAAGATATTCTTGCAACTGAAACCTTTATTAGACTAAAAAAATTGCTTCAGGAAAATGCAGTTGAAATAGATACCTTATATACAAGTAATATAGGTGCATACATGAAGTCTCCTGAATCGCGAGTTGCCTTTTTAGAAACAGTTCAAGCTTTATCCGAATCCGAAACTAAAATAATTGATGCTCGAGGAGACTTTTATCAATATTGCGATGATTTAGCGCAACGCTTGACCACGCCCAAGCTTTTAGTTGACTCGGACAAAGCAAATCAATGGTGGTGGGGAGAAGAAACCTTAAGAGAGTATCTCCAGAGAGAGACACCAGAAGAGAAGGCTAAAAGAGCAGCACTCGTTCATAGTCATTTTAAGTCTGAAGCTGTCCGACGCTTTATGCTACAAAACGAAGATACACCCACATCGCCATCTTTTACTAGCTAATGCATTCATCCGGGTCATTTTTAGATAAGTGATCCGGGATAGCAAATTGCTAAAGCTTAGATGCTGTGAATCAAAAGGTTTAAATCAATAATTAGAAATAAGGTAAATATTTTATAATGTTAATAAGAGAAATTTTAAATACAGCAAATCTCTTTAGTAGCGAAGAGCAAGCTAGGGAGTTAGCAGCATTGCCTAAGGTTATATCCGATTATAAAGGTTTTAGCCAAGATGCTTATTTAGAATTATTAAGGCTAACTCTTAAAGCAGCAGAAACTGAAGAATACTATCAACCACAAATTGAACGGATTAAATCAGCCAGAATACGAGCCCAAAAGCTAGTAATAGCATTTGGTACAGTAGGCGCAGCGCTGAAATATTTAGAAAATTTTGAAAAACAATTCCCTCAAGTGCAGAATAAAATTCATGATGCTTGTTTATTTGGATTCCTACCGGTCACTTGTAACCTTAATTTATGGCGTGGAATTATCAAGCATAATTTCCCAACGCATGCTAACTCTCCTATTTTTAGATTGTTACCTTTAGCTACTCGCATAGAAAAATATGTTAAAGAAAATACAGTACACTTAGAAAGGACCATTCAAGAAGATGTTTCTCAAAAATGGAAACAACGTTTCGTTAGAGACTACGAGTCATTATTTAAACTAAGAGACATGCAATTGCCTACTAAGAAAATTGCAAAAGAAACAAATAAAAAATTTGATGTTTATATAAGACAGCTACTTAGTTACCCATTAATAGGACAACTAAATGCAGTGCAGCAACAACAATTTGAAAAAAAAAGAATGGAGTTAAGCGATAAAAAGGAAGAAATTAAGAATTTAATAGAAGATAAATATCAAATAAAACTAAAAAAGAAAAATGATGCTAAATCTACACCTACGCTTATAAGCCTTGAAGATTACATCGAAGCAAAAATGAAAGAAAATAAAAAAGAAATAGAAGCTACGGTGAAAAGCCGCTTATTATCACCGCGCACACCGATTTCTGTTCTTTTTTCATATGCAAAATATAAAGCTTATACAAGGGCTAATGAAAACTTAGAAGCGGCAGAACTTTTTTTGCAGTATGGCATGCCAGAAAATGTGTTTGAGCAATATCTAGATTTAATACCTCAAGATAATGCAAATTATATTCCCGACTTATTTATTTCCGGTAAAAGTATCTCTGCCGACTATAAAGGCTATTATTTAAAAAAATTACCTCCAAGCGATCCACGCGCTGCCCTGCTTGGACATATGACTGGCTGTTGTCAATCAATTGATGAAAACGGAAAAAGCTGTGTCATTTATGGAATTACCAGTGAGAGATCAGGATTTTATGTGCTATGTAAGCAACGAGGAAAAGAGCCCGACCCTCATGATAGTATTGTTTCTCAATCTTGGGCATGGTTAGCAGAGGATGAAAACCTGGTTCTAGATTCCATTGAAAGCCAATTAGATTTTAGAAAGCATACCCAACTAATAATGGATTTTTATATGGTTCTAGCTAGCCACCTACTTAAAGCCGGGATCCCAGCTGTATTAGTAGGAGCAGGTGGTGAAACACCTCCGCAGTTAGGTCTAAGGCGGTGGGCTAGATCTAATCCAATCGATTATACAGGTTATTCTGATTCTCATAGGCAACGCTTAATTGCGCATAAAGAGTTGCAGCCTTTACTTTATAAAACGCATAGTCAATTTAACCCTTCTTTGATTCCATTAAATTCAGTATTTGAAACTCAGCAACTAAGCATAGCAGCCTTCTTGGAGTGGTGTGATTTATACGTTATCAATAATCTAACTAATCTTGAGGATCTATACCTTTATCTTCCCCCCAGCATTAGTCAAACAGAAGCTAGATTTAAAATAAACCTTGTTAAAGATTGGAACCAATTATTAGACAATATTATGGCTGACTCTGAATCGCCTGAAAAAGTTCTACTTAATATTGAACAATATGGACAATATATAAATTCAGGAATTGAGCATAAAAGTGATCAATTTTTATGTTGGGCAGTAAAAAAAGGACAATTAGAGATCGTAGAACAAATTATACCATTTTACTCTGATGTAAATATTACCTTCGAGGGTCGTAAGCTGTTAGAATATGCTATTAATAAAAAAGAGTTAGGTGAAGCAGAAAAACAAATTATTAAGCTCCTAATTCAATATGGAGCTGATGTTAATGCAAAAGATATATTTAATAAGCCAATGCTCGCAACGACTGTCTATACTGAAAATGAAGTTGCTCTTCAACTGCTTATTGAAGCAGGTGCCAAATTAATCGAGGAACCTGAAGTTTTTGTAGCTGCTATAGAAAAATTGCAATCCAAAATTATAGATCGCGTATTTAAATCTAATGGTGATTTACAGGTTGTAAATGAATTTATTTCTTCTTTGCTTCAATATTTTATAAACCTTAATGATTACCAATCCAGAATTAAAGCCATTAAAATATTAATTAATATAGGTATCAATTTTGACGATCCAAAAGCAATCAAAGAAGCTAAAAAAATAGGGTGGAATTTAACAAGGCTTGTAGTAAATAAACCAACCATATCAAATAGTTTTTTTCAAACACGTGCGGATTTACCCTCTAAGCAACAGGCCAAAGAAATTTTACCGGAAAAGGAGTTGTTTGAGTTATGCTGGGATGCTCAAAATATAGACAGAATTAAAGCGCTTCTTTTAATTATTAAAGACATTAATAAGCAGTTTTATCTTGATAATACATGTTTGAGTAGAGCTGCAAGTCGAGGTCATATAAAACTTGTTAGGCTACTTCTTGAACACCAAGCTGATAAAACTCTAACTAATATGTTTGGAAAAACAGCGGCTGAATGTGCATCTAATGCAAGCATTAAGGAATTGATTGATAATTGGGATTATAAGGAGGAATGCACGATAAATTCGGGATGGTGCGTCCTATTCTAAATGAGGGCATTAATTTATAATTTTAAGGCGGAAATATTCCTTAATTATAATAATACCAAGTTATTGAAAAAATTGAGGATACCCCATTGAAACTTTTAAAAATTGCTTTCTCCATCTCTACGATTCTTTTGCTGATCCCATTGTGTGCCCACAGATGGGTGTACTCAGCGAGGGCAGATTTTTATTTTAGATCAGTTGGGTGAATGTTCGTTTGGGATAGAAAATTATTGAGAGTATCTGGGAAAATTTAGACAGTCGAGTAATCTGTTTATTTGTCTCATTTCCCCTGACACACTCCGGAATGATTGCTCATAGCCAAAATAAACAAAAATATTTAATTTTAATACACTGGCGATGCCTAACTCATGAAAAATTGTCCTCTGCAAAGCTCAGAATTCGTAATAAATCAATTCTTAAGCTTCCCCTTTAATAAATAGATGTTAAAATTTTGTTCTTTACTGACGAATAATAGACCACCATGAAATCTAAGGATGAAAATATTTCTCTCAAAAGAAAAGCAAGCGCAATAGAACAAGACCAATTAGATGGGCCGAAAAGCCTAGAGGTAGATGGGATAATGGAAATAGGGGAAGAAGAATTCTATCAGCAAAAAGCGCCTAAAAAGCAAAAAGATATCACTGATAACAGCTCTAATGAATTGCTACCTCCTACAATCATGGAAGAGCTACTAAAATTGATGTTTTCTCAACCGGAAGTTTTAACACTCCAACCACTGAATCCTAATTTATATTCATCCATATTTTCCCCACTTAATGAGCCACAACAAAAAGAGGTTATGACTCAAACAGTGGAGGCGAATAATGAAGAGGTACAGATCCTTACTATTGATGATGAAGGCAAGAGAAGAGAGAAAGAGTTGGTGATAGACGACAACCGTTTTCCTACGACTACTCCTGCACAAAGTCACAGACCAATATTCTATCTTGATGATAATAAATCCATTCAAGAGTTAGAGAATTCAATTCACTTATCAGTCAATGGTTCCCAGGTTAACTTTCAATACAAAAGTGGCAAAAAAGACAAACCCGATCTGGTTTACATTGCTCCTCTGAATCTCATTTCATCACAGCAAATTCACTATGGTGTTTACGCCAGGCGTTTCATCAAAAAGGGAACTGTTTTATTCGAGTACACTGGTGAAAAAGTTTCCGATGAGGAAAATCAGGATGAAAAGAAAGACAGAGATTATTTTATGTTTTTGAAAAATAGGAACAAAATACTTGATGCAAAATACCAGGGAAATGTTTCTCGTTTTATTAATGCTTCAACCATTCAGGAAAATGTCGAATTTATAGAAAAGAAAAAGAGAATGTTGGTCATTGCCGCCAGAGATATTTATGAAGATGAGCAATTATTAGTTGATTATGGCAAAGATTATTATTTTTGCTTTAAACCTTTCTTTTTACACCCTTCGGATAATTTTAGATGTGCTCAGGAAATTTTTGAAGAGTATCAGGATAACTATCATCCTGTTCCTTACAATTTTGCAAACTGTACATATGATCTTAGCCCCTTAGGTATTACCAAAGAAGATACTGCTTTTCTACCTAAACCTGTTTACGAAATGCTACAAAATAGAAATATCAGAAAATATGATTCTATTTCTCATTTGCCATTACCAATTTTAAAAGTAAAAGATGGGCAATTCGTGCCGCTGTGGCAGCAGGAGCGTATCACTTTACTTTTGATGGCCGCTTTTCTGGGAAACGTAACTGTATTGAAGAAATTACTCCAGAATCCTAAAATGGATACAACGATTCAGCAAGCAATGTCGGGCCGTACCGCATTACATCTTGCTTGCTTGGGTACCTCCTTAGATAGAACACCTCGAGATATAAAAAATCGATTAGCAGCTTTAGATCTGCTCATAGAAAAACCGGGCTTAGATTTCAAAGATAGGAATCATAGAACGCCTATTTTTACATTGATTGATAATGATTCCCCCAATTATTTAAGGCATCTACTGCAGAAAATTAAACCTTCTATTACTAATTTCCAACGTCATAAAAAAAATCAGCTTGACCCATTTTTCTATGCATTAAAAAAGAATAAAAAAGATCATGCTTTAGTTATTATTGATTATATGGATAGTATTGGAAAATTATCTAAATATGCTGAGCACATAAAAGAGTTTGTGCGTAAAACGCTAATATTTAATAATGGTCGCTATGATCTCAAATTAATCGCAGCTTGTAATGAAGTGCTTGAAAAAAAAGGCATCCCAGGGACAGTTGTTAAAATGCCAAACCTTTTCAAACCTCTAGTATCAATACCTAATGACCAGAATATGATTTGTCGAGGAAGTTCTCAATCTAATTTGCCGGTACAGGATACCTAATCCAGATAAGAAGTGGTTTGACAGGCACTACACGGGGACGGTCCGGGACCTAAGTGATCTGCGCAAAATGTGACCAGTCAAAAAGGCGCAAAAAAAGCACATAAAAAGAACGAACAAATGATTGGTGTTACATGATGATTAATGATCTAATAGTTTTATTAACGATTCGTAATCTTTTCCATTTCTTTCAGCTGTTCCTTTATCCACCATAGAGAACTAAATTTTTTTTCACCATGTAATTGAAAAGAAAGAGGGCATAGTAGTACTGGCGGGCTTGTAGAAGCATCGGTATTTAAGTAATCTACCGATAATTCCCCATTATGGGCAAACAAGGAATGATAGAGTTTATAAGTTTCTTTTGCAGACCAATTCCTAGGTAAGTCTGTTTTTTTAAACCTAGTAGTCTTAGCCTTAATTGTTCATACTAATCAAATTTCTAGCCTCTTTTGAAACCAGGGAAACTTTATTAAGTGTTTGTGCATTAAAGAAACTGTAAATCTGTAATTTAAGCTCGTTTGGTAATTTTTGAAACATAATTATTGTGCCGGCAATTAATTGAACTATTTTGTAATTAATAAAATGGAGTGAGATTTATTTGGATAAAGGACATGCTCTTATTCATCCTGATGAGTCAAAAACTAAAAGAGCAATTCCTGTTCCTTTGAATAAACAAGCTATTTCACTTATTCAATCCCAAAAGGGCAAACATCCTGCATATGTATTTACATACAAGGGTAAGCCTGTAACTCGATGTAATAATCATGCATGGAGGAAGGCTCTAATAAGAGCGAATATTGATGATTTCCGATGGCATGATTTAAGACATACATGGGCTAGTTGGCATGTACAAAATGGAACAGCCTTACACGAGTTACAAGATCTTGGAGGATGGTCTAACTATGAAACGGTATTGCGTTACGCTCACCTTTCAAGTGATCATTTAAAAATTGCTGCAGAACGGATTTATGACACGTTTTTGCCACAGTAGGTTGGTTTTATGTCACAATTAAAAGGGTTAAGCCATTAATTTTACTATGTAAAAATGGCGCGCCCGGAAGGATTTTATTACGTAGGATTTAAATTGCAGCATTAAATTTAATTAGTTCCAAGATTCAAGGGAAGGATAGATTCGTCGCTTACTTTGTTCGCTCCTCACCGCTTTGCGGCGCGCTGAAGCGCGTCCAAAATGCTTTGCCGCACTTCGTGCTCTTCGCTTCGCATTTTGTCGAACCTCGTTCGGTTCGAACACTTCCGGGCCAATGACATTGGATGTCTTGGCAGCTACTTCGGAGTGATTTTTGCTTTTTTGATTTTTATTTGGAAATGGCGCGCCCGGAAGGATTTTATTACGTAGGATTAAATTGCAGCATTAAATTTAATTAGTTCCAAGATTCAAGGGAAGGATAGATTCGTCGCTTACTTTGTTCGCTCCTCACCGCTTTGCGGCGCGCTGAAGCGCGTCCAAAATGCTTTGCCGCACTTCGTGCTCTTCGCTTCGCATTTTGTCGAACCTCGTTCGGTTCGAACACTTCCGGGCCAATGACATTGGATGTCTTGGCAGCTACTTCGGAGTGATTTTTGCTTTTTTGATTTTTATTTGGAAATGGCGCGCCCGGAAGGATTTTATTACGTAGGATTAAATTGCAGCATTAAATTTAATTAGTTCCAAGATTCAAGGGAAGGATAGATTCGTCGCTTACTTTGTTCGCTCCTCACCGCTTTGCGGCGCGCTGAAGCGCGTCCAAAATGCTTTGCCGCACTTCGTGCTCTTCGCTTCGCATTTTGTCGAACCTCGTTCGGTTCGAACACTTCCGGGCCAATGACATTGGATGTCTTGGCAGCTACTTCGGAGTGATTTTTGCTTTTTTGATTTTTATTTGGAAATGGCGCGCCCGGAAGGATTCGAACCTCCGACCCCCTGGTTCGTAGCCAGATACTCTATCCAACTGAGCTACGGGCGCGTTGACTGGCGGAGAGAGAGGGATTCGAACCCTCGATGGGATTTCTCCCATACTCCCTTAGCAGGGGAGCGCCTTCGACCACTCGGCCATCTCTCCAATCAATGGTTGCGGAGTATATCAGGTATTTTGATGTCGTCAATATCCATTACTTATAAATTAAATCTTAATATAGAGTTTGGTCTCTATAAGCTCCATTATGATCTATAATTGGTCAGTAAAGTGTGAGTTACTTACTTCTTCGCATACTACCCAATTTTTCAAGAAGTTAGTTTAGTATTTTGAAATATAATGCTTTATAAAATTTCCAAAATTACATGATTACTGCTACTCTTATCATTCATAAAATTACAGCCAATCTCAGTTAGGAGTCAGGGCGTGTAGTTAAAAGATTTTGGTATTTTTTGTAACTTGCAAAAGAGAATATAATCTACTTCTCAAAGAACTACAGATGTATGGAGTTTTTCGAGTAAGTTTCTTTTAACAAAAGGCTGCGACTCAATTTTAAAATAAGGAGGATCGATGAAACAGAAGTCAAATTTACATGGTCGAGACGTGTATATAGTTGATGGAAATCGAACACCATTTCTCAAAGCCAAAGGCATAGGTCCCTTTACTGGATCTGATTTGGCAGTAGCGGCAGGGACGACATTATTAAATCGACAACCTTTTGCTCCAACTGAGTTGAATGAAGTGATTATTGGATGTGCTATGCCTAGTCCAGATGAGGCAAATATTGCTCGAGTGATTTCCCTGCGTTTGGGATGCGGCGATAAAGTGCCCGCGTTTACAGTAATGAGAAATTGTGCATCGGGAATGCAAGCTCTGGATAATGCTGCAATCCAAATTGCAAGCGGTCGTAGTGACTTGGTGCTTGCAGGTGGTACCGATTCTATGAGTCATGCTCCTTTATTATTCAACCAAAAAATGGCCTCGTGGTTGGCTAGTTGGTATGGTTCTAAAAGTTTTAGTCAAAAATTAGGTCTAATCACGCAATTTAGACCAGCATATCTTGCTCCTGTAATTGCTTTGTTGCGGGGTCTCACTGATCCTATTGTGGGGATGAACATGGGACAAACAGCGGAAAAAGTTGCTTATCGCTTCAACCTAACTCGTGAGCAAATGGATGAGTTTGCGACCCAAAGTCATTTAAAGCTGGCAAAAGCTTATAACGAAAAGAGAATGACTGAAGTCTCACCGATCATAGATTATAAGGGACGTGTTTATACACAAGATGATGGACTACGCGCAGATTCAACAGTTGAGAAATTAGCTAAATTGAAGCCCTTTTTTGATAAAAAATACGGAATGGTAACGGCTGGAAATAGCTCGCAAATAACGGATGGTGCGTGTTTGTTATTACTCGCTAGTGCCGATGCAGTGAAAAAATATGGTTTACAAGTTATTGGTAGAATAGTGGACTCACAATGGTCAGCACTAGATCCATCACAAATGGGACTTGGTCCTGTGCATGCGGTAACTCCTATTTTGCAAAGACAGAAATTAAAATCTGAGGACATTGATTGTTGGGAAATTAATGAGGCATTTGCTGCGCAAGTTTTAGGCTGTGTTGCAGCTTGGAATGATGAGGATTATTGCCGGACTCAGTTAGGTTTGGAAAAAGCATTGGGTGGCCCTTCGCTGGAAAAACTTAATCGGGATGGCGGAGCAATTGCAGCAGGACATCCCATAGGTGCAAGTGGTGCACGTATTGTATTACACGTTTTAAAATCATTAGAACAAAGAAATGAGTCGCGAGGTATGGCTTCTATCTGTATTGGTGGGGGACAGGGCGGGGCTATGTATCTTGAACGAGTGACTGAGGTGAAAGGACATGAATAATTACAAACATTGGGACTTGAAACGAGATAGTGATAACATTCTGTGGTTGGGATTGGATAGAAAAGATACGTCTGTAAATAGCATCAATGAAGAAGTATTAGACGAACTCAACAGTCTTCTGCATGAAATAGCACAAGATAAAAATGCTATAGGTTTGATTGTTTATTCAGCTAAAGAAAAAGGATTTATCGCCGGTGCTGATGTAAATGCATTTTCAAAATTTGAAACGCCAGCTCAAGCGGTGGATTTTTTAAGAAAAGGACAAGCGGTATTTGCTCGACTACAAGCGCTAACCATTCCTAGCGTCGCGATGATAGATGGCTTTTGTATGGGAGGAGGCTATGAATTGGCTTTAGCTTGCACCTACCGTATTGCCAGTGACGAAAAAGATACTCGTATCGGTTTGCCTGAAGTAATGTTAGGTATACATCCTGGTTGGGGAGGTTCTGTACGATTACCTCAATTAATTGGTGGATTTAATGCCTTATCACAAATCATTTTGACTGGAAGTGCTGTACATGCTGTAAAAGCTAAAAGCCTAGGCATGGTTGATGATGTAGTTCCCGTACGCCAGTTAAAACGAGCTGCAGTTTATTTCATTAAGAACAAACCACCAAAGCATAAACCCTCATTCATACAAGGATTAACAAACAGTGCATGGATAAGGAAACCTCTAGCTGCTTTAATGCGTCGTAACGTTGCGAAACGGGTGCGAAAAGAGCATTACCCAGCGCCTTATGCCATTATTGATTTATGGGAAAAAGAAGGAGGCATGGGTGATAGAGCATACTTGAAGGAAATAGACTCCGTGGAACATCTGGTATCTACAGGAATTACTTCAAAAAATTTAATCCGTGCTTTTTCCTTGCGTGAACGGTTAAAAGGTTTTGCAAAAGGTAGTGACTTTAAAGCAACCCATGTTCATGTGATAGGGGCCGGTGTTATGGGAGGCGATATTGCTGCATGGTGTGCTTTGCGTGGTCTGCGGGTAACTTTGCAAGATCAATCGTATGCGCAAATTGCCCCAGCAATTGGCCGTGCTCATTCTTTATACAAAAAGAAATTACGTAAGCCACGTCTTATACAAGCAGCAATGGATAATTTAATCCCTGATCCTGAAGGCCATGGTATTGCGCGTGCCGATGTAATTATTGAAGCTGTTTTCGAAAATCTTGCAGTAAAACAAGAAATTATGCAAAAGGTCGAAAAGCAAGCCAAAAAAGATGCCATCATTGCTACGAATACATCCAGTATTCCGTTAGATGAAATGAGCAGTGTCATGAGCAATCCGAATCGACTCGTTGGCATTCACTTCTTTAATCCAGTTGCTAAAATGGACTTAGTTGAGGTAGTGAGTAGTGTAAAAACCTCCAAGACCGTTGAGCTTGATTCCTGTGCTTTTGTAAATCAAATTGGTAAACTGCCTTTGCCTGTTAAATCCAGCCCTGGATTCTTAGTTAATCGAGTATTAATGCCTTATTTGATGGAATGTGTTCAATTACTGGATGAAGGATATAGTGCAGAAACAATTGATGAAGCTGCATTATCATTTGGTATGTTTATGGGACCTGTGGAACTTGCAGATACTGTAGGATTAGATGTTGGTTTGGCGGTTGCTGAAAATTTAACAGCTCATTTTGGTGGAACTGTGCCACAAAAACTTCGTGATATGGTTAAAGCAGGTAAACTTGGTCGGAAAACGGGTCAAGGATTTTATCAATACAAAAATGGTAAGCCAGTTAAAAAACAACCCAGCACACCTATTGACCCTCATATTACTGATCGATTAATTCTAAGAATGGTAAATGAGTCCGCAGCTTGTTTGCGCGAGGGAGTTGTAGCCGACTCGGATCTGCTTGATGCAGGAATGATTTTTGCCACTGGGTTTGCTCCATTCCGGGGTGGTCCAATGAACTATGCAAAAGATTTCGGAACAAATAATTTGGAAAATTTATTTAAGACCCTTGAATCTAAGTATGGTGAACGTTTTAAGGTAGATGAAAGTTTTTAATTATTGATTCTACTTTAATAAGCAGGATGGTAGTTTAGGTAGAGCGCTATCTTTAAGCTAATACTTTGGCATTCCCGCGAAGGCGGGAATTCATTCTTACAGTAGCACTATACCACGTTAGAAAAGGTTCCCGCTTCCGCGGGAACTAGATCTTTTCATAATTGAAGTGCTTTCATCGAATCTATGAGTTAAGCTCCTAATATACGTCTAGGGATATTCATTGCAAATGATCTTAAACAAGCAAAGTTTATTTTTTTTGATGTTTCTGCAATTTTGCACATCGTTCTGTGCTGCGACCACTTTGGTTTTACCAACAACAGGTAATGTTGTTGGAGAGATTCAATATGGGGTAGCTGAGGTAAATGAGACCATTGATGAGGTAGGAAGGCGTTTTGATCTGGGAAATTATGAGCTGGTACGAGCAAACCCTCAAATTGATGCAAGACAATTTTTAATCGCCAATTCTCGACTTATTATTCCTGCACAATATATTTTGCCTAATGTTCCTAGAAAAGGAATCGTAATTAATTTAGCAGAATACAGATTATATTATTTTCCTGAAAATGAGAATGTAGTAATTACTTTTCCAGTGGGTATTGGGCGCAAAGGTTGGAGTACACCTTTGGGAGAAACAAAAATTATAGCAAAGGTAGCTAATCCCAAGTGGAGACCAACAGAACGACTGCGTGATGAGGCAGAGAAGAGTGGGGATTTTCTTCCTGATGAATTCCCTGCCGGACCTTATAATCCTTTAGGTCAGCATGCTTTGCGCTTAGGATGGCCAACGTTCCTTATACATGGTACTAATAGACTTAGTGGAATTGGGTCCCGGGTCAGCGCAGGTTGTCTGCGGATGTTTCCTGAGGATATTGAATATTTATTCCGAATGGTTCCAGTAGGAACTCCAGTGAGAGTTATTAACGAACCAGTAAAAATTGGTAAACAGAATGGAGAATGGGTTATTCAAGTCCATCCCCTTTTAAGTGAACATCAGGGTAGGACCCTCCAATCTATAGTTGAAGAGCAATTAAAAGATCGTAATATTTTTAATTTGAGCCGCAGTAAAGTACTTCAAAATGAGCTTCATTATCCAACAGGAATTGTCCGCAAAATATAAATTACGAGATAATTTTTACGTAAGCCACTGAGTGTAATTTAATTAATACAATTCTTCATCGGAGCTTGGGGGCGCTTTTGTTGAAAACGGTACAGTATTTCAAAAGGAAGTAGCATAAAAGCAAGACAATAAAGCCACCTATTATATCGATTAAATAATGCCATCCTAACAAAACACAAGATGCAATAAGAAATAAATTAGTTATAAATAAAAGAAAACAAGGAATTGGCCATTCTCTGAGAAGATTTACACATAATATTGCCCAAATTGCGTGAAAAGATGGAAGTGCAATTAGTCCTCCTTCATTTGTAGTCGGATTAATATAATGATGAATTTGTCGGAACTTAAGTCCAGTATCAATTTGCTCAGGTGAAAAATACGGACTGTTTATAATACTCGCGGGAGCAGTAGTAGGAAAAAAATAATAAAATCCAAAACCGATTAACACCGTACTTAACAAATAAAAATAATACTCTCTTATTAAATGAAAGCGACAAGTGGCAATGATCAGTAAAGGTAAAATACTCATTTGATAGGTGAGACTGTCATAAATTACACCGAGTACGTATTTAAACTGAGGATGGTCGTGAGTCCAGGCTAATATCGCCTCCATATGGATATTCATATGTTCTTCGAGTGTATTAATAAAGGGATCAATAATTGGAAATGGAGTGTATTGTACTGCATTTGTTGCGATGGCAATAAAACACATTACTGAAAAAAAATAGATTAGTTCTCGTCCCACTTGTCGAATTTTATTGTCCTTGGGGAAGCAGAGAATAAGCCCAAGATTTAAAAGAATTAGTAAGAGAGCCAGGAAGGGAATTCCCTCTGGAAAAAAATTATTACCCGGATATTTATAGAAAAAATGATTTATTAAAAAAACAATAGAAGATAAAACCAGGACTAGGCCAGACAGAAAAATAATTAAACGAGATGAAACTTGACTCATGTTAAAATTAGTCAACTGTTTCTAAAAGTTGCTTTTGTTTAATGGCCTGAAAAATTTCTTCTCTATGAACATTAACTGATCTGGGGGCATCAACACCAAATTTAATATTTCCATGTTCTTGTGTTTTAAAAGCTAATATTTTAATTGCTGTATCACCAATATGAATCATTAAAGGTTCTTCAAATTGAAGAGAAATTATATCCATTAAAAACCTCTACTTTCAAATAAGTTGATTATTAATCAATGACATTTACATTGTATGCACGGTAACCCAATTCATAGAGAGTTGTCACTAAAAATTAATATAAAATTCATAAAAAATTCTTAAATAGAGCGTTTTATCTGTATAACATCCTAATTTAATTATTTTTAATTGATTAAGAATTGTATGATGCGCTTAATATGGTTATAATTAGCAGCTTTTTTTAAACCTTGCCTTACTGTTGTTTTAAATAACAGGAGGCTTTCATCCATAAGGAGAAATCATGAGACATTATGAAATTATGTTTCTTGTGCACCCGGATCAAAGCGAACAAGTACCAGCAATGGTAGAGCGCTATGAAGGGATCATAAGCAAGCACAATGGGGTCATCCATCGTAAAGAAGACTTGGGTCGTCGCCAGTTAGCTTATCCAATTTGTGATGTTCATAAAGCGCATTACATTCTTATGAATATTGAGTGTAGCCTTGAAGCTCTGGAAGAAATTAAAAATGCATTCAAATTTAATGATGCAATTATTAGAAATTTAATTACTCGTCAAAAACAAGCGATCACTACTGAATCTGTTTTGATGAAGAAAGAAAAAGAAACCAGATCTGCTTAAGGGGAGTCTTAATTATGTCAGCTTATTTTCGTAGAAAAAAAATGTGTCGTTTCAGCGCCGAAGGCGGTAATGAAATTGATTATAAAGATATCAATTTACTGAAAAATTATATTTCTGAAACTGGTAAAATTGTACCAAGTCGGATAACCGGTACTCAAACCCGTTTTCAAAGACAATTAGCTAGAGCAATTATGCAAGCCAGATTCCTTGGACTGTTGCCATATTGTGATAGTCACAGATAAATAATAATGATGCGCGCGGGCAATTTTATAGAAAAACATTGTAAGCTAATGCTTGAAAGTAAAAAGCAAGCAATTATATTTGCTGCTATTTTTTCAGTATTACCTTTTGCATCTTGGCTTTCCGTCGCTTTAGTATGTTTAGTGACCTTAAGAAAAGGTGCGCGATCTGGTTTCGATGTGTTATTGCCTGCACTTGTTATCCATTCTGTTCCATTGATGATGTTAATACCGTTGTCCGGAGCACTAATTAATACTCTTATCGCTTATCTTCCATGTTATTTCGCAGCCTTGGGTTTGCGAAATACTGAAAAATGGCAGGTGACTGCGGGAGTGTTTTTTATCCTGGCATTTTTGGGATGTTTACTTATTCAACTCTTAGCACCTGGTTTTATTGTCGAACAGTTTAAGGTGTTTACAATAAATTTGTCACAATATCAGGAACTAGTTGACTCGACACTTAATGGCATAAACTCAGTAATTTTGGCGCAATTATTCTTCGGAATTCAGATACTTAGTGTGGTTGTATCCGCAACAATTTCCTTGATGTTTGCGCGAGCAATGCAAGCAAAATTATTTTTACCTGGTGGTTTCAGGAATGAGTTAATGGTATTTCGTAGTGGTAGACTTTCATTTTTAGTTTTATTGGGAGTTTCTTTGGCAACTTTTTATGAGATTCCTTTGGCTATGAATGTGCTTCCCATTGTGCTTTGCTATTTCTTGGCTTCGGGATTTGGATTGGTTTATTTTATATTTTCTCAAAAGAGACAAGTAAAGATATTCATTTTATTAATGTTGTTCATATTAGTGAAGCCAACTTTGGTATTATGCACTTACGTCATTATTGGTTTATTAGATAGTTTAGTTAATTTTAGATCGTATTTCCCTACAAGGGTTGGCGAGTCAATTTAAGGGGTTATTAAGATGGAAGTTATCTTATTAGAAAAAGTGAGAAATTTAGGTAACCTGGGTGATAAAGTAAATGTAAAATCTGGTTATGGCCGTAATTTCTTAATTCCACAAAATAAAGCAGTTTTTGCTACACCAAAAAATATTGAGTTATTCGAACAGCGTCGTGTTGAGCTCGAGAAAAAAGCCCAACAATCTTTGGCTGTTGCCGAACAACGTGCTGCCAAGTTGAATGATACAACCGTCGTTATTAACGCTATGGCGAGCGACGAAGGCAAATTGTACGGGTCCGTGGGTGTAAATGAAATTAAAGATGCTTTAGTAGAAAAAGGTATCGATATAGTTAAACGTGAAATTGTTATGCCAGAAGGGCCTTTACACTCAATTGGTAATTTTGTTGTTGAAGTACATGTTCACAGCGATGTTATTGCTAAATTGCATGTTGAGATCGTCCCTGCTAAGTAAGTCCTGTGTATCCTGGGGAGCTATTGTGCACCCCAGGCTATCCTAAGCCGTTCTAATTTATACTAAAAGTATTCGATAAAGAGCAAGCAAGGCAATTATTGTATTTAAAACTGCCCACACATAAGAAGGATATAATCCTTTATACCCGCTATAGTAAGCATAGATAGCAATAAATGTACTTCCTGAAAAAAATATCCATTTATCATTGTATGCAAATCCCATAGACAGCAGCGCTATGCCAAAAACTCCAAGTATTAAAAATACACTATTTTCCTTACCAAACATTAAATAGAACGTGAGTAGCTGACAGCACATTAATATTGGTAAGAAAAACTGAGTATAAGGCCCACTACCTAATAAAATTGCAGCGTGCCCAGCAATAAGTATTAATTGTAGAGCTATAAAAAAAAGCAATCGAAAATAAATGGCGGTTAAAAGTAAAGCAACACCGCCAATGAAATAATAAAGTTGAGAATGAAGTTGAGGGGTAGTTGTTCCAAAAAACTTCAAAAGTCCACTCAATATAATAAGTGAGCCAATGCATCCCAAAAAAAGAAATATTTCTTTAGCCACGTATCACCATTTTAAGTAAATCCCTTTAGCCACCGATTCTTGAATAATTGCACCTTGGGATTTGTTATATGAAATCCAATAATTTCCCATGTTACTTAGAGCGAACTTAACTCTTGGATACTGACATACTTCTAATACATTACGGCAGTCAACAAGTTTAGTTTGCTCCTCAACGCGTTTATAACATTTGAAATTTAGGTTTCTGACATCAGAAGCAAATGCGCCCCAATTCATTGGATCTAATGTAGCATGTAAAGGAGGACTCATAAATGCTTCTTCACTATTTACGCGCTCCATTTCAATTTTGGAATCAGAATGATTTTGTATTAAATAATAAGACTGGTTTCCTGTTTCATTTAAAATCAAATAATTTTGACTATAACCGAAACCTGTAACCTCACATCCTCTTGGGAATGGACTTGCAACTTGAGCTTGTGCTGCGCTAATTAGAACAGCAGATAAAATAATCGATTTGTTAATTTGATGAAATACAGACATAAAATACCTCAGTAAGTAAACTTTGTGGGTTATTTTAATCATAAAAAATACAAAGTCTATCCCGTATGAAAGAATCTATTATTTTTGTGCCGCAATTTTTGCCTTAATCATAGGATAGTAAGTTCTGTAAAAACTTAAAAACACATACATTCCAACATAAGCTAGGGAAAGTGTAAGGCAAATCACATTTGTATTAGGGTAACTAATGAGCAAACAAATTGAACTAACCGCATAAGTAATAGAGCATACATGCATAAGTATTTTTAATATTTTGGAGTCTGTTAAATAGTCCAATCTTGAAGGGTATACGTATTTTACAGGTACAAAAATAAGGATAGAAAGTATAGTCAATATAATTGCATTTGTGATGGCGGAGGTATTAAAAATAAACATGTATAAAATAGTAATATTCCAGTAACAAGGAAATCCTTTAAAAAAATGATCTGGAGTTTTTGCATCAGATTGACAAAATTGATAAGCCGAAGTAATGGATACCGCTGCGATTATGAAAACTGAATAACTAGATGGAAGCATCCCGGGCTTAACAAGCAAGAAAAAGCAGGGAGTGATAACATAATTTAGATAATCAACAATATTATCCAGTAATGCACCATCAATTTTAGGTAAAATTTCTTTAATATTAACTAACCGAGCAAGACTTCCATCAACTGCATCGATAACCACCGTAATAAGCATTAGCCATAAAGCAAAAATATATTCATGCTGATACATCTTTACTAAGGAAAAGACACCAATACAGGCTGCGCTTGCAGTAAAGATATGCACTGACCAAGCCGCTACGTACTGTAAGGGATGGAATTGCTGTTTGCTTAAGTTCATTAATTATCCTAGTTTTAATAGAAAACCATTGCTTAAAGCGAGTTTAATTATGGATTTCTAAAATATTTATTAATTGTATTAATATATTGCTTTAAACTACTGTTGCTTTTTTGAAAAGCTAGAAATATAAAAATAGTATCAATAATCAAAAGTAGTACGCAAGGAGAGTTGATAACTTTAATGAAATATACTTTATTTGTATGGAGACATCATGATAATTCAAACAGTAAATCCCGCAACTGAACAAACACTACAAAGCTATAACTGCTTAAGTGAGCAGGAAGTTACCGAAAAACTTAACAAAGCACATGAGGCGTATCTGGAGTGGAAAAAAACATCGTTTACTAAAAGAAAAGCTTTAATGCTGCGGCTCGCGCAATTGTTAAAATCTAAAACAGAAGAGTTGGCACATTTAATGTCAGTTGAAATGGGTAAACCAATAACTGCTGGAATCGCTGAAATTAATAAGTGCGCTTGGTTATGTGAGCATTATGCTGAACATGCTGAAGAATACCTTGCTGATAAAGTGGTCCAAACGGATATGAAAAAATCAAAAGTATGTCATTTACCACTTGGGGTGGTTTTTGCCATTATGCCTTGGAACTTCCCATTTTGGCAGGTGTTTCGCTTTGCTGTACCAACACTTATGGCTGGTAACGTTGCAGTATTGAAGCATGCTCCTATCTCGTCAGGAACTGGGAATAAAATAGAGGAGCTCTTTCTGGAAGCTGGATTTCCTGAATATGTTTTTCAACATTTAATTGTCGATAATGATGGAGCCGCTAAAATTATAGAACATCCTGCAGTTATTGCTGTTACGCTAACAGGAAGTGGGCGTGCGGGAAGTGCGGTTGCAAGTCACGCAGGAAAATTTTTAAAAAAAGCCGTGTTAGAGCTTGGGGGAAGCGATCCTTATATTGTTCTTGAAGATGCTGATCTAGATCTGGCTGCCCGTTGTATTGTTAATTCAAGACTTAGCAATTCAGGTCAAGTTTGTATTGCTGCTAAGCGGATCATTGTTTTAAAATCTGTCGAAGAAGAGTTGGTACAGAAAATAATTGAGCACATTTCAACATTTAAAATGGGGGATCCACTCAATTCTGAAACCAAGCTTGGGCCATTAGCGCGTTCAGACTTGCGCGAAAACTTGCATATTCAAGTAGAAAAATCAGTAAAACAAGGTGCTAAATTATTGCTAGGTGGTATAATTCCGGAAGGAAAAGGTTTTTATTATCCACCAACTTTGTTGACTAATGTGACACCTGGCATGCCAGCTTTTGATGAGGAGTTATTTGGACCTGTTATTGCTATTATAACAGTCAATAATGAAAAAGAAGCCATTGAATATGCCAATCAAAGCCAATATGGTTTAGGTGCCGCAGTGTTCACTCGCAATTTAGAAAGGGGAGAGCACATAGCTACTTATGAAATAGAAGCTGGCGCTTGTTTCGTTAATGCTTTTGTGGCTTCTGATCCTAGATTACCATTTGGTGGAATAAAAGAATCAGGCTTTGGCCGTGAGTTATCAAGAGAAGGTATATTAGAGTTTGTTAACACAAAAACCATAGCCATTAGTGATTCATAACATTAAGTTTGCAGCCATTACTTAAAAGTGTTGGCTACAGTATGATTTTTTTGGCCACTCACACGGAGCCGATTTATTTATTGGCTCCGTGTGAGTGGCTGGTTATTTTTTATTTAAACAATAATTCTCGCTGTAGGGCTGAGGCAAAATCGACGAGGTAAAACAACAATGTCTTATAAATTTGAAGAGGGTAAAGATGTATTAATTGAAGCCATTGTAGATAAAATTAGAAACTCTATGGTAGGTGATCAAACCGAGTTTTGCGCCGAATTTGCTAAGCAGTTGTATGGTACTGTAGCAATGGAAGACCTGAGTTCATGGACAATTGATGATCTTTATGGCGCTGTAGTAAATTTTTGGTCTTTAATTAGTGAACGTGCCCCACATGAAACGAAAATTAGAATCTATAATCCTGATTATGAACGCCATGGATGGCAAACTACCCATACTGTAATTGAAGTTATTTGTGATGACATGCCATTTTTAGTTGACTCTATTCGTTTGGTAATTCATAGAATGGGATTGTCCTCTCATTTAACCATTCATATGGGTGGTATTCGGGTTAAAAGAGATAAAAAGAATCGAGTTTGTGAAATCTTACCTCGTACTCAAATATTAGACGAGAAAGGCGTAATCCATGAAGCGCCAATATTTCTCGAAATAGATCGCCAAACTGACCCCAAGATGCTTGAAGAGTTGCACAAGGGATGCGAACGCGCTCTTGAAGACAACCGAGTTGTTTTTGAAGATTGGGAAAAAATGCGTGCTGCAGTTCGAGAAGCAATTTCCGAGATCGATAAAGTATCTTCTGTACTCGATTTAGATGAGGTGGAAGAAACAAAAGCATTTTTACACTGGATAGAAGATCATCATTTTACTTTTTTAGGAATGAGAGATTACGAATTAGCACAAAAAGGTAAAGAAACCATTTTACAAGCAGTACCTAATACAGGATTAGGCCTTTTGCGTGAAAATGTTTCTAAATCGATGACACGCAGTATTTCCGCAATGACACCTGAAGCACGCGAATTTACCTTATCCCCACGCATATTAGTTACTTCGAAAACAAATACGTTAGCCAGTGTTCACCGTGATGCTTATACTGATTATATAGGAATAAAACGATTTAATGCCCAAGGAAATGTGATTGGAGAAAGAAGAATAATTGGTCTTTATACTTCTGCTGCCTATCATACTAACCCCAAACAAATTCCATTCTTGAGACGTAAAGTTGCGCTCATTATGGAAAATTCCAAATTAAACCCACGCAGTCATGCGGGTAAAATATTATTGAATATTCTAGAAACGTTACCCAGGGATGATTTGATTCAGGGAACAGAAGAAGAGCTTCTAGAAATTGCAATGGGTATCTTTTACATGCAAGACAGAAAACGTATTCGATTATTCGCGCGAGTGGACGTTTATCGTCGTTTTGTTTCTTGTCTGGTCTATGTTCCTAAAGATAGGATTAATACCGAATTAAGAATGGCAATGAAAAAAATTCTTGATGAAAGTTTTAATTCCGTTGAGACTACCTATTCAACTCAATTTACCGAGTCTGTTTTAGCACGGGTACATTTTATTATTAAAATTAATCCGAATATACCCCTTGAATATGATTTAAAAGATATTGAAAGAAAATTAATTGAAGCGGGCCGTTCATGGACTGACGATTTACAAACCCATTTATATGAGGCATATGGAGAGGAACAAGCAAATAGCCTTTTTGGGCGTTATAAAAATGCATTTCCTCTTGCTTATACGGATACGTTTCCTGCTAGAACCGCAGTTTATGATATTAAACATATTGAATTACTTACACCTGAACAGCCCTTGGGCATTAATTTTTACAAACCGTTGGATGAGACAGAAAATAGTTTTAGATTAAAAGTGTATCAGCATGATACTACGATCCCTCTATCTGATGTTTTACCCATATTAGAAAAACTAGGTTTACGCGCAATAAGTGAGCGTCCTTACTCATTGAAATTTGAGGATGGCAAAGTAGCATGGATTAATGATTTTGCCATGCAATATAATAAGCCGATTGAGTTTGATCTGGATGAGATAAAGGAATTGTTCCAGAACGCTTTTGCCAAAGTGTGGTTTGGTCAAGCGGATAATGACGGTTTTAATCAGTTGGTTTTAGCGGCTGGACTAAATTGGCGCGAAGTAGCAGTACTACGTACCTACGCCAAATATTTCAAACAAATTGGTATTACTTTTAGTCAAGACTATATGGAAATGGCATTAAATAATAATGTCGCTATCGCTAAAAAGTTAGTAAAATTATTTGAAATTCGTTGCAATCCTGCCGATGATCCACATAGAGAAGACCGTTTTGCTGATTTGTCCATTGAAATACTAAATGATCTGGATACGGTATCGAATCTTGATGAAGATAAAATAATCAGACAGTATATTCATGCGATTAGTGCTACATTACGTACTAATTTTTATCAATTAAATCAAGATGGACACCATAAACCTTATATTTCGCTAAAACTAAACAGTAAGATCATCCCTGGTGTTCCAAAACCACATCCTATGTTTGAAATCTTTGTTTATTCTCCACGTTTTGAAGGGGTACATTTGCGAGGGGGCAAAGTGGCTCGCGGAGGCTTACGTTGGTCTGATCGAAGAGAAGATTTTCGTACGGAAATACTTGGCTTGATGAAAGCGCAGCAAGTGAAAAACTCAGTAATTGTGCCTAGTGGTGCCAAAGGTGGGTTCGTTCCTAAGTTTTTACCTGTAAACGGCACTCGTGAAGAAATAATGGCCGAAGGAATCGGTTGCTATCAATTATTTATTCGTGGTCTTCTCGATATTACAGATAATTACGTTGAAGGAAAGGTAGTTAAACCTGCGAATGTCGTCTGCTATGATGAAGATGATCCTTACCTGGTGGTTGCTGCAGATAAAGGTACAGCAACGTTCTCTGACCTTGCTAATGCTATTTCTTTAGAGTACGGCTTTTGGTTGGGTGATGCTTTTGCATCAGGTGGCTCAATAGGTTACGACCATAAGAAAATGGGAATTACGGCTAAAGGTGCATGGGAGTCAGTGAAACGGCATTTCTATGAATTGAATATAGATATTGAAAATAACGATTTTACTGTGGTTGGTATTGGCGATATGGCTGGAGATGTTTTTGGTAACGGTATGTTGTTATCCAAACATATTAAGTTAGTAGGTGCATTCAATCATATTCACATTTTTGTTGATCCGAATCCTGACGCAGAGGCCAGTTTCAAAGAGCGTGAACGCCTATTCCATTTACCACGTTCAAATTGGACAGACTATGATAAAAAGCTTATTTCCAAGGGAGGCGGGGTATTCAATCGTAATGCCAAATCCATACCTGTTAGTAAGGAAATGCAAGCTGTTTTCGGAATTAAACAAACTGAAATCGAACCAAATGAGTTAATTAAAGCAATTTTAAGAGCCAAGGTTGATTTACTTTGGAGTGCTGGAATTGGTACTTATGTTAAAGCGAGTACGGAGTCAAATTCTAATGTTGGGGATCGAACCAACGATACAACCCGGATTAATGCCAAACAATTACGTTGTAAAATCGTGGGCGAGGGCGGCAACTTAGGATTAACCCAATTGGCACGCGTTGAATACTCACTCAATGGGGGTATGGTTTATACCGACTTCATTGATAATTCTGGTGGTGTGAATTGTTCTGACAAAGAAGTAAATATTAAGATTTTGCTCAATAGTATTGTTGCAGTCGGTGATTTAACTCCAAAACAACGTAATGAGTTGTTAATGGAAATGACTGATGAAGTAAGTAAACTAGTACTTCGTGACAACTTTTTGCAAACCCGTGCCATTAGTTTATCTGCTTCACAACCTCTTCAGGCATTGGATCTCCAAAGTCGTTACATCAGTGAACTGGAACGAACCGGAAAAATCGATCGTAATCTGGAATACTTGCCCGACGATAAGATTATTATGGAACGCAAATTGATGGGCAAAGGGCTAATGCGTCCAAGTATTGCCGTATTAATGTGTTACAGTAAAATGATTCTTAAGGAACAAATTCTGGCCTCCGGTGTTCCTGAAGAAGCATATATGACGCAATTTTTAATTAGTTCTTTTCCCAAGCCTTTACAAGAGCGATTTAGCAAACAAATGCAATCGCATCCCTTAAGAAGAGAGATTATAGCTACTAAGTTAAGCAATATTATCGTAAATGAGATGGGCTTTACCTACATGTACAGATTACAAGATGAAACGGGTGCTCCTGTTTCAGCAATCGTAAGAGCTTATGTCATTACTCGCTCTGTGCTTAATCTTGAATCTGTTTGGAAACAAATAGAGGAGTTAGGTACGCAGATCAATGCTAAAAAACAAATAGAAATGATGATGCTTTATGCTAGATTGGCCCGTCGCATTACCCGTTGGTTCTTGCGTAGTCAGCGTAGGTCTTTGGATATTTCTGAAGTTGTAAAACTCTATGCACATGGGATTGTCGAATTGAAGAGGTCCATACCAGCAATCTTAAGTGAAGAGCGAAGAGTCAAATACAATGAAGATTATCAAGCGCTTATTGAGGAAGGTATTCCACCAACCCTCGCGCATGATTTAACCGTCACTCGCGGTTTATTTGCTGCAACAGACATCATAGATATTGCTGATAAGAGAGATATGAAAGTAGCCCAGGTTGCTGAAATTTATTTAGGAGTCGGGGAATTCTTGGATCTTGCTTGGATAAGAAAGCAAATTATTATGCATCCAAGTGAGAATCACTGGGAGTCTTTGTCTCGAGAAGCATTAAGAGATGATTTGGATTGGCAACAACGTCAACTCACTGCGGGACTGATTAACTATGATGGTGGGAACCCAGATCTGCAGGCGCGTCTTGCTTCATGGGGAGAATCGCATCGTACACTAATTCAACGTTGGCGCTTTATTTTAGCGGATCTGAAAGCAAGCTCAGTTCTAAACTATACGATGTTCTTCGTTGCAATTAGAGAGCTACTCGATCTGACTCAAAGTACTTTTCAATCCTACGAGTTAGCTGAGCAGGAGGCCTAGCTTAAGAGCTGGCAGTAGCCAGCTCGGGCAACATTATTAGATTTTATTAAAATTGATTGCCAGCAGCCTGGGTTTCCTGAAACGAGCCCAGATTGATCTGGCGTATCATGGGTTTAACAACAGCATATCTTCGGAGTTCATTTATAAATTAATGGGTTGGATAATTTGATAGAGACCTCGGTCAACTCTATAGGTTGATTATGCCCATCAAGAAATACAGTTTGACCGGATTCTTTCAATATACTGACTGCAATTATATAATGCCCAGACCCCAGTATAGAAAAATCAACCAACTCACCCATTTCTGTTCCCTGAGGTTGTTCCAAGAGTTTTTGACCAGCATAGAGACTATGATGCGTTTTAATTTCATAGACGCTCATTTGATGTTTTAAGGTCGCTTTATAATGCATACGCGCAATAATTTCTTGGCCTTTATAACAGCCTTTATTGAAATTAATGTACGGGGTTTTTTGTAAATCGAGCCTATGTGGTAAAAACAAACCTCGAGATTCGGGATAAATCTCTACTTGCTGCTGAGATAGCCTTAAAGTATGCCAGGTTAATGAGCCAAGATACTGGTCTTTTTTTAAAAAACGATCTTGAATCTCCAATGCATTCTCATTAAGTACTAAAAAAATATAAAATCCATTTCCTAGGTGATAAAAGCATGAGTGTGCAGTATAAGATTGTGCATAAAGTGCGTTAGGAAAAAATTTTGTATCAGGAATAATATCTTCTTGATTTTGTAAATAAAATCCAAAAATCTTAAATTGGGTGTTTGATTTAAGATTAACACGAGATAAAAGAGCATATTTATTCAATGAATGAAGCGTCGCTTCTTGTACATCTTTAGGAAGTATTAACTTAATGCCGTGCCAGTTAATAATATCCATTAAGGCGAGAATTCGTCCTTTAAGATTACACTGGGCGCTTTGAATCATTTGTATATCGGATACGGAGCCTATATCGCTGGTTAATTGGCCTTGAAGAAAATCAATGGCTTTACTCCCTTCAACATCAATGGCACATAAATAAGATAAATCAAATAAATAATTTTTTTCAGGTGATAGCTCTAACTCATCTTCTAAGGGTTTAAAGGTGTTTAAGATTCTGTTATTAATTAAATGGGTAAAAGTCGTGCTCATCGTTCTAACCTAAATAAAAACAGTTATTTTTCAAGTAACTGTTGAAGTAAATTTTGTAGAGTTTATCTGATTTTTAAACTCCCCATAAAATGGTTTTAAAGAGAAACTTAAGGATTTCCGTTTATATAGACAGTAGTGTATCATTTGTCCGTTATAAGATCACAAAGAGATTAACCATGTTGGATGTGAAGGAAAAAGCAAAACTCGAATGGCACTGCCGCCGAGGAATGCTGGAGTTAGACCTTATTTTACAACGGTTTCTTGAGCAACAAGTGGATCATTTATCGATACAAGAACTTGCTGCTTTTAATTCATTATTAAATTGTACCGATCCTGAGTTATTTGCTTGGTTGATGGGGCATAACGATCCACAAGATAAAGAGTTAAACGAAATTGTCACCCTTATCCGAAGTAACAATTGAACCAGGAAAGTCAAAGATTTATTTACGGTTAGTTTTAGTAATTTATTTCATTACAGTTTTTTTAATTTTCTTTTCCTCCATATATGTATTGATCAAACTGATTTTGATTTGTTCTATTTTAATTCTGATAAACATTGATTTGCTAAATCAAAATCCGTGTTCATCTATTAAAAAAATTCAATTTATTGGAAATAAGTGGATTTTGGAAATGCGTCAGGGTAATAAACAATCATATACTCAAGCCGTAGTCCTAATCCATAATCCATTTTTTCAGCTTATTGAATTTGTAAATTCAGGAGACAAGAAACGGATCGTTCTATTTCTTGATCAAATTACAAATCATCAATTACGTTTACTACATCTCAAAATAAGTCAAAATAGTATATAATTGTACATATGGTATAAATAAAGGCCAATCATTTAAATAATGGAATTATGAGGAAGTGATGAGTAAAGAAACTTCTTATAGTGATGAGGACTTGATTAATTTGGCGAGACAGGGAGACATGGAAGCTTATAATCTGTTGTTATCGCGGTATAACAATAAAATACAACAAATTATTCACTTACATATTCAAGATCGAGCAAATGTTAGTGATCTGGCACAAGAAGTATTAATTAAAGTTTATCGCTACTTACATTATTTTAAAGAAAAAAGCCAGTTTTCTACATGGCTGTACCGAATTACTCAAAATACAATTAAAAATCACTATAGAACTACCAATCTACGCTTGGATCTTGAAGCAGAATATGCTGATAGTTGTTATCCAGGGGTAGAGCTCTCTCCCGAATATTTGATAATGAATATTGAGTTCGGGGAGCGATTGGAATTGATTCTTTCTACTTTATCCGAAGAGCTACGGCTTTGTTATGGGATGTATATCCTTGATGGTAAATCTTATGAAGACATTGCGAAGAGAATGGATTGTCCGATCGGAACCGTACGATCTCGTATTTTTAGAGCTCGAAAATTGATCATGGAATCAATGGATCAATTTGTTTTATAAACATTTTTTTCGTTCCACAATTATGATATAACCCACTTTTTGAATCGTTTATAATCAGTTATTTTCTAAATACTATAAAGAGTAACTTCATGCCTAATCCTCTGGAAACACGTTTAGCGAACTGTCGAGATAAACTTTTACGGTTTTATGTAGAGGATGAACATGAAGCAAGGATTCTTCAACAATTAAAAGAGGTTGATGCGTATTATAAAGGTTCATTCGATAAAACAACTATGCGCTCTAAAGCAATTGTAGAAAGTTATGAGTTATTTGTTGATCATCTCTCTAAAGTTAAAAACGGTGAACTTTCTTCAGAACAAGCATTCCACAAAATTCAAGAGATCACATTTAATAGAAAGCTAGGTATTGCCTTTTATAATATTGCCAAGGCATTGGAAATGACTTTTTGGGCTATTTCCACCCCCGTTTTTTTACTGGGAGCCACTTCGGTCAATGTATCCAACCCTATCTGTGGATTATGTTTAACCATCATTTTAACTGGGCTAATCATAAAATCAATAAATAATTTTTTTGAATGTGCTAACGATTTCAAATCATATACTCGATTACTTGAAGAGGATGAACGGGAGCGAAGTTTGGTATCATTTTTTAAACCCGCTGTTTCTTCCTTACAGGAAACAAACCTAATCAGTTCAAATATGCAGTTAACTCTAAATTTAGATCTGACATTTGGTTAGTTTTTCGAGGAAGCGGATCTCAGCTTTAATCGTATTTTCAATTAGTTGCATCATCTTTAATAGTCGTTTTAATTATGATATAAAAGCGTTCTGATTATTTACTAATCAAGCCGATTTTATTTTTCTTCATTAACTTAAGGGATGAATTATGACTGGTTCATTGGGAAAACGTTTAAATGATTGCGATAAACAAATTGATGACCTATTTAATGGAGTGACACTCAATGAAGAAATTGAAAGACAATTAAAAGCAATTAAGAGTTATTATCACCAATTATATCTTGACGCGATTGATGAAGAAGCTGAAAAAGAACATATTGAAATGTATGAGCTTCTGGCCGCTGGTCTTGAAGGAATAAAAAATGGAAAGTTGAAGCCTGATTCCGTGTTAAAGGAACTGGATGAAATAACTTCCTTAAGAAAGTCAAACATTGTTTTAGAAAATATTCTCACCTCATTAGAATTACTTTGTTGGGCTTTGCTAGCAGGTTCTTTTTTTTCTTATTGTGTTCTTATGGCGCCGCCATTGGTAGCAGTTAATCCTTTTTTTGCTTTAGCGGTAATATCAATTTCTTGCATGGCTGCAATCTATTGTGCAGTTAACTTTTTTAATTGTATTGATGATTTTAAATCATACAGTCCTGTTGAAGACGAATTAAAACGAGAAAAAAATATAATTTCATTTTTTAAGTCCCCACAAACTTCTGAGTTACCTCCCAAAGTATCTGAATCGAATGATCTTCTAAACAGAGAAACCTTATATCCTGTATTTAATTAACTAAAGCCGCCCGGATAAAGGTAGTGTTATCCGGGACTCGGATAAGATAGGATTCGACAAGGATAATCGATTTTTAGATTTTATCTGATATATTCAACAAATAAGCTGCTATTCAAAAAACATATGATAAAATGCTACATTCTATTAAACTCTTAAAAGAACTTTATGCTGGAAAGTGACCGCTTAATCAGTACTCAAAGTACTGCCTCGGAAGAGGCCATTGATCGTGCCATTAGACCTTTAAGTCTCCGTGAGTATATCGGGCAAGATGCTGTAAGTTCGCAGATGCAAATTTTTATTGATGCAGCTAGAAAGCGAAAGGATGCTTTGGATCATGTGTTAATCTTTGGTCCCCCTGGTCTTGGTAAAACCACTTTAGCCAATATCATTGCCCACGAAATGGGTGTGAATTTACGTCAAACATCGGGGCCTGTGATTGAACGAGCCGGTGACATTGCGGCAATACTTACTAACCTGCAAGCAAATGATGTGCTCTTCATTGATGAAATTCATAGGCTTAGTCCTGTAATAGAAGAAATACTCTATCCAGCAATGGAAGACTATAAACTAGATATCATGATTGGTGAGGGGCCTGCTGCACGTTCTATAAAACTGGAATTACCACCTTTTACCTTGATCGGAGCAACGACGCGAGCAGGATTACTTACTTCTCCTCTCCGAGATCGATTTGGTATTGTACAGCGTCTGGAATATTATTCTGTTGATTCTTTAACACAAATTGTTACCCGGTCAGCACAATTACTAAATGTAAAAACTAAACCCGAAGGAGCGAGAGAAATTGCATTACGCTCACGAGGCACACCACGGATTGCAAATCGATTATTACGACGTGTCAGGGATTATGCGGAAGTTAAAGGTGGCGGTATTATTAACATTGATATTGCACAAAAAGCTCTAAAAATGTTGGATGTAGACAAACATGGTTTCGATCTCATGGATAGAAAATTATTGTTATCAGTAATTGAACAATTTAATGGAGGTCCTGTAGGTGTGGATAGTATTGCAGCTGCAATCGGTGAGGAAAAAGGCACAATTGAAGACGTTTTGGAGCCATTTTTAATACAACAAGGATTCCTTATGCGCACACCAAGAGGTAGAATAGCCACAACAAGAGCTTACCAGCATTTTGGTTTAAACATAGTGGAACAGGATTGATCAAATGGATGCTACAATTGTGCATCAACATTCCTATCGAGTTTACGCTGAAGACGTAGATTATATGGGAATTGTTTATCATGCGAACTATCTTTGTTATTTTGAGCGGGCCCGAACAGAAATGTTAAGGCAAAGTAATTTAATTCTCTCTGATTTAATGAAGAAGGATACTCTTTTTGCGATATATGATGCACATATTCGTTATAAAGCACCCGCTCGTTTAGATGATTTGCTAACAGTTAAAACTCAAGTTCAACAATTAGGAGCTTGCAGTTTTTTATTTGATCAGAGCATGCAAAATCAGCAGGGCAAAATTGTTTGTGAAGCTAAAATTCAAGTGGTATGTGTCGATAGCAATTTGAAGCCAAAGCGATTTCCAAAATGAATAAAGAATGGTTTTCGTTATCGGCTTGTAAATAAAAATATAATCGATGATGATTCATAGAAATAAGATCTTGGTACTGGAGATAATATAAATGGGTAATCAAGCAAACGTATTAATGTACTTTATGCAAGCAGGTCTAGTTGTTAAATCAGTCATGATGTTACTCGCTGCTGCTTCCATTACTTCATGGACATTAATATTTCAACGCGCCTGGTTTTTCAATCGCAAAAAACAGCTCACTGATTCCTTTAATCAGAGATTTTGGGATAGCGGTGATTTAAGCAGACTTTATGCCGATATCGATAGTAATTCAGAAGAGCGAGATGGCATGGCTGCTATTTTTCATGCGGGCTTTAAAGAATTTGTACGTGCTAGAAAACTAGGTAATGTAATTATTGAACCCATTCAGCGGGTCATGCAAATAACTCATGCTAAGGAAGCTGAAAAGCTGGAAAAACATTTACCATTTTTTGCTTCCGTGGGTTCTATAGCCCCTTATGTAGGATTATTTGGTACTGTTTGGGGTATAATGACCTCCTTTCAGGCATTGGGTCATGCTCAACAAGCCACCATTGCTATGGTCGCTCCAGGTATTTCTGAAGCATTAGTAGCAACAGCTTTAGGTTTGTTCACAGCAATACCGGCAGTTATTGCATATAACCGATATACTACTCGTGCTAATGATTTATTAAATCGATTTGACTTATTTCAGGAAGAATTAATATCGCTTATAGAACAACAAAACAGTGATACTGTAAGAGGGTAAAATTTGAAATGATCAGACCAAAAACCAAACGTGAGCGTCCCATATCAGAAATTAATGTCGTACCCTATATCGATGTTATGTTGGTTTTACTTGTTATTTTTATGATCACAGCACCAATGCTGAGTCAGGGAGTAACTGTAGACTTACCTAAAGCAGCAAGCCAGACCCTATCACCTACAGATAGAGAACCTATTATTGTTTCAGTAAATCAACAAGGGGCGTATTTTCTTAATATCAGCAGCACACCCGCGGAGCCTATAGAGTCTCAAGCTTTAGTGGTTCGTGTTGCTGCAGAGTTGGAATTAGCAAAGCAGTCAGGCCAGAAGCTTAATGTTTTAGTTAAAGGAGACCAGGGCGTCGCATACGGTAAGGTGGTTCAAGCAATGGCTTTACTGAAGCAAGCAGGGGCAGAACAGGTAGGGTTGTTAACTGATTCCGAGCAAGAAAAATCAGAGGGCCTAGCATGATAAGCAATCCAAGTTATCGTAAACCTTTTTTTGCTGCAATTGGCTTGCATCTTTTTTTAGTGGCCATGCTTTTGACCGATAGTTCAAGCCAACGACCTGTTTTAACGGCGGAAACCAAGAATACGCCAGGAGTAGAGCAACCAATTGCTGTTACACCACAACCCGAAATAGTGAAAGCAGTGAGTGTCGATAACAAACAAGTTATGGAGACTGTAAATCGCTTGAAACAGGAACGGGAGCAACAAAAAAAGGCCGAAATTAATCGACAAAATGAACTCAAGCGTCAGGCTGAAGTGGCAAAACAGCAAAGGATAAAAGAGCAACAACAACTTGCTCGACTTAAAGAAGAAGCGAATAGGATAGCTATTGCACGTAAAAAACAAGCAGAAGAAGAAAAAAAGCGTTTAAAGAAACTCGAAGAGCAAAAAGCATTGGAAGCAAAGCGCATTGAAGATTTAAAAAAGCAAAAGGAAGAGTTGGTAAAGCAACAGAAACTTGAAGCTAAGAAGCTTGCTGATTTGAATAAGAAAAAAATGGTAGAAAAAGAGCAAGCTGAAAAATTAAAAGAAGAACAAGTTCAAAAAGAAAAAGCAGATCTTGCAAAAGCAGAAATGGAAAGGAAAAAACAAGCTGAAGCCGCAGCTGCAGCGAAACAAGCACAAGCAGCAAAAAATGCCGAGGCACAGGCACGTATTGCTGGGGAAGTTGATAAATATAAAGCACTTATTGTAAATGCCATTGGTAGAAACTGGATATTGCCTGAAAATGTTGACAGCAGTTTATCGAGTCAATTCAGGATACGGCTTGCTCCCGATGGAATGGTATTGGAAGTTACTTTAACCCGTAGTAGCGGTGATCCATTGCTTGATCGTTCAGCACAAACGGCTATTTATAAAGCATCACCACTACCTGTGCCCGCAGATGCAGAAACATTCAACCTGTTTCGCGATATAAGTTTAACCGTTCGACCAGAACAAGTGAGGGGGTAAAACTCGTGATTAACCGACTTATTACACTTTTTTTAATACTTTTTACGCAGCAAATTTTTGCTCTTGATTTAGAGTTAACCCAAGGGATTAATTCAGCTTTACCTATAGCAATCAATTCTTTTGGTTCAAATAATACGGCTCAAGAAATCGGACAAATTATTGAAAATGATTTAAATTTATCAGGACAATTTCGAATTGTTTCCGGGCCCCAAGGTGCCAACGCACAATCATCTGTAAGCACGTTGAAACAACTCGGAGCTGACAGTGTTGTTACGGGACGGGTTAATCAAGTAGGAAACCATTATGAAGTAAGCTTCACTTTAACTGATGCCGTGGCTAATGGAGCTACTCTATTAACAAAAACGTATCAGATTGGCGCGAATCAAATTAGACACTTAGCACATCATATCAGCGATGAAGTATATCAAAAGTTAACAGGGGAGAGGGGTATTTTCTCTACTCGTATCGCTTATATTTCGGTCCAAAGAACACCGAAAAGTACTCGTTATTCACTCGAAGTTGCGGATGCGGATGGATATAATCCACAAAGCTTATTGATTTCATCCGAACCTATTATGTCCCCCGCATGGGCTCCGGATGGTAAAACTATTTCTTATGTTTCGTTTGAGAAAAAAAGAGCACAGATATTTACTGTTTCAGTTGAGACAGGTCAACGACGCTTGATTACCAGTTTCCCGGGTATTAACGGGGCACCCGCGTGGTCTCCTGATGGAAGGGAATTGGCTGTTGTATTGTCTAAAAGCGGAACACCAAAAGTGTATAGTATAGATATCAATACCGGAAATATGAAGCAATTGACCTTTGGCGATGCTATTGATACTGAGCCACGTTATGCTCCCGATGGTAAAAGCTTATTATTTACTTCAGGTCGAGGGGGGTCGCCACAAATATATCGTTTATCTTTAGCTAATGGCCAAGTAAGTCGAGTAACCTTTGAAGGCAACTATAATGCTCGAGCTTCTTATACCCCAGATATGAAAAATATTGTGATGTTGCATCGCGACGACAAGCAATTTAACATAGGATTACAAAGTGCAAGCGGTGGACCAATTGCCAGCCTAACTTTTTCTGGCCGTGATGAGTCCCCATCTGTTGCACCTAATGGTCGTTTAATTCTTTATGCGACCCATAATCAAGATAAAGGTGTATTGGGTATCGTTTCTCTGGACGGTAGAATAAGAATGAGACTCCCCGCACGTGAAGGAGATGTACAAGAGCCTGCGTGGTCTCCCTATTTGGGCTAATTATGTCACGGATTATTTATGTACTTGTTTTGTGTGTTGGGGCTTTAAATAGCTATGCTTGGAATGCGGCAGGCCACAAGGTAGTGGCACAAATTGCATACGATAATTTATCACCCAAAGCGAAAGACATGTGCTATAAATATCTTCGTTCGCGCACTCATAATACACCCAATTCAAGTTTTGTTAGCGCTTCAACCTGGATGGATGAAATTAGATGGAGGGAAGTATATTGGTATGATGTAATGCATTATATCGATATCCCTTATTCAATTGATGGAACTCGCTTACCTCCAGTTGAAAGTACTAATGCAATTAAGGCAATTAAACAAGCATCCTCTGTACTTACCTCTAAAAAAACAAATCCATCCGATAAAAAGCTAGCATTGCGGATGTTAATTCATATAACAGGTGATATTCATCAACCACTACACGCGATAACTCGAGTCAGTCAGCAACATCCTAAGGGCGATTTAGGCGGCAATTTATTTTTGTTAGGAAAAAATCCGGTAGGTAGTAATTTGCATCAGTACTGGGATAATGGAGCTGGATTTTTTCTTGGGCAATTTAATGAGACTCAAATAAAAAATACAGCACAGTACCTGGAACAAAAAATGCCCTGCTCCATAATTGGTACAGAACTAAAACCTGCTAAATGGGCAAAAATGTCACATAAGCTGGCCATAAAAAATGTTTATCAAACCAATCCTAATGAAACTCCTAGCGATAAATATCAGGAAAATGCTCAGCTATTAGTTCAAAAGCAGGCTATATATGCAGGATGCAGGTTAGCAGCGTTACTCAATAGGATTGCTCAAACATAGGTTTTGTACTATTCGAAAAGAAAGTACGGTATTGCTGTTTTACTTGCTGAAAATGAATCTGTGAATCAGAGATATGTAGGTGCGTTTTTAAATTAGATGTTAATCATTTAAATCAATTCAAGAATTTTTTTGTGCAAGATTATCTGAGACATCGTCTAGATTTTCTCGTTGTAATAATTGTTCATAGAGCTCAACTAAATTGCCTATTAATTTAGGAAAATTATCCTCAAGCCGTTCTTTCCTTTTCACATTCTTAGCATGCTGCGATCGAGTGACGGCATGGGGTTTATCGAGTGTTGTATACGCTTTTTTGTGTGTTTTTTCAAAGTTGCTTTCTGCTTTTTCCAAGTCTACTATATTTTTATTAAAATCCTTAATTAGCTTATTCAATTGAGATGAAAATTCACCGCTTTTATCCTCATGCATTTTTATTTTAAGACAGATTAACTCAACAAAAATGTTAAACAGCCATTGATAATGCAGTAAATCGAATAAATCTACTTTGTAACATAGACATGGAGCTAAATTGTTTTGCAAAAGTTTCACTGCTTGTTCTGATGAACAAGGGGCATCAAATAAAGGTAGCTGTCTTCGAGTATTTCTTGTAAAGAAGGGAATAATTGGATATTTAGTGGTGTCTATTATTAATCGTTTAGCACTTAATTCTTCACTTACCCAAGGTATGGTTTCCTTATAAAGATAAAGATGGAGTTCATAATGCTCTTCTGAATGTTTCTTCAAGTAAAAATCAAGCTTTTCTTCTTCTGTATTTGCCGTTCCTGTGTTTATAACCTCAATATTTAGTCGGTTACTTTGGGATTGATAATGCTCTATAATTGTTTGAGCTTCAGTATCATCAAATATCACAAATTCGGTTTCGTGTGCCTTCTTAAACTCTTCATTGTTAAGTAAAATAATCACATTTGAAATACCTACTTTATCAAGTTGGTACAAGTGCCCGAAAGGAATATCGAGATATTCTACGTTTGACCAAATTACTGCAGTTTTCATTTGTATTTACAATGAAGTTAGTATGCATATTTATTTAGTATAGATTACCAAAAGGAATGAGGGCGTTAAAAGCCTCTCTCAATGTGCATATAAACTGGCAAAATAAATGAAAGAAAGCAAAATATAAATACTATGCTATATTTTAGAGGCAATTGTTTATATAGGATTTAATTCTCAACAAAAGGAATTACAGAAATGAATAAATTATTTGCACAGATTAGTATACTTGGCTTTTTGATGAGTGTTTCTTTATACGGTTGGACAGGACCTTGTAAAGCCATTGCAATTTCCTGTATGCAAAATGGTTACTATAAGGGAGGAGAAAATGCAGGTAAAGAATTAGTTAAAGACTGTGTGTTACCTGTCGCTATGGGTAAAAAACAATTACCAAATACCAATTTTAGTCCAGAACAATTGCAACAATGTAAAGTAAAAATAGCTGAGAAAATTAAAAGTAAAATGCAAGAAAAAATGGAACAGTAATACTAATCCTCTCCCTTCGGGAGAGGATTTTCAATTTTATTCCTTTTGTAACGATTCCATCACTGCACCTAGGAAACGTGTTGCTTCGCCTCCAGTAACTGCTCTATGGTCAAAACTTAAGGATAGTGGAAGTATATTATGTGATTCGATAAGACCTTTGTTTACAACAGCCCCTTGGTAGAGCCTACCTACGGCTAAAATGGCCACCATTGGTGGAACAATAATAGGACTTGCAAAACGACCAGCAAACTTTCCAAAATTAGAAAGAGTTATCGTTGCACCTTTTAATTTATCTGCAGTGATTTCTCGAGTACTTACCGATTTTTTAAAATCATTAATCATATTACGAAGCTCAGCATCGGAATGTTTTGCTGCATCATGGATCACAGGTACAAACAAACCCTCTTCATTATCCATAGCTAAGCCTAGATGTACCTGCTCAAAACATTGGCGGGCACTATGCTTAGTATCAAACCATGCGTTTAAAGCTGGTTCTTTGCTCGCTGCATAAGTCATTGCGCGAACTAGGCGAACTGTAATATCAGTACCAGGCTTCCAAGCACTAATATCGGCCTCATCAAAGATACTTACCGGAACCACTTCGGTGTGAGATTGAACCATACTATTCAGCATAGCGCGTCTGACCCCTCGGAGAGGTTCAAAACCTGCGGGAACTTGTGAATTCTTATCTGCTTGGGCTTGAACATCAGCGCGAGTAATGACACCAAATTCACCGGAACCTTTAACTGTAGATAAATCAACACCAAGTTTTTTAGCAAGTATTTTAACAGCAGGAGTTGTCTTAATACGATTTCTTGTAGTGTGTTGGGTACCAATTGTAAAGTTATCTTCAAACACTTCGCTACTTTCTTCTAAATTACCGACAACTGTTCCTTTATCTGCAGCTTTGGCACTTGTCGATTCAAAAGCTACCAAAGGTTCACCTGTTTTAATTACATCTCCAGGTTTACCGTACAATTTGCTAATAGTTCCAGACTGAGGACAGGGGACGTCCACTACAGCTTTTGCAGTTTCCATAGAAACCAAAGGTTGATCTGCTACAACTTTATCACCTTCTTTGACAAACCATTCATGAATCTCAGCATCCGGTAGACCTTCACCCAAATCAGGTAGATTGAATATATTCATTATTACTCCATTATGCTCATAACGCTGTTTTTAATACGTGCAATACTGGGTATGTATTGTTTTTCCAATTGAAAATACGGCATTACTGTATCATATCCAGTGACCCGTTGAACTGGAGCCATTAAATCAGTCATTGAATTTTCCATAATCTGTGCTGAAATTTCGGCACCCACTCCACAAGTTTTTGCTCCCTCATGAACGATCACACAACGTCCCGTTTTTTCTACTGAGGCTAGAATCGTCTCGATATCTAGTGGTTTAATTGTTGCTACATCAATCACTTCGCATGAAATTCCTTCGTCGCTCAATTGTTTTGCTGCTTGTTGTGTTTCGTGAATACTAGCACCCCAACTTACTAAAGTGACATCTTCACCTTGTTGCAAAGTAAAACATTTTCCTAGAGGAAGAGCTTCACCATTATCTTCAACAGGTTGTTTGACCAAACGATAAATTCGCTTTGGCTCAAGAAAAATAACTGGATCTGGATTACGCAAAGCCGCTAAAAGCAAACCATATGCTCGGCGTGGAGAGGAAGGGATCACTACTTGTAAACCGGGTATGTGCGCAAATAATGCTTCGGTGCTCTCTGAATGATGTTCAGGAGCTCGGATGCCCCCACCAAAAGGAGCGCGAAAAACGAGTGGGCAGTGAAGACGTCCACGAGTTCGATTACGCATACGAGCAGCGTGAGAAATAATTTGGTTCATTGCTGGATAGATAAATCCCATAAATTGGAATTCAGCCACTGGTTTCAGACCCTGAATTGACATACCAATCGCTAATCCAGCAATCATTGATTCTGCTAGCGGAGTATCAAAAACTCTTTTTTCACCGAATCGTTCTTGTAATCCTACTGTGGCACGGAAAACCCCGCCATTTTTACCGACATCTTCTCCAAAAACCACAACATTTTCATCATGAGCTAACTCGTAAGCCAAAGCCTGAGTTACTGCCTCGATCAATGTAATATCAGGCATGAGTTGCTTCCTCCATAGCTGTTGCACGTTGCTCCACTAAATAATCAGGTAGTTCAGCATAATGATAATCAAAAATGCTACTAATCGGTTGTGGCTCCATACTTAAATATTCATTAACGGCTTTTTCAACCTCTTTAGAACAATGGATTACTAAATTTTCTTCATCTTGTGCATTCCAGATCTTTTGTTCTGTAAGAAACTCTTTAAATCGTGAGATAGGTTCTTTGGGTTTTGCCTTCTCAACTTCCTGACAGGGCTGGTAGCGAGTTGCATCATCAGCAGTGGTGTGATCCGATAACCGGTAAGATAAGGCTTCAATTAAAGTCGGTCCTTCACCACGGCGTGCCTTTTCAATCGCATCGCCAATAATCTGTCGTGTTGCTAAAATGTCATTTCCATCAATCTGTATGCCGGTAAAACCAGCTGCGATGGCTTTCTGAGCTATAGTTTGTGTACCCGTCTGTTGATCCCTAGGAACCGAGATTGCCCATTGATTGTTATTCACTACAAAAACAACAGGTAATTTCCAAGTTCCTGCAACATTCATCGCTTCGTAGAAATCACCTTCTGAGGTACCACCTTCGCCAAGGCATACCACAGCAACCCGTGGCTGGTTTCTGTATTGGAATGCGAATGCTACGCCTGCTGCATGTAAACACTGAGAGGCAATGGGCACACATATAGGTAAGTCTTCTGAGTTCGATGAAAACTGACTACCACGCTCATCGCCACCCCAGAAGGCCAAGATTTCAGACATTTTTACACCGCGTTGAAGTTGGGCAGCGTAATCTCGATAATAAGGTACAAATACATCTTCAGGACGCATGGCATGGCCAATAGCCGCTGAAATTGCTTCTTGTCCATTAATAGGAGCATAAGTTCCCATTTTACCTGTTCGTTGCAAAGCAATTGCTTTTTTATCAAATGTCCGAGTAAGGACCATGATTTTATAAAGTTCTTTGAGCGCAGAATGATCATGGGCAAAAGGGGGTAATTGACCAACCAATTTTCCATGTTCATTTAAAAACTGAGTATATGTAATATTAAATTGTGCAACTGTTGACATATAAGGCTCCTTGTCAATAAAGCGTTTGCATAGCATACTCACAAATTAATTCAAAAACCAGAGAATAAAGTAAGAAACTTATAGCCTAAGTGAAGCGTAGCGGAACCCTCGTCATCCCGATTGTAGGGCAGGGATCTGCATCGTGGTACTCGGGATGTCGGTAAGAGATCCTAGGCTGTATTTTACTTAATTCAGGCTACATCAAAAGTACCTATTATAATATTTACCTTAGAGGAATATTTTGAATCAATTTTCATTACATTCATTGGATTATCATGATTCACTGCATGAGTATTATCAAAAATTACATCATTTACCTGGTTTTGTTCTTCTTGAAAGTACCGATCGCTTTCATGGGCGTTATGATATTATCAGTGCTTATCCTTATGATTTTATTCAAATCGAACAAAACTCCCATAATTTACCAAATTTACTAAAGAAAATTACTCAAATCTTATCGCCAATACCGTCTGTAGCAGATCTTCCTTTTCAAGGTGGTGCTCTGGGCTATGTTTCTTATGATCTTGGCGCAAAGTTATTAGGGATAGATTCTAGTAGGCAACCTACATTAGACAACATCCCCTTATTGAACTTTGGGTTATATGATTGGGCAATCATTGTCGACCACCATCAAAAAAGCATAACATTATTTGCAGCAAATACACTTCAAACAACTCCTAGGATAGTTGATGAGATCTTAGAACTTTGGAATGCGGCTACCAAACACCCTTGTGATGCACAGATTAAAAGTGATTTTACTTCTTTGATGAGCAAAAAAGATTACGTCCATGCATTCTCTTCTATTTATCAATTTTTGAAGGAGGGGAGATGTTATCAGGTCAATCTTACTCAACCCTTTCATGCTGCCTATGAGGGAAATAATTGGGATTTTTATAAAAAAATCTGTAAGAAAAACCCCGTACCTTTTGCTGCATTTTTGAGAACTGCTGATGCTGATATTTTAAGTTTTTCCCCGGAGCGGTTTCTTTTTTATGACGCAGGTAAATTAGTTACATCGCCTATTAAAGGAACTATCGCACGATCCGAAAATGAAGTTGAAGATGGGTGGTTAAAAAATAAATTAACATCTTGTGAAAAAAATCGCGCCGAGAATGTAATGATAGTTGATCTATTGAGAAATGATCTCGGTAAAATTGCACAACCTGGGTCGGTACACGTTACTTCTTTATGCGAAGTACAAAGCTATAATTCAGTTCATCATTTAGTAAGTACAATCGAAGCTCGATGTTTGTCGTCTATTTCGCCATTTGAAGCATTTTTGTCCTGTTTTCCGGGTGGTTCCATTACCGGGGCACCCAAAATTGAATCCATGCGAATTATTGATGAACATGAGTCTTTTTCCCGAGGAATTTATTGCGGGTCTATAGGCTATTTTTCACGGCATGGGCGATTTGACACGAATATCGCTATTCGGACATTGACTGCTAAAGATAATATTTTGCATTTAGCTGCGGGTGGTGGAATAGTTATTGACTCAAACTGTGAAGATGAATATCGTGAATGCTATATTAAAATAGCAGCGGTTATTAATGGACTTAAATGATTTTGAAGGGAAAAAACTAGTGCACTCGGCAGTAGTTGTCTTATATGAACAATTATCCGATTCCTTAATTTTGACGCAACGTAGCGATCAATTGCGCACCCACCCAGGAGAAATTTGTTTTCCAGGTGGTACATGGGAAGAAGGAGATGAGAATTATTACGTTACTGCGCTTAGAGAATTGTATGAAGAGTTAGGTATTACCCAAGACCGCATAACCCTAATCAAGGAGTTAAATATCCAAAAAACTCTATTAGGAAGTATTATTCATCCTTGGTTTGCGAGCATCGAATCGGTTCAACCCTACCAATTAAATGTTCATGAAGTTGTTCGTTTAATATCGATACCCATGACATTAGTACAAGATGTTAAAAATTATAGAGACTTTAGGATTGAACGTGGCGGTCGTCGTTATGTTACTTGTGAATTTACTGCGAACAAAGACTGGGTGTGGGGTGCAACAGCTCTCATAATGAGACAATTAGTAAAATAAAAGTACTAGCTTGAGAAAATACTATAACACTGAACCCCGTGGACAAGCCGCGGGGAGGGCAATATCGTCATAAGACGAAGCTTCGTTCAGTTCTTTATATAGCAACAGCTGGTTTTTTCTCGGGATGACTGGGAGAGGAAGCATTCTTTTCTTTTAGTGCTCGACGAAGAATTTTTCCTACATTTGTTTTGGGGAGTTCATCGTAGAATTCGACTATCTTGGGAACTTTGTAAGCAGTTAGATGTTCTCGGCAATAAGCAATAACTTGTTCTTCGGTTAACTCAGGATCTTTTTTTACCACACATGCTTTAACTCGTTCGCCAGATTCTATATCAGAAACACCAACTACACCTACTTCTAACACACCAGGATGCATTGCTATTACTTGCTCCACCTCATTAGGATAAACATTGAATCCTGATACGAGTAACATATCTTTTTTTCGATCAACTAAATAGATGAATCCTTCTTCATCCATTTTACCAATGTCGCCTGTTTTTAAATAGCCATTTTTAGTAAACACTAGAGCAGTCTCATCAGGTCGCTTCCAGTATCCTGGGGTTACTTGCGGTCCTTTAATGCATATTTCTCCACTGGTCCCGATTGGTACTTCATGCTCTTGATCATCAAGAATGATGACATCAGTAGAAGGAATGGGTACGCCAATACTTCCGCTATATTCGGTCAGATTCATTGGATTCATGATGGCAGCAGGACTGGTTTCAGTTAATCCATAAGCTTCCAATACCGGTGTTTTGGTGACCTCACGCCATTTAAGGGCCACACTTTTTTGTAAAGCCATACCTCCTGCAAGTGAGATTTTTAGTTTACTAAAATCAACCTCCTTAAATTTAGGATGGTTTAATAAGCCATTAAACAGGGTATTTACGCCTGTAATTGCTGTAAAACCCACTTTTTTGATTTCTTTAATAAAATGTCCCATGTCACGAGGGTTCGTAATTAGTACATTTTTTGCCCCTTGTTTTAAAAAGGTCAAACAATTAGCGGTGAGAGAAAAGACATGGTAGAGAGGTATCGCTGTAACAATAATATCATTGCCATCTGCACCTATGACCGGCTTAATCCATGCATCGGCTTGCAAGACATTAGAGATCATATTCCCATGAGTTAAAATGGCACCTTTTGCAACCCCTGTCGTACCTCCCGTATATTGCAAAAATGCAATATCATCATGATTTAACTCTACATGGTGTAAAGGTGCTTGTTTTCCTTCAAGTAATGCATAGTTAAAGGCAACTGCATGAGGGATACTATAAGCCGGTACCATTTTTTTTATATATTTAATTATAGAGTTAACAATAAGTCGTTTGGGGGTAGGAAAAAGATCAGCTATTTCGGTGACAATCACATGTTTTAATGTAGGAATTGAATTTAATGCCTTTTCTACAGTTTTTGCAAAGTTGGCTAGTACAACGATCACTTCAGCTCCAGAGTCATTCATTTGATGAATAAGCTCGTCAGTGGTGTAAAGTGGATTTGTATTCACAACAACGTAACCTGCGCGAAGGATGCCAAATAGAGCTATTGGGTATTGAAGAACATTAGGAAGCATAATTGCTATTCGAGTTCCTTTATCCAGCTTAAGCTGTTGAAGATAGGCAGCAAAATCTCGACTTAACTCATCCAGTTCACCAAAAGTTATACTACTTCCCATATTGCTATATGAAGTTTTTTTAGCATAACGTGTGCAGGATTCTTTAAACAAATCTACTAGGGAAGAATATTGACTTGAGTCAATTTCATGGGGAACTCCTTTCTGATATTGTTCAAACCACCGTTTATCCACCTTAATATCCTTCTGTTATTGGTTTTCACATGTTAGTATAAACAAAAATATTCATTATGGATATCATACTCATGAGTGAAAATACAACACAAACTCAAGCATTTAAATTAAAAGGTCGTCTTTATACATTTACTGTATTACAAGTACTCAATACGAATCCTGAGGCTTTTTCGCATCAGCTTGAGGATACTATCGCCAAAGCTCCTAAATTATTTGAGCATACACCTGTTGTGTTTGATTTATCCTCAGTACAACAATTAGAATTTGATTTACAGGCTTTACTGGAGCTTGCTCGTTCCCATGGCATGATCCCTGTTGCCATTCAAGGAGGGAGTATATTACATAACACCCTAGCCCAATGCCATGGATTAGCTGTATTACATGCTTCTTCAACCCAAGATAAACCTATTATTGAGCGACCCATTGAAAATAATCATCATGAATTAACAAAATCAAAATTAATTACTACTCCTGTTCGCTCTGGGCAGCAAGTTGTAGCAAAAGGAGCTGATCTTGTAGTGACTTCTTCAGTAAGTCATGGGGCTGAATTATTAGCTGATGGATGTATTCATGTATATGGAGCTTTAAGAGGAAGAGCTTTAGCTGGAATTTCAGGTGATAAAGAGGCCCGGATTTTCTGTCACTCCCTGGAGGCAGAATTAGTATCGATTGCTGGTTTTTATCGTTTAAGTGATGCAATCGAACCTTACAGTGGACCTTGTCAAATTTATTTATTGGATGAGCATATACATATAGAGCCCTTATGATAGAAGCTGTTTTTATTTCGGATCTTCATTTACATCCTGAAAATCAGGCCATTCAGGAGCGTTTTAAGCAATTTCTCGAATGGGCTTGTGATTCAGTCAAAAATATTTATATCCTAGGTGATTTTTTTCATGCATGGGCAGGGGATGATACTGTCGATGATTGGAGCAGAGCGATTGCTAGTCAGTTATATGCCCTAAAAAAACAAGAAATTAATGTGTTCTATATGCATGGCAATCGTGACTTTCTATTAGGAAAAAACTTTGCCAAAATGGCGGGATGGACAATTTTACCTGAGCCTACAGTGATCCAATTGGGCCAAGACAAAGTACTTCTGGTACACGGTGATCGATATTGTACCAAAGATAAGGCTCACCAGCGTTTTCGTTTTATAACACGAAACAAAATCTTTTCTACCTTATTTTTAAGTTTCCCATTGAAGTATCGGAAGAAATTAGTAAATCAAGTACGTTATCATAGTGAAATGAATCAGAACAAATCTCTAGAGGAAATGGATGTAGTGGCTGAAGTAGTGGTTGATCATATGTCTTACTATCAAGTGAAACAATTAATCCATGGTCATACTCATAAACCAGGCATCTCATCTTATCAAAAAAATTCGCAAAAACTAGTACGTTACGTGTTGAGCGATTGGGATGACAAACCCCAATTATTGTGTTATGATCATACAAAAGGGCTCTATTTTGCCCATTTGTGATTTTCGTGGAGTAGCAGTTATGGCGGCTTATAGTAAAGACGAAATGGATAAAAAATTAAAGGAATTCAATGAACTTTCCTCAAAAGGGATGGCTGAACTTCGAGAGAAAAAAAATAAGGAAGATTTGGATGCTTATATTGCTGAGAAACGTAAAGAAGAGCAGATGAGATACGCCAAATCGATGGATGAGCTGAGAAATAAACATAAAAAAACAAACGAGAGAACCGGTAAAGAAACAACTTATGATGAGGAATTAAATGAACTAGCTGATTCAGTCATTAATGCTGAACAAAATGCTTATAATGATTGGCGATCCAATATGATGTCCTTGTTGAATTTATTTGGAAAAATGAATAAAACACACAATATCTCAGCAGATCAAGTTGCAGGTGAAGCATGGGACTTAACTAAGAATATACCATATGTTGGTGCGCCACTTAAAATGAAAGAGTCACTTTATATTCCTCTCAAAGGTAAACTCGTCCATAAAATAAAAGGGGATGGTGATCTTCAGTTACCTACATTAGAACATAAAGTTACCTTTAAAGATGGAAAAGTTGAGATAGCCGATTTGACATATAATCATGGTATTCAAATCAATAAACCACAAAAGCCAGGTAAACCACAGGAACCGGAAAATCAAGCAAATAAAGCGTTTAGAACAATGATTACTCTTTGGTTAGCTGAAAATGATTATATCCCTTCAAATAAACCAGGTGAATACCAGCACTTTGGGAGCGGTGCTATATTGGATGAAGATACGTTCAAAAGATTGAATGCGAATCCCCAAACAAGTTTAGCTAAGTTCCTAAAAGATAATGCCAACTTGAAATATGAGGAACAAAAAGAAGTACATTCTACTCCTACCCCTCCATAATGGATGAATTGATACTTATCAAATTTGCGGTATTCCGCTATGAAAGCGAAATACCGTATCAGAAGCCAAAATAAAATCATTTTCTATAGATAAAAAAAACTTCAAACGTTGCTCTATATCTCCACCATATAATTTCGCCAGTCGAAGATAATCCTCAAAATGACGCGCTTCTGATTTAATTAAAGTACCATAAAACTTCACCAAATCCTGATCTTCGAGAAAGGGGATCATGGCGTGGAAACGTTCACAAGAACGGGCTTCGATAATGGCACCAATAATCAACTGATCACATAAACGTTGAAGGACATTTCTGCTCGAAACCTGCTTATGCATCTGAGTTGCATACCCTGATGGTTGTAGGGGGCAAAATTGAATCCCTTTGTTCGCCATTATATTAATGACCTTCTCAAAATGGAGTAGTTCTTCACGAGCCAATGGAGACATTATTTCCACCAGTTCTTTTTTCTCTGGGTATTTGCTCATAAAATTAATTGCAGTGGCAGCTGCCTTCCGTTCACAATGAGCATGGTCAATTAATAACAAAGGTATATGGTCTGCAGCATAATCTAACCATATTTGCGGAGTTTTTACTTGAAGAAAGTCATTTAACAATTGTAAATCAGTATCTAATCGTTTTAACATCTGCGAAATACACTATACTTATCGAATAAACTGTCTTATATCATAGGACCTTTTTACAATTCTACTATTTTGGCCTTTGAAGCTTTGATTACCTGCGCTCGATGCACATGTATCCTACGGTTTGATGAGGTGTAAATCAGATAATTAGATTAATCTAGGGAATTGTAAATACGCTTAATATTTTGAAATTTAAATTGGATGAAAAATGAACGGGGAAGAATCTGATAATGAATTAAGTCACTGGTTTTCAACATACGGAGTAATCACAGCCGAGCGTATATTGGGTACATACAAAGTCAATTTAGCACAAAGTGAATTAGTAGAAGCAATTAAAAGTCCATATAGTTTTTATCATCGGTTGTTACGTGTTCCACTAAAAAGTGTACTGAATGGAATCATCCTACAACAAGCGAATGATTATCATGTTTATACACAAAAATTATTTATTGATTATTTATTATCTGGAGAGAACTCTAAAGGTGAAGAGGCACAGGGAGCTTCAACTCGTGAGGAACTAGAAAATGAACGTCAGCAACTAGTTAATCTTGGAGATGAGTTTCATAATGTGCAGGGACAACATGATTGGTTGATTGCTAACAGTCAAGCAGCGTTGATAAGAGTAACTCAAATCTTTAATACTGAAATAGAAAAGGCAATTGCTTCATTGATAGGCCTACTTAAAAGTATGGGTATTTCAGAGAAAAAAAGTAAAATACGGCAGGCAATAAATCATGCGCTAATCTATTGCAATATCTTAGATGTTCAAAACAACCAATATCTTTTTATAGAGAAAATAAATGAAGTTCTCAAGACTTCGCTTACTGAGGATTTAGAGAGAAAAATGGCAATGATATTGTCCGAAGTTGTGCTCATTGATATGGATTTTGATGAACAAATCAGTGATTTTCTTGCGCAAACTGAAGAGATAGGACAAGCTGCTAATTCGTACCGAACTCTTTTTTATGAAACGATTCTACGGGTGATTGATTTAATGAAATCATTACCTGAATATAAAATTGACCCAGAACAAGATGCTATTAATAGAGAACCTTTATATTTTGATAAAACGATTGGTGCAATTGGGTAAGGTTAATGAAAAGTATGTATCTAGTTTTGCTTGATGAATGATGACTATGACTTTAAAAGAATTTATATTAGCCATCTAGCTTAGATTTCGTGTATAATAATGCACTTTAACTAACCCCCTATGGAGTGCGTGATGACAAAAGAAACAACATTGTCAATTATTAAACCTGATGCAGTGGCTAAATCTGTTATTGGACAAATCTATACCCGTTTTGAAAACGCTGGTCTAAACATAGTTGCTGCAAAAATGATGCAACTTTCTCGTGAGCAGGCAGAAAGTTTTTATGATATTCATCGTGCGCGTCCTTTCTTTAAGGATTTAGTTGAATTCATGATTTCTGGTCCGGTAATGGTTCAGGCACTACACGGCGAAAATGCAGTAATGAAAAACCGAGACATCATGGGTGCAACAAACCCCAAGGAAGCTGCTCCGGGTACTATACGTGCTGATTTCGCTGACAGTATCGATGCCAATGCCGTTCATGGTTCCGATAGTCTTGAAAATGCTGCGCGTGAAATTGCGTTCTTTTTTGAACCGCATGAAATTTGTGTACGATAAGATAGGTTTTGATATTTAATGACCTCATATAGCCTGGGTAAAGCGCAGCGAAACCCGGGTTCTTAAAAGATTAGTATTCCCAGGTTTCTCTATGCTATACAGAAGCCCATGAATACGTTTTTTTAGGTCATTAAATTTGGAGTAAAAATGACTGTACAGAAAGTAAATCTGCTGGATTACAACTACCAACAAATGCGTGAATTACTCAATAGCTGGGGCGAGCAACCTTATAGAGCGCAACAGTTAATCCAGTGGATTCACCAGGCAGGTTTTACTGATTTCACAAAAATGACCAATCTTAGTAAAACGTTGAGAGAAAAATTGGCACAACGTTCTTACATTAAATTACCAGAAATAGTCGCCTGCCAAAAATCCAATGATGGTACTCATAAATGGCTTTTAAAGCTGGACTGCGGTAATTGCATCGAGACTGTATTCATCCCCGAAAGCAATCGAGGCACCTTATGTGTTTCCTCCCAAGTAGGATGCGCTTTAAATTGTTCTTTTTGTTCTACTGCAAAACAGGGTTTTAATCGTAATTTATCCACTGGAGAAATTATTGGGCAAGTATGGTTGGCTGCACGTGAGTTATCACAACAACATGGAACACACGATAAAAGGGTTACTAATGTGGTGATGATGGGCATGGGAGAACCCTTACTTAATTTTGATAATGTCGTGTCCGCAATGGATCTTATGATGGATGATTTTGCTTATGGATTATCAAAACGTCGTGTTACTTTGAGTACCTCGGGTGTTCTTCCCGATCTGGAACGTTTAAGAGAAGTGAGCCCAGTGGCCTTAGCTGTTTCCTTACATGCACCTACTGATGAACTGCGAAATGTCCTTGTTCCTATAAATAAGAAATATCCTTTAGCACAGCTGATGGCTTTGTGTAAAAACTACTTTAAAAATGAACCTCGAAGGAAGGTAACTTTTGAGTATGTCATGCTCAAGGGGGTAAATGATCAACCTGAACATGCGAATCAGTTGATCAAGTTACTGCGAAATATTCCATCAAAAGTCAATTTAATTCCCTTTAATCCTTTTCCGATGACACAATATGAGCGTTCGCCTCAAGAAGCAATTGATGCATTTAGAGATAAATTAATAGCCCATGGTATTAATACGATTACCCGTAAAACACGAGGAGATGATATTGATGCAGCATGTGGCCAATTAGCTGGTGAAGTCAAGGATAGAACAAGTCGCTCTCAAAGATGGCAGAAATTGCACTTTATATCCAAAAAAGATCAAGAGCAATCCACTGCAGAACAAGAAGAGTAGCTGGCGTAGAGGTGAAACTGGTTAAGATATAGCTCTTATTTACAGGTTTGGCACCACTCTTCGACTCTAATTATGTCACTGAAAACTACAATAAAATCATTATTTGTGACAAATCATTTTTAATTTATTTATAAGCGGTTATAATGCGCAATCATTTCTAACCTTAGCGTGAAATATTGTGTTAAAAAGGTTTTGTCTTTTGTTTATTATGACCGTGCTGTTTTTACAGGCATGTGTGCATGATGAAGAAAATGAAAAACAAAATTTTAAAAAGCCTGATCTCAGTAAAGCTGCATCCTATAATGCACAGCTAGGCCTCGAGTATTTAAAACAAGGGGATAGGCCTAGAGCGAAAAAAAAGATGCTTACTGCATTAGAGCAAGAACCAACTTCAGCCGATGTTAACTCTGCAATGGCTTATTATTTTGAGCAAACTAAAGAACTAGACCAGGCCGAAAAATACTATTTGAAAGCCATCTCATTTTCGGGAAATGGAGGCGCTCAGCTAAATAACTATGGAGCCTTTTTATGTCGACAAGGCAATTATACAAAAGCTGAAAATTACTTTTTAAAAGCTGCTAATGATTTAAAATATGTGCATACTTCTGGAGCTTATGAAAATGCAGGACTTTGTGCTCTTTCAGTTCCTAATGAAGACAAGGCCAAACTGTATTTTGCAAAAGCATTAAATCAAGACCCTTCAAGGAAAGCATCTTTTTATGAATTACTGAAACTTGAAATTAAAAGCGGAAAAGACTCAGATGCATTTGCGCTATTACAAAAGCACCCTGATTTGATTTTAAATGACAAAGTACTATTATCTTTGGCCAAGGAGATTTCTGAGAAAGTTGGGCAATATACTCTCGCAGCAGAATATCAGCAAAGTATAAATAATTTGAATTCCAATATCGACAATAGTGGAGTAAATAATGAATACAACAACCACACTGGATGAAAGTATAGTTGAGCATAAAAATCCAGGCGAACAACTTGCAAGTATCCGGGAACAAAAAGGATATACGATTGAGTATGTTGCCAATAAATTGCATTTAAGAGCTCGTATTATTGAGTTAATTGAAACTAATGAATTTCATTTGTTGCCAGAACCCGTTTTTGTTAAAGGGTATTTGCGTGCCTATGCTAAATTATTAGGTACTTCTCCGGAACCTTATCTGGCGATATTTAATGAGCAGTTTGTCGTTGAGAAAAAATCTGATCGCGCTCTGTTATGGCAACAAAGTAAACGTGAGTCTCATAAAGCAGAACATATTATTCGTTGGTTCACCATTTTGTTTGCTTTAGGTGTGATGGTTGCGGTAGGAATTTGGTGGCAAAAAAATAGAGATACTCAACAGGTATTTCCTGCCCAAAGTACTCCTGTTGATTTATCTCTAAACCAAACACCAGCAACAGAGACCCACGAATTAAAACTGACTGACATATCAAAAATGCAATCTCTATTAAATCCTAAACCGGAAATGTCTCCTATGGAGAAAATAGGTGGCTGAGAGAATCCAAGCAATACGAGGAATGAATGATATTTTGCCTGAAACAACGGCATTTTGGCGTTCCATCGAACAAATTTTTGTAAAAGTATTATCCAGTTATGGCTATCAGGAAATACGCTTTCCACTTATTGAAAGCACTCAGTTATTTAAACGCACTATAGGTGAGGTCACCGATATAGTCGAAAAGGAAATGTATACTTTTAATGATTTAAATGGGGATAGCATTACTTTGAGACCCGAGGGGACTGCGGGTTGTGTACGTGCTTGTCTGCAAAATGGGCTCCTACATAATCAACAGCAAAAATTATGGTATATGGGTCCCATGTTCCGACATGAACGGCCACAGAAAGGACGATATAGGCAGTTCAATCAATTAGGTGTAGAGGCATTTGGTATGCCTGGTGCCATGGTTGAATTGGAATTAATTTCCATATGTCGTAAATTCTGGGAACAGTTAGGCTTTGCAGATTCTGTACAGTTGCAAATAAATACCTTAGGTGAGTTAACAGAGCGTCAGCGCTATAGAAAAGTGCTTGTTGAGTATTTGACAGATCATGAACAACAGTTAGATGAGGACAGTAAACGCAGGTTAACTCGCAATCCACTGCGTATTTTAGATAGTAAAAACCCTGAAATGCAGGAGTTATTATCTAATGCACCTAAACTAATTGATGTTCTGGATGAACAAAGTCGAGAACATTTTCAGTCTTTTTGTGATGGTTTAGACCAATTAAAGGTACCCTATACAGTAAACCCGGTTTTGGTCAGAGGTCTTGATTATTATGGGCATACAGTATTTGAGTGGGTAACCGATAAATTAGGAAGTCAAGCCACAGTTTGTGCTGGAGGTCGATACGATATACTGGTAGAGCAATTAGGTGGTAATCCAACACCAGCAGTAGGTTTTGCATTAGGTATTGAAAGAATATATCTTCTTATGGAAACTCTGAGTGTTCTCAAGCAGGATAATAAAAAGAATGCATTGTATATTATTGCTACCAATGAAGATGCTGTGGTAAAAGCTCTGGTAATTTCTGAATCAATACGTACTAAATATCCAGAAATTGAAGTATCAGTAAATACGGCGGGTGGTAGTTTTAAAAGTCAATTCAAAAAAGCAGATAAAAGCGGGGCTCGATTAGCTTTAATTTTAGGTGAAGATGAGTTAGCAACCAAGCAAATTAGTATTAAAGATTTGCGAAATGAGACTGAGCAAATTACAGTAGATCAAAATATGCTTAATCAGGTTTTAAAAGATTATTTAGAGTGAGTGCAGGAGAATAATATGTCAGTGTATATGACTGAAGAGGAACAATTAGAATCGATAAAAAAATGGTGGAAACAATACGGTAATCTTGTCACTATAGTATTATCACTTGTGCTCTTTGGTATTGCAGGATATCGATATTTGCATTGGCATCAAGAAAAACTTACTCAACAGGCTTCAGTTGCCTATGAGCAAATGATGGTCGCTCTCTCTAATCAAAATATTAAAGCAGTAAGAGCCTATGCTAATGAGTTAATTCACGAGCACGGTCGTACCGTTTATGCCGATGCTGCACATATGACACTTGCAAAAATTTATGTATCAAAAAATAAATTGGATAAAGCTACTGAAGAATTACAGGCCGTTGCTGCAAACAGTAAAATGTCAACTCTGAAGCAAATAGCTAAAATTCGTATTGCACGTATCTTCGCAGCAGAAAAATCGTACACAAATGCTCTTAAGGAATTGAGCAATGTTGAAGATAATACTTATTTACCGGTCATTAATGAATTAAAAGGTGATATTTATGGAGCCACCGGCCAATATAAAGAGGCCATGAACTCTTATAAGCAAGCCTTGGATGAAGTAAAAAGTAATGGAATGGGGAATTTATTTTTAGAAATGAAAACTAATGCGATAGCGAGCAAATCTCATTCAGTTATTTCTGGAGATAAAAAAATAGAGTCTGCATAACCTCTTTGTTATTAGCTTAATAGGCTTAACACCTGTTTTGAGATTTTTTCTATTGAGCTAAAACTGAGTGAATGCTTTTATTGAGCTGTTTTGTAAAAATTGAGGTCCAATTTTCATGAAAATGAAATTATTTATTTTAATTCTTTGTACCATAATTCAAGGGTGTTCAAAACTTGATGATTACATGTTAGGGAAAGACAACACGCCCAAACCTAAAGAACTTAAGCAAATTAAAGACAAAGTTAAAGTAGACCAAAACTGGACAGTAGCTGCTGGCAAGTCATCAAAAAATAAAGAATATTTAAGACTTAAGCCAGTAGTTAAAAATGGGATTATTTATACCGCTGATGCGAGTGGATTAGTTCAAGCTATTAGCAAGAATAATGGTAATATGAAATGGTCTACTGCGCTTAAGCATGGTTTGGTTAGTGGACCAGCAGTAGCCAGTGGATATGTTGCAGTAGGTACTAATAATTCTTCATTAGTAGTATTAAATGAGAATAATGGTAACAAATTATGGCAAACAAAGGTTACGGGTGAAATTCTATCACCACCAGCTGTTTTAGGCGGAAAGGTAATTGTTAAGACCATCGACGGTAGAGTGTATGCCTTTAATGCAGCTGATGGAAAACAAATATGGATGGCAGAACATGGTTCTCCTAGTTTAATCCTCAAGGCAAGTTCATCGCCTGTTGCTATGGGAAATTTAGTATTGATAGGTTTTTCTGATGGGAAACTTGATGCTTTAGATTTGAAAACAGGGCGTGTCATGTGGCAACGAAGTATTGCTTACGCCTCAGGACCCAGCGATGTAGAGCGATTAGTTGATATTGATGCCGATCCCATTGTGGAAAATAATGTGGTTTATCTTGCCAGTTATCAGGGTTATATTGGTGCATTATCTTTATCTGATGGGCAGTTTATTTGGAGAAAACCCGGTTCTGTATACAAGAATATGATTCTAAGTGGTAACACCTTATTTATCACAGACAGCCATGATGTCGTTTGGTCTATTGATAAACGTAGTGGACAAGTTAATTGGAAACAAACTGGATTAAAGGCAAGAGTACTAACTGAGCCTGCTTTGATCAAAAATGATTTAGTAGTAGGTGACAAAACGGGTTATTTACACTTTATTGATACCCAAACGGGTGAAATTATAGCCCGCTCAAAAGTTTCAAGTGGTGTGAGTATTTCCCCAAGCGTAATCGGAGAAAAATTATATGTATTAACAGACAATGGAATGTTAAATCAATTATCTGTGAGTTAATAAATGATCCCTGTGATAGCACTTGTTGGACGTCCTAATGTTGGTAAGTCTACATTATTTAATAGGCTGACTAAGACACAAGATGCCCTAGTTGCTGATTTTCCTGGCTTAACTCGTGACAGACAGTACGGTCAAGCCATTTATGATGATAAACACTATATCGTTGTTGACACCGGTGGTATCGGTGTTGACGATATTGCTGTTGATAATTTAATGTCCAAACAATCAGAAATCGCGCTCAATGAAGCTGATATCGTTCTTTTTTTGGTGGATGGAAGAGCTGGCTTGACTGGAATTGATGAAAAAATTGCCAATAATTTACGTAAATTAAATAAAAAAGTTCATCTTGTTGTAAATAAAACAGAAGGCCTAGATGATGATGTTGTTTGTGCCGATTTCCATTCTTTAGGTATTGCGGATGTTCATTCAATTTCATCTTCCCATGGTAGTGGCATTGGAACCCTACTTGAAGAAGTTTTATCACCATTTGCAACTCATATTGATGAGAGTGAGGAAGATAAGGCAATTAAAATTGCTTTTGCTGGTCGCCCAAATGTTGGCAAATCAACTTTGATAAATCGGATTCTGGGTGAAGAGCGGGTTGTTGTTTATGATATGCCAGGTACAACCAGAGATAGTATTTCCATTCCTTTTGTTAGAGATGACCAAAACTATGTCCTGATTGATACGGCAGGCGTACGGAGAAAATCTCGTATTGATGAAAAAATAGAAAAATTCTCTGTGATTAAGACATTACAGGCCATCCAAAAATCCAATGTGTGTCTGCAAGTTCTGGATGCTAAGGAAGGGATTACTGATCAAGACATGAATTTGCTCGGTTTTATTATTGAATCGGGTAAAGCATTAGTTATTGCGGTGAATAAGTGGGACGGTTTGGATGAAGAGCATAAAGAACATGTGAAAAGCGAATTATCTAGAAGATTGCACTTCGCAAATTTTGCAAAAATTAGATTTATATCGGCTTTACATGGCAGTGGGGTAGGTGGTTTATTTAAGGATATAAATGAAGCGTATACTTCAGCTGTCCAATCTTTTTCTACGCCCCGATTAACTCGTTTGCTTCAAGATATTAGCACGAAGCATACACCCCCCTGTGTCAATGGACGTAGGATAAAATTAAGGTATGCTCATCTTGGTGGCCACAACCCGCCCGTAATAGTAATCCATGGGAATCAATTAGCGGATCTTCCTGAAAGTTATAAACGGTACCTAAATAATGAATTTATTAAGCATTTAGGACTAATCGGCACTCCGTTAAAATTGGAATTTAAAGGTGGAACAAATCCATTTGCAGATAAAAAGGTTAAATTATCACAACGACAAGTAAATAAGAAAAGAAGATTAATGAGTCACATTAAAAAGAAAGCTAAAAGCAAAAAGAAATAGGTTTATTTGTGTTTGGAGGACAAATGATAGGTTCTCTAATATAGATAGGTAAAAAGGATAAGATAATTTTATCCATTTAAGACATCCCACCCAAGTAAAAAATCAACGATATTCTGGCTGAGGTCGATATTATTAGAGTTGTGAGGGATTGTATTGCAAGTAATAATCTTTGCGGCATGAGAGAGTAAAAGTTTTTGATAGGCATTTCCTGCGAAAACGCCATGGACACCAACGCAAACAGCGGGTTTCGTATTTAATGAACTTAAATGATTTAATGTTTCCATCATAGTCATTCCAGTCGATATAATATCATCAATAAGAATTGGAGTAGCATCCAAGTATTGTTTTATTCCCGGAATGGAAATCTCAACTTGTGTATCGCTTTTTCTGATTTTTTCTAAAATAGTGAATGGTGCAGAAGACTTGTGAGCAATGTTTTCAACCCATTGCGCACTTTCTGAGTCGGGCCCAATAAGGAGAGGATTGGATACATGTTGAGCAATCCAAGATGCAATCTCATTTGTCGCATGAAGCACTTTAGTAGGTATCTTATAAATCTCGCTTAAATCTGACCAGCGATGAAGATGTGGATCGATTGTAATTAAGCCATCAAAATAAGAAGAAACCAATTGTGCAAAATAAGCAGATGTAATACCTTGACCTGATTCAAATACTTTATCTTGACGCATATAAGTAAGATATGGAGTTACTAACACAACTTGAGCCGCGTCTAAGGATCTTGCTGTTTGTGCAGCGAATAAAAGGGGTAGGATTTTCGGGTTGGGATGGACTAAATTGGCAACAAATATAACAATACGCTTCGATACAACAGATTCAATTTTCACCAGAGTTTCTTGATCAGGAAATTGATGAAAGCTCATTTTACCAAGTTCATACTGACATTTTTTTTGAATCGTAGTTGTAAGTTCATTGTGTCCAAATAATGAAAAAATAATGGGTTTTTTCATATACTCGCCTCAATTTGAAAGACCTCATGACCCTGTTTCAGAAAATCAAGGGCATAATTGAGCTCCCCTCGGTTTTCTGCATGAATTCTAAAAAGAGGTTGAGATTTTTTGACTATGGAGTTGAGTGGCGTTAATAATTCCACTCCCGCCGCTTTTGAGCGTGGTGCTCCTGCCAACTTAGCCAATTGGGAAATATGCCGGTTATCAATATTAATAATAGTCCCTGATAGTTTTGACTCTACAGTATGCACAATGGGTGCTTTTTTAATCTCACGTAAGCCGCCTTGGGCTTTGCAAATTGCTTCGAATTTAGCTAATGCTTTTCTATTATCAAGAATATGAGTAGCAATGCTCAATCCTTGGCCTGGTAGTACTTGAGGGGAAAATTCTATGATATGAGACGCTAATGTTAAAGCATGCTCACGTAAATCTTGGGGCGCATGTTTATCGCAATTTAAAACGGCTAATACATCAAATGCCTCAAGTACAGGCCCAATTCCCCGGCCGATTGGTTGTGAGCCATCACTAAATATTACTTTTATACTGATATTAAACTCGTCTGCAACCAATTTTAATAGTTTTTTTAATGAATTGGCTCGTTCAATGGAACGAACTTTGGCTGTAGTTCCTATAGGCATATCAATGACAAGATGATTTGAACCTGCAGCAATTTTTTTTGATAAAATTGAAGCGACCATTTGTCCTTCACTATCGATATTTGCAGTTCTCTCAATTCGGATAAGTAAGTCATCGGCTGGACTTAAAGCCATAGAGCCCCCCCAAACGAGGCAACCATTTTCTTGTTCAACAACTTTTTTCATTTCAGCAATGTTCAGATCAACATTAGTAAATACTTCCATCGTATCTGCTGTTCCTGCGGGTGATGTTATGGCACGAGAAGATGTTTTAGGGATAACTAAACCGAACGCAGCAACAATTGCAACGACAATAGGGGTTGTTCGATTTCCTGGTAAGCCTCCTACCGAATGCTTATCAACAATAAAAGGGAGATCCCATGATAATTGTTTGCCAGAACTAATCATCGCACGGGTTAAATCAATAACTTCTTTTTTAGACAGTCTATCTCCACCACTAGCAGCGAGATACATTGCAATATTAATATCAGAGAGTTGCCCGGATACAATATCTCTTATGATATGGGTTGTTTGTTCTGCGGTGAGCTCATTTCCATAAATTTTTGATCGGATGTAACTGAGGGAGTCCAATTGTTGTGGGTGAGCTACTGTAATTTCATCGCCTTCTTTTGCTGCGAGCAGCTCCCAAGCATAATTAGAAAGCCCTGCCTCATTGTGTCTTAATAAATTGGTCTCGACGGTATTTAATGTAGCCACAATAGAGCGCTCATTAAGTAGTACCTGAACACGAGCTTGAGCAGTAAATCCTTCAGATTTACAAATATAACAATCTTCACGCATATAAATAACAGGTTCTTTATGGGAATTAATGCCCAAATATTTTAGCGTCAAGGTTGTGTGTCTTTTACTCATAATTGTTCTTCTGTCCCTATCCAGGAATTGCACAGCACCACTCAAGTTGTATTCCAATTTTTAAGTTAAAGGATAAAGCGGCTTCTGATTCATGGTGTATCTATGTGTTGATGGACAATGCTTTTCGTCTTGATCAATCAATGAGCCTAATCTTATTAGGCGACAAAAGATCTCTAGAGTCTATTACAGTTCCAGAAGCAGCAAGAAATTTAAATTGCATATTAATCCTTTAATAACAGTGTCGTTAAAAAATTAATTTTAAAGTCGTAAGGTTAATACATCACATGGAGCATGATTCACTGTCGCATGTGCTGTGCTACCCAAAAATGAATGCAAACCAATAGATGAATGACTGCCAATAATAATAAGCTGACAATCTAGTTCTTTTACTTTATTAAAAATATGCTCTTTTACTGAGCCTACCTCGACAAATTGATGTTCGCGCGGAATGTTAAAATTTTCCCCTAGTAGAGTTAATACAGTTTGTGCGTCATCTTTGGCTGGGTTGGCTAATTCTGTAAAACCAAGTCCTTGTGCTAATTGAAAACTAGCAGGTAGTTCAATCACATGTAACAGATACAATGTAGAGGTAAATTGTTTTGCAATAGCGATTGCTTTTTCTGTGAGATGATTATGTTCCTTGAGCAAATCCGTAGCAAATAAAATATTCTTATACATAGCAACCTCACAATTAAATTTATTATTGTAAATAATAGTAGATTCCTTAATATAAGTACCTATTTTACTTCATAAAATTTAAAATAATTTCGGTTGATATGAGTCGCTGTGCATTCTTTACACAAAAACCAGGAGGCATTTAAGATAATTTCCCCAGTCAAGATTTCCCTAATTTATAATGGGGATTTATTTCCAGTAGAGGAATTAAGACAAAGTCTCTAAATTGGATCTGGGGATGGGGAAGTATTAGTTTCTTTGAATAGATAGATTGATTCTCGTAAAAAAGAATATCAATATCAATAACTCTAGGCCCCCAGTGTCTTTTTCGAACTCGACCTTGTTTTTTCTCAATTTTTTGGCATGCTTTAAGTAATTGTAACGGAGATAAAAGGGTAGAGAGCTCTATCACCGCATTACAAAAGTCTTGTTGACCTTGCAATCCCCATGCTTTATTCCAATAAAAAGAGGAAATTTTAGTAACCACAGTGGAGGGTAATGCCCGTATGGATTTAATTGCTTTGCGAAGTTGACGTTCAGGTACGTGCTGATTCGAGCCCAAACCCAAATAACATACATTCATTGTGGATCACTAACTTTATTACTTTTAGGTTTGCGACGGCGCTTACGCTTAGGCACATCAGAAGTGAGTTGAGCCACCATATCAGATTGTTCTGCTTCATCTGCATCCTGAAAGCTTGTCCACCATTGCGCTAGCTCCATAGACTCATCGCCTGCAAGGGCACGTAACGCCATAAAATCATAAGCTGCGCGAAAACGTGGATGTTGTAAAAGATTAAAAGCTCTTCCTCCAAGTCTTTTTGCAAAGCGATACTGTAATAACCAGATCTCACGAATTATTTGGGTGTACCGTTTAGGAATTGAAATAATTTGATTTTGTTCGGCAATGACAAGAGACATTGCTTTTTCGATTGAAGGCAATGGATCTATTCCAGTTTTTTGTAGTTCCTTTGCCCGCTCAATCATGGGGAACCATAAAAGGACTGCGAATAAAAATGCTGGTGTTACGGGTTTGTCTTCATGAATACGAGTATCGGTGTTTTCAAGAGCAATTGCCAGCAAGGCATTTACTGGATGGCTGCTGTTCAATAGAGCATTAGTTTGAGGGCATAAATATTGGAACAAACCATATTGCATGAGTAGTCTTTGTACCGCTACTGCATTACCGCATTGATACAATTTCGTCATTTCATCAAATAAGCGCGAACTGGAAACATGGGTAATCAGATGACTAATCTCGGGAAAAGGTGCTTCTGTCTCTCGCGCAAGTTTGAAATTTAATTTGGCACTAAAGCGAATGGCGCGCAACATGCGCACAGGGTCTTCTTGATAACGTTTGGTCGGATCCCCAATCATACGAATAAGCTTTTCTTCAACATCCTTTACCCCACCAGTAAAATCTACAATGGAGGAGTCATTGATATTGTAGTAGAGCGAGTTAATTGTGAAGTCACGCCGCCAAGCGTCTTCATCAAGGGAGCCGTAAGCATTATCACGCACTAACATACCACGTTCATTTGTTTGTTGACTTTCATCCTCCGCTACATGACTCCGGAACGTAGCAACCTCAATGATTTCCCGGTGGAATAGTATATGTACCAGCTTGAATCGACGTCCAATTATCCGTCCGTTACGAAACAGACTCTTTACTTGATTGGGTGTTGCATTGGTTGCAACATCGAAGTCTTTGGGAGCCTTATGCAGTAATAAATCCCTGACACTGCCTCCAACAATGTAAGCTTGAAAACCAGCACCAATTAGACGGTTAAGCACTTTGAGCGCATTGCTACTAATGTCCGCCTTAGATATGGAATGTTTATTCCTTGGGATGATATAAGTTGAGGCAACAGGGGCCACATGAGCTCTGTTTCTCTTTAATAGCTTTTTAATAAATTTGATGATCTTTGTATCTCACAAGATTAATGAAACACTTATATTATATCGAAGCAAAAGAATAAAGTGAATCTTTTACCCTTACAAACCTTGATCTTTCAATAAAATTTATGCGGGATATTTTAAAGAAAGGTATAGGTGAATCTCAGAATAAGAGTATATCATATAGTTTTTCAATTTCTGACATCTGGGGATTTGATGGATTTTATTGATATTACTGTAGGCTTAATTGTCTTAATTATATTAGAAATAGTTTTGGGAATTGATAATCTAGTAATTTTATCTATTTTGTCAGAAAAGTTACCGCCACAACAGAGAAAAAAAGCAAGGCGGTGGGGACTAACGCTTTCTTGGGTTATGCGGTTAATTATACTCGCACTAGCAGTGGATCTCATTAAATTAACTAAACCATTACTTACTCTGGCCAACATGTCGTTATCCGCCCGAGATTTCTTTCTCATTGGAGGTGGTGCTTTTTTAATCTGGAAAGCAACTGATGAAATTCACCAGGATGTGACTGAAGAACTTGAATCTAATGATAAAAAGACCGGCGGTTTTAAAACAACATTCCGTGCAGTTATTTTCCAAATTGCATTAATGGATATTATATTCTCTTTGGATAGTGTGTTAACTGCAGTAGGCTTAACTTCACACTTTTGGGTAATGGCTGTCGCAATTAGTAGCGCCATACTGATTATGATTTTTGCAAGTGAAGTTGTAAGTGCATTTATTAAAGAACATCCTACAATCAAAATGCTTGCCTTAAGTTACTTGATCTTAATTGGTATGGTCCTGGTTGCTGATGGTTTTTCTTTTCATATTCCTCGAGGATATATTTATTTTGCCATGGGATTCTCTTTGGCAGTGGAGTCCTTGAATTTAGTCAAACACTCACGGAAAAAACGACAGAGTCGCTCGGGAAAATAATTATGTTGTGGATTAAAGCATTTCATATTATCGCCATGGTTTCTTGGTTTGCAGGATTATTTTATTTACCCAGGCTGTTTGTTTATAATGCGGATACCCAAGATGAGCCTAGTCTTATTCGTTTTAAAACAATGGAGAGACGGCTTTATTATGGAATCATGTGGCCCGCGGCGATACTGACCACGTTCTTTGGATTATGGCTTCTTAGCTATAATCTCTCTTATTACATGAGTGTAGGATGGATGCATGCAAAATTAAGCTTGGTGATTATTTTGTGGGTTTATCATCTATTATGTGGGTATTATTTAAAGGCATTTTCACGAAATCAAAATCAAAAGAATTCGCGTTTTTTTCGTATTTATAATGAATTTCCAACTCTTCTACTGATTGGTATTGTGATCTTAGTGGTAGTGAAACCCTAGTTCTGTAGCCTGGTGAACCAGAGAGTAGAAGTACTTACGGTAAGAACCCCGAGTCCTCTTCGCTTCATCCATGCTACATACTTATTAAGGTGTGAACTGAGATCTTATTCTATTTCCACCATATCAAAATCTTCTTTACCAGCGCCACAATCTGGGCAAAACCAGTTTTCTGGCACGTCTTCCCAACGCGTACCAGGTTCAATCCCATCCTCCGGCCATCCCTCAGCTTCATCATAAATAAAACCACAGATAACACAAATATATTTTTTATATTCTTGCATGATAATAACTCATTTAAAAAAGCGTAATTTAGCTATTGTAGCAGTCGATGTAAAGATAAACTGCTTTTTTTGCCAATTTTTAATAATGTCTGTAATATAATCCTGCAAAATTATGGAGATTTTTTATGACTCGTTCTGCAGAATTATTTCATCAAGCTCAGGCTCTTATTCCTGGAGGTGTTAATTCACCCGTAAGGGCATTTAAAGGTGTGGGTGGTGATCCGATTTTTTTTAGACAAGGTAAAGGCGCCTATCTTGTTGACGTTGATAATAATGAATACATTGATTATGTTGGCTCCTGGGGGCCATTAATCCTTGGACATTGTCATCCTGCTGTAATTGAAGCAGTAAATAAAGTATTACATAGTGGAATGAGCTTTGGAGCCCCTACAGAACTTGAAATACAATTGGCTGATAAAATAATCTCTTTAATTCCCTCGATTGAAAAAGTAAGGATGGTTAATTCAGGTACTGAAGCAACAATGACAGCTATCAGATTAGCTCGCGGCGTAACCCAAAAAAACAAATTTGTTAAATTTAATGGCTGTTATCATGGACACAGTGATAGTTTACTTGTGAAAGCAGGTTCTGGTTTACTTACGTTAGGCATTCCTTCTACACCTGGAATTCCCCAGAGTGTTACAGAACATACTCTAACTGCAAATTTTAATAACTTGGAACAAACGGCACAATTGTTTGAAAAATTTCCAGATGATATTGCTGCAGTAATATTGGAACCTGTAGCGGGAAACATGGGGTTTGTTTTACCTGAACCAGAGTTTTTAAAGGGATTGCGTCAATTATGCGATCAATACAATGCTTTATTAATATTTGATGAAGTGATGACTGGTTTTAGAGTGGGACTAACAGGAGCTCAAGGCGTATTTGGCATCACCCCAGATATTACTACTTTGGGTAAAGTTATTGGAGGAGGCATGCCTGTAGGTGCTTTAGGTGGTAAGGCGGAAATTATGTCTTTTCTAGCGCCAGAAGGACCAGTTTATCAAGCAGGAACGCTTTCAGGTAATCCATTAGCTATGGCAGCAGGCCTTGCAACTTTATCCGAAATTGAAAAACCAGAGTTTTTTAACCAACTGAGTGAAACAACACAAAGTCTAACCCAAGCTTTAGCTTATGTTGCTGAACTGTTAGGTATCCCATTTTTTACCGCTTCATTAGGTGGTATGTTTGGTTTTTGTTTTACAGAAAAAAAATCCATTGCGGACTATGCGGATGTTGCTGCCTCTGACGAGGGTTTATTTAAACAGTTCTATCATGGGATGTTAGATAGAGGAGTTTATTTTGCTCCCTCAATGTATGAGGCTGGATTTGTTTCCAGTGCCCATGGAAAAAGTGAAATTGCTAAAACGCAAACGGCTGCAGAAGAAGTTCTAAGAAAATTAAAAAAATAATATTGTAAGGTTTGGTTTTAGCCTGGGGGAAGCATAAAGCGGACCCCAGTTTTTGGTAATTTATTGATTTCAAAAAAAACGATTATATTGCGTCGCACTGTAATAACTTATTGAAAAGTAAGAGGTTTAAAATATATTTTTGAAATACCTAGACAGTGTTTTTTCCTCATGTCATATTCAAAGACGATCTTATTAACAAGGAAGGTCATATGTCGATAATGACAAATAAAAAGGAATTTATTAGGTCAATGCCCCAAGGAACTATTCCACTTTTTTTTATTCAGATTGTTTCTACTTTAAGTTTTAGTGTGTTGTACTCAACACTAGTTTTGTATATGAAAGGCAAGTTAGGACTTCAAATTAGCACTGCTAATGGTATTATGGGCGTGTTTATTGCATTTAATTATGGCTTGCACTTGCTTGGAGGTTTTTGGGGCGGTCGTTTGCTCTCTAACCGTGCGTTGTTTTGTGCAGGAATGGTGGCGCAAATTATAGGTTGTGTTTTATTATCCTTCGGTGATGTTACTTTTCTATATTATGGTTTAGCAGCGTTCCTAACTGGATCGGGTTTAAACGTAACCTGCGTGAACTGCATGTTAACTCAATGTTTCACCCCAGAAGATACGCGACGTGAAACAGCATTTCTCATGAACTATGCGGGTATGAACATTGGCTTTTTCGTCGGTTTTAGTTTGAGTGGATTATTCCAGTTGACCCAGAATTACGAGCGACTTTTCTTACTGAGTAGTTTGGGAAATTTGATTGCCCTACTTATTTGTTTATATTGTTGGCAGCAATTATCAGATAGAGACACAATATTCTCTAAAAAAGACAAACAATCTCAAAAAACAGCTGTGCTGGTAGGTAGTATTTTGATTATAGTGCTTCCTTTCTTTTTGGGACAAATGCTCCAATATGCGGACTGGGCTAAAAAATTAGTAATGATAACCGGCGTTGTAATGCTCGGGGTAATTCTATATCTGGCACGTCAGCAACCAACAAAAGAAGCCAAAGATAAATTAGTAGCATTTGCAGTGTTTATGATTGTGGGTACTGTTTTTTGGATGCTCTACCAAATAGCCCCTATGGGTCTTACCGTGTTCATTGACCATAATGTTCAACGAGAGTATGCAAGCGGGATTATTCCTCCACAATGGTTCCAAAATATTAATACAGTCGCTATTGTAATTGGTGGTCCCTTATTAGGAATATTCCTGCATAAAATGCGTAAAAATGGAGTACAAATTAATATTCCAACTCAGTTTGCATTAGCATTGTTGTTTATTGGTATTGCTTTTGCAATATTGCCTATTGGTATTGCCTATGCCAACTATGAAGGGTTAGTGAGCCCCAGCTGGATTATCTTAAGTTATATTTTGCAAAGTATTGGTGAGCTTTTAATATCACCAATTGGGTATGCTATGATAGGATATTTGGCTCCTACCTCATTACAAGGTGTAATGATGGGCATGTGGATGCTAAATTCAGGAGTCGGTGCAACTCTATCCAGCTATAGTTCCAACTTAATGATTGATGGTAAAGATAGTGTTTCACCTTTAATAACTAATAGTGGTTATAGTCATGTATTTTTAATGTTAGGATTATTTGCAATTGGTTCTTCAATTGTACTTTTTATCCTGGTACCTAAGTTAAAGGAATTAATTCAGGAAAAAAAGGCACCTGAATTACAAGAAGCCAAAGGGATGGCTGCGAATCGAGTAGTAGTATGTGAGTAATTTTTTTGTACCTATTAATAAGGCAGAGTTGAGATGGCAGGACGCTTTGCCTTTTTCGACACAATACGATGATATTTACCATTCTTCTGAAGGTGCAATAAATCAAGCGCTTCATGTATTTATTAATGGAAATGATTTAGTCCATCGTTGGCAATCACTCTCTGATGATAAACCCTCAAGATTTACTATTGCAGAAACGGGTTTTGGACTGGGGTTAAATTTTCTTGTAAGTTGGAGTTTATGGGAACAATACGCACCCCAAAACTCCAAGTTGCACTTTATTTCATGTGAAAAACATCCTTTATCTCTTGCGGATTTAACAAAAAGTCTCGGCTCCTGGCCACAATTGGAAAAGTATGTTCAGCAGCTGATAGCAAGTTATCCTGTCTTAACTCCTGGATATCATCATTTATCCTTTTGTAATGGCAGAGTAACACTCACCTTAATGTTGGGTGATGCATTGGAGTGTTATGAACAACTATTAATTTGTGGGGAAGCTGTGCTTGAGAAGGAGCTTAGAGCAGCTTTTATTGATGCATGGTTTCTAGATGGATTTGCCCCAGCTAAAAATAAAAGTATGTGGTCTGAATCATTGATTAAAATAATTGCGATGTTATCAAAAGAAAATACTACTTTGGCCACTTATACCGCGGCAGGATCTGTTAAATCTGGTTTAAGCAAGCATGGATTTGTGGTCGAAAAAAGGAAAGGTTTTGGGCCAAAACGTCATATGATTTGTGCTCGTTTTACACAACTAGGGGTACAAAATACTGCGAAACGACATACACCTTGGCATGTAGGGACGCCAGAAAAATATCCCCGTAGATCAGCAATTATTATCGGTGCGGGTTTAGCTGGTTGCTTTACTGCTTATACACTGAATAAGCGAGGGTGGAACGTAACAATTATTGATGAATTAAATCAGGTTGGAAGAGGAGGATCCGCAAATCAACAAGCGGTTTTATTTCCCAAGCTCTCTGCTTACAGATCTCCATTAACACAATTCTTATTAACTGCATTTTTATATGCTGCACGAACATATCAATGTATTTTAAAGCAAACAAAGCTTGGAGAGTTGAATGGTTCATTATTACTTTCATACTCTGAAAAAGAAAAAGCCGCGCAGTCCAGCTTGTGTTCTTGGCTAGAACATTATCCAGAGTTAGGATCTCTCGTAGATGCACATCGTGCAACAGAATTAGCTGGCATTCCTTTAGACAAGCCCGGATTGCATATCCCTTTATCAGGCTGGATTAATTCTCCGGAATTATGTCAGTATTTAGTCAATGCGGAAGGAATTTCCTTGATTACCAATACCTCAGTGAGACAATTGAATTTTGATAAACGATGGATCGTGAATGATTTAGAAACTGAAGTGCTCATTCTAGCAAATGGTCATAAAATCAACTCATTCTCTGAAACAGAGTATTTGCCAGTGAAACCTATACGGGGACAAATGACAGGGATTACATCCACCGAACAAACTGGAGGTTTAAAATTACCTGTTTGCGGCGAGGGTCATGTTCTTCCAGCCATAAAGGGTATTCATCAGTTAGGTGCTACCTATGAGTTAAAATCAGCAAATCCACAAATCAAATCCCAAGACGATCAAAGTAATTTGGCTAAGCTTAGAGAGCTCGCGCCAAAAGTGTTGTGGTCTCAAACAGTAAGTAATCATTGGGCAGGTGTCAGAGCATCAACCCCCGATTATCTCCCTATAGTGGGGCAAATTGCTCAGGCCGAACAATTTATGCAACAATTTGCGCGGTTGGAGACTAATGCAAAACGTTGGATAGGCCAAGCAGGTTCTTATTATCCCGGTCTTTATGCTTGTGCTGGATTTGGTTCTCGAGGCCTGACAACAATTCCATTATGTGCGGAATGGCTCGCTTCTGTAATAAATAACGAAATGGGTTGTCTTCCAAGGAATTTGCAATATGCTTTATCGCCTGCACGTTTTTTACGTAAAAATATAATTAGAGGTTCGGTTAAAATCGATTGAGATGGAATTCTCATTAGAGCATAATATTAATCCCTAGCTGGGATGAAGAGAAATTATGGGGCTCTCACCTAAAGATCGAGTTCCATGTGATTTTTCCAGCGTGATAAGATTCACAATAAGATCAAGGAGTGACAGCTAATGGTAAGTTCCATGGGCAAAGCCTTCAAACAAATAGTCAAAGAAAATAAACCTTTACCCGTATTGGGTACCATAAATGCATACTCTGCTATGCTCGCACAATCCGCTGGTGCAAAAGCAATATATCTTTCAGGAGCTGGTGTTGCAAATGCATCCTACGGTATACCTGACCTGGGTATGACTAATTTATCTCAAGTTCTTGAAGATGCACGCAGAATTACTGAAGCTTGTTCTTTACCTCTACTTGTAGATGTGGATACGGGATGGGGACATGCGTTTAATATCGGCAGAACAGTGAAACTCATGGAAAAAACCGGAGTCGCTGCCATTCACATTGAAGATCAGGTATTGGCAAAACGATGCGGACACAGACCCAATAAAGCTATTGTGTCTCTGAAAGAAATGGGGGATCGAATTAAATCAGCAGTGGATGCGCGCCAAGATCCTGATTTTGTTATCATGGCTCGAACAGATGCCTATGCTGTTGAAGGAATGAATGCAGCTATTGAACGAGCCTTACTTTGTGTTGAGCTAGGTGCTGATATGATATTTCCTGAGGCAATGATTAACCTGGAAGAATATCAAACCTTTACTCAATCCGTTCCTGTACCTGTGCTGGCAAATATTACTGAGTTCGGTAAAACCCCTTTATTTAATCAAGAAGAACTCAAGCAGGTAGGGGTATCCTTAATTTTGTATCCCTTAAGTGCATTCAGAGCTATGTCTCAAGCGGCGTTAAATACCTATAGCGCAATTCTTCAGAACGGCACGCAAAAGTCTATGCTCGATAAAATGCAAACACGAGAGGAACTATACGAAATACTTGGTTATTATCAATACGAACAAAAACTAGACCAATTGATGGAGGAAGACAATGAGTGTTAAAAGCGGCGGTTTAGCCGGGGTTGTTGCGGGTCAATCAGCAATTTGTACAGTTGGGCTAGCAGGGAAGGGTTTGAATTATAGGGGCTATTCAATTGATGATTTAGCAGAGTATGCTACGTTTGAAGAGGTTGCCTATCTATTGCTTTATGGAAAACTGCCTACTCAAAAAGAACTGGATGAATATACTAAACGATTAGTTAATCTAAGAACCTTACCAGAGACTTTAAAAACAGTACTTAAATTAACTCCAAAAAATACCCATCCTATGGATGTTCTAAGAACCGCTTGTTCATTTTTGGGAACAATTGAACCAGAACATGACTTTTCCGAGCAATATCATATTGCAGACCGATTGTTGGCTTTATTTCCGGGAATAATGTGCTACTGGTATGCGTGGCATTTCCATAATAAAGAAATCAATGGCCTAAGTGATGAGCAAACAACAGGTGCACATTTTCTAGCCTTATTACATGGACGTAAGCCAAGTAAAAAAGAAGCTCAGATGATGAATGTATCTTTGATTCTATATGCAGAACATGAGTTTAATGCCTCTACCTTTGCTGCACGAGTTACTGCAGCAACACTGGCTGATTTTTACTCTGCAATTACAAGTGCGATTGGTACATTACGCGGTCCTTTACATGGAGGGGCCAATGAAGCAGCAATGGAGCTGATAGAACGTTTTAATAGTCCGGATCAAGCTGAAACTGAATTGAAAAAAATGTTACTCAATAAAGCACTTATTATGGGATTCGGACATCGAGTGTATACGACTAGTGATCCACGTTCTGATATCATCAAAAAATGGTCATTTCGATTAGGTGAAGATAAAGATGATCTTCTTTTATATCATATTTCGGAACGTATTGAGGAAGTAATGTGGAATGAAAAGAAATTATTCCCTAATTTAGATTTTTATAGTGCTTCGGCGTACCACTATTGCGGTATTCCTACATTCTTATTCACACCCATTTTTGTTATGTCGCGCATCACAGGATGGTCAGCACATGTATTTGAACAAAGAGCCAATAATAAATTGATCAGACCTACTTCTGAATATATTGGACCTGAACCTCAAGAGTTTCCAGCTATTGAAACGAGAGGGTAGTTGTTCCATCCATGCATTAACATATGAATGAAAAGATAGTGAATAGCACAACAGCATCGCTATTTAAGTAGAGTCCCGCGATGTGTTCGCGGGATCCAGGACATCAAAATAAGATGGAGATGTGATTAATCCGAATGCTGGATTCCGCGAACAAGCCGGTGAATATAGCCTAGATAGGGGTTCGTCAATACGCTCTAATAAGACAAGAGGTGATTATGCACAGTTATGTAGAAGACAACATTAAGCCTGATTATGATCAGGTTATGACTGATATAGTGGATTATGTATTAAACAAGAAAATTGATAGTGCTTTGGCTTATGAGACAGCCCGTTTATGTCTTATGGATACATTGGGATGTGGAATTTTAGCATTAAATTTTGCGGAATGTACTAAACTCTTGGGTCCAGTTGTACCTGGCGCAACTCTCGCTGGTGGTGCACGTGTTCCAGGTACTGCATACGAGCTTGATCCTGTACAGGCTGCATTCAATATAGGGGCGATGATACGCTGGCTGGATTTTAATGACACATGGCTTGCTGCAGAATGGGGGCATCCTTCTGATAATTTAGGTGCCATTCTTGCAGTAGCAGATTATATGTGTCGACAAAACTGTACTCATGGTAAGGCACCTATTTTAATGCAGGATGTACTTACCGCGATGATTAAGGCGCACGAAATTCAAGGGTGTTTTGCTTTGGAAAACAGTTTCAACCGAGTTGGACTGGATCATGTTTTTTTAGTTAAGATTGCTAGTGCTGCTGTTGCAGCTCAACTTTTTGGCGCAGATAGAGATATGATGTTAAGAACCTTATCTCAAGTTTTTGTGGATGGTCAAAGCCTCAGAACTTATAGACATGCTCCTAATGCAGGCTCAAGGAAATCATGGGCAGCAGGTGATGCTACATCTAGAGCAGTTCGATTAGCATTAATTGCTAAAGCGGGTGAAATGGGTTATCCAAGTGCTTTAAGTGTCCCCACCTGGGGTTTCTATGATGTTCTTTTTGATAAAAAAATATTTAAGTTCCAACGTCCTTACGGCAGTTATGTCATGGAAAACGTATTATTTAAATTATCTTATCCTGCTGAATTTCATGCACAGACTGCTGTGGAGTGTGCTGTTATACTGCATCCGATTGTGAAACATCGTTTTGATGAGATCGCTCGAATTGATTTAGTAACTCATGAATCGGCTATCCGAATTATCAGTAAACAAGGTGCCTTGCACAATCCTGCTGATAGGGATCATTGCTTGCAATATATGGTGGCAATAGGTTTATTATTCGGTGATTTAAAAGCAGAACATTATGAAAATGATATTGCAGCAGATCCCCGAATAGATGCATTACGTGAAAAAATGCATGTTACTGAAAATGAACGTTTTTCTCGTGAATACCATGATCCAGAAAAACGTTCGATTGCAAACAGTATTAAAATTATTTTTAAGGACGGGACTGAAAGTGATTTGGTTACTGTTGAATATCCCATTGGTCATAAACGTAGACGTGAGGAAGGTATTCCCGTTTTATTATCCAAATTCAAAAAGAACCTAAGCACCCAATTTTCTGCAGATAGGGTAGAACGGATTATGCAAGCAATGAGTGATACAAATACACTTGCAACCATGAAAGTGGATGATTTTATGCAATTATGGGTTGTCGAGTAACTCGTTCACACAGATAAATTTAACGTATGGAACATTCGATATTAATATCTTAAGTTCCATTACGTTGACCCAGATCCTATTACTTACAAAAGTAGATTCATTTGCTTATCCCTAGTAAATGTATATAATTTAAACAGTATCTGGTTGGTAGACTAGGGAGAATCAATGAAACTTAAACGGACTGGTTTCTCTGTGTTGTATACTATATTGATGCTTGCAAGTTCTGTTTTATATGCAGGTATTGACCCTAATGAAAAAGTCGTTTCAGTTTATTTGCTTCTTGAAACTCCAGAGCAGCTTCAACGCTACGTTAATGATTTAGTAAAGTTAAAAAAACCTAATTTTAATAGGGTTATCTTCTCATTTGTTAGACCGACTTTGATCGATTACCAAGCAGGTAATTTAGCAACAACCGGTATACTAGGTTACTTTACAGATCATGATGGTAAAGGTGCTCAAGCTTTCAATGCGTTAAAATCCGCAATCAAATTATCTGAAGAAAAAAAGATTCAAACATTTCTAGCGGTAGGTGGTTGGAATTACAGTTGTAACTTTAGTGTGGTAAAAGAGAGTTGTAGGATATTAACTTCAACTACGAGTCAAGCGTTCTATGATTGGTTTCCTGATCCAACTGATCCCGAACAGGCATCAAAAGCAAAATCTTCTTATGAAAATTTAGTAAAATTAGCAAATGACTTAGGTGTGAATGGCATTGATTTTGACTACGAAGAATTTTGGCATGCAGATGAATATGCTGTTGCTTGGGGCCCTAGCACAAGCGGTGAATGGTCAACTGATATTGCGCAAAGCATTCTTAAAGCAGGTGGTCCAACTTATAAAAATCTCATGAAATACGGAATAAATTCAGGATCCTCTTATGTGATGCCCAAAACAATTGATAAAGTGGATGCAATTTTACACGCGATAATGGACAATCCCGGCGCAAAATATCTTAAGTTTAGCACCGCGTCCCCCCCCGTGGGTGCTCGCCCAATTACTGGCTTTGTATTTGGAGATAAATATCCGGATATTAATACGAAGGGAGGTTTGTGGTGGAAGGGAAACTTGAAAGGGTTGTGGTATAATCTTACTAATAAAGATGAAGCACTCGTTTCCCGCTTTGATAGCATTGGTTTAATGACCTATGATCTATGTGGAGACAATCCGGTTGTTTGTGCACCTTATGCTAACGGGCCTTTAGATTTACCGGGTCAAGTCGGTGCTTATATGAACGATTTTATCAATTGGCTTAAAGCAGACCGTGTTACTAATCCGAGTTTAACAATTGATAGCATTGGAAAAGTAACTTTTTTACCAGCCAAATATCATATTAATGCAAAAATACAATTTGGTTTTGAAGTAAATCAACCCGCTTATCCCAAAACTGTTGGTGGACAATTGCAACTTACTAATCAATTAGTCGATAAAATCCTTAGTGAACAAAAGGACAGTGGAGGAGTTATCATCTGGCAAATGTATTCTAAGAAAAATATAGCGGTACCCGATGCTACAACTGTCAAATACACAATTAATCAAAGTTGCAAGACCTTTCTAGCTAATGATAGTCGTTATGATTGTAATGCAGACTTCCCTAGTGCTTCCAAATAGTTTCTCCCATTGTGGTGTTTCTAATTTCCAGTTTTGCGGAATTAATATCCAGGATACTGTTAACCAAAAACTTCCTGTTCTATATCTTACGTTGCAAACCTGAGGCAGCCAGTATCTTTGTTGATATTTCCTCAATAGAGTATTTTGTCGAATTAATATAAGAAATTTTTTCCTTTTGATACATAGCCTCGACTTCCTTCACCTCCAGACGGCATTGTTCTGGGGAAGCATATTTACTGTTCGGTCTGCGCTCTGCTCTGATTTGTTGTAAACGTTGCGGATCAATGGTCAATCCGAATAGTTTGTTTTTATAAGGTTTGAGTACATCGGGTAATTTAAAACCGATAATTTCTTCCTCAGTAAAAGGATAATTTGCAGCCAAAATACCGTATTGTAGTGCCATATATAAGCAACTTGGGGTTTTTCCACAACGTGAAACCCCAATAAGAATGATATCAGCCTTATCATAGCCTCGAGTTTTCACGCCATCATCATGCGATAACGCAAAATCAATTGCTTCTAATCGATGCAAATAGAGTTTACTGTTCACTACACCATGAGTTTTTCCGACGGTATATGAAGATTTTTCATTAAGCTCTTCTTCCATGGGGCCAATAAAAGTATTAAATAAGTCGAAAACGCGAGCATTAGCTTTTTTAAAGTAATTTCTGATTTCTGGATCAATCAGGGTTGTAAATACAAGGGGTTTGATTCCCTGTTCCTCAAAAGCTTGATTGATTTGTGCAACAGCATGTTCTGCTTTCTTTAAAGAGTCAACATACGGGATGGTGAGTCGTTCAAATTTTGTATTTTCAAATTGGGTGATTAAACTATGGCCTAAAGTTTCAGCAGTAATCCCTGTGCCATCGGAAATCATAAAAACATAGCGCTTCATTTATTGCCTTATAATTAAAATGATAAGTATATTCTATTTTAAAATGAATTGGTTAATATCACCAGTAAGTGTACTTATTTAAATCCATCTGCTATCTTAAATAAAAAGAAAAGGTTATTTAAGAGGTGATATGGAACAAGATCGGTTTAGCCAAAACAGTAAGCTCTATATTTTAGGCATGATTTGTTTGGTTCTTTGCTTGGGATTATTGTTCTATAGTTTATACCTATTACCCTATCTAGCTTGGGGACTAAATTATAATGTTCCTGAGATGGTTATGACACTTCTGAGTTCCTTGCAAGATGATTATAACTATACCGTTGGGCAAAGTAAGCTTATTGTTTGGTTAATGTTTTTTGTACCCAGCCTCATCACGGGATTGATTTCTTATTTTGTATCGAATCATATTGATAATAATCTTTATAAGTCAGAGCTAAAACCTCAAGAAGAACAAGAGAATCCCCCTAGTAAACAAATTGGGAAGGAAATAAAAGAATCTGCCGGTTTTGGACTTAAGATTCTTGCTTTAATGATTTTAATTGTAATGGCAATTTTTTTCTTACAATATCTGATTCAAGTAACAGCATAGTAAATGGCAGGAGAGTTTATGTCCTATTTAAAACGTTGGAAAATTAAACGAATTACAAAGAAGATAAAAGCAATGCAAGCGAATCGGGTAAATAATCAACCCGGAGACGAACTCCTTAAAAAAGAAATTGCATATTATTTTGAACTGGCAGCTATTTATAATACATTGAGAGGAAGTAAAAAGTTCCCTTATGCCAATGTAATGTATATGGAATGTTATAGAGCTGCCGCAATGCTTGATGATGCAGAAGCTAATTATCAGTTAGGGCAAATGGTTCTCGAAGAAGCTAAATTTAGACAAAATTTAGAAAAAGAAGGCATTTTTCAAAGCGAATCCAATTTAAAAAAATGTAACCAGCTTTTTGAAGAAGCTCATGCTTATTTATCAGCAGCAATAGCATTAGGTCATATAGCTGCAAAACGTTTGAGAGGTCTCAGCTTTATAAATGGATGGGGATTAGAGGCCGATAAAAAAGCTGGGTTTGAATTAATTGTTGCAAGTATAGAGGAAGAGGGTTCATGGGATAAAGTTCCCCAAATTTTTGCCTCTATGGGGTTAAACAAGCCGGAATTTTTTTCGCAAATTATGCAGCGCAGAAAATCATCATAAATATTTATAAATCTTTCGCCTAGGTGAGTAAAACAATGCCTAGGCAATTTATCCTTCCTGTTACATTAAGCTTTTATAATGTAATACACGATTGTTGGTATTAATATGACTTTTGATGTAAAATTATTAACCTACCAGGTTACGTTGTACTCAAAAAACTGCCATCTATATTGTTAATTTATGCCCTCACATCAATCCAAAACAAAGGTTCAACGTTCAATTACACCGAGTGAAAAACTGTATATTGCAGGCGATGCTATGAATCACTCCTTTTCGCTACAATTGGTGCTTGAAATGGATTCAGAAGTGGATGTACCTTCGCTCAATAAAGCAATTGTTCGAGCGAGTGATGCAAACCCATATGTCCATTTGCAAGCTGGATTAAGAGTCATTCATTCGATTTGGTATAAGATCCCCGATGAGTTGGTCGATCTGAACACTGTTCAAGTTATCGAGATGGAATGGGATGGACATAATATTCAAGACTTATCATTGTTCCATGGACATAAGTTTGTACCTTCCTATCCTGGGACACAAATTACCTACATCAAAGGGGAACGCCATTTTTTAGTATTCCGTGCGTTTCATGGCGTAATGGATGGCATGGGTTTGTATCATTGGGTAAAGGATATTTTTCGTTCATGGAATAAACAACCTTTAGAGGGTACAAACTGTACCATGACTGACTATGAATTCCTCAGTGAAAAACGAAAAACTGAATATAGACCCAATTTTCCATTGGATTGCATTGCACCAACCGGCACTACTGGTGCCACTCATACTCATTATTTATGGCATAAAGTAACCCTTCCTGGAAAAATTAATGCGCTAACTGCTAAGATTTGTCACATATTATTAGAGCGCAGTACACATTTTGGCGCTGAAAAGGCCCGTTTTATGATTCCAGTAGATTTACGTCATCATATTGAGGCGAATACTACAGGAAATTTTACAAATCCTATTTTTATCGAAGCAAAAAAAGGGTCGGACTGGGCTTCCATTTATTATGATATTGTGAAGCAACTTAGTGAGCAGAATGAACTACGCATAGGAACCTTTGATGCTTATATGAACCATCTACCTTTGTCCTTGCTAAAAGGGCTACTTAAAGCATTAATTTATTATCAGAACAAAAAAAATAAATATATGATGTCTGGAATTGTGTCGAAACTATCGATTAATTTATCAGATCTCTATTTAGGCCAAGACTGTAAAGCGCTTGATGGTTATTTTTTGCCAATTAATGTTCCTATTGCTCCCATTGTCCTTACTGTAACCGAACATGAGAATGCCACGACTATTTGTTTCTCTGTCTCAAATGCCCATGCCACACTTGAAACAAGTACCCATTTAGTCAACCAATTTAAAAAGTTGATTGATGCGCCTAAGCTAGTTCGGCAGAGTTTATCTTATTGCGATACCCTATGGCCTGTATATAACAATACCCAGATTGATTTTCCCCAAGAGAAAACAATTTTTACAAAAATATGGGAGAGCGCACTAAAGCATCCTCATTTACCGGCTTTAATTTCTAGAACTCACACTACAACATATCAGCAATTGGGTCATCGTGTTTTGGAAATTGCCAGTTATTTTTCCGATTTAGGTATTCAGAGCGGGGACAAGATTGCTATTTATTTACCAAGAAATGAGACTATGATTTGCTCTATTCTTGCTTGTTGGTATCTAGGGGCTACTTATATTCCGATTGATATAAAATCACCCAGCGCTTGGGTTTTAGCTATATTGGAAGATGCGCAACCTGCTTTGGTGGTTCATGAAGAATTCGCGGTATTAAAGCAGGATTACCCTGGATTAAGTACCCATATTCCAATACAGATTTTAAATTCCCATATACCAAGAAATAATGGAAACTTACTCACTCAATTGGCTTATATCATATATACCTCGGGTTCTACTGGGATGCCTAAGGGAGTCATGATTAATCATGGGCAATTACTGAATTATTTATCTTGGGCATTTGGAGCCTATGGAACTACGAATCAACCTTATCATACAATGTTATTTACAAGCATTGCTTTTGACTTAACCGTAACATCACTTTATTTGCCTTTACTTTCGGGTGGAAGTATTAGGTTAGTCCAAGAGACCCTTAGCTCACTGATGCTTAAAGATATCCTTACAAACCCAGCAATCAATTTTTTAAAGCTAACACCCTCACATTTGCGAATGATTAGCAATTTACAAATGATCTCGGAACATTCATTAACTTTGGTCGTTGGTGGAGAAGATTTTCCTTGTAAATTGGCACACACTATTAGTGAAAAATTACCTGCGGCCCGAATATTTAATGAATATGGTCCAACGGAAACTACGGTGGGATGTATGGTTCATCAATTTGATGTTATTAACGATCTTCAAGGAAGCGTGCCTATTGGTATTCCTATAGCAAATACTCGCATTTATTGCTTAGATAATAAACTCAAACCAGTCAGACTTGCAGAAAAAGGGGAAATTTATATTGCGGGAAGTAATGTGGGAGTGGGTTATTTAAACCAACCCCAGTTAACAAGTAAACATTTTATGAATGATCCTTTTTTTCCAGGCGATCGTATGTATCAGAGTGGTGATTTAGCGACCCACCGAGAAAATGGTTTGCTTGTTTATTTAGGAAGAACAGATTATCAAACAAAAATACGCGGTCATCGCATTGAATTGGCGGAAATTGAACATGTGTTATTAGGAATAGATGGGATCTCGCAAGCTGTGGTAACACTCATAAAGCAGGATCATCTTATGGGTGAGGATCATAATGAATTAGCTGCATATTTAGTTTCAGATTCGCAAGAGAGAATTGATTTGCACGATAAGCTAGCTACCATTCTTCCTTCTTATATGATACCCAAATATTTTACTTTTCTACCTGAATTCCCTTTAACGGTTAATGGAAAAGTAGATTATAAAAAATTACCCGCACCAACTTCTAATTTGAATTTTAATAAGATAGACGTACAGAAGGATTTATTAACAAAAATTCGTCAATTATTTGCAAACGTATTATCATTACCCCTTGAACTTATTGATAATCATGTTACTTTTGACAATCTGGGAGGAGACTCCATGCAAATGGCTTATATGATTAATGAAATAATTTCAAAAATGATTTCTCCGCAACATCACATGGTCTTTGCCAATGAATTAGAGCGATTATTAATTTGCGCAACGCCCTATAATTTTTATAAACATCTATCAAAAATTATTTGAAAATAGAATTGCGCTAGGAGATAAGCGAAATAACTTTATCCTTTCTTATTGATTGAATGCTGGATTTTGAAAAGTAGATTAATGGTTTTAAGGAAATGATTTAGATGAAGATTTTAATTACTGGAGGTAGGGCGCCTGCTACTATGGACATTATGCGTAGCCTCATTAGTCAAGGATATGAGGTCTATAGTGCCGAGAGTATGCTTTATCCGCTAGCGCGACTGGTTAAGGGAGTAAAAAAGCATTTCGTGATTCCTAAACCCAATCAAAACCTGGCTGCGTTTTTAAATACAATCGAAGAACTAGTTATCCATCATAAAATTGATTTACTTATTCCATCATGCGAGGAAATTTTTCATATAAGCCAAGGCTATGAACAATTATCAAAGCATACCAAAGTATTCTGTGAACCTTTTGAACGCCTGAATCAATTACATAGTAAGTATGCATTTAACCAGCTTGTTAGTGAATACGGTTTAACTGCGCCGCAAAGCTGGTTACTTAAAACAGATAAAGATAAAGAGCGTCTTCCAAAGGACGTGCCTTTGGTATTAAAGCCTGTTTTTTCTCGTTTTGGATCGCGTACACTCATCAAACCCTCACCACAAATCATTGCAAATCTCCCTGTTAATGAACCTTATATTGCTCAACAGTTTATCCCAGGTAAAGAATACAGTACTTATGCTATTGCGCATAAAGGTGAAGTATTAATTCAATCGTGCTATTACTCAAAATATCAAGCCGGCCTATCTACCGGAATATATTTTGAACCCGCAGAAATAAAACCAATCACTGATTTTATTAAGATATTTTGCAAGAAATTTCAATTTAGTGGCCAAATAGCGTTTGATTTTATTTTGATGAATGATAAAGCATATGTTTTAGAGTGTAACCCAAGAGTAACCAGTGGGTTCCATCTTTTAACTGATAAAATTGATTGGCATACTATTTTAAGTGGACAAAGACAGTACGATATACCTAATATGCAATACATGCAGCCTTTTATGCTGGGCCAAGGAATGATGCTTCACTGTTTGAAATATATACTCAAAAATCCTCATCAATTCATTAAAGATTATCGAAGAGCACATGACGTCTTAAAACATAAAGCTTATCCCTGGTTTAAACTGAAAAGTATGCTGATGATGCTGAATGTACTTTGTAGAGCAATCAGAGCAAAGAAAGGATTCTATCCTGCATCTACTTATGATATTGATTTCAATGGAATTGAAAATTTGTCCAAATAAAAATTTCAACTCCATTTTACAAAGCAGCGTGGTTTGATTAACGTAGCTCTGGACTATGCTCTGGCGATGTATTCTTGGCCTACATTATATAAAATAGAGCCCATAGGATTATATTTGGTTTATTAAAACATTCTTTGGGGAGTAATAAATCGATGAAAATAGCAGTGTGCAGCGATGAGCTTTATCCTGTTAATGAGTTTGTTGTGCAAGAACTTAAACGGTTAGGACATCAAGTTATTCCATTTGGTGCACTTAAATCGCGTCAAAATGAGTCGTGGATTGAAACTGCTCAAATGGCTGCTGAAGCAATTCATGATGGTGAATGTGATGAAGGTATTTTCTTTTGCTGGACAGGGACTGGCATTTCCATTGTGGCGAATAAAATTCCCGGAATAAGAGCGGCATTATGCACGGATGCTCAAACTGCAAGAGGTGCAAGAATATGGAACCGAGCGAATGTTTTAGCCTTATCCAATCGACTTCTAACCCAGGATTTGGCAAAAGAAATTTTGGAGTCTTGGTTTAATACTCAATCTGATGAAGAAGGGGAACTGATCATAAAAGAAATTGAATCCATTGAACGGAAAAAGTACTAGTTTTATCGCTCATTTCCTATTCACAAAAGTGGTTAAAGCACAAGTGATAATCAAAAAGTTTTAAGAAGTAGTTGCACCTATCTGGAATTATTTAAACTTGTATAATGAATTACTTTCTGGCTAAATTGGAGTATCACCATCCTCATAGGTTTGTTATGTTAAAACGGGATATTTCAACAACTAATATACTTATTGCCTCTGCTGGCGGAATGATCGGCTCAGGGTGGTTATTTAGCCCATTCATTAGTGCCCAAATGGCAGGTAGTAATTCATTAATTTCATGGATTATTGCTACTGTATTTATGATTTTTATTGCTCTACCTCTTTGTGAGCTGGGTACTATGTTTCCCATATCTGGCGGGATGTCTAATTATCCTACTTTTACTCATGGGAAGGAGGTTGGGTTTTTATTTGCATGGACATCATGGTTGTCTTATGTCGTAATGACCCCGATAGAAATACAGGCTATTTTGCAGTACTCAAGTCATTTTTTCCCGATATTAATAGTTAAAGATTCCTCAACCTTCACACTCTCCGGCTATGGTTATATTTCAGCAATGGGGATCATGCTTTTTGTCGTGGTCTTGAACTCCTACGGAATTAAATTGCTTGTTGAATGTAATAAATATGCAAGTATCATTAAATTTATATTACCAAGTATTGCAATCGTTTCTTTACTTCATGTTGCTCCAACCATGGATAACATCAAGATCAATTTGTCGGATAAAGAAAGTTGGGTAAATATTTTTACCGCACTTTCTGCTGGAGGTATTGCTTTTGCGTTCACTGGATTTCAAAATGGTTTGGTATTGGCAGGAGAGGTAAAAAATCCACAACGAAATATTCCTATTGCTATTTTAGGTGCCGTATTGATTGGATTTGTCTTGTATTTCATGCTTGAATTAAGTTTTATTGCGGCAGTACCACAAAAATATTTAACACATGGTTGGCAAGCTCTGAGTTACCCAGGAGATAGTGGACCTTTAGTAGGTTTAACTTTGCTTTTAGGCTTAGGAGTTGTAGCTACTTTGTTGATGATCGATGCGGCTTTTTCTCCATTTGGAACTACTTTAGTGTATACCGCTGCGACTTCACGAATTTTATATGGAATGGCTTTGAATGATCACCTGCCCAAAATCTTCTTAAAGGTAAATCGTCATAAAATTCCTTATGTGACTCTCTATGCAAATTTATTAGTTGGAATGCTTTCCTTTCTCCCATTTCCAGGATGGCAGAAGTTGGTAGCATTTCTATCTTCTGCAAGTATTCTTTCATATAGTATTGGACCTATATGTCTTTTAGCAATGCGTAAATTACAGCCTTTAACGCCTAGGCCCTTTAGACTTTCTGGAGCACTTGTTTGTTCACATATTGCATTTTATTTTTGTAATTTAATGCTTTATTGGTGCGGATTTTCGATTATTTGGAAGTTAGATATTGCTTTACTGTTTGGTCTTCTAATTTATTCTATATATCATCGCGCAAACTCATGGGATAATCGCTCTCTTTTATACTGGTTTTTATTTTACATGGTGACCCTACTTGTTGTTTCTTATTTAGGCACTTTCGGTGGAATAGGTATTTTAAAGTTTCCTTTTGATCTATTGACCTTATTACCTTTAAGTATCTTTATTCTATACTCCTCTCAACGATTGTTAAGTCCATCACGTCATGAGCATGTTGTTTCTATGGTAGAAGAATCAACAGCAATTGTGAAGGATGAACTTCTTATACAATGAGCATTTAATCGTATAATTGTTCTTTATTTTATTGGATTGGGTTTTGTTTTATGCGTTTCAAGGTATCTGGATTTAGGGGCTTAAGCAAAGGAGCTTTTTCGCTTTTAGGTATTTTCTTTCTGTCCGCTTCTTTTGCTACTGAAGTCCCGATTTATGATTTTTCGCTAAAATCCTACTCTCAAGATATTCATGATTATTTCCCTTCAGATAGTGAGGACAATGAGGTTCCCTTATTAAAACCGGAATATCAAGAGATTCAATTGCATCAATTTTATAATCACTATTACTCAGATAATTCAGAAGGCCTCTCTCCTTGGAGTGAGAGAATGGTCAGTTCTATTATCCCTGTGGTGAAAAAAATTGAATTGGAATTATTAACGGAATTTGATAATCAAAATAAATCAGAAGAAGAACGACACTATGCAGAAAACTTTAAAGAGCATGATGAGCGATGGTTAAATCGAATCAAAAACAATATGAATTTTCCAGCTATTGAAATCTTAGCATTTAACGAAAAGAATAGAGCAATAGCTGTAAATAATACCTTTGCCCGTGCTTTGCCAGATGGTGCCCCAGATTTTTTCTATTTTACGATTCCCGGTCAAGGATTTCCCTTTGATAATTTACAAGAATCAGTAATTTGGGCGGGAACACCACTTTATGTTTTTACAGTTTCCCAGGATAGCGCCTGGTCTTTAGTATTAACACCTGACGCTTATTTTGCTTGGGTAAAAAACTCAGATGTTGCTTATGCTTCTAATGGATTTATTCAACACTGGAAACAAGCGTCAAAAAAAAGTTTAGTAGCCATCACTGAAACAGAAGCAAGTATTGTAAATCAACGTGGTCACTTTCAATTCGCAGGCTACATCGGTGCAGTGTTCCCATTCCATAGCAGTACTCAAAATCATATTTCTATCTTGATTCCAATAAAAAATGAACTTCATGAAGCCGTGATCCAGACTGGATTTGTGCGCTCCCAATCCGCTAGTCTAATGCCTCTTGAGGCTACAAAAAAAATATGAGTCGTATATTAGAACAATTACAAAATCGTCCTTATGGTTGGGGAGGGGCTTTCTTTTTTAATGATTGCTCTCAAGAACTAAAAAGCATATTTACTCCATTCGGTATTTGGTTGCCGCGCAATTCCGCACAGCAGGCTAAAATAAGCTCAGGGATCGACTTAACCAAAAATACGGTTGATGAGCGAATTAGTACTTTGAAAACACAAGGGCATCCACTCATGACTCTTGTTTATATTGGTGGCCATGTAATGCTTTATTTAGGCAACAAGTCGATAAATCATGAAGTTGCTGCTATGACGTATCAGAACATTTGGGGGCTTTCTCCTGAGAGCAGGGACAAAAGGTATGTCATCGGGCAAGCATTATTTTTTCCCTTACTTAAGTACTATCCAGAAAATCCAGATATAAGTTCGCTGGCTAATAAATCATTTTTTAAAATGATTCATCTTGATGAATTGAGTACTAAGGACATTACACCGGAAGTATTTTCCCGAAGCTTTACAAAACCGAATCGCCCCAATTTGAACTTATAGAATGGAAAAATCTAACTATTATCCTGTCTTGCTATGGGTGAACCTTATTTATTAAAAATCCCGAGATATATTGCCTGACCAAAATATTGGATTAGGGGTTGCACTTCGGCTCTGAATCGGTAAAGCTATACTTCATGTATCTCATTAGGGTAAATGTCGTGCGCTATTCTAATTATTTATGTTTCTTTGCCGCTTTTTTCTTTAATCAAATGGGAAATTCTCAAACGCTTTCAGAGAAAATAGACGAGATTATTGCACAAAAATTACCCCATGCAACCGTTGGTATACTTATTAAAGAAGCGGAAACTGGTCGTGTTGTTTACAGCAGAAATGCAGATAAATTGCTTTCTCCGGCTAGTGGCATGAAGTTGCTTACTGCTGCAGCGGCTCTTTATCAATTAAAACCAGATTATCGTTTTATAACAACACTTTCACGAAAAGAAAAAAATTACTATGTTCAATTTACCGGATCACCCTCGTTTACTGCCGATAATCTAACTTCATTAATATTAAACTTGAAAAAAAATAATAATATAAACTCCATTCAAGGAAATATAATAATTGACAGTTCGCAATATCAAGAACCAAATTATCCAAGTGGAACTTCTTATGATGATTTAGGTTGGTATTATGCTGCTCCAGATACGGCTGCAATTATCAACGAAAATAAAGTGGCTTATGAACTTACCAGCGCTAAAGAACTGGGTAAACGGGTCGACATTAAACCAAAAACACAGCTTAAAGCACTAACTGTGATAAATGAAGTCTTAACAGTGAGTAAAGAAGAAGGAAAAGACCACTGCAGCTTGAATCTTGAACTCAATCCAAATAATACCATTCGCTTATATGGATGTATGATTCAGGAAAAAAATCCAAAAGTAATAGAACTTGCTATCCCTGATCCGATATTGGTAGTAAAACAAGTGATACAAAAAACCTTTGATAAAAACAACTTGGCCCTGAAAGGAAAAATTATTACCGGCACCTCTCCAGCGGATCCTACTTTTATTGCGAGTTTCCAATCAAAAAAGCTGAGTACGCTGATTACTCATATGTTACAACAATCAGATAATCTCTATGCAAACAGTCTAACTAAAAAATTAGGATATATTCTAAGCGGGAAAGGCACGCACAAAGAAGGGGCTTTTGCGATTAAAAAAATATTATCTGAACACACCCATCTTGATATGTCACAAATGGATATCATTGATGGTGAGGGAACCCGCTATAATTTGGTTACCCCAGAACAAATGGTAGTTTTGCTTAGCGATCTTTATCATGATCCAGCTATGAAACCTATTTTCTTCAAAGCACTGCCACGAGCTGGTGTTTCAGGAACATTAAAGGAGAGAATGAAGAAGACTATGCTTGAAAATAATGTTTATGCCAAAACAGGTTCAATGCATGACATATCTTCATTATCAGGCTTTATCACCAATCCCCACCAAAAAACATTTATTTTTTCTATTATCATCAATGGAATTAATAAGCCTATAGGAAAAGCGAAGTCTCTTGAAGAAAACATCTTGCTAGCTTTAGATGAGTATAGTTTAGAAGAAAGTCCGTCTCTTTAAACCTTATTGAACATCTACTTTTGAAAGTATGCTCTCAATATATCTATAGGTTTTTCTTTGTTTTATACTCTATTTATAGCCAAGGAAATGAAAATGGATGAAAAGGGATACTATAGGACTTTTACGTGTCTAATTGGAGGAATCTGTTTCTTTGTGGGATTATTTGATTTTTTTGCTTGGTATTTTAGCTCTAATTTACCCGAGGAACTCCCCGAATATATTTTTATGAGACCCACCACTGCCTTGGGCTTTATTTTGTCGGGCCTAGCTTTAATTTGTTTGTATCGAAAAGCAATAAAAGCCAGCCGACTTCTTAGTTGTATTCTTTTATTATTTTCGGCATATATTTTGTATGAGCACATCGCGAATGCAAATCTAGGTATTGATATTTTCTTCATCAAAATTCTTGCATTAGATTACAAGTTATACCCAGGTCCTATGGCTCCAAGTGTGGCTTTAAGTTTTATCATTGTTTCACTTTGTTTTTTAATTATTTCTTTCGATTTTTCACCTAATTGGCTTTGGGTAAGTTTAGTCGGTGTATTCTTTATTTTGAGTTTGGGATTTATCGCCGGGGCTGATTATTTTATGGATTTTACAGCACGCTTTGGAGCTGGAAGATGGATGAAAATTTCTATTTATACTTCTTTGGGTTTAATCCTTTTAAGCTTAGGTATCATTTTTTACATCAATTCAAAAAATGTAAAACATTCGCGAGTCTCCCTGCCATTAATTACGGTGTTCGTAATTCTAAATATCACTACTCTTGGATGGCAGATTACTAAAAAGAACCAAGAAAATTCATTAAATATGTTATTGCAGTTGAAGATTGAAAATGTTGAAGATGTCATTGAATCTCATTTACAAGAGTTTACTTCTTCTTTTTCCCGAATGGCCAAACGTTGGATAAGTCAACAAACACCATCCGAAACCGAATGGAAGGCGGATGCAATGCATTATATTCATGATCAGCCCGGCTACCGAGCAATTGCATCGGTGAATAATCAATATATAGTACGTTGGCTTGCACCAGAGGAAGGAAATGAGCAGCTTAAAGAATATAACCTTTACAATGATCCTGATCGACGAAAAGAGATAACCAAAAGTTTGTCTTCCAAAGAGTTGCAAATGAGTACTCAGTTTGAACTAAAAGGGCTGGGTAAAAGTCTTTTGTTGTTAAGTCCCTTATATAAAGGAAATCTATTCGAAGGGTTTATGGTCGGTATTCTCGATACAGAAAAGTTTTTGGCTGATATTTTAAAAAAAATGGATATTAAAGGATATAATTTGATTATCTATGATTCCTCAGGAGTTTTATATACTAATACTCAAGATATGAAGTTTTATAAGAGTTGGCAGCACAGTATGATTCTTCCTACTTATGGACAAAACTGGAAAATTATACTTTGGCCTTCAATTACACTACACCATCAAGTAATTACCTCTTTTTTTCCTGCCATGATCTTAATAATCGGAATAATTATGGCTTTGCTCTCTGGATTTTTGGTTCATACACTTCAATTTATAAGAGAAAATACTGAAAGATTAAAGAGAACCCAAGTTGCTTTAGCAAATGCGCGAGAGCGTTTGCAAGGAATTATTGAAGGAAGTAATGACTTAGTTGCTGCAATTGATTTGAACTACAATTTTATTGTGTTTAACACTATGTATAAATGTGAAATTTATCGAATTTTCAAAGTCGATTTAGAAATTGGCATGAATTTTAATGTACTTTTACAGAAAATGAGTGTTGAGAATCAAACAAAATCCCTGACACTGTGGGAAAGAGCAATGAAAGGTACTGCGTTTACAGTGATTGAGTCATTTAAAGACAAACGCTACGATGGACTGGATTATGAAATACATTACAATCCTATTCATGATTCGCAGGGAAATCTTATTGGGGTTAGTCATTTTGCAATGAATGTTCATCAACGTATTCAAAATGAACAAAAACTTGAAGAATCTAAAATAGAGCTTGAGAATCTCGTTAAAAGTCTTGAAATGCAAAATAAAGAACTGGAGTTATTGAAAGAATTAATGAGTTTCTTACAATCCAGTCTTTCCATGGATGATGCGATCGAGATAATAAAAAATTACAGTAAACGTATCCTGTCAGGTACTTCTGGAATTGTTTACCTTATTGCTTCTGATAATCTGAATATGATTAGCAGAGTTTTAAGCTGGGGTGAGACTGTTTCTAACTTATTCCTGTTTACACCCAAAGATTGTTTGTCTTTATTGCGACATCAACCTTATTATATTTCCGATAGCACTGAAGGAGTATTGTGCAATCATATAAAAAAAGGAGATAAAAAACCTAAAAGCTATGCGTGCTTGCCATTATTTGCTCAAAATGAAATGTTAGGCTTATTTTACGTGGAATTTGGTTTAAATACTGACAATCAACGCTTGATTGCTTTGGCGCAAATCATCTCTGAACAGTGCGCATTGAGCCTGTATAATATTAGACTTCGTGATGTCTTAAAAACCCAATCTTCCCAAGATAGCTTAACGGGAGTTTATAATCGACGTTATTTTGAGGAATACCTGCAAAAAGAAATTTTGAATTCAAAAGATAATCCATTTACATTTGCTCTATTATTAATTGATATAGATGATTTTAAAAAAATTAATGATACGTATGGTCATTTGGTAGGTGACCAGGTTCTTTTGGAATTTGCTGCAAAAATACGACACATAGGACGAGAGGAGAATGTGGTATCTCGTTGGGGTGGCGAAGAGTTTATGATTTACTTACGAAGTAGTAATTTAGATCAGGTCAAATCACAAGCGGAAACGCTGCGTAAATCCATCGAAAACTTTTCAATAGAAATTAATCAAGAAAAAACTATTTCAGTAACTATTTCCATCGGTATTGCTTTTTATCCCCACGATGGTAAGAGAATAGATGATTTAATATCTAAGGCAGATGAAGCCCTTTATCAAGCAAAAAAAATGGGGCGGAATAAAGTTGTAGCGAGCTCAAACATTCATCAAAATAGAAATCATTAGCAAAGAAATATTTTAGAGAAAAATTAAAAATATCGAAAATGTTTATCTTGTTATAAATAACAAATACTGGATAATCAGCCATTTAAATAGGTAAAGCGATGAACGTTGAAAAACTATTTTCTTATGGAACTTTGCGTTATGAAACAGTACAACTGAATAATTTTGGACGAAGATTGCATGGATCGGCAGATAAACTGCCTGGATTTGGTATGTCTAAAATAAAGATCAAAGATCCCAGCGTAATTGCGACGAGTGGTGAAGAAGAACATCCTATCATTACCTATACAGGTCAACCCACCGATAATATTGAGGGTATGGTTTTTGAGGTAAGTTCAGAAGAGTTAGCAAAAGCCGATTCTTACGAGGTTGAAGATTATAAACGGGTCAAAGTGAAATTGGCTTCGGGCATATTTGCGTGGGTCTATGTTCATGTCGAGAGCATTGAATAACTTCTTTCGAAGAGTAGATTCCCGCTTGCGCGGGAACGGTATTTAGTTGTGAGCACATTGATTCAGCGTATCTGGGTTTTCACCCTCTGTTGCATCCTTTGCATAAGGGAAAAACTTATAAGCATTGTTTGTTATTTTGCGAAATGGACATTTTCCTTCTTGTTGTGGTAAGGGTGTTTCTATAAGCTCTTTAATGACGCGAGGAGCATATTTCCCCAGGACATCTTGATACATAGCGTGTCTATCATTAAGCATACCTAGACCGATCTGCATATTATGTAAATCTCTAGCTAAATCGTCGATAAGCATTTCAATAGTTAAATCCTTCATTTGTTGGGGTAACATTTCGGAATAGATAATACCTCCAAAAGGGGTATTCTTTTCATCGATTCCATAATAAGCACGTAATGCATTAAAAAATTGATGCTCAATAAGATCTTTTTTAGGGCCACGAGCACCCACAATAATGATATAAGTTTTCATTAAGTCAATTAGATATTTCTGGTTCCAGGAAATATATATTTGCTGCAAGCCCTTTAGTTGCAGTTCGGCTGCCATTTCAGTGTACTTATCTATATTAGGTTTTAAATCACGTAAGTAACGTTTCCGTATCAGTTCAAGTTGATTTACCTGCGTACAACGTGAAATTTCTTTCAGATAAGACAACATTAAATCAATAGTAGGCATAACTACATCTAGATTGGAGAAGTTAGTATGTAACGTTTCAATTTGTTCATACAATTCATCTAATTCCTCTGGCAAATCTTCCAATCTTATATGTCTTTGGATTGCCTGCTCTAAAATTTCAAATAAAGAAATTGAGAAATGACAGGTGATCTTCAAAAGTAAGTACGGATCATCCATTGCGGGTGTATTACTTTCTTCACAAAGAATATGCTTGGATTTGTCATCTCGTTGAAGAAGCATTAACATTCCATTCATGTAAATAACAATATGATCTACACCATTTAATTCCTTTTTTGCGAAAATGAGATGTTTTTCAAGAAACCAGATCGAGGCCTTTTGAGCATATCCCCTTAGTGAGGTTTTTGAGGGATGGGTTGTTGGCGTGCCTTTTCCTCTTTTATTAAGTGCAGTAGACAAAGAAAATTCAGATTGAGGAAGAGAATGTTTGGGGGCTCTAGTTGTTATTTTTTTAGTGTCTAAAAAGATACCCCCAACTCCATATTGTCCTTAATTGAGCGGCAATGTGGGTTATTTTGTGGATGGCATTTTTGAGCATAGCAAGTAACATAATGATCTCCTATAAAACATAGTGAAAAATAAACAACAAATTGAACCTAACATAGGCTTTATTATTTTGTCAATTTCTTCTATGGAGTGCTCGGAAAATTGAATCATTAAGTAGAGGAACTTAATGATTCAATGCATGCTTAATGAACCACTTGATGATGTTCATCTTTTACCCATCGCATCAAAAAAGCTCCAATAATTTGGAATAAAGGTAAAATAGCTAAAGCAATATGATAACTAAATATTGAAAAATCATGAGATGTCCCGGCGGTGCTAAATGTATCAAGCAATTTTCCTATCGCTGGCTCGGTAACAGCATCTAAAAACGCATCACTGGCATTGATTAGCGAGCTTACCGTGCCTGCCAGATATAAAGGGTTGGACTCTTTTCCGATAACAAATACTATGGGAAATGCTCCTAAACTAAAGCCGAAAAGAAAGAGTAATACACTTAGTAGCCAAATTGGCATAGGGTGGGCGTAGATAATTAAACTAATGGATAATGCAGAAACTAAAGTGCTGTAAAAAACAAATGCGCAGCGATTTTGTATGCGATTAATAAATAAAGCAAATAAAGGACATGCAATTGCTAATCCTACAAATACTAATGAAATGAGGGAAGGGGCAACCAACTTATCTAAATGATAGGCTTTTTGTAAAAAGGGATTTCCCCATAAACCACAAAAAATAACAATGGGAGAAAATGCTAAACCACTATATCCGGTTAATAACCAGTTTTGTTTGTTTTTTATAATTAATAAAATGTCTTTCCATAGATGCGGGTTCTTAGCAGCATGTTGAGTTTCTATGGAACCAATGGAAAAGGATGGTTTATCTTTGACAATAAGTAAGAACAAGAAAGCTAAAACTATTCCCATCCAGGCTACATTAGCTAAACTGGCTCTCCATCCTATCTGACTGACCAGCCATGCCAGTGGCATTTGCCCGAAAATTGCTCCGATCATGGCGGCAGTAACGAGAAGTGAGGTTAACAAAGCATAATATTTTTTGGGAAACCACACCGCTGCTAATTTAAAATAAGCGATGGAAGCAAAAGATACGCCCACGCCTGTTAAAGAACGACCTAGAATGGCGGTATTTAATTCCTGGGCCTGAGAAAAAATATAGATTCCAAAAGCACAGCAAAAAATGGCTCCTGTAGTAACCCAGCGCGTGCCATAGTGATCGAGGATAATTCCTACAAATAGAGGTACGATAAGGTAAGTCCAGAAATACACCCCTGACAAGACTCCGAGACCTAATCCTTGAAGATGAAAGGTATCCATTAATTGTTGGGGCATTACACTTGGAAAATTCTGAAGAATATATTTATAAAATAAAAATGCTGCACATAAACTAATGATAAAAATAGCGCGAGAGGTAATTATTTTTTGTTTTTGCGATGCTTGTGAATCGAGTGCGGTTTCCAAGGTAATCTCCTCAAAATAGTTAAAGTCGTATCGGCTGATTATTTTGGCCTTTCCCTAGAGAGGCCGAATAATCAAAACGCAACTCTAGGGCGAGGAGAGGAAGACCACGACCACCACCACAGAAACGACAGAAACAATAGCACACACCAACCAAGTAGAGTTGTTTAAAGAAGATTGATGTTGTATGGCATTGTTCATATATGTTACAGAGTGTGAAATAAATCGTTAATCATTTGATAGTAACAATTCCGATTAGATCTTGTCAAATAGATTATCAAATAATTGAGTAATTTAGCTGAATAATCATTTGATAGTTGGTGATCTGAGCAAGTACATCTCAGATCACTAAGAATACTGATTTATGAATGGTTTGTTTTAAGTATAACAAAGCCATTTATTTTTTCTGATGTTTTGAACTCGAATCTAATTCGGGTACAGGAAGATCGGGTATGAGTTTTTTTACTCTATAAAGCCACCCAAGTCTTGTCTCGGGACTCATAATTTCTCCTGGCTTTACTTCGCCGATTAATTCATTTAATTCGTATTTGCGTTCTGGTTTAATTACCGCCTCAAGTACATTTTTTGCTTTAAGTATGTCTTCAGGACGAGGAGCAGGAGCATGGGTTGGGACCAAACACTTCAACATGCGCGAATAGCTACTTCTAGGCTGCGGTCTAGGGGCCGTAGGTTTTGGTGACATAGCAAAGGGGGTTTGTGCTTGAAGAAGTTGAACTTTATTTTCCTGAAAATTATCTATACGGTTCATCACTTTCTGTACTCGACTTTGACAAACTTGAGACCGGGTCCTAAGTGTTTCTGCCTGATTTTGCATGCGGTTATTGTATAAATAGTTAACGGTACAAATATCTGATTTTAATTTGTCATATTTTAATTTGGCCTTTAACAAGTCTTTTTCACTTGCATGATCGGGATCCATCTTTTCTGAAAAGACAACATATGAATCTCCATGTCGGCGATAACGAGCTCTTTGATTTGGATCAATAATAAATTGTGCTTGGCTGAAATCATTAACAGGCTCTAACTGGGAGTTTAGAAGAATTTTCTCTTTTCTTAAAAATTGCAACGCTTGTATCAATCCCCGTTCTTGTAACCTCAGACCTTCACGATACGTAGGCAATTGTAAATCTTCGCTTAACGATTCTTGTTCATTTAAACGGGTTCTTATTTGAGCGATTAACTGTTGATAGACTTCTTCAGAAGTTTGAGGAGGATGTTGGAGTTGAGATTGATAAAAAGCAAGCTGTTCTTCCAACAATCGCGCTCTTCTCTCTAGGCGCTGCCTATTTGTTTCTTGTATTCTATCAATATTATTGGGAACCTGTGCTGTTTGCTGTGCTCTAAGGGTCGCTAGCTGGGTTGATAGAGCTGTTATTTGTTGGTTTGCATGCGAAACATATTGAGTTATTGGTTGATTGTTTAATAAAGGTATTTGAAGAAACTCATTGAGCTGTTCCAGATGATCGGCCATGTCTGCATGATATTCTTCCATTGCTAATACTTCTTCTTCAAGCTCTTGTAACTCTTCTTCCAATTGAGTCAAATCACTCTCTAATTTAGTTAATTCTTCATCAAGTTTTATAATCTTACTGGCTCGAATACTTGCATCCATGAGATGCATTGCAATTGAAGAGTGCTTTTTCTCCTCAGATTTAAACTCATTAAGCCTTTCATCAATTTGATGCTGCGTCATTTCATTAACGTGCTCAGTATGCGCTTTATTTTTGGCAATTAAGGTCATAAGAAGAAAAAGCAAACGTTGCTGTCGGAGCAGTTCCTCTTCACTACTTTTTCTAATCAATAGAGTTTGTTCCTCTTCCTTCATTAGTTCTTGTGCTATCATATTTATCGTTTCATTTCCGCCAGCAGTTTTGAGAAATTCAACTACCTGGGTAGCTTCTCTTAGTCCAAACCGTGCAAGGAATTGAGTCGATAAATGGGAATCTGTTTCGGTTGTATTGGGGGTATTGTCTCTTTCTATAGTTGCAAACCATTGCTCAAGCTGATGTGAATTCAACATCCTTGGCATTGGTTGACTGGGTAATGTATAAGGCACAGAAGAACTCCTGTAGGAAAATATTCTGTTCAAATTATAATCTTCTTTCAATTGAAAGTAAAGGTAATGTGTATTAATAAACTGATAAATCAAGAGCTTAATACATTGGCTTATTACTTCGAGATTTAGTTCTTAAGTACTTCTTTAGGTACTCTATAATAAAGAATTCTTTTCCCAAAATAAGCGGATGAAGCGATAAGAAACAAACATATAAGGATAAATAAATCGTAATGCAACAATGAATCATATTTTAATGAGGAAGGAGGAGTAAAGCTGACCGCAATTGAAATAATAATGCCAATAAATCCGAGAATGGATGATAAAACAATGCACAAATAATATTGATCTTTTTCTTGCCAAGATAAGTGTATTGCACCAGCAAACATAAACCCATACATTAATAAGTACATTTGAGTAGCCAGAGTAATCATAAACCAATAGGAGGCATTAACACTGGGTAATAATAAAAAAAGTGTACTAATAAATGAGACACCACATGCTTGCATAACTAGTAATCTAGAGGAGGATTGTTTCGAAATAGGGAGCTCATCACTTGCAAACAGAAGGCCCTTAACTGGGGAAATAAGCCAATTATTGGCACACCCAATACAACCAATGACGATTAAAATATTAACTATCAAACTTAATTTCGCACATTGGATTTGAGTGAAGAAAACTTGAAATAGCTGGGGAATGCCACTAATAAAATTCAATTGATTCGGTGAAAGTAGCATAGCTAAAGTCAAAGAGCCAAAGAGCATCGTAACAAAAATAATAATCACTGAAAGAGCAATCGCCTTAGGTAATGCGCCTGGTTTGCAATCTTGCGCATGAACCCCAGCAATTTCAATGCCACAAAAAGAAAGTATTATTGCCGTTAGGGATCCCCATGAATCTTGATGTGAAGGTGTTATAAGGTTAAGCGATTGGGGATAAATAATCATCCCTATAAATCCTATAGCTAGGATTAAAATAAAGGGGATTAAAAGTCCCATTATAGAGCAAACAATAGTCAGGCGATTGGAAAAGTTGAGTCCTTTTATATTAATCCAAGTCAAACCCCAGATGAGAAGATTAATTATAATAAAAAGAAGCATTTTATTTTCAACAAGATCCGGATTGATGCAGTACAAAAACGCACCCGCTATAAAACTGAAAAAGGTGGGATAAATAAGGATGTTTTGCATCCATTGGAACCAAATAGCGAGAAACCCAGCTTTTTTTCCCAGACTATTTTTTACCCAGCCATAGATCCCTTCGTCAAATTTAGTGGAAAACCAGCCTGCAATGATGGCGCTGGGTAATAAAAAGAAAAATAATGCCAGGCCGAAATACCAAAAAATATCTGTGCCAACCAATGCAGCAGCAGGCAGGTTACGAATGCTGTCTACTGAACCCACGGTCATTAAAGTCAAACTAAAAATAGTAAGCTTTTTATTCATTAAAATCTTAGGGATAAACAGCTCAAACCACCATCAATTTTACGAAATTCGCTTACATCTACGGTGATCACTTGGAAGCCAGAATTAAGAACCATTTCAACCGAATGTGGGAAACCTTGAGGCATAATGATGGTATTATTAACATTAATGGAATTCGCGGCGTAAGCTTCACAATCATCAATAACCAATTGTTTGAATGATTGAAAAGCCGGATGATTAATTAATTCTCCATTGACGAGTACACAGCCATCCCCCAGATATGAAACTCCAGTTTTCAGATGTAAAAATTTGTTCAATTCAATCACGGTACTTTTAAAACCATATTGTGTCAGTAAAGCCGTTAATTGTGCCGCCCCTTCTTTATTAGTTCGTTGCGAAAGCCCTATATAGAAATGATCTTCTACTTGCATCACATCACCAGCTTCCAAGGTTCCAGGGGCAGCAATTTTATGGATGTTTGCTTTGTAAAAACTTTGAATACACGGTTCAATTAAATTTACCTCTTCCTCTCTTGATAGGACCCCTGGACGAGTGAGGAGGGCAAATCTATCTGTAAGGAGTGCAGGGTCCTCAACAAAGCATGAATCAGGAAATGGGTCCAAGGCAGGTAAAACAGTTACTTCGACACCACAGCGAGCCAAGGCATTGATGTAACTTTGATGTTGTTCGAGGGCTTTTCTATAATCCGGTTGACCTAACTCGATTGTGGATGTTAATCCATGAATTAAATTGGAAGACGGTGTTCGTACAATCGCTTGTTGAAACATATTAATCATAATCCCTTGGAAGAAGTAAATTGAAATCCCTGATGTTGATAGTCCCAAATATTAAGAGCCAAAGCAAGGGAATAGAGTGCTTTATCCTCCGTATTGAGTTCAAATTTTAATTACCGCAGCACCTGTAAACCGCCCGTGACGTAGATCCTCAAGTGCTTGATTAACTTCTCTTAATGGATAGGCATGAACTTCTGTTTTAACAGGAATTTTCGGTGCGAGCGATAAAAACTCCTCACCATCCTTTCGGGTTAGATTTGCTACAGAACACAGAGTCCGCTCTCCCCAAAGAATATTATAAGGAAAACTAGGAATATCACTCATATGAATTCCAGCACAAACTACTATCCCTCCTTTTTCTATATTACCAAGTGCACGCGGAACAAGTGTTCCTACAGGTGCAAAAATGATAGCAGCATCTAAAGGATGAGGCGCCTCTTGGTTTGAATCTCCTACCCATACCGCGCCTAGACTATATGCAAACTCCTGTGCCTGCTTATCACCAGGACTGGTAAAGACATAAACCGATCGTCCTTGTTGTTTCGCTACTTGGATAAGAATATGTGCTGCTGAGCCAAACCCATATAATCCTAAAGTTTTTGCATCATTTGTTTTTAATAAAGCCCTATAACCAATCAAACCTGCACAAAAAAGCGGGGCTGCCTGATCATCAGAATAACCCTCCGGTATAGGAAAACAAAATCGCTGGTTCGCTACACAATATTCTGCAAAGCCACCATCAATTTGATAACCAGTAAATCGGGCGTGATCACAAAGATTTTCACGCCCAGATTTACAAAACAGACATTGTTCACAGCTCCCACCTAACCAAGGGACTCCAATTCGTTGCCCAATAGTAAAAGGGCTATTCACTGAACCAATTTTTTCGATTGTGCCAACAATTTGATGACCCGGTATTAGAGGAAGTTTGGGGTGATTTAATTCACCATCTACAACATGTAAATCGGTACGACAGATGCCACAGGTATGCACTTTAATGAGCACTTCATTTTCTTGAGGTTCAGGTTTTTTTATTTTTTTATAGATTAACTTTTGGCCTGATTTTTCCATAATCATGGCATGCATCATAATATGTTCCTTAACTTGAGTACGCGAAAATGCGAATGATATTTATTACTGTAGACCAATTAATACTATTTTGACTTGACAAAATACTTTTGTATATCAAACTGTATTTAGTGTATTTCGTTAATGGAAAATTAATATAGGACGGAGTCGATAACATGAATGCGCTATTAAAATGGAAAAAAGGAACACCTACTTCAATTGAACATCCTCATAATCCTTTTTTAAGTCTTCAACAGGAAGTGGATAAAGCATTCCAGGATTTTTATGAAATGTTTTCACCAAATAGAAGCATGGAACAATTTGAGAATCTAAATCTTATGCCTTCCATGGATGTGGTTGAGGATAAAGATCACTTTACCATCCAAATGGAAATGCCTGGCATGGATGAAAAAGATATCACTGTATCTTTAAGGGACAATTTGCTTACTATTACAGGTGAAAAATCAACTTCTAAAAAAAATGAAAAGAAAAAATATATTTCTCGAGAAATTAGTTATGGTAAATATGAGCGTTCACTCTCTTTACCCTCAACAATAGATATAAATAAAGCCAAAGCAACTTTTAAAAAAGGAATGCTCTGGATAGAGCTACCCAAGAAAGCAGAAGCTAAAGGGAAATCTCGAGACGTAAAAATAGAAACTGCAAAATAGAATAAAATGCCCCATGATTATGGGGCGTAATGCTCATGTGACAAAATGACCACGTTCCAAGTGGATTATGAATTCTTATAATAGGCATATAGATGAGTTACATCGAAAATCAGGTCTTTGATGAGATAACAATTGGTAAATCAGCGAGTCTAATACGCACATTAACTCCAGAAGATATCCAGCTGTTTGCCATCATGTCTGGAGATATTAATCCAGCGCATGTAGATGCAGAGTACGCTAAAAATGATATGTTTCACAAAATTATTGCTCATGGTATGTGGAGCGCATCACTTTTATCTACTATATTGGGGACAGAGTTGCCAGGCCCCGGCACCATTTATTTAGAACAAACTTTAAAATTCGAACATCCTGTGACTCTAGGAGACACCATCACCGTCACACTTAAGGTAGTGAATAAAATACCGAAAAGACACATTGTGGAGTTTGATTGTAAAGGCGTTAACCAACTGGGAAAAACAGTTATTTGTGGTCGTGCAAAGGTAATAGCACCAACCACAAAAATTAAAAGAGTCTGTATTGAGTTGCCTAAAGTTGAGCTTAAACCAAAACAAGAACATTGGTATCACCATTTAATTATGGAAAAAAACGCTCTAGAACCACTTAAAACGGCTGTGGTTCACCCTGTGGATGTACTCTCGCTTAAAGGAGCAATTTCTTCGGCCGAAGAGGGATTAATTATACCGGTTCTCGTGGGCCCGAAACAAAAAATTCTTGATGCCGCTAAAGAAGCTAATATTGATATTTCGGCTTACGAACTTATTCCTACTAGACATAGTAATGAAGCTGCTGAAACTGCGGTAAAATTAGCTGCAGCACAAAAAGTTGAAGCGATAATGAAAGGAAAACTTCATACAGAAGAATTGATGAAACCTATTGTTGCTAAAGAAAATGGATTACGTACAGGGCGCCGTATGAGCCATGTATTTTCTCTTGAGGTACCTAATTATCCTAAACCTATTTTTTTGACCGATGCCGCAATCAATCTATTTCCAAATCTCAGTGAAAAACGTGACATCGTACAAAATGCGATTGATCTATTTCATGCACTTGAACTAGGTACCCCTAAAGTTGCAATTCTTTCTGCAGTTGAAACCGTAAATGAAAAAATTCCATCCACACTGGATGCCACAGCATTGTGTAAAATGGCGGAGCGCGGACAGATTACAGGGGGTATTTTAGATGGTCCATTAGCTTTTGATAACGCTATTTCTATGGATTCAGCACGTGAAAAAGGTATTTTTTCTCCTGTTGCGGGTAATGCGGATATCTTAGTAGTTCCTGACATTGAATCAGGTAATATGCTTTACAAACAAATGACTTATTTGTCAGGTATAGAAGCCGCTGGGATGGTATTGGGAGCTCATGTTCCCATTATTTTAACCAGCCGAGGTAGCGATGAATTATCACGAAAAGCATCCTGTGTTATGGCTTTATTGTATGCACGTAGAAAAAAACAATGAAATCAGAACAATTTGATGAAGCAGTATTAGTAATTAATGCAGGTTCTTCCAGCATTAAATTTAGTCTCTTTATTTCTTCTTTAACTATAATTTATCATGGTGAAATAGAAAGTATTTTTAAACATCCTCAAATAACCATTTCCAATGCACAACAGGAACAGATTGCTAATACATCCATTTCATCACCGGGGTATGAATCTGCATTGAGTTTTTTATTTGAATGGATAAAGCATTTACCTACACGGTATATTTTAAAGGCGGTTGGGCATCGCGTAGTTCACGGGGGACGTTTTTTTCATGGTCCCATATTAATTAATAAAGATTCTATTGAAAAATTAACCTCTTTAAATCCTTTGGCACCACTTCACCAACCCCATAATGTAGCCATTATTGAGAGTATCTTAAAGCTTTACCCTGAACTTCCACAAGTCGCATGTTTTGATACATCATTTCATCAAACCCAAGACAAATTAGCTACTCTTTTTGCTATACCCAGGAAATTAAGTGAGGAGGGAATAATTCGCTATGGATTTCATGGTATTTCTTATGAGTACATTGCTTCCGTTTTACCTTCAGAAATCAAAGATAAAAAAGTAATTGTTGCTCATCTGGGTAATGGTGCGAGCATGTGTGCGATGGAACATTGTAAAAGTGTTGCTACCTCTATGGGATTTACTGCCTTAGAAGGTTTAATGATGGGAACTCGCTGTGGTGAAATTGATCCCGGGGTAATTTTATATTTACTCCAGGAAAAAAAATTATCTGTAGAAGAAGTGAATACCCTTTTGTATAAGAAATCAGGACTATTGGGAGTATCTGAAATCAGCAGTGATATGCGCGAACTTCAAGCCAGTAAGGATGAAAGGGCAGTTGAGGCAGTTGATTTATTTTGTTATCGGGCTGCCCGAGAATTATGTGCTCTAGCCAGTAGCTTGCAAGGATGCGAGGCAATCATTTTTACTGCCGGCATTGGTGAACGCTCAGCGCCAGTAAGAAAAAAAATATGTGAACGTCTGACTTGGCTGGGAGTAATATTGGATGATCAGGCAAATTGCACTCATACTGCAGTAATTAGCCATCCTCATAGTAGAGTATTCGTAGGTGTTATTCCTACTAATGAAGAATATATTATTGCAAAACATACATTGAATCTGATTTAGATCCATAACTATCTGGAGTTCTTATGTTTCAGTTTTTTATAAGGTTACTTTTAGTGATTTCCGGATCAATCGCGAGCTGGTTTGTTGCGCATGATGAACTCCGATTTCCTATCGTTCAAATGGTAATTTCAGTTATTTTATTTACTCTCATTATCGCTATCATTGCTTTTTGGCCGGAATTAAAAAATTGGTTTAAAGGAATTGGCAAAAAGCATTAAAGGTCGCACGTCTCTATTATATTACATCAGGCTTTTCTCTTTGTTCCTCATCGGTAAGTTCTTCTATTCTGGACTCCATTTTTCTCATGTGTGGTAAAGATTCGATGGTTTTAAGCATATACTCACGAATAGCATCGATATCATTAACTGCAATATCGCTTGGCACATAGGAAAAAATATATGTTTCATCATCATTTTCATACATATTATTAAGCAGTTCCAATAAACCTGATTTCGCTAAATATTTTGCTTCATGCATCGTAATTACTCTACCCTCAGGAGGAATCAATCCTATATCTCGATTTCTTTGATTAACTAAATCATACTCGTCAGCAAGATAGGCATCATGCTCAGCAAACCCAACCTTTACAGAACACACCCTGAGTTTGTATTCTGGATTTTCAAAACTTACTTCATGCAAAGGGGTATTGATACTGGTCCAACTACATAATATTTGACCGGGGACTGTCAAAAGATGAATATCTTTTACATCATGTAGTTCTAATCCAACATATTTTTTTCCAAAATTTCGAATCATGGTAATTTCTATGTTTTTCCCTGCTGTTTCTAGGACATCCGTAAGCCCCTGAAATTCTGTATTCATTTCTGTTTCTAAGTCATAACGCTTTTTAAAACGTTTATATAGTTCTTCATGAGTGCCCAGGATTTCTTTAGGGTTAACGAAAAAAGGAGGGAAATTGGTTGTGACAATTGCTCCGGAGCTAGGAACTATGGTACTCATGCTTGCATAAGTACCGCCAACTTGTAATGATGGAGTAAATGAACCAAACTTGGTTGTATTATTTAGAATGACATGCTCAGGAATGTTATAATGATCCTGTTTCTTTTTGCTGGGCCCACAGAGAAATCTTTTTCTTTTTAAAAAATCAGCAACTTCATGATTGCTCATACCTCTAAATATGAAGTTTTTTTTATGATCGCTTTCTAGACGCGTAACAAATTTGGGAAATGGTTCATGACTTGAATGCCAATTTGTTTTATATACCCTTTTAAAATCTTTTAAAATGGAACTATTGCGTGTATTTAGGTAATCTAGTACAACATTGGAGTATGAAGACCCACTTTGGTGTGGCTTTACGCGACCGAAAAATTCTCTTGCTTTCATCAAAAACACTCCAACGATTTTTTCAATGATCGATTTTATTATCTTTGATTATAATTATAGCACTACGGTTGATTTATGCCCTTAATGTGGTTTGGGCAAGCAAAGATGTCAAGATTAAGAAGTAAAATACAATAAAACAAAATGTTAGGAGAAGGTAATGAAACAACATGCGCAAGGATTTTTGAAACTAGTAGCTGAGTCTAAAAAACGTATTACCGAAATAACACCTAAAACACTAAAAGAAAAAATTGAGCGGCAAGAACCGCTGCATCTTATAGATGTGCGTGAGTCTAATGAATGGGATACTGGACATATTCCTACAGCAATTCACTTAAGTAAGGGCATTATCGAACGAGATATTGAAAAGAAAATTCCAGATTTGAACGCTCCAGTCCTTGTTTATTGTAGTGGGGGATTTCGAAGTGCCTTAGTAGCAGACAACTTACAAAAAATGGGTTATTCCAATATCTTATCGTTAGAAACCGGACTACAAGGCTGGCTTGATGATGGATATTCGTTACAAAAATAGACGGCGTGGAGCTATCAAATAGGAAATACCAAAAATCCATCGCTTAACCGAGTAATAAGAGGTTAAGCGTTTCAAAGATAAATTCTACTGAGTCAATCGCTTAAAATTGATAATATATTCGTTGTTCCAATGCCAATTTCTTTCCTGATTTGTGGTAATGACCAAGGACTGAACTTTCTTAGCATCTAATTCGTTATTTCTTTTATAAAGCATCGAGAATTCGGCAGTATTTTCAATAAGAGGCGAAATAAGGAACATTGATTTCGCCATATTAGCCACAAGACGATATTGTTTGGTGCGACCATTGTTAAGATTCATAGTAATGTGCAATTGTTGCGGTTTAAAGATAATGGTCGCTAATGTTCCCCAAAGAGTAGGAGTTAGCTTAATTTCAGCAAATAATAAATCGCTTTCTGGTAGTTGGACTTTTTCACCAAGCAAATGAGATTCTTTTTTTAACACAATAACTTCTTTTGAATATTCATATTTCTTTTTTCTAAGAAATAGAAAATTATTATTGTAATGAATAGGTTGATAATTCAACAGCAATAAAGGCCAACTTGCACCATCTTCCAAAGAGGGAACTCGTTGATCTATAGGTTCAATTTTAAAAATAATATTATCAGGCTTATACTTCCCCTGAAGATGTTTTTTATTATTACTTGCCAAACTTGCATTAAAAACAGAATAGCTCTGAAAAGTTGGCCGAGGTGCCCATGTATTCTGTGAGGATAATAGATAAGCTTGATCGTATGAGTAAATATCCGTAGTGCCTTGTAAAATGGGGAAAGCCGCTTGCTCACGTATGAAATTCATACTAAATGAAAAATTTTTTTCGAGCCAGGAGAAATCCTGAATTCTGTTCTGTAACCCATGCCAGGCAGAGGAAGAAGTAGAGATAAAGTTATTCCGGATGGATATGTGAGTATACTGGCTATTGATGTAATACCAAGTGTTCAATGAAAAAATGATGAGCAGATAACTGATCCAGGTATTTAAAATCAGAGTTAAAAGTAACGCTGCAAGCAAAATGGAGGTTCCCGGGATAAATGCATGACCAAGATGACGAGTAAAACCGGTTTTAAAAGAAACAAACAAAAAAATAAAATACATGCTTAACAAAAATATTTTTGTAGAAAAGGGTATCTGTTTGTTCCACGAAATGGTTAACAATATTAATAGGCAAGTAAGCACATATAGAATGACTTCATTCATATTACCATTAGATGACATGGCCTCAGTAAATCCGGATGCTATGAAAAGTGAACTGGTGAGGTAATCAGGTAATGTAAGTAGAGATTGTCCCGCGACCAACCAAAATAAAATAATTGATATTGAAGGAGAAATAAGACAAATTAGTGCAATTTTTTTTTCTTTATAAGCAAGAAAAAAAATGAAATAAAGAAAAAGTATAAGTAAGCAAATAATTAACATGGACCCTTTTACTAAGGCCAGTAGCCCAAATGGAGCGAAGAGAAGAAAAGCAAGTAATAGACGATGCTTATGTTCCAAATAGATGATTTTGAAACTGCATAATCCTGCAAGTAGTGGATAAGAAAAAAACAAAGAATCCCGCGAATAAATCATCCCTAGAAATGGTACGCAATAAATTAAAGTCCAATACCATCTCTTTTTTTGCATTAAAAAAAATAAACAAACCCAGTACATGAGTGCGAGGTAAAAACATCCTAAAATCATCATGAGATCAGTTGCTGGATGATAGGCTTTTGTATACAGAGACGAATAGGGGCCTAGGGTAAATATTATTTCCTTACCAAAAGCCAACCCCTGAGCGACTGCTTGGTTTAGTCCCAGTGCCCATGAAGTATCGATCCCCGAAGCAGGCATTTTGGGAGAAAAGGGCACAAAAGCAATTATTAGAATAAGTAACAATAAGAACTGACTTAAAAAATCAAAGGGCTTATGCGCTTGTGTAAGCAGTCTCCTTGATATATTCCTCACTATAGGCATCCATAATCTTATTTTTTGGTAGTTTAGCTTGGGTGGTATAAGGGAACAATACTTTTCAAATTTGTAGCTTTCTTTGTGGCAGTTTTCATGCGAATTATAGAATCAGGAGATCCTTTGTTGAAAACTCGTATGGATGACCTAAGTGTGCACTATAGATACTTCATACAACAAATGACTCAATTGCGTTGAAGGAATAAGGTTAGTTTGAGTTCTTGCTTCATGACATTTTTGGTTTTGCAGCTGAATGTTCTTCCTCAAGCCGAGTAGGAGTCAGCGATTCTTCTAATTTGTAGGTTCTTTTTATTGCCGTAGCCTCAACAATTGCTGCACTTGTAGCCACTTCTAGGTCTAAAGGGGATAGTGTCAGAAATCTTTGCAACCTGTTTAAGGCTTGCGAAAAACTAGTTATTTGTCCATTACTTGCTTCTTCTAATGTTTTTCCTTGATACGCATTATTGAGCATGGGGGTAGAGTATTGCTCTAGTCTTTTTGCAACACTCATTGCTTGAAATGCTAGAAGCGATAAATTCCATCCAACTAAGTTCGTTTCGTTTTGATATTGAAGTAATTCTTGATAAACATTTGCTAAAAGTAAGTACCCTGCAGATAAATAATATTTTGCAGCAAGTTGGGCATAAAAAATTATCTTTTCTGCAATCTTTTCATCAAATTTATAGTGTAATAGCTCTAGCCCTCCCTTGCATAACGCATTTAAGGCAAAAAAACATCCATAAAGACCAGAGGCCGCCAAAAACTCCTCCGCATTGTCATATAATTCTTGTGTGTGCTCCATCTCTTTAAAAATTTTTTTAAAATTTTCATAAAGATAAAGACCTTTTAGTAGATCAAAACATGAAGAAATCGTAGGCATGGGTTGATATTCGTGCACAGCCTCATAGTTTATAGAAGCATTTTCTTTTGGATTAACACCACAAAGACGCCACATGTCCTCCCAGTGAGATTTTAATTCAGGGGCTTTACATATTGCATCAATTTCAGGATTATTCATCGCAAGTTTGAATAACAATTCATGATCTGCTTCTGCGATTATTTGATAAAAAAAATCGGGATCCAATCGTTTTTTTAGGCTTAATAACTTGGTCTGCTGGTAATTTTCTTGATCATTTAACTCAAGAAATTTAGCTAATAGCATGTTGATTCCAATTGAGTTGTTAAAAGAGCATACAAAATATTTACTATTTTTTACCGCATAAGAAAGAACATAAGACTCTTAGGTTCTTATCTCTGCAATTAATTGTACACCCTGTTCCTCTTTTTCTATAGTGTCCTTAGATGTTTTCTTTGCATGAACAGAGGATACGAGAACATCTGCATCTTTTGATGTTCTTTGTGGGCCAAGCCAGGATAAAAGTTTTTGTTTCGATTGGGTTGGAACAGGTTTACTGTCTGTTTTTAATGCTAGATGTCCATGTCCTTTTATTTCAATGATTTCATCTAACTGATGTTTCTTTAAAAGTGCTAAAATCATTGAGTGGGAAGCCCCACACGTACTTGTTTTTCTTGCTTCTAACAAATCCTCTACAAAACAGGCAGCCACTTTTGGTTCAACACCGGATTTTTCTAAGTATTTAATAACTAAATATTGACTGTCCATGTTGGCATTAATACTATTTGGATGGAGACCACACCAAAAATTATAACTCTTGATTTGCGCTCGGGAAGGGGGCATTGATCCTGGACCTACATCACCACCAATGTTTTCGGATTTAAGCCATTTCCAGGTTGCATCCATATATTCCTTTTCTCGTACTGCCATAGCTGCTGCGCCAAAGAAAAATACTTTTTTATCCGCTGAGCATACATGAAGAACCATATTATTTTTATCATAAACAAGTGATACATCGGCCTCGATTTCCTTGCAAATATTTCTCATACGATTATCATCTTGACCAACAGAGTAAATAAGTTGATCACATTCAATAGTGAATGCTTTTGTTTTTTTCTGAGCAGCGGAGCTTTCAGTTGTAAAGGTTAATAATAAGCTTCCATTAATTTGCTGTTCAATTTTGATTAATTCGGCTTGTATTAAATCTCCACGGGATTTTGCTGTGCCTAATGCAGTCGTAGCTAGTTTTCCTGTTCCCGCTTTATCAAATTGCTTTGCAATCCAGATAACAGAGTTTTGTTGATTTGTTTTATTAAACTCCATATTTTCAGTGCGTTTATCATGACCAAAAAAACCCTTCCTGTAGCAGGCAGCGGCGGTTCCCCCACCTCCGTAGATCACTAATTTTCTTGGTGCTTTAACTCGTTCCTCTGTATCCGTTAAAATAAATTGATTACCATCGACAATCGGTGTGAATCCTTTCTTAGAATCAAATTTGTTTAAATGATTGAACTCATCCGATGAGAGTAATGAGCCAGAAATGATATTTCGTGCAGGACCCAGGCCTGTGCATATGTTGAGTTCATTTGCATAGATCTTCTTAGTTCCATTAGGCGTCTCTACTATCACACGATATTCATGATCTGAGGATTGCCAATCATTTAAATGATTACTTCTTTTTTCAATTTTTGATACAAATGCACGTAACAGAGGAGCTTCAGTAAAACCAAGATTCACTTGATTTGCTTGATAGACATGTCGACCATTTGCATGAGGATTTTTTCGATAATACTCTGTAGATAAATAGATGGAGGGATTTTCTTTACATGTTGTTCGCTCAAGGATGCTATAAGGTTGGGCAAGCGTATAATTATGTCTCCAACTACCAGAATCTTCACCTATCATTAAAACTGGCGGAAGATCACCCTTAGCTAAGAGTGTTTGGCTGGTCCCATGATGTGCTTTATATTGTTCAAGCCAAAGGGTAGTTCCCGTATCACCCGAACCGATTATTATCTGTGGAACTACAGCAAACTCCTTATTAGTTAACACACTTAAAATCTCGTTAGAAATTTGCTGGACATTTTCCTGAGCCATTTCTAGACGATCATAACCTTTTGTTACTTTAGTTAAATCATCTTCAACTAGCGTCTCAACAGAGGATTTTTTTGTTGTTCCAACTGATATTCTTGTTTTTTCCGCGCCAATAAACTGATCTATGAGTTCTTCTTTTAGTGTAATGTTATATGCATAGATATTATTGTAAGTTTTAATTGCTTTTTTGAGTATTTGAATGCATTGTTCCGGGGTGTAGGTTTCTTTGAAAATTTGTGGATTTTTGCGAATTTGTTCAATAAGTTGAGCAAAATGGGTAATTAAATCTTGAGTAGTACGAATTAAATTATGATTTAACAAAACACAAATAGAGTTTATTTCACTTTGTCTAATGTCTTTAGGAAGGGAGCTTTTACCCATATATTACCTCTTGGATCTGCCCATTACACGAACACATGGTCTGTAATTTTACCAATTAAATCTTAAGAGAATATTAATCAAACAGAATGGTTATTCATTTTTCTTTGGAAAAAGGGGATTTTTGAGAAGAGATTTGAAAAATATTGGCATTTAAAACTTAACTTAAATAAGATAACACTAAATTCCGAGGGTGGTTTTTGTAAATGTCACGAACTGAACGATTATTAGACTTAATTCAGATATTAAGACGGCATCGGTTCCCAGTACGTGGTGTAACGCTTGCCCAAGAGTTAGGGATTAGTCTTCGAACTTTGTATCGAGATATTTCGATGCTTAAAGGACAAGGGGCTGAAATTGAAGGCGAAGCAGGTATGGGGTATATGTTGCGCCCAGGATTTACTCTTCCTCCACTTATGTTTACCCCAGAAGAAATTGAAGCTATAGTTCTTGGTTCACGATGGGTAGCGGATCGAACAGACACTCAACTCAAATTTGCTGCACAAAATGCACTAGCTAAAATTGCAGCGGTATTGCCTAATGAATTACGAGAACAACTAGAAATATCTGGACTTCTTATTGCTCCAGGCATAGTTGCCGAAAGTAAAGATTCTGATTTAATTTTAATTAGAAAAGCAATTCGTTTGGAAAGAAAACTACAACTGCTCTATCGAGATGTAAATGAACATTCATCAAAGCGGCTTATCTGGCCATTAGCACTGGGTTTTTTTGATCAAGTTCGTATTCTTATTGCGTGGTGCGAACTAAGGCAGGATTTTCGACACTTTAGAACAGATCGTATTATTGAATTAAATCTAACAGAAATGGGTTATCCTGAACGTCGCCAACTGCTTTTAAAAAAATGGAAGGCAACTTTTGCAACAAATAAATCCAAGTAAATAAAATTAATTTTATGAAAATTAGTGTGTTGATTTATTTTTCTTTAAGAATACGTTAAAACTATTCTAATAATCCAATATTGAGTTGCTATTTTATGCTTGAAGCATTTAAACACGAGTTCCATCATATTAGTATTCCACCTTTTCTGTATGGTACAGCTTGGAAAGAAGAGCGAAGCCAAGAGCTTACTTTTCAGGCATTAAAAAACGGATTTACTGGAATTGATACAGCAAACCAACGCATGCACTATTTTGAAGAAGGAGTAGGGCTTGGAGTTCAGCAATTTTTAAAAGCCAGTGGAAAACAACGCAATGAGTTATTCTTGCAAACAAAATTCACACCCGCCCATGGTCAAGATGAGCGCAAGCCTTTTGACGAAACCGATTCATATAAAGAGCAAGTGATACAATCATTTGCAAGCTCACTAGAACACTTACAAACTGATTACCTTGATTCATACATTCTTCATGGTCCCTCTTATAATTCGGGGATTGTTCAAGACGATCTAGATATTTGGAACGCAATGGAGGATTTATATCATGAAGGAAAAATCAAATTACTTGGTATTTCAAATGTGAATTTAGATCAACTAGATGCCCTTTATCATGCTGCACGGGTAAAACCTGCTTTCGTTCAAAATCGTTGTTTTGCCAGTACGCAATGGGATTTAGCAATTCGATTATTTTGTAAAAATCATGGAATAATTTATCAGGGATTTTCTTTGCTCACAGCAAACCAAACTTATTTAATCACTAATATTATGCATCAGCTTGTGAAACATTATAAAAAATCGATACCACAAATTATTTTTCGATTCGCATTGCAAATTGGGATGGTTCCCTTAACTGGAACTAGCAGTGAACAGCATATGAGAGAAGATTTGGATCTGGACTCATTTGAACTTACAGCAGACACAATAAAACTTATCGAAGAAATAAGTATGAAATAACTGTGCTCTACTGACAAAAACTGTCATCAGCTTCAATTATATTGGTAACTATTGTTGCTGCTATGCAGCTGTGTGGTTTCAAATTAAGAGAGAACTGGTTATGAAAGACATTACACCCCAGCTTGTTAAAAGCGAGTCATTTACTGTTATGGGATTAAGTGAGCGAACCCGCAATTTCGACGAATTTAATCCTCAAACTGCAAAACTTCCAGAACTTTGGCACAGATTTTATGCGTCAAAAATTCCAACACAAAAATCTCATGTACCGATTTATGGAGTCTATTCAGATTATGAATCAGATTGTAATGGCTTTTATACTGTCACTGCAGGAGTCGAACTTGATAATTCGGCAATAATAAATCATTTTAATACCACCAGAGTAAATAAAGGGAATTATCTTGTTTTTAAAAACACAGGTCCTATGCCAAAAGCAATTATCGAAACCTGGCAAGCAATCTGGGCTTATTTTGAAACCCAATCCAATATTATCAGAACGTATGAGACGGATTTTGAAGTGTATGAGAGGCAAGATCAATGTGCTATCTTCATTGGCGTTAAAACCTAAGGGAACCTCACCTTTTTAATAAATTTCAATCTCACTGCAGCTTGTCCTCGAAATCCGGAGCATCTTGAAAGGATTAAAATTCTGATTAGGAGGGGAGTTGTTTGTTGATCCAGGCAAGAATATAGTGCTTAGAAAGCATTGAAGGTCTGAAGGGATTCAAAAATTAATAGGTTTAATTTATAAATGATTTAGCTCCTTGGTGCAGTGAAATAAATTATTTGGTAATTTCCACTACACCAACTTTACTTAATTTACTATGCAATTGTTCTAATAATCCCACCATCCACACGAATACTCGCTCCATTGGTAGCAGAGGATAATGGACTGCATAAGAATACAACCATATTGGCGATTTCTTCAGGGGAGGCAAATCGCTTGATTAGCGAGGTTGGTCTTAAATCTTCAAAAATATCTTTCTCAATTTGTTTTGTTGATTTATTTTGCTGTTTACCAAGATCGTTTACAAATTGGCTAATACCCTCGCTACTGGTCGGTCCAGGAAGAACTGCATTAACAGTTACATTAGTTCCTTTTGTCGTCTCAGCCATTCCACGAGCAATGGCAAGCTGTGCTGTTTTACTCATGCCATAATGCACCATCTCGGGCGGAATTTGGACACCTGATTCACTTGAAATAAATATGATTCTGCCCCAATTTTGCTCTAACATCGGAACCAAGTAATGACGACTTAAACGAACACCACTCATTACATTGACTTCAAACATATGCAACCATTCTTCATCGGAAATATCCACAAAGGGCTTTGTGTTATAAATACCAACATTATTGACCAGAATATCTACTGTGGGAATTTGTTTAAGTAATGTCTCTGTTTCTTTTTTTAGACTTAAATCAGAAGGCGCGGCAATTAAGTTGGCTTCGGGGTTATGCGTTTTTATTTGTTGCATTGCCTCAGTGACCCTATTCTTAGTTCGCCCATTAATTACAACAGTTGCGCCTTCATGAGCTAATAGTTCCGCGATTGCAAACCCTATACCTGCAGTGGAGCCGGTAACTAACGCTGTTTTGCCTTTAAGTTTTAGATTCATGATTTATTTCCCTGAAATTTCGATTGAAATGAATAAATACCTATTCCATGTTTAAGAAAGCTTAACAAATATATTTTAATTGTTAATCTTTTTTATAAATAATTATTTAAGGAGATTGTATTTAAAGGAAAGATATTAGCTACATTCCACATTTGAATTCGCACCGCTCAAGGTAGAGTCCTCATTAGGGTCTTTTTGATCATCTTTTTGATTACCTTTCATTTTCATCTCTTCCAGTTGATTTTTCATCACTGATTGCAACGTTTTTCGTGCAGAAAGATCCCACCCAGTATTAAATGTAGCCCAACCTCGGGATGTCAGATCAGATTTTATGTCTATTTTTCCAAAAGAGGCCATAGACAATGCACCTAAAACTATATCTGTTACTGTTCCAGCAAAGATTTTTAATAAACCTCTTAAAACTGTTAATTGTGGAAAGCTTATTTCAAGCTTATCATAAAGTTTTTGGTATCGGTCGATGTTTTCAGGCTTTTGGGTGTCAGGACTGAGCGACATTGACGTAGTGCTTACAGCGGTTTCCAACAACACACGTCTTCCACTAACACCCAATTTTGTTTGCTGATCTATTTCTTCTAAAATCATTTTTCCTTGGGTAAGGGCTTTTATTTTAGGAGAGTTTTGTTCAGTTCGAAGGTGTTCTTCTATTTCTACCAAACCTTCTCCTAACCGTTGTTTTAGCAAACTTTCGACGCGCTCATGGGGGCAATTATAGTCCCTCCATTCTATAAGCCATGCCTTATCGGAATTATTTTTAAGGTCGTTATAGTGTGCATTAACATAAGCATCAACAGCGTTCCAGATAAGCTTTCTATGATGATTCATACCACGACCTTTAACCATGGTGGGCGCGGCATGTAATGCTTCTTCGAACTCTTCCCTACTCATTGGTTTGTTTCCTACTTCCTTTTTCTGTTCGGAATCAGTTAAGTTAAAAGATTTCACTAGGTTATAATAAGCAGAGGCTACTCCACCTCGATCAATTGCATCTTTACAACTGAAGTTAATACTTTTGGGGTTTAGAGATTCTATGATGTGGTTTGGTAGTTGATATTTAACAAAATGGAACCAGACTGCCTGCCGTTCAGCTTCAGTTAATTCAGTTTTCTCTGAATAACCTAAAGCCTTAAAGCTCTCATCAAGTAGTCCTTTTAAAACTTTGGCTTCAGTTTCGTGGGTATACTTGCCTCCATCCTTAAATATTTTTCTGCGAATTCGCTCACTGATGTGAAAGTCTTTTATTTTCATCAGTCCAGGAGGGGTGTGGTCTGAGCTTGCAATCATGCTCTTGGCTTGATCATCTGTAAGATGTATTAAGTCCGAGTCTTGTTCCTTTATTTCTTTTAGATTTTTCTCAAATTGAGCAATGTTTTCTATGGGTACCTCTTTAGATTCCCCATCTGCATTAATATAGTACAGCGTTTTAATTTTATCATCGCTACAATATATATAACTTCCTTGAAATTGAGTGAGGTCTTCAGGTAATTTGTTCCTCAAATGGAGATCATATCCTTTAGATTCTTGTGCAATCCGTAAAAAATCTTCAATTACATTTTTTGAGTTATATTTTGTTGTGGTATCTGCATACGCTTTTTGCCACATCAACCCCTTATCTGCAGGAAGGGTAATGACAGCTACATTTTTATATCCAGATATGGTTCCGTCTTCCTTTTGGTGTAGTTCAAGTGCTTCTAGCTTTTGAGTTAATTCCTTTTCCTTTGTTCCTTCCAGACCGGTTCTATCACGACCTAAAAGGTTGAAATAAATATGAGTTATTCTATCTTCATCTATCTCTCCATGATCGGCACTCTTTTCTAGAGCGTTGGTTCCTTCTGCTTGGTTGGGAGCTTGTTTTCCTGTTGCATTCAAGCGTGCCTCGCGTTCTTTTTTTGCTTGTTCTACCCTGGCTTCCTCTCTTTCGGCTTCAATTTTTAAAAACCGTTTGAATAATGGGCTTATGCGAACCTTACCTTCGTGACGTTGTCCCTGAGTACCAAAACGGTATTCTATAGGGCCATTAACATTGTAGCGATAATGTCTGATTGTTGACAAACTGGTTCCATGTTGTGGATGGTATTCCTTAGCCATCATGGCGGTAACCCGACCAACTGCAGAGCCCTCATATGCTGGTGAGTGGGATTTTTTATTGATAGGAGTTTCTTTATCGCTTACATAATTTGAAATGGATTTTTCAATGCTTGATGAACTTGGATTCTGTTTTAGGGTTATTTCTCTAATATTGCCAAAAGTATCTTCCAAAATATGATTATCATTTGCATAAAGAGAAAAAATAAATTCATCTAATGCATCGATCTCATCTTCTATTCGCTTTGCCTTTTCCTTCAAATCCCCTATTGGTTTTATAGAAGGTAAAACTCCCATATTTCCAACATATGCTTTTTGTAACGAATAAGGAAGGTATTTGGGATCAACTCGGATAGTTTCTAGATATACTGCAAGTCGCTCGCGGTCAAGTAGCAAAGCTGCCCGGGGTTTATCAAAAATATTTTTAATATTATCTTCAAGATAATCAAAAAATTCGGTGTATAAATCAGCATATGGGTAGCTGGAGTCATAGGGAAGGTGACCTCCGTTGGAGGTAATCAATGTTTCAATTTGCGTAGGTTTAAGATTGAATTGCTTCAAACCCTTACCATTCATCTGTTGTAGGTTCTGATCAAATAAATCAAAATCCTCAATTTGTACTGACTCAGATGTACCATCTGATTTAATAAAATATAATTTTTTACTCTCTTGATCAGTGCAATATATATAGCTACCTGTATAGTTCGTTAAATCTTGAGGTAGTTGGGACATTACATTGAACTGGGGTTCTTGTAATGACGAGATGCTGTTAATAACATTTTCTGGAAGTAATTTTAAATCAATAACAGCACGAGGTAACTTCACGTGCCTCAAATAGCTAAAACAGTTTTTATTATGTAGTTTATCACTGGTTAATTTAATTTCTTCTTTTGAACCAGACATAACATTCTCGAATGGTTAATATTAAAGACTTATACTAATAGTCTAGATCTAATTTATTAAAAGAATATTAACTTTCAGCGATTTATAGGATTATTTCCAAATGGATAAAAAAATGTTGCTTCGTGCTTGTTATAAAACATATTGGTAAGAAAAGAATTTGGTATTTTTTGAAATTTTTTTATTGTGGCCATCTCAATCGTTCCTTGTAATTTTATAGTAAAGATCAATTGCTTGGCTTTTCCCGACTCTATCCATTTCATGATGAGTGCATAAGCTCGCTCCGGATAACAGGCGACATCCGATAATACCCAGTCATAGCTTTGTTCCCACTGCATCGGATCTAGAGCAAAGGCACTTTGTTGCAAGTAGTTAATGCGAGGTAATTTAGCAATTTGTGGATCTAATAAAGCCTTATCAACAGATGTCACTGAAGTACCCAGGGATTGCATCACATAAGACCATCCTCCTGGAGAAGCGCCCAAATCTAAGACTTGGTCACCTGGCTTTGGGTATTTTTCTAAAAGGGTTAGTGCTTCCCATAGTTTTAAGTAGGCTCGATTGGGTGGATTTAATTTATCTTCAATAAAATAACATGTTCCATTAGGCCATTTTTTCTGGCGTTTTTGGCTATATATCAAAGTATTTTTATCTAATAAGCAAAAGGCACCAATTTGTGGAATTTCCTCTTCAATAGGAAACTGGCGCAAAAGGGGAGGAGTCTGACGTAATTGTTCTTCGATTAATCGTGAGCGTCTTACATGAGAAACAGGATGTAGGTGCCAAAATCTGCCAGCTTGACGAAGGATTTTTACTGCCTCTGAAATAGATTGAAAAGTTTCTGTTTGTGGTTCCAACCAAATGTCCTGTGCAAAACATACATCCAGTTTTTTATGAGAAGAAAAAACTAAATTTTCTACAATTTTGGAAACATTACCTAATTCTTCAGCAAGTATGGGCAGGAATTCAGGTTTGGTGACATAGACTGCAGCAATTTTATCCATAATTTGAGTTTAAAATTAGGTGTAAAAGTACGTTATATTATCATCATGCCCCTATAAGAAACGAGTCTTGGCAGTAAAAATACTTGATGAACCGCGACAATGATAAGTAGGCAAATTTTATTTACTGAACGAGGATTAAAATAAACATCCCTTTGATGAAAAAGGCAATATGTCTTTTTCATCAAATTATTTTATTTCACATAAACAGTACTTGCTGCTGGACCATCATTACTTTTTGCTTCAACAAAACTAACTTTTTTTCCAACTTCTAACTTACTGAAATCATAATCAATTACACTTTTACTGGTAAAACGAAGTCTTCTTCCATCAATGGTTTCAATAAAACCGTAATCAGCTATAGGTGCGATTTCTCGAACCAATCCTACAGTAGGTAGTTCATGGTGTTTTATTTCCCCACGTTGTTTATGAACGTATTTTTTTAGTTGTCGTGTCATAGCAAGAAATTTATCTCTTATTGCAACATAAACGTCTTCATGCGCGTGATTTTCTGCTAGGTCTCGATTTACGACGAGTTCCGCATTTGGAACAACAAGATCAATACGCACATGAAAAATTTTTCCTTTATTGTGATGTCGATGCGTTTCTAAGCTGACATTACAACTGATAATACCGTCAAAATACTTCCCTAATTTTTCAGCATGCTTGCGTACATTACTCTCAATTGATTTTGAGTGTTTGAGATTATTGAATATTATTTGTATAGGAAAATATGCTGAATTGTTCATTGCTTGCTCCTTATATCACATACATCAATATCGTTTATTTAAAACTAATTTCTTGTTCTTCAGAGTAGAACTAATGTCTCCAGCATGATAGGGGACACGTGAACTCTGCAGTGTTTTTTACTGATTACATAGGCATAGATGACAACTAGATTATCGTTATAGTATTTGCCAACTCTCATAAAGGTCTCCCCAAATTAGTTGTTTAGTTTTGCGTTATTAGCAAAGTACTTTTCGAGATAGAAATCTTCATATTCACTACGTCTAACAACTAACTGAGCGCAGAGAAACGAAAGTCAAATACTTTATTAGCTGTTTTTATTATAGTCTATAAAACTTGGGTTCGGGCTAACTCGACTAAGTTAACCCCTGATTTTATGCTGAAATAGAAGATACATAGGATTGTTTTCTAAACAAACTAAAACGAAATAGGAAAAGATTTACCAGTAAAAACAATATAGCTAAACCGAAAGATAAAAATATACCATTTTTTAATGAGAGAAGAATAAATAAAAGAATAATGGAACGCAGTAGTTCAAAAAATAAATTTTTTTGTTTCCCGTTGGCAATTGAACCCAATGTATAGAGGGTAAATAAAATAAATACTCCCATAAGCCATGAGCTCAGTGAGTCTAAAGTGAAGATAAATGAGAGGTAAGCGTAAAGAACTATTGCAAGGGCGATATTGAATAACATATATAGTTTGGGAGATTGGCTGTTTTTCTTATTTACCACTCTTTTGGGAATATCATTCTGCTCTTGTAACTGATTAATTACCCATTCTGGTGGCATAAAAAATGCTTTAATAAGGTCCAGCTTATTTTTCAGATTTTTTCCATAATACAATACGTCTTTAACGACTTTAACATTGGCATAAAACGGATTCCATGTTTCAAGCGGCTCAGTGATTCCATATTCTACAGGAATCTTTTCTGGTTCAAAGGTACCAAAAATCTTGTCCCATATAATTAAACTTCCGGCGAAGTTTTTGTCGATATATTGCGGGTTTATGCCATGATGCACTCTATGATGCGAGGGTGTATTAAACATTATTTCCAACAATCCCATTCGATTTATTGATTGAGTGTGGATCCAAAACTGATAAATAGTATTGCTTGAAGCGATCAGAACAAACATCCAGGTGGGAAAGCCTATTAAAGCTAGGGGCAGATAAAAAACCCAAGATGTTAGGGTTTGGAAATAGCCCTGTCTTAAGGCAACCGATAAATTATAATTTTCACTTTGATGGTGAACCGAGTGCCCTATCCAAAGAAAATTACATCGATGACTTGCTCGATGGTACCAATAATAACAAAAATCAACACCAAGCCAGAGTAGGATCCAGGAAATAATAAGATGAGAATTTATGTGAAACACAGCAAAATGCTCATACAAATAATAATAACCAAAAATTATTGCCCCCCTTACTGGTAGAGCCGCAATTTCTTCTAGTATGCCAGTACTCAAATTATTAATAGAATCATTAAATTGATATACGCTAGATTTTTTGTAATAAGAAATGCTCCATTCAATTCCAATTAAAATTAGAAATATTGGGGCAGCAAATACTGTTAAATTAATATCCATATCAATCCTTTTGCTTGGGTGAGTCGCGATAAATTTTATTTTCTTCTAATTGTATTCTGCTTGCAAATGCTGGTATTTATATTGGTGTGATTTTATTCAAAAATCTGATTGAACAACTGGCTAAGCTCGAAACAAAAAAATGTTAATTTTTGGATTAAACAGTGTAGTAATGTACTCACGCACTACATCAAGATACGTTTTTCTTTTAGCTTATTAAAGGCAATTATATGAGTACTTCTGTGTTCATGCTTGATTTCAAGAAATCCATATATTCAGTTTCATACCCGATAATTGCCGGCAAATGAGCAACAGAGCGAAGGGTGTATTTAATAGGGGTTTCCAAAGAGTCGTTAGTTAATGTTCGATTATTAATTAGGCAATAATCGATTCCAAAGTTCTTTGCTCCATAACCATCACTAATAATCGAATCACCAACCATTAACATGGACTGTTTTTCAATTACTTGTTTGCGTTTGCTAGTAATTTCTTGTAGCGCAATATTAAAAATTTCTACGTTAGGTTTAGCAACACCAACTTCATCAGAAACTATATAACAATCAAACCAATTCTTTAACTGGAGTCTTTGCCTTTTTTCTCCTTGTACTTCGACGAAACCATTGGTAATAATACCTAAAATATGTCCTTTTTGATGTAAGAATTCAATAGCAGTTCTCACGTTGGGTAGCCAATGTGCATGGACATACAGATTGATATCATATGCGTCTGCAATTACTTCTGGTGGAGTAGTACAAGAAAGTTTTTGATTTAACTGTACAAATCGTAACAATCTTACATCGCTTGGCATGAGGGCATGTTCTTTGGTTCCCACCTTGCTCCAAAGACAAGCATTAATTTCTTTGTAAAGACGCTCAAAAAGTGTGTATTCGACAGTTGAGTAGAATTGTTTATAGATATCCATCAACCCCATTCGTTGAGAATAGGCAAAATCAATTAGTGTGTCATCTAGATCAAATAAAATTACTTGATAAGCCATTTATGAATCCTGATTATTCATTTTACATCCAAAAATGCAAGTACCAATTGACTATACTATGGCCCCAGAATAAAGAAATTAATCCGCTTACGCATAAAAAAGGACCAAATGGAATTGTTGTATCTTTGGATTTACCTTGTAAATGCAAATACAATAAACCAATTATTGTACCACTAATTGAGGCTAGAAGGAGGATTAGCGGTAAAAATACCCATCCAAACCAAGCTCCAAATGCAGCAAATAACTTAAAATCCCCATGCCCCATGCCTATTTTACCCGTAAACAAATAAAATAGTTTGATAAATATCCATAATCCCATATAAGCTCCCGCAGCACTGAGTACTGCCTGAGGTAAGGGAGTAAATAGAGATTGAGTATTTGCAATGAGACCAATCCACAATAAGCCTAAGGTTAAACTGTCAGGTAATATTTGATGATCCAAATCGATAAAAATTAAACAAATTAATATCCAAATACCAATCAATACAAATACTAATTGTAAGGTAAAGCCAAAATGCCAACTTGCAAATAATGATAGGAGTAAGGTACTTAATTCAATCAAAGGATAGCGAATAGAGATTGGATTTTTACATTGATAACAACGCCCACGTAACAATAGATAGCTTAAAATTGGGATATTTTGCCACGCTTTAACCATAGCTTTGCACGATGGGCAAAAAGATCGTGGAACAAATAAATTAATTGTTTGTTGCTCATCTTCCTTGCCCCCAACTAGTTCATAACATTGTTGTTTCCATTCTCGTTCCAACATTATAGGCAAACGGTATATAATTACATTTAGCAAACTACCCACCGCAAGCGAAAATAGAGCAATTACCACATACATAAACCATGGAGTGTTAATAAGTTCATATATCATTGAAAGATCCTGCTGAAAATGTCTAGGTGCAGCGAAGCTAACCTAGGTTTTTAGGTCATAAATTCCCAGGATGTGCTTCGCTGCACCCAGGCTATAAGCGATTAGATTATAATGTTATATTGCAGATCCCAGTTTAAAGATAGGTAGATACATTGCAACAACCAGTCCACCGACCAAGACACCTAAAACACACATAATAACAGGCTCTAATAAACTACTCAGGGAGTCAACTGCATTATCAACATCTTCTTCATAAAAATCAGCAACTTTACTTAACATTTTTTCTAAAGCACCTGATTCCTCACCAATGGCAACCATCTGGATCACCATGTTGGGAAATAATTGCGTATTCTCCATAGCTTTATTCATTTGCTGTCCCGTGGAGACCTCTTCCCTAATATTATCAGTACCCTTGGCAAAAATAATATTTCCTGTGGCACCTGCCACAGATTTAAGCGCTTCAACTAAAGGCAAGCCGGCTGCGAACGTAATCGATAAAGTTCTTGCAAAACGAGCGATCGCTGCTTTTTCAATAATAGGACCAATTACGGGTATTTTTAACAGCATTCTATCTACATTTTGCGCGAATTGGGGTGAGTGTTTTTTCGCATAAACAAATGCATAAATCGCGCCTCCTAAAACTCCAAAAATTAGATACCAATAGGATTGAAAAATTTTCGACATACTCACTACAGCTTGGGTCATTGCAGGTAAGTCGGCACCGAAACCTTTAAATAATGCCTCAAATTGTGGAACCACAAAAATAAGTAAACCTGCAGTAACAAGGAAAGCAACAACCATTACCGCGAGAGGGTAGGTTAATGCCTTTTTAATTTTCTTCTTTATTGTCTCTATTTTTTCTTTATAGGTTGCAACTTTATCCAGCATAATATCTAGAGATCCCGATTTCTCACCCGCCTCAACCAAATTACAAAATAATTCATTAAAATATGCTGGAAACTTTTGCAGTGATTCTGAGAGCGTTAATCCTGTCTCAACATCTCTTTTTATTGTCTCAATTAATTCTTTAAATCGTTTATTGGATTGTCCTTTTGCCACAATATCAAAGGATTGTACTAGAGGGATCCCGGATTCAATCATTGTGGCCAATTGGCGACTAAATACAGTTATATCCCCAGATTTTATTTTTTTACTTTTTAAACTAAATAGAGGTGGACGTTTTTTAGCAATTTTATTGACAACAATTCCTTGTCGGCGTAATTCGACTTTGGCTAAAGCAAGACTTCTGGCCTCAATATCTCCATTTACTTGTTGAGCTGCCTTATTAACTCCAGTGTAATGAAAAGTTAAGGTTGTATTGGCATTTTTTTTCATTTTTTGCCCAGTTAGTCAACGGTTACCCGATTGACTTCCTCAATAGTTGTAATCCCTTGTTTTATCTTTTCAAGTCCTGATTGATAAACCGTAATCATCCCTTCTTCCTGGGCAATTTTTAATATTTCCAGAGAGTTTCCTCCAGCCATGATGATCTGGCCAAGTTTTTTAGTCATAGGCAGCACCTCAAATAATCCAATCCTTCCACGGTATCCGCTGGTACACCTAGCGCATCCTGCAGCTTTATATAACTTAATTCCTTCCAAATCAGACTCTTTAAAACCTAACTCTAACAAACTCGGTTTATTGAAGTCATCTCTTAAGACTTTACAATGTTCGCATAATTTTCGAGCTAAACGCTGGGCAATAATAAGTGTTACGGAGCTGGCCACATTAAATGTTGCAATTCCCATATTAACTAGACGATTTAATGTTTCAGCGGCACTATTCGTATGTAAGGTCGAGAGGACTAAATGTCCTGTTTGAGCTGCTTTAACTGCAATCTCCGCCGTTTCTAAATCACGTATCTCACCAACCATGATGATATCAGGATCTTGTCGTAAAAAAGAACGTAATGCATTAGAAAAAGTTAATCCCGCTTTAGGATTAATATTAACTTGATTAATGCCAGCTACTTTAATTTCTACGGGATCTTCAGCCGTAGAAATGTTGACTTCTTTAGTGTTAAGAATATTTAATGCGGTATACAACGTTACGGTTTTACCACTACCTGTTGGACCTGTTACCAGGATCATTCCCTGTGGTCGTTCAATAGCATGTTTAAAATATTCTTTTTGAATAGGGCTAAAACCTAAAGCTTCAATACCTAATTTTGCAGAACCAGGGTCTAAGATCCGCATAACAACTTTTTCACCTGAGGTAGTAGGGCAGGTGCTTACACGAAAATCAATGGATCGCGTTTTGGATATTTTCATTTTAAAGCCGCCATCCTGAGGAACTCGTCTTTCCGAAATATCAAGACTCGACATGATTTTTATACGTGCAGTAATTCGTGTGGATAAGCTTCCAGGTGGGGTGGCAATTTCATGTAAAATACCGTCTTGTCGATAGCGTATGCGGTACTCTTTTTCATAGGGTTCAAAATGGATGTCAGAAGCTCCTTGTTTGATGGCATCTAGAAGTATTTTGTTAACGAATTTAACAATAGGAGCATCCTCCGTTAGCGAAGTAACAACTGCTGTCTCATGCTCTTCTTCTTCATTGATGATAATTCCATCGAACTCACTTGTATCACCCACAAATTCAGATAATCCTTGAGTTTCCTTAACGGTGAGTAAATGATCAATTAATGCACTAAGCTTATCTGCCTCAACGATAATTGCATGTGTATTAAGTCCCGTATGAAATTGAATCTCCTTTAAAGAAGCTTGTTTGCTTGGATCTTCAGTTGCAAGATATAAGTTATTTCCGCGACAAAATAGAGGAACCATTGAATGACGACGAATTAACTTTTCATTCACCAGATCAGTAGGAATAGAATCTATGTCAATACAGTCTAGGTCCAGCATAGGAGCACCAAAATTATGTGCTGCTGTAAGTGCAATTTGGGTGGCTGATAAGATGTTATTTTTGACAAGGTATTGAACTAAAGATATTTTTTCTGCAGAGGCATTTTTACAGAACTCAAGAGCTTGTGGTTTGTCCAAAAGCTTTTCAAGAACAAACAATTGTCCTATTCCATGTAATTTAAATTCATCGCTTCCTAACATAAATTCCAATCAGTTTATAATAATATTAAATATAGTTAATTCATTTAATAAAATCACGTGTTCCATTCATATTCGAGTTGTTCATATATTATTATTAAATAAAAACTAATGACGAAGAACTTGCTAAAGGTTTCTTTTTGTCCAGATTTAATGGGTTTCGAAGGCACTATTTAAACTCAAAAAATGGATTGTATGTATATGAAACTCGTTGTATTGTAGTTTAATTGAGGATTAACTATTTGAAAAGGCATTATTTTGTTGATCGAACGGCAACTTAAACAATATCGCGCCCTGAATAAATGGTTTCAATCGCCTTTAGGGCTTTTTGCTGCTCATGAATTTGTAGTAAATATTGAACATGAAAGTGTCTACTCTCATGGCGAGACCATACTGCAATTGGGAAATTGTGGGGACAACATATGGCTCAAAAAATTTAATTACATTCACAAATGGATCGCATCACCTTTTTATTTAGCTAATAAAGTCCACATCGAATGTGCTTTAAACCAACTTCCACTCGATCGTAATAGTGTTGATTGTATTATTGTTCCACTCACGCTTGAACCCTTCGCCAACAGTTTTAGCTTAATTGATGAAATTGATCGCGTCCTTAAACCAATGGGTTTTGTTATATTATTAAGTATTAATCCTTGGAGTTTATGGGGTGGAGCAATGAAAACAGGGCTTCTGCACTGTTATAGTGACCAAAAAGTTAAAATGCGTACCCCCTTTAGCTTAAATCGAATTTTTTTGCAAAGAGGGTATAGGCAATATTCTCTGAGTAACTTTTGTTATATTCCTCCAGTAAATAACTCATCATTAATTAAAAAATTTACATTTTTGGATGAAATAGGCAAAATGCTTTGGCCTTTTCCTTCAGGTTTTTACTGCTATATTGCTCAAAAATATCAAATCATAGAACCTGATTTACAGGTACATCCCGCCGAGTCTGCAATGAAAGACTATCAAGTTCCATTACAGCCGGTTATTTTTTCTTCTCAGAACCATAAAATACAAAATTGATATTGATTACTGCTCCTTAGGTTTAAACGTCGTATCAAAGGGATTAGGTGCTTTCATTTCTGTTAATGAAGGCGATTCTGCTTCAATGGCGGCTGATGCTTGAATCCGCTGAGTAACTGCTTTATCAAATTTTATTAATCCATCCATCAACGTATTTTGAGTTGGACTTCCAAATTGCTGTTGAGTAATGTCTTCTTTTATTGTCTGATCTATCGTTTTTGTACTTCCTTCATAAAGTTGACCGTTGCCAGCAGAAAATACATAGTCGTCCTTAGGAGTAAAAGCAATATCATCTACGAAGTTGGCGCTAATAGGTGATAAGCCACCACAACAAAACTGATGACATTTTACTGCTTCATCTTCATAAAATTTTTTCTTCTGCTGTTCATTACGAAAAGAAAGAATCGGAGGAAACTCCATGAGTAACATCTCTCGTTGTTTTTTAATTGACTCATTGGGTTCCGCATCAAGACATTCAGATTTAAAATCATTAATTAACGGAGACTGCTGTAAACCAGGTACCAAATTTTGAAAATAAATCATTTTATCTAATTGAAGAGGAGCTTGTGACATGATAGTGCGTCCTAACTAAACTCATTTATTTATAAAATAGTTAATTTAACCACTCTTAATAGTTTAAAGATTAGCAGTTGTATAAAGAAATGCGAGTTATAGAGGATATACGTTAATTTAAATTGAATAGAGTGCCTTTGTTTTTGTATAATTTGCTCTGCCATAAAAATAGGTTAATTTTATGAATAAAAAAACGATATTCAGAATCACTTTTGCTAATCAAGAAGCAATTTATGAAATTTATGCGCGCTCTGTAAAGGAAAGTGAGATATTTGGGTTTCTCGAGGTCGAAGAATTAGTGTTCGGTGAACAAACCGCATTAGTTGTTGATCCTTCTGAAGAACGATTAAAGCTTGAGTTTAATGGTGTAAAACGAACATTTATTCCGATGCATTCAATTTATCGTATCGATGAAGTTACGCAACAAGGGACAGCCAAAGTAAAAGATAATCCCGGCTATGGAAGTAAAGTTAGCCCTTTTCCTGGAACAGGAAAAATAAAAGATTAAATGAATACATATTTATAACCAGATCTGTCCTGAGGACCCACAATGACTATTCCAGATAAAATAAAAGAAGTTTACGAAAAATCATCTTGCTTGTTTACTACTAATGAAGTTGAAGCAGCTCTTGATCGAATGGCAATTAATATCCATAAGGAATTGCAAGATCAAAATCCAGTACTGGTCTGTGTTATGGTTGGAGGATTAGTCCTTTTAGGCAATTTACTTCCACGATTGGACTTTCCATTAGAGGTAGATTACGTCCATGCAACCCGCTATCGAGGTGAGACCCGAGGTGGAGAGATTGTCTGGAAGGTGAAACCATCGGCCAATTTGCAAGGTAGGACTGTTCTTGTTGTCGATGATATTCTTGATGGTGGTGTTACCCTGGCAGCAATTATTGATGAAATAAAATCATTGGGTGCAGAAAAAATATACAGCGCTGTTTTGGTGGATAAATATCGGAAACGTGTTCCCAATGGATTACAGAAAGCTGATTTCGTAGGCTTACAAGTCGAAGATCATTATATATTTGGCTATGGCATGGATTACAACGAATACCTTAGAAATGCACCCGGTATTTTTGTAGTACATCCTGAGCATGAATAATCAAAAAATCTTTAGGTTGATGAACTAAGATAACGTACTTATAGCAAACAAAATTAATGAACAAGAAGGACATCTATACCATTGAACTAGGTGCAAGGAGCCTAAAATGCGTTCGGGTGGTTACAGGTGTTTCATCTGGAATTGGATATGCTATAGCTAGTAAACTGATTGCTCAGGACATAAGATTTTTTGCAAGTGTGCGTAATGAACAAGATGCATAACTTGTATCAAATGAACTGGCACACTTTTATTCCCCTTATATGGATATAACGGATCAAAATTCAGTTCTAAGTACAGCACAACAGGTACATGAGCAATTACAACGCAAATTGCTCTGGAGATTGATTAATAATGCTGGAGTGGCTGTTGTTGGGCCATTAATAGAAATATCGATTGAAGAATTTAGTTGTCAACTTGAAGATATGTTATTGAACAAATTCAAGTAACCAAGTTTTTATCTCGTTACCTGATGCTGATAGAACACTGAAAGACACCTCGGGAAAAATCATTAACAGGGCTCAATATCAGATAAAATATGTAAACCTTTTTTTGACCCTTATTCAGTTTCAAAACACGGTGTAGAGCGTTTTCAGATACATTAACAATTGAATAGTATTGATGTCGTGCTCATTGGTCCAGGATTGGTTGATACTGAAATTTGGCATAAAAATGAAGATCAAGTTTGTGAGGACAGGAATTCACTTTATGCAAAACCTTTACCTAAATTTAAAAGTTATATCTATAAAGTGTCTAAATCTGCTTTACCTGCTAGAAAAGTAGGTGCGCTTATCTATAGGATTATCTAATCCTAATTAAAAAACGTTAAACTTTAATTTTAAGAGGAATTAAGTCCTATTTTATTGTATTCACTGAATACTGGTCAGTAGAGTTAACTTTATGAATATAATTTAAATTAAGATAATCAAAGCTGGATTAGTGGGGTCAAATGACCCAACTATCTCCACCCTCGGGATTTACAAATGTACTTATTTAGATGAATTTTTTTAGTGCTGGATTGTCATCATCTTCAGCATCCAAGGCATCTTTGGCTTGTTTTGCTGCATCCATAGATGTCTGAGCCACCGCATTGGCAGTTCTGAGATCAAGATAGTTTCCTATTTTATCAGCTAATTTATAAGGCAGTTCTTTTGTGGGGGCAAACAATCCTCTCACAGATGCTCTAGCATAGAATTGCTTTTCTGCTAATATACTTTCTTTTATCTCTGCTAAAGACAGTTTTTGGAGACTAGCATTTCTAGGAAATAACTCACGTAAAGCGGGTAAGTTTTCTGCTGTTATTATGTAGTCGATTAGAGCACTATCGGTAAGATAAAAAAATAATTTTTTTGTGTTTATGGGATTATCTATGATTAAATCCTTTAAAGCACTTAATTCAGAAATATTTAAAGGAATGTCACAGTTTTGCACTGATTTAATATATTCTTTACTCATGGCGAACATTTTTTCAAATAATTCATTTTTTTGAGAGGGAGTTATAGTTGATACTAATTCAGGGGATAGATTTATTTCGAATTTATAACCAAGAGGGCTAAAATAATCCAGGGGATTTAATAAATCGACTAGCATAAAGCCCTGTGACTCTAATTCTAGTAGTAATTTTTCATAAGCCATGATATTTCCTCACTGAATGGTTGGTACAAAAAGGATACAAAAAGATCCCGAATGCCCCTATTTTATACATATTCAACTATAAGGGAATGAACTCATTTGGAAATTACTGCTTTCCAAATAAGAAAGAGACAAAACTAAATTTTACCCATATATGACCAACTTTAGTTTAAACAGCCTTGCTAGTTGTTTTAATTACATGTAGATGTTTTTCAACATTCTTAACTTCCTGATGAAAGGGTGGCGATTAGTTTAGCAAGTAACATGCTAAGAACTCGTGATCACGCAGTTTGTTCGATAGGCGTTAAAAACTTCGGAGTAAATAAAAAGGAGCTACAGAAAATGGATACTCACATCTTAGCTAAGAGTTTATTCGCTGCTTCACGACGATTATATCCATTGGTAGTATTTGCATTTGTAGAGCAATTGTTTTGAGTTGTACGGTAACTCGAGGATAAAAGGGGTTAAATTATAATAATTCACAGTTGAATTTGTTGGGTCAAAAAACCCAACTACCTCAACCCTCGGGATTTACAAATGTACTTATTTAGATGAATTTTTTTAGTGCTGCATTGTCATCATCTTCAGCATCCAAGGCATCTTTGGCTTGTTTTGCTGCATCCATAGATGTCTGAGCCACCGCATTGGCAGTTCTGATATCAAGATAGTTTCCTATTTTTTCAGCTAATTCATAAGGCAGTTCTTTTTTGGGGGCAAACAATCCTCTCACAGATGCTCTAGCATAGAATTGCTTTTCTGCTAATATACTTTCTTTTATCTCTGCTAAAGACAGTTTTTGGAGACTAGCATTTCTAGGAAATAACTCACGTAAAGCGGGTAAGTTTTCTGCTGTTATTATGTAGTCAATTAGAGCACTATCGGTAAGATAAAAAAATAATTTTTTTGTGTTTATGGGATTATCTATGATTAAATCCTTTAAAGCACTTAATTCAGAAATATTTAAAGGAATGTCACAGTTTTGCACTGATTTAATATATTCTTTAATCATGGCGAACATTTTTTCAAATAATTCATTTTTTTGAGAGGGAGTTATAGTTGATACTAATTCAGGGGATAGATTTATTTCGAATTTATAACAGATAGGGGGGCTATTAAAATCAGTGATCACATTTGTTATATAAACTAGGCTATAATCCTCAAAATCTTTTGTTAGTTTTTCATAAGCCATGATATTACCTCGCTACTTGGTATAAAAATGGTATAAAATGATACCGAATGTACCAATGTTATATAATTTGGGACGTTAAGAGAATACACTAATTTAGAAACTAGTTTTTTCAAAAAAAGAAAGAGACAACAACGACAATTTTATAATAGCTCATTTTTACTCAGCCCATACATGATCAACGTACTTTATACTATTATCTAGCCGTAACCTAGGGATAATAGAGCTGCTATCCTTAAAACTGCTTGAATATTTTTTATCGGTTCTAGTCGAAGCGTTTTTCACGTTTGTGATTTTCTATAAATTGATCTCGATATTGGCTTGGTGAAAGCGTTGTTAGGTTGTTTCATGCAAAAATCAGAAAACAATCCTAGAACTAAACATATCTCTGATTTGCAATGTCAATTCCTATACTACAGTTTCGTCTCAAGAACGACCTCTTGAGACGTGTTTGGGAATATGTATTAATTACATGAATATGTTTTTTCACCATCATTATTTAAAGGTGTTGATTCTGCTTTAGAGCAGGGTTCAAAGAACATGTGCTGGATAGGGAGAGGGGGGTCAAGCTTCCTCTTATCCAACCCCTTTTTTGACATGTTTCTCACATCAGCAGTTATGGCATAAGTATTAATAAATTCCAATTGACTCAACATTAATTTTTGTCTCTTTTCATCAAATTTATCCCAGTTATTAAATTTTTCCGTTAAATTGGCAGCCAAAGTTGGATTGATTTTCTCCAATTGCAAAATGACATTACCGATTAATTCATATCCTTTTCCTGAAAAAGCATGGAACCCATAAGGATTTTTGATAAAGGTTCCAAATAGAGCACTTACTTTATTGGGATTAGATAAATCAAAGGCAGGATGAAGCATTAATTGTTCTACTAATCCTATTACGCCTTCTGAATGGGTTGCTGCTTGAATATTAAACCAATAATTGACAGCACTGGGGTCATGTTGCCAGTACTCATAAAAGGATTTCAAAAGCTTATTTGATTGACTGCTGTTATTATCCAATAACAAATTGAGCGCATAGATGCAGTCGGTCATATTTTTACCCAATGAATTGTTGAATTGCTCAATTAATGAGTGTTCTTCATTTTCAGGTTGTATTGAAAATAAATAGGAATGACAAACGTAATTTAGACGTCGTGAACCCGCAGATAAAATATCAAATGACTTAAAGGGAGTGCTTTGAGATACAGGTAACCTATCTAGGTTTTTTTGTAACCGTAATAGGTCCTCCTTTAGTTCATTTGCAAGCTGACTTTGAATCAATCGACGTGCTTCTGCTATTTTTTCAAAATCCTGATTTTGCATGCTGGAAAACAAGATTTCCTCTGAAGGGATAGCGATTAGTTCAGCGAGTAACCAAGGATTTAAAGAGCTGTTTTCATCACGCAGTATAGCTCGATAGGCGTTAAAAAACTCAGGAGTAAATATAAGGGGCTTGCCAGAACAATATTGACTTACCATCTGGGTAAGGAGTTTATTCGCTGCCTCACAACGATTATATACATTGGTATCAAATTGCATTAGGCGAAGTAATTGTTCTGAGTTGTATGGGAAATCGAGAATTACAGGAGCAGAGAAACTACGCAATAAAGATGGAGTAGGATGGGAGTCAATGTTCTCAAAATGGAACTCTATTTGAGGTTTATCAACCAGTATCATAGTGTCACTTTGAATTTCCTTGCCTGTATTATTGAGCAATCCAACAACAATCGGAATTGGTCTTCCATTCCCATCTTTGGTTTTAAATCTTAAGGTGTAGCGTTTTGCGTCTACATCATATTCATCAGTAACGGTAATTTGAGGAATACCTGATTCAGTAAACCAAGCTAAGAAAGGATTCATATCTTTCCCCGTTGATTTACTTAATGCGCCTAATACATCTTCCAGCGTTACGGCTCCACCATCATTATCTTTTAGAAATTGGGACATTCCTTTATAAAAAGCTTTTTCACCTAAAAAAAGCATCATCATACGAAATATATCAGCACTTTTTTCATATGCCGCGGGAGTATAAAGGCTTCTAACATTTGTATAGGTATCTTGACGCGGGGCGCGCTCATCAAGATTTTTTCCGTCTAACATCCTAATTAAATCGGTACCAAACAAACGCTCACGAAACATTGCTGCTCTGAAAGTAGTTAATCCTTCTTTAAAAGGTAAATTAAACCACTCGCGAATAGTCACTCGATCACCTGACCAATAATGATAATATTCATGGGCAACCACTTCTAATACCCTTAAAAAGTCAGCGTCAGTACGCGCTTCAGGTGTAGCAAATAAATTTGCGGTGTTAAATAAATTTAACCCAGTTGGCTCTGATGCACCCGATGCATATTTATCCACCCCGGCAACCATATGTTGGGATAGTTCACACTCTAAATCAAAGACTTCCTCTTCCCAACGCATTGCTTCTTTTAAAACTTCTTTTGCAAAATCACATTTTACCGTAGCTTCTGGAGGAACATAAAATTCGATTGGTAATTCACGACCAGAACGTGTTTTAAAATAAGTGACCGATTTCTGTAGTTTCCCGGCCACCAATGCAAACAAATAACTGGGCTTAGGAACTTTATCAAACCAGGTTACAGAATGCAGTTCCTCACCTAAATCTCTTTCTTCTATAAGCGAACCATTAGAAAGCAGCACAGGGTAGTCTTTTTTCTTAGCAATAATTGTTGTTTTGTAAGTAGCTAAATTATCAGGCCGGTCATGACAATAAAAGACTCTACGAAGCCCTTCGGTTTCTGCCTTGACTAGAATTGTTCCCTCTGTTTCATATAAACCAAATAAATCTGTATTTTTACCCAAACGAGTTTTTGTTTCGAGTATAAAGGGGCGTCCTTGAGGAACATTTTTGATAATTAGAGAGTCTTTTGTTAGTTCATATTCTTCTTGAGACAGTTTTTTGCCCTCGAGGAAGATGGAGTCTAAGATCATATTTTGTCCATCTAACTCTAGATCTAAGGAGCATGATTCAGAATTTGGGTTGGGCTCAATTGTCAATAGAGCGGTTGATTGAACCGGGTTTTTGGAAAGATCCAGCGTCAAATCGACATGTCTTACCAGATAGTCAAGAATCTTATACTCACTTAACCTAAATATGCCAGAATGATTCTTCATGAAAACTCCCTAATTCATGTCAGATTAAGAAGCAACAATATAAGATCAAAATGTTTATTTCAACTGAAATAATAGCTTAAACTGTCATTTCATAATGTGACTCTTTTTCCAACTCTGAGTTTTCTGTGTTGCCCAGTTTTAAGTTTAAAGGTTTGGTTACATGTTTAAAAGGATTATCATCTGCATCCCATGGAACAAAAGCCGTCATATCATTAAAATAGCAAAGTTTGGGTTCACCGATTTCCATAGGTAATTTAGTTTCTTCAATAATTATGTTTAATGTTTTTGTAATTTCTGTATGAAGTTGCTCACAATGTTCTTTTGTTATTGTTTTATTCGGTCTTGAGTAAGCGAGTGTAATATGAAAAACTCGTGGTATTGTTTTTTCGATATTTAAATCTTTCGCAATTTCTATAATATGCTTTTCTTGCTCTGTGGATAAAGATAACGTAAGCGAGATGCACTGATCAATATGAACCGCCATCTTCTCAATTGAAGGATAAAAAGCTTTTTCTTGCAAAGTTTGTTTTATTTTTTTGTAATGAGGCAATGTTTTAATAATAAATTGATTCCATTCTTCACCAATTTGTTGTTCTGTTTCCAGGCTCATTGTAGTCATGTGATAACTAGAGGCAGGAAGAGGATTAAAATAACGGATAATCAATGGATTAGTATTTAATGCTCTAAAAATAGCCTCACAAAACTTCTGGTGTTCAGGATAACACGAGGATACGACCGTAACGCCTGGGAACAGTGAATATTCCCCATATTCATTGACTTTACTTAATTTTTTCTGCAGCTCATTTCTATTTTTTAATGTGAACATTTTTATAAACTGAGAGTATAAATTGATCAGAGAATATCATGAATTCATACGGATGCAAAAAGAGGGATTAATATTTCATCTATAATGATTATATGTGAAGGATAAGTAGAACTATTTGCTTTTGGTCAATAAGGATACCAAGCACAGAGAATTATTATGAAATCAAAAAAAGCAGATGAACCCCTAGATTTAGAGCAGAAAAGACTTGATGCCCTCCAATCATTGAATATTTTGGATACACTTCCAGAGGAAAGTTATGAGCGGTTGGTACGTCTGGCGATTGATTTATTTAACATCCCAATTTGTTACATCGCGTTTCTAGATGAAGAAAGACAATGGTTTAAAGCACGATACGGTTTAAACGAACCCCAAACACCGCGATGCATTTCTTTTTGCAATGTAACGATTAAAAAAAGTGAACCACTCATTATTAATGATGCACTTCTTGATGAACGATTTGCCAATAGCCCTTTGGTTCAACAAGCGCCTTATATTCGTTTTTATGCTGGTGTTCCTTTGACTGATCCCCAAGGGTATAATGTAGGTACGTTCTGTTTAGCTGATACTTCTCCTAAAGAGTTTAACTCAAAGCAACAAGAGCTTTTATTAAATTTAGCGAATATAGCTAAAGATGAGTTAACTCTTCGTAAAACGAATTTCTTATTACAAAAAATTAAAAGCCAACTTGAAGTGCGTAATAAGTTAATTCGTAAAGTATTCAGCTTTTATATGTCTGATGAAGTAGTGAATACAATACTTAAATCACCTCATCAAAAACTGGGTGGATATGAAAATAAAATAACCATCATGTTTAGTGATTTAAGAAATTTTACTCCATTATCCGAATCCATTCCTTCGGAAACGCTAGTTTCTCTTTTAAACAGCTATTTCAGCAAAATGGTACCGGTTATAGAAAAACATCAAGGAATCGTTGATGCCTTTATTGGTGATGCAATTATGGTTATTTTTGGAGCCCCTTATTCTTCAGGGGATGATTCACACCGGGCAATAGCATGCGCTCTAGAAATGCAAAAAATGTTAAGAAAATTAAATCATGCTAATAGTAAAAATAATTTACCGCAGTTAGAGATGGGGATTGGGATTAATACCGGAGTCGCCATAGTAGGAAATGTAGGATCTAAGAAGCGAATGCAATACAGTGCTATAGGATCAGCCGTTAACTTATCATCGCGAATTCAAGATCTGAGCTTGGGTGGACAAATATTGATTTCAGAGTCCACGTATAAAGAAGTTGCACAGGATGTTGAGATTAATGGTCATCTTCGAGTAAAAGTTAAAGGAATTCAATCACCAATTACTATTTATGATGTATCTGGTTTAAAATCGAAGAATCAAAAACCTAAAGAGCAAAAGAAATAATTCACTTTAAAGTGGTTTTCAGATAATGGCCTGAAAACCACAATCTACATTGCTAAATTTAAATTTTCGGGGCTTTGCTACTGAGCTCTTCTGACAAACCATTCGGCGTAATTACCCAGGGCTTTACCTTAGATTGCTTAATGGGCAATCCTCCTTTATTTAAGATTTCGCTCACAAGTGAGGTGCAATTATGTACTTCATGATTATTGACTTGTTTATCAGAGACCCTTCGACGCATTTCTATATCAACTGGATCTTGGGCGATAAATGAAGAACTATCTTTAAAAAATCCAACTAAATTCACATTGGGAAATAATTGGTATCCCATTTCCCCCGTATCTACTTTTTTATGAGATTGTTTTAAGTGTTTACTCATTGCAGAAGTATCTAGGTCTTTAAAATGATATACATGATCTGGAGCTAGAGGTTTAGCCTCACTTGATTTTACCTTAATTGGTTCTCCTATATCGGTGATGGATATAGCATTTTCTGAGGCACCTAAAGTTTCCATATCTTGAGATAAATTGGTGGCAAGTTGTGCTGGCAAAGGCAATATTGATGTTAATCCTGTAGATGGGATTTCACCGGGATGAATACTGGCATATTCACCAGGGTCCTCATCGTTCATTTTTGGTTTTGATCCACCAATTTGTACTGCAGCATGACCTACTTTATCTGCTGTCATATTCCAAATAAAAACCCAAGTATCTTTTGAAGTTTGTGAGGGTTTTATGTTTTTTGATGAATGATTAGTTAAATCAGGGGCATCGGGGGCACTTTGGAGCGTTGAATCTGATGTGGAATTCAGTCCATTATTCTTTTTAGATTTTAAAAATTTAAACATGAGCAATCCTTTTTTGATAGAAACTTGTAGGTACGAATTATAATCATTTACCTAATTTTTTAGCAAATGATATTAATTATTGCCCTACCTAATTATCTAAAGTAGGGCAATGGTTCATTAGTTATTTTTTCACTGAAGTTCCATTTATATCGTCAAATTCTTTCATGAAATCCAATTTTTCCATTTTAACAAAACCGTGCTTTTGCAACTCGGGAGTAAAGAATGTTGGTATTTTTGGATTTTGGAAATCCTTATAACCTGCTTTGCGTAATACGTGGCTAACAGAACTTGCGCAATTGTCTACAAGAGGTCCTTTTTTAATTTCTGCATGACTATCATTATCATATACATGGATACCACAATGGTCTTCAGGGGGTTCATAACCGGTTTCCTTCACATGTTTGGCTACAGTGAGCTGCGCTCCTTTATACCCTGAAAATAAATGAGTCATACCATGTGCAATAGGGTTGTCTTTCCCAAAAACAGAGTACATTCGACGTCCACTTACTACATCCTTACTAAATGATTGTTGTCCTTTTTTAGCACCTTTAAATGTTTCTTTTGATACGGAAGCAACTAACACATGGTCAGCTTCCTCTAGATCTTGTTTATGATCCTGAGCTAATTCTCCAATTACGGGTACAGATCCCAAAGTCATACCATTGACAAAACTACCAAAAGGTCCAGGATAAAAGCTTGTATGGTAAACTTTAGTATGACCTTCTTTCCTTCTAATAAGCATCGCTGACACATGCCCTGGACCATTTTCTTGATTTGTTTCCTTTACGCACACACCAATTTGGTATTCAGCTTCTGACTTTGATTTCATTTTAGCACCTCAATATTAAAAGGCATCCATACCCAATTAAATTCACTTTGACCTTTAATTATACAGATCGATCATTAACGAATTATTAATTTATTAATACAATTTGAGCATTATTTGTACAGAACATAAATTTCTCTAACCGAAATTGTTTGGCTATGTTTTGGATAAAATTTAGGAGATGAAGTTTTGAGAAAAATCCTGAAAAACCCTTATTGATTACTTTGGCTAATTTAAAAGTTTACGCTCTAGGATGCGGATGAGGCATGAAAACTCTTCATCCAACAAAGATAGAATTTACCTAAAAAATTTGGACGAATTTTATTTTGCAGTAAGATGATCAATCTCTAATAGTAATTTTAATAAGGATAATGCGGAGTCAACTGTATTTAGAAAAGAGTGTACTCAAGCTTTAATTGGAATTTTTGGAATATTGTCAAGCTAACCCTCTATAATATGTCATCAAAATAATAGAGATCTCCGGTAGGTAGTTTGGGCTTTCCTATAAAATATTACTCAAACCAGAGGAGTGCCTGCCGTAATGTCTGGAATAAAGTGTACGGGCCCAGAGTTGAGCCATTCTTTTAGTGCGTTTTACTTTGTACGAGCATTTTATTAGTCAATGCAATTGCCAAAGCTGAAACAAGTAAGGTTAAATGAATAATTACTTGCCACATTACCGAATAATTACTGAGTTTATTCGGATCAATAAACGTTCTCAACAAGTGAATTGATGAGATACCAATTAATGAAAGAGCAAGCTTTATTTTCATAGCTCCTGCATCGAGATGATCCAACCACTCTGGTTGATCGGGGTGTGAGTCAAGAGTGAGATGAGAAACAAAGGTTTCATATCCCCCCATAACAACCATAATCAACAGATTTGCAATCATTACTACGTCAATTAAATCTAATACACCAAGCATAATAAGAGTATCATCAAAACTATTTAGATGAGTTACTAATTCAAATAGCTCATGAACGAAACGATAAACATAAGCTGCCAGGATTAAAATCAGTCCTAAATAAAGCGGAAGTTGCAACCATCTTCCCATAAAAATAAACTTGCTAATGCCATTTTTTAAACTAATCATGAATTACACCATTTACCTATTACAATTTGGGGATACTCATTGAGCGCTGATTATCTTTGAGCGATTTAACAGCGTTAATTTAAAACAGATCGACTTAAAAATGCAAATCAAATTTGTTTTATTTCTTATTTGTATTGGGTATATTTTTATCATATTTACCCTGCTTTTCAGGAGTCTCCTAAGTCTGTGAGAGGAGGTGAGCAAGGTTTGACAGCATATCATTAACCCGGGTTAGGCTGCGCTACACCCAGGCTACAATATTTAACATTATATGCTTGATCCCATTTAAACCATTTAGGGTGTTTCTTTAATTGTAATCACGGAGGAGACACCTTGTGCTTTCGTATTAGGATTGTACATTGCTTCCGCATAGGCAGGGGGAACAATATATTTTCCTATATTTACAGCTTTAATTTTATAGACAATTTCTTTAGCAACGGATTCAACACCACCAAAGAAATTTACTCGATCTTCACGTATGTCAACATAATCCATGGCATTATTATTTTTTACGGAGTCATTTACCACTTCAAATCCACCAGGTAAAAGGTCCTCGATTGCGATATTGGACAAATAGTCATTACCTAATGCCCGAATTTGAATATGTACTTCAATTTCACTTCCTAGAGTTGTGGAGGTAATCACATTCCCTTTTGAATCTTTATACTCTCGGAAAATTTCTAAACCTTGTTTTAATGGAGTTTTTGGAATGACTCGATTAAAGCCTGACTGCATGAGTTGATAAAAAAACGTTTTCTTATCAGGGTTGTTAAAACGAATTTTTTGGACATTAGGTTCAATATCAATTTTTTGATATCCCGCATTAGCGGCTGGTACATTGAATTCCTTATTATTGTCCATAATTTTTGTCATGGACAAAACAGAGGCCTGCTCATTGGGTAAAGAAGGATGATATGCACCTAAGGCCAAGCTGGAAAATCCAGATAGAACTGTATTGATTTCATCATTATTTATGGCTTGAATTAAGCGCTTAAGCAATTCATCGCCAACCTGAGGTAATAAGTTGGGGAAATGTTTTGCTACCAGATATAAATACTGGGCATCCGCAATGGCACTACTATAAAAATCAGTCACATATGCTTGAGTATTTTGTGGCTTATATAAGCCAATTAATTGATTTGCTTCATCATGGCTTTGCAACAATTGATATGAAGCAGCAATATAAGCTGTCGCAATGTCGGTTTGCCATGCTTTTGTCTGGTCTTTTTCCAGATATAATTGCAGGTTTGCCAGATAGTTAGTTGTGACTATTTCATTACGGGTTAAAATGTAAATCGCATAAGCTTGAAGCCTTGCTGCATCCATGTTTGTTACATTTTGGCTTGCCAAGGTCTTAAGGTAATTGATCCCATTGAAGAACAGATCACTAGGAATATTAAATCCTTGGGTTTTTGCCTCGGTGAGGAAGTGCATTGCATAAACTGATGCAAAGTCATTACCTTGATTGTCACCCAGTCCTGGCCAATAACTAAATCCTCCATTAGACATTTGCCGTTGACTTAGCATCTGAATGGCAGCATTTACTTTTTCTTCAACCTGTTTTGCTTCATAACCAAAGCCAGATTGATTATTCATTGCTAATAATGGTATTGCTTTACTCGTTAATTGCTCTGTACAACCATAAGGATAATTATCCAAATAACGTTGTAAACCAAAGACCAGAATCATAGGGCTAGTGGAAGCAGTTGCGTTTACTTTGCGATATTCCGGATACAATGTTTGCATCACCTCCAATGTTTTTTGCGCGTCTGCTGATTTACCACTATTAATGTACGTACTCAGCGGGGTAGCTGGTCTGACACTAAGTGTCGCGCTCATTGCACTCGATTTATCGCCCATACTCGCTTTAAAGTTTAATTTAGCAGCGCCTAAAAAGGATTTAGCTCTTAATTTGAAGTGCACAGTTTGCTCATGTCCTTCAGCAATTTCTAAAGTTTGCGTTGGGGAGCCAATCACTTCAATTTCAGGCGAAGCAATCAAATCTACATTTATGAGTGCATGTTCTCCAGAACCTTTGATATTATTTGCAATGGATGAAGAGATTTCAAACTCATCTCCTGGTGCGACAAAAGTTGGGACATTCGGATTAATAATGAAATCTCCACGAATTTCGGCAGAGGTTTCTTGAGCACCCACAGAATCTGATGATACCGCAACAGCCATAACTCGTAATGTTCCATTAAAGTAGTCAGGCACTTGATAGACGACTTGGTGGGTACTAGAATCAGTATCAATAATTCCAGACCAATAGGCCACTGGTAGATCCGTTTTTCTTTTGAATGGATTTAGACGGCTTGCCATACCTTCTTCCCCATCGTCCCCACCCACTGCAGAAAGCTCTCTATCCTGAATGAATTTGGGCATGATTTGATCTACAGTTTGTTGCGTTAAAACCTCAAGAGCATGCTTTTGGAAGAAAAATGATAAAGGATCCGGAGTTTCATAGTGTGCTACTTGCAAAATACCTTCATCAACCGCAAATACAATAATTTTACCTGGCTTATCGGTGTGATAATTAATAGTAAATGGTTCACCCGGACGTGCGACGTTTGGTGTTTGCAGATCTATTTTTACTTCATGACTCTCATGATTGACTGTGAAGGGGACAACGCTATAGCTAAGTGGGCTAATAAAGATTTCAGGAGAGCTCCAATCGCGTATAAAGGCGACATTAATATATCCGTCTCCCTGAAAATCAGCAGGGATGTGGATGGTTTGCACGGAGTTGGTAGTATCTGTTTTAAACCATTGAGCTGCAAAAACCTTATCACGCTCTATAGTAATTAAGCCGGATCCTGTATAGGGCGCGGTGATTTGTATTTCAATATCCTCATTGGCTTGATACTCGGTTTTATTGAGTTTTATTGATAATTCAGCATTTTTAGCTAAGGGCTGTTGGCTGGCACCGACCACACTGAATTTTAACTGATTAAGTACCGTATTATCTTTCCCAAGGACACTTAAGGAAAAATCCCCAATTTGCTGTGTGGGTAAAGCGTAATCAGTTCCTTGCGCAGCAATATTAAATGGGGCAGTGCTCACAATTGTCGACTGAATAACTGACTGATATTGGTAGGTTCCATCCGCTTTTTTAACTAAGGTTGTAACCGGGTGTAAAGAGACCAGCTGTATCTTTAAGTCGTTAATTTCTTGTTTATTTAATTCAGGATTAATTGCAATATAATTAACACTTCGGGTGCTATTTTGCTTAATAAAAGATAGATCACCGTCGGGTTTATAGCCTACAAAATACGGCAGGGGACTAACCAATGTTTTAGTTTGACTTGTTACGCTACGACCGCCTTCCGCCTCAAAACCTTCAGCGAAAAATGTTAATTGGTAGGTCGCCTTTTCAAAACGGTCAAGATTTAAATCAAATTCAGCTTCGCCTTTGTTGTTTGTGGTCCCATCATTTAATGTTTCAGTGAATACCTTAGGCGGTTTTTTGGGATCCAGTAAAGGGTCAATAAAGACGAAATCGGGATATTTATCAAATTCAACTTTTTGAGGTACTAATAAAATTTTAGCGCTGATTTTTCGGTCCGTAGCCGGTGCACCATATAAATTCCAAAGATTTACCTCTCCTTTCAATCCAGTTGGAGAACTCCATCCTGCAGAAGGCTTTGGTGAAAGACTGGTAGTAATTCGCATTCTATCGGGTAAGAACTCAGAAACACGAATACTTGTAGAACCAAGTAGGTTTTGTGGGTATCCATCTTTAACTAGATACAAATTAACCATATACTGGCCCGTGGGCGAACTGGTATTTGTTGTAAAATCAAGATCCATATACCCAAGATCATTCAGGGTAATTTTTTCATCTTTAATCGTTGTTCCTCTTGCATCGACTACAGTTGCTTGCAGTGGTAATCCTCCAGGTTGTGGCTGAGCATAAGCTTGCTTGACTATCATGCCCACATGAACTGTATCTCCTGGTCTGTAGATTCCTCTATCCGAGAAAAGGTAAGCGCTTAGGCTATGCATTTCTTGATTATTCGTATAAAGACCACCGATATCAAATTTAGAGAAATTTAGTTGTCTGTTGGCATTGTTAAATGGAATAAATGACACGTCATTATTTAATTGAGCCAAATATACAGTAGGTTCTCTATCATCGACAAAATCTTTTAAAGGGGGAAAATTAACTCGACCCTGAGTATCACTAACACGTGATAAAATAGGCAACCCATTTTTACCTAAAACAGTTACCGTTGCATTTGCAACAGGAGTACCTTGCGTTATCGAATTAACAAAAACGTCATGGCTACCGTCTTGATTGTCTTTTACCAGTAATGCCATATCAGTAATTAAAATCATGCGGCTTGCTTTAACATCTAACGCACTTTTATTTGTAGTATCCCACCCAGTGGCTTGTAATAAAAACAATCCTTGAGGTCCCAGCGTATTCGTATTCATTGTTAAATACTTACTGAAATCAAGCGCAGTATACTGTTGCTTTGCCAAATCCGAGATGTCAAACTCTTGAATCTCTGATGAGATTTGGCTGATATTTTGTTGATTAAATGTAGGATTAATGAAATAAGGATTGTTAAAATCACCCTGAGTTTGAGTGATTAATTGGTTAATGTTTTCAGGTAATACTCGTGCGAAATCAAACTTCACTGCAGGAACACCACGAATCAATACAGAAAGTTTTTTCTCCCCACTTAAAGCGAGCAATGACCCTTTATGTAAGAAACTGATTTCTTTAGGTATCGCAGGAACAGGGATGATCGCTGCATACTCAGTTCCTAATGTAAAATTACCAAAACTTCGCATTCCTTTATCTATTTGTATATATATATATCGTGGTGTATCTGCTTTAAATTTAAAACTATGCAAAGTGGAGTAGTTTTGTTCTGTAGGAATCTCTTCCTTTGCTAAAGGCGTAGCTAGAGCCAGGACCGCTTTAGTCACCTCACCTGGATTTTGCCATTGATAGTTCTCCTTAGCAGCTTCACCAACTGTGGCTGGACGATCTTTCGGTAATAAATAAACATGTACCGATTTATTAAACTCATTCTCATTTATGCCTAGAGAGGTTTCGACATTCAGTACTTGTTCAGGTCTGTCTTTGTCGTTACGAATAATGGATGCCGAAGCAGATAGAACTTTAAGAAAATCATGGGCACTAGGGATCAGGAGGTTTTGCGATAAATCTTTTTTCAAATGAGCAGAATCAGTAGATGAAGTAACATTTTTATCTAAAGTTAAACGTAAAAAGCGAGCTTCATTGTTTATTTGTATTGTATCTGAATGGAGATATGCTACCCGCTTATTTTTATCATAAGTAAAGGTAATAGGAAGTTTTTCGCCCGAAGAACCTGATTTAGTTTGATACACTAATGAAGTGTTTTTCTCCAGATTTTTAGGATTAACTGGAAAATTAAATTCTATAGTAGCTACAGCGTTTCTTATTTCAGCATGTACTGGATCTTGATACAGTTTAAATTCAGAGATTTTGGCATCGAAAGAATGAGTGGAAAATGAATATTCATGGCTTTCCATATTGGCATTGTTTGCAAAAAAGTTAGAGGCAAAATTGATGGTAAATTTTTGTCCCGCAGGCCAATCTTGCGCAGGAGTGAAAACTAATTGACTGTCGCTATTCCACGTCCACGTTCCAGGCATTTTTGGAGCCATTTCTATGCCTTCAGTTACCGTTTTTCCAACTTGGCTCAACGGTGCCACAGATTGATTAATAAATCCGTTATTTTTTATTCCAAAATCAATAATCAAATTGTTAGCGATCAATTGTTCTTCAGAATTTGGTGTGATATCTGGAACAGTAATTTGCGCAGTGGTATAAATAGGTTTTGGTAAATTTTTATACCAATGTATTGAATAGCCGGCAATAATTAAAACGAGCACAATTAAAAGGCTACTTCCCCAAAACATTTTTGGAGATGATTTTGATTTATAGCGTAGGTACTTCATCCACGGAGGGCTACGCCAATTTAATTTTCCAAACACAGATGAGAATGCATTTTGTACTAGATATAGCGGATTTTTATTCATCATTTATTCCCGGGTGGTGAATTGTGCTGAAAAATTTTTGCATATATTTTATTCTATTTGGGGCATAATAGCGACTATGAACAAAATATTTAAAAAACTTAGCATAATATTTGTTACGCTATTTGTCAGCGTCTATCTAGTTTTATTTTTTTTGCCAAAGCCATCTTTATTAGAGGATGTGAGTTTTTCTAGGGCGGTTTATGACAACAATCATAATTTATTAAGATTAACATTAAGTCAAGATGAGAAATATCGATTATATACCCCCTTATCACAAATATCCAACCAGTTAATCGAAGCAACCTTACTCCAAGAAGATCAATACTTTTATTGGCATTATGGCGTTAATCCTTGGGCAACGGTTAAAGCCATTTGGCAAACGTACGGTGCACAATCACGTAGGATTGGTGCGTCAACAATTACCATGCAAGTTGCCCGAATGCGTTATGGTATGAATTCAAAAAAAATCTCTGGAAAATTAGCGCAAATCATCCGTGCGATACAAATTGAAATGCATTACTCCAAAAAGGAAATTCTAGAAGCTTATTTAAATTTAGCACCCTATGGCGGCAATGTTGAAGGAGTCGGGGCAGCAAGTTTGGTGTATTTTGGGACCTCTGTGAATCAAATCACTTTGCCACAATCCTTAACTTTAAGCATTATCCCCCAGAATCCTGGTAAAAGGACGCCCAATAATAAGGAATTAAAAAAAATTAGAGAGCATTTATTGGGCCGATGGTTAAAAAAACATCCAGAGGATCTTAATAAAAAAGGCATGTTTGCTTTACCTTTAGTAATGCAGAATACGCATATGCTGCCTTTTACCGCCCCACATTTTGTAAATGAAATTTTATACGCCACGGCAACTAAACATCAAAGCATCGATACAACTTTAGATTATCGTGCTCAAATGATTATCGAACGTATTACCCATCATTATCTCGACAGAAAAAAAGGTATCGGTGTAAATAATGCAGCTGTTTTACTCGCAGACACCCGTGATATGGGTATTAAAGGTATGTTGGGCTCGGCTGACTTTTTTAATCAAGGGATTAGCGGACAAATTAATGGTGCAGAAACAAAACGCTCGCCAGGATCCACGTTAAAACCCTTTATCTATGGATTGGCTTTAGATCAAGGGTTAATTCATCCAGACACTGTTTTAAAAGATGTTCCACACAGTTTTAATGGTTATAATCCTGAGAACTTTGATTATGATTTTATGGGCCCCATTAAAGCGAAGGATGCTTTGGTTTTGAGCCGTAATATTCCCGCAATTTCTCTTGCCAATCAATTAACTAATCCAACATTGCATCAATTATTGGAAAAAGCTCAGATCAGCCAATTACGTTCGGAATCTTACTATGGTCTGTCACTGAGTTTAGGTGGAGTTGAATTAACGATGAAAGAACTCGTTAGTTTATATGCGATGTTAGCAAACGATGGACTATGGTACCCAATCCGCACATTTAAAAACGAAGCCAAACCCCAAGGGATACGTTTGCTTAGCCCGGAAGCTAGCTACCTGGTATTAGATATGCTTAAAAATATTCCTCGTTTGGATGAGGTTTCCAGAGATTGGTCTCGTTTGCCTATTTCTTGGAAGACTGGGACATCCTCAGGTTATCGAGATGCATGGACGGTAGGGGTATTTGGTCCTTATGTATTAGCAGTATGGGTGGGCAATTTTGACAATAAAGCAAATCCCGCATTTGTTGGTAAAGACATAGCTGCTCCCTTATTCTTTGAATTAGTTGATGCATTAAAACACGAACGAGGACCTATATATGCTTTAGAAAAACATCCAGAACAGATGAATCTAAAGAAAGTCGAAGTATGCAAGGCTTCAGGAATGCTTCCTACTCGTTATTGCCAAGATACGGAATGGGGCTGGTTTATTCCAGGAAAATCCCCCATAAAAAAAGATACAATATATCGAGAAGTTGCTATTAATAGCAAAACAGGTTTACGAACTTGTCACATTGATGAAAATACGCGCTTTGAAATTTTTGAGTTTTGGCCTTCTGACTTACTGAGTATTTTTAAGCGGGCAGGAATCCAAAGACATACTCCACCATTTTTTGAGCCTGATTGTAACTTATCTGGAAACTCGGGGCTTAATCCTCACATTACCTCTCCACAAAACGGGATCAGTTATATTATTCGCGCAGATTCCCAGCAAAATAATACCATTCCCCTTACTGCAGTGACTGATGCCGGTATTGCTCATGTATACTGGTTTATTAATGAAACATTTATTGCAAAGACTAAAGCAGGGGAGTCCTACCTATGGAAGGCAAAACCCGGAAAATTTGTTGTCAGAATAGTAGATGATCATGGTCTATCTGATGCACGTGATATTAATGTACAATTGGATAGTTAGTTGAGACTATAAATCTTTTCCCCTGGGGGCAACTTTGCTGAACCAGACTACTTGAACTGAGTGCTAAGGAAAGCAATCATGAAGGAAGTAAGAATTCGTCATTGGTTACCTTTAATTATATTAATTGGTCTATTAGTCCTTTTTTTTAGTTTTCGTCTGGATAAGTATTTAAATTTTGAATCCTTAAAAAAACATCATTCCTTATTGTTGTCATGGACCAATAAACATATCTTTATGGCATCTTTTCTTTTTATTTTGGGTTATATCTTTTCTGTTGCAATTTCTTTTCCTGGGGCAGTTTTTCTTACAATAATTGGTGGTTTCTTATTTGGTATATTTTGGGGTGTAATCTATGTAGTCTTTAGTGCCACAATTGGCTCCATGATTGTTTTTTTTGCTGTTCGTACATCCTTAGGCGAGTGGTTAGCTGACAAAGCGTCAGGATGGGTAGGGCGAATGCGTAAAGGATTCAAGCACAATGCCTTTTTTTATTTGCTTACTTTACGCTTAGTGCCTCTATTTCCCTTTTGGGTTATTAATATTGTACCTGCACTTATGGATGTGAATGCAAAAACATTCCTAATAGCCACACTAATTGGTATCATTCCTGGGTCCCTAGTTTATGTAATGGTTGGTAATGGTTTAGGCCATGTATTTGCTGCGAATCAAACACCTAATCTTCATATTATTTTTGAACCCCAAATCTTAGGACCTTTATTGGCACTGGCTGGTCTTTCTTTAATCGCACCAATTTATAAATTTTTTATTGGAACCAAATCTACGCAGCGCAATTCAAGCAATAAGAAAGCAACCGATGAAAACAAAATCATAAATTATGATTTGACCATCATTGGCGGTGGAGCAGGTGGTTTAAGTCTTGCATCGGGTTGCGCTCAATTAGGGCTAAAAGTAGCATTACTCGAATCAGATAAAATGGGTGGAGATTGCTTGAATTATGGATGTGTACCATCCAAATCCTTATTAGCTGCAGCAAAAGCTTGTTACAATGCCCGATGCGCAGAGTCTTTAGGACTACATTTTAAAGAATTGAGTATTGATTTCCCTCAAGTAATGAATCATGTGCAGCATGTCATTAGTCATCTCGAAGAGCATGATTCAGTTCAACGATTTGAAGCTTTGGGCGTCAAGGTGATCCTAGATTCTGGGACATTTCTCAGCCCAAGTGCGATGAGGGTTGGAGATCAAGTTATCCAAAGTAAATTTTTTGTCATTGCAACGGGATCTTCACCTTTTATACCCTCTATTCCTGGATTAGATAAAGTCTCCTATCTTACAAATGAAACCGTATTTTCTTTAAAAGAACAGCCACAACATTTAATTGTAATTGGAGGAGGTCCTATTGGTTGCGAACTAGCTCAAGCTTTTGCCATGCTAGGATCCAAGGTAACGCTTTTAGATGCAGCAACTATTCTCCCTAAAGATGATGCGGATTGTGTTCAAATTGTTCGTGATCAACTGGAAACTATGAATATTGCCATTTATGAACACATCAAAGATCTTCAGGTAGAATCACATTCCAAATCTAAAATAAAAATATCATTTAGTGATCCTAATGATCATGTAACCATTACTGGAAGTCATTTGCTTATCGCAACAGGCCGTAAAGCGAATGTTGATGGCCTTGATTTACATAAAGCAGAGGTTAAATACACATCTAAAGGTATCAAGGTGAATAAACGATTACAAACCAGCAATAATAAAATTTATGCGATTGGGGATGTAATCGGAGGATTTCAATTTACGCATATGGCAGAGTATCAAGCAGGGATTGTCTTACGCAATATAGTGTTTAAATTCCCCTTCAAAGTAGATTATCGCGCAGTTCCATGGGTTACCTATACGGAACCGGAATTAGCTCATGTAGGTATGCTCTTGGCTGATGCTAAAAAAAACTCGAACATTAAAGTTTTTGAATGGCCTTTTATGGATAATGATCGTGCACAAACAGAACGAACTGTACAGGGCAAAATTAAAATTATCACAGATGCAAAGGCAAAAATCTTGGGTGTGACAATTGTAGGACCACATGCCGGCGAGCTTATCTTACCTTGGGTTATAGCAATACGGGAACAAAAGAAATTACGTACGTTTACCGATACAATCGTGCCTTATCCTACTTTAAGCGAAATCAGTAAACGAGTTGCCAGTGCGTATTATACACCCAAACTGTTTTCTAAAATGACCCGAACCCTGGTTCGATGGTTGCAAAAATTAGGATAGCTCTATGATAGAACAACATTTAAGAGAATATTATCAACAAGTATTGGTTAATCCAGTAGTCACTCATTTGCATCGTTTCATAACGCCTAATCAAATTACTTTATTATCTGGAATATTAGGTATTCTTATTCTTCCAGCCCTAATCATTCATCAAGAAATTCTAGCAATTGCTTTGCTGCTTTTATCGGGCTATTGCGATACATTAGATGGGACCTTAGCACGTTTTAATCATCATACATCCAACTGGGGATCTGTATTAGATATTATGATCGATCGTTTAGTGGAATTCATCGTTGTTTTAGCTTTATGGCATGTCTCACCTGTAGATCGTGGTCTCTGGTGCTTGTTGATGTTGGGAAGCATGCTTTTGTGCATAACCAGTTTTCTTGTTGTAGGTATTTTTTCAGAAAACCAATCTCAAAAAAGCTTTCATTATAGTCCTGGACTTATGGAGCGTGCTGAAGCATTTGCCTTTTTTATTGCGATGATGATATGGCCGCGCGCGTTTATCTCTCTTGCTTCTTTATTCACCGTTCTTGTAACTTTAACTGCTCTAATTCGTCTGATTCAATTTTATAACCAACAACAAGCAAAATGAAAAAAAATTGATAAAAGGTTAGAGTGCTTTGCAACTAACCTTTTAATAGATTACCAAGCTTCCCCAAAAGGGCGAACTTCCACCTCAAATGACCATGTAGATGGTGCTTGTTGCGTTAACCAAAATACCGTATCGGCAACATCATCTGGTTTTACGAAGAAACTATCCGGTTTATCAGGCATAAATTCCCTGGTTTTTGGTAAATCCACAATTCCATCAATAAGAACCAAGCCGACGTGAATACCCATAGGACCTAAGTATTTAGCCATTGATTCAGCAAGACTTCGTTGGGCTGCTTTTGCTGGGGCAAATACTGCAGTATTAATACCTCCTCGTTTGGAGGCTGTCGCACCTATTATGATAAGTTTTCCCTGACCATTTTGTTTCATTTCAGGGATTACGCACTGGCTTACAAGCATTAACCCTAATGCATTAACGCGCCAACTTGCTTCAAAATCTTTGGGTTTAATTTCTTCTATATTACCCCATACCCCAGAGCCAGCATTGTAGACGACCACATCGATTGTACCCAAATCCTGATGAATTTGATTAAAAGTTTTTTGTATCGAATCATTCTGACTGACATCACATTCATAGGCATGTGCATTACCTAGTTCATTTGCAAGCTCATAAGCGAATTTTTTTGAGCGAGCGAGTAAAGCCAAATGGTATCCTTCTTTAGCAAAACGCGAAGCAAAGGCAGCACCGTTCCCAGGCCCAACCCCAACAATAACGCATACTTTTTTTTCCATATATATCTTCCCATAACAATAAGTTATCCATTCTGTTCCAATTTGTTTGATCAATCAAATAAGTATTATCTCACTCAGGTACCGATAGCATCCAAACAATGCTTACTAGCATAACTAGGAAGTTGGAATGAAGCGTGCTAATTTTTGAAAAACATTTACATGTGAAATGATATTGAACATAATTGCTTCTTTTTTTTTCAATTAAAATATGAAACGATTTTTTAAGCCCTCTAAAAGAAAAATTTCCTTTCAAGAATACATGCAAGATACTTTACTTCTAGCAAAGCGAATTGTTTCGGATTGTGGCCAACAACGTTATAGTAGTGCCCAATTAGAATTAGCTCTTGTCTCTTTTGCAGATCTTCTAACATTAAAACAAGAAATGGATGATGATATTGAGGTAGAATTTCCCGAATTGGAATGTGACTGGCTTGCTGGCTTTGACTGGCTGGATCTTTCGGTACATTTTGGTGATCCTGATGCCATTAAATATTTTAAGAATAACCTGCAAAGAGAAGATTTTTCTGCCGAATATCAAAAGTATAAAACATATATTCGTCCAGATTGCGATTTAGAGTTGCATGAAGGTAACGGTAAGTCTCTAAAACGATAGATAAAATTGTCCTAGACACTACTATAAGGGCTAGAAACTGACGCTCGTTAAATACTCTAGCTCCATTGTATAATTACAATTTCCGATACGTTCCATTATTAAAAACTAGATAGGCTTCGCCACGATAAGAGATAACTTCATCAAAAGGAAAGAGCGCTTTAAGCTCTGAACAATTGAGATCACTTCCAAGCCATTCTATTGAGGCCACTTCTACTGAGTTAAACCCAGAGTATCTATTTTTTAAATTAAGTGTAAACGCTTGTGTAAATGGAGTAGGGAGTTTATGCATTAATGATATTAGGTCTGTAAGAATAAATTTATTGTATTTAAAAACTAATTTAATATGAGCAATTGAATTTGTCGGAGTCGGAATAAAAATCGCAACACTCTCTTGATTCAGTTGTTTTGCCAAGAGAGACGCGATAAAGAACGTTTCTTTTCGAGATAATTTCTGTAAGGGCGAAACATAAAAAATCTCTGAGTTCTCCGCTGTGAACCGTTGCGATTCTTGCATTGTATAAGCACCCAGAGCGTTTTTAAATTCGCCTACTTCCATATGCTTTTTTTGTAATACACGAATAGCACTTTGGTTAAGCTGATGCTGCTCTTTGCCGACTAAACGTTGGTACGCTTTTTCAAGATCAAGGATTTGATTATTATTTGAGTAAAACAATTGAATGCTATTTGAGGCGGTAAAACCTATAAGATGATAGGTTAAAAAATAGAATATAATAAAAAGATTAAATAATTTTTTCTCTGACATTGGAAAAGCCCCTTATCGTTTTTCATTGGATGATGAATCGATTAGTAGGATGGGATCCTAAGCTCCTCATAATAAATAGGATTAATCAATAAAACTTTGTCAATTAAGAAGTTAAATCTAATTATGCTGTATTTTGAGGATCATGGATTCTAAGGTTAAACCAGGCCCAAAAGCACAACTAAAAATATGCTTTTCCATATCTTTGCTATTCAATTTATCCCAAATATTTTTTAAAACGAATAATATGGTTGCTGAGGACATATTCCCATAATTTCTTAATATATCGTAGGAATGTTGGTTGTCTTGAGGGGAAATTTTTAATGCTTTTTCACATGCCTGAAGAATTTTAATACCGCCTGGGTGGATGGCATAATAATTGATGTCCGCAAACGAATAATTAGACTGTGTTAATAATTTTTCAACAAACAGAAAAATTCCTGACTCAATTGCTTCGGGCACATAAGAACTCAGTATAATATCAAATCCATAATCTGTGATTGTCCATGCCATGTCCTGGCTTGTTTGAGGAACTAAATCACAATAAAAGGACTCTATACTCAAACATTTGTTTGAATGAGCTTCTCCCTGAATCAAAGCGGCTGCAGCTCCATCAGCAAAAATTGCATTTGAAACGATATTCTCTATTTTAAAGGTATTTTGAAAGTGTATTGTACAAAGTTCAACACAAACTAAAAGTACATTGGCATTAGGCTCAGTTTGACAAAATGCATTTGCTACTTTTAAACCATTAAACGCTCCATAACACCCCATAAAATTGATCGCAGTACGTTTTACCGATGAAGTTAACTCAAGTTTTTGTATAATTTCAATGTCAATTCCAGGAGCATACATACCCGTACAGCTAACTGTAATTAAATGTGTAATCTTTTTTCTATCAAACTCAATGCTATTTAAGCAATTCTCAATGGAAACTATAGCTAAATTTAGTGCATTATCCTTATACAAATTCATTCGCTGTAAGGTTGATGGAAAATTTTCTTTGGGTGTATTAGGAAAAAATTCAAATTCCCCTGGCTGTTTGCAATAATCGGTTAATACACTATATCTAGTCTCAATTCCTGATGATTTATAAATTTTTTTGAGCACCTTTTTTTGTGCTTCATTGAGATGAAAACCCACGGAAATAAGATTAGCAATCTCATCTTGTGTTCGTTTAAAAGGCGGGGTTGCTATTCCAATTGCGGTAATTTTTGATGGCATTTTTTCCCTTTTTTTGCAGACATCCTCGAAAGCCAGTATGTTATAGCTTATAAGTTTATAGCACAAATCATTATTGCAATATTCAAATATACGATGCAGAATTAAATTTCCCTCTTTAAAATGAAATGGCCCGATTGAAAGTACGATCACATGAAAAGGAACTCATCGATCTTGGACAGGATTTTTATACGCCTCAAGAATACGAACAATCCTTAAAAAAATTATTTAAAATCAATAAATTAATGGGAATGTTTAAAAATACAGTCAATTTATTGCATCAATTTCCTTCTAGTTCTATATTGACTGATGTGGGATGTGGAGGCGGATTATTTTTAATTAATCTTGCTAAATACTTTCCTAAAATGCGTCTAATAGGATTAGATATCTCACATGATGCGATTAAACTTGCAAAAGAAGAATTAATTAAATGGGAACAAAAAAATGGAGATGCGCAAGTTAAGTTTCAAATCCAATTAAAACCTGAGCTCGAAATCAATACTCGCGTAGATATCATTTTACTTAATTTGGTATGCCACCATCTGAATGATGAAGAATTAGTCTCGCTCTTAATAAAAGCAAATGATACAGCGCATAAAGCTGTGGTAATTAATGATCTCCATCGTAATTTTTTTGCTTATTGCCTTTATAAAATAATCAGCCCAGTATTATTTCGTAACCGACTTATCACCCATGATGGTCTATTATCGATTAAAAAAAGTTTTACCAGAACGGAATTGAATTTTTTCCTACAACAAGCAGGTATTAAAAATTATCAAATCAAATGGCACTTCCCATTTTGGTGGAGTATTCTTATTCTGAAATAATTATGGATTAAAATTTATGACTCTGGATGTGCTTATCATTGGAGGAGGGCCTTCTGGTGCAACTACTGCATTATTACTTGCCCAAGCAGGATGGTCTGTAGGGCTAGTTGAAAAGAAAAAATTTCCTCGAAGAAAGGTCTGTGGTGAGTTCATATCGGTTACAAGCTTACCTCTAATACAAAAACTTGGTTTGGAAGAGTTCTATCTAACAAATTGTGGACCGGAAATACAAAAAGTCGGTTTATATGCGGATGATCTTATTTTGACCGCAAATATGCCTTCCATTGGAGCATCAAAAAATCTATGGGGACGGGCGCTAGGCCGAGAGTATCTTGATACAGAACTCCTAAATAGAGCTAAATTAGAAGGGGTTTGTGTTTGGCAACCATGTGAAGCTCTCTCTGTACAACGTTCTAAAGATGGATTGTTTCTATGCTCCCTAAAAGAAAATGATAAAACAATCGAGATAAAGGCTTCTTTAGTTGTTATTGCAAATGGTTCATGGGAAAAAAGAATCGATGCACAAGAGAATAAAATACACAAAGCCTCTGATCTCCTTGCATTTAAAGCACATTTTAGAAACTCCAGCTTACCTGTAAATTTAATGCCACTTCTCGCTTTTCCTGGTGGCTACGGCGGCATGGTTCATAGTAGCATGCAAAGAGTCACACTTTCTTGTTGCATTCGGCGAAATGTTTTGCATGACTTGCGTTTAAAAAATCCAGGTGTACAAGCAGGTGAAACGGTGTATCAATATATATTGAACCAATGTCGAGGGGCTAGGGAAGTGCTTAGTTATGCAGAGCGAGAAGGAAACTGGCTATCAGCAGGGCCAATTAAACCTGGTATTCGTAAGTGCTATCAGAATGGTTTCTTTTTTGTTGGTAATATTGCAGGGGAAGCTCATCCTATTGTGGCCGAGGGAATTAGTATGGCCATGCAGTCGGGGTGGTTGCTTGCGCATTGTTTGATGCAATTTAAACTCAACATACGAAGAGGGCAGCATTTGGATGATGCGGGTACATTTTATACGAAGCAATGGTATAAATACTTTAGTAATCGCATCCATGCAGCTTCGTTTTTTGCACAATTAGCGATGATGAAGCCTTGGGCAAGATCGTTATTGCGACCCATAATCAAACAATTCCCTGGGGTTTTAACCATGGGGGCAAGATTTAGTGGAAAAATACAACAGGTTGTACCTATCAATGAACGCTAAAATGAGTCATTTCGATATAAATGTTGAAACATTAATTCTGGTAGCGATATGGGGACAGGATCCAAGTATTGTTCAGGGATGTTTTAAAGTTTCTACGCTTCGTGCTCAGCGTGAACAGTATTTTCTTTTTCGATGTGAAATTAAAAATAATCCACAAACAGCACATATTGAAGATGAATTTTATCCTGAAAATTACCAATTCACCCATTTTTACAATCAAGAACAGGTCATCTATTTGAATGAAACAAATGAGTCTCTGGAATACGCTGTATACATATTAAAATATGCACTTCACGTCACTATAAAAAAGATGTTAATCACGAATCCTCAAAAACACCAATTTCTTTCTATGGATGATGTATTTATAAACTCTTTGATGAAAAAAATTAAACCTTTATTGAATAAAGAGGAGTTGTGGAGCGAGCCATTGAACGAGATAGGTTTTGCAGTTGCGATGGATTTTTGTCCCCAAGAAAAAATGGGTGAAGCAGCAGTACAAGCTCTTTTAGCCAATTTTCATTAACTTCTATCCGTTTAGGTAAAAAAACTAGTCAATACACATATCTTGTCCACAAAAGAAACATTTTTATAAATTCATGATAAACTTCGCATCCCTTTATTTTGGATAGAATTCTATGTTTGAACTATATAAAAACAATCATTATGTTATGTACTATGAAAACCAAAACAATAGTTCTGGACCCACGCATTTACTCACAGTTAAATGCTTAGCTACAAACAAGACCACTGGAATGTGGGTGGATCCAACTAACACCAGTACTGATGCAAAACTTCTGGACAAAATTCTACGCCTTGAAGAGTTGAAAAAAACCCTTAATCAAGATTCCTATGAACATGAAGTTGCTTGTTTTATAGAAAAACTTATAGAAAATGGTGGTTATACGTGTCTTGAGATTTCAAGTTTAATGAAAGATGCATTAAAACATCATAAAGACCCACAGCATTTGTTTGAAACAATTAAAAACATAGATGTTTCATACATTCGTAATGAAGATCATCACCGGTTTCATAATATTCAAGAAATGAGAAACGCAGTAGCTGGATTTATTAGAACACTTACCGAATTCATTTGTACTGTTTTGTCTATCCCTTCGGAAAATTCCGTCACAGAAACCTTGGTAAAATTTAATATTTATCAAAATCCTGTTACCAATAAAACACTAAAAAAAGAACGAGATGAAGAACACGAACAAGAGCTAGACGAAGAATCAACTATTAAACCTTAAACGGTTTAGGAAAGGGTTAGGGTAATTAAAAGCAATATCGCTCCATTAGGTCTGATTATCAAAATAATCAGACCTAACATGGTAAGCGTAGTGGCGGATTCAATTGACGTTTAGGGCTACCATAGCGCTTACGATACTTCTTTTGTTGGTGTCTTAGGTGGTTAAACAGGTTTCCGCCGTGTTTCTTGTTTGCTAAAGTAAACTGATAAATCCATTCACCACTTAAAGGAAATAATCCCTTTCGCTTAGCATAGCCGCTGATTTGTTCAGGACTCCACTCCTGTTTTAGCTTCTCGATAATAAATGCCTTAACCTAATCATTGGCTTAACATACTTTGGTTTATCGCGCTGTCGGTCATCAGCATACTTTTGAGCATAGTTTGCTTTATAGGTCCAATAACCTAAACGCGTTCGGACAAACGTTAGATTGCGATTAAGCTCTCCACTAATCGTCGATTTATGCACGCCTATTTCATCTGCTATTTGTTGCTGTGTATAGCCTGCATGCACAAAAGCTTGAATTTTACAGCGCTTAAGATAGTCCAAATGCTTGTAACCCATTTTACAACTCCTGTGGTAAATCAGCAGAAAGTTTACTCACTTCTTTCTGCCTCTTTTATATACAAAAGTTGCACTAGTCAGTTGAATTCAAGGAGAGGTCGTTATGACCTTTCCCAAATTTTAACCTTCTAAATTGCTCTTACAAGAACAATAATTTTTAACCCAATCCATATAAGTAATAAACCCAGGAATATGAACTTGCGTCTCATTAAACCTACTACTTATATGGAAATATAAATTAAAATTAGGGGGCTGCCGAATTTATTTGCACTTGATCTTCAGTTTCTCGTACAAAAGGTTTCTTTGTAAAAAAACCAATTTTTTCTTTTGCTATTAAAAAAAACTTACGGTTTTCTAGCTCTGAAAAACCAGTGATAAAGGATAAAATACGCTCAAGTATTTCTGCTGGAATTCCTTGTTCTACTAACTGATCACCCGCCTGTTCCCACGCAAAAGCTTTGATAATATCATTAGAATTTATCTTAGACATAACTGAATAATAAGTTTCAGCCTGGTTAAAGTTTAAATCATATTTTTGCATTAATTGACTAATTTTTTCTACTATTTTCTCCACTTTTTCAAGCAATAGAGTTACATCCAAGTCTTCATTAAACGTGGCAGCATATTCTGCAAGTTTTTTGCGAAATTCTTTGTTAGAGGTTAAGCAGAGAGTTCGGGTAAGGTTTGGGCCATCTAAGTAACCAGCAAGAGCGTAATAGAATTCTAATCCTGTATAGACTTTCATTGTTGTAGGAAAAGGATTAAAAACTATACCCGAAGCCTCAATTGAAGTCATCTTTTGTAAGATATTGTCGGCTTCAGATAAACAACCTATTTCAATATAACCACTTACAATGGTAAATAATGCCAACACATTATCATTATTTACAGTGGTAAATTCATCTACCTTATCTTGGAAATGCCCTCCTTGAATAAAACCTTTTATAGCGTTATATTTTAATAAAGGATTACCAAAAGATAACTTTATATATTCTTCTGAAAATATAGTTTGATTTTTTTCCAACAATGTCTTAGATTTTCTAATACATTCTTCATAGGTATATCCTTGTCGTGAAAACCCTACAGTTAGTGAATAAAGGGTTCTCATTAATTGAAGTTCAGATAGTTTTTTCTCTGCAAAAATAGTAGCTAAAAGAGTATCAAGATGAATGGCATGATTACCATAGGTATACCCTTCAACAGCGTCAACGAAACCAATCGAAAAGGACATAAAATCTAAATTTCCAATATGATCTAATAACGAATTAACAGCAACAACATTGCCCTCTTCAGCAAGCAATTTTATTGCCTTCTTCGCAGCAATAACATTCGGTGTTAGTGACTCTTTCAAGTGTGGTGATAATAATTTATGTAGCTCTTCCTGATTGTTTTCTACAGCACATTGATAAATTCTTCGATATAAATAAGAAATATTTTCTTTTGTAACGGGGGAGCATGAATAAAACCCTTCAATTGATTTAAATAAAAACTGAGCAGAATGAAAAATGAATGGATGATATACAATACTGCAAATAGAATAGCAATCCTTTATAGCTAGAATTTGCTACTCTGATTTAAATAATTCTTTAACTTGTTTCTTCTGTTTTTAAGGTTTTTTGGCCGACTATGACTCTTCCCTATTTTTCTAAATAGAGCAATTTCCACTTTTACTCACTTCTCTTAAATACAGAAAAATAAGGTTTAGTGGAAGGGTTTTAAGTCAGATTCCATTATTTGTTAAAGGTTTTAAAGACTTAGGAGGATTCAACCCACTAATGCAACCATACTTTCTTCGTCATCTGTTTGCGGTAAAAATAACATAGTTGGTGTTTTAAAGCCTGATGTTTGTCTTGTTCTGTGATTAAGTTTATTCATAATAATTTTTAAGTATTCGTCAGTTATTGATTCAAAGCTTGCACCTTTTTTTAAATATTGGCGCACCAGTCCATTGGTATTTTCATTTAGTCCACGTTCCCAAGATGAATAAGGATGAGCGAAGAAAAAATTTGAGTTTAATTGCTCAGCTATTTTCTCATGATAAGCAAATTCGGAGCCGTTATCGGCTGTGATTGATAACACTAAATTACAATATGATTTTAGTGCCTCTATGGTGGCTTTACTCACATTATCAGCAGTCTTTTGGTTAACCTTTTTAAGGATAGTAAACTTAGTCTTTCGTTCAACGATTGAAACCACGGCATGCTTACGATTCTTGCAAATAATGGTATCGATCTCCCAATCACCAATTCGAGCCTTTTCATCCACAATTTTTGGCCTTTCGTCAATGAAGCGCCTGTTTCTAATCGGCCCTTGACGTTTAGGGCTACCATAGCGCTTACGATACTTCTTTTGTTGGTGTCTTAGGTGGTTAAACAGGTTTCTGCCGTGTTTCTTGTTTGCTAAAGTAAACTGATAAATCCATTCACCACTTAAAGGAAATATCCCTTTCGCTTAGCATAGCCGCTGATTTGTTCAGGACTCCACTCCTGTTTTAGCTTCTCGATAATAAATGCCTTAACCTAATCATTGGCTTAACATACTTTGGTTTATCGCGCTGTCGGTCATCAGCATACTTTTGAGCATAGTTTGCTTTATAGGTCCAATAACCTAAACGCGTTCGGACAAACGTTAGATTGCGATTAAGCTCTCCACTAATCGTCGATTTATGCACGCCTATTTCATCTGCTATTTGTTGCTGTGTATAGCCTGCATGCACAAAAGCTTGAATTTTACAGCGCTTAAGATAGTCCAAATGCTTGTAACCCATTTTACAACTCCTGTGGTAAATCAGCAGAAAGTTTACTCACTTCTTTCTGCCTCTTTTATATACAAAAGTTGCACTAGTCAGTTGAATTCAAGAGTTAATGTAGTCAACGTTAGATAACTGCTTTAATATCGCGCATCTAACGGGAGCTGTATTAACGATCATCTAAGCGCACGTTGGTTAAAGCAAAACATCCTGACTCAAGCCTTCCCTAATCGATTGTGCTTACCTCTAACTCTGGAGCAATGTCCTCATGCTAATGCATGTTTAACATGCACACATTTCGGAACCTCAATGAAACACCTGGAACAACATAAATGTAGAAGAAATTGAAGACACAATTAAATACTATGCACCCTATGATTATTAATATTCTGAGAATACTCGTTTAATTGAGTCTGCCTATGGCGCGATTTAAAAATGACTCCAATTTTTTAACAGTTGTTAGAGGCTTTCATTCATTAAATATTTTTCAATGATCTTAACCTGTAGTTTAGTTGAAAGCATTCCATCTACGAGTATATCCGCTTCAGCTTTAAATTTCGTATCATCAAATAGAGGTCTTGAGTGATTTAAATAAAAATCTATTTCAGAAACAAGCTCAGTTTTTGTTCTATTCGTTTCTTTGTAATTTCTAAGTAACCATCTACATAATGAAACATCGAGTGGAACGTCAAGGTGAACCCATGTATCAATATACACTCCAGTCTGCGTATGAAATCGTCCTAAAGGAGCATCAAAAATAATATATTTTGTAGGATTAAGAGTGACTTGTAATGTTGGATGAGCTATGGATTGTTTAACTTTAAGAGATTCAAGAATTTCTGCCAATTTCTGATAATTCCACTCGACATAGTTTTCTCCACGTTTATACCAGTCAACATAATCCTCCGGTCCTGTGGAAATCTCATCAAAATCATCCCAATTAATAAAAGTACTATGTAACTCTTTCGCAAGCTCCATGGTAAGTGTGGATTTTCCAGAACCCATGTTTCCACTAATACCAATAATATGAGATGCCATAGAATTTATTTTCCCTTGTTATAAAAAAGCCTTAAATTCATGATATAAAGTAAGGCATTATTTAGATCTCTCTGGTAATTTCATTACCATTAAATGCGTTTGCTCTCCTTTAAAAACACCAATATCCATTTCGAAATCACCAACCATTTTAAAGCCAGCTTTTTCATAAACATGCTTTGCTCGTGGATTATGTTCAGCTGGGTCAATGAAAAATGTATCTGCAGAAGGATCTATTTCTTTTTGAAAAAATTCTGTAAACAATTTTAATGTTGGCGCTGCTAATTTTTTACCCAAATAAGTTGGGTTACCAATCCCAAAATCAATACTGTATGTTGCCCCTGATATTGAAATATTATCTTGCCATATTGGTGGAAGACCATCGTCGTTATTAACGATGGCAGTTAGGATAAAGCAAAAAGGATTATTGTCGACCAGGCCAATCCAATAGGTAAAAATTCCATTGAAATAGTTGGATGGGTTAACACGCCCATCCATAAAGTTGATAATATCATCCTTATGTTCTTGGCTATTATCCCAAAATTCTTGCATATGCGGCTCCGCAAGCCATTGAAATATTATCTCTTGATGTGAATAATTAACTTTTTCAAAATGAATTAAATTAATAAGGTTTGTCGGTGTCATCTAAACTCTTTGATTTATTTCAGTATATTTTTGTATATCATAAATGACAAAAGGCTTCCGAAGAAGCCTTGAACGTGGCATCATCAAGGATTATCATCTCCATTTTTGTTGTGCCAGCTACAATGGGCGGACCTTTGTGTAGCCTCGAATGCCTGATGCTAAAGCAGAGCAGGAACAATGAAATTATATTAATTTCTGTAATAAATCACAAATTATTTGTTAATTTGGATAAAATTAGCACATGAAATACCCATTTATAAATTTCTCTAATTTACTCTCTTCCTCGCCTATTTTTAAAATAATCTCTTTAATCCAATAGTCCCTTTAATCTATTAATCAGACCTAATGGCAATAAGGGCTTAATTCAATTCGCCCACAACGGTATTATTTACTGTTTTTAATGCGATAAAATTTACATTCTATACCATGCCCAATTCCATCTTTATAGTAATGCATTCCACATTTTTCCATTACACGATGAGAGGCTTTGTGATCTATGGGAGCAAAAGCAATAATAAAATCGGTTTTGATATTTTTTTTACTCCAATTAAGAAGGCCTTTTAAAACCTCTGTGGCATAATTCATGCCCCAAAATTTTTTTGCTATTAAATATCCAACCTCAATTTCTCCAGTCTCTATGGGACCAAAACCACAGCGTCCGATAAATTCATTAGATTCTTTATTAAATATAACAAAACAAGGAAGCCCATATTCTTTATGAAAGCCTATAAACTGTTGAATTCTTAGCTTGGTTTGCTCCTTCGATTGCACTCCCTCAGGAAAATACTTTCTAACTTCTGGGTCTAAATTTAATTCAGCCACTAGATGTAAATCTTTTTCATCTATAAGGCGTAATTTGGTGCGTTCAGTTTCGATTTCTAGCAGCATAGTGTTTTCCTATCATTTTATTGATCACCACAACGGCTTTTTTAGTGATGTAATCCCTTGAGTTAAACTAAATGAATGATTTGTATCCAAAAATTGAGATTAACGAATTGACTACAAACTAAGGTGTTTCTTTAGGGAAGTATCTAGGAATACACATTAATTTTGTTTGCCCCCCATACTCGGAGATTCCTTCATTACCTCTGCCTCTTTTATGGATACTAACTGCTTTTTGAAAGTATCACTTTTTTGCAAAACATATCCAGCTTTTGTTTGTAGTGTTTCATAAATATCTTGAAAAACTGCGTTTTGACTTTGCGCTGAATTAATTTCTTTTGCAAATTCCAAAGGAGATTTACCGATACTTTTATCAGTCTGCTCAGGATCCACACCTGCTTCTAATAATATTTTTACAATCTCCAGATTTCCGCATCCTATCGCCTTAGTAAGAGATCCAGGATTCAAGTCAGTCTTTGCCATTTTTTCTAGAAATAATTTCACAATATCAGAATGACCATAAGCTATGGCTGTTTCTAAATAATCCAGACCATAGTTATGAATTTCAGCAATGTCAAAGCCAATATCTAAAAACTTCTTTACTGCATCAACATCTCCGTTATATAGAGCAATCTTAAGCCAATTGCTATTGAGATCCTTAGGGTTATGCATCCTCATCCAATTTTCACTATCCTCTCGTGAAAGTGTCTTGGCATGAAACTTCTCTTTATCTTCATATGAAGCAAAGCTAATCCAAGTAGCAAATTCAATAGTTGATTTAATCTCAAGCTCGCCACAAAATCCACGCTCAATGTCATCCCCAGTTTCTTCTCCACCTGGCTGGTCCATATTATTCATCTTATTTGGATTAAATAGGAGCCAACAATATTCTTCATCCTTTTCAGGGTCATATATTAAACAAATGGCATGATTTTCTGATACTAAGCGTAAAGAAACAGGATTTTTGCAATCTTTCAATTTTTGTTGCAGTAGCCCCAGATAAGTATATAGATCCCAGGTATCATAAGACCCACTAAAAACAGGAACAGAAGGCACCCCCTCCTCTATTTCAGGAGGAAGTAACAAAGAAGCCGCAGCATCAGAAATTTGGTGTTTCATTTGACCTTGAAACAATATGGAGTGAGCGTGGGGTTGCATATATAATTCAACCCCATCTAAAAACATATCAATAGTTAATCGAGCTCGATCTTCCAGAGGTAATGCATGCATTAATTTCGTGAATTTTTCATTAGCTAGATTATTAATTGCATGTTCATCTATGGGATTGAAATCACTACCTGTATTTCTCTCCTCAAGTTCATCTTTAACTTGATTTTTTGCATTTTGAAATAGAGCCCTTCTCTCCTCTTTTACTTTTTCCATTTCTTGTGGAAAGTTTTCTGTGAGAATCGCAGCCATTTGTTTAAGTCGTTCTTTAAATAGATTGTACTCACCTAATAGAACTGCTTGAGTTGCCATTTGGCAAAGTCCAAAGCACATGCCGTTGGGATTTCCTTTGTACCCTAAACTTTGCGCTCTTTCGATAAACCACTCTTGTCCCACAGGCAGTTCGTTCATAGTTTCAAAATTGTTATATCTAATATATAAAATTATAGACATGCTGTATATTTTTACCCCAGCCCAGCCCAATGAAATAAGGATTTGAGGTCTGCCAGCATGAGGGTTCAAGCACAGATGAAGTCTATGATTCAGGCAAAATTGATTTAAAGTTTGATGGCTGCTTTTATTGCATCCAAGCATTCTTCATTCACTTGGTCAGTTGGTAACTCACTACCGCCAGGAACTTTGTTTTTTACTGCAAATGCAGTTAAATATTTCAAACTTTGGGGTGTATAAGTAATTTGTTGCTTGATTTTATTAGGAAGTTTGCTGATGGCAGCTTCGTCTAAGTGCATTGATTTAACGAGTGTGGCAGTTAGTTCCGCTAAACTTGATAATCGTGGTTTGGCAAAATCTGTTCGACGTCTTAATTCCCATTCAGGATGACCTGCATGTTCTAATAAAGAATCCAATTGTTTAATACGTTCATTGGCTTCATCAATTGAGTTAGCTTCTTTTATTTTGATAACAAAAAGATCATATTTCTTCTTTAGTAACAAAAGAGTCTTGTTACCAAAAGGAACTTTAGCTTCAAATAAAAGGTATTGGAAAACAGCGGCAGACGGTCTTCGGCTATCAAGGGCTACATCTAAGACAGAATTCTTCTCTTTGTCCTCTTTCAATAAATCATTTGAGTTCCCAAATTGCAGCAAACATTTTAAAGCTTCTATGTGTCCGCAATAAGCTGCTAAATGAAAAGGTGTTGCTTGATTGTTAGGTTCGGTGCTATATAAGTCTTCAGGATGCTCTCCTAGATGCTTTCGAATGGCTTCAGCATTACCGCGTAGTGCAAGTTGGATAATGCGAGGTAGCTCAATAGTTTTTAGGTAACTTTCTTGCATGCATAACCTCCAAAATGAGGCCGCAATTCTACCATAAATTATGGTCAAAGATCGAATTTCACTCAATTCGCACTATTTTTATTTTACGGAGTATCCTTAGGTTGTACTACTGATTCAGCCCTCTGATCAGAATCCACCGCCTCTTTTTCTAAAGTCTTAAAGACCCCTTTTTTCATGGAGCGTGCTAAGGGACTCGAGCTTTTTGTTAGTGGAACTTTTTCCTCCTCGGGTAGATCACTGGAAGTTTTTGATGCAGTAGGTTCCCTATTCATTTCGTCGGAAATATCTTCTTTTTCAGCATCAGAGTCATTCCTTTTTTGGGGTTTTTTCTCTGATTTATGCTCTGATTCTTCATTTTGAGTTAAATCAGTGCCCTCAGATTCTTCAGCTAAAAATTCATAATATTCTGTACTTTTAAGCTCATCTACTTTTTCCCGTTCATCCCTTCTTTGATGAGATTCCTCTTCGTCATTAGACAGCTCAAGCTCAGCGACCTCTTCTTCAATCATTTTTAAATTAGAATTAACCAGTTGCGTAACGTCTTCTACCCGGCTTTGCTCAGCAGTTCTTGGAAAGAATTTATTATAGTCTTTTTTACTTACAGCTTCTGGAAAATCAATTTCTATTAAATTACTTCCATCAGAACCTATCACTAAATTTTCAGGCTGTCCTTCATATAAACGTATAAATCTAAAATTCCTTGCAGTAACTTCAGGTCTGCCTGCTAAAATACCGTAAGATTTTCCTTGATTCGCAAGAAAATTGTCTAGCTCCTCATCAAAAACTGGTAGTGTGTTTTCAGTAATTAGGCAAACTATTTGATTGGGTGCCTTATAAAAAGAGGATTGAGTATACGCTTCTAAACTCGGATACATTTCTTGAAATTTTATTGCTTCGGTATGGCTATGGAACAAAACACCCCGGGTTATTTCTGGCCCTTTAACTTCCTCGTCGTCTGTTACCAGCCATAATTTAACAAAAGGTGATGCTAAATCAGAAGCGGCATCTCTCTGAAACCTTTGTGTAGTTAGGTCAATTGGTTCATAAAATTCGCATTCATTATATTTGCCACTATAACCTATTCCGTTATGAACCTCTTTTAAAATATGCAAGCTAAGGTGCGTTAAGCCAATAGAATGTTCCTGTAAACCTTTACTAAATCCCGCCCCTGCTATAGTAAGTATAGGAACTGCTTTCAGCACTTTTTTTGTGCTGTCAATAAAATCGTTCTTTGTCATTTCTCTGAATTTTTGCCGTCTGGTATTATCAGTTAACCATTCATTAGTGCGATAAATTTCTAAAATTTTCATTATAACCAGCCTGCATGAAACTGCTTCTCTTCAACTTGAATGAAATTATAGCACAATTATTAAACAGATTGATCAATTGATATCAAATTAACAGAGGATATAGATTGGATAACTTTAAAAAAACAATTATTGAAAGATAATTGAAAAATTACCCTTTATTGGAATAACATAAAAGAACCGCAAGACTTTGTAGATACTCGAGTTATTCTTGATTTATAGAGACAGTACCTTGAATAACCCTATGAATAAATAGACTATGTTCAAGCAACAATTTCAAGAGCAACAAATCATTGAGCTTTTAAATGTTCATTTTGGAATTTTCATTCATTCGGCACAACTTATCCAGGGTGGGGCGGATATGAATTCCTTTGGATATAAAGCGGATTCAGAAACCAATTCTTATTTTGTGAAGCTGAAATACGGGCATTACGATGAAATTAATCTGTCGATCATCCGTCTCTTGCAGGATTCAGGAATACAAGAAATTATAGGGCCTCTGCCAACACTCGAAGCAAAACTATTTCAACAAATAGAGCATGTTAAAATAATTGTGTATCCATTTATACAAGCACCGAATGGATTTGATCAAAAGTTAACCAAAAAACAGTGGTATCAGCTGGGGAAAGTTTTAAAACAAATCCATGAAACCCCTTTGCCCCCATCTATTAAACAACATTTAAGAAAAGAAATGTATTCATCCCAATGGCGCGATATCGTCAAATCCTTTTATACTAAAATGAGCTTGGATAGTTCAGATGATACGATTACTGCTGACTTCAAATCTTTTTTTAATCTATATATTGACGCAATTAATCAATTAGTGGATTCCTCAGAAGCACTTTCTAAAAAAATTCAACGCGATATAGATGAATACGTATTGTGCCATTCTGATATCCATGCGGGTAATGTATTGGTGGTTAATGAGGAGGCAATTTATATTATTGATTGGGATGAACCTATTCTAGCTCCTAAGGAACGTGATTTAATGTTTATTGGTGGTGGCGTGGGTAATGTATGGAATGCATCTCAGGAAATTTCATATTTTTATGAAGGATATGGTCGAACTACCGTTGATAAAACAATTTTATCTTATTACAGACATGAACGCATTGTCGAAGATATAGCAGTGTATGGACTAGACTTGCTTTCACGGAATCGAAGCGATCCGTGTAGACTTGAAAGTTTTAAACATTTTAAAGAGATGTTTAATCCTGACAACGTTGTTGAAATAGCTTTTGCTACAGAGCAATAATAAGTCAATGCACAGAATAATCTACCAATCTACTCATTTTATTATTATTAAATTCAAGAGTGGATGCTCTTTTTAAATTTAAGATGTCCCATTTTCAAATGGTTGTGGGATCTTTATTTAAAAATCTTTGTATATAGAATCTCTACAACAATATGCTGTGATTTCCTTATGTGCTTAATATCAAAGCCTCTATATTATTTATATTGATCTCATTGAACAATGTACTAGCGTTTTATCATTAGAAGATAAACAGTTCTTAGTTTTTAATGCATTTAAATTTTTCTACATAAAGATGGAACTGAGTGCTTGAAAAACAAAGAGTTTAATATAAGATACAATATAACATTTTTTTTAGCTACTTGATTTTCAATCAAGTTTTTTGATTATTTAAGAGTACAGGATGTAAATAAAAAAGGTATAAAAAAGGTATGATTCAAGTAAATGTTTGGCTCTCTACAACACAGATTTTGGGCAAACGAATTAAAAATCGTTTTTTTGGCCCTTTATTAGCCTCTGAGGATAAAGGGGAGCATATTGGACATGCTAATTTTGTTATGGAACTTAATGAACACTCTCCAGGATTTGCAAAATTAGAGGATAAATCATCTATCTTATGCGCCAAGAAAAGTCTATGTTATGTTCCTGAGGCCATTGTCGGTCAATCTGGTAGGTATTATAAACGTAAAGCGCTTCGTAGCGTTCAAGTAACACATAGTTTCTGGCCAGAAGAAAGACCCTCTTCAGGAGAGTTATTTCGGGATTTTTTCAATCTCTTACATCTTGCTCCGAAAGCTAAAGGCACAAAACCAGAGATATCAGATCATGATTCGGATATGAAAAGAGAAGAAAGTAATAGCCGTACTCTTGCTATTGAACATCCTGCCTATAGAAAGAAACAAAAAAAGATCGATGATGCCAAGAGAATTAATCTTGATGCAACCGTTAAAGTTTGGAATATTGATGGGGATATAGATAATAGAAGAACTGCCCTACAAAAACTCAATCAATTAATAATCAAACAACAAACTTTGATTCTTTCATATAATCAACTTGTCGAACACTCTCAGACTGAACTGGATGCATTAAAGAAAACAAAGAATGAGATAGCCGCGCAAGTATTAAAAAATACTAAAAAAACTATTTTTCCTACTAGGCTACTAAATTATTTAAATAAAATTACTAAACCTGATGCAAAGACAATCGCTGAAATATTTCGTTTAACTCTAGAGTTAAACGATTTGCAGAAAGAGAATGAAACACTCAATCAAGATTTAGTTGTTCTTGAAAAAAATATTGAACAAACTCAAATTAATTACCAGGCACAGTTAAAAACGAATCAAGAAGAACTAGATCAAACAGCTAAGGAAATCATACTGCTTCAGAGTCAAATTCAAGAACTTAATCAAAGAATAAACGGCATGGATGAAACTGCTGTTGAATTATTAAAAGCAAACGTTCGAAATCGAGCAGATTTTCTTTCCCGAAAAGAAAATTTATTGCTAAATTCAAATAAAACAGAAGGCAAACATCCTGAGCATTCAATCCAACTCCCCACTAGTGAAAGCGGTTTACGCTATCATATTAATGAGTTAGCAGTTTTAAATGCAATGGAAAAAGAGAGTAATGAAAGTTATTGTTTCATACAAAATAACTGTGCGAAAAGTGTCAAACGTTGTCTATTGGCTGGAATACAACATTTAAGGACTGAGCTCAAAAAAAATGGAGTTTCCGACAGTTTTTTCAAACCTCAAGCTATTGAAACAACAAATGGGGTTTATAAGTGGGCTCGATCATTGGAGCGTGAACTGAACAAGTTAAATAGTCGACCAGAAGCGGAAATAGAAGTAGAAAAAACATCTCATAGAATGAGCTATAAATAAAATTTCCTGCTGAGTATATTTATTTCTTCTATCTCTTCGTCCCTCGTTCATGACCAGGAGGGACGTCGCACGATTTATATCAATATTATCCAAGGATACCACCACCTATACGAATACCCCTTTTATTGAAGCTGACACCGCCATGGGCTGCAAGGTAATAATTTTACTGACAACAGGAGCTTCTGGCATTCACACTAAAGCTACTATGGCTATATACACACCCACAATCCCATACGAAAGACTCACCGATCACTCCGTCGGCCCAGAAATACTCCACCCTTGGAACGGTTTTAAGGCCGCTGCATGCCATTGCCTTCTAAATCACCCACGAACCATATCCCTCGCTCCATTTTTAGGATATGTCAATTAATAAATTATTAGGGGAGTACCCTGGATATTGCGCACCGATTACACTGTAGAAATAACAAATACCTAACGCAAATTTGTTTGCCAAAATCGATGTGTGGAAAACGATTAGATATGCTACAAAAAATTTACTGCTTTTACATCAATTTCTTTCTTAAAATGTAACTGGTATAACCTATAAAATTATCTGGCAATGTGGCAATCACTTGATAACCAAGTTTCTCATAGAAACCTTTCGCTTGAAACTCTGCCGTATCAAGTTGGATCATAGTGCAATTATTTTCTTTCGCGAAAGTTTCTAGAGTCGCGAATAGGTCTCGCCCTAAACCTTTACGGCGATATTCTTCATGGACCCAAACTGTAAACACCCTGCACAAGGGACCGAATACATCTCCTTTAATCCCACCACAAATTTCAGACGAATCATTTTGCACATAGATAATAAATGGTTTTGCTTCGTACTTCCCAATAATTGATTCGTTATATTTTTTTAGATTTTCATTGATGATTTTAGAAATAGCTTCATTTTCTTTAAAATCAATAATAATATTTAATGAATCCTCCATGCTCTCTCCAACTTAAGACTCAATTTATCCTGCTGTTATAGATATTTAATCATATATTTAACTTGAGAACACATCAAATTGACCATCTCATGAAGTAAATCGATTTGCACTAAATGGTAATGGATCTGCGATTAAGTCCCCTTCTGTTATCATTTCTGCAAGTAAACGTCCAGTCACAGGCCCAAGCGTCAAACCGTGATGAGCATGTCCGAATGCAAACCAAAGCTTTTTATGCCGGGGAGCTTGGCAAATAATAGGAAGCATATCCGGTGTACAAGGTCTACATCCCATCCAGGGAGTTTCATCAAGTCGCGTTGTAATTGGAAAAAGAGAGCGTGCAATAGGTTCTACCAACTTGAGTTGCACTGGAGTTTTTTTTGAGTCCCGTGATGCAAACTCAGCTCCCGTAGTGAGACGAATTCCTCGACGCATTGGTGCTAACAGATAGCCATTTTCTACATCAAGTATTGGATGATTAAGTTGGACATTATGTCTCATGGAATAATGCATATGGTATCCGCGTTTGACTGCGAGGGGTAAATGATATCCCAGTCGAGAGCATAAAGTATCTGACCATGGTCCCAATGCAATGACTGCCGTGTCGGCTTTAAGCAAACCCTTCTCTGTGTTGACCGTCCACTGCTCCGCTAAAGTGAATGCGTCACCCCAAAAAAAGCGGCCACCAAGATGTTCAAAATAATGTGCATAGGCTGCAACTAAGGCAGCTGGATCATTCACCGCCTCAGAATCAATATAACGAAAACCTCCTAACAAAGATTTATCCAGATGAGGTTCTGCTTGAGATATCGAAGCTGAGTCCAAATACTCAAATCGGATTCCATATTCATTTTTGCATTGTTCAGCAAATCGCATTTCCATATCTTGTTTTTTTGCAGTTCGAAATATCTTTATCCATCCACCAGAATGGAATAAATGGCTTACGCCTGCTTGCTCAGCTATAAAATGATGTTCCGTAACGCTATGTTGAATTAAAGTTGCATAGGAACGGGCAATCTCTGCATGGCGCAATGAATGAGAATTCACCCAGTATTTCCATAGAAACGGTGCAAGCCTTATAAGCGATTTAGGATGATACCTAACCTCAGGGGAACAATTCAAAGCATACTTGAATAAGGAGGCCATATCTCTTGGAAATGGATAAGGATATACCCCTTCACGTTGGATCAATCCGGCATTTCCAAAAGAGGTTTCACTTCCGGGGGCCTTCAAATCAATTAATGCCACAGAACGCCCTCGCATTTGTAAATGAATTGCAACCGATACTCCTACAATTCCACCGCCAAGGACAACGGCATCAAATTTCATAAATAGATACTCCGCTTATGAGATAATGCAATGAATTGCCATTATTGAGTTTATTGGATGAGCTTATAACCTGTAAATAGTTAATTTTTCAATAAGGCACCCTACAAAAAAACTGGGTTCTTACAACCTTTTATGAAAGTACAATTACTAAATAGGCTAAATATAAAACTCCATTCAACAGTAATGCCTTTATTCGAATTCCACGAGTGGCAATATTAAATCTTAGCCATGCTGTAGCAATATAGGTTACAAGAATACCGGTAAGGACTATTCTAGAGGGCTCCCAAGGTGTTAGGAGTATTCCTAATGCAGGAAGTAAAGTACCCTGAAAAACCATCGCGCCGGTTATATTGCCAAAAGCTAGAGTATCTTGACCTTTTCTTACCCAAATCACACTATTCACTTTTTCGGGTAATTCCGTTGCTATAGGAATGACCAATAATGATAAAAGTAAAACGGGTATGCCTAGAGAGTTAGCCGCCTGCTGTACTCCGTGAATGAACCCTTTTGCACTCAATACTAATAAAAATAAACCCAAAGTTAATTGGATCAAAATGGTTGGAAGGTTGTTTTTTAACCCGAGTTTAGTAATCAATAAGGGTTCGTTTGTGATTACCGAATGACCATCTTCAACCAACGCCTTGGAGGCTCTGAAAGTGAGCATCAAATAAATAAAATAGAGAGTAACAAGAATAATGCAAAATAGAATACGGATGTAGTTTGGTTCTAAGGGGAGGAACATCGCTAAGGCTGCGAATGTGAAAGCGACTAAGAAAAAAGTCATATCACGTTCAAAACCAGTGCGTTCGGGTGTTATATATCCATTTAAGCCTCTTTTTTTAATAACTGAACACGTCATGATAAAAGTTGATAAAGTGGATAACATTAACGGGGCACCTAAGATTGCTCCTACACTAATTTCTTCATTTACTTGTCGATCAGCCGTTCCTGCAATGATTGCAAGAATCGGCACTGTAGTTTCAGGAAGCGCAGTCGATATAGCAGCAAATATTGAACCAGTAACCCCCGTTGAAATATCTATTTTTTCACCAAAATACTCAAGCGCATTAGAAAATAGTTGCGCGGAGATTAAAATAAGGATCAACAAAACTAATAGTTCAAACCACATATACATATTGTATCCCTCATAATGGCAGGCAATGATTCATTCATAAGTACTTTTTCAATGTATAATTTGAGAGCGTTTATTAAAAGTACAAAAATTTTAATGTTCAACATAATTCAGAATAACTAAAATACAAGGCCCTTGGGCTATTATATTGATATTATGATGTTTACAATTTTGAATGGCTAAGTCACTTTCGGCTCCAGGCTGCATCCAAATGTTTTTAATCCTTCTTTTAATCGCTTCTTCGACAATTTTCTCAGTAATAGCTGGTGGCGTTATAATGGAAATACTTTCCACCTCATCGGGTAATTCCCTTACTGAATGCACGACAGATAAGCCTTCAATTAAATCCTCTTGAGGATTTACTGGATAAACTGTTTTATTGTTCTCAAGATAACAACGTAAGACCTCATTACCATATTTTGACCGATTAGAGGAAGCCCCAATAACAGCAAAGGCTTTTGACTGGAAGAATATTTCAATTTGGTGATTTATCATTGTGGTTTCACTTGAATAGTTGGCATTCATTAAGTTTAGCAGTGAATATTAAGCCCCAGTATATTTACTAATCATAATATTTTTCCAATTTCAATGTCGCGCGGATCACTTTCATGATGGTCAGGATCATCAAATGGCATGTTAACGTATTGATGATGCAAATAAAAATTTATCGCTTCAGGAGAAGATTGTATGTTTAGTTTAATAATGCCCGTATGCTGTAACCATCTTTCAATAAGAGTTAAAAAATTACTTCCTATACCCTTATTACGATAGGCCTCATCGATCACAATTATTCGTAATGCAGCTCTTTGATTTGGCCACAATTGGATATGGGCATACCCAACTCGGTTCGTTCCTTGATAAAGAACAAAATGTATGTGGTCCTTATGATCAAATGTCCAGGTATAGGGATCTGAAATCGTTACTTTATCAAAAAAATATTTTTGACGAAAAGTACGTGCTAACTGCCATTCTAGAGGCGTTAAAGCTTTCACGATGCGAAGCTTAGTAAAGCCAGTTTTAGCCTCGATTTGAGTAATAAATTCCTCTTTCCCTAGACAATAAGCGGTAATATCATTGGGAAATTGTTTTGCTAAGTCTATTTTTAGTGTTGCATAAGTATCACGATCACTTGGATGGGATCTCATCCAATCTCGAAAATTCAAATGCCGTTCAATTTCTGAATTGTTCTCTTCAAAAACATGTACATTGTGAGTTCTTACTAATGCTCCTTTTTGAAAAAAACGACGAAATGGAATGCCATACTCACCCATAGTAGAATAACCAATGGTTTCCATTGCTTTTGAAGCTTTATCTACGAGCAAAATATCTTGAACAACAGGAAGGATATCAATAATAGGCTTTGCACTTAACCCTGGAACCGATGTTGAGCCTATATGATGGATGGCTATACAATTGTTCCCGAGTGTATGCTTTATTTGGCGTGCTTCTTTTGCAAAAAGTTCAGGCCATAATGAATTATAAGTAACAACTTCGACCGTTCTTTTCATTTTGTGTGTTGCCAGTAACAAAAAAAGTAAATCATACCTTAGACCTACCTTACACTCAATTTGAAGGATACTTTTCTTTAAAAACCAGCCAATTAAACAATAATGGCATTAAGTTGGACTTAACCTTCTATTCATTATCATTCTGTCAGCTATATCTCCTTTATGAAAGAACCAAAAAAAATTCTTATTGTGTGCATATTAATTCCTTTTGTTATATTATGATACACCTTGGTTATTTGTTATTTTTTCATAACCATGAATCCTAATCTTTTATATAACTAGTATATAAGTTTTATTATGCCTAAATTAAAAAAAGTAGATAACAGCAGTGATGGAAACTGTCTTTATTATGCCTATGGCATCTCATTAATGTATCATTTGCGTAACAATGGGAATAGAGCGAACGCAGAGAGTATATTTAACAGACTGAAATTAGGTGCTGAAGAAAAAGCAAAACTTTTTTATTTATTAGAAAATGAAAAAAATAAACCCTTTACGTTACTCCACATAAAAAGAATCATTGAACCGATACTTGGCCCTGCCTTGAGACACTATGCTGCAGAGATGACTCGAGAAAATTTTTTAGCCAATCCCAAAGGTTCATCACTCTATACAGCAGCCAATTATGGCATGATCTTTCTTTTCAAAAAATTACTTGCGGAAAAAAAACATCCTGCTCTTTTATTATTTGAAACAGATAGTTTTGATAATGAAAATTTCAATCAAGCAGAAATATTTAAAGTTGAAAATATACCCCAAGAAATGCAGCGTTTTATAGGTACAAAATTCGAAGAATTAATAAGTATCTTTAATAATGAGTGGTTTGCCGAAACAGAGGCTCCAAAATCACTTGCAGAGATTGGAAGCTACATGTTCCGTGCAAAACAGAGTTTAACGGACATAATAGGTGATATGACTGTAGCCTTTTTTTTCGAAGAAGACCACCAAAATCTTGAGGCTTATATTAATCATTTAGATACTAATTACAAATGGGGAACTGAAGAAACCCTTATGCTAATGCATTGTAAACTTCAAGGGGAAATACGAGAACCGATTGACGCAGAACATGTTGCGATACGTTATGAGACACCCATGGGTTTACAAATTTATCGCGATGGAACACCCTATTTCTCATCGGATGAACACGGTATTCCAGATATTATTTTAAATAACTCCGCTAATAGCCATTGGTACTCCTTGGTTAACTCTAAGTTTTACTCAATTAATAGCAAAGATATTCTGAGAAATGATCTATTAGATATAGTAGGATTTAATGCATATCTGCAAAAAATGTTGGAAAAAGCAGATGAGTTGTTAGAAACAGAAAGCGGTGCAAGTGCCGAATTATATAAACTTCATAAAAGTTTAACGGATGAAAAAGAAAAATTTCTAGCTCCAGAATCTAAGATCACACGAAAAGATTTCGCAGCGTCATGCACCGCTTTTTTATCTAACCCTGATGCAACAAAGGAGTTACAAAAGCAAAGCGGCTTAGTAGATATGTTAAGCAAAATAATTAATTGCCTTTATCTTATAGTTACTTTCGACTTTAGTAACCTACAGCAAGGTAACCTCAATGTGATTAACCCTTTGGGGATCCATTCAATGTTTCATCGAGTTGAATCAGTAAAGACATCACTAAAAATATCACTTAAAGACTTAGAAAACAGCAAAATGCCTGATAATAACAATCGATTAGGAGTAGTATAACCAGAATTATTTTGGAGAATTCTATTAAGACAAATAAGAGGATGTTTATTTAAACTCTAAACTCCGAGTCATAGAACAATCGGAATGATTTTCTCTTAGCTGTTTCAGGAATTCTCTGTACTCATGAATACATTCCTCGCCAGAAGATTGCATGTATTTTCCTTTATTAGCTTCAAATTCATGCTCCTCTGCAGCCCAATCTGTTTCACTTGCATGTAAACCAGCTAAAGATTCCAAACAATACTCCACTCGGTCAAAGCGCTCTTGCTGTTTTTTTTGCCAATTTTCTTCAAGATCTGTGGCAAAACCATATTTCTCTTTAAACCACTTAAACGCATGCTCCAATTGAAAGTAGGGTTTTATTAGAGTCTCTGCAAGCACATGTCCATTCCCATCATTGCCAGGGCCTTTTGCAAAATAAACCGTTGCTCTCCGATCCTTTAAATCAGCACTTAAATCTACGGCTACCCACCCTCTCCAGGGCCCCATATCCCCTGTCTTAAACGCTGTAAGCGGTTTGCCTTTGTTATCTATTTCAAGTTGGAAGCCCAAACACTCAGCTACATAGTTCAAATCGTTTTTATCAGGCACCATCTCTTTTGCCCAAGGATCCTGAGTCATACGTATTTGTGGATTAAATGCATATTGTAATTTCTCATCACACATCCAGGATTGTACAAAAAGTGCATAATCTTCAGCTGTAGTAGTTAAACTGTTTGCTGAGCATGGCCTATCACCAAAACTACTATTATTCATATGTAAAGGCTCAAATACATATTTCCTGGCAAGCACATCAAGATGGGTGTTATGGCCACGCCTGGCTAATTCTTTGAATATTTTATCAAGGTATGGGTTAAGTTCCTGAACATCAGAAAGACTTTGAAGTTCACAATTAAGAGCTTTTAAGTCAATGACACCTGATATACCTACACCATTTATATCAATAAATGTATACCTTAAACTGGGAGGGGTGAGCGAAAAATAGAGCGTGTTTTCTTCAAAAGATTCTATATGATCCAGCATTAAAGCCAATTGTGGTTCATGAAGCTTTTCAATCACTTTTTGCAAATAGAATAGTGGCAATCCTGAATACCTATAATATTCTTGGCCAGGTTCAAATTGATGGTTTGCTTCGTTTGTTCGACTTAAATCAAAACCCGTTTTATGAGAGAGAATCATGGCAGGTGTAATTGCATTAATACGTGCTATATCTTTTTCATTAATTTCTTTATCGTTCTTCCATTTAAAGCCATGTTGGTCGCAAAAGACTTTAAATGACAAAATATTATTAAGTCCTTTCATATCAAGAGTTAACTTGCCCGCCTCTACGAGCTTTAACACGAGGTAAGCAAAAACAGGTTTACTAAGAGAGGCAGCTCCGAAACGTATATTCTTATTTCTGTCACTATCTCCAAAGCTATGAATTATAGGAGAACCATTACTTTTAACTGTAGCCACATCTACTTGTGTTATATTAGCTGTCTTTCTTACATGTTCTATATTGGAAGTTGCGAGAGGCTTTTCGGTTTTAGATTGAGACATTTTAAATCATTAAATGCGATAAATTGTTCTTAAATTATACAATTTCGAGATTATCAAACTTTCTTCTTGTGAAATCTTTACCACTTTTTATCAATACACCAGTCCACAATTAGAACGTAGATTAATTATGAGTTGCTCCAAATATAGCCAACCCTTGGGTACGAAACCAGTACTTATCTCTAGCAATAACATATGTTTTGAGTTCAGGAATCGCCTGAATATCAGCGTAATCTGTAGTTAAAAAATAACTCCGTCCAATAATGTAATGCTCTTTTGTATTTCTAGAAGGAGTCACTAGGATAAACCCATCAGGAACAATTTTGACTATTTTCCGCATAAAATCCACGATGTCCTTTTCTTGTTCAATTCCATTCTCCACCCCTAAAAGATAGGGAACAAAGGCGGTATCAAAAGTCTGTTCTTGTATTTTATCTATGGTTCCCACCTGAAACTGAATGTTTTTATCCAATTCATAATTCGTTTGATTTATGGATTGAACGGCTCGTTGAACCAATACCACCATATAGTGTATATAGGCTCTCCGTAATAAATTGGGTTGAATAATCCAGAATAAAAAATTAACAAGTTTTCCCTGTGATAGATTGATCAAGGGTGGGTACCAACATGTGAGTGCGTCAAATAATTCGCCGACTGATGGTAGTGCATTTCCTTGAGTATCATATTCACGATAAAGATAGTATTTCTTAAATGCTTTCATCCATGCAATTGTTACTGGATCTTTGTCATAAGCAGTCACAGATTTAGCGCCCGCAAATGCGAATAAAAAACTGCTAGTTCCATATGCAGGAATGACTAAAACATTTTTTCCTTCAATATGGGGTCGTATATCATATCTTTTTTTTTGATTTCCGGCCAAAGCGGATGATATGTAGCGCTCTGCTCCCATTGGGTATATTTGTACTTCTTTATTGTCAGCAATTCTTGTTATACGTCTCTCTAAGATCCATTTTTTTTCTTGCTTAGTTAAAATAGTTTCATAAGCTGACATACTACTCCCAAGTTAATTTCTTGAAGATTGTAATCGCAATGACTTACCCCACTTCTTTATAAAAAAAGGGAACTTTGAGAAGTGAGAATCTAATCTTTCTGCAATTTTTTTCCCAAACGCTTGCGAAGGCCGCTCAATAATTAGATGTAGGAACCAAGATAATAGTATGGAAATAAACATAACCACACATAATGCAAGCTCAATATTAAAATTCCTATCTAACATAATGCGCAGGAGACTGTAACCCACAATGCTGTGAATAATATACAAGGGATAACTTACATCAGCTAAAAAATTAAATATGGGGTTTGCTTTAAAAAAATGAGGAAATATATAAGCGAACATGAACATTAATAAAGCCAATGCATAACTCCAAGCCAATATTAAATTTTCTGAATAAGGCCCAACCCGCCAGGCAATGCAAAACATAAAAAATAAGGTACTTATTAACAAATACCCCAAATCAGAGGATATTTTATCACTGTATAAATAATGAAAAACAACTCCGATAAACATGAAAATTATATAAGGTGATGACATCATGTAGATTTCTGCCTGGATGAAGGCAACTAAATGATTCATAGCCCACACTGGAATCATGTGCGATACATAACATGACAAAAGAAAAAAAGCTGTGGGTATAAGGAAAATCTTTAGTGAATAACTACGAAACCAGGCAATTGAGAGTGCTACTATAAGATAAAATTTCATTTCTATTTCTAAAGTCCAGACAATGGTATCTATATTTCTCGAACCAAGAAGATCGCGAAGGCCGGGAATGAAATGAATTAACACTTCGTGAATCGAGTAAGGCAAAACTGCAGAAAAATATCTCGCACATGAAAATAAAACCAATAATGTAATGCTAAACCCTAGCATGTAGGTTGGGATGATACGGAAACAACGGTTTATGCAAAATCCTATGGCACTTCTTCTATGGAGTGAAAAAGGAATAACAAAACCACTGATAATAAAAAATAACCCAACCCCAAAAGAACCCCAATCGAAAAGAGGGAAGCAATTAAACCAGGTAATAAATGTTGGTATACTATGGGTTTCAGGAGATAGAAGTGGCGCATTAATTAGATGAGCGATGGAATCCCTCTTGTACCAAAAAGTACTTAAATAATGGGATAAAACTACCGATAATGCCGCAAATCCGCGTAAGGTATTTGCAAATTCGATTTTGAAATTATCACTCATACGTAGGAACTACCCCCCTTTCGATGACTTTTAGAATAGTCGTGCTGTATTTCTTAGATTATTATCAACTAGCAAACACTGATTGTATCTCAGCCCATTTTCTTTGCCTATATCCGTTCGGGTAGTGCGTCGTCCTATAGTGAATTTACATGCCTATTCAGCAAGATATTTTTTGATACCGAGAAGATTCGTATTTTTTTGTTAAAGTCAGAGTATTTTTCACTTACTTTTAGGCTTTGATAATCTAAATTTTTTCTAACAAACAGTATCCAATTAATTTCTTCTTTTAACTTAAAAATTAAATACATGATAATAGTTTACAAGTTATCAGAATAAATTCATTATCTTTGATTCTTTAATTTAATATCAATTAAATTTTGGATAATAAAGTAAGCTTTTCCTTCATCCCCCGCGACAAGTACAAAATTGAATCGCGGCGATTTAATTAACCATTTTTATTTAAGGACAAATGTATGGCTAAAATTCTTTGCGTTCTATATGACGATCCCATTAATGGATATCCAAAATATTATGCGCGGGATATGCTTCCCCAAATAGACCACTATCCTGATGGACAAATAGTACCTACTCCTAAACATATTGATTTTAAACCTGGAACTTTACTTGGTTCGGTATCTGGTGAACTGGGGTTGCGTGAATTTCTTGAAGCTCAAGGCCATCAATTTATCGTTACCTCCGATAAAGAGGGACCAAATTCAATTTTTGAAAGAGAATTACCCGACGCTGATATAGTGATTTCTCAACCCTTTTGGCCCGCTTATTTAACTTCCGATCGCATTGCTAAAGCCAAAAAATTGAAATTAGTAATCACGGCAGGTATTGGTTCGGATCATGTAGACTTACAAGCTGCTAAAGAAAAGAACATCACCGTTGCAGAAGTGACTTATTCAAACAGTATCAGCGTTGCAGAGCATGTGGTCATGATGATTCTTTCTTTGGTGCGTAATTATTTGCCTGCTCATCAGTGGGTTATCCAAAAAGGTTGGAATATTGCGGATTGTGTCACGCGTTCCTATGATCTGGAAGGAATGACGGTGGGTTCTGTCGCCTGTGGACGTATCGGTTTGGCGGTCATGAAACGCTTAAAACCTTTTGATGTTAAATTACATTATACAGATCGCCATCGATTGTCTGAGAAAACCGAAAAAGAATTGGGATTGGTTTTTCATAATCGTATTGAATCCCTTGTTGAAACCTGTGATGTAGTGACTATTAACTGCCCTTTAACACCAGAAACTGAAAATTTATTTGATGAGCAATTGATTAATAAAATGAAACGTGGCTCTTATCTAATCAATACCGCTCGAGGAAAAATATGTAATCGCGAAGCGATTGTAAGAGCGTGTGAAAATGGGCAACTTGCAGGCTATGCAGGTGATGTATGGTTCCCACAGCCCGCTCCAAAAGACCATCCTTGGCGCACCATGCCTCATCATGGCATGACTCCTCACATTTCAGGAACTTCCTTATCCGCGCAAGCTCGTTATGCGGCCGGAACACGTGAAATTCTGGAATGTTGGTTAGAGGGTCGCCCTATCCGTGATGTTTATCTTATTGTCGATCAAGGCAGACTGGCTGGAACAGGAGCGCATTCCTATAGTATGGGTAATGCAACTGTAGGAGCTGAAGAAGCTTAGATATTTTGAACATCAAAAAAGAATGAATATCGTTTAACTATTAATTTTTTTATAGAATGAACGATATTCATGTATTACTATTTATTTGCATTATCTTCTAACACCAGAGCAGTCGGAGTTAAAATTGCGGATAATAACTTTACAATAAGAAAAGAAACAAAATTCGTTTGGGTTGCGTAGGATCATAATCAATGATGATAACCTCCTCCGCGTATTGATCTTTTGTATATTCAGAAATGGTTTTGCGCCAAAATTTATATGCTATTTGATTTTCTGGAATCACAGAAACTTCCCAGTATCCTGGATGAAGCTTAAAAACTTTTTCCACAACCGCTCTTCCTACTCCTTTTTTTTGAAATTTTCCTAGAATAAAAAACTCACCCATATTCCAATCGGTTTTAGGAAACTTTACTTCATGGTTTAAGAGAACAAATCCGGCAAGCTCCCCATCGATTAAAACTTTATAAGCTCTTCGAGTTTCATTTACAAAATACTCTTTAAAATCAAAACATTCGTACAAACCATCCGCTGGAATATTCCAATCAGTAGAATTAAATCCGCATTCTTTTGACATGTCGTATACATAGAAACGAGCCATGTTTTGGATGGTTGGGTAATCTTCAAGTGTTGCCTGTACAAGTTGTGGCTCAAAAGATTTTTTTTTCATCCTGCTCACTTAAAGTTAACAAAAATAAGTTTAGAACATCTATACTAACTTATGATTTTACCATTTAACTAAGGAAGGTACATATCATGTATAAAAAAATTATACAAACCGCTGTATTTGCATTTACACTGGTACTAAGTCCAGTTGTATTGGCACATTCTGGAGGTTGTGGAGAGGGATTTAAAAGCATGGTTGAATCACTAAAACTTGATGACGGCCAAAAGGCTAAAATAAAACCTATTTTAGACCAGCTTAAAACCTCAATGAAAAATGATGCGGAGCAAATGATGGATTTAAGTCGACAAATAAATCAACAAGCTCAATCAGCCAATATGGATCAATCTGCAGTAGACGATTTAATTGATAAGAAAACAAAACTGATTGGGGATATGATGAAAGCCAAAATCACCGCGAAAAATCAAATTTTTGGCGTACTTAATACACAACAAAAAACAGAACTGCAAAATAAAATGAAAAAGATGGAAGCAAAAATGGAAGAAAAATTTAAAAACTGCCATAAAGAATAATCAGCATGAAACAATTAATTCAGGAACAATGTTCGTTGTTCCTGAATTTCTAAAGATAAAAAGGTATTTTCATGTTATTAAAAGAATATCTTAACTGTGATGCAATTGAACTTGCAAAACGAATTAAAGCGCGTGAAATTAGTCCCGATGAGGCTATAAACTGCGCTCGCTCCCGAATAAATGAAGTAAATACCACACTCAATGCAATTGTTACTGATTGTTCTGATTTTGCAAAGAAATCTCTCGCGAATCTTAGTGGTAAGGAGCCCTTTTATGGTGTTCCTTTATTAATTAAAGATTTAGGACAACCCCTTGTAGGAACCCGTAGCACCGAAGGATCACGATTTTTTGCTAACAATATTGCTCAGTTCACTAGTGATCTAGTGAGTAAAATGATTTCATTAGGTTTTATACCCATAGCCAAAACTAACACACCTGAGTTAGGTCTTTCCTATGTTACAGAATCTGTTTTATTGGGTCCCTGTCGTAATCCCTATGACCACAATAGAACGTCTGGTGGTTCTTCGGGAGGTTCTGCAGCTGCGGTTGCTGCGGGTATTGCACCAGTTGCTACAGCAAGCGATGGTGGAGGCTCCATTAGAATTCCTGCTGCATGTTGTGGTTTGTTTGGGTTTAAGCCGACAACCGGTTTAACACCCACAGGCCCTTTGACAAATGAATTGTGGTCTGGTTTGGCGGTTAATTTTGTTTTAACGCGATCTCTTAGAGATTCGGAAGCATTATTTAATCAATTAGCAGAGCGTTCACGAATTCTTCTGCATCAACCGAATAAAAAGCCATTAAATATTCTTTATCTCGATGGTGTTTTTGCCTCAGTACCTGTTGCAGAGCCATGCCTTGAAGCAGTAAATTTAGTGGAACAAGCATTAAAAAAAATGGGACATACGGTTCAGGAAAAAAAATTAATTCTGGACCTTGATGCCATCGGTAATTGCGTACTTACTCTTATCGCTGCTAATACATATTCAGTAATTAAATTACAAGAGATTCAATTAGGAAGAAAGGCAACACATAATGAACTTGAACCCGTAACTTGGGAGTTTTACCAGCGTGGACAAGCTCTTTCAGCCTATGAGTATCTTATAGCAAAAGCGCGTTTATACCAACTTACTCAGCCACTCCATCGGTTATTAAATTACTCGGATATAATATTAACCCCTGCCCTGGCCCAACTTCCCTTACTCATCGGCGAGTTAAGAACTGATGATGAGTTCGAGAATTATTTACAAAAAAATGTTGAATTTTCTCCATTCACCTCATTATTTAATCAGGCAGGACTGCCAGCAATGACCATTCCGGTCATGATGCATCATCAACTTCCAGTATCCATACAAATTGGGGCTGCTCAGGGAAATGACTTACTCCTGTACTTTTTGGCAAAAGAATTGCAAACTGTACTGCCTGACTTTAATAAATGATTACTTAAGAATAAAAATAAGAGTTCATTCATGCAAAAAAATCAAACCACTATAGAATTTCATAACTCCCTACCCGCTGATGTAGCGAAACTTATGCAAGAAGATATGGTAGCATATGAAACCAGTAAAGGAATCGATGTTAATTATAAAACTTTTTGCCTCATTTTAAGAGATGAAAATCAACAAGTATGTGGTGTCCTCAATGCATTCACTGCATTTGCTGAGATTTACATTGATGATATGTGGGTACATCATCAACATCGTGGTAAAGGTTATGGCAAAAGATTACTGCAAGCACTTGAAGAGCAATTTCAAGGCAAAGGCTTTAATAATATAAACCTGGTCACTAGCGCATTCCAAGCTCCTGAGTTTTACAAAAAATGTGGTTTTATAGTGGAGTTCATCAGAGAAAATACTAAAAACCCCAAACTCACAAAAACATTTTTGATCAAATATTTTAAAGATGAGATTCAGAAACAAGGAATCTTAGAATAAAACAGCTTAAATAATTATATAAGAGCTCTTACTATAAGGAGAGAGCTCTTTTATTCTTAGTGATTTGGCATGGGATTACTTTTACCCATATTTTGAATGTTAAGATTACTTTTTTCAGGCAAGCTGCCTATTTTTGGCATATTTTTATCAACTGCGTTAGTGCTCTTTGGAGCATTTTTTGCCATTGCTTCTTTACCATGTAGTACGGTTGATTTTTGAGGATTACTTTTAGCTTCCTGATTTTTTGAAGCAGGAGATGCCTTACTTGTAGCTAGCTTAGTATTTTTTTTGGAACTTACTTTTTTCACTGATGATTTTTTAGCAGTAGGCGTACCCTTTTTTGCAGGCGAAGCGGAAGCCGCTTTGTTATTACCGGATACCGCTTTCTTTGCAGTTGAAGTAGCTTTTTTCATAGCAGAGGAACCCTTCTTCACAGCAGACTTAACTGCGGTAGATGCTTCTTGGGTACTTTTTTGCATAATATTAGAAGACTCACTCATCATTTTTTTAGTATTTTGATCCAAATTTCTAGAGACATTTAACCAATGACCTTCAAGAATATTAAATGTTTCTCGCATATACTCTAAAGTCATATGACTATTTTGAATAAACAATTCCATATTTTTTTCAAAAAAGTCCTCTGGTCTTTTTAGGCTCAATAAATCCACAGGTTTCATTAAAGATAAGTTCTGCATCATTTTAACATTGAGCTCCATGAGTTTTTGCATCGGAGCGTCAAAATTGTTAAATAATTTTTGCTCAAAAAATTCATTTTTCATTAGCATCTCCTTATGTTGCATTGCACAATTCAAGATTAGTTATAATTAATTAATTTGTCAAATAAAATCTATGAAGCATTGTGAGGTCCTTTTTATTGTAACCCCACTTTATATAACTCAATTCTGATTCTACTTATCTTTGGATTTTCAATCGCTCAAAAATCTCCACAATTATAACAAATAGATTTTTTATAAAAAGCAATAGCACAAATCATGTTTTTTCAGGTAGGATGAAAAGGGATTTTTATTGTAATTTTTCAAGGAGAGTATTGTGGGGACACTTACAGTTGATGGAATGACCGCTGTTGAAAAATCAAAAAAAGAGCGTGCGGACGCTTTAAAATTATTAACTTCCAAACCGTATAACTTAAACGACGAAGAACAGCAAATAGCACTTAGAAAATATATTAATGACTTTGAATACAATGCCAATCTAATGTACCTTTTCCAAGGAATGAGTACCGGACTGACGGCTTGGGGCGGCTCCTGGCTCGCAGGATTCCTTCTACCAATTCCTGAGTTTGCAAATTACTTTCTAAGTATGTTTCTTTACTGTGGAGCAGCTGGCTATATTCTCCAAAATTTTAGTCTAGCAGATTTTCATAGCCAACTTGATGAAATGAAAACTATTTACAACTGGTGTTTGAAAAAAAATCAAGCTGAATATGATGGCACTGATAATACCAGCACCCTCTCTAATCCAGATATCCAACGCATGATCAAATTAATGTCTCCATTATGCTCCAATGAGTTTATGCTAGTATGGAAAAAAGTAACTGCAACGGAGGAAACTAAAACCTCTATTTGGAGTAGTTTCTACAGTGCTTATTCTCTCTTTTCATCATCTAAGCAGCCTGATGTGGATCTCAATCGTCTTCAAGATTTAAAGGCTAGCGTAGAAAGGCGAGAACTTGATGTAGGGGTATATAAAGGAGTAGAAAGCGCCATTCGTTATTTCGCAACAGATGCCCATTTTAGAGAACTTTTAGTCGCTAAAGTAAAACAACCTGTGGACCAGATAAGAGAAATGTTGCCTTCGGCACTAACCTTTGGACACTCAAAATCGGAATAGTAAATAGTATTTTTAATTACCCCGGTATACTCTAAGTAATCGGGGTTTTTTAATTTAGATTTCTACAAAGCAAATACGCAGTGTACACCGCTGTTAACAGCTATTCTTACCCCCTTTACTACAAATGAGCACCTCTGGAACACCTTAAGCTTAGAGCTTCTGATTCGCACAAAAGAATATCCAATTCCCTATTCCAGATCATTCAAATATCACTTCTACACCAAATTAATAAAATTTTAATCCAGGTGTCTATAATATACTTATATTGATTCTATTTTGTGCCAAAATGTATTCATACCGTATGGGCTTTTTTAAGCCAGTAATTAAATATATACAAGATAAGAAATTAAATAAAGAGCAAGGTAAAGTCCTCGAAAAGTTGTTTGCGTTTATTAAAAATCATGAAATGCATATTCCAACTATACGGAATTCTCCTTCTGAAGTATCCTCTCAAGGCAGCGAAGAAGTTATAAAAATATCTTCTGAAGAAGAGAAAAAAGCTCAAGTATCAAACACCCAAACCGAAGCATCCATAACAATACAAAGAATTTGGCGAACTTACTTATTAACTAAAGAATTCTATTCTGCGGAAGGAACAAAAGCCTATTGGAAAATGCTTGATAGACAAGATCCTACCTTAGTCGATAGTGAAAGTAATCTACTTGCCAAAATGATGTATGGAAAAACAATAGCTGCCGTAAAAAATGATAGCAACTTTCCAGTAACACAACATCCTGATTGGCCAACAGAACGCTACTATCACAGAGATGACAAACTACAGGGAAAAGCAATTGATGATATTATAAAAATTTTTGTTACTGAGATCGATTATAAAAAGAATGTATACGTGCCTATAATTTTAGTAAATAATGCATCTATCGATGATCTATTAACAAATTATTTAGCTCCCGAACACTTATCTTTTATTAAAATACATAAAAAAGAAGGTGAAAATATAGGGATAGTACAAATAGATTTAAGAAAACGTGATGAAATTCTGAGTAAAATTCAATCTGCTGGATTAATTGCTTCGCCATGGGAATTAGCTAAACTTCATACAAAATATCTATCTAAAGAAGAAGAGCCTCCAGAAGAGGTCTCTCTAAATCTAGAGTCTATTGAGGAAGAGTCCCCAGAGGGAGTATCCCCCAAAGAAGAAGAGATTGATACATCCACAATGGCAAGGTTGTTGACCACAATGCCAAACACTATTAAAGACCTAAAAGAAAGCGACATAATGCTTGGTTTATTTAGAATGGCAATCAAAAAAAATAATCCAAATAGATTGTTAGCTTCTTGTTTACATAGAATGATCTCCGCGTTACCCGAAACTGAGATTGATTCAGAAGCAGTTCAACGCATAGCTCTATTTTTAAGCTTTGGAACAAAGTTTTATACTTATAATTATGAACGTTTCTCCTTTTCTGTTTATGCCATAACTCATGAAATATCTCTATTGCTTAACAAAGCCCTAGAGAACGACATCTCCGTTGTAGAATACAGTAATTTCAAAAAATCCATTGAGAAAAATGTTATTTCATCATTTGCTTTAAACAATGAGCCAGACAAATCTTATAAAATGATTGCTGCGCCTGCTATGGCAGGTACCCATGCTTTTATGGTAGCAATGGATTTGGCCAAGAAGATGAAGCTTCCAGAAGGAAAAAAACCAGTTATCAAGACTATCGGATCAAAGTATTTTGAATTTAATAAATTTTTACCCACAAAAGAGGAAAATGAAACAGATGAAATTGCAGATATCTATCATGTCTCTACGGGCCCGATTGTAAATCCAGATGGGATTCATGCAGGAATAGATTTAAATCTTTTTATAAGAAATCAATTGATGAAAGGGAAACAAGATCTTGAAAAACCTATATCAATAGTTGTTGATGTTACTACCGGATTGCATAAAAATTTAAAACTGGATGAGGATATAAAAAAATTAGTCAACAGCGGGACATTATCAATTATATGTTATGAGAGTTATCAAAAATTTGGCTTGGCACATACCGATCAAGTGCAAGGCGGCGTGGTTTATGGTGTGTGTGGCGATGGTTCTTTTTCACCAGAAATTATTGATGAGTTTGAGCAAAAAGCAAAAGATGATTTAGAAAATCATCTGGATATGGTGATTGCAAGCTTTATGCATGAACACAGTGGATACTACTTAGAAAAAATCAAAGAACAACATTTTGAAAATGGAGCTTTATTCAGAAATTTTTTTGCTAATTTGAATAATTATAAACAAAGGGAAATTTATTATAAGGATATGTTAAATGATTTAAATGAATTGTATTTTTTCGTCATCGCAGATTCTCCTGAATTGAAAAAAGCAGCAAGCTCAAATTTCCCAAATCGCGATAGTTTTGGGCATTTTGGCTCAACCTTATCCACGGTTTCATCGGTAGATCGACTTTCCCCAAATGCCTCAGATAAAGTTGATACGCTGATTCAAATTTCCCAATTATATCTTTCAAGCAGATTTACAAGAGATGAACTATTTATGTTTACGACCTCATTTCTAAATAAGAAAAATGGACAACCATTTAACAAACAAGAACAAGTTATTTTTGCAGGATTATTAATTGCATTAAAGAACTTAAGTATGAATAAGCCCCCTCTAACGAAAGCAGAAGAATTTGAAATTTCATACGGAAGCCATTACTTGTCTAAATCGGCCCAATTTATTTCAGGTAGAAATTCTTATCAAGCTTTATTAGAGAGAGTGAAATATACTTCGAAACCCGAAGTTAAAGAGACTAATTTTATTGATCAAGAGAGGGTGAATAAATTTTTAGGTTCTAATCCAAAGCATCAAGATGCGATGAGTGTTTTAGATGAGTTAAAAAAACTCTCTAAAGTTGAAAACAAAGGAGCTTCAGAACAAAACAAACACAAGGCAATAATAGCTTTACAACTCGCTTTTTTATGGAACAAACAAAATCCTGTAACAAAAGAGCCAGTCAAGAAGTTCAATTTCAGCTCTAATAAGTTAATTTGTGAAGCAATTGTAGCACTTAATAATTGTGATATTCTATCTCCTAATGTGGTGTGGAGCTTGTTGCGTGGAACTAAAAATTCAAAAAGACTGGCTGAAGAAATTGTAACATTGCATCATAATAAATCACTAAATTCTGAGTCGCTGAATAACATGATGAATGGTGCTTTAGCTCAAAAAGGTGAACCCAGCGGATCTCCATATTTACCTAAAGAAGTTCCAGATGGGTCTATAAAATCGACCACTAATGCTAAAAAAATTATTGATACACTAAGGAGAGATGACGCTAGTACAGAACATGGACCAAGTCCCACTAAATAAACACGCAGCATACAACAGGGTTATTTTGAATTAATTCCCTTTTCTCTAATAAGATCCATGGAGAAGGATAAAATTTTTGCGGTAAAACGGCTTCTTAAATAAAATCCGCGCGGTAATGTTTTGATTTTATTTCCATAAACATCATAACCATAACATAATGATTTTCCATGGGCAGCCTTGGGTCTCACCTGCAAATATTCTCCGGATTTTGCATCGACTGTCTCAATATTTCCGCTACTGATTTGAAATGATAGATAATTCCAATCCTCTGCTAAAATACGCTCCTCTGCATCATCGGGTGACCATAAAAAACCTTGTCCGATCCTTCTCTGCGAATAAGGAATATCTTTATCCCCCTCTACCGGAACCCATAAAATTCGTTTTAATTTGGCATAGCATTGAGAAGATTTCCATTGCTGTTTATGAATAGTAAGCAACGGAATGGAAGTAATGAACGTGGATTCTGTAGGTGTTCCAGAGTTATTTAAAGGAAGTGTTTTTAATTCTATGCCTAAAGCTTGAAAATCAGGTACTGATTTATTCTGGGCGTCGGTGCCCAACGCCAACTCAATAGCTTGACCAACCCACCCTTTTCGTTGATTAGGATAAGCCGGAATTAACAACTCTAAACCCAAACCTAATTGTGCAAAACTAAGGCCAGCAATAGAATGGCAACGTTCAAGCAATTCCGCTTCAGTTTTCGGCGGTCTGTTTTTTTGTACTGAGGTCAACATGGCCTTCTTTAATTTCAATAGCGAGTGGTTCAATTGGAGGTCTAATATTTGCGGCTTTGAATTGAGTCATAATAGCAAATAATACTTTAGATCGTACTTCAAACCGGGTATGAATTTGAACATTGATAAAATATCGCGCTTCAAATTCAAGCAATGCTTCATCAATTTTCTTAAGAAAAACTTGAGCCGGAGGATCACTAACAATTTCTGGGGTTGTAGCCAAGATATCCTCTATCAATTGTTTGACTATTACTGGATCATCAGAGCGACTCACTTTTATTGGTATAACTGTTCTGACAATACCATCCTGGTGGGTCCAGTTAGTAAATGGTTTATTAAATGTTTCTGCGTTAGGGATCAGAACTTCCATATTATCCCAAGAGCAAACCCTCATAGAACGAATGCCGATATGGGCAACACGCCCTTCATGCTCACCTATAGTTACCAAGTCACCCTCGCGTACAGGTCTTTCTACAAGCAACATAAGACCACCTACAATATTACTTGCAAAATCACGTAAACCAAACCCCATACCTACAGCAAGACCTCCAATAATCATGGACATACCACTAAAATCAAATCCAAGTACGTGGAGAGAAACAAAACCACCTAAAAGTATAATCGCGTACTGGGTAAAAACAGAAAGACTGTTACGTATTCCTGCATCTTTGACATTTTTATACAACCAGCGATAACAAAATTCGCGCGTCCATTTAGAAGCCCACACACACACTGCAAGTAAAATAAGAAATTCCAGGGTGGTTGTCACCGTAACGTGGATCCCTGGGATATTTACAATGGTATATTGAGCAAATTTACCTAAGTTGATCATAACTAAGGAATCAGAATTCCAACCAAATAATTGGAATAGAACATGAATGCTCGCTATTAATAGTAAAATCCGTAAAATATTATCTAAGGGCTTTAAAAAAACTTCCACCCATAACCATCCGTTACGTAATGAAGAGATCATCAATTCAGAAAATAACTCCAATGCATCGAACAACAAACCTCTAGCAATGATGTATCCTACGAGTACCAGTAATGCATAAGCAAGATATTGACTAAGGCTCCATGCTAAACCGATAAATCCATATAACCCTATTACGCCCGTAGTTAGTAATGTAAGCGGTACTAGAATAACCAATAATGAAATAGCGTTACTAACATATCTTTTCTGACTCTTGAATAAAGGTCGCAGAAGATAGGGAATAACATCTTTACTTTTCCATATAACCAGAGAGACGGTTAAAATAAAGAGCATAAATAAACGATTAAATATATCTTGAAGCAATATAGATAAGGGTAATAAATGGCCGATAGTCATTAATGCGGTGGTCCAACCACCGAATAGTAATAACCATTTCAAACGATAATAAAGTTTAACATCCTTACCTGAGGAGTCTGTAATTCGTTCCAATAACACCAAACGTGCTATTAAAATTAATATCTTAAAAGTGAACCACACCGCAATTAATTTAAACAGCAATTGGTAATTTGAAAAAGAAATATGGGTTATGTAAAGTAATGCCCAGAGCATTGAAACGATACAAAAATAAGGAAGATTTCTTTGTATGAGAACTAAAACGCCATCATATAGGTAACCTGTTAGACGGGACCGTTCTTTGTCTCTTCGAATAATCTTTAAAATACGGCTTATCAAAAAGAAAAACCCAGCAATCAGCGCAAATCCACCCCACAAGATAACCATGGATACAGTACTTAACCACAAATAACTGTCATAAACTTTTACGCTTAATGTTTTTAGGTATTTATAAAACAAACCTGGAATAGCTACTATTTTCTTTAGAATAATGGGCCAACTGCTAAAACTATAGTCAGCAAGTGTTTGGCGTGAAGATATGAGGGTTTTAAGCTGAGCTTGATAATCAGACAAGCTCTTAAGTAAAAATTGTTTTTGTATATTGGCTTCATTAACTTGTTGCGCTAGAGTATTTTGTAAAGTGCTTATTGATTTCTTTAACGTTGGGGCTACTACAAGTTTTGTTTCTTTATTCAGAAAATTTTGGATGTGCTGTATCGACTTTTCGATTTTAGCGTATTGATTTAAGGCATCTTTATAAATCTCTGTGATAAGCTGCAAATTTTTGGTATCTGGATTTTTAAGATAAACCATATCCCCTTTAACCACTGTCTTTTGTATATTTAAAGCATTTAACTGGTTTTGAATTGCTGCAATATTTTGATTATTAATCAACAACATTGCTTCATAGTCTGCTGCTAGAAGCTTTGGTGATGTCTTAGATCGTTTATCGGGTTGATTATTTACATTAACGTTGCTGTCATAAAGCGTACTTAAACGTTTATTAAGTTGCTCTTTGAGGGACTTAATCCGTACTAGTTTTTGTTCTAGCACAAAATTCGAATGCCAAGACTCCAAATGTTTTATCTCATCATCTAAAGCGGATTGATATTCTTTAGCAAGTTTTAAATTTTCAGTAATAAGTTCGGTTGTTTGTTTGTTAATATTGATTAAATTTTCTACTCTCTCTACACGTTCAGGTATGGTCGTATTCTCTTTATCCAGAGGCATCTGTTGAAGCTGCTTTAAACGTTGATTAAGATAGTTTTGTTCTTTATTTTGATGTTCTAAGAAACTTTCTAGGCTTTCAATTTTAACTTGAGTCATTGAATGTATCGCCGAGACCAACTTCATCTTAGCGCTAAACTCTTTCTCGCTTTTTAGCTGTATGGTTTGTTTTGCATCTTGAATAGCAGTTATTAAATGTATTTTTTCTTGAGTTAAATATTCAGAAAAAGTAGCCTGCTTTTTCATTGGTGCAGGCGTAGCAAAGGAAGCCGAAAAAAGTAAACAAAATAAAAAGCCCAAAGAGATACGACTTATCATTGATGAGTTGACTTTTCTTAAGAAAAAATTACCCCGAAGAGTACAAAGATTTTCTTCCAAGTTAGCTTTTGTACCCATAGAAGAATAGATCCCTGATTTTGCAGGGATAATCATATTTTTTACGAGTTTAGCTAAGTTTTTAACTCGTTTTAGTCTGCGTAGTTGGAGCAAGTCTTATTCCTAATTCATTTAATTGTGCATTACCCGTAGGTGATGGCGCACTCGTTAAAAGACACGATGCTGTTTGAGTTTTAGGAAAAGCAATAACATCTCTAATTGATGTTGAGTCTGTAAGTAACATTGCAAGGCGATCGATACCAAGAGCAATACCACCATGTGGTGGCGCACCATATTGCAAGGCATCCAGTAAAAAGCCAAACTTTTCCTGAGCTTCTTGCTCATTAATTCCAAGCAATTCAAAAACTGCCTTTTGTAAATCCGATTGATGAATGCGTATGGAGCCCCCACCGATCTCATAACCATTAATTACTATATCATAAGCTTTTGCTAATGTGTGGGTTGGATTAGCACGTAGGTTTTCAGGTGATAGATCCTTAGGGGAAGTAAATGGATGATGCATAGGATTCAATTTGTTATTTTCATAGTCTCTTTCAAACATGGGCCAATCAACAATCCATAATAATTCCCAACCCTCTCTGAGTAGCTTTCTATCATGGCCTAATTTAATTCTTAGTGCTCCCATAGATTCATTAACGATATGACTTTTATCCGAACCAAAGAAAATAACATCGCCCGTTTTAGCTTCTGTGCGTTTCAATATGGATTGTACAGATTCATCAGATAGAAACTTTAAAATAGGCGATTGTAGTCCGGCCATGCCTTCGTCAAGATTATTTACCTTTATGTAAGCAAGGCCCTTAGCACCATAAATTCCTACAAAACGACCATAATCATCGAGATCTTTTCTACTTAGGTCACATCCACCAGGCAATCGTAAAGCAATCACTCGTGATTCTGAATCATTAGCGGCAGCAGAAAACACTTTAAAATCACAGTCTTTTACTAAATCCGCAACATCAATTAACTCTAAAGGATTGCGTAAATCTGGCTTATCACTACCGAAACGTCGCATCGCTTCAGCATAAGACATTCTACGTAACTTTTCGGGTAGCTCTACATTAAGAACTTGCTTAAATACAGTTTTTAATAACCCTTCAATGAGATTTAAAATGCTTTCCTCATCTATGAAAGCCATTTCAATATCAAGCTGTGTAAACTCAGGTTGTCTATCAGCGCGTAAATCTTCATCACGAAAACAACGAACGATCTGATAATACTTATCAAACCCCGAAATCATTAATAACTGCTTAAAGAGCTGTGGAGATTGAGGTAACGCATAAAAAGATCCAGGGTGTACTCTAGAAGGAACAAGATAATCACGAGCCCCTTCTGGAGTAGCTTTTGTAAGCATTGGTGTTTCAATATCAAGGAAACCATACTGATTGAGATAATTTCGAATACAGCTGTTTAACTGATGACGTATCAATAATTTATGTTTCATTGAAGGGCGACGCAAATCAATGTAGCGATACTTATAACGTAAATCTTCATTCACAATTTGGAAATCATCAGGTAAGAATGGTGGTGTCGGTGACTGATTAAGTATTTCCAGCTTTGTGCCAACCACCTCTACCTTACCAGTGGCCATTGCATCATTAATCATTCCTTCTGGTCTTTTACGTACAATTCCTGTGATACGAACCACAAATTCAGAACGTAATTTTTCTGCGTCAGAAAAAGATATTTTATTTTCTGGTTCATACACTACTTGCAATAAACCTGAGCTATCGCGAACATCAAGAAATATCACACCACCATGATCTCGACGATGATGTACCCAGCCACATACGACAACCTCTTTACCTAAACTTGACTCATCGACGCCCAAACAGTAGTGTGTACGCATATAAAACCGCCTATTTAAATTTTTACAAATTGTTTGCTAACGCTGCCTCAGATGCAGGCGGCATTACTCCTAAAGAAATTATAAATTTCAGTGCTTCATCAATACTCATATCTAACTCAATTACATCACTTCTAGGAGTCATTATGAGGAAGCCTGAAGTAGGGTTAGGAGTAGTAGGTATAAATACAGATATCATTTCATCTTTTGTTTTATTATTTATCGAAGTATTTCCTGCACCTGTTTGAAAGGCAATACTCCATAATCCTTTACGTGGATACTCAATTAAAACTACTTTACGGAAGGCCTCGCTATTTGTAGATAATACCGCATTAATTACTTGTTTTACTGCTTTATAAATTGAGCGGACTAAAGGAATTTTGATAAGAATGGATTCCCCCCATTCTACTAATCGTTGTCCAAAATAATTAGTGGCAACAACCCCTGTGATCAATAAAATGAGCAGCGATAAGATCACTCCAAAACCTGGAATATAATGCCCAATGAGCTGCTCAGGCTGATAGGCTTTAGGAATTAAAGCTAGGGTATTGTCAAGTAAGTCAATAATAAAGCGCAATACTCCTATGGTAATGAGTATGGGTAACCATACCACCAATCCAGCGAGTAAATAGCTTCTTAATGACTTTGTTTTCACTTTTTGTCACCATCTTGAGTAGTTTTAGACGAAGAAGTCTCTTTCGTCTTCTCCGTAGAAGCAGTGCTCTCATCTTTAGCGGTAGTCTCTGGAGGTTTACTGTTTTTATTTTTAAAATCAGTAGCGTACCAACCAGTACCTTTAAGTTGAAAGCCTGCAGCTGAAATAAGCTTAATTACAGTATCTTTATAACATACAGGACACTGTTTAACTGGCTCATCACTAATTTTTTGCATCAAATCAAAATGATGATTACAACTTGAACATTGGTATTCATAAATTGGCATCGAAAACCACTCCATTAACTTCAGACAGTTTAATCTAACCTGTTATTATAGCTAACTCACAAAGGATGAACAATATGTAATAGCTACGCTAGAGCGAGCAAAGTCGTTGAATCTCCCATGAAATTGTTTAAATTTTAACAAATATTTTTCGACTATATAAAAAAGAGGCGACTAAAAAATTAAAGAAAAGAAAAAGTAAGGCGTAAAATAACCCTGCGCATTGTGGACCCAAACCACCAAACAAATATTCTGAAATTGCAACTCGTAATACGTCGTGTGCCCCATTAGGCAGTGTAACAACAAACATGGATTGAATTTTTAACAAAAGCACATGAAATATAAAAATAAATAATGCATTCATGCCAAAGATCTTAAAAGGCAAGGACCATTTTGTATACCCTAAAACATCGATTATAAAAAAACATAAACCAAAAACAATAAGTGAAAAACCACTACTCCATAAAACAAAGCTGCTGGTCCATAAATTTTTATTAATGGGGATGTTGTAACTCCATATCCAAGCTAATAAAAGAGATAATATGCCTGTTGCAATTATTATCATACTTTTCTTTTGCTTATTAATTGGAGTTAACAAAAAATGTCCTACCAAGACTCCCGACAGTGTCGTGGCAATTGCGGGGATAGTGCTTAGAAGCCCCTCTGGATCAAAGGTTTTCGATAATAGATGCACAGGTGAAAATAATAATGAATCTATATAGCTTACCCAGTTATTTGTCATGCTTAATTGATCCATACCAGTACCAGGGATAGGAATTTGGGTCAGAAAATACCAATATCCTATAAGAATGCCAAAAAAAATAAAAAACTGAGTCTTAACAGAAGTATTAAGATAAAGAAGAGCACAAATGAAGTAACAAAAAGCGATGCGTTGTAAAATTCCATAAACACGCACAGTCGCTAAGTCAAAATGAGAGGGAAAAGCATTTAGGAACATGCCAAATAAAAATAAAAGGACCGTACGAGTAAGAATGCTTCTATAGAGTAATGTTTTACTCTCCACTTTGAGATGTCTTTTCAGACTAATAACAGTAGTAATTCCCACTATAAATAAAAAAGCTGGAAACACAAAATCAGCTAATGTAAATCCATTCCATTCAGCGTGCTCTAGTATAGGGAAGGTCATTCGCGTTCCCTGGCTATTGACTAAAACCATTAATGCCATAGTCAGCCCACGAAAAACATCTAAAGATAAAATACGACCGACTTCAGTTGAATTACTGCTCATAGAAAATTCATTTAAAATGATTATAATAACAGCATACTAAGTTGTCTTCAAACCACGCACAGGAACATCCATGTTATATACATAGTGTTTGATAATTTGTTCGGCTTGTTCACAGGTTAAAGGTTTGCTAATTGCCCCTTCCATAAAATAATGCTGGCAATCGTATTTGACTACATCTGCTTCAAAACCAGTTAGGGCAATTATAGGAACATGGTATTGTGTATTCTTCTCTTTTTGGCGTAATTGTTTTGCGACAACATAGCCAGACGAATCTTCTAATCCAATATCCATTAACACCAAATCATATTTTCCGGGCTGAAATAATTTTATTGCGCTATCAGCAGAATCAGCGATATCAACCCGACAATGTAACGCAGTGAGCAGTGCTTTTTCAACGTTTTGTGCAATAATATTATCTTCTACCATTAGCACAGTGGGTAAATAATTTTCCTTTAATGAAGGCTTAATCATTTGGGTGTCTTCTGGTAAAACCTCAACATGTTTTTCAGCTTCTTTAGTTGAAGTAATATCATTTAAAATAACGATCAATCCAATTACTTTTTTATTGCGATTATGCATTAGTACACGAGAAGAGAGAAAGTAATAAGGTTTACCTGTAGTGTCTTCAATCGCTTTTTCTTCTACGTTATGTTGAGGAATACCTGAAAATATCACTCTCATATCTTCTAATTTTAATTCTTCTACTCGTTCCTTATTCCAATGGGCAAATTCCTCCATTTTTTGATAAGGAGATCCTTTGAGTTCTTTAAGAGTATTTAGCCCGAGTAATTTGACAAAGTTATTATTACACCCCTTCAAATTACATTCGGTATCTACCCAATACACGATGTTAGGCATGGAATTGATAATTTCCATATAATATTCATGTATAGAATCAATATCGTCAACAGTCCTATTTTTAGCGTGGGATGACATGCAAATACTCCAAGAATTTATAATTTGCATGTAAATTATAGTACAGATTAATCCTTTTGATTTTTGAAGTTGGAGACTGGAAGAGTCTTATTAAAAAAGTATTTGGTTTAAAAAATCAATCTCTCAATAACTACTATCTGATTATCCATTCAATTTGGTGTTTTAAGTCAATTGGAATTTCTGAAAGTTCCTCAAGCTCATAATCCAGATACGGGTTATCGATGGAACTATTATTTGCTTGATGATGCATAATTTTTTTATCACGCTCTTGATGCAACCATAAAATTTGTGGCTTAAACAAATGAATCATCCCTTCAACCCAGCGGTCTAACACTTGCCAATAAGGATCATCACTTAACGTCATTTTATAGTATTTAAGTAGACGCGCACTGTACTCCGCATTATACCAAATTTCCGAAGTAACCCAGCGATTCACCGTGAATAAGCGTATTGGTTGCCCAAGTTGATTCATGCCAATTGCTATCAAATGGGTCATAGGATTATCAATATATTTATCCCAATCTGCTAAAGGAGCGGGTTTGATACTTTTGGGTATGTGTTTATAACGTAAAAAGCAATGAAAATGACCATGCTCCGTACTCTCATAATTTTCTCTATGACAATGATAAAAATATTGAGCCCCAGTTTTACGATCAATACGATCCCCGCGAGGATAATGACTCATCCGTTCAAAACGCCGTTTCTTTTGTAAGGTATAATGCAGGATGCTTTTACCCTTTCTTGCTGTCATTAATTGTTGGGCTTCTAAAACTTGTTTGGCGTAATTCAAATAAATATTTTTGTGCCAATTGCTAAGTTTGGGTAACGTGAATTCAGCATGAGTAATCATATTTCTTACTTCATATAGGGGGGAAAAAGAAGAGGTAGTGAGAACTACCTCTTGATAGAACCCAAGCTACAGATTAGTCGCCTGAGCAACCACTGCAGCCGTTACAACCCTTGCAACCCTTGCAACCTTTGCAGCCAGTACAACCCTTGCAACCTTTGCAACCTTTGCAACCTTTGCAACCTTTGCAACCATTACAAGTACTTGTAGTAGTAGATGCATCATCTGCATAAGCAACAGATACTACAGGAGCTGCTAGTACAGTTAATAGAGCAGCTACAGCTATTGTTGATTTTTTCATATTTTACTTCCTTGATAGTTAATGATTTTAACCCATTTAGATATTAGCAAAGAAATTGGAGTTTTTCTTCCTTTTTTTAAAAAGTTTATTATTTCATCCCCTTTTTATCTCGGTTGGTTAGTGCAATTAGGAGAGTTCTTTTTTGGAAACCTGCAAAAAGAATTTATCTAACATTTTAACGCTTAAAATCCATTTTAAAAAAATCATGAGATGGGCGGGAAATGTTACCGGATATCGGGCTTTAGGCTTTTTAGATTCAATTGCATGGATCAAACTATCAATCACCGCCTCTGTTTTGCGAGTAAAAAAAGAATCAGTTTTCTTTTGCTTAAATGAAGTCAACATCCGTTCATACTGTTTACTGAAATAACTATGTTGCATATCAATGTTGTTTAATGAGTTATCCACAGAATTATCTCTAAAACGACTTTCTATAGGGCCAGGTTCTATCGTAATAACATCAATACCTGAAGATTTTAATTCCAATCTTAGTGTATCGCTTATACCCTCTACGGCATATTTAGATGCATTATAAGCTCCCCGAAAAGGCATACTGACAATACCTAAAATTGAACTTATATTTATAATACGACCATATCCTTGCTTACGCATGATTGGGATCGCTTGATTAGTAAGTTCAAGTAGCCCAAAAACGTTCGTTTCGAATTGGGCCCTCATCACATCACGTCTGATATCTTCCAGAGCCCCTGCTTGACCATACCCAGCGTTATTAATTAAAACATCTAAGCGCCCTGCTGTTTTAACCAATACCTCCGCAAACCCATTTTGAATTGAGGTGGAGTCCGATACATCCAGTTGAACGGCCTCTACTCCCCTATCTAATAGTTTTTGCACATCCTCTTTTTTTCTACATGATCCAATAACTCGATACCCTCTTTTCTTTAAAGTAAAAACAGCATCAAAACCAATTCCACTAGAACATCCAGTAATTAGAATTATTTTTTCCTTCATAAATTGTATCCAAAAATTGCTCAGGGAAATCATTTATAATCTATAATTCCTAATGTAACAACAAAATATGGAGTTGCAACATGGAAAAAGTTATCATTCGAAACTGTAGGATTTTTCGGCTCCTTGTTCTATCTTTCACAATACTTATAGGTTTCCTTTACAGTAATATAGCTAAGGCAGAAGCGACCTCCGCCCTACCTGCTCAACAGCTTGCATATTTTGTGGGATACCATTCTGGATACTATGGGCCGTCTTCATATTATGGCCCGCAACCTTATCGCCACTACCGCCATCACCGTCACCATAGAAAATTTTACTGGACAGACTGGAGATACATAGGCCATGGCTGTAGTCGAAGCTGTCTCATTGACCGCTGGAGTGGACGTGTGATTCGCTGTAAAAGAAGTTGTCGTTAAAATTCATACTTCTAATCAATAAAGTAATGCTTAGGCAAAATAATCGACCAAACCTTTAATTACCCTCTTATTTTTTAAGGGGGTTACCTCATCTTCACCTCCTTGAGGAAATTGTTCTGGGTCTCGAGTATTCTGTTGTGAAAATTGATGTGAATGGGTTTCCGAATCAATGTGCACTTCTGATAAATTTAAACCTTGTTCCGCCATCATCACCTGTAGTTTCGGTAATGATTGATCAATAATATCACGTACATGAGAATTATGTGTTGTTATATTTATTGAAGCGGTGTCGTTTATTATCTTAAGGCTGATTTCCAACGGTCCTAAGTGTTCAGGATTTATTTTAATTATTGCACCTTTAAACTCTTGCTGCCCAAGCCAGATAATATGCTGTGAAAATTGGTCTGACCATTCCGGATTATTTATTTCCATAGGGATAGTTAGGGTTTGAGATATATCGAGAGTACGAGTCGGGGTATTAATTTCCACAGTAGCCAGTACATTTACCATGGATGCTAAGTTTATTTCATTAACATGCTCGATTAGATGGGTGAGCTTTGAGTCAGTAGGTAACATAATTTCATTTTGAATTTCTATTTGATTTAAAGGCTGAAATATAATCTGGTTCTCCAAATTTTCCACTTCCAAGAAATTAGCGTTAGGACCCAAGGGAATTAGTGAGCTCATTGATTTTGTATGTTCTTCACGCGATGCTAGAATATTCCTTGAAGTTAGATTGGACACAGTGGATTCTATAAGATTTGAAGCATCCGGTGTTATCATTGGGTACGAATGAGAATTGGGTAATAAACCATATACTTCTGTAATTTCAATTAAAGCCGGTGCATTGGTTTGTTGTTCTTCTTGGGTTTTAATATTTTCATTCACATTTTGAAATTTTTGAACTGGGTTTAGAGTTTCTTGGGTTTTTATTGTTACATTCAGCTCGCCATTTGCCCCTATACTTATATTTTTATCCTCAACTGAATCGGTTGCCTGATCATTACTTATCCAGTTTGCATCAGCTTCCTGCTTCACTTCAGATAAAAAAGATTCATTTTGAATAACCCAATCTTCTACCACCTGTTGAGTTAAACTGTTTTGAATTTGAGCGTCGCTATTTTCTCCGAAAGTTGGAACGTCCTCTTCTGTCTCAAGCATTATTGGGGTTCTATTTTCAATTGCCTTGGCATCTTGTAGGTCCATATTTAATTTTGTCATTTCGATTACATTCTGGTAATACGGAGAATTTATCCATGAAACAGCAACATTATCTTCCATAACATGTGCGGATTGTTCTTCATTCGTTTCTTCTGATATGGGGTTTTCTAACACTTCTTCAGAATCAATTACTGAAGCACCAGTTATGGAACTCAATGATGCTATTACTTCTGAAACTGGAATCGAATTTTGTTTAGCTTCTTGATGATTGGATATAGGGGTCGCAATATGAGTTAATAAAAATAGAAACTCATCTACGTCCTTAGGATCATTATTTGACAAAGGATTTTGCATCTCTGAGTTTTCTACCGTTTTCGTCAAAATTTCGCCATCTAAAGTGTTATTCGACAAATTATTTGAGAAAAGGTCAATAGCGGGTAGATTTGATATTGCTTTACTCAAGTCAGTCATTCCAATTCTCCTAAATTTGTAGATTTAGGTAGCAATATCCATACCAATTAATAAAAAACACATAACTATTAATTTTTTGTTAAAAAATATTTCTTGAGTGTAAATTAATCTAAAAGAGCCATTTTAAATCAAATCAAACAATGTTAATCTGCGCACTCAAAATATAGAAGAGTAAATATCATGTACGGTAAAAATTCATTTTATAAGCCAAAATATACGCACGAATCAGTTTCGGATATGATTAATGAAGCGTTGAAATTACTAATTGAAGGAAATACAAAAAACGCTTTTCTTGATTTACTGGCCTTGAGAAGGCAGGAGTTTGAGACTGCCCTGAAGCAAAACCCAGATCCTTTTGAAACCCAACGAATATTAGCTCAATATTATGTTTTTGCTAAAACCTTATCAAAGTGTATATCTGACTCACCTAAAACTAGTACCTATGTAGATTCTTATCTTAACCATAAAAATTATTATCCAGTGGGAGTTACTAAGGTAATCGAAGAGCCCTTTCGGCATAATATCTCACTAGCTGCGACCATCTTAGGTGCAGCGCTTATCTTAGCTTCCTTTGCTGCGTTATTCTTTAATCCATTGATAACTGCAATTTTACTTCCAATTGGTATTTCGCTGTTGGCTCCTGGTGTTGCCTCTTTATTAACCCCTGGGCCTCTTGATACCTCAGAGGTAAAAGGTTTAGAAAAACTTATTTTTGAAGCTGCTGCTAAAGTCAATAATCCAGAATTAGATTTTGACGATGTTCCAGGGCTTACTAAGAATGCTACTGTATTCTAAAAAGTTCTGACCTAATTTCATAAGAACTCATGGAATTTTCTGAAAATTGAGCTATCATTCGGTTTTTGATTTCAGGAGCTCCTTATGAAAGTAGGTCATGACAGCTTATCAACAAAATCTCAATTACATGTAGATGGAAAAACTTATCATTATTACAGCCTTAAAGAAGCGGAACAGAAACATTTAAATGGGATCCATCGTCTTCCTTATTCGCTTAAAGTGCTGCTTGAAAATCTATTGCGTTTCGAAGATGACAATACAGTTACCACTAAAGATATTAAAGCTGTTGCCAACTGGCTGAACGATAAAACCTCACAACATGAAATTGCATTTAGGCCTGCTCGTGTATTAATGCAAGACTTCACTGGAGTTCCCGCTGTAGTTGATTTAGCCGCAATGCGAGATGCTATTGTTAAAATGGGTGGTAATCCCGATAAAATCTCCCCATTATCTCCAGTTGACTTAGTCATTGATCATTCAGTTATGGTTGATAAGTTTGGCAGTAAAGACGCTTTAACTGTAAATACTGAAATCGAAATGAAGCGAAACAATGAGCGTTATGAATTTTTACGCTGGGGACAAAAAGCTTTTAATAATTTCCAAGTCGTACCACCTGGAACCGGGATTTGCCATCAAGTAAATCTTGAATATTTAGGAAAAACGGTATGGAGTAGTATTGAAGACGGCACTTTATATGCCTATCCAGATACTTTAGTAGGTACAGATTCTCATACAACCATGATTAATGGCTTGGGTGTTCTCGGTTGGGGGGTTGGAGGTATTGAAGCAGAAGCTGCCATGCTAGGACAGCCTGTATCCATGTTGATCCCAGAGGTTATCGGATTTAAATTACATGGAAAAATGAAGGAAGGAATCACTGCAACCGACCTCGTACTCACTGTAACCCAAATGCTTAGAAAAAAAGGTGTGGTTGGCAAATTTGTTGAATTTTATGGCCCTGGGTTAAGTGATTTGCCCCTTGCTGATCGCGCTACAATTTCTAATATGGCTCCGGAATACGGCGCTACATGTGGTTTTTTCCCAGTAGACAAAGAAACCATTCGTTATTTAGAGTTGACCGGCCGTGATAAACATACTATTGCATTGGTCGAAGCGTACGCTAAAGCCCAAGGTATGTGGTATGAAAATGACAGCGAAGATCCTGTATTTACTGACACCCTAGAACTTGATTTGAGTTCTGTTGTCCCATCCTTAGCTGGCCCGAAACGCCCACAAGACAAAGTAACTTTAAATACGCTACCTGTGGAATTCGATAAGTTTCTTAAGGAAGCTGGGAAAGAACAGGAAACAAATTCTTCGTTCTCAGTTAAAAATCATGATTTCCAAATGAAACACGGCCATGTGGTTATTGCCGCCATTACCAGTTGCACCAATACATCAAACCCAAGTGTACTCATGGCAGCAGGTTTAGTAGCCAAAAAAGCTATTGAAAAAGGCCTCCAACGCAAACCTTGGGTTAAGTCTTCTTTAGCTCCTGGATCTAAAGTAGTTACAGATTATCTCAAACAAGCAGGGTTACAACCTTATTTGGATCAATTAGGTTTTAATTTAGTTGGCTATGGCTGTACTACATGTATCGGTAACTCGGGTCCACTTCCGGATGCTATTTCTCACTGCGTCAGTGATAACGATCTCGTCGTTTCAGCTGTTTTATCAGGGAACCGAAACTTTGAAGGCCGTGTACATCCACAAGTCAGAGCAAACTGGTTAGCATCTCCGCCTTTAGTAGTTGCTTATGCTTTATGCGGAACGACCACAATCGATCTAAGTAAAGATCCTATTGGCAAAGATGATAAAGGGAATGATGTGTATCTCAAAGATATTTGGCCATCTAATGCTGAAATTGCTGCTGAGGTATCTAAAGTTACTGGTGGCATGTTCCGTAAAGAATATGCGGAAGTTTTTCTCGGTGACGAACACTGGCAATCAATTAAAACAAGCACTGGAAAAACCTATGAATGGGACGCAAATTCAACATACATTCAACACCCACCGTTTTTTGACCATCTAAAAGCAAAACCTGATTCAATTAAATCAATCAAACAGGCTTATATTTTGGCTTTATTTGGTGATTCAATTACAACCGATCACATCTCTCCAGCAGGCTCAATCAAAGCGAACTCTCCAGCAGGTTTGTATTTAAAATCCAAAGGGGTTGATGAAAAGGAGTTTAACTCCTATGGCTCTCGTCGTGGTAACCATGAAGTGATGATGCGAGGTACTTTTGCTAACATTCGCATCCGCAATGAAATGACTCCGGGACAAGAAGGTGGCATTACCCGGTATATTCCATCTGGGGAAGTTATGCCCATTTACGATGCAGCAATGCTTTATCAAAAAGATCATCATGATCTCGTAGTGATTGCTGGGAAAGAATACGGTACTGGCTCTTCAAGGGATTGGGCAGCAAAAGGCACCAATTTACTTGGAGTCAAAGCCGTTCTTACTGAAAGCTTTGAACGCATTCACCGGTCAAATTTAATCGGCATGGGTGTTTTACCTCTACAATTTTGTGAAGGTATAACTCGTAAAACTCTGGATTTGAAAGGAGATGAGCGTGTTAGCATCGACGTAACTGATTCATTAAAGCCTGGTTCAATGGTTCCTGTCACCATTGAGCGTTCCAATGGTCAAGTTGAGAAGATCAAAGCATTATGCCGTATCGATACTGCTGATGAATTAGAATATTATAAAAATGGTGGGATTCTTCAATACGTTCTCAGGAACCTGTGTAATTGAGATGATTAGGTTAACGTCTGGGTTGGGCCTGAGGCCCAACCGCTCTGAGATTCAGTTCACCCAAATATCTAATGCTCACTTTTTTATGATTCTAAAAATCAAACTACTTTTTAGTTTTAATTTCATTAATGATAATGGCATTGCGCATTCAAAGTTTTGCTTGTACCGCATTTGTTAAGGACAAATCATGAATCACCCTAAAAAGGTTCTAAGTGTTTTTTCATTAGTAATGATTAACGTTATTGCTGTTGATAGCTTACGTACTTTGCCTATTAGTGCCAAACTTGGACTTACATTAGTCTCTTATTACGTTGTAGCTGCATTTGCCTTTTTTATTCCTGTATCTTTAGTGGCGGCAGAATTAGCAACAACCTATCCCGAAACTGGTGGAATATACGTATGGGTTCGCGAAGCATTCGGTAAACGAGCAGCTTTTATTACTATTTGGCTACAGTGGATATATAATGTGGTATGGTATCCAACGATACTGGCTTTTATCGCGGCAACCCTATCCTATTTAATAGTCCCAGAATTAGGGAGCAACAAGTATTACTTGTTGGGTACCGTGCTGGGTCTGTTTTGGTTGTTTACGCTTCTCAATTGCTTTGGAATGAAAGTATCAAGCATAGTAAGCACTATTGGAGCAACAATAGGGACTATATTTCCCATGCTGTTTATTATTTTTTTAGCAATATTATGGGCAGTTCAAGGAAAACCTATGGTTGTCGGCTATCCAACGACATGGTTACCTGACTTCAGTTCATTTGGTAATTTATCCTTATTTGCAGTAGTATTATTTGGTCTTCTTGGTATGGAGATGTCAGCAGTTCATGCTGAAGAAGTAAAAAATCCTCAACGGGATTATCCAAAAGCACTTTTATATTCAACTATTTTAGTCATTTCTACACTTTCATTAGGCTCAATAGCTATTATGGTCGTGGTCCCCAATGAAAGTTTAAGTGTGGTATCTGGGCTAATCGATGCTTATGCTGTTTTTTTTAATGCATATAATATGCCCTGGATGACCTCAATTATTGCCATTTTAATTATTTTAGGTGGACTCAGTGGAGTTTCGGCTTGGATTATCGGTCCCACAAAAGGATTAATGGTTTCAGCGAGGGATGGCTCTTTACCTGCACTATTCGCCCATACAAATAAATACGGTGCTCCAACAAAAATTCTCTTTGCACAAGCTATTATTTTTACCCTTCTTAGTACAGCTTTTATTTTGTTAGATTCAATTAATGCGGCCTACTGGATGTTAAGTGATCTGTGTGCGCAAATGGCCTTATTGGTCTATGTGTTTATGTTTGCTGCTGCTATTAAACTACGATATAGTAAACCCAACCTGAATCGAGGGTACACCGTTCCAGGTGGTAATATGGTGATGTGGTTATTATGTATCATTGGGATTCTCTGTTGCCTAACAGCAATTGTTATCGGATTCGTACCGCCCACACAAATACCGGTTGGTAATGTTTTTATCTTTGAATCTTTTTTAATCGGTGGATTACTTTTATTTGTATTAATCCCCTGGTTTCTTGCTAAAAGACATTAGCATATCTAAAGCCGCCATCTTAAACTAGACATGGGATGACGGCTGGATCTTCAAGTTTCTCCGGGCAATAACACCTTACTACTATTCAAACATATCCATTATTGCTTGATTCCATTGTTGGGGTTGTTCTAAATTAGATAAATGCCCTGTATTAGGCAAAACAATTAATTGACTATTTTTGGCAAGTGAATGCATATCGATACTTTGTTGTGGAGGAATCACTTTATCCATCTCACCTGTAATAATTAAAATAGGCACCCTTGTTGCTGCCAGGACAGATGAGGTGTTATCACGGAGTGCCATTCCACGCAAGGCAGATGCAGCAGCAGTTGACTTTTGCAAGCTTAGAATATGACGAAGATAAGTTTTTAGTTCCCATGAGACATTAGATGCAAGTGCCTTGATCATAAAACCCTCTATCAAATTTTCCATTCCATTTTCAAGAACATCAAGTGCAGTTTTTTCCCGAGTTACTTTTGTTTCAGGACTATCTGCCACAGCTTGGGTATTAGAAAGCACTAATCCTAGCGTTTTATGCGGATATTTATCTAAAAATGCTAGCGCAATGTAACCTCCCATAGACTCTCCAGCAATAATTGCTTTATCTATTTTTAGGTAATCTAATAACTGTTTTACTTCGTCGGCATATTCAGTCATAGGAATGGCATTTCCATCCACAGATGAGGACTCACCAAATCCCCATAGATCCAAAGTAATCACTCGAAAGCGCTCTTTAAGTCCTTCTTGTTGGGCCTGCCATAATCGTTGATCTGTAGGGAATGCGTGGATTAATACGATTGGTTTACCTTCACCTACGTCATTATAAGAAATAAATTGATTCGACTGAGGAGGAGCAAAAGTCATTGCGAGCAACGTATTGCTAACACAACAAATGAGCATAGAAATTAAAGCCTGGGTTACATAGAATATCTTATCCATTAATAACTCCACTGAATGAGAAATGGCAACATCCTGTTGCGCCAGCAATATAGGCGTAACTCAATCAAAATACTGAATTACGCCCCAGATATAAACTAATCAGGTAAGGACATTAAACTTGCATTACCTCCTGCAGCAGTAGTGTCAACTGTGTAAGTGCGTTCATGGCAAAGTCGAATCAAATAGTTTGGACCGCCTGCTTTAGGACCGGTACCAGACAATCCCTCTCCACCAAAAGGTTGTAATCCAACAACAGCACCTATCATATTACGGTTTACATAACAGTTACCCGCATGAATATTTTGTCTGATATATTCTACTGTTTCATTAATTCGACTATGGATACCCAAGGTTAAACCATAACCTGTTGCATTAATTTGTTTAATAACTTGATCGAGATCTTTTCGTTTGAATTGGATTACATGTAATACCGGACCAAAGACTTCCTTTTCCAATGCATTAATATGATCAATAGCAATCGCAGTGGGTGGCATGAAGTATCCCGACTCCAAAGATTCATCCAAAGGACATTGGTAAATAATTTCAAAACGCTTTTTCATATGCTCCACATGATTTTTTAATGTGGATAAAGCAGCCTTATCAATCACAGGCCCAACATCAGTTACCAGCCAACGAGGATCGCCTACTACCAATTCAGCCATAGCTCCTTTTAAGAGAGCAATGGTTCGTGGATATACTTCTTCTTGAACGAATAATACGCGGAGCGCAGAACATCTTTGGCCAGCGCTACCGAAGGCAGAGTTAACTGCATCCACTACTACCTGTTCCAATAGTGCAGACGAGTCTACAATCATCGCATTTTGGCCGCCTGTCTCAGCAATTAAAGGAATCAGTTCACCACCACGCGTTGCTAAGGTACGATTAATTAGATTTGCTGTGTCCGTAGAACCTGTAAACAATACTGCTTTAATTCTTTTGTCGGAAACTAATGCAGCCCCAATGGTTTCACCAGGTCCAGGAAGTAATTGTACAACGGCCGCTGGAATTCCTGCTCGATGCATTAATTTAACTGTATAGGCAGCAATTAATGGGGTTTGTTCTGCTGGTTTTGCAATAACACAATTTCCTGTAACCAAGGCGGCAGCAACCTGACCTGTAAAAATTGCTAAGGGAAAATTCCAGGGACTGATACAAAGTGCGACCCCACGTGGATGCAAACTAAGCTCATTGAGCTCCCCTGTATAACCAGTTAAACGCAGAGGAGCAGCTAAAATTTGCTGCGCCTGCATCGCATAGTAACGACAAAAATCTATTGCTTCTCGCACTTCTGAAATGCAGTCATTCATGGTCTTACCGGCTTCTAGACATGCGATGGTCATAAGTTCTGCGGAATGTTCCTGTAATAAATCAGCAAAACGGTTAAGACAGGCGGCTCTTTCTTTTACAGGAGTATTCGACCATCCTGGAAATGCCTGCACAGCTTGTACCAATGCTTGCTCCACATCTTCTAGGGATGAATTTTGAACGGTTCCAATAATATTTTCAGTTAGTTGCGGTGACTCAACGCGTTGCTTTTCACCTTTAAGTGATGCAGTTCCTGAGATCATGGGGCCTGAAGTCCAGTGTTGCAATTTAAGTTGGGTCATTTTTTGTTGTAAAAGAGCTCGCTCAGTACGATCAGAAAAATCAAACCCTTTAGAATTTTTTCTGCTGGGTTGAAAGATATCCTCCGGTAGTGGAATATTTTGATTCATCTTATGCAATAAAGATCTGGCTTTTTCTACAGGATCCTCAACCAACGTACTAATCGGTGCGTTATCATCAACGATTCGGTTTACAAATGATGAATTTGCTCCGTTTTCTAACAAACGACGTACCAAATAGGGAAGTAAATCTTCATGACTTCCCACTGGCGCATAAATACGACATGGGATTCCATAACGTTCGGCTGGTACTATTTGTTGATAGAGCTCAGTACCCATTCCATGCAAACACTGAAATTCGAAGTCTCGATAATCACCAGTAATATCTAAAATCATCGCCACCGAATAGGCATTATGGGTTGCAAATTGAGGATAAATGGCATCCGTCATGGTCAATATTTTTTTAGCACAAGCCTGGAAAGAAACATCTGTAAAAACTTTGCGGGTAAACACAGGATATTCTTTAAAACCCTGCATTTGTGTCTTTTTTATCTCACTATCCCAATAAGCTCCTTTTATCAATCGCACCATGATTCGACGTTGCTTGCTTCTTGCAAGAGCGGCAACCCAATCTAATACATAAAAGGCTCTTTTTTGATAGGACTGAACTGCTAAACCAAAACCATTCCAACCATCCAAACTTGCATCATTAAAAACACGCTCCATCACATCCAGTGATAAATCCAAACGCTCAGACTCTTCTGCATCAACCGTAAGGGCAATTCCGTAACTTTTTGCCAATCGAGCCAGAGCGAGTAGTTTAACGGGTAACTCCTCCATAACGCGATCATGCTGACTTTCGTTATAACGTGGGTGCAATGCAGAAAGTTTTATAGATATACCTGCACGTTTATATACATCAGAGTCTTTATCAGCCTGCTTTCCTATGGTTTCAATTGCTTCCTTATAGGCTTCAAAGTAACGCAATGCATCTATTGATGTAAGAGCAGCTTCGCCCAACATATCATATGAATAACGGTATCCTTGCGCCTCTTTCTTTTTGGCTCGGCTTAATGCTTCACTAATAGTGCGCCCCATAACAAATTGTTTGCTCATAATGCGCATGGCTTTATCAACTGCTTTTCTTACAACCGCTTCGCTGCTGCGATTAACAAGCTTCATTAAAGATTTAGTTAATGTGGTTTCGGCTTTTTCCGGAGTGAGTATTTTCCCTGTGAGCATTAATGCCCAAGTTGTTGCGTTAACAAAGAATGAATCACTTTGGCCTATATGTGATTTCCAATCTCCACCCGACAATTTATCTTTAATTAAATTATCTACTGTAGCACTATCAGGAACACGTAATAGTGCTTCAGCCAAACACATCAGAGCAATACCTTCATCACTGGATAAAGCATACTCAGTCAAAAATGAATCAATTCCCGTGCTTTTTTTTCGTTCCATGCGCACTGACTCAACTAATTTTGTAGCTCTATCCTTAATGTTAATTAGTTGCTGTTGCCCTAACGCCGCTTTTTCACAAAGTTCGGTTATTAAAGGCAACTCATCAATACGATAGGCATGGTTAATAGCAGCACGTAGGTCTTCTGGTAATTGTATGATCTGCTTTTCCAGCATAGTATTCTCCGCAATCAAATATAACTAATCTTTTTCCCGTTCACTCTTGAAACACAAAGAAGTACAAGTCAATGCTGGGTTTAAAAGAGTTTAAAAACTAACAGCCAAGTATAATTTAGCGCCATCTAAAATGGAATGCATTACCGGTTATTTTGCCTAGGAACAAAGAATAAATCGGCGGTAAATCGAGTTATTATACCTAAAATTCGCTCTTTTTTCTGGTATTTATTTATTTTTTTTGAATTTTTTTTTATCGATTTGTACTCCATTTGACAACTCAAATTGGTCTTTTTTGCATCATATAGGCCATTGTTTAATCTATATATTTTTTCAATACAGGGTTAAGCATATGAATTGAGTAATATTTTTCCCTGATGGACAAATAAAGGGCTCATGATTTTACAATTACGTGAATTGTTAATATAATCACCATTTTTTCGAAGAAACTATAACGGCGATTTATAGAAGAAAGGAGCAGTATGAATACTCTATTAACTCTTATCTCAACCGTAATTTTAACTAGTAATATAACCTCAAGCACACCTTCGTTTGCAGCAAGGTCAGATTCAGATATTAATAGCAAATTGCAACATTTGAGCCATAAAGCACCCCAATTGAATAAAAATGTTTTAAGACTTGCATTAACTGCGTACCAAAACGCAAGTAAAAGAGGCTCTGTTAAAAAGCCTGTACTTACAGTAATAGATTATTCCTTACCCTCAAACAAACAACGAATGTGGGTATTCGATATTCGTAAAGAACGTCTTTTATATAACACTTATGTGGCACACGGAAAAAATTCGGGTGTGAATAAGGCCAGTCATTTTTCCAATATTCCTTCAAGCAAACAATCAAGCTTAGGTACCTACATTACAAAAGACACCTATATAGGGCATAAAGGATATTCGCTTAATTTACAGGGCTTAGATAAAGGATTTAATGACAATGCATTAAGTCGACGTGTAGTAATACATGGAGCTTGGTATGTAGAACCTGATTTCATAAAGCGAGCAGGTCGCGCTGGGTTATCCTGGGGGTGTCCTGCGATCGCTCAAACTTTAGCAAAACCCGTAATTAATACAATTAAAAATGGGTCTGTGATTTTCGCCTATTTTCCTGATAAAAAGTTTTTATCTCGATCAGGCTATTTAGTAGCATAAAAAAAAGCCAGGGCATAAACCCTGGCTTTCGCAGTCATCCGTATAAGAACGTTTAAGTTCTTATTATCATCCATGATAAATCATATCCATATGATTACAATTCCATTTGTGTGACTTATATCCATACAAGTCATGTTTAAAATTTAGCATAGATAATGAGAAGCGCAAGCAGACCTCAGTGTCTTTCCCTAACAAATTTTAAGTGGCTCAAAAAGCATATTCGAAAAATTTTGGTTAAAAAACAGGATGTTATGAAAAATGACTATAATCTAGGGCAAAGAAAGCAGCAATTCTCTTTGCTTGAATTGAGAAATCTCTTACACGAGATCGAGCAAAAAAAACGTGCTGCATTTTCAATAAAGCGTATTATTTTTAACTAAAAAACTAAAACTAATAACAGTCTTTACATACAAGTGCTTGATTATGTCAAAAGATGTGGTAGTTTATTCAGCATCTAGATTACGCTTTAGAGCAAAATGATGGACAAACAACCGTTAACTACAGTAAAAAAAGATAAACTAAATGTCATAGATTGGCTTATTGAACATTTTCCAAATGCCTTTTTTAAAAAAGGGAATCAGATCAAACCTCTAAAAATTGGAATATTTGACGATATCATCGACTTCTACGAACGACTAGATACCCCGCCTTTTAGCAAAAAAGCGATACGTGAGGCTTTAAGCTACTACAGTGCTTCACCAGCTTATCTAAACTGCCAAAAAGAGAACGCTGCGCGTATTGATATTTATGGGAATGAAGTAGATGTAGTCACACAAGAACAAGCCAGATACGCTCATCAGCGTTATTTGGAGCGTTATAACAAGAAACAAATTTCCGAAAAAAATCAGAATACCCATAGTGACACATAACGAAATCTCAAGAATCTAAGACTGGCTTTTTTAATTCCAGTCTTAGATAAGTACTAGCTCGTTTATTATTATTGAAAAGCCATCAAATAATTAACTCTTACATCCGACCCTAACGTAGCTTTTCTCAGAAAAGGGTTGTAATCCATACCTTTCAAATCTATTAAATTAAAGTCCCAAGGACGAGCCATAGCACACAACTCACTGGGTTTTATAAATTTTTTATAATCATGGGTCTGTTTTGGCAATAAATTCAATACATACTCAGCAGCAATAATTGCAGTAGCATAGGCTTTAACTGTTCTACTGATTGTTGATACAAATAAAAACCCATGAGGCTTTAGTAACCGTCTACAATGTTCAAAAACAAGCTCAGGATTTTCTACATGCTCCAACATTTCCATGCAGGTAATAACATCAAAACTTTGATCTTTATATGTTTCAACTGAAGTACATTGGTAGTTAATGTTCAAATGATTTTTTTTTGCATGTTCTTTTGCTACAGAAATTGCTGTAGGTTCTGCATCGATACCAGTAACATTTGCTCCAGTACCTGCCATAGCTTCACATAAAATCCCACCGCCACAACCAACATCCAAAACATTTAAACCATTTAAGTGAACATGTTGCTTAATAAAATCCAGTCGGATTTCATTGATATCATGAAGTGTTTTCAATGGCCCTTCTTTATCCCACCATAAGTTAGCATGCTGAGCAAACTTACTAATTTCTTGAGAGTTAATTGTTGATTCAGAATTACTCATATTTTAATAAATCCAGAGGTTTAAAAAAATTGATCACGTGTTGATTCGTGATAAAGCTCACATTATAGGGATGTTCTGCAATAAGTCCTATAGGCAATTTATTCTGAGCTGCGGTTTCTGCTATTTTACCTAATAAAATTAGCTGAACATTAGGTTTAACTTGAACTAACTGCTCCAACAGACTTTGGATAAAAGGCTTCCATTGGCGAGCATGATAAGGAACTTTACCCTCACTATAGACCAATGAGGCATTGAGCAATAAAATACCTTTATTCATCATCCCTTCAAACAATTGTTGGGCCGTTTGCACCAGACCATTTTTATCCAGTAAGGCTATATCAGCTTGTGACGTATTAAAACCTAAATCGCCACGGGCACAAAGCATCATTTTTATCCAATTACGCAAAGAAGTTGCCCTATTAACTGTTTTACTTAAACCGGTCGAACTCCATAGGTCCGCAACGGAGTTATCCCAAAAAGCATATCCATTTGCTGAATCTTTACGAGGATATGGGGATTCTCCTAATAAAATGTATTGAGTTCTTGTCAACGGTAAATTGAACGCCGCAAGTAATCGTTCTGCGCCCGGCAACCAATTTTTATCATGAATTAACTGAAACAAATAATTCTGATCCATCGTTTTCAATGCTGTGATTAGAATTTCCTTCCACTCAGGATGGCAAATATTTAAAAAAATTTGATATTCCACTTTTGTACTCGGTATCAATACTTCTAACGACTCTTCCAATATAACTCCCTTTTCTATATAATGACCGCAATTTGCACAATCATATAAAAATTATGAGCACCAACGCAAAAAATGCAGCAAATCTAACTAGCGATGCACTTCATAATCGTAACTGCTATACTTATTTTCTTCAATTAAAAGCTGCAATTGGCCAATGCCCTATTGCGCAACTCCCGCCTGAATTTTCCAAATTACACACTGTGATGAAGCAACCGTATAATAATGCTTATCCCTATGGTAATTTATATTCGTCTTGTATCGCTGCTTTAGAAACGTATATTGAGAACAATCCAGCAGAACAAGTTAAAAAGCTGGATGAATTAGTTTTAGCGATTTACCACAATGACAACAAGATCCTCGAAGAATCTTCTGATTGGATAAATGATATTGGTGCCAAAATACATCCTCGGAAATCCAATGTAGAAAAAAAAATTCAAAAAACAATAAAAGACATTGATAAAAAAGTTAATCGACACTCTCCCCATAGCGAAGGTGGAATTTACCGTCGTCTTTATTCTTTATTTTCGGATGACTTTAAACCCCAACAAGAAACCAATCTGCCAACCATCAAAAACTTTTCCTATCAGGACCCTTCAGATCCAACAGAGTATCGTTTCAGCACCCAAGCCCAGCGCCATAGTGGGAAAACTCGCATCAGCCCTCTTTTTAAACGTTGGTTAGAAATAAATGCCGAAAGATCGAATAAACAAATATGTCATATCTATTTTAATAATTTGGGGTTAGATCGAAGTAAGTATGATATAGCTGGAGCTAAAGAAAGAGATTTAACTCTAGCACTACATATACTTGAAGACGATCCGAGCCTCAAGGTCTTAGTCATTACCCTTCCAGCAAATGAAGGTTTAATGGAGTCCTCCGACTTCGAAAAAATAGATGATACTTTATCCACCAGAGCTGTATTTAATGAATTTCTAGATATAGCAGGAGAGAGAACAAATAAAAAAGTCGTTTCTGATTTCCACATTAGCACCGCCGCAAGAGCATTATTGTTTGGGACTGATGAACAGCAAATTTTAACAAATCTACTTTTGGAGAGTTTTAAGGCACAAGGCCTTATCCATAGAAGTTCTATATCTTCCGCAGAAAAACAAGCAGTTTGGGTGCACTTCATCAAATATGAGCTCCCCAACTACATCATAAAAAAAGTCCATCCTAAAAGTTTCAATTTTTCTTGCAAAGATGCAATAGATCGTGGCGCCCTATCATCTACATACTATAATTTGATGAAGTCCTTTAGGTTAGAAAAACCTATAACTAAAAAAGAATTCGAGCGTTCTTTAGATGCAGCAGCTGCAAATGTAAAAGGAAGAGGTATGAATTTTCATCGAAAAATCATATGGAACGCTTTAAATACGTATGTCAATGCAAATTACTCAGATTTAATTATGAACAAGAAGAAATCTTGGTTAATTCACTGGCGGGATATGAACTGCCCTGAGATACAAACAAAGAAACTTCTTAAAAAAAGACTTAAACAAACTCAAGAACAATTTGAAAAGCTACCCGAAGGAAACATTAAGCGAGTGGGTCTTGATTTATTAAATAATGTAGCGAAGTTAAATCGGCAAAAGTCGGGTAGCGACGAGCTCATACTCGAAATCATTTCCCGTACTTCTGAACTCGTAAATACTCCGTCTAAAGAGTCCATTGAAATCTACCAAACACTAACCGATGCCCTAAAAATAAATCATCCCATTTTATATGAACTCGCAGGCATAATGGTGTCCTTACTGGGCTATATACTTCTTATTCCTACTTTGGGATTCTCTGAGGGAATGATTGATAAAGGAACTTCCCTACAAAACAAAGGATTATTCTACGAAAGCAGAAATAAACTGGGCGAAGAAATAGCAGAATTTACTTCAACGCTACAGAGCTAAAAATTGCGCTACTTTTCCCTAGCACCATTGTCTTAAAATAACTCCATGAAAACAAATTTTTTACTTGCTTATTCATGTCTTGTGGTTAAAAATAGAATTTACAGGGAGATTCTTAAACACAGGGAGCTAGTGTTATGTCTATTAAAGAACAAGAACTTGATGTACTTATAAAGAGTGATACAAACCTCTCTAATACTAATAGAGTCGTTATTGAAAAAGCTTTATCACAGATGAACTTCTCCGATGCGGCAAAAGAATTATTACTCAACCCAGATTCACCTGAACATGACCTAGATAGTCTTCAAAGTATTGCTTTAACTCAACAACACTTAGCCCAAGTCAAAAAAAGCTTGGGGGAAATAGTGGAAAGTTTACAAGATAATCCAAGCCTTATTTCCCGTGCGGCTGCGTTTTGGGGAGAGTTGCCTTTATGGCAGAGAATTATAGGTGGGGTTGCCATATCAGGACCAACCTTAATCATAGGTGCAGCAGCTCACATTGGATTTCTAGTTACAATTAGTGGTGTAAGCGCCTTAGCATACACTACCAGCGGTATCGTTCTTGATGACCATCATTATCATACGAGAAACATTGCTCAAAAATTAAAAGAAGGGATTTTTGGGGTCGCAGAGATCCTTGAGTTAACTATTGGTGCATTAGATGCTATTCGTAAAAAACTAGCCGTTGAAATCGAACGATTTAAAGAAGAAAATGAAAAATTAGCTAGAAATATTTCAAGGTTGAATGAAGAAGTTGAAACATTGAGCGCTCAAGTTGAAGTGTACGTAGAAACCGAAAAATTACTTCGTAAAACAAAAGACGAGCTTGAAAAAACAGCAGCCTCTTTAAAACTGGATGTTGAAAAACAAAATAAGCAATTTGAAACAACCCAAAAAGAACTTATGAAAGCTCGAGATGAGCATTCAAGAAGTCTGGTGTTATTGTCCCAAAAAACATCTGAGTTATCTGAGGTACGAATATCTATGGGGGCTGAGGTAGAAAAAGCTAAAAAGATTGCTTCCACTTTAGAGGGTACCGTAAGAATTCTATCTAGCACAGCTATAACTGATTCAAATCAAAGGCTTTCTTTTCAAGAAAAACTTAATTCTTTCTTGGATAAAAAAGCAGCAAGTTTCGATCAGGTAGCAGAGCGTATTTGCAAAGTAGAATCTGAACTTTTAGAAGTTAAATCCGAATTGAAAGCAAGTACAGAACGTTTTAATAAGTTACTCGAACTTCAAGAAAGGCAACTTCAGCGTCTACAAAGTCTGGATAAACGTGTTGACTCCAGTGTTCATCCAGAACTGAACCCTGTCAAAACTGAGGAACAAACCAAACCAGAGGGGTTGCTTAGTAAACTCGGTTTCATGGCATTACCTCAAATATGGCCTATAAATAATCCGTCTCCAGCTCCAAAACAACAATCTTCAGTACCCTAATAAAAATTTTTTTGAATGGAATGCATCCTCCAGGCATCATTGGATGGAGGATGAAATGATCGGATAGGAGCGAATTGCGTGCATTTTTTCTTTCTGGCGCAATAGGACAATAGATTGTTAAGCCACCTAATTTCAGCTATTCTGTATTTTTAGCATTAAGCCAAAACCCGTGATTAAATCATATAATAAGCTGATAAATATAATAAAAAACAAACAAAGCATGATGGTGAAACAACTCCATCAATTTTGTGAGATTAATTCTGGGACTACGAATTTAGTTGGATTAGCCTCCATGGCTAATCTACTGAAGGAAGTCTATCTGCCCCTTGCAGATACAATTGATAAAAAAAAATTGCAACCCTTCTCAGTTATTGATATGTGCGGAACTACTTCACTCCAAAGTTGTGGGAATGTTCTATTCATCAGAAAACGGCCCCACTTAAAACGTCGTGTTTTACTTTGTGGACACATGGATACTGTATATGCTGTCAATAATCCATTCCAGAAATTAACTTATATTAATGATAACTGTATCAACGGGCCCGGTGTTACTGATATGAAAGGTGGGCTTATTGTGATGTTGCATGCCTTATCTGCTTTTGAACTGAACGACTGCGCGACAGAACTGGGTTGGGATGTTTTAATTAATGCAGACGAAGAAATTGGATCACCAGCATCCAGCATACTTTTTGATAAACTGGCATCTAATTACCAAGCAGCTCTGGTATACGAGCCAGCCATGACCGCAAATGGAACTTTAGCTAAAAATCGTAAAGGAAGCGGAAAAATAACACTCATCGCTACTGGCAAAGCAGCTCATGCAGGACGTGATTTTGCAGAAGGACGAAATGCAATTTGTTACTTAGCTGAAGCGATAAGTGCCATACACGCTCTTAATGGAAAGCGTAATGGAGTAACCATCAACGTAGGAAAAATCGCAGGTGGCGAAGCACTTAACGTAGTTCCTGACAAAGCGGTAGCGCAACTTGACATTAGAATCAGTCTTCCTGAAGATGAATTTTGGGTACGAAGCGAACTTGATAATATTGTTGTTCAATTAAAACGTCCAGACTATTCTTTAAGTATACATGGTATATTTGGTAGGCCCGTTAAACGTGTGTGCTCAGGTACAGAACGTCTGTTTCATCGTATTCAACATTTAGGACAAGAGCTCGGTTTATCTATAGATTGGAAAGATAGTGGGGGCTGCTGTGATGGAAATAACTTAGCACAACACGGTTTACCCGTCCTAGATACACTGGGAGTCAGGGGAGGAAATATCCACAGTGCAGATGAATATATACTACTCGATAGTCTGTCTGAACGTGCTGCACTCAGCGCCCTACTCTTACTCGACCTTGCTCAAGGTGGCTTAGAGGATTTAAAAAATGATGCTATTTCGTAGTGCGTGCAATACAGATTTAGATGCCATTCATCATTTGGCCGAAGAAAGTGGTGTAGGAATCACGACACTTTCTAAAGATAAGGAAATATTGGCAAAACGACTTCACTGGTCCACTGATTCATTTAAAAAAAATGTTGAAAAACCAAATAATGAATATTATCTATTTGTTTTAGAAAACCCTAAAAGTAAAAAAATAATCGGTGTTTCAGGAATTGAATCCTATACCGGTCATGAGGCTCCTTTCTATTCTTATAAAATTTCCAAACGTACCCGAATTAGTCGCTCATTAAATATTCGTAGTGATTATGAGGTTTTAAGCTTAGTGAATGATAATCAAGGCCGAAGTGAAATCTGCACGCTTTTTTTAGAACCGAAGTATAGAAAAAATAAAAATGGTTTATTGCTATCCAAAGCACGTTTCCTATTTATCGCCCAGCATCCTGAACGTTTTGCCTCAACAGTAATTGCTGAAATGCGGGGAATCTCAGATGCTAAGGGTATATCACCTTTTTGGGAAAATGTGGGAAGCCATTTTTTTCATATGTCTTTTGCAGATGCCGATCGACTTACTCTAGCAACTGACAAACAATTTATAGCTGATTTAATGCCACGAAATCCTTTATACATTAAATTGCTGTCGCTGGAAGCCCAAGCGGTAATTGGACAAGCCCATCCTTCCACCCAAGCAGCTATGAACATCTTATTAAAAGAAGGTTTTCGATATAATAAGTATATTGATATTTTTGATGCTGGCCCTACCCTTGAGGTTCCCTTATCACAAATTAAAACCATCGAACTTAGCCAAGTAGTAACCATTAAAAATATTAGTGATGAGGTGAGTAGCACTAGTTATTTATTATCAAATACCCAATTGAATTTTCGAGCAACTATTAATAGTGCGCTAGTCAATAAAGAAAATAATACCTGCATTATTAGTAAAGAAACAGCTAATCTCCTCCAAGTCAAATGCGGAAATCAATTACGAATAGCTCCTTTACAATGTGAGAGTGGAGAGGTAAATGACTAAAGGTGAAATCATCTATGGAAAAGGACAATATATTAATGGTCAATGGATAAGAGGTCATGGAACTACACTTGAATCCATAAACCCTAGCTATGGTAGCTTACTTTGGCAAGGCACAAATGCTACAGCTCAAGAAGTTTCAGCTGCCTCTGACGCAGCACGACAAGCACTTTCTCCTTGGTCCTCTTTGGATTTCGAAAAACGAGCCCATTATACCCACAAATTTGCACAAGAAATTGATAAAAATCGTGATCATCTAGCACACCTAATCGCTTTAGAAACGGGAAAACCTTTATGGGAAGCTCATACTGAGGTCAATGCTGTTATAGGAAAAATTAATTTATCCATACAAGCATACCATGAGCGAACTTGGACAAAAATAACCAAAACCACAGAAGCTAATGCATGTCTTCGTTTTAAACCCCAAGGGGTCGTAGTGGTGCTTGGCGCATTTAATTTCCCCGCCCATTTAAGTAATGGACACATAGTTCCAGCCCTTCTTGCAGGCAATACAATTCTTTATAAACCAAGTGAGCAGACACCAGCGGTCGCTGAATTTATTATGCAGTGTTGGCATGAAAGCAAAATACCCCCCGGAGTGATTAATTGTTTACAAGGCGATGCCTCTTGTGGGAAAGCTTTACTTTCACAAGATATTCAAGGCGTATATTTTACAGGGAGTTATACAACGGGGTTACGCATCCATCAACAATTTAGCGATAAACCTGAAGTAATTTTAGCTCTTGAAATGGGTGGAAATAATCCTTTAGTCATTGATGAAATTCCTGATCTTCATGCGGCCATCTATCATACTTTGCTCTCCACTTTGCTTACGGCGGGTCAACGCTGCACCTGCGCACGACGCGTCATTATTCCGGACACACACCAGGGTGATGAATTTTTAAATAATTTTATCAAAACATGCTCATCTCTTAAGATTGGCCCTTTTGATAAAACACCAGAACCCTTCATGGGCCCCGTTATTAGTCATGCACAAGCCACTAAACATCTTCAGAGTCAAAAAAAACTGGTTGACTCGGGTGGCTCTTCCCTCTTACCAATGACTTTACTTGCTGAACAGACTGGCCTACTGTCACCAGGCATAATTGATATGACACACTTTGAAAATCCCCCAGATGAGGAAATTTTTGCTCCTTTAGTGCAGATATATCGTTACAATCATTTTGATGAAGCCATCAAGTTGGCTAATCAAACCCGTTACGGTTTAGTTGCGGGCTTGATTAGTAATAATGAACAGCACTATGATCAATTTTATCAACAAATACGCGCTGGATTAATTAATTGGAACCGACCTACAACAGGAGCAGCCAGTAGCCTTCCATTTGGAGGGGTTGGGCTAAGTGGAAATCATAGGCCCAGTGCTTATTTTGCCACAGATTATTGCGCTTATCCGGTTTCCAGTATGGAGCAGCCAGTTCTAACAATGCCTGAACAAATTTTGCCTGGTATTGTATTGGGTAAATAAAATTATGTGGAAAATTCTAAACTGTCTAAGTAAGGTAAATCATTGGGGCATCTATGCCTAACTTACCCATTGAGTTTCCGCTTAGTAATTACTTTAAAAATGGATAATTAGAAATGAATGTTTATGAATTAAACATGGATGGCCTTGTCGGACCCTCCCATAATTATGCCGGGCTTGCGCAAGGCAATATTGCCTCCTTCTCGAACGCACTAGCAAGTTCCAATCCTCAAGCAGCTGCTTTGCAAGGCTTAGAGAAAATGCACCTACTTCATAAAATGGGCCTCCAACAGGGTTTACTTCCCCCCCACCAACGCCCTAATCTTGAACTACTTTACCAATTGGGTTTTTGTGGTACACCGAAAGAACAAATTAATAAAGCCTACAGAACAGCCCCGGATCTTCTCAGTGCTTGTTATTCAGCTTCCAGTATGTGGTCAGCAAATGCTGCCACAATTTCCCCAAGTACTGATACCCAAGACCACAAAGTTCATTTTACAGCAGCAAATCTTGTAAGTAATTTACACCGACATCATGAAGCTGATTTCTCCAAAAAAATTCTGGAATTTATTTTCTCAAACTCAGATTACTTCCATCATCACCCTATTCTACCTCGATCAACCATTATGGGAGATGAGGGTGCTGCGAATCACAGCCGCATCTGCCAGAGCTACAATCAACCTGGAATTCATCTTTTTGTATATGGGAAAAAAGGTTTAACAAACAATCCATTGCAACCTGGGCCAATAAAATATCCAGCTCGACAAACCCAAGAAGCATCACAAGCCATCGTCCGTCAACATCAATTATCGACAGACCATGTTGTATTCGCTTATCAAAATCCGCTCGCTATCGACCAAGGCGTTTTTCATAATGACGTGATATGTGTAGCGAATGAATCGGTCTTACTCATCCACGAACAAGCATTTCATCAGCAAGGTTCTGTCCTTAACGAATTAAACGACAAAGCTTCATTTCCCATCAATATCATTCAAATTTCAGCAAAAGAACTGAGTATAGTAGATGCTGTTGAAACCTACCTTTTCAATTCACAAGTCGTTAGCTTGCCCCAACAAAACTCTATGATGCTTATAGCTCCTTTTGAGTGTCAAACTAATTCACGTGCTAATAGCTGTATTGAGAGAATACTCTCTGATTCCTCGAATCCCATTAACTCCGTTCGCTTCCTTGATTTGAAACAAAGCATGCGAAATGGTGGTGGCCCCGCTTGTCTGAGATTACGTATTGCGTTAAATGACGAGGAACTTCAAGCAATGCATCAAGGCGTTTTAATAAATGAAGAATTATTAAAGCTTTTGAAACAGTGGGTATTAAAACACTATCGTACTGAGTTAATTGCAACCGACTTAGCAGATCCTCTGTTACTTGAAGAGTGTTTTTGTGCTCTGGATGAATTAACTGGAATACTAAAACTAGGGTCAATTTATCCCTTTCAATTAGAGAAGACTTCCTAAAATGTGGAAAACAAAACTAGGTACCTGCATTTATACGTCTCCTTCAGGTTACAAAGTATATCAAAATGCATTTTATCGATGGTTAAAACTAGGAAGTAATGCGTTACAAACCGTTATAAACCGTCATAATCCACATCAGCCAGGCCTTCATTATCTACCCGCACTCACATTAATGGCTCGAAAATATCCCGGTAGTACTTGCATGTTAGGCCTAGGTGGGGCTGGAGTCGCACTAATGCTGAAGGATATTCATTTGACTGCAGTAGATAATAGCGAAGAGGTTATCGAGATAGCAAAACGTTTTTTTATAATGGATCGTTTAAAAAATTTAACAATCATTCATGAAAATGCAATGGATTATGTACAAACAAGTGAATTTCATTTTTCACATCTCATTGTGGATCTCTACAATGCAAACCATTTTCCACCTGAATGTTCAAACAAGCAGTTTTTTGCTTCATGCAAAAAAATAATAACTGATGATGGAATTTTTGCTGTAAATCTAGCAAATATTAAAGAACAATACCCGATTTTTCAATTAATTAAACATCAATTTAGCAATACGTTGGTGATTCCTATAAGACAAAGTGCAAACATGGTAATTCTTGCTGCCAAAAATGACAGTAAAGAATTATTTATGAATAAAATAAAACACACTGATGCGTTTAAACGAATTATTTGGGTCGACTCGTGGGGTTATGTTGGAGATTATAAAAAAACTCCCTGGCAACAATTAACAACTTTTTTTAGACGATGAGTTCGGTTGAGAACCGATTATAATCTACCCCAGCGATTTCCTCCTCTCGATTTATGGAGAACTCTCATAAAACTTGTTATGAGAGATATGGGTTATTATAAAAAACTGCGAAATACTCATTTAAATTTTTTAACTACAACACAATCGCGGGGTCGAAGGAAGAGACTGTTTCAGCAAATTCATTGATGGCGCGCAGTTCTGGAGATGATTTAAATAATCCATACGCTGTGAGTCCACCAGTTAGGGCCCCTAGCATAGTGCTGGATGAGGCTACGGTAACCGCAGCAGTATAACCACTTAGAAGACCTGCAAAAAATGCCCCTGGACCTGTCCACCAACTGCAAGCCACCCCTATTGTAAATCCAATCAATGCAGTTACAGTAAGTACAATAGCGGCTGCAGCAACTGAAAGAACTGCTTTAAGAACATCTGGATATTCATCTTTTAAAATAGCTTTACAATTATGTTTAAAGTCTTCAATCGCTTTAACCTTAATTTTGGGGCTTACATTAGAATTGTCAGGCCTCGCCAATATAACTTGTGACAACTCTATTAATTCTTTATTAATTAATAAACTTTTTTCTGATGGGAGCGATTGTAAACTAATTTGGAGTGCCTCAACGTTCTCGTTCCATAAGGATAGAAGCTTTGCGCTACAATATTTACAGATTAAACCAAAAAGATTTTCTACATTTTTATCATCTTTTGCTGAGGTGATGATGAAATCAGCAAATAATTCTTTCGATTTAATTCTATCTAGTGCTTTCACATCCGCTTTGGGGGAATCGGATTTTGTTCCAACACAAATAATAGGGGCAGTAGGTACATAGTGACGAAATTCTTGAATACTTTTAAGGATTTCTTCTTCCTTAATTTCTTGGGTTAGATCAATACAAAATACCCCAACATCTGCACCTCTATAAAACATTTTTGACATTCCTTTGTATTTCTCTCGTCCAGCTGTGTCCCATATGCTCACACTGTTATTAGAGTCTATTCGCCTTGTCAAAAAATCAGCACCTATGGTAAGTGGGGCCCCATCTTCGAAATTTAGATTTGCTATTCGATTATTAAGTTGAGTTTTACCACTATCACTTTTACCAAAAAAAACGACCTTATATATCATGGTTTAACCTCAAAGTGACTTACATAACATTTTAGGGCGAGATGCATTCGAGATTAAAAAAAGTGATGCAAACTTTAGTACAAATTTCCCTTATTACATAAGTTAGCGAACGAACTAATTACTTTAGTTATAATGAAAGTACAACAAAATGAATATTGCTGCCTGAGGCTGTTTGCCTCAAGCAGTAACTAGAATTAAATTTCCATTAAATCTTTTTCTTTTTCGGCTAATAATCCGTCTATTTCAAGAATATATTTATCAGTAAGCTTTTGAATAACCTCTGTTGCGCGACGTTCATCGTCTTCTGAAATAGTTTTATCTTTGACCAAATCCTTTAATTGAGTATTCGCATCCCTTCTAATGTTACGAATGGAAACTTTCCCTTGTTCGCCTTCATTACGAACAACCTTGATCAACTCTTTTCTACGTTCTTCAGTCAATGGGGGCATTGGAACACGAATCGCACTGCCTGCTGTCGCAGGATTCAACCCCAAATCTGAAGTCAAAATAGCTTTTTCTACGGCTGCTACCATAGATTTTTCCCATGGAGTCACTAAAATTGTTCGTGAATCACTAGCAGAAACATTTGCTATTTGATTTAAGGGGGTCATAGTTCCGTAATAATCAACTTGAATGTGATCGAGCAAACCAACATTCGCTCTTCCTGTGCGAATTTTAGTCAAATCAGTTTGTAACACTTCAATAGTTTTTTTCATCCGCTTTTCTGAATCTTGCTTAATCTCATTTATCATGATTAGCTCCGACTATAGTTCCTACGCGCTCTCCAGATACAATTCTTCTTAATGCATTAGGTGCAGTCATATCAAAAACCTGTAAAGGCATACCTTGATCCTGACAAAGACAAATTGCAGTAGAGTCCATTACTTCCAAGCCTTGTGTTAAAACTTCAATATAAGTTAAATAATCATACCGTTTGGCGTTAGGGTTTTTAAAAGGATCTTCTGAATAAACACCATCGACTTTAGTGGCTTTTAAAACTACATCAGCTCCTATTTCAATAGCTCTTAAACAAGCGGCGGTATCTGTAGTGAAAAACGGATTTCCAGTTCCGGCCGCAAAAATTACAACATATCCAGTTCGCAAATGTTCAATTGCTTTGCGTCGATGATACGGGTCAACTACACCTAGCATAGGAATAGCTGACATAATACGCGCAGGCATATCAATACGTTCTAAAGCATCTCTCACCGCTAAAGCATTCATTACGGTAGCAAGCATTCCCATATGATCGCCTGTTACACGACCAACACCTGCCTGAGAAAGTGCTTTACCACGAAATAAATTACCACCACCTAATACGAGACCAACCTCAACGCCCATCTTAATTAAATCGGCTATATCCTTAGCTAATGTATCTAAGACTGAGGGATCAATACCAAATTGTGACTTGCCCATAAGGGCTTCGCCACTATATTTAAGTAAAATACGCTTATATTTTAATGGGTGACTTTCATTCATCATGTACGAACCTGAGCCATCACTTCTTCAACAAAGTTGTCTTCTTTTTTCTCGATACCTTCTCCAACTTCATAACGAACAAAAGAAAGAACTTCAGTATTCTTTTCTTTCAAAAGTTGACCTACTTTAATATCTGGATTTTTAACAAAGGGTTGACCTAATAAGCTTACTTCATCAATAAACTTGTTGATTCGACCTTCAATCATTTTATCGATAATTTCTTGTGGCTTGCCACTTTCTTTGGCTTGAGCAGTAAAAATCTCACGTTCATTTTCGATGGCTTCAGTAGATACTTGATCTTTACTTACTACAATGGGTTTGCTCGCAGCAATATGCATTGCAATATCTTTAGCAAGCTCTTCATCACCATTTTTAAGCGCAGCCATAACACCAATTCTTGATCCATGTAAATAGCAACCAATAACTCCAGTGTCGCAATGCATACGTTCTATGCGTCTTAATTTAATATTTTCGCCAATCTTTGCTACTAACTGTTGACGGGCTTGTTCTACGGTACCGCCTGATGGAAGAGGCATAGCGGACAATTCTACAATTGTTGTGGCTGAACTATTCAATGCAGCATTAGCAACTGAGTTAGCAAAGTTGGTAAAGTTCTCATCACGCGCCACAAAATCTGTTTCACTGTTTATCTCTAGCATCACTGCGCTGCGTCCATCAACAGAACGTGCGATTATTATTACACCTTCCGCAGCAACACGATCAGCTTTCTTATCTGCTTTTGCCTGGCCTGCTTTACGCATTTCAATGATTGCAGCTTCTATGTCACCATTGGTTGCTATTAGAAATTTTTTACACTCCATCATACCAGCACCTGTACGCTCACGTAACTGCATGACTAAACTTGCACTAATTGACATTTTCATTTCTCCGTATAGCAAAAAGGGGGCAAATTTAGGTGTTTAAACACCCAGCCCCCTATATGTTAAATTCTAATTATTCCCCAGCTTTTTCTGCATCTTTAGTTTGTTCAACTACTTCTACAAATTCAGCGTCAGATGAACCTACTCCTACTGTATTAGTGCCTTTAGCATCTAAAATCGCATCAGCAATACAACGTACGTAAATATCAACTGCTCTCATGGAGTCATCATTACCCGGAATAATATAATCAATATTTCTTGGGCTATTGTTGGTATCAACAACACCAATCACAGGGATTTTTAATCGATGTGCTTCTTCAACAGCAATATGCTCGAAGCCAACATCAACAACAAACAGAGCATCAGGCAAACCACCCATGTGCTCAATCCCACCTAAACCTCTTTCTAATTTTTCAAGTTCACGTGTCAGCATCAATGCTTCTTTTTTAATCATGCCGGTAAATAATCCTTTTTCTTTCATTTCTTTTAATTCTTTTAAGCGAAAAATGGATTGACGAACAGTTTTATAGTTGGTCAACATACCACCTAACCAACGATGATCAACATAAGGCATACCACAACGCTTCGCATGTTCACGAATACTGTCCTGTGCTGCCCTTTTAGTTCCTACAAATAAAATTTTTGCTTTATTAGATGCCAATCTACCCACATAATTGACAACATCATTGAGCATTACCATTGTTTTTTCAAGATTGATAATGTGAATTTTGTTGCGGGAACCAAAAATATAATCGCCCATTTCAGGATTCCAAAAACGCGTTCTGTGTCCAAAATGAGCACCTGATTCAAGCAATTCACGCATGCTTATATTCATAATTTATTCTCCAGGGTTATTCCTCCACGCTTCCCATACGAAACCCTCAAGGGACCCTATCGTATGTGCCGAACCGTGTGTGTATTTAAAGCGCGGTATTTATAACATATTCAACGAAATTCATCAATCGAATTTAGTCGCAATTCATTTTTTTTATCTTGTGCTAAGCTTTTTATATGAGCGTTCTTATTGCGTTCCGGAATATACAGTGACTAGTTTTTATATACGGTAATTTATTGAACCTAAAAATTAAGAATAAAATGTATCAATATAATCCAAACTTACATGTAAAAATCTGGTTAAGTAATAATCCAAACGTGTTTATGAATTTGGAAAATCAAATTCGTCTTATTGAAATGCGCGAAAACAATCCTAACGATACAATTCATCTAGTATATGACTCTGCATTATTGACTCATGCTTCTGTAAATTCATTAGATGAATTCTGTAAGGAACATAATATTATTACTTTGGATGCCAACACCCTACTTGCCACCCTTCAATCGGATAATGAATTGAAATTGTATAGTTTTTATAAAGAAGAATTATCTAATTTAAAATCTGGTGGGAATTTGGCCGTTGCAAGTGATATTTTAAGATGGCTGTCACCAATATTTAAAAAAGGAACTTATACAGATTTTGATTTCCCCATTGATACATCCAAACTTCCTAAGCTCATTGCAACTGAAATGCCCATACTTCTTAACATCGGTAGTTTAAAAATGGGTAGAAAAGAATTTATTCTATCAAATAATGATTTTGTTGCTATTGTAGATGAACTTGCTGCAAAAAAAGACATTGAACGCGTACAATCCGGACTTATCTCAAGACTAGCACATTATGATACCGATTTTATTGAACGAACTGAAAATGAATTAAATGCCAACAGCTTTATAAATCGCCATCTTTTAAAGTTCATGAAAAATCGTTCTGAGTCCCTTTATATAGCAAAATCCAAAGAAATCCTACCACCAGATACTTCCGATTCTTCATTAAAAATCAGAGCCTATATTAATGAAGTAATGACCGATAGAAATAAATTTTTAGATTTTAATAAAATCGAGGCGCAAGAAACCCAAGAAGAGGTGATCAAGAGATTACGGAAAGATCTCGAGACACAATTGAACCTAATTAAGTATCTTTTTTTCAGCAAAGAATATTCTTCAATTAGACGGATTTTAGAAAAAAATGATGAGAAGTTCCTAGCTTATTTAATGAATAAGGAACGAGACCTTTATATTAAGTCCATTGTGGTCTGCACTACAGGTCCAATACAAATATCAAATGCATTATTCAGTGGGTACGTTGTGGACTCCGATAAGTTCATTAAAGAGATTCAACCTCTCTCTTTCAATCATTATGGATTGCAAAATGCTTTTCGCTCACAAAATTCTATTCCCTTGCACGAAAATGTTTTGGGAATGCTCAAGTTTCTAGGTGTTGACGAAGGCGAATTAAACGATTCCTCTTGGCTGGATTCTGGAAAAAAATTACAAGCATCCCGGACAAAGTTCCTGGCTACACGTCAGAAAGAACTTGCTCAAAGTTTACCTGTTTCTTTTTTTACAATAAAAAATGATATAGAACAATACATTCAGAAAATACCGCATACATCGATCCATTTTACCTCTAAAGGAAAAAATCGTGCCAAAATAGATCTTGAGCTGGTATTAAGTTGTTTTACTCAAGAGAATGAATTTAATATCCTCCAATTCAAAAATATCCTTCATAGTATCCGTCAGCATAATGGATATACACAAAAATTAATCAAAGAACTCGATAGTCTTTGTCATAATGCAACTATTTTTAGTCTTACAAAAGATAAAAAAATAAAATTAGGAGATCCTTGGTATCACTGATTTTAAATTAATAATATTTTAAGTTCATCGTCATGATGTAAAACAGGAAAGTTAGTTTAATTATTATAAGGATTAAATAATGAAAAAATTTATTTGGCTATCAACAATCGCATTAACCTTAATCTTAGGACAGCCAAGCTTTGCTTGCATTGATGATTCAAAACATTGTAATTCTCATCGTCAATTTGATAAGTTAGCGCAAGAACTTAACCTTACTGCAGATCAAAAAGCGAAATTAAAAGCATATAAAGAAAATGCAACAGCAAACTTCAAAGAACATTATGCTCAGCTCAGAATTTTACGAAGCCAGATAAACTCTTTGGTTAAGACTGATAAAATTAATGAAACAAAACTTGATGCTTTGATAGAGAAGGTCAATAAAATTAGAGCTTCTATGTTAAGAAGTAAGATAATGATGCAACATGAAATGTTTGCTCTTTTAAACGACAATCAAAAAGCCAAATTTCTCGAATTAAAGAAGAAGTGGCTTATGGAGCAATAATTAATTAACAATGCATCATTTAAGTGTGCTGGTAAAGGATGAATAGTTCTATAGGTTCGGGATAACGTATAGCCTCCATTCCAGTATCCAGAGGAGTTTACGACCAAGGATCTCAATTTCAGGCATTGTATTCCATATACCTCCTGCCATTTACTGAAGATCCCTTAGTACGCTGGGAGGAGGTATTGTTAACCCCTGAATGAAATTTATTGTTTACGCGTAGCAACCGCTTTAAAATTTACTGTGACTTCATCTTTTATTTCACTAGTACTCGACCAGTCCCCTTGTCCAATTCCAAAATCTAACCGTTTTAAGTTAGTATGTCCTTCAACAATCAGATGATCTTTAGGAGATTCTACCGCGGTAAACGTAAGCGTTACTGGTAACGATTTATTTTTTATCGTTAATGTCCCAGTGGCTTCATAATTTTTATCATCTTTTTTTGTGAATTTAGAGGACTTAAATTCAGCCTTTGGAAACTCTTTAGCATTAAACCAATCGGAACCCTGTAATATGGAAGTAATTTCTGCGTAGGAGGTTGTGAGTGAGTTCATGTTCACTTCCACCACCACACTGCTATTTTGATAATTTTTCGGATCTGCAACTATTTTTGCCGTAAATTCTTTAAAGGTACCTGTAACAGGTGCATTATTTTGTGTGGCAGTAAAACTTATACTGCTTTCACTCGGAACTAGGGTCCATTCAGATAAGGCATCCGCACTCGCATTGACACTGTTCAAAAATAATAAAAAAAGAAAATACTTAATCATTTTCATGGGAACATTCTCCGTAATATATCATCCTTATTAATAAAATGATGTTTTAAAGCAGCTGCGGTATGCATACAAATTGCTGCAATAAGCGCATAACCTAACCATTCATGAATCGATTCAAATAAAATCCTTTTGCTTTCATCAGGTGCTATAAGATTAGGCAAAGTAAATAAACCAAAAAATGAAGCAGGCAATCCCGCGGCTGATGTGATTAGCCAACCAGTAATGGGCATCGCAAACATAAATACATAAAATGCCCAGTGCATACTGCGTGCGGCAATTTTTTCCAGCCAGGGTAAAGCCAATTCAGGATTTTCATTGGCTAGACGCCATATGATCCTTAGAATAGCTAAAAATAGGACTAAAAAACCATACTCTTTATGCCATCCATAATATTTTAGCCTTTGAGCATTCCATGGCATAGACACCATATATAAACCAAGTACCAATAGCCCTATAATTAATAAAGCAATTACCCAATGGAATACTATGGTAACAATACCAAAATGTGTTGGGCTGTTTTTGAATTGCATAAAATATCCTATTTTTTACCTTGCGCCTGGTCTTTATTTTGATCTGGTTTTTTATTTTGATCCTGATATCCTTCAGCTCCAATAAAAAGGTTTACTTTATCGCTCACTGCAGGCAAGAATGCATTGATTCCGAAATCCGAACGATTTATAGAGGCTGTGGCAGTAAAACCGACTGACTGTTTATTACTAATCGGATTCATTCCCACCTTATTTAAGGTAACCTGCAATATCACAGGCTTACTTACACCGCGTAACGTTAGAATACCCTCCACTGTAGCTTTTTTATCGCCTTGTGGGGTTACTTTATTACTAACAAAGGTAGCTGCGGGATAATGCTCAGCATCAAAAAACAAATTACTTTTTAAATGTTTATCCAGCTCTGGAAGTCCCGTAATCATATCCATAACATCAACTGTCACATTAACTTTACTCTGACTTGGATTGTCTTTATCAAGAATTAACTGTCCTGTTGCATACCATTTTCCATATTGAGTAGTAAAACCCAAGTGATCCGCACTCCATAACACGTAAGTGTGGTTTTTATCTAAAGTGTATGTTTCAGGTGCAGCATATATTGGAGTAGAAAAAGTAATTGCAATAAGCAATGATGAAAACCAACATCCTAGAGTTTGCTTCATAATCAATTTCCTTATTTACTATGTAATTTTACATCATTTTTATATTCAAATTATCACTCAGATTTGAGACTTCCGCCAACAATTCGTTCACAAAGTCCTTTAGGTAATAAAATAAAGGCATCTTTTTGTTTGTCTTTTGTTGCAGATGAAGCGCAAGAAGCAGTTGCAGTAGCGCAATCATTCATTCCTTTTTTAGCAATTCCGTAGCATTTTTCCGTGGCAGCAGTATTATTGTCATTGCTGTCTGCCGCTGAACTTCCTGTTGCTACTAAAACAAAAAATGCAGTCATTACTGATTGTATTAACTTATCTCGTGTAGACATAGTTTTCCTTTTCATTAAATGAATTCTTCATTAACATACAATAGTGTTATTAAAACAACAAGTGGGCAACAAAAAAGGATTCAACCCACCAAGTTAATAATGATCAAGAAATGAATTAATCAGAGTCAATTCACCAGAAAATGGCACTGTGGCTAAAAGACGAGAAGTAAGTTTTTGGCTTAATGTATCTATATTGGCGGATAAAGCCTGCATATTGGGATCAATGCAATTGGCAATCCATCCCATACATTGAATGTTGTTTGTACGTAAAACCGATTCTGTTAACAATGCATGGTTGATACAGCCTAATTTCATACCAATAACCAAAATAACCGGGATTCTAGTAATCTTCAAAAAATCAATCCAAGTTTCATGATCGTTGAGTGGAACCATTAATCCACCCGCACCTTCAATGAACAAGTTTTCAATACCATCAAGCTGCACATTAAGACAATAATCTGCAATTTCATTAATGCATAACTGAACTCCCTCTTCATGTGCAGCAATATGGGGTGAAACAGCCCATCTAAACCGCCAGGGATTTATTACATCCAAACCAATACCATTTTTTTGTAAATATTGTGCATCACTACTTATCAGTTGATCTTCTATTTCCATGCACCCACTTGCTACAGGTTTAATTGCGGCTGAGGATGAGAAATAATTGGCCAAACGTGCTGTAACATAAGTTTTACCACAATCCGTGTCAGTACCTGTGATAAAAAAACGTTTCATTTAATAAATCCTCGTAGTTCGTCAATAAATAAATCTGTATGGGATAAAAAGGGCATGTGTGCAGCTCGCTTAAATAATACAAGATGAACATTGGGGTAGACCAATTGCATGAAATTCATTGTTTTAATCGGTACAATAGGATCTAGTCGACCAAATATAAAGCATGTTGGCTTACTGAACTGCTTTAATTCTTCTCGCAAATCCCAAGATTCTAAACTTTTAAGACCTAATTTCAGCCCCTCTTGAGAGGGCAATTGGTTAGGCAAAGGGGGAAACTCCTTATTAGCTGTTAATCCATTGAGCTCTAGAAATTCTTTTAATGTAGCATGTGGTTCTTCTGATAATCTTTTATAAAAATTTCTAAAAACTTCTGGAGATACCCCGGGCCATAGCTCGCTATTTAAAAATCGTGGTGATGAAGTAATATTAATAAGATAATCGACCCTATCCGGTTCCTCTGTTGCCAAACGCGTTGCATATAATCCGCCCATAGACCAACCAATTAATGCAAATTTTTCGGGCAATTGATTGACTAAGCGCGTTTTAAATAAATCCCAGTCCATTATTGTGGTATAACCAAATCCTGGCAAATCAACGAGGATAAGTTGGTAATGCATGAGAAGCTTGGGTATTAATGGTGACCAGATCTGACTGTCAAATCCCCATCCATGAAAAAAAACAAGCGGGTATCCTTCTCCATAACTATGGATGTTTATGTTCATAAATTTCACTTAACTGATTAAATAACTCATGAATTTGCTCCGGAGTATGATCGTAATTCAAAATAATACGTAATCCCGATGCTTTGACACTCACGGTAGGCTTTCTTATCGCACAGCAACTTATCCCCCGTTTCTTTAATTCGCGAGCATAATGCAAAGCTAAGTGAGGACATCCTAATTTGAGTTGCTGAATTGGACTAATAGAATCAGTCCAATTTAAAGGGGATTGTTTCACGTACTTTCTAAATAAGGCTATTAGTTGTCCTAATTTTGAACGTCTGTCTTCTGCCTTGACTACCAATTCCAAAGTATTCAATAAACCATAACTTAAAGCAGGACTTACCGCAGTCGAATAGATAACGGAACGGCCCGCTTGTAGTAAAGCATAAATCCAGTCTGCTTTTCCAGCAACAAGGGCACCTTGCGCCGCATAAGCTTTGCCTAATGGAATTATTCGTAATGGGACTTCATTTTGAGTCAACTCATGATAGTCTGTCGCCCCTTTTCCCTCGCTGCCTATAATTCCAAAAGAATGCGCCTCATCTACTAAGAGTGCGCCTTTATTCGCATGGCACATTGAAGAGAGCTTTACCAAAGGGGCCAATTGGCCGCTCATACTAAAAACTCCTTCAGTGATTAACGCCGAACTTTTAAAATCACTAGTTAATTTACCACTTAAATCATCTAAATTATTATGCAAATAACGGGTATAGTTTACATGCGATAATGCTAAGCCATCATAAATTGAAGCATGAATTTCCTTATCAATAAAACAATGAACGTTTAACTTTCCTAATAAGGCTGTAACTGCGAGATTTGCCGCATATCCCGAAGAAAATAAAATGCAATCGTCTACGGCTAGTAAATTGGCAAATGCTTCTTCAACAGCGCGGTGGTTGGGATGATAGCCGCTCAGTAACATCGAAGCCCCACTCCCACTAGGGTATAGAGCATAACCTCGTTGGTATCCTGCAGAGATACGTTTATCTCTTGCCAAGGATAAATAATCATTGCTGTCAAAATGAATTAATGAGGAATCCTCAGCCGTCACTAGTCTATTTCTTAATAAACCTTCTTGTGCCAGCTGATTAATATAATCTTTAATTTTATAACTTAGAGGCATTTAAACCATCTCAGTTAAACCAAGTTTACTAAAAAGCTCCTTATCTTTTGTACGTCGAGGATTCTCTTCAGTTAACAACTTATCTCCAAGAAATACTGAATTCGCACCTGCAAAGAAACAAAGGGCCTGTAATTCATCACTCATTTCAGTCCTTCCAGCCGTCAGTCTAATGACACTTTGAGGCATTATTATCCTGGCAGTAGCTATGGTGCGTACTAACTCAATACCTTCTACTGGTTGAGCTTTTGCAAGAGGCGTTCCTTCTACAGGTATTAGACGATTAATTGGAACACTTTCAGGCGGTGTTTCCATATTTGCTAAAGTGAATAAAAACTCAATTCGGTCTGCACGTGTTTCACCCAAGCCCAAAATACCACCACAACACACATTCATTCCTGCAGCTCGAACATTATTTAAGGTATCCAATCGCTCACTAAATTTGCGTGTTGTAACTACTTTTTCATAATAAGAAGGTGATGTATCAATGTTGTGATTATAATAATCCAAACCCGCTTCTTTTAAACTGGCAGCCTGCTCTTGATTTAACATACCTAAAGTCATGCAGGTTTCAAGCCCTAAAGACTTTACTCCCTTAATCATTTCCTGTAACTCACCCATCGCCTTATCCGGAGGACAACGCCAGGCAGCTCCCATACAAAATCGTTTAGCCCCACCTTCTTTTGCCTCTTGAGCGGCTTTTAATACATCAGTAACTGACATTAACTTTTCTTTCTCAACATGAGTTTTATGATGACCGCTTTGAGAACAATAACCGCAATCCTCGGGACATGCTCCAGTTTTAATACTTAACAATGTAGCAAATTGTAATGAATTTGGTTGATGGTATTCTCTATGTACCGTATGTGCTTGATGTAGCAAATCATTAAAGGGTTGTTCATAAAGTGCTGTAATTTCAGAAACAGCCCAGTGCTTCTTAACTTGAGTCACAACATTACCTCCTAATCAAGGATATTAAGTGAAGCGAAAGCACCTAACTTCGCTGCAATTTTGTGTCGTATTTATTTAATTTAGGTAACGGACATGATAAAGTCCCAACCCATCTTGTCAACCAAAATTTTAAAAATGGTAAACATCAACCAATTAATTAGTAGAGATTTGAAACATTTTTGGCATCCTTGCACACAAATGAAAGATTTTGAGACATGCCCTCCTTTGTTTATTGAAAAAGCTAAGGGTAGTTATCTCTATACCAATAAAGGGCCACTAATTGATGCTATCTCCAGTTGGTGGTGTAAATCTCTAGGTCACGGCCATCCGGCGATTATTGCAGCAATAAAAGACCAAATGAATCGCTTTGAACATGTCATTACCGCAAATACCACACACCCACAACTGGTGGAGCTAGCCGAAGCGTTAACCCAAATTACACAAAAACAACATGTTTTCTTCGCAAGTGATGGCTCTAGCGCCGTTGAAATCGCGATGAAACTTGCAATCCATGCGAATCAAATCAAAGGCCATACAGATAGGAACCAGTTCATTGCTCTTAAGAATGGATACCATGGAGAAACCCTAGGTACAATGAGTATTAGTGATTTAGGTCTTTATAAAGCTCCCTACTCATCGTTTGGTCTTACCTGTCATTATATTGAAAATATACCGTATATCTCGGGGAAAGGAGATCCCTTATGGCACAATTGTGACAACTATTGGCCCATTGTAGAAAAAAAATTGGAAGCAATCAGTGATAAAGCCTGTGCCATCATTGTAGAACCCTTACTTCAAGGTGCGGGAGGAATGTTGTGTTATAGCCCCGATTTTCTTAAACGCTTATCATCCTGGGCTAAAAGCAAGGATATTTATCTTATCGCCGATGAAATAATGACGGGAATGGGTCGCACAGGTAAATGGTTAGCATCAGATCATGCAGATGTTGAACCCGATCTTATTTGTTTATCCAAAGGATTGACCTCCGGATCAATCCCTTTAAGTTGTGTGATGATCGATAACTCAATCTTTGATCTTTTTTATGCAGATTATGGAAGCGGAAAATCTTTTTTACATTCACATACTTATAGTGGAAATCCACTCGCGGTCAGCGCCGCATTAGCAACCATTCGCGTCATGCAGGAAGAACAAATCATCGAGCAAGCTCAAAAGTTAGGTGAATACATGTTTGCAGCCTTAACTGAAGTAGCCCAACTCTCTGGTAAATTAAGTAATGTTCGAGGAATTGGAGCCGTAGTAGCAGCCGATCTAGAAGGCACTGAACATGATCGCATAGGCAATAGTGTTTATCAGCAAGCATTAAACCATGGAGCTTTAATAAGACCTATTGGTAAAACGCTTTACTGGCTACCTCCATTAAATACGAAACATGAAGTAATTGGGAAATTAGCGGAAATAACACTACACTCTATAAAGGGAGCCTATCTAACGCCGTAAAACATGCGAAAAATATACAGAAACATGGCATTTATTGTTTACAAGCGATTGAGGCTAGTCTGGATATTTTTTACCATTTTTTTACTTTTAGCATTTTCTTATATTAATTGGTATAACAGTGCTTCGAATTTTTTTAATTATATTACAGACATAACCCATAAACGAGCTCAAAATATTGATCGTTTTATCAATGATGTTTTTCTTGAAATAAATAAAATACCTACGTATCAAAAGAACAATATAAATTGTAAGAATGATTTTGATCCTTACTTACAACAGATTATTATGAATTATCCCCAAGTCTCTGGACTTATGATTTATGACCCCAGGCACCAGATTTCGTGCTCTACATTACCCCAAAACCAAACGTTTAATCTAAGTCACGACAACAGTCGCTCACTTATAGGTCCATTAAAAGTTCCTATGTTTATTCATCCTATCTACCTGATTCAAAAAAAAATAGGTATTTATCAAATAAAAATGATTCTCTTATCTCCCGTCCTCAATGAAGAACTGAATATTTCAGAAAATGGAATACAAACGATTACGTTATACGATGTGAATCAGAAAAAAGAACTTATCCGGATTCAAAAACCAACTAATAGCTCTTGGATGGATAAATTACCCATTTTTACAGAAAAAATATTTGCCAATGCTCCATTAAATACTCTTAATGGCATTGAACTTACGGTCGAAGGACCTGATCAAACTTTAATTAACAACCTTTTGCATAATCAAATCCTGCTGATCCTTGATATTTTAACATTCACAGTTTTATTATACCTTTTGATTAAAAATAAATTTAACAAATATTATTCATTGCACGGCGCAATAAAACAGGCTATTAAAAGTGGACAATTTTATCCTGTTTATCAACCATTATTTGACACTCAACGTAATACCTATTCTGGGGCCGAAGTATTATTAAGATGGCAAGATTATGGTAATGAGATCATTATGCCTGATCTGTTTATAGAGGAAGCTGAAGATACTGGCTTAATTGTCCCTATAACCCTGCAAATTATTGAAATAGCGTTTAAAGAAGCTAAAAATATTTTGGATAGCCAGCCCAATTTTCATCTGTCATTTAATATTTGTGCACTCCATTTCACTGATAGTCAATTTTTTCCTCAATTTTATAAACTCGTGCGTCACTATTTGATTGAACCCAAACAAATATTATTAGAAATAACAGAGCGCTCTTTACTTGATATGAATAACGAAATTTATATCAACAGACTCCAAGAGCTTAGAAACATTGGGTATTCCTTAGCTATAGACGATTATGGAACAGGGCATTCAAGTATCAGCTATTTGCAATACTATCCTTTTAATTATCTTAAGATCGACAAATTATTTATTCATGCAATCGGTACAAAAGCTATAGCTGAAACATTAAATGATGCAATTATTCATTTAGCAAAAAAAATTAATCTAACTATTATTGCAGAAGGAGTAGAAACAGAAGAACAACTGAATTATTTATTACAAAACGAGGTTAGACTTATACAGGGCTGGTATTTTTCTAAAGCTTTACCTGTCGAAGATTTAGCCGACCTGCTTCAAGGAGAAACAAATGAATAGACACATAAGATGTTGTTTTTTTCTTGTTCTAGTTGTTCCACTTTCAAGTTTTGCTGAATCAATAACCCTCGAAGATAATTACTGGCAATGTTCCTCTCAGGATGCAACCCAGACTAAATGGACAACCCAAAGTGCTTACCAAAAGGTAGCTTTAAATCTTTCTTACTCTGAATGCAAAAAAAAGAGCACTGCCCCTGCTTCGTGTAAAACTTCTAAAGCCAGTTGTGTTCGATTTATTCATGGTGCCAATGTAACGCCTATGTGGCGATGTACCGCTTTAGATAGAGAAGCTTTTAGATGGAATAGTAATCTTTACCCTACACGAGATGATGCAGCATTAGCTTCCCTGGCGTATTGTAAACACAAAAGTCCCGTCCCTTATACATGTTATATTAATGTAGTAACATGTATTAATAAAAATGAGATTTAAAGAATATGGTTTATTGTGTTGGATTAACAGGCGACATAGCGAGTGGAAAAACTACCGTTGCTGAACTTTTTTCGAAATTAGGCATTAAGGTAATTTATGCTGACATAATATCAAGAGAACTTACCAAAAAGAATGAACTAGCCTATAAAAAAATCGTAGAACATTACGGGCACAGAGTTTTAAAACAAGATGAAGAGTTGGATCGAAGTAAACTAAGAGAAATAATATTTGCGAATCATCAAGAACGGTACTGGCTTGAGCATCTCCTACATCCTCTTATCCGCCAAGAAATAGAAAAACAAGTTGATACCTGTACGACACCTTATTGTATTGTTGAGATTCCTTTGCTTATTACAAAACAATCCTACCCTTATATCAATCGAATTTTGCTTGTCCGCGCGCCAAAGAAAATACAAATAGCACGATTGATGCAACGGGATAAATGCAGTACAGAACAAGCACTGGCAATTTTATCCGTGCAACCAGATATTAATATTCGTCTCGAAAGCGCAGATGATCTTATTGAAAATAATATGGAGATTGACGAACTGACTAAAGCGGTAAATGATTTACATGATAAATACCTATGGGAGGCAAAAAATAAGATGTAACAAATATTTCTCTCTGTTTCAACTGATAGAAAGCACGTGTTTTTCTGTCAAATTATACGATCAATGAAAAAGGAATTTAGTAATCAATGAAATTAATTACTTTAAATTTGTGGGGCGGACACCTACGAAACCCTTTATTAGAATTTATTAGCCAACATCATGAAATCGATATATTTTGCTTTCAAGAAGTATATAACAACGCTAATCGTACTGTAACCGAAGAAGATAGAGAACTTAGTCTAAATATTTTTTCTGACCTACAGCAGCTCCTTCCTAATCATTTTGCTATTTTTAAACCCGCTGTAGAAAATATCTATGGAATTGCGATGTTGTTGAAAAACGATATCGATATTTTAGGAGAAGGAGATATCAATATTCATCAAAAACAACATTATCCAGGAATAGGGTTAAACCACCCTAGAAATTTGCAATGGGTCGAATGTGAAGTAGGGAAAAGAATTTACTCCATATTAAATGTTCATGGACTCTGGAATGGGCAAGGAAAGAAGGATACCCCAGAACGAATCAATCAATCACAACGGATTCGCCATTTTATGGATACCATCAATACACCTAAAATATTATGCGGTGATTTTAATTTAAAACCAGATACAAAAAGCATGCATATTCTTGAGCAGGGAATGAATAATCTCATAAAAATTCATAACGTAAGGTCAACAAGAACTCGTCATTACAAAAAAGAAGAAAAATTTGCAGATTATATTCTGACTTCCCCAGATATTACTGTGAATGAATTTTGTGTATTAAGTGATGAAGTATCAGACCATGCTCCGCTGTATATTGATTTTAATTAAGGTGTACTCTTGACCTGCTTTAAGAAATTGTAGCTGAGGGAACCTATAGAGGATTCCATCATATAGCTTCTCTGCAGCATAAATAGTTCTGTACGATTGTAATTACTCTATGGTTTGCTTCAGGAAACTGTTCGGGATTGAGTTCATGCTGATGAACCCATTTCATAGCCAACTGTCCTTCCTTACATGAAGGGAGACCAACAAATTGATCAACAAGAAAAATATTTAATTTTACTTCTTTATCGGAATATTGGTGATTAATTTCTCCCAATAATTTGTATTGCAAAATATCTAAGCCAACCTCTTCCTTGATTTCTCGAACTAATGCAACTCCTGGAGACTCACCAGTCTCTAACTTACCGCCAGGAAACTCCCAGCATCCTCCATGCGGAACATGGAAAGGACGCTGGGTTATCAAGATACGCTGCTGTTCATCAACAATAACTGCTACAGCAACTTCTATATTCACGCTAAACTTCCATGGCATGTTTTATATTTTTTACCCGAACCGCAGGGACAAGGATCATTTCGACCAATTTTCTTTTCATGCCTTTTGTAGGTTTGTGTCTGAATTCCCTCTTCCTCATTTTCATCAACATAATTACCGTGTTGCAAGTTCATCTTACTCACTTGCTCAGCTCGGCGCTGCTCTTCAACGGCATTTACATCTTCTTCAGTTTGAATTTCAACTGAGGAAATTAAACGAGTTACATCATATTTTAAAGTATCAAGCATCGTGGTAAACAAGGCAAAAGCTTCTTTTTTATACTCTTGTTTTGGATCTTTTTGGGCATACCCACGCAAATGAATTCCTTGACGCAGTTGATCCATTACCGCTAAGTGTTCACGCCATTGATTATCCAAAGTTTGCAAAATCACTGATTTTTCAAACTGAGACATTGTAGCTCTACCTGCTTGTTTTACTTTTTCATCATATTTTTTTTCCGCAATGTCAAGAATCTTATCCTTGATTTGCTCTGGTTGGATATGATGATCTTCTTCAATCCATTCAAGCACTGGAGCCTTAAGTTTGAACTCATCAGCCAGAACATCACTTAAAGATTTTGCATCCCACTGATCTTCCAAACTTTGTGGAGGAATATAGGTATCAACAAGATTTGATATGACCTCCTCTCTCATCATATTGACCATTTCTTCAGTATCTGTCATATCCATGATTGAGGCACGTTGCGTATAAATAACCTGTCTTTGATCATTAGCCACATTGTCATAATCCAACAACTGTTTTCTAACATCAAAATGATGTCCCTCAAGTTTCCGTTGAGCATTCTCAATCGCTTTGGTAACTAAACTATGCTCAATAGGCTCCCCAGGCTTCATTCCTAAACGACGCATCATCGATGCAACACGATCAGAAGCAAATATACGCATTAAATTATCTTCAAGTGATAAGTAGAAACGACTGCTTCCCACATCACCCTGACGACCTGAACGACCCCGTAACTGATTATCGATTCGGCGTGATTCATGACGCTCGGAGCCTATAATTCTTAATCCACCAGCAGCAATTACTTCATCATGACGTTTCTGCCATAACTTTTTAACCGCATCTATTTCTTCGGCACTCGCTGTTTCCGGCAATTGAGCTAAATCAGCAGACAAACTTCCTCCCAAAACAATATCTGTTCCTCGACCAGCCATATTTGTAGCAATGGTTACGGCACCTGGACGACCTGCTTCAGCAATAATCTGGGCCTCTTTTTCGTGAAATTTGGCATTGAGAACTTGATGCTTGATATGTTCTTTTTTAAGAAATTGACTTAAAAATTCAGAAGCTTCAATCGAAACAGTACCCACAAGAACAGGTTGCTTTCGGGTAATACATTCACGGATGTCTGCTATGACCGCTTGGAATTTATCTTGCTGCGTTAAATAAACCAAATCCGATTCATCTTTTCTTACCATCGGTTTATTGGTTGGAATGACCACTACATCAAGATTATAAATTTGCTGTAATTCATACGCTTCAGTATCCGCGGTTCCAGTCATACCGGACAATTTATTATACATACGGAAAAAATTCTGGAATGTAATGGAAGCAAGAGTTTGGTTTTCATTTTGAATCCCAACACCTTCTTTCGCTTCAACAGCTTGATGTAATCCTTCAGACCATCGTCGACCAGGCATTGTACGACCAGTATGCTCGTCAACTATAATAACCTGTCCATCCTTAACGATATAATCCACGTCTCGATGGAACATCGCATGCGCTTTTAATGCAGCATTCACATGATGCATTAACATAATATTACTAGCATGATACAAACTTTCACCCTGGTCCAGAAGTTTTGCTTTAACCAGCAATTCCTCTATATGTTGATGACCTGTATCAGTAAGATGCGCCTGCTTTTGCTTCTCATCAACAGTATAATCCCCTTCACCGCCCTCTTCTTCTTGTTTCTTCAAATGAGGAATCAATGTATTAATTTTGATATATAGTTCGGAACTATCTTCAGCCGCACCCGAAATAATCAAAGGTGTACGTGCCTCGTCAATTAAAATAGAGTCTACTTCATCCACTATGGCAAAGTTCAACTCGCGTTGTACCTTGTCTTCAAGACTAAATGCCATATTATCGCGTAAGTAATCAAAACCATATTCATTATTCGTTCCATAAACAATATCGCAACGATAAGCTTCTTGTTTTGCTGAATGGGACATATCCGGATAAATCACACCTACAGTTAAGCCTAAAAACTCAAATATAGGTTTCATCCATTGACTGTCGCGTTTCGCGAGATAATCATTCACAGTTACAACATGTACACCGCGGTCAGTAATTGCATTCAAATATGCAGGCAAAGTTGCTACCAGTGTTTTACCTTCCCCAGTACGCATTTCAGCAATGTTACCTTCATGCAGTACCATCCCACCAATTAATTGCACGTCAAAATGGCGCAGACCTAAAGTCCGTATAGATGCCTCTCTTACTGTAGCAAAAGCTTCCGCCAACATTTCATCAAGGCTTTCACCTTCTGCAAAACGTGCTTTAAAATGCTGGGTTTTTGCAGCCAACTCAGCATCTGTCAATGCTTTCATTTGTGGTTCAAATGCATTGATTGCCATTACTGCCTTTTCCATACGCCGCAATGTACGCTCATTTCGGCTTCCAAACATTTTCTTAATCAACGTATTCAGCATGGCCTAAATAATCCTCTGGAGATTTCAAATAACAAATTCGTTAATGTACTAAAATTTGGGGAAAAATACCACGAATACCTTATAATTTAAGAGAATCTTCATGATATAACTTGGATGATGAGAAAAGTTTCTGGCGAAACAGACAACCACGATATGATTTTCCACAATTCATTTCATAGTATACAATATTTTAAATCAAATAATGCATATATCTCGATATATCAAGATAATGCAATTTAGTTTCACTTATAATGCCTCTGCATGCAGCTCAATTTCCTTTAAATATTCTCTTAACTCACTAAACAAAGTAAGATTTTTGGTCTGCATAATCAGCATTAGTTTTCTTTTCCATTGACTTGCACCCGGTAATCCAAAAGCTAAATTGAATACGGGCTTAATCAATAAACTTAAAGAAGCTCCTTTATGATATTCTTCCTGTAAATAATCCAGATAACGATTAAATACTTGACTGCGTGTACTTGTTTGGATTTCTGGATAAAGTTCTTGATGTATTTTTGCTATTTGAAAAGGGTTATCACATGCTAAACGACCAAGCATTACTCCTTCAACAATTTGCAGATGTTCACTAATCTCTTTTATATTTGATATATTACCATTGACTATGACAGGAACGTCCGGTATTTCTTTTTTAAGTCGATATACATATTCATAGTTAATTGGCGGAATTGTTCGATTTTGTTTGGGGTTTAACCCATTGAGCCAAGCCTTTCGGGCATGCACAATTACTTTCTGCACTCCAGCCTCAATCAACTGATGTACAAAGTCACTAAAAAACTCATAACTGTCTTGATGATCGATCCCTATTCTGGTTTTTGCAGTAATGGGTATAGTAGCACCTTCCTGCATCGCCTTAAGACAAGCTACAACGTGTTTTGGTTCCCGCATTAAGCATGCGCCAAAACGTCCCGCCTGAACTTTATCACTCGGACAACCGAGATTAATATTAATCTCGTTATATCCTTCTTGCTCTGCGTATTGAACACATTGAGCTAAGGCTTTGGGGTCTGACCCTCCCACTTGTAGCGCTATGGGATGTTCTATTTCACTAAATTGTAAAGACCGCACCGGATTATTCTGGATCGCACCAGTAGTTTGCATTTCTGTATACAAAAGTGCATTAGGAGCCAGAATTCGCATAAAAATCCGAAAATGGCTGTAAGTCCAATCAATCATTGGAGCAATAGATAAAGGGGATAGCAAAATGTCAGACACTATTATTATTCAAATAAAAAAAGAGCAATTATAACCTGATCTAAAACTTTGCACAAAAATATAACTGAAAATCCCTGAGTGCAGTAAAGCGGAACCCGGGATTAAATATGGGTTCCCTTAGCTGCATGAGACTACTTTTTATACCTATTCTTGATTTACAGCATTCATTGCTTGGATTAGTAATTGTAACCGTGTTCGACCTTGATAAAAATTGATATCCAACTTATAAGCTGCATGTACGTATTTAACTCTATGGTTTGGCCAAGATTTTAAGTCCACATTAAACGCGATCGCATCCACTTGTTGATCGCCTTGTGTTGTCACTAAAGTCATTTTTAAATGATTTTTCCCCACCAGTCGTTGATCCAAAATCTCAAAAACATTATCAAAAACAGGTTCAGCAAATTGCTGGCCCCAAGGACCAGCTTGCTGAATTAATTGAGCAATTTCAAGACTGAACTCTTCAGGCTGTAAGGAACCATCAGTCAGTAACTCACCTTCACATTGCGACAAATCGATGTGTTTGCTCACTTCACAAACCAGAGCCTCTCGAAATACTTTGAGAGAACGCGGATGAATACTCAGGCCGGCAGCCATAGCATGGCCACCAAATTTATTAATAAGTCCAGGATGATCCTTATCTATTGCTGCCAAAACATCCCTAATATTTAAATCAGCAACCGAACGTGCTGATCCTTTCAACTCATCGTCACTTACTTCTGCAAAAGCAATAACTGGGCGATGATAACGTTCTTTCATTCGTCCTGCTAAAATTCCAATTACCCCTTGATGCCAGGTTTTATCAAAAAGACACAAAGCAATGGGTAAGTGCGTACTGTTGTATTCAGCATTTAGAGCAAGTTTTTCCAAGGCGAGCATGGCCTGTTCCTTCATTTCGGTTTCAATTTGCTTCCTTTCATCATTCAATTCATCTAACTGCTGACAATAATTTCTAGCTTGTTGTTCATCAGAAGTAATTAAACATTCAATACCCAAAGCCATATCATCCAATCGCCCAGCAGCATTGAGTCTGGGTGCAATAGCAAACCCCAAATCAGACTCTCTAAGTCGTGCGCACTCACGTCCAGAGACCTCAATTAAGGCTTTAATCCCTGCACGGCAAAGACCTTGACGTATTCTTGCCAGACCTTGATTTACCATGATGCGGTTGTTTTGGTCCAGTCCAACAACATCCGCTACTGTCCCTAAAGCAACTAAATCCAAAAAACTCGCCATATTGGGTTCGGTAATATTCATCTCACGAAACCAATTCGTATTCACCAAATGTCTTCGCAAAGCCAACATCACATAAAAAATAACTCCAACACCAGCAATCGATTTACTAGGAAATTTACAATCTCGCTGGTTGGGATTTACGATGGCACAAGCATTGGGAAGAATTTCAGCAGGCAGATGGTGATCCGTGATTAAAACATCGATCCCTAATTCATTTGCCCTTTGTACACCTTCAATACTAGCAATTCCATTATCCACAGTGATTATTAACGCGGGATTCCATTTGCTTGCCACTTCGACTATTTGTGGAGTTAAACCATAACCAAACTCAAAACGATTAGGGACTAAATACTCTACAAACGAAGCACCCATAGAGCGTAATGCGGTAATCGCAAGGGCTGTTGAGGTCGCTCCATCGGCATCAAAATCTCCTATGACTAAGATTCTATGCTGTTCACGCAATGCTTTTTCCAAACGTAGACACGCTTTATCGATCCCCATTAAGCTATCAAAAGGCAATAAAGCTTGGAGTTGTTTATCCAATTGAGAAAGCTCAGTAATCCCTCTGTTTGCGAATATTCTTCTTAGAACGTCGGGTATATTAGGTAAATCCAAAAGTTGTGATGCTCTGGGGCGTTGTTTAATAAGCATGAATTAGTTTTCTCCATAAACGAACATACCAACTATCTGCACTTATAGAATAAGCCTCATTGTTCCAATACCAATCAGTACACATCTCCTTCAATTCTTTTTGATGTGGTTCACTGAGCACAGAATAGTCAGTAAGCAATAGAATCTGATAATTATTCAGTGTTATTGATGGGCTATATAAAGAAACTTGAGAACTACATAGTTGTGCTAATGAATAAAAATGCTCGTCAACACAAATGCGTATCGGCATTTTATCCTTAAGTTTTGCACTACTCCACGTCCATAATCCATTAGCCAAGGATTGATTAGGCTTAGATGAAAAAAGCATTTGGCTTTCAGTAATAAACTTTTGCCAATACATCGTATTATCCAATTGTGCTAATTGGGGCATTAATGATTGATGCAATAAATGATGGGGTGGTTTTGCATTCAGCGCGTTTTTTTTGTTATTAATTAACCAAGTTTCTGAATTATGGTAATAAAGAGAGACACCTTCTTTTGCCAGATAGTCTGAGAATAAAAGAAACCATGATTTCGCTTCAGACTCTTCAAGATGCAGTTCACTCCCCAAAGCAACAATCATGGCATCATTATGCGTTGCTTCCCAATAAACTGGTGTCAATACAAACCACTCACCTTCTAAATTATGATGTTGTCTTAATAAGTCAGCATAAGGTGGATTCGTAGAATCATAGCCAAGACACAGCAAAAAATTGAGTAATACATTCCTTTCTGAATTTAGAGGCTTGGCATACTCAGGAATCGAACTGCATTCCGAGTTAATCACAACATGCATATTTGTTCTGCCTTAATCAATCCATCTCTACGAAACAATGCTTTTAAATTTCTTAGTGCTTGACGCATTCGATCTTTATTTTCTATTAAACCGAAACGAACATGACCATCACCCTGTTGTCCAAAACCGATTCCAGGAGACACAGCAACATGAGCTTCTTTTAATAAGTATTTACTAAACTCAAGGGAACCCATATGTTGATAATGAGCAGGAATGGGTGCCCAAACAAACATAGTTGCCTTGGGACGAGCGACTTCCCAACCCATCTCATTTAAGCCATCGCAAAGAATATTACGTCGCTTTTCATATAGAGCTCTAATTTCGTGGACACACTCATCAGGACCGTCTAATGCAGCAATCGCTGCAACTTGGATAGGCGTAAATGTGCCGTAATCTAAATAAGATTTAATTCGAGTAAGTGCTCCGACTAACTCTTCATTTCCGCAAGCAAATCCAACTCGCCACCCTGGCATATTGTATGACTTAGACATGGAATAAGTTTCAATTGCTATATCTATTGCTCCTGGAACTTGAAGTATTGAAGGAGCTTTATATCCATCAAATACGATATCAGCATAAGCTAAGTCATGAACCACCCAAATTTCATGTTTTTTTGCTAATGCAACAATTTTTTCGAAAAATTCATAATCTACACAATGTGTACTTGGATTTGCAGGAAAATTAATTACTAATGCTTTAGGTTTAGGTAAACTGCGATTAATCGTATCTTCTATTGAAGCTAAAAATTGAGTTTCATTTATAAGCGGGACTTGTTTTACGTTCGCTCCCGCAATGATAAATCCATAGGTATGAATAGGGTATGCGGGATCGGGAACTAAAATCGTATCCCCCGGGCCACTTATCGCTAGTGCCAGATGAGCTAGACCTTCTTTCGAGCCAATGGTAGCTAATATTTGTGTTTCACTATTTAAATGAACATCATAATTCCGTTGATACCAGGAGGCCATAGCACGTCTGAGCCTTGGAATGCCTTTTGACATAGAATATCGATGAGTATCTGGTCTTTGCACCGCTTCAATGAGTTTATTCACAATATGTGGAGGAGTTGGCTGATCAGGATTTCCCATACCAAAATCAATAATATCCTCTCCACGAGCCCGCGCTTCAGTTTTTAATTGAGTTAATGTATTAAATACATAAGGTGGCAATCGATTGATACGCGGAAATTGACTCATAATAGTGACCTCTGTGATATACTTACAGCCATTTATAATTCATTGAATCATCCTAAACTATGAAGATCAATTTAGAATCCGCAGAACTACATGCGGTGCAAGCTTATAGTGATAACAAAATTCAGATTAATTCCATTGTTTATGAACGCAGTTTAATTGTTTCTAAAACAGAAATCATTAGTGATCTGCCAATTAAAAACATTGAAGAAATTGATGAACACTATATGAATTTACTAACGCAATTTAAACCGGAAATCATCATCATTGGCCATGAACATACCGGAAAACTCCTGCCCCTGTCAATTATGAAACATTTTGCAGATCAACGAATAGGTATAGAATGCATGTCTATAGGTGCTGCGTGTCGTACCTATAATGTTTTATTAAGCGAGTATCGTGCTGTTATTGCAGGGTTTATTTTTAAATAAGAATAGATGTAGCCTGGGGATGCACAGTGGAGTTCGATTTTTGAATAGGAACGATCTCCTAACTTCAGGTCGCACCCGCTTCACCCAAGCTACAAATCATGGCCAAATTAAACTTGTCTTCTCGCCTCGAGAACATTAGGAATTTGCTCTAACTTTGCTAGGAGCCGAGATAAGCTACTTAACCCATCAACATCTACAGTTAAAGTGATATAAGCCATATTTTCTTGTTTATTACTTTGGGTTTGCAATGCATAAACGTGTGCTTTTTCATTAGCAAGAAGTGAGGTCACATCTTTTAAAAGTTCGGAACGATCAAACGCTTTGATTAAAATATCAACCACATAGTTTTCTCGAGTAGCACTGCCCCAAGTAACTTGCAAAAAACGCTGTTTTTGTCGCTCACTAGCATGAATAATATTAGGACAATCTTGTCGATGTACTGATACACCTCGACCTATCGTGATATAACCAATTACGGAATCTCCAGGAACAGGTTGACAACATCGTGCCATAAAAGTTAATAAATTACCTACACCTTCAATACGCAGATCACTTCCAGTAATTTCTGGTTTTGCATGAGGTTTAACAAATCGTTCAAGATTGAGCTCTGAAGTAACCGGTGGAGCAAGTTTACTAACGATTTGCCCTATTTTAATATCACCCCGTCCCAGATTTGCATAAAGATCATCAAGTTTTTTGAAATGAAGTGCTGTTGCGACTTCATTAAGTTTATCGGATTTTATTCCTAAAGATTTTAATTCTTTATCAAGCAATTCACGTCCATCTTGGATGTTTCGGTCATAATCTTGCATTTTAAACCAATGCAAAACTTTGGCTTTAGCTCGCGATGTTTTGAGATAATTTAAGTGAGGATTGATCCAATCACGAGAGGGCTTACTTTCTTTTCCAGTTAAAATCTCAACCTTATCGCCTGTTTTCAGCTGATACGTTAAGGGTACAATATGTCCATTTATGCGTGCCCCGCGACATCGATGGCCTAAATCACTATGTACGTGATAAGCAAAATCCAAAGAGGTTACGCCTTGAGGTAAATCAAGAACATCTCCGTCGGGAGTAAAAACATACACCCTATCTTCAAGAAATTCTGTGGTAGTACTTTCAGGAACACCCTTATTATTCGCCATTTCCCGATGCCAGGCTAAGACATCGCGTAGCCATTCAATTTTGCGCTCATGGCTTTGTTTTTGTTTGAAACCACCTTCTTTATACTTCCAATGAGCTGCTACCCCCATTTCCGCCAAATCATGCATAAGGAAAGTTCTTATTTGCACCTCAAAAACTCTGCCTTCGGGGCTTTGAACTGCCGTATGTAACGATTGATAACCATTAGGCTTGGGATTGATAATATAATCATCAAACTCAGCGGGAATTTGTTTCCAAAGGGTATGCACCATCCCTAAGACTTCATAACAATGAGGCTGGGTATCCACAAGAACACGTACTGCAGTAGCATCATAAATTTCATCGAGTGAAACATTCTTGCGGGTCATTTTTTTATAGATACTATGGATATGTTTTGAACGTCCATAGACGGCAAAATGTTCTATTCCATGGGCTTTAATTTGTTCATTTAATTGAGCAACAATTGCATCAACGAAATTATCGCGCTCCAACCGTTTTGCTTTGAGACCTTTGGCAATCGCTTTATACTCCTCAGGATGTAAATAACGAAAAGCCATATCCTCCATTTCCCATTTAATTGCCCCAATTCCCAACCTATTGGCTAAAGGAGCATAAATTTCCATCGCTTCGGTAGCTAATTGTTTACGTAATTCTTCTGATAAATGCCCGGCTGTTCTTAAAACGCATAAGCGTTCAGCTAACTTAATTAATACCACTCGAACATCATCTACCATCGCTAATAACATTTTACGAATGTTATCGATTTGTTGTTTATTCTGGGGGTATTTATTTAATCCTTGAAAACTCTGCATTGCGCTCATGCGCTCTATGCCTTTAACCAATTTGGCGATATTTGGGCCTAATTGCTCCACCACATCATCAATGGATAAATCGGCATAGTGAACGTTTTCAAAAATAATGGCTGCTGCGAGTGTTTCTTGGTCGACCTCAAGATCTGCAAGCAAATCGGCCATAGACAAGCCTTGTTGCAAACAAGATTGTCCTGTTTCTGTTGCATGTTCTTGTCCTGCAAGTTGACTTAAGGTACATGCACTACGAATGAGTTCAAGATTATCCAAATAACCCTTTGCACTTAACTGATGAAGCCACAAATCTACATCGATGCTTCCATCTTCGCACAATGGGACAGTATCTTTTACTCTAACCATCAGTTTTATCCTTTTTAAACAATGCGATTGATTCAACATGAGCAGTATGGGGGAACATATCCATTACCCCTGCTTTCATCAACTTATAGCCTTTTTGATTAACCAATACATCTGTATCACGAGCTAATGTTACGGGATTACATGATACATATACAATACGCTCTGGATTCAGTGCATCAATTTGTTTCACAATTTCGAGTGCACCCGATCGAGGAGGGTCAATTAATACTTTGTTGCAAGGTTGCTGCACCAGTTTCTTTACTTCATTTACATCATCTAAATTTGCAGCATAAAAGTCTACATTTTGAATATGATTCAGCTTTGCATTCATATATGCTCTTTCAACCATATTTTTACTGCCTTCAACACCGAGTACTTTGGAACAAAATTTAGCCATTGGAAGCGAAAAATTACCAAGCCCACAAAATAAGTCTAGCACGATATCAGTAATTTTTAAGTCCATAAGTTCAATCGCTTGTGGCACCATAGTACGATTTAATGCTGAATTAACTTGAGTAAAATCTGTAGGGTGAAATGAGAAGTTAATCTGATAATCTGGTAAGGTATATGTAAGATATTCACTTGCCTTAGCTGGATAAAAACAATATACGCTGTCTGGACCACCAGGTTGGAGGAAAATTTTATAATCATACTCTTCAGCAAATTTTTGAATGTTCAACTCGTCGTCAAGACTAAGCGGAGTTAAATTTCTGAAAATAAGAGCAACTTCCTTGTCCCCTGCAGCAACTTCAATTTGTGCAATACAATTCTTGTCTTGCATCGAGTCAATCAATTGCCGTAATGGAATAATATCTGCATCAAGCTTTGCATTTAAAACGGGACATTGAGTAATCTCAGTAATATACCGAGGGTTACTACGTTCTCTAAATCCCACCATCGAGGTTTGCTTTTTCTCGACATAGCGAACACTTAGTCGGGCTTTATTCCGGTAATTCCAATATCCAGCAACTAAAGGGGGCAATACAATCTGTGGTTGGGTATGACCATATCGACCTAATAAATCTAATAATTGCTCTTGTTTAAAATGGATTTGTTCTTCTTCATTCATATGCTGTAATGAACAACCGCCACACATGGAATAATGCGGACATTTAGGCTCAACTCGCAAAGTAGATGGTTCAACAACCTTTAGCAAGAATCCTTCATCAAAATCCTTTTTTATCCTGGTGTATTGAAATTCGACAAGTTCACCGGGTAAAGCACCCTGAATAAAAGTTGCTTTGCCATTAATACGTGCAATACCTTTTCCATCATGGCTTAAATTATCAATTTGAGCAGTTTGCGTGGTAAGATTAAGTTTGGATTTTGCTCTTCTCATGACATGTTCTCAACAAATAAATTCTTAAATCAATTTGAATTACCAGTTGCAATCGTTGTGAAAAAGATTGCATTTTTCAAGGTGTTAGAGAGTACCATAGGAAATTTATATTTGTCATGGTAAATTGTTATGACAAAACCCACGCTGTACAAATTAACCGCACCATTATAGCGCTGCATACAATAAAATAACATCTTTACATACCGCTTTGCTTTATTTTACCCGCAGCAAACACACTATTTATTATTGGTTAAATTTGAGGCACCCAAAAATGCGCTTATATATCAAGTAATTTATAATCCTATTCACAATGTTATCCACAGTTTTTGTGGATAAACTCTATTTTTACCATCTCACTGAAAAAAATATAATTTGGCTCTGTATAAGGAGAATATTAATATTTAATGGAAAAAATACAAAAAAAAAAGGAGTATTTCTCTAAAAGTTATCCACAGGATGGGGAATAAGAGGATTTACCGAAATGGTCGTATATAATAGCAAAGAAAAAACAAAAAAACAGTCTTGACAGAATACTTTTATAAAAATTTTAAATTAGATTCAGTTTTAGATGGGTAATATTTTTTTTAGCACAATTGCATCTTCAACATGGTCCCCTTCCACATAGTAAGCTGGTTTAATTTCAATTTGCTCAAATCCCATACTTTGATAAAGATGTAAAGCTGATTTGTTACTAGGTCTCACTTCAAGGACAACATGATCAATATACTGGGACTCTGTTAATGAGTGCAGTACTTTTTTTAAAAATTGACGTCCGTAACCTTGTGATTGAAAAGATTTAGCGATACAGAAATTTAAAATATGGCAGCACTTATTACTATGCCTAGAAATAATATAACCCCCAATTATTAGACGGTTTCCAACATCTATATCTAATACACGACAATCATATCCTACACGAACACAATCCCTTAAAATATCTCTCTCCCAGGGTGCAATATGAACCTCTTTTTCAATTGCATAAACATGATCAATATCTGATTCAGTCATGGGTCGAATGTTAAGTGTCATCCTTTTCGCTCCTATACAAAAATCATCTCCCTGGCAAAGCGAAGCCGGGGGATTACTTCATTAGTTTCCCATGTTACGTAACCCGTAATGCTAATAAGTTCAAAATTTTTTCGATTTCCGAAGGAGTGAATTTATTGCTGAGTCACTATAAAATAAATCTCCGCCTGAGCGGAGATGACAAAGATTTTAGTTCAATCAATTTAACTCAATACAGCAGGAAATCACTTCATCAGACTGCACATTACATATTATCCATTAGTTTTTTTCTTTTTTGGCAAGTAAAGATCTGTAATTGTTCCTTCAAATGCCTCTGCAGCTTGAGCGATTGTTTCAGAAAGAGTTGGATGAGGATGTATGGTTAAAGCAATATCTTCAACATCGCAACACATTTCAATAGCTAATGCGGTTTCAGCAATTAAGTCTCCAGCATTAACCCCCACAATCCCTGCACCTAATATTCGATTCGTGTCTGGGCAGAACAATAATTTAGTCATCCCTTCTTCTCGACCCATACTAAGAGCACGACCACTGGCGGCCCAAGGGAATGTAGCTTTTTCATATCGAATATTTTTTTCTTTAGCTTCTTTTTCAGTTAGACCAGCCCAAGCAATCTCTGGATCGGTATAGGCAACACTGGCAATACATTTAGGATCAAAGTAATGTTTTTTACCCGCAATAACTTCTGCAGCAACTTTCCCTTCAGGAATTGCTTTATGTGCGAGCATTGGCTGTCCTACAACGTCACCAATGGCAAAAATATGTGATACATTTGTCCTTTGTTGATTATCGACTTTGATGAAACCCCGTTCATCAACTTTTATTCCTGCTTTTTCTGCATCAATGGCACCACCATTGGGTTTTCTACCCACTGAAACAAGAACCTGCTGGAAACAAAGAGGTTGGTCTGTTGCATGTTCGCCTTCCATAGAAACATAAATTCCATCTTTTTTGGCTTCGACGGCAGTTACTTTAGTTTTCAAAAGGAACTTAACGCCTTTCTTCTGCATGCGTTTTTGCAAAACATTAACCAAATCGAAATCAGCACCTGGAATGAGCTGATCCATAAATTCTACAACCGTTACCTCTACACCTAAAGAGGCATAAACGGTAGCCATTTCTAGTCCAATAATCCCCCCACCTAATACCAATAAACTCCCTTTGAGATCAGCAAGCTCTAAGGCCCCTGTGGAACTAAAAATACGTTTATCTTCTGGAATAAAAGGTAAATTAATGGATTCAGAACCCACTGCTATGATTGCATTTTCAAATTCAACTTCCACTGCACCATCTTTTGTGGCAACCGTTACTTGATTGGGGCCTGAAAATTTACCTATGCCAATAACGACTTCAACTTTACGTTGTTTGGATAATGCCTTTAAACCACCAGTCAATTTAGAAACTACTGAATTTTTCCACGCGACGATTTTTTTACTATCCAGCTTTGGTTTACCAAAACTAACACCTTGCTCGGACATTTCATGCGCTTCATCAACCACTTTTGCAATATGTAATAATGCCTTAGAGGGGATACAACCGACGTTTAAGCAAACACCACCTAGTGAATCATAACGCTCAACCAATACTACTTTTTTTCCCAAATCAGCTGCTCTAAATGCCGCGGTGTATCCACCAGGGCCACTTCCTAATACCACGACATCTGTTTTTATTTTATTAGCCATTACAAGCCTCTTCAATTAGATATTTATAAAAATTAGAGTAAAATTCGTCTTATATCACTTAAGCACTCGCAAACAAAACGAGTAAAACGCGCCGCTTCAGCTCCATCTATAACTCGATGATCATAGGATAGAGACAAAGGCAACATTAATCTTGGTTGAAAGGTACCGTTTTCATAGACCGGTTTTATTTCCGAGCGAGATAATCCCAGAATAGCTACTTCGGGACTATTCACTATGGGTGTGAATGATGTCCCACCAATTCCACCTAAGCTGGAAATTGTAAAGCATCCTCCTGACATATCATTGAGCATCAAGCCTTTATCTCGAGCTTTAGTGCTTAAACGGGTCATTTCAGCCGCAATTTCAGCTACAGTTAACTTATCCACATTTCTAATTACAGGAACAACCAGACCGTTAGGAGTCTCTACTGCAATACCTATATTGAAATACTTTTTATAGATAAGATTTTCGCCAGAAGCATCTAATGATGCATTAAATTGAGGAAATGCCTTTAGTGCTTTACTCACTACAGCGCATACGAAAGCCAGCAAAGTGAGTTTATATCCTTTTTCTTTAGCCTGTCCTGATTCAGACTTCCTAAATGCTTCAACATCAGTAATGTCAGCTGAATCAAATTGAGTAACATGAGGGATGGTAATCCAAGAACGATGTACGTTAACTCCAGTAAGCTTTTTAATTTTATTCAGTGGTTTAGTTTCAATATCACCAAATTGAGTAAAGTCAATTACTGGATTAGGTTGAATGTTAAGAGAGCCTTGATTCGGTTGCTCACTAAGACGACCTTTAACATAGGCTTGTACATCCTCTTTAGTAATCCGTTCCTTACGACCAGTACCTTTTACTGCATCAAGATTTACACCGAATTCACGAGCTATGCGCCTTACAGCAGGACCTGCAGCAATTAATTTTGAAGAATTTCCTGGCTCAACAAAAGCAGCTTGAGGAGAAGCTGGCTCCTCTTTTTTAGATTCTGTCTGGTTTGTTGTTGCAGCAACACTTGCTGGCTTCTGCTCGGTAGCGGTTTTACTTTTTTCAATTTCAGATCCACTTTCTAAGGCAGCTAAAAGAATCAAATCACCTTCAGAAACCTTATCCCCTACTTTAACATTGAGCTTCGTTATAGTTCCTGAAATCGGTGAAGGAATCTCCATGCTGGCTTTATCTGATTCCAAAGTAATCAGTGGCGTATCTACTTCAATTCGTTGCCCAACTTGAACCATGATTTCAATCACGTCTACTTGGCTTGCGCCACCAATGTCGGGAATTTTAACTTCTTTTAATTGTTCTGATTTCTTTTCTTGTGTCACTTGAGATTCTTTTGGCTCTGAATTGACCGGTTCCTTTTTAGCAGGTGGAGTTTCATTTTCTTGTTCGTTATTCGATTCTTTTTCCACCGTGGCAAAAAGAATTAGATCGCCTTCAGACACTTTATCACCCACTTTAATATTCAGTTTGGTGACTTTTCCTGCAACTGGAGAAGGAATCTCCATGCTGGCTTTATCTGATTCCAAAGTAATGAGTGGCGTATCAACTTCAATTTGATCTCCTACTTGAACCATTATTTCGATCACATCAACCTGAGTCGCTCCACCAATATCAGGAATCTTAACTTCTATTTCGTTTGCCATGTTTTTCCTCAAAAGATTGCTCAGTGTACTCAAGCCTTGATGGAATAGAAAACATATCTAAGTGATTAATTTATGGTTCCATTACCACCAAAACTTGAATTACCAAGCCTACTATATACTTTTAATTCTAATGATTAACCGGATTTAATTTATCAGGATTAATGTTATAGCGCTTTATAGCATCCACAACTTTAGACTTATCAATACTTCCTTCGGCAACTAAAGCATTTAATGCTGCAAGAACAATAAATTTAGCATCTACTTCAAAGAAATGACGTAGTCGCTCTCGTGTGTCACTTCTTCCATAACCATCCGTACCCAAAGTTACATAGTGATTAGGTACAAACGGTCTAATTTGATCTGCATAAATTCGTAAATAATCTGTTGCAGCTATTACTGGCCCTGGTCTGCCCTCTAATTGAGTTGTAACATAACTTTTTTGTGCTTTTTCCTTGGGATGCATTGCATTATAACGTTCTACAGCCAACCCATCTCTTCTTAATTCATTAAAGCTTGTGACGCTCCAAATATCTGCAGTCACAGCATAATCATCTTTTAACATTTGTGCCGCTTTAATGACTTCACGCAGTATGGTTCCACTTCCCATTAATTGAACATGTTGTTTGGACTTCTTCTTGGTTTCTTGCAATACATACATCCCCTTAATGATGCCCTCTTCAACCCCTTTTGGCATATCTGGATGCATGTAGTTTTCATTCATTACGGTAATGTAATAAAAAATATTTTCCTGCTTCTCGAACATACGATATAAACCGTTTTGGATAATCACAGCAAGTTCATAAGCATAAGTGGGATCATAAGAAACACAATTTGGAATTGTTGAAGCATATAAATGGCTATGTCCATCTTGATGTTGCAATCCTTCCCCTGCCAGTGTGGTTCGTCCAGCAGTTCCGCCTAATAGAAATCCTCTAGCTTGCATATCCCCAGCAGCCCAAGCCAAATCGCCAATACGTTGAAATCCAAACATAGAATAGTAAATATAAAATGGGATCATCGCTAATTTGTTTGAACTGTAAGAAGTCGCTGCTGCAATCCACGAACAAAAAGCTCCTGCCTCGTTAATTCCTTCCTCAAGAATTTGTCCATCTTTCGCTTCACGATAAAACATTACTTGCTCATGGTCTACCGGTGTATACAGTTGACCCACTGGAGAATAAATACCAATTTGTCTAAATAAACCTTCCATTCCAAACGTTCTGCATTCATCAGGAACAATTGGAACGATCCGTGGGCCGATTTCTTTACTTTTCAACAATGTTGAAAGAATACGTACGAATGCCATCGTTGTAGAAATTTCACGGTCACCTAAGCCTTTAGTAACGGATGAAAATTCAGCAAGCTCAGGAGCCTTTAAAGGTTCTACTTGTGTTGATCGCGATGGTAGATAACCGCCTAATATTTCTCTTTGTTTCTTAATGTATTTAATTTCAGGGCTATCATCTGCAGGTTTATAAAATGGAATATCAGCAATTTGATCGTCACTGATAGGAATACTAAATCGGTCTCTAAATGCCTTCAGTTGCTCCACAGTCATTTTCTTTTGTTGGTGAGTAATATTTTGTCCTTCACCAGCGGCTCCCATTCCATAACCTTTAATTGTTTTTGCTAAAATAACAGTGGGTGTACCTTTATGTTCAACCGCTTTAGCATAGGCAGCATAAACTTTTTGAGGATCATGGCCACCACGATTCAATCTCCAGATTTCTTCGTCGGTATAATTTTCAACCATTTTCTTTAATTCGGGATATTCATTAAAGAAATGCTGTCGCACATAAGCGCCATTATTTGCTTTATAGGCTTGATAGTCACCGTCCACGCACTCTTCCATACGTTTTTGCAACCAACCCTCTTTATCACGCGCTAGCAATGGATCCCAGCGTCCACCCCAAATCACTTTAATTACATTCCAGCCAGCACCACGGAATAAACCTTCTAATTCTTGAATTATTTTGCCATTGCCACGTACAGGGCCATCAAGGCGCTGTAAATTACAATTAACCACAAAAATAAGATTATCAAGCTTTTCACGCGCTGCAATACTTAAAGCCCCTACTGATTCAGGCTCATCCATTTCACCATCACCAAGAAAAGCCCATACTTTCCTATCCTCAGTTTTTATTAATCCTCGATTTTCTAAATATTTTAAAAATCGTGCTTGATAAATAGCTTGTAAAGGACCTAATCCCATAGATACAGTAGGAAATTGCCAAAACTCACTCATTAACCACGGGTGCGGGTATGAGGATAGACCATCAACTTCTACTTCTTGTCTGAATTTACCCAATTGTGCTTCTGTAAGTCGCCCTTCAAGAAAAGCACGAGCGTAGATACCGGGGGAAGAATGACCTTGGATATATATTAAATCACCCCCATGCTCCCCATTGGGTCCTTTAAAAAAGTAATTAAAACCTGTTTCATACAAAGTAGATGAGGAAGCGTACGAAGCGATATGCCCCCCTAGTTCAGGAGCATATTTACCTGCACGTAACACCATTGCCACCGCATTCCAACGAATCAAAGCACTAATACGCTTACCAATGCCCTCATCAGGAGGTATTTGCTTTTCTTCATGCAGATTAATGGTATTTCTGTAGGGTGTATTAATTGAACTGGTTAAGTTTACCCCTTCTGCATTTGCTTTACTAAGAAGCTGTTTCAAAAGAAAAGCTCCGCGTTGCGGACCGTCATTGATTAATACAGCTTGCAGGGCATCCAGCCATTCACGTGTTTCTATAGGATCCAAATCTAAATTGTTTTCATTTGCCATGAAAGTGTTCCCCGAAATCTATTAAACTCAATAAGGTACAGCTTGTAATTATTTTGGAATTACACCAGCGCAACCTTTCTTACAAATTGTGAAATCTGATGAGCAATCACATGTTACTTTGCGGCATTGTAGTGGATCGCGGTAAGAATTCAACTCGCGCATCACCTTTTTACCTTGAACTCTTCGCTCATGTACATATTTCGCAAAACTTTTTTCCGCTTGTCGTTGAGACACATAGGAACATGTCTGACAATTATTAATACAGTTATCTCTACAAAACCCAAAGTGCTGCACACATGTCGTATTACATTGTTCTAATGCTTGGCCTGTTAATGCATTTTGATGAAACCCCTGACAACCAGCAAGCATTAATATTATAGTGCAACAAATTAGACGCTCAAAAGAATTCATATAAAATCCACAAAAATGATTATGCAGTTAAATGCTCCCAGCTCAAAACTCAAAACATAATTACAACCAGGTAATTAATGTAAATAAAGCAATAAAAACCAACATAACAATAATTGCATGCTCAACCAATCCTTCTGCTACTGGCATAGGAATCTCGTCTGTTTCATTTGTTCTAACCGCGAGTAGCCCACACTCCCGTAACATCTCATTATTCATATCCGGTTTGGCGAGAAAGTAATTCGTAAATAAAGAAAAGCCTCGTTGGAAATTTCCTACAAGTAAAAAAAGCAATACAGTTAAACGAGCTGGAATCCATTCAAACAGATCAGTAACTTCATCTGCCTGCTCCTCTATGAAAGGAATCTCGCGGCATAAAGTAATTAAACGATATGCCAAAGCGCCAATAGGTCCGGCGATGATAAACCAAAATACAAGAGAAAATAATTGTCTATTAACTAAGATAAAATAGTCCCCGACAAGCTCTTGGTTACTTTTTGTATCGGATTGTACTATTGGGTAAAAAACATTTTGAGGACCAAGGCAATAAAAGAAAACGAGTACACTCAAAAGAAATCCCATTAAACCGAACACCACAGGGTTCAGCAAAAGATAAAGCAGAGACACCAGCAGTAAAATAGGCACTATGATTAAAACTAAAAGTGCCCATGGATTATTAAGAAAACTATGTTTATTCCCCATATTTTTGATCTTTTGACAATAATCTGGGAACCAATAAAATCGCTGATAGGAAACAGAGTGAATCAAAAAACGTTCACTTAATAAACACAATAATATTACCAATAATTTCATTATTTTAGTCCTTACGCATTTTATCAGAGAATGCTATGGGTGTGGGGTATTTCAATACAACAAAATACGATGAAACAATAAAAGTTAATATAGTAGTTGCCTGAATTAAATTAGAAGCTTTATTCGAAATCAGTTCGGTACTCAAGGCAATACTGGCAACCAGCAATGAGAACTCACTTGCTTGTCCCAATCGTATCCCTACCTCTTTGGCAACATGTTTCTTTTCACCCGATTTTTCAAGAAGTAAATAAAATAAAACTGGTTTAAGAAGAAGCACTAAAGCAGACAAAATCAGCGCAGGAATTATAACTTGTTGTGCCAAACCAAAGTTAAAAGTTGCTCCGATTGAAAAGAAAAACATGACCAGGAAAAAATCCCTTAACGGTTTTAAACTCTCTGCAATGAAAAGGGAGATTGGGCTTGCTGCAAGTGCAACTCCAGCAATAAAAGCACCAATATCTTCTGAGAGCCCCATCTTCTGTGCAAGAACTGATAACCCCAAGCACCAACCAATTGATAATAAAAATACATATTCCTGAGTTCTATCAAAACGAGCCAGCAACCGAATTAAAACATATTTCTCAATAGCAAATGCAAAAAGGCACAAAGCAGGTAAATTAATGCCTACTAAAATAATATCATCTATGGAGAAACCACCTGTTTGCTGGGCTCCATTAATTAAGATCAATACAATGATTGCAATAACGTCCTGCATAAGCAATACGCTTATCATGACCTCACCAGTATGTTGATGGTGTAGGATAGTCGTCGGTAATAATTTCAATCCAATAATGGTACTTGAAAACATCATTGAAGCGCCTAAAATCCATGATTCAGCCACTGTCAACCCGAAGAACCTGCCAATAAAATATGCAGTAACTGCAAAAAGAGCAGAACTAATTAAAGCAATCCATGTAACTTTCTTAAGCATATGCACGAGATTTTGTGGCTGCAAATGCAATCCAAGTAGGAATAATAAGAAAACTATTCCCACGTCACCAATTTGTTTGACAATACTCACATCAGATACAAGCTTTAAACCCCATGGTCCAAATACTGCACCCAAAAGAATATATGCAACTAGCAAAGACTGTTTGGTGTAAAGAACCAAGGTGGATAGAAATGCTGCTCCTGCGAAAATTAAAAATATGGTATAAAACACAGAGCCATCATGCATTGATTCAGCACCTTAATATTAAAATAAAACCAACCTTAATAAAGAACATTGTAAGCCAGATTAAGCACACTAGAACAAGAAGTTAAACACAAAATTGATATATACTGCGCTAGTACATAAGGCCTATACAATTTTATTACTATAATAATTCAAATGTTCTGAAAGTTTGACGTGATAATTTTATCCATTAATCCATTAATAAGCCATCAAAATTCATATGAATTAAACTAAAACGGAAAAAGAACCCTTCACTCCATTAAGTGTTAATTTGCGTTTTAGACTATCGGCCATATTTTTAGAGCCAAATGGACCAACTCTCACAATATAATGCTGCTTGTAATGCTCAATATATACTGGGGATGGAGTGATATGAGTTAATTTTTCTTTTAACCGCTTCGCCATGGCTTCGGTTGTAAAAGCTCCAGCCTGAAGATAATAGTGAGCCTGTCCTTTAGGTCCCATTAATGTTTCAATTTCAACCGGTGCAGTCCCTTTTGGAAAGACACCGAGTTTTAAAGCCGCAGCGTAGGACAAATCAATAATCCTGTCTGAATGAAATGGTCCCCTATCGTTTACTTTAACAATTGCAACCTTTCCATTATTTAGATTTTTAACTTTTACATATGTGGGCAGTGGTAAAGTTTTATGTGCAGCGGACATGACATACATATCATAAGGCTCCCCACTTGAAGTTCTTTGTTTGTGAAATTTTGTGCCATACCAGGAAGCGATTCCTCTTGCTTTATATCCTGATGAGCTTCTCATTACTTGATATGAACGTCCATCAACGGAATATTCTGATATGTTGCCATATCGACTCAAAGGCTCTTTGGAAGGTACCGGCTCTTTAAAACTTATTTTTTTAGCTTTTGCTGGGGCTCCATCTTGGCGCTGGGTATATCGATGGTTTTTATTCTTATAACGGTTATATATGGAATTATTTGTATTGTTCTTATTCTGAGTTACTTGTCGTGTAGGCTGCTTGCTTCCTGCTGATGCTGAATCAAGAGACTGATTTGTAGTTTGACAACCGGCTAATATAATCGTCACGGCAATAAGTATCTTTCGCATATTTTCCATTTTTAATTATTATTTTCTGGTTAATATACAGAAATATCACATAATTTCGAAGATTTATTTTATTTTGAAAAAAATTTCATTATTTTTCATCTGCTATTTTGTTGCCGGCAAAAGGCTGTGGTACTATATTCGCATTTTGCAATGGGACTAGATAACAACATGACAAGAGCAACGTCTATTTTATTAACTACTTTGTTTATTATTACATTATTTGTACAATCAACAAATTCAATAGCTGAGGTAGATTCCTTACCTCCAAAACCTACTGCGGATTTGGAAAGACCTTCGCCAACCGTGAATGATAAACCTTTAGTTACTCCTGCAGCCCCAATTCTTAATGCGAAAGCGTACATACTTATCGACGTAAACAGCGGCAAAATTATTGCTGAAAAAAATAGTGAAGAACGTTTACCTCCAGCAAGTTTAACTAAGATGATGACTTTATACGTGATATCAAGTGCCCTGCATCATGAACAAATTCACCTCACTGATAATGTACGAGTAAGTCGTGAGGCTTGGAAAATAGGTGGCTCACGTATGTTTATTAAAGAAGGTCAACAAGTTCCTGTTGAAGACCTGCTCAAAGGAATTATCGTTGACTCCGGCAATGACGCCTGTGTGGCAATGGCAGAGCATCTTGGTGGAACTGAAAATTCTTTCACTGATCTTATGAATCAGCAAGCTCAAAATCTGGGAATGAAAAATAGCCATTTTACTGACAGTACGGGTTTGCCTGATCCTAACCTATATACTACGGCAAAAGATTTAGCGATTCTTGGAAGATCCTTAATTAATGATTTTCCACAATATTATGATTGGTATAAGCAAAAGTGGTTTACCTACAATGGCATTCGTCAACCCAATAGAAACCGATTGTTATGGCGCGATAATCAAGTGGATGGTATAAAGACTGGTCACACGAATGAAGCAGGTTTTTGTCTCGTATCTTCTGCAAAACGTGACAATATGCGTTTACTTGCTGTTGTTCTTGGTGAACCCAGTGATTCTTCTCGTGCCGATGATAGCGAAAAATTGCTCAATTATGGTTTCAGGTTCTTTGAAACGCATCAGCTTTACAAATCAGGACAATCAATTTCCGAGCTTCCTCTTTATAAAGGAAGTGTTGATAAAATAGCTGTAGGACTAAATGAAGATCAATATATCACTATTCCGACTGGTCAGTATCAACGTCTTAATATTTCTACAAAAGCTCCTTCTTACCTTGAAGCTCCCATTAAGAAAGGTGATAAAATAGGTGACCTGGTGGTTCAATTTGACAATAACGTAGTATCAACTCGACCACTGTATGCTTTGCAAGATGTTGAATCAGGCGGTTTTTATACTCGAACAAAGGACTCAATACGTTTGGCCTTTAAACGATGGTTTGGCTCCTAAGCCATAGGGTTTAAGAATGGAAAAAACAACTTTAATTGAATTTCCCTGTGATTTTCCTATAAAAATCATAGGGATCAATTCAACTGTTTTTCTAGAGGAAATCAGAGAAATTACTTTCACTCACTTTCCAGATATTACAGAAGATGCGCTGACTCATAAAATGAGTAAAGACTCCAATTATCTAGCAATAACTGTGACGGTTTATGCTAGAAATCAAGAAATGCTTGATACATTTTATAGAGCCATTACCCAACATCCCGACGTGAAAATGGTTCTATAATGAAAATACAACAGCTGGGTATTCAAAATTACAATGATGTTTGGCTGCGAATGAAAGAGTTTACCCAAAACCGAGACATACATACACAAGATGAACTCTGGCTTTTGGAGCATTCCCCTGTCTATACTCAAGGACAAGCAGGTAAGCCCGAACATATTCTAAATCCTGCATCTATCCCTGTAGTACAGTCGGATCGTGGAGGACAAGTGACGTACCACGGACCAGGCCAGCTTGTTGCATATGTCTTAATGGATATTAATAGGAAAAATTTAGGGATAAGATCATTGGTGAGTCAATTGGAGCAGATTCTGATTTCCGTGCTTGCACAATATCAAATCGAAGGTTCTATACATTGTGGCGCCCCGGGTGTATATGTTAATGAGAAAAAAATTGCGTCAATTGGATTAAGAGTTAAAAATGGGCGTACTTATCACGGAATTGCCCTTAATGTTGATATGGACTTAAAACCTTTTTCAGGAATAAATCCATGTGGATTTGCAAAAATGGAAATGACTCAAATAAGTCAGTTTGTTCCTACCGTGCAAATAGACGAAGTCAATCAGCATTTCGTGCAATATTTTCTGCAACAATTTTATCGCTGAAAAAAATATGAACTTGTTCGTAGATTACGTACAGCCACTCACTGTTTGGTTGCAACAAAACCCTCACTGGTCATTATTTATCACATTTCTAATTTCTCTAACTGAATCACTTGCAATTATAGGTAGTATTGTACCAGGTAGTGTTACTATGACCGCCATAGGTATCCTTGCTGGCTCCGGAATTATGCGTATTGATCTTACCTTATTGGCAGCGATTTTAGGGGCCGTTGTTGGAGATAGCCTTAGTTATATCCTGGGTTATTATTATAGCGATCGATTGACTGAAATTTGGCCATTTAGTAAATATCCCAAATGGATACAATGGGGCAAAGATTTTTTTGAAACACACGGAGGCAAAAGTGTATTAATTGGTCGGTTTGTGGGACCCCTACGCTCAATTATTCCCGTAATTGCAGGGATACTACATATGCAGCATTGGCGTTTTTTTGTAGCAAATGTTTTATCAGCGATTGGCTGGTCTATTTTATATGTTATGCCGGGTGTTGCAATAGGAGCGGCAAGTCATGAACTCTCTACTGAAAGCGCAACACGATTATTTATATTAATCCTTATTCTACTTGCTGTACTTTGGTTTATTAGTTTATTCATAAAGCGAATTGTTGGGTTATTAAGCTCTATTTTAAAGCTTTACTTACATACTTTCTGGCTAAAGCTTAAAGACAACTCTGTTTTTGTTTACGTGTACCGCATGCTTACACCTGAGGGTGAATCAAATCACTACCATACTGCTGCACTGGTATTGATAACCATGTTTTGCCTGCTTTTTTTTCTCATACTTTTAGGACTAACAGTTGGGACACAATATCTTGCTTCAGTTAATTACCCCACTTATTTATTTCTACAAAGTTTTAATACCCCCACATTAAAAGTATTTTTTATCTTTTGTACTCAATTAACATCTTCAACAACGATATTAAGTCTCTTTATTATTTGTTGTGGCTGGTTTATTTATCAGAAAAATAGAATAGCCATAGTTTATTTATGCAGTCTTATTATTTTTAGTAGTTTTTTAGCACTATCCCTTATTTATTTTTTCCATATTCCTAGACCGTCTGGATTATTGATTGTTATGCCAGGCTCTTCTTTTCCTGCAGTTAATCTTTTAATTGCTACTGCATTGTATGGATTTATTTTATTCTATCTTAATAATACCTATGATTTATTCACCAACATGTCAAAGTCAATTGTATTTACAATTCTTGGTTTTAGTGGTTTAGGTGCGTTATATTTAGGAGATTATTGGCTCACAGACATTTTGGCATCGTACTTTGCGGGTACAACAATTTGCTTGATTCACTGTTTGATTTATAGAAAATCTAATATCCCACACCAAAAAACGATACCGTCATTACTATTAATTTCTTTGCTTTTTATCGGTATTTTTTTACCTTCATTTGGCTCAACCTATGTAAATTTCAAAACTTTATCTTACAACCATACTCCCTATCATAAAAAATTTACTTTAAGCGAAAAAACTTGGTGGGGGCAAGAAAAGCCAACTTTACCAATTTACCAATTTAGTCGGATAGGTAAACGAATTAGTTTATTGAACATTCAATTCTCAGGCAATTTAGATACACTTCAAAATTCGCTAGAAAAGAATGGATGGAAACCGCATCAAGATTCATTTTTTACCAATTTACTTTTGCGAATGAGTCAAAAACCAAACAGCGTTAAATTGCCATTGTTTACTCAGTTGTATGAAAATAAGCCGCCCATGTTGATAATGACCTATTCCGATCAACAAACTAAGTTAACTTTGGAATTAAGAATTTGGGAGTCAAGTTATAATATATTAGAATCAAATCAGCCATTATGGATAGGTAGCGTTCATCCATCCACTCGTGCAAATAAGAAAATGAGTAATCAGGGTTATTTCCCAAATTTAATAAATCCATTAAGTTATTTGTTTAAAACTGAAAATCCTTTTGTAGTCAAACAAATCAAATTGCCAGAGAGTATGATTAAAACAACAATATATCCAACAGAACCATACTTAACCCTTATTAAAGAAAACAATGACACTACCTTTTAACCATGTCACAACACAGCTTTTTCAAGTAACTTTATTAGGACATCGTCCATACAGTTCTCCTACATACTCTCAAGATTATCGATTAAAAAGGAAAACATCCTCAGGGCAACGATAATTTATTACACTTAAACTCAAGCTTAATACAATCTATACAGATGCCAAAAATACTGATATAACTATATAGTTTTAAAGTAAATATCACTTAATTTTTAGAGTATGACTCAAATGTATACACTGGGAAAATTAATCCAAAGTCTTTTTCCATTAATTGCACTAGTACTCTTTATTATTGGAATAAAACGACACGCTATTTATTACATTATTTCATCTCTTTGGCTGAGCCTTATTGCACTTCTCATTCATTTTCAATTCTCTGGAAATGAAATTTTTGGAACCTATTTTAACTATCTTAATGCAGGAATTTATTCATTTAATTTACTTATCTTGCTCCTTGCCCTAATACAAGTCATATCGCATTTAAGTATAAATGCCCCTGCTTTTAAATACGCATATACTTTTGTTAATGCACTTTTAGTTGTGGGAGCATTTATTCTGATTAGCAATCTGTGGATTAATGCATTCTTTATAGAGAATAAGATGGAAGGAACACCCGTTATGCAGGTGGCCCTCTTTGACAAGCCTGGATATTGTGATAGTAAGTATGTATTTTATAAAATTGATCGAGACAGTTCTGTCGCCTACCTTTGTCCGAACTATTATGGTCTATTACCCTCTGTAGGCCATCTAGCAACGAGCCCCGATTTCATTACTACACAAATGTCATTACCCATAAAAAAACAAATGCTACTCAAACAAAAAAATAAAAGTTAAATCTATTGATCCATTCTGAGAAGAAAATCAATAAAAAGCATTACATGATTATATTTGCACGTGAAGTCTGGGAGGTTAAATTGTTCTTTGTATTAATATTTGATAACATGCCAACAATCCATCACTCTAGTATTTCTATGAAACGGTTATTTGCATTTGTCATAATGATATTTAGCCTGAATTGCTTTGCTATGGCACCTAAACTTAATTGGGATCAAGCCGTCGACCGAGCAATTAAACGATATGGCTTACGTGTCGAACCGCAATTGAAATCTTATTTCTCAAAAGCTAAGGTAAGTTATCCTCCGAGTGATATTGCGTTACTTGCTTTTAAATCCGAAAGAAAAGTGGAGCTCTGGGCTAAAGACTCTAATCAATCATGGAAACATATTCATGATTACCCTTTAACAGGATTCAGTGGTCGGCTAGGTCCTAAGTTACGTGAAAATGATAAACAAATCCCTGAAGGTGTTTATAAATTAGTTAATTTTAATCCATTCAGCAGTATGCATTTGTCAATGATGATTAATTACCCCAATAATTTTGATAAACAAAAAGGTTATCAAGATGGGAGAAGAAATTTAGGCAATAATATTTTTATCCATGGTAAAAACTTATCTGTGGGTTGCCTGGCTGTGGGAGATCTCGCTATAGATCAACTTTTTATTTTGGCACGTCGCGTAGGTTTAAGTAATATTCAGGTAATTATCGCACCCAATGATTTACGTAAGAGCAAACCATCCACCACTACCTTTGCACAACCGAGATGGCTTCCTGAATTATATAAACAAATTGCAGAATCATTAAAGCCTTTTAGTAAAGAGAAAAAGACATATACTGCTTAAAATTAAATGTAGGGTCGACCCATTTGGGCAGTCCTCTTGAATACCGCGTCCCGTCATCCCGCGTCTTGCAAGGGATGACGACAAAATTCCCTATATTAAAGGTACTGATATAAATTATTCTTTAGGCAAAGAAGCTAAAAACTCAGTAACCTCTTTGGGCGTTAATTCATAACATTGGCCACGCGATAAAAATCTTGGCATAGTTAATACACCATAACGAATGCGTATCAATCGGCTTACTTCAACACCTTGGGACTCCCATAAACGTCGTACTTCCCTATTACGTCCTTCATTTAAAGTCACATGATACCAGGAGTTCGATCCTTCTCCACCCCGGAATTCTAAACGTGTAAATTTAGCTATTCCATCGTCAAGTTCCACACCTTTTTGTAAAATATTTAAAGCCTCCGGACTCACTTGACCATGAATTCTAACTGCATATTCTCTTTCTAAGCCATATTTAGGATGCATTAATTGATTCGCTAAATCACCATTATTGGTGAAGATAAGTAAACCAGAAGTATTTAAATCCAAACGACCCACCTGAACCCAACGGCCTTGTCGTAAATGAGGTAGATGATCAAAAACGGTCTTCTCAAATTTAGGATCATGACGGCTTGATATTTCACCTACAGGTTTATGGTAAAGCAGAATGCGGGTGTTTTGCCTCACTTTAAGGGGATTAGCAATTAACTTTCCTTTTACAGTGATTTTATCTTCGGCACTTGCTGAGTCACCTAATTTTACTGGTTTGCCATTAACTTGGACCCAGCCATTTTCTATCCAACGCTCCATTTCTCGTCGAGATCCAAGGCCAGCTTGACTTAGTATTTTTTGTAACCTTTCGCTGCTCATTCAGTAATATACTCTTCATTAGGATTATGTAAAGTTAATGCTTCCATAACCTCAGGTAAGGTTGGAAGTTCATTTAAATATTTTAAATTAAAATAATTCAAAAATTCTCTTGTAGTCGTGTATACAGCGGGCTTACCCGCTACATTTTTATAACCAGAAACCCGAATCCATTCTCGCTCCAATAAGGTTTTTATTATTTGACTACTTACCGCCACACCACGAAGCTCCTCAATATCAGCTCGGGTAACAGGTTGCTTATAAGCAATAATAGCTAAAGTTTCAAGCAAAGCACGAGAATATTTACTCGGTTTTTCAATTTGCATTCGTGCAACCCAGCTACTATATTCTTTTCTCGTTTGGATAATAAAGCCAGCAGCAACTTGGATAAGCTCAATGGATCGAGAGGTATAGTCTTCTTTTAAGTCATTAATAATAACCACTAAATGTTCTTTAGTTGGCCTTTGCCATTCATCAAATACCTCTAGCAGTCTATCTATTGAGAGTGGTTCATTCGAACTTAAAAGTAGCGCTTCAACTACGTTTTTTAATTCCTTTTCATCCATCTTATGCTGCCTGTAAATGTATTGAAGAAAATGCTTCGTTTTGCGTGATCACAATGAGTGATTGTCTCGCTAATTCTAAAATGGCTAACAGAGAAACTACCAAACCAATTCGTCCCTCTTCGATTGAAAATAATTGACTAAATTCTAAAACATTATGTTCTTGGAGAAGCGCTAATACATGACTCATTCGCTCACGAACCGATAATACTTCGCGTGAAACCTGATGGTGGCTTGTCTGCTCTTCTCTTTGTAATAGGGATTTCATTGCCGCAATTAAATCTTCTAACTGTACGTCTGGATGAACTATGATACGTTCAAGCTCAGAAGGAACAATTTGAATTTGAAAATGATCTCGCTCTTGTCGTGGAAGTGCATCGAGCAATTCCGCAGCAACTTTTATTTGTTCATAGGCTTGAAGTTTTCGTACTAAACTCATACGAGGATCCTCTTCCTCCTCCTCTCCACTAGTAGGAGGAGCCGGAAGCAACAATCGAGACTTAATTTCTGCAAGCATTGCAGCCATCAATAAATAATCAGCAGCTAATTCTAAACGTCTGCATTCCATTAATTGAATATAATGCAAATATTGCTTCGTGATACTAACAATTGGAATATCCAATATATCAATATTCTGTTTGCGAATAAGGTATAAAAGCAAGTCTAGAGGTCCGCTAAAAGAGTCTAAAAGCACCTCTAGTGCATCAGGAGGAATAAACAAATCATCTGGGAGCTCCGTAAGCTCCTTACCGTCAATAATTGCTTTTACTTCTGGTTTACTTGCTAATTCAATATCCATGCTAAAAACTCATTCTTTATTAGGCTCCTTGCAGACACCTTCAAAGATCAACATAAATCGGTACTGTAAAGTTGGTGAAGTAGTGAAACCTGGACACTATTATATTCGTCAAGGATTTTTCAAAAGTACCCATACAACGTCCAGACATCAATAATCGAGGCCCATAACTTCTCGTACGGTACTCAAATTTTTACAAGCGACTTCTCGTGCGGCCTCGCTTCCTTCAGAAACAATTCGTTTTACTGAACTCAAATCAGACTCATATTCCGTAATTGCTTCCTGGATAGGTTTTAATTCTTTATTAACCGCGTCAACGATGGGTCGTTTGCATTCAATGCAACCAATACCAGCTGAACGACAGCCTTTTTGAACCCAATCTTTAATTTCATTATTCGAGTAAATTTTATGAAATTGCCAAACTGGGCATTTTTCTGGCTCACCAGGATCTGTTCGTTTGATTCGCGCTGGATCAGTGGGCATAGTTAATATCTTTTTCTCAACCTGTTCAGGAGGCTCTCTTAACATAATTGTATTATGATAAGATTTAGACATTTTTTGTCCATCAATGCCAGGCATTTTTGCAGTTTCGGTAAGTAATGGATGAGGTTCAGGTAGAATTATTTTGCCACTTCCTTCCAAGTAACCTAGGAGACGCTCTTTATCACCAATAGATAAATTAGGTTGATCTTCTAACAAAGCTTGTGCTGTTTTAATTGCCTCATGATTTCCATGCTCCTGAAATTGACGACGCAACTCGCTGTAATACTTACCGTTCTTTTTACCCATTTTCTTAATTGCTTCGGCTGCCAACTCTTCAAAATTAGGTTCTTTACCATAGATATGATTAAATCGACGCGCAATTTCTCGAGTAAGCTCAATATGTGATACTTGATCTTCACCAACAGGAACATAATCAGCATGATAGATAAGAACATCAGCACTTTGTAATAAGGGATAACCTAAAAATCCATAGGTTGATAAGTCTTTTTCTTTTAATTTTTCTTGTTGATCTTTAAAACTCGGTACCCGTTCCAACCACCCTAACGGTGTAATCATGGATAAAAGTAAGTGCAATTCTGCATGTTCTGGAACCCAAGATTGGATAAATATTCGTGATAATCCAGGATTTACTCCACAAGCCAGCCAATCCACAATCATATCCCACAAATGTTTCTCTATAAAACCTGTCTCATCATATTGTGTAGTTAAGCCATGCCAATCGGCTGCAAAAAAGAAGCAATCATATTGATGTTGTAATTTAATCCAATTTTTTATTACACCATGGTAGTGCCCAAGATGTAATCTTCCACTGACACGCATTCCAGAAACAACTCGTTTATTGGAACTAAATAATGCTGACATCAATATCCTCTTTATAAATATTAATTATTACTTAAAAGGTTCGGGATCACCCTTACCCTCCCTAATTATCACTGGATAATCACCAGTCAAATCAATTACCGTTGTGGGTTCTTGTCCACAATTACCACCATCAATAACTAAATCGATCTGATGCCCTAAAAGATCGTGAATCGCTTCAGGTTCACTCAATGGGGCTTTTGCACCCGGGAGAATCAATGTCGTACTCATTAACGGAGCTTCGAGACACTCTAATAGTGCAAGTGTAATCATATTATCGGGGACGCGTAATCCTAGGGTTTTTCTTTTAGGATGCAGCATTAATCGTGGCACCTCGTGGGTTGCATTAAGAATAAATGTGTAGGAACCGGGCGTAAATGCTTTCAATAATCTAAATATTGGATTGGATACACGGGCATAAGTCCCAAGCTGAGATAAATCCCGACATACCAGAGTCATGTTATGATTTTTATCCAATTGGCGTAATTTTCTAATACGTTCAAGTGCCGCTTTATTACCTAAACTACAACCCAACGCGTAACCTGAGTCAGTAGGGTAAACAATTAATCCCCCTTCCTCAATAATATTCACCGCTTTTCTCAATAAACGAGCCTGTGGATTATCAGGATGTAATGCAAAAAACTGACTCATAAAGTCCCCTGTTAAATGTTCCATTCATGCCAAATAGGTGTACAGTTTACTGGGAGTGGCCTCTGACCGCCAAGCTTTACTCGCGAAGCAATATCACTATGATAATCCGATCCAGAAGAAGCTAATAAATTGAACCGAAGACATATCGCAGCCATTTCATTGACTTCAGTTACAGTCATCTCACCTGAAACCACTTCTATTCCCACGCCACCAACTTCTTTAAATTCTTTAATTAACTCATGCAATTTAGAACGCGTCAATCCGTATTTAAGTGGATGAGCAATTACTGCCTGACCACCAGCATCAATAATGCCCTCGACAGCTTCCTGGATGCTAATCCAAGGAGTAGGAATATAAGCGCCCTTACCTCTCCCCAAAAAACGCTTAAATGCAGTAGCAAGGTCTTTAACTTTACCTTCATTTACAAGAACTTGTGCAAAATGAGGTCTACCAACGCGCTCATGTCCCGCTAAGTTACATGCCTTTGAATAAGCATCCGCAATACCAAGCAAGTCCAATGCAGTCCCAATTTGCTGCGCACGCGCTACTCTATTTTGATTTTGTCTTTGAATAAGCTCGAAGAAATCGGGCGTATAATCCATGTGATACCCTAGGATATGTAATTCATGCTTTTTCCATCGGACACTAAACTCTATACCATTAATTATTTTAATCGAAGTGGTAGAAGCCGCTTGCAATAATTCTGGATAACCTGAGACTGTATCATGATCTGTTAGCGATAAACACTGAATCTGTTTGCTTTGTGCTCTTTGGATTATTTCCTTCGGACTTAAGAATCCATCAGAAAAACTGCTATGACAATGAAGATCGATCATGAATGAATGTTATACCAAAAAAGAATGATTGTAGCATAAATCTTGCAGAAGGTGCGCGTTCTGAACTATTCTTGTGAGCTTAAACCTTACACAACTAAAAAGTATAATAAATACTATACTCATAATATATTACTTTTAAGGAAAACCAAAAAATAATGATCCATAATGTTCATCATGTTAAATTATGCAGAAAATCAATTGTCGCCCGAAATAATAAACAAGCTGATTTTCTCGATTCAATTGATCGTTTTGATGTAACCTTTGCTGTTGGTCCAGCAGGAACTGGGAAAACTTATTTAGCAGTGTCTAAAGCGATACAATGTTTTGAAAAAGGGGAAGTGCAAAGGTTGATTTTTGTAAGACCGGCAGTAGAAGCAGGCGAAAAATTAGGATTTCTCCCAGGAGATTTAGTAGAAAAAGTACTACCTTATCTAAGACCTATTTATGACGCATTATATGAAATGATAGGCTTCAAGGAAACTCAAAAACTCATTCAAACTGATATTATCGAGGTTTTACCTTTAGCATTCATGCGTGGTCGAACTCTAAACGAGGCATTTATAATTCTTGATGAAGCACAAAATACAACAGTTATGCAAATGAAAATGTTCTTAACACGTATTGGTTTTGGCTCAAAGGCTGTAGTAACTGGAGATGTGACCCAAGTTGATTTACCTAAAGGTATTGATTCTGGACTTGCGCATGCAGTAGGATTATTCAAAAAAATACCGGAAATCAGTATTCATACGTTTACAAGTCGTGAAGTGGTACGACATCCGTTAGTATCTAAAATTGTTGACTGCTATGATCAGGCATCAACAGGAAAAAATAAATGACTTATTATATCGATATCCAAAACGCAACTGATGAATCACTACCTATCAGCGAAGATGAAATAATAAACTGGGCCTCACTGGCTTTAAGAGATTATCAAAAAGAAGCTGAACTCACCGTTCGTCTGGTTACACCAGAAGAAATGATTCATCTAAATCATACCTACAGAAAACAAAATAAAACCACAAATGTTTTGGCATTTCCCAGTTCATTACCTCCGGAGATACAATTGGAGTGTCCATTATTAGGTGATGTCGTAATTTGCCCCACAGTTTTATTAGAAGAAAGTAAGCATCTTAAAAAAACTTTAGAATCCCATTGGGCATTGATTTTGATTCATGGAATATTGCATTTATTAGGCTATGATCATATTAAAGATGATGAAGCGGCCGTAATGCAAGCTATTGAAATTAAACTATTAGCTGAGCTTGGGTTACCAAATCCTTACGACGCAGAGGGTATTTAACTTGAATAAAGAGGAAGATAACAGTACGTGGTTTGCTCGATTTAAGCAGTTTTTACAAGGAGAACCACAAAATCAAGAGGAACTTGTTAGTTTACTAAGAGACGCACAGATTCGCTCTCTTATTAGTGCTGAAACTTTGGCAATGATAGAAGGTGCTATTTCATTCTCCAAAATGCGTGTGCGAGATATTATGTTGCCAAAAAATCAGATGATTTGTATTAAAGAAGATGAGCAATTTTGCGACATCATCAAAACAGTCACCCAAACTGGCCATTCGAGATTTCCAGTAATCACTGCAGACTCAGATGAAATCATTGGAGTATTACACGCAAAAGATTTATTACGCTATCAATCTGCTAACTTGGATTCCTTTGACTTACTTGATATTTGTAGGCAGGCCACTTTTGTTCCTGAAAGTCGACGCTTAGATAGCCTACTGAGTGAATTTCGTAGTAACAAAAATCACATGGCAATTGTGGTGGATGAATATGGTGAAGTTTCTGGCTTTGTGACCATTGAAGACATTATCGAACAGATTATTGGGGATATTGAAGATGAGTTCGATATCGATGAAGATGCGTATCTTAAGGCGCATGAAGATGGACACTATATTGTTAAAGCCCATATGCCGATTGATGAATTTAATGAACAACTTAAAGCAGATTTTAGTGAGGAAATTTATGATACAATAGGTGGGATTGTAATGAATAGTTTTGGTCATTTACCTTCACGAGGGGAAACGATTACGATTGATTCTTTTGAGTTTAAAATTATTAACGCGGATGCTCGAAGAATCAAATTAATGGAATGTATTGATAAACGCAAGGCATAATGAAGTATGAATGGTAATATTCTCATAATTGATGACGATATAGAGCTGACAGATTTATTAGCCCAATATTTGGAACCTGAAGGATTTCATGCTGTTTGTGTCCATGACGGAGAAAATGGAGTAAAGAAAGCATTAAATCAAACTTTTGATGCAATTATTCTAGATGTCATGTTACCCAAATTGAATGGTTTTGAAGTATTAAAAGCAATTCGTGAACATTTGGAAACACCAGTTCTTATGCTCACGGCTCGTGGTGATGATATCGATCGAATTGTAGGTCTTGAAATTGGAGCAGATGATTATCTCCCAAAACCATGCAATCCCCGCGAATTAGTAGCTCGTTTACGTGCTATTTTAAGGCGTACTCAAAAGATTCCCACATCAAGACCTATTATTGAGCAACATAATATAGTTGTTGACTGTTCCAAACGTCATGTAACCATGGCGGGAAACTATCTTGAACTGACGAATGCTGAATTCAATATTTTAGAAATGCTTATAAAGTCACCAGGACAAGCATTCTCTAAGGAGGAGCTTACTGAATATGCGCTAGGCAGAAAATATACTGCATATGATCGTAGTATCGATGTTCATATCAGTAACTTAAGAAATAAGTTAGGAGATAATCCTCAAGGTGAACCAATAGTTAAAACAGTTCGTGGATTTGGATATATGTTTAATGCGTAGTTTGTATTGGAAAATTTTTATTTCGTTTTGGCTCGCCACAATACTTATTATTTTCACTACAGCCTGGGTAATAAGTCACATCGTACAAAAATCATCATTGCCTGCCCAAGAACAGCTATTTATGGATAGTTATGCAAATGCGGCGGTTGCAACCTACGAATCAGGCCGACAAACTGCATTATTAAAATGGCTTAATAAAATTGGTATTTCACGCCATATGTCCATTTATTTGCTATCCAGCTCGGGTGAAATTATTGGCACACACGCAGTACCAGAAAATGTGAAAAAAGTTGCAGAAAACTTACTTCAGGATCAGCTAAGCGAAGGTATTTTAAAATCAGGCAAACTCATAGTGAGTCATGAAATTTTATCCACTTCAGGAAAATTTTATCGACTTGCAGCTGTTAGTGAAAAACCAATCTATCATTTTGTCGGTGTTCCGTGGGCTGGTCTAGCGATTCGTCTCATTTTGGCCACATTTATTAGTGGTCTAATCTGTTATTTATTATCCCGCTATTTAACTCAACCTCTGCGATCGTTAGGAATGGCAGCTAAGTCGATTGCGACTGGAAAGTTAAATACACGTGTTGGGCCTTTAAGAGGACATTACAATGACGAAATAGCTCAATTGAGCAATGAGTTTGATCGAATGGCAGAACAACTTGAGACCCTAATCACCTCTAAAGAGCGATTGTTACAAGATATTTCACATGAATTACGTTCCCCTCTTGCTCGATTACAAATTGCCATAGAATTAGGACGTAATAAAACGAAGGGTTTAGCAGATACAGAGTTTAATCGTATGGAGCTCGAATGTGCCAGGTTAAATGCTTTGATCACTGAAGTGTTAGATTTTGCTCGTTTAGAGAAATCAACAACTGATCTTAATTTAAGTAAGGTTGATCTTTCTGCTCTTTTACACAATATCATTAGAGATGCCAATTATGAAGTTGGGGAGGAAACCCCCCGCGTCAACGCGGGTGTAATTGAACCGTGTAGCTTGCTCCTTGATGAGCGGTTAATTCATAGAGCAATAGAAAATGTGGTTCGCAATGCCCTACATTATTCGCCAGCCACAGAACAAGTCGTCGTTTCATTAAAACATGATGAAACTAAAGAACATATCTATATCGATATCAGTGATAAAGGCCCTGGTGTACCTAAAGATCAGCTCGATAAAATATTTAGTCCCTTTTATCGTGTTGATACGTCAAGAACAAAAAAAACAGGTGGATACGGATTAGGATTAGCCATTGCCGCTCGCTCAATTTACTTACATCATGGTGAAATTATGGCTCTAAATAACCCTGATGGAGGATTGCTCGTACGGATTATTCTTGATTCAAAATCGGATATTAAAACCGAAATATCTGAACTCAATTCGGTAATGGCTAATACATCAACCTATAATGTAAAAGTAAAAAATTGATTAAGTCTGCATATTTTTTCACTTTTATATTCTTAAATATATTAAATAAACTATTTTTTTCTGTTTAATTAAGGTACAATTTGCAGGGTTACAAAATCTTCAGGATTACTTTTAATGACCGTAGCCCAGAAATTAGATAAAGCAAGTGGCATCTTTTTCTTTGCTGGCTTTTTGCTCTCAAAACTCCAGTATATCCCTTTTCCACTCGCCGCATCGATTTTTAGATTTCTTTCACTGGGCGTTTATGGATTAGCGTATCTGAGTTGGTTTACAGCATGCCATCTTCATCCAGATCACCCAGAGCACTATCGCAAATGGTATGGATTTGCTCAAATTAAAGAGCAATTTATTTTTTCCTCAGCTATAGGGTTTACAGCAACAGTAATCAGTGTGGCTGCCATTTTTGTACCCGCTTTATTTCCGCCTGCAGCATGGCTTTTTCTTCTTGGTAATATAATTTGGGCGATTGGAGAGTATCATAAGTTAAAAAATCCCCCTCCTGCCGATGAAAATTTTTCTTCGACACGGCAAAAAGCTTATGTATCTTACGCCGTAACATCCACTGCAATAAGCTTAGTTGCTGCGCTTGCAGCTACTTTTATACTTTTATTTCCACCACTAGCAATACCCATTACTATTTTTTCACTGCTCATTTGTGTGGGGCTTGGCGCATTAGCATTTGAATTTTGGTTAAATGCCAATTTGGGACAACATGAACCCGACTTACGTCCTGATAGTTATTTTGAAATGACTGAAACATTAAAACCTTCACCTTCCCTGGACCATTCGAACTCACCTGAACCAGAACCCAGTTGCTTCAATGGTTTATTCTCTGATCCCCCAAAGCAATCTCAACCCTCTAAATCATCTGTTAAGGATGAAGAACATAAAGAAGAAGATGGTCTTAAAGTCAATCCTCTTTTATACTTACAGACTGCTAGTTTTAATTGAGATTTATTATGGATCAAATAATTGCGAAAATGATTTCAACCGCCCATAAGGCCCTTGCTCATTCTTATTCGCCCTATTCCAAGTTTAGCGTGGCTTGTTGTATATGCACCGATAAAGATAATTTATATAGCGGTGTCAATGTAGAAAACAGTTCCTATGGTTTAGGGGTATGTGCTGAAACTTCCGCCATATCTGCAATGGTCTCGGCAGGAGAGCAACACATTAAAAGTATGGTTATACTTGCGGGGACTAATCAATTGTGTTCACCTTGTGGTGGATGCAGACAAAGAATCCATGAATTTTCCACCGCAGATACGTTGATCCATCTATGTAATAAAGATTCAATATTGCGTAGCTTAAAAATTAATGAACTCCTCCCATTGGCTTTTAATTTTGATGTTAACCCTTAATTAATAGGAAATTTGTATGACAGATACTGCACCAAAGCAGAGCTATGCCCATTTAGCAGCAAACTATATAAAAAAACTATATCCCTCATTTAAACCTCGCATCGGCGTGGTATTAGGATCAGGTTTAGGGAAATTTGCTGATGGGTTACAGGATTCAATTCGAATCAGTTATGAAGAATTACCGGGATTTCCAAAAGTTACCGTACAAGGACATGGGGGTAATTTAATTTTAGGATATTTGAATGATGTGGCTGTTGTATGTCTCCAAGGCCGAGCTCATACGTATGAAGGTTCGGAGAACTATGAAACAGTTAAAACCTATATTCGTGCTTTAAAACTATTAGGATGTGATTACTTTATAGCTACTAATGCCTCAGGCTCATTAAGAGAAGATGTTGGGCCCGGAGAGTTAATGCTTATTTCAGATCATATAAATTTGCAGCCCAGCAATCCTTTGATTGGTCCCAACGATGATGAGTTTGGTCCAAGATTTTATCCTTTAGATAATGCTTATGACAAACAAATGCGTTTTGACTTATTATCAATTGCAGCAAAAAACTCTATTAAGCTTACCGAAGGAGTTTACATTTCAGTTTTAGGTCCTCATTACGAAACAGCCGCCGAAATCCGAGCATTTAAAGTTTGGGGAGCTGATGCTGTAGGGATGTCTACTGTACCAGAAGTTTTAGTTGCGAATCATTGTGGAATGCACGTTGCAGTTATTGCAATGATAACGAACTATGCAACTGGTCTTTCAAAAACTGCACACAGTCATGAATCGGTGGTTGCAATGGCTGAAAGTGCTGCAGAAAAACTAAATTTAATTCTGCAACAATATATCGCGAGTATAAAGTGACCTTAGAAACCAATTTTAATGAGGCTATGGAAACATTACTTGGCAACTATTCCAAAAGAACTATTCCTGCCAAGCAACTGATTCACACCATTGATCTTACCTTGTTGGATGAGCAAGCCACTAATGAAACATTATTGCAATTAAAACATAACGGAAATCAAAATCAGGTTGCTGCGTTATGTGTTTACTTACAGCATTTGGATCAAGTTTCTTCAGGAAATACTATTGATTTAGCTACAGTTATTAACTTTCCTCATGGAAGCGAAGATCTAAATAGTTCACTTGAATCTATAGAAAATGCTGTAAGGTTGGGGGTTAGAGAAATTGACTATGTATTTCCTTACCAAAGGTATCTTAAAGGACAGAAACAACACACATTAGATCAATGTCATGCTATTGCACAATTCTGTAAACAACATAAGCTTATTTTAAAAATAATTTTAGAAACGGGAACTTTTCCTGATATCACAACTACTTACAATGCAAGTAAAGAGTTAATTGATTCAGGCTGTGATTTTATTAAAACATCAACGGGAAAAACCTCTATAGGGGCATCATTAGTTGCCGCATTTGCCATGTTAAGTGCGATTCGAGACGCAAATACATCTTGCGGTATTAAGATTTCGGGTGGCATTAGGACACCACAGCAAGCACATAATTATGCAACCCTCGCAGAGTTAGTGATGGGAAAACAAATTAATAAGAGTTGGTTTCGCATTGGAGCGAGCAGTTTATTAGGAGAACTGTTAAAAATAAATTAATTCTCGGTTATACTTCGTACGGTCGCAAAATTAATTATTACGTGAGATAGATAATCCCTATTACTTAAAAGGTAATCACTCGCAGTCTATATAGGGCTCTTATCTTAATCATGTCCCTTACTGGAGTTTAAGTATCTATGAACCGAAAAAACTTATTTAAACCTATTTTAGTACTTTTCTTTGGACTCATTTTAGCAAGCTGTAATAATAAATTACCTCCTGGTGAATATGATTCAAATGAAGTAGGCAAAATTAAAAAAGTTATTCCAGGTACAATTATTTCTAAGCGCCCTGTGAATTTACATCGAAACACAAGCAACATAACTAAAGGTAGTACTAGCTTTGAGGATAATGGCTATAACCAATCACATGGTGTTGAATATGTCATTAAGTTAAATTCAGGCGGAATTATTTCTGTGGTTCAAGCAGAAGATCTCAAACTGAAAACAAAACAAAAAATCCTTGTAATTTATGGAAAAAATACTCGAGTTGTTGCAGATAATGGTAGCGATACCTACTAAATCTAAATTACCTGGGGGACGCATAGCGGAACCCAGGTAATAAAATGCTGTCACTCCTATCTTATAGACTGATACAAACCGCCATCCACATTGATGCGCCATAATAGGCACTCACAATAAAAGCTTTGAAGCAATCTCGGGGAATTCTTTTATTAATCAGTATTTGTTGATAAACCAAGATGAGGCCCGCTATAAACCAAAACATATAAAAGGATTCATTTATTTGATTCATAAATGCCCAACATAACCACAAACTATGGAATGAACATTGTAACAAACCTATAATCATCCGATCATAATTAGCAAAATAAATCGCTGTCGATTTCACCCCAATTCGTAAATCATCCGCTTTATCAGCCATTGCATACATGGTGTCATAGGAAAGAATCCATGAAAAATTTATTAAAAACAATAAGAAGCATTCATTATTTAAAAATTGATTTGATGCAACATACGCCATTGGTATTCCCATAGAAAATGCCAAACCTAGAACTAGTTGCGGCGCATCAAGAAAGCGCTTACAAAATGGATATAATAAAGATATAAATAAGGCGATCAATCCAAGATAAAAACAATTACGAGGAAGCTGAATCAATATAAAAAAGGCTGCTAAAAGTAATATTATTAATAATAGGAAAGCCTCAGGCAAAGTCACTTCACCCGCCGTTAATGGTCTTAATTTAGTGCGTTCAACATGTTTATCAATATTTCTATCAGCAATATCGTTAATCACACAGCCTGCCGCCCGCATCAGTATAGTGCCACATAAAAAAAAGACCAAGAGTTTAAGTGTTGGGATCCCTTTATTTGCCAACCATAAAGCCCATGCGGTTGGATACCAAAGTAATAGAATTCCTACAGGTTTATCAAATCGCATTAATCGCCAATATGCATTCCACTTCATGGGTTAATATTCTCAAGTTCAGGTAACATAATCTCGGCCAAATAAAATGATTCTTTTTGTAAAAATAAAAATTCAGTGAGCCGAACCCAAAGTATCCCGCTAATTGAGTTCAGATGCCTTTTTACCCAATGATACTCCAAACATTGTTGATCCACGGGATAAGTTGTCCCCTGAATACGATGAACTTTATCTTCATTAAAAATTAAGTTTTTTATGGATTCATTTTCTAAACGCCCAAAAAAAACAGGATCGAGTTCATAACATTTTTTAGGAATAATACTGCGTGCATACCAATACACAACATCATAACTTTTCATTATGATTTCGCGCTGAAAGACCAATTCATCCTGAATTTCTAGAAGGTTTCTATCCCACCAATTCGCATTTTCCCAACCTTGAAAGATAACCTCGATCTGCGTTTCGCCCTTAAGTTGCTGGAGTTTATCAGTTAGTGAGGCTTTATAATTAAGCCACTCTTTAAGTTGTTCCGAACTTTGTGCATTTATGGTAAAAATAGAATGAGTATTAATAGACATGTATTATTGCTACTTATGACAAAATATAGTTCAGTAAGATCTTACAAAATTAACGCATCAGCGACAAGTTATTGCTAACTCTTATTCTCCCTAGCCTATTTAAAATAATTATCACCTGCTCATGGGTATCCATATTCATTAAAATGAAACGCCCATTGCTAATTGCTTGCCCAGGATAAGTTGAAAAGCTTATTTTCTTTTTCGAACCAGCTCCATCCCAATGCAAGTCCCAGCGGGGATGGTTCCATTGCCATTGATAAATTACTTCCCTTTGATCCGTTCTTTTGTTTAAAAAATTTAACACCATCCCATTTGACCAATTAGATGACCCATCGAGCGGAGAAACATATACCGGATTACCAAGAATTATCGCCTGCATCTTAGCATATTGTATTGCCGTACGAAGTTCATCAATAATTGTTTTTTGCTCATTTTTTTTCAAAAAATAAGTATATGAACCAATCCCTATTACTGATAAACCTATGAACACTGCCATCGTTATCAGCAATTCAAGCAGTGTAAACCCTTTTATATTCATAATAAAAATTTTATTCCATTAATTTGCGAGTTAACTGATAAAATATCATAGTTCCATGAACATATTACATACTAAATGAAAATCCTTCATCAGACTCTAAATCTCCATAATCATCTTCATAATAAATGCCCGATTTCACCGTTTGCATAGGCTCATATTTTCTGCTCAATGAACGGAGCATTCGAGGATTAACTTCAGAATTTTTGCCCATTAAATCGAGTATGCGTGAACATTGAGAAAAGGATAAATCCCAACGTGAGAAATACTCTTCTTTATATAAATTTTTATTACTATTAAGTAAAGCAAGCAGTCGACTCATCTCTTCATAAACTTTCTCACAAGGATTTTTCTTCAATTGTTTTAATAAATTTATTGCGATATGAAAAATTACATGCGTTTCATTACGAATTTTTGCAAAATGAGTTAAACACTCAAACGGTGCTTTTAATGAAAAAACATGGCGTGCATAATCAAAAATCTTTTTATCGGCGCTGTCCTTTATTAAATCTTGTGATAGTTTTAAAAAAACAGGATATATCGCAAGTAATATCTTATGATGGTCTTTTCTAGTTGACGATGATAAGGCATTGGGTATTTCATTACCAAAAAAAGTCAATGGACTATCATCTTGCTTGGGAGTTTTAGGTGATGAAGTTGCGGTAGTAAAATAAAGTCTACGCAACTCCTGTGCTTGTTGCATTAACTCACTTTGATTAGGAGCGCTAGATTCTTCAATTAGTCGGAATACTACTTCAAACCAATGCTGATCACCGCGATAACAACAATAGGAAAGTAATTCACCCAGGGAACTAAAGGTAGTATACATAAACTCTTCATTTTCATATTCCTCGGCATCATTTTTGTGATATCGCATGTTCAAATAGTTGTTTGTCTCTTGATAACCAGAATCAATCATTTGCTTTCTAGTTTCTTCTCCAACGGTAAATGATGAGGTAGATACATTATCAACATTGATTACAATGGATTGACATGCATATTTTCTCAATTTCAAACGATCTTTTTCCCACCCGCTGGCTGGATCACTAACACCAGTTAATAATCTATAAATCCAATTTAAGACTACATTCTCTCTATAAACTCTATCCATCACACGATCGATCGCCTTTCTCTCTGGACCATCATCAAACTTAACGGCTAATACTTTTAAGTTATTACCATACTCCGATTCAAGTAGTGTGGAATGATCATCGAAAAACACATTGGTTGGTAAATTATTTAATATTCCACCATCACTATGTTCCTCTCCGTCAATGAGTGTTGCTCTATAAACTATAGGAAAACTTGCGGATGTTTTTACTGCCTCACTCACTTCAAAATTAGGTGAGCGTAAGTAAGAGAAATATCGAGTTTTTCCTTGGCTTTTATTTGTTGCTGTAACTACTAATTCCTTACCAATTCCACACCCAGGGCATTTCTGCCGAATTTCTTCTAAGGTTGCAAATGTGATTGGACCTTGGGGATATGGAATTTGGTATTTGGAAACAATTTGATCTAATTTATAAGCAACCGCATAATCAAGAGCGGTCTTTAGGGAATGAGCCTCAGAAATTCCATTGATATTTATATCAAAATGGACTAAATGCTCATGTTTAAAATGTTTAAATAATGCTTCAATTTCTTCCGCTATATAACCTAAATAACACATTAAGGCCATAATGGCTCCTGCGGAGCTGCCTGCAAATTTTTCAGGATATATTTTGGCTTCATTTAGTGCTTTCCAGACACCAATATGAGCAAAAATTTTGGCGCCACCACCACAAAGAACTATATTTTCAATATTAGGCTTTCTTTCTCTTACAAGAATCTCATGTGATTTTAAAAACCTAAATATCTCGATTTTTTTGGTTTGATATAGAGGTACTACCTGTTTTTCTTTAATCGATTTGCTTTTAACTTTTTCCTCGTTTATCCAAGGAAATAACCAACTCCAAATGCGTACGTACCAAGGCTTTAATGACATATATCGCTGCATCTTTCGATAATCATGCATTTTATCTAGACGTTCTTGTGGATCGGACACTTCGATAGAATGAGGATGAGGGCTTTTACATATGGATTCAAAGTTAATATTTTTTATATTAAGCGAAATTAGCTGATCGACTAATTTATCGGTAATAAAAAGTCGTTTCGTATTTCCTAGAGGTTCTTGCTGTGAGTCATTAGGATCTTTATATTTTGTTCCCGTCCCAGGAACTAAAAATTGATTAAAGCCTACTAATATCCCATGATGACCATGGCACATTTGAATACCAGTTAATTGATAATTTGATATATTTTTCAGTGATAAATCTAAATCACTTATTTTCCAATGCTCTAAAAATTGCCCTTGAAACCAGCTTACTATTCTACCCCACCAGGTTAAAGCAACCTCTGCTGTGAAACCGCGATACTCATTTACTGTTACGCCCGATAAAATTGCTTTAGTTTTTTCCTTTTGGTGGGGATCCAACAGCCATTGGTTAAACAATGATCTTTTCTCATCACTTACGCGAGTAAAATCGAACATTGTTTGTTCGTTATCAAATAGATAATTACCAAAAGCGATTTTATTATCGGGGAGGGAACCATTAATTTCTAAACGTCCTAAATAGGCCGTCATAATAATTTTTTTCAATAAATCAAGATTTTGAGCATATGGGTGTGCGTCAGATTCAAGCAGCTGACTTATTACGTGTTGTGGTGTCATCACTTATCCTTAAGTTATGATAATCCATTAACTCCCTCAGCAATAATTAAAGCACTCCCTGCTTCCAGTTGATTTATTGCTGATTAGATCATGCTATATTTAACTCGAGTCTTGCTGTTTCCATCACCTTTTGTTCAAATGATTCGATTACGATTCCTTTTTGTTTTATTATTTTTAACCATCACAAATATAATTAACACAAATTTATCAGAAATTAAATAGACCGAATTATTCCGAAATGAACAACTAATAGCTGCTATGAACTGTCAGATATGACTTTAACGTATGATACTTAGGCACATTTTTGCAATGTACCTAGGTATAAATAGGATTAATTATCTTGAATATTCTTTAAAATTTGAGTAACAACAAGTTCAGGATTTGATGCTTGATTGATTGGACGTCCGACAACCAAGTAATCACTCCCTTCTTCAATGGCCTGTTTGGGTGTCATAATTCGAGATTGATCATCACTTACGTTATTTGGCAATCGGATGCCTGGGGTTACCGTTATAAATTGATCCCCACAAGAACTTTTTATGACCTTAACTTCTTGAGCGGAACAGACGACTCCATCCAAACCTGCTTCCTTGGTCAAAATAGCTAATTTTTTTACATGACTAATTACAGATGTGTCTATCCCAATTGAAATTAATTCATTTTGATTAAAACTGGTTAAAACAGTTACTGCAATTAAGATAGGTCTATTCGTGCCATATGAATCAATAGCATTTCTTGCCGCTTGCATCATACTCATTCCCCCTGAAGCATGGACATTCATCATCCACACTCCCAGCTCAGCACCTGCTTTACACGCTTTTGCAACTGTATTGGGAATATCATGAAATTTTAAGTCTAAAAAAACTTTAAAGTTTCTTTTGATTAATTGTTTCACAAAACTTGTGCCAAGCAGTGTAAATAGTTCGCTTCCAACTTTTAAAGCGCAACTTTTAGGATCCAGCTTTTCAACTAATTTTAAAGCATCATGCTCATTATCAAAATCTAGTGCAACAATTAATTTAGGCATCATTATACTACAGCCTCTTCATGATGTACTTTTAGTGCACTTTTTACAGCGTTAGCAATTTTTATTTGCTCTGCTTCCTGCAAATAAGGATGCATGGGTAAACTAATAACACGACTGCTTGCATATTCAGCATGAGGAAAATCTCCCATTTTATAACCCAAATATGCCATGGCAGCTTGTTGATGTAGGGGTACAGGATAATGCACTGCAGTTGGAATTCCTGATTCTTGCATTGCCTTTTGGAACGAATCTCGATTACTTACTTCAATGGTATATTGTGCATAAACACTTGTATTATAACTATGAACAAAGGGCGTTTTTACAAGGGGTGACAGAATCTGATCATACGCTTTGGCGACTCTTTGGCGCATAATAATTTCATCGGGGAACAGTTTCAATTTTTCAATTAAAACAGCTGCCTGAATCGTATCCATTCTTCCATTAATTCCTATACGGTTATGGCAATAACGCGCATTTTGACCATGAATTCTTATTTCAAGGAGTTTTTGGGCTAAATTATCATCATTTGTGAAACAAGCTCCCGAATCTCCATATCCACCTAAAGGTTTAGATGGAAAGAAACTGGTACATCCAATCGTTGATAAAGCACAGGAATATTTACCTTTATAAGTTGCGCCAAAACTTTGTGCTGCATCCTCAATTACTGGGATACCGTGATGAGCTGCAATAGCATTAATCTCGTCATGATCAGCACATTGACCATATAATCCGACGGGCATTATTGCCTTAGTTTTTCTGGTAATTGCTGCCTCAAGCTTGTTAGGGTCCATATTATACGTAAGTGGATCAATATCTATGAAAACAGGCTTAGCTTGACAAAGACTGATCACCTCAGCAGTAGCGAAAAAACTAAAAGGAGTGGTAATAATTTCATCTCCCGGCTGAATTTCCAAGGCCATCAATGCCATTAATAATGCATCTGTTCCACTTGAGTTGACAATTGCATGTTTAACTCCTATAAAATCAGCTAATTGCCGTTCAAGTTGTGCAATTTCAGGCCCCATAATATATTGACCATGATCTAAAACGTTTTTAATACTTGCTAAAATTTCGTTTTCTATTATTGAATATTGTTTTTTTAAATCGATAAATTGCATCATAATCTCTTAAAAAATTAGTTAATATCCTTCCAATCCATGGACAGGTTTCATTCTCCCCCAGTTTTTACAGCTGGGACAATGCCAATGAAGATGCTTGCCACCAAAACCGCAATGAACGCATCGATAAACTGGCTTATTGTCTAAAAATTTACTCGTTATATCATAAAGCATTTGTAATTTGTCACGTACCTTTCCATGGGCAGACTCAAGATGCCAATAGATTAACTGATTTAAACCTCGTATGGATGGATGTTTGCTCAAGTTATCCGCTACGAAATCTATAGCGGCATCCATATTTTTTTGTTGTCTTAAATATTCCGCTATTACAAAAATTACCGAAGCTCTAGGGTTATCCTCTAAAGTCTCTTCAAGATATTTGACACACTCATCCATTGTATTTAATTCTTTATGGCAAACAACTAGAGGTTCGATAATTTCTGTTAGAAAATCTGCATCTTGCTGAGGAACACGTTTTAACGAACGAATCGCATGTTTGTAACGTCCCTCTTTCATTTCAAGACTTGCATTCATTAAACTGGCTCTAACTGATTCATTATCAACGCTTATAGCTTGTTTGATACAATAAGTAGCTTTATCAATGGCATTGCTTTTTAATGCCTGATTAGCCATTTCACAATAATAATGAGCCGCTTGGTTATGAAAACTTGTTCCTGTTGAAATTTCTAACTTTTTAATTACATCTAAAGCCTTTTCCCAAGCTTTTTCTTGCTGATAAATTGCTAACAAACCATGCAAGCTACTTGTTTCTTTAGATCCACCTAGTTCAACAACTTCTAAAAATATTCGCTCTGCACGATCGAATAAACCAGCACTCATATAATCCTGGCCTAACGCCATTAATGATTCTTTCCTTTGTAGAATACTTAATTGAGGCCTTGCAATTAAATTTTGATGAATACGTATGGCTCTATCAACCTCACCCCTACGCCTAAATAAACTTCCTAATGCAAGATGAGTTTCTACCGTATCACTGTCAACTTCTAGTAATTTAATAAAAACATCAACCGCTTTATCGGGCTGCTCATTTAAAAGATAATTAAGTCCAACAACATATTCGCGGGATAAGCGATTATATAGAGTGGGATCTTCCTTGGGTTTACTACGATTTGCCATCCACCAACCAGACCACGCAGCAGCAGGCAATAGTAATGGCCATAAATCAATCATTATTACCCTCCCCTCTGCATGTTAGACTTTCATAATAATAAAAAAATTAATGTTGATCTTGCAATGGAATTGATCGTAAGTTTTTAATTTCTTTTTCAGTTAATTTTAATTGGTTTTTAATTTTGTGGCATTCAGCTTTTAAACGCCAATATCTTCCAATAAAAAGTATAAAGCCTACTACAATACCAATACCCAACATGATTGTCATGAGAACAGATATAGGGATTGTTATTGTTTTAAAATATAAATTAACATCCACTGAAGTTGCATTTAGAGCAGCAAAACTAACGCCAATAATGATAAGAAGTATATAAATAACTAGCATTAATATGCGCATAAATTCTTCCTTTTTTGTTTCCAGGGCAATTCGAAGCGGAACCCGGGATTCCAGGATGATACAGCAATATTAACCTGAGCTCCACTTCCCATCACCCAGGTGATTAAAATATACAAACAAAAAAGCGTAGAAAAATCTACGCTTTCTAACTAATTAACTATAAAGAATTAATCACTCTCTTTACTTGCCATTTTCTCTTTGAGTAAATCACCTAAGGTTGTTGTTGAAGCGCCTTCGGTTCTAGAGTATTTCTTGATTGCATCTGCTTCATCTTGAGCATCTTTCGCTTTTACTGAAAGAGTAATTGAGCGGTTTTTACGATCCACATTTATGATTTTTGCTTCAATCTCATCACCTTCTTTGACAAGAGTAGTCGCATCATCAACACGCTCATCAGACAATTCACTTGCACGAATAGTACCAGTAATATCATCTGCTAAAGCTACCGTAACTGTCTTAGGATCTACAGCTACAACAGTACCTTTAACTATGGCTCCTTTAGTATACTCATCAACAAAACTTGCGAAGTTATCGCCTTCAAGTTGTTTAATACCTAAAGAAATACGCTCACGCTCAGGATCTATAGCAAGAATAACTGCTTCCAACTCTTGGCCTTTCTTGAACTGTTTTACAGCTTCTTCACCAGGAACAGTCCAGGAAATATCAGACAAATGTACCAAACCGTCAATATCTCCATCCAAGCCAATAAATATTCCAAAATCGGTAATTGAACGAATCTTACCACTTACTTTTTGGCCTTTATTGTGTGAGGCAGCAAATTGTTGCCATGGATTACCCACACATTGTTTCATGCCTAAAGAAATACGGCGTCGTTCTTCATCAATTTCAAGAACCATCACATCAACTAAATCACCCAGAGAAACTACTTTACTAGGATGTACGTTTTTATTGGTCCAATCCATCTCAGACATATGGACTAAGCCTTCCACACCTTCTTCGATTTCAACAAAGCAACCATAATCAGTAATATTAGTTACTTTACCTTGTAATTTTTTGCCTATTGGATAACGCTCTACTAGATCAACCCAAGGATCGTTACCTAATTGTTTCATACCTAGAGAAACACGGTTTCTTTCGCTATCAAAGCTCAATACTTTTACTTTTACGTCTTGGCCAACTGATAACACTTCACTTGGATGTTTTACACGTTTCCATGAAATATCAGTGATATGCAACAAGCCATCTATGCCGCCCAAGTCAATGAATGCACCATAATCGGTAAGGTTTTTAACAATACCATGAAGCTCTTGTCCCTCATGTAAGGACTCAAGCAATGCTTGTCTATCAGCACTACTTTCTTCTTCAACAACTGCTCGACGGGATACAACGATGTTGTTGCGCTTTAAATCCATTTTAATAACTTTGAATTCAAGCTCTTTGCCTTCTAAATAAGAAGGATCTCTTACAGGTCTGACGTCTACTAATGAACCAGGTAAGAAGGCGCGTATAGTACCAATTTCAACAGTAAATCCGCCTTTAACTTTTCCAGAAATAAGACCAGTTACTGTTTCATTGTTTTCGTGTGATTTAGATAATTTACGCCAAGCTTCCTGACGTTTTGCTTTTTCTCTTGAAAGGAGCGTTTCGCCGTAGCCATCTTCAACAGAATCCAGTGCTACTTCAACAGTATCACCTAGGCTAACTTCCAAAGCACCATCTTTGTCATAAAATTCTTCTTTAGGTACAATCCCTTCTGATTTTAGACCAGCATTTAAAATGACATAATCGCTATCGATTCCGATAACTTTAGCATTAATAATGGCACCAGGGTAAAATTGAGCACCGGCTATACTTTGCTCAAACAATTCTTTGAAACTTTCAGACATGTTAATAAACTCTTTAGTAAAAAAATGAAAGATTGAGTTCCACTCATCTTTCCCCCAACAAATAATTAAGCACGGTACAAACGCTCATTAATTAATTTTAATACAATATTAAACACTTGTACAATGGATAATCTGGTTGTATCAATTTGCACTGCATCATCCGCAGGCTTCAATGGCGCATGCGCACGAGCAGTATCCCTAACATCACGCTTAGCCAATTCTTCTACAACCTGCGCGAGGCTAACATTAATTCCCTGTTCTTTCAACTGTAAATAACGTCTATTTGCTCTTTCTTCTTCATTAGCATATAAAAATATTTTTAAAATAGCATCAGGAAAGACTACGGTGCCCATATCTCGACCATCAGTAACGAGTCCTGGATATTGAGCAAAATTACGCTGTCGCTCGAGTAATGCATGTCTAACTTCTTGAATCGCAGCAATTTGAGATGCATCTTGTCCGCATTGCTCACTTCGAATTTCCGAACTGATGTTTCTTTCATCTAAAATAGCTTGCGACCCATAATCAGCAGAAGATTCAAAACGTAAATTTAGTGAACGCGCAAGTGTAGTTAATTTATCTACATCATGAAAATCAATTTCATTCTTCCTAGCGGCATAAGCAAGAACACGATAAATAGCACCACTATCAAGCATATTCCATTTAAGATGTTTCGCAAGTAATTGACATAAAGTGCCCTTTCCAGTGCCGCTTGGTCCATCTAGGGTTATAACAGGTACTGCATCATTGTACATTATTAACAGATTCCTCTATTTGTAATTGAAGCTCCTTTGCCGTTTGCACAAACAAAGGAAATGAGGTAGCTACATTGACACAATTTCTAATAGTAACAGGTTCTTTAGCTACAGCCCCAGCAATTGCAAATGACATAGCAATACGATGATCGTCTCTGCTTTCAACAGTACCTCCTTGTAAGGTCCCTCCCTCGATTAGCACGCCATCGTCTAATGCATTTGCATGAATACCTAATTCATTTAGACCCTCAACCATTGCAGCAATCCGATCACTTTCTTTAAAGCGTAGCTCACTTGCACCATGCAGCGTAGTTTGTCCTTGCGCACAAGCAGCGGCGATAAAAATAACAGGGAACTCGTCTATTGCAAGGGGTACCATTTTTGGATCAATATTAATTCCTTTCAATGGTGCATACTGAACGCGTAAATCAGCCACCAATTCTTCTCCAAGTTGTCGCTGATTTAAAAGGGTAATATTAGCCCCCATTTCCAATAAAATATGCAGTATTCCAGTACGGGTTGGATTAATACCTACATTTCGAATGAGAATATCGGAGTCAGGAATAATAGTAGCTGCCACAATAAAGAATGCTGCGGATGAAATATCTCCAGGAATATCTATCTCAGTACCCACGCATTCGCTCTTGGAGTTAACCATTAAAGTATTACCACAGCGGTGAACAGGATAAGAAAAGTTTTTTAGCATAAGTTCTGTATGGTCACGGCTCACCCCTGCTTCTGTGATTCGTGTCTCTCCTTCAGCATAAAGGCCAGCCAATAGAATGCATGATTTAACCTGGGCACTTGCTTCAGGCATTATATAGTGAATTCCTTTCAGTTTTTTGCCTCCTTTAATTGTTATAGGAGGTTTTCCATCTACGGTAGTAATATCGGCACCCATTTGTGTTAATGGTGTACTCACCCTCATCATCGGTCTTTTTAATAAGCTCTCATCCCCTGTTAATTGACTATCAAAAGATTGAGCAGCTAATAATCCTGCGAGCAGACGAATGCTGGTTCCAGAATTTCCACAATCAATAACGTGATCTGGTTTTTTCAATCCATGCTTGCCCACTCCATAGATTACGACTTGTTGTTCATCAGGGCCTTCTATTGTAACTCCCATTGCTTGGAAAGCTTTTAGGGTTGCCATGCAATCAACACCATCAAGAAACCCATTGATGATTGTTGTTCCCTTAGCTAAAGAGCCAAAAATAATTGAACGATGTGAAATCGATTTATCACCAGGTACAGTGATCTCACCTTTAATTGACCTAACAGGTTTACTAACAAAATTAAGTACTCTCACTAACTATTTTCCTTTGCAAATTCAGACATGAACTCTATAAGCGCATCTACCCCAGCCATAGGCATTGCATTATAAAGACTCGCACGAATACCACCCACGAGTCGGTGTCCCTTCAAAGCATATAAACCGCGTAGCTGAGCTAAATGTAAGAATTCATCCTCTAATGTAGCATTTTGGAGGGAAAAACAGACATTAACTATAGAACGAACTTCAGGATCTACATGAGTAGTATAAAAATCGTTGTTGTCCAAATATTGATATAATTTACCTGCCTTTTGACAATTAAGCCGGTATATTTCTTCAACTCCGCCTTGTGCTTTTATCCAATTAAACATTTTATCCGCTAAATAACAATTAAATACGGGTGAGGTCGCATAAAGCGAATGATGCTCGGCTTGAATTTTATAATTTAACATGGTTGGCACATAGGGTGTGGGTATTTTTTCTAATAAATCATCCCTAATAATCACTATGGTTAATCCTGCGTTTGCGATATTTTTCTGGGCTCCAGCAAAAATTAAATCAAAATTTTTGACATCTATAGGTTCGCTAAGCAAAGCAGACGTCATATCAGCGATTAATGGAATTTCTTTAGTTTTTGGAACAAAAGGGAATCGCACCCCATTCACAGTTTCATTTGGAGTATAATAAATATAGGTTGTATTTTCTTTTAAGTCCCAACTTCTTGGATCAGGAATGGTTTTATAACCATTTTGTTCATCACTGGCAATACAATATGCTTTTTTCAAATGTTGTGCTTCAGAAAAAGCCATCTGTGACCAAACCCCAGTGACCAGATAACCTGCCTCATCTTTTGGCCCTAAAAGATTCATTGGAATCATGGCAAACTGAGTACGGGCAGCTCCCCCCAAAAATAAAACATGATAATTTGAAGGGATAAAGAGTAGTTCCCTTAAAGATTGTTCTGCACTGGATAAAAGAGCTGTAAACTCCGGACTACGATGTCCAACTTCAAGAACAGAAACGCCAAGATTGTTCCAATCGAGAAATTCTTCTTGTGCTTCCTTAAGAATAGTCTCAGGAAGCATTGAAGGACCCGCACCAAAATTATAGACTCGAGTTGTCATCGCCATTTTCTTCAATTTCAGTTATGTCATCAGACTCATTAGAATCCTCAGAATCCTCGCCCAAATCTTCAATTTTTTGCATGCCCACTACTTTTTCCCCTGGGCTAACATTAATTAGGCGAACACCCTGCGTATTCCTACCAATTACGGATAACTCATCAACCTTAAACCGGACCAGGGTACCCTTATCGGTAATCAACATGGCTTCATCTGCATCTGTAACTTGCACGGAACGGACCACTTTACCATTACGCTCACTAACCTGAATGGAAATGACACCTTGTCCACCTCGTCCAGAAACCCGATATTCCTCAATGGAGGTACGTTTTCCATATCCATTTTCGGTTGCAGTCAATATGGTTCCATCTGAATGAGCTACAACTAGAGATATTACTGCTTGCTTCTCTTCGATGCGGATACCTCGTACTCCACGGGCAGTACGGCCCATGGGTCGTACTTTACTTTCATCAAAACGTACCACTTTACCTGCATCGGTAAATAGCATGATATCTTTACTACCATCTGTAATATCAACCCCAACTAAACTGTCGTCTTCATCGAGATCCACAGCGATAATTCCATTAGATCTGGGTCTACTAAATGCATTTAAAGGAACTTTTTTAACCGTTCCTTTTTTAGTAGCCATAAAGACATAATAACCTTCTTGGTACTCTCTGACAGGTAGCATGGCATTGATTTCTTCGCCTTCAGCAAGTGGTAATATGTTAATAATGGGACGACCCCTAGAGATACGACTGGCTAAAGGAAGTTGATATGCTTTTAACCAATAAAGTTTTCCGAGGTTAGAGAAGCAAAGCAATGTGTCATGCGTACTTGCAATCACTAAACGAGAAACAAAATCCTCATCTTTAACGTTGGTCGCAGATTTACCCTTACCACCCCTACGTTGAGCTTGATATGCAGTTAGAGGTTGGTATTTTACATAGCCTTGATGCGATAGAGTGACTACTACATTTTCTTCAGTAATTAAATCTTCAATTGTCAAATCTTCTTGGGAGGCAGTGATTTCAGTACGGCGTTCGTCACCAAACTGAGTTTTTATATCTATTAACTCATCACGTATTACTTGCATGAGTCGCTCTGGAGAAGCCAATATTTCCAACAGCTCGCGAATTAACTGCAATAATTCCTCAAACTCACCTAAAATTTTATCTTGCTCTAATGCAGTTAAGCGATGAAGTCTTAATTCAAGAATAGCTTGGGCTTGAGCCTCTGATAATTTATATCCATCAGCTCCTAACCCAAATTCAGCAGCCAAATCATCAGGCCGTGATGCATCAGATCCAGCTCTCTCCAGCATTGACTTAACCATACCGGGTTGCCATAGCTTGGCAAGCAATGCTTCTTTAGCATCTTGAGGGGTTGGTGATTTTTTAATCAAATCAATCATTTCATCAATATTTGCTAAAGCAATTCCCAAGCCTTCTAATAAATGGGCGCGAGCACGTGCTTTCTTTAGATCAAATAAGGTTCTTCTAGTTACAACTTCTCTTCGGTGTTTAATGAAATACTCAAGAATTTGTCTCAAATTCAACGTGCGTGGTTGACCATCAACTAAGGCAACCATATTAATTCCAAACACATTTTGCATTTGGGTATGAGCGTACAAATTATTTAAGATAACATCAGCAACCTCATTACGCTTTAACTCGATAACGACTCTCATACCTTGTTTATCAGACTCATCTCTAAGTCCAGAAATTCCTTCAATTTTTTTATCTCGCACCAACTCAGCAATACGCTCTACTAAACGCGCTTTATTAACTTGATAAGGAAGCTCGGTAATAATAATGGCTTGGCGTCCTGAATCTTCATCGGTTTCAATTTCTGTGCGTGCCCTAATAATTGCGCGCCCTTTTCCTGTGCGATAGCCTTGTATAATTCCAGCCCGACCATTGATAATTGCAGCTGTTGGAAAATCTGGCCCAGGAATAATTTCCATAATGTCATCTAAACTTAGTTCTGGGTCATCAACCAGAGCAATGCATGCATTAATTACTTCAGTAAGATTATGGGGTGGAATATTCGTCGCCATACCTACAGCAATACCGGAAGAACCATTAACCAATAAGTTAGGTATACGTGAAGGCAAAACTACAGGGGCAAACTCTGTCTCATCATAGTTAGGACTAAAATCTACAGTTTCTTTCTCGAGGTCCGCTAATAAAGCATGGGCTACCTTAGACATTCTTACTTCGGTATACCGCATTGCCGCAGGTGCATCGCCATCTACAGAACCGAAGTTACCCTGACCATCAACCAAAAGATAACGCATTGAAAAAGGTTGTGCCATACGAACAATGGTGTCATAAACTGCGGTATCGCCATGTGGATGGTATTTACCGATTACATCCCCTACAACACGTGCAGATTTTTTATAGGGTTTATTCCAGTCATTGCCTAATTCACTCATTGCGAAAAGTACGCGTCGATGAACTGGCTTCAAGCCATCGCGAACATCAGGCAAAGCCCGCCCCACAATAACGCTCATCGCATAATCTAGATAGGATTGTTTTAATTCATCTTCGATATTAACTGGCAAGACTTCTTTAGCTAGATAAACCATAGTTTGGACGTATCCTTGACGATAAATTTTAATGATAAAGGATACCATACAGACGAATTTAATTAAATCATCTACACTAAAATGTACCTCAAGTACTGCATAACATGCAGTATCCTCCTAGGACAAGGGATAAAATGTACGGTAAATTTTAGATTCTCATCTCAACATAGATAAATTTGTTACTTTTTTACTGTTATTCTTTGAAATTCTAACCCATAATAAAATTGACTGTAAGTGCTCATTTTGTATATAGTGCCACGCACAAACAAACGAATCCTTTTCTCAGGAGAAGCAATGACAAAAAAAACAGCGAAACTTAGCCTTGAAGGGCAAGAGCCACTCGAATTACCAGTATATACACCTACGTTAGGAAATGATGTGATTGATATCACACAACTAGGTGCGCGTGGCGTTTTTACCTTTGATCAAGGTTTTTTATCGACTGCCTCCTGTGAATCTAAAATCACCTATATTGATGGTGAGAAAGGGATATTACTCTATCGAGGCTATCCAATCGAACAATTAGCCGAGAAAAAAGATTTTCTGGATGTAAGTTATCTTTTACTCAATGGCGAACTACCTAATGCCGACGAAAAGAAAAAATTTGTTAATTTAATTAATAACCATACCATGGTACATCAACAAATGTATCAATTTTTAAATGGTTTCCGTCGTGATGCGCATCCAATGGCAATTATGGTTGGAATGGTTGGGGCTTTATCTGCCTTTTATCATGACACCATGGATTTAAATAATGCGGAAGACCGATTTATTTCTGCAATTCGCATGGTTGCTAAAATGCCGACTTTTGCGGCAATGAGTTATAAATACTCAATAGGATTACCCTATATATACCCACAAAATAAAATGTCTTATGCTGAAAATTTCTTGCATATGATGTTTAGCGTTCCGACTGAAGAATCAACTCCTGATCCAGTCCTTGTACGCGCCATGGATACAATCTTTATTTTACATGCTGATCATGAGCAAAATGCATCTACCTCCACTGTTCGTCTCGCTGGATCAACAGGAGCGAATCCTTTTGCATGTATTTCTGCGGGAATCGGTGCTTTATGGGGGCCTGCTCACGGTGGTGCGAATGAGGCCTGCCTCAACATGCTTAAAGAAATTGGAAGCGTTGATCGCATTCAACATTACATCAAACGCGCAAAAGATAAGGATGATCCGTTCCGATTAATGGGATTTGGTCACCGTGTTTATAAGAGCTACGATCCCAGAGCAAAAGTAATGCGCCAAACCTGCTATGATGTATTGGAAGCAGTAGGTGCAAAAGATGCTCCATTATTCAAACTTGCGATGGAACTTGAACGTATTGCTCTTGAAGATGATTATTTTATTGAGAAAAAACTCTACCCCAATGTTGACTTTTATTCAGGCCTGACTTTAAGTGCTATAGGAATTCCTACAAATATGTTTACAGTGGTCTTTGCTCTAGCTCGTACTGTTGGTTGGATGAGTCATTGGATGGAAATGGTTGCCACTAAATCAAGAATTGGTAGACCACGCCAGCTTTATACTGGTGAAAAAACAAGAAATGTTCCTTAGTATAATTAACTGGGTGTGGGTTTTCCAAGGACCATGCACCCAGGATCACTCCAATTCTCCAGCTCTGGTAATGCTAGGTTACACAACCTAATTTAGACTTTATCTTTTTATTTTTTGTAAAGCCTGCCGCCAACCACGATATTCTTGCTCTACCTGCTCCAAAGGCCTTTGCGGTTTAAAGGATTGTTCTACATCCCAAATTGCATGCAGTTCATCCAATGAATTAAAAATTCCGCACCCCAAACCCGCTAGTATGGCTGCACCTTTTGCAGTGGTTTCAATATCTTTAGGTTTTTGTACCTCTAATTGACACTGATCTGCTAAAAATTGTAAAAACCACCGATTAACTGCCATTCCACCATCAACTCGCAATAGTGATAAATCCAATTGGCTGTCCTCTCTCATACAAAAACAGACTTCGCGTGTTTGATAACAAACCCCTTCTAATGCTGCGCGGGCAAAATGCGCTCTATGAGTGGATAGACTCAAGCCAACAATGGATGCTCCAGGAGCGGATAACCAATGTGGTGCACCTAAACCTGTAAATGCTGAAACTAAATAAACTCCCTCATTTCCATATAAGGAGCTTGCCAGGGCCTCAGTTTCATCAGAACTTGTTATTAATTTCATTGAATCGCGTAGCCATTTGACTGTGGTACCTGCATGATAAATACTACCCTCTAACCCGTATACTGTTTTTCCTTGAATTTTATAAGCAATTGTTGTTAGAAGTTTATGTTGAGATAATACGGGTTTATTACCTGTATTAAGTAATAGAAAGGCACCCGTACCAAAAGTTGCTTTTACCATTCCAATTTTAAAACAGCCTTGGCCAATTAAAGCAGCTTGTTGATCTCCCGCAACTCCCGTAATAGGTAACTCATTGCCAAGCCATTGCTTATCAATAAGCCCAAAACGACTATCACTAGCGCAAACCTTCGGTAAAACTGACTCGGGTATTTTAAAATAATCCAGTAGCTCTAAATCCCATTGCTCTTTTTTAATGTTAAAAAGCATCGTTCTCGATGCATTAGTCACATCGGTTAAATGCAAATGCTCGGTAGTTAAACGCCAGATTAGAAAGCTATCAATAGTACCAAAAGCTAGATCACCTTTCTTTGCAAGCTCATTTGCTTCTTGATTATTCTCTAGAAGCCACTTTAATTTTGTTGCTGAAAAATAAGGATCGGGAATTAAACCGGTCTTTTCTTGAATCATGGGTGCATCAATCGCCAGAGTATTGCAATATTCGGCTGTTCTGCGGTCTTGCCATACAATCGCAGGAGCAAGACATTTGCCTGTCCTTTTATCCCAAATTACAGTAGTTTCCCTTTGATTTGTTAAACCACAACATAGTATTTGATCTGCTGGAACTTTTGTGACTACATCGCGCATTGCAGTTAAGGTTTTTTGCCATATTTCTTCTGGATCATGCTCGACCCAGCCTGCTTGAGGATAATATTGAGTGAGCGGATATTGACTACTGGCAACTAACCCACCACAAATATCATATATCATGGCACGGGTACTACTCGTTCCTTGATCAATTGCAAGTAAATAATTCATTGTTGCAGAGTTCCTTGTCCCAACTATTAGTGTATATTGATAGTGTATACTTTTTTTCTGGAGACCAAAACATGAATTCGGTTTTTGATGTTGCAATTATTGGCGGCGGCATCAACGGCTGTGGTTGTGCTGCAGATGCAGCATTAAGAGGATTATCCGTGGTACTTTTTGAGCAGGATGATCTAGCCTCGAAAACATCTTCCAGTAGCACCAAGCTTATTCATGGTGGATTAAGGTATTTAGAAAACTTTGAATTTGGCATGGTTAAAAAAGCAATTAATGAACGACAAAGACTTTTAGACCTTGCACCCCATTTAGTACATCCCCAACCCCTGGTTCTCCCCTATGAAAAACACATGCGTTCTGCTTGGTTTTTGCGTTTAGGGTTATTCATTTATGACCATTTAAGCGGTAAAAATCGTTTACCTAAATGCAAAATGATTTCTAGGAAAAGTAAAAAGGAATATTTCTCCTCCCTTATCGATAAACTGAACATGGGTTTTCTATTTTATGACGCAGTTACTGATGATGCTCGTTTAACTATTGTTAATGCCCTACAAGCCAAAAATCATGGAGCTAGCATACGAACTCATTCAACAGTAATTCATGCTGAAGTAGTCAATAACTTGTGGAAATTAACAATACAGCCTAAAACAGGTTCAAATTACACCCTCTATGCTAAATCAGTAATTAATGCAGCAGGACCATGGGTAAAATCAGTAGAAGAGCTCACTAATATTCCCGATCGGAAAAAAATTAGTTTAATTAAGGGAAGTCATATTATTGTACCCAAAATTTATGAGGGGAATCACGCCTATGTATTACAACATCAAGATAAACGTATTATCTTTGTCATCCCTTATCATGGGTTTAGTATGATAGGCACAACCGATATCCCATTAACAGAAAATCCTAATGAGGCTAGGATTAGCAATCAAGAAATTCATTATTTAATAGATCTGGTTAATTCATATTTTAAATGCACGATATCTGAAAAAGATATTTTCTATACTTGGAGTGGCGTTCGTGCCTTGCTTGCTCAAGAGAGTAAGGAAGCCAGAGCCTTAAGTCGCGACTATTCCTATGAGGTCCACCTTAAACCTGCACCGATCGTTACAATTTATGGCGGTAAAATTACTACTTATCGTCAATTAGCGGAAGAAGTTATAGATCAGCTTAATTCAATTTTTCCACAAATTGGTTCTTCACTTACAGCCTCAACTCCCCTCCCCGGGGCCATTTTGGACAATATGAATTTTGCGCAATATGTAGATTATGCTCAAAAGAAATATAATTGGATGGATCCAAACTTACTTAATCGTTATTTATATACATATGGAAGTCGAATGGAACTATTTCTTGCTTCTTGTAAAAATCAAGAATCCTTAGGAAAGAAATACTGTACATACCTGTATCAAGTTGAGGTTGATTATTTGATATTGGAAGAGTGGGCTCAAAACTGCGATGATATACTCAAACGAAGAACCAAACTCGATTTAATAATTGATGAAAAAGGCAAGAAAGAACTCGCTACCTACTTATCACGAGTTACTTCTTTTCCTGCTGTTGAAGTTCCGCTTTTATTGCACTAACATCAACTGCTACTGCTTGTTCAACCAACTCTTTTAAAGTCGAAGCTGGCATACTGCCAGCATTTGAATAAATGACTATTCCTTCCTTGAATACCATCAGATGAGGAATCGAGCGTATTTCAAAGAAATCAGCCAATTGTTGTTCGACTTCAATATTAACTTTCGCAAATTTTATATTTGGAAACTGCTCAGCCACCTGCTCATAAACCTTAGAAAACTGTTTGCAGGGAGCACACCAGTCAGCCCAAAAATCAATGAACACAATGCTATTTTGGTCAATTAAAGATTGAAATTCTGCACTGGCTACATTGAAGCTGGTCATATTGCTTCCTTAATTTCGATCGACTTAACAATTTTTTGAAAAACGTCGTCTACATCACCAGTACCGCAAATACTATGAAACTCTGGAGCACTAGGATCACCACCTTCAGCCCATGATTTATAATAGTGAACTAGAGGTGCAGTTTGACTGCGATATACTTCTAAACGTTTTCTTACTGTCTCTTCTTTATCATCTTCACGTTGAATTAAAGGCTCACCAGTAACATCATCTATCCCCTCTCGTTTAGGAGGATGGTTTTGAACATGATAGACTCGACCTGAAGGGAGATGGATTCGACGTCCACTAATTCGCTTGATAATCTCTTGATCATCTACAGCAATTTCAATAACGTGATCTAAATAAATTCCAGCTTGTTTCAGGGCATCTGCCTGAACAATTGTTCTAGGAAAACCATCAAAAAGAAACCCGTTAGCACAATCACTTTTTTTTAAACGTTCTTTAACTAATCCAATAATAATCTCATCGGATACTAGACCACCTGTTTCCATAATTTTTTTAGCACTTTGTCCTAAGGGCGTTCCCTGTGCAATAGCTGCACGCAGCATGTCACCAGTGGAGATTTGCGGAATTTGATAACGTTCAATCAAACGCAAAGCCTGGGTTCCTTTTCCTGCACCCGGCCCACCCAAAAGCATTAATCGCATTAAAAACTCCTTAGTGATCTATATCAGTTTTAATAACTGTATATATTATTACTTATTAACCTATAAAAATTCAAATGCAGCCCTCGATTCAATTATCAATCCAAAGCCGCTACCTTTCTAATTTTAAAACCAAAATCGTGATTTTAATGATCTTTTACACGAATTGAGTTGCATTGCGTAAAGTTGAGAACGTGCTTTCACTTTACGTGCAACAGGAATTAACCACGATTTTCTCAAATAAGTTCTACGTTGATAGCCACCTATACCTTCATGATAGGCCAAATATAGCGCATAAGCATCTGTGCGAGGAATTCTTGCTTTTTTATAAGCCTCATTCGCATACCAACCAATAAAATCAACACCATCAGCAAAATTATCACGGGAAGCAAACCATCCCCCACAATTTTGTTTGTAATGACTCCAGGTCCCATGTAATGCTTGGGTGTACCCATATGCTGACGAAGGTCGTTTCCAAGGAATGATACAAAAGAGTTTTTTCCGTGGTGGCCGAGCTCGAGCATTAAATTTGGATTCCTGATGGATAATAGCCATTTGGACGGGAATAGGAACCCGCCATCGACGCTCAACATCCTTAGCACTTCTATACCACTTTGGATGCTGTCTAAATATACTGCATACGTTGTTTATATCTGCAGGGGGATGACTAACACACGCAGTAAGAAAAAAAGTAAACAACAAAAAAACGATGCGTAACTTCTTAATTTTTAATAATGCGTCCATGAGCAACCAAACAATAAAAAGATCATTTTAACAAATTTGCTAACTACAATCTACGCCTGCATTATTTTCGTAATAACTTCTAAACATAAAACTATTACTTCCCAACTTCACCCCATGTTAAGATATAGATTCATTTAAATAAGTAAGCTGAACGATGACCATTCTTGTATTCGATATAGAAACAATTCCTGATGTTGAGGCTGGCCGTAATTTATACGACTTACATGGACTATCAGATAAAGATACGGCACAAGCAATGTTTGCCTTGCGTCGAGCAAAGGTAGGTAATGATTTTTTACCCCATTATTTACAAAGAATTTGTGCTATTTCTTTGGTAATGAGTCATGGTTCACAAGTAAAGGTTTGGTCTTTAGGTGATGAATCCTCTGATGAAAAAGAGCTAATAACCCGATTTTTTTCCGGAGTAGACAAACATACCCCAACTTTAGTTAGTTGGAATGGCAGTGGCTTCGATTTGCCTGTGCTGCATTACCGCGCATTGTTGCATGGAATTCCCGCTCCCACCTATTGGGAAAATGGTGATAATCAACAGCATTTTCGTTGGAATAATTACTTGAGTCGATTTCATTACAGGCATCTCGATCTTATGGATGTGATTGCAGGATACCAAAATAAAGCGTTTGCTCCCCTGGATGAAATCTCGAGCATGCTTGGATTCCCAGGAAAAATGGGCATGAGTGGTTCTAAGGTATGGGAGCAGTATTCATTAGGTCAACTAAAAAGTATTCGTGATTATTGCGAAACAGACGTACTCAATACATACTGTGTTTTTTTACGTTTTGAGCTAATGCGCGGGGTAATTCAAAATGAAGAATATCATCATTTATTGGAGTTGCTAAAAACTTATTTAAGCTCTGAACAAGAGAAAAAACATCTTCAAGAATTTTTGAGTAATATGAAATAACAGCAATTCTCGCCTAGGGGCGGTAGAGCGAAAGACTCGCATCCGAGTACAACCAGAGACCTCCTCTCTATAACACCGGGTTATGATTGGAGATCCTGGTGGCGCTCTATCTATGCTACATACCAGAATTACCAATTTTTAAACTTTAAACGGTCTATGACCGTCAAAAGAAGCTTCCAACTTATCTTCATTAATAATAACAAGGGCTTTCTGATATGCATCGCTTTGCAAATGATCCAGAGTTTTTACAAAACGTTCTGCCCCTAATTTTTCATACTCATCCCGACTTACTGATTTTGCTTCATTCGCTAATTGGGTCCATGACCATAGGGTAATCCACCACTCGACAACTGGCTTATACGCGGTATACCACGCCAATATTGAATCTGAAAGCCTATCCTTGCCAAAGTATGCGGTTAAATAAACTAATTCTTGCTCCTTACTAAGCTTTGCCTCTATAGAAAAATAAACAAGATCCCATATAAAATCGTTGTTGCTTGAGTATTCCCAATCAATTTGATAAATTTTTTCTTGTCTTTTTGTTCCCTCAGGGACCCTCAAATAGTTTAAAGGGGTCGAATCATTATGACAGGGTGACATTTCGATCTTATAGGACGAAAATAATTTTTTTAGATAAGCCATTTTCTCTATGACAAATTCTACTTTCTGAGGAAAGATAAAATTTTTAATTTTTAATTGTTCAAATAGTTGTTCATTACGTTCAAATACAGCAGTCTCATTGTCAAATGGTTCTGAGGTATGTAGTTTTTTTGCCATACACGCTAAGGTTTGTAATATTTCAACTCGTTGTAATGTTCCTTTATCTAGATTCTGCGCATTCTCTATGAATTGGGTGAGTTGCCATCCACTCGCGCCATCGTGTTCTATAGGCACATTTATTCCTAACAGAGAGGTCTTACGGGCGTTTTTTGCTTCGTGCTTACGCGATACCGAAAATAATGATACATCTCCTGGAATGCGTAATACCCACCGGGGAGGTTTTTTGCTTTCCACAAGGTCTGGATCGATCCCAGGAATTTTTGAGAGAAATTTGGAGTAATCTTGCTCTATTTGTACTCTATAAACAATATTTGTCATTCCACCTGACATTAATTTCAATCTTAATACATCGAGCCCAACTTTAGAGAACACTGGAATCTGTTGAATCATTGGCAATAAACTCATGTATTTTTGAGTTAAATCGACCATTTTTTTCCATTTATGATTTACCAATGACGCCTTGAACTGCGAAGTTGGATCAAGTAGACTAAGGATGTAAATCATTAAATGTTCATTAATTCTCGGTTTGCCACTATCTTCGCCAAAAAAATGCCATTTCATAAGATTATTTTGAAAATTGAACATCAAACGAGTATATAAAATTTAGACACAGATTTACAAGACAGCACACTTAAAGAAAAAAATAAACAACAAGGGCTCCTGCTATGACTGACCCCCTTATTCCTATAACAAAAAAACAGGCGCTTATATTTACCTGTTTTTTTGTCATGTATGAGTTTCTAACTTATATAGCAAACGACATGATCATGCCGGGCATGATTCAAGTTGTTCGTTCTTTTGATGCACCGGAATCTGTGGTAGCTACTTCTTTAAGCGTTTATATACTCGGAGGCGCGAGTTTACAGATCTTCTTAGGCCCCATATCCGATAGCTATGGACGCAGGCCGATGATGCTTCTTGGTGCATTTCTATTTTTTATTTTTACTTTATTTATAGCGTGCTCCAATTCAATGAATCAATTTTTAATTGCGCGTTTTTTCCAAGGTATGGGATTATGCTTTATTGGTGTAATCGGTTATGCGACGATTCAAGAAATCTTTGAAGAAATGGATGCGATTCGCTTAATTGCAATTATGGCGAATGTTGCAATTCTCGCCCCATTACTTGGCCCTCTTATTGGAGCGCTGGTAATCCATTACACTTCTTGGCGCTACATATTTGTGACCATTGCGCTAAGTGCTCTTGTCGTATTATGGGGATTATGGCGCTATATGCCTGAACCAATAGGTCAAATCAAGAGGAATGGTCAATTAATTCCAAAAACTAAATTCTCAGCAAACAAAGTGCTGCAGAACTATAAAGATTTGTTTACTAATAAAGCATTTTGTTTTGGTACTTTAGCGGCAGGTACAGTGGGTATTCACTGTATTGCTTGGATTGCGTTAGCACCCATTATTCTTATTGTTGAGGCAAAACTTACAGTAATTCAATATGGGCTTTGGCAACTTCCCGTATTTGGCGCTACCATTTTAGGCAATTGGTTTTTACATAAACTGACATATAAATACAGTATTAAACAAATAGTTTTTCTAGGTTGTATTATTCTGATTGTGGGAGCATTTTTAACTTCTTTGCTTCCTTTTTTGTTCGGGAATGCTTATTATTATTTGCTTCCTGGAACGATTATTTATTTTTTTTCACTGAGCATAATCAATGCGCCTTTAAACAGATACTGTCTCTTTGTAACCCCTGTAAGCAAGGGTACAGCTTCAGCTCTTGTTAGCCTGTGCGTTATGGTTGTAGGCGCGATAGGAACAGAAGGAGCTAACCTATTCTATAAGCATCATAATAATCTTCATTTTGGACTTTATTGTAATGCAATCGAGCTTATCTTCTTGATATTTATAGGATTAACTTTTCTACCTAAAAATCCGATTGCGGATGGGACTAAATAATCAGGCATAAGAAACCATGCTTTTAAATATTGATTTCGCAAGCTTGATTGGACTGACTTGAATTTTTATAAAATTCATATTAAATCTATTAAGTTATCCGATACACTATTGCCAACACCCATTCTTAAGGATAAGACATGCTAAAGACAATCCAGATATCCTCTTTATTAATTGCAACCGCATTGTTCTCTACTGTTTCGGCAGAAACATATAGAGTCCCCGCCACAAAAGATACCGTAACTCTTGGTCTTTTTTCACTTGATAAAAAACCTGCCGTTAAAGTTCACTCTGGGGATTCGGTGTCTTTAGAGACTTGGAACAGTTGCTTGCATGAAATGGTCTTTAATAAAACCACACCGGCTGAAATTGCAAAATTTTATACAAAATATGACATTCAAAAAAGACGGGGTATGCATAGCTTAACCGGCCCTGTTTATATTGAAGAAGCAGAGCCAGGAGATGTTCTCGAAATTCGAGTTTTAGATATCAAGTTAAATGATTTTGGATACAATTTTTTAAGTCCCACACAAGGTATTTTATCAGAATTTACGAAACCACGAATTATGTACTTCAAATATAATAAAGAGAGAAATACCACCGAATTCTCCAAAGGTATTTGCTTACGCCTAAAACCCTTTCCGGGAGTTATCGCGGTAGCCCCACCCAAGGATTGGCCTGATGGCTGGCCCGTGAATTTAGAAACGCATATGGGACAACCTGTTCCAGGACAATTCAACTCCGTCCCTCCAGGTCCTTTTGGAGGAAATCTCGATCAACCCAGTCTGCAAACAGGATCCATTCTTTACCTACCCGTTTTTCAAAAAGGTGCTTTAGTTTGGACCGGTGATTCCCATGCGATGCAAAGTAATGGAGAAATTGATGTCACAGCACTCGAGACTTCTTATGAAGGTATCACCCTGCAGTTTATTGTAAGAAAAGATTTAAAAGCCGAAGGAGTATTTGATAAAACCAAACGAAATGGTAGTAACTTATTCACCTGGCCTATTGTTGAAAACGCGGATGAATGGATAATAATGGGTTTACATGAAAATCTATTTGAAGCGATGCAGCTTGCCTCTAAGAATGCAATTGACTTTTTAGTGCGTACTCAAGGGTTCTCACCACAGGAAAGTTATCAGTTTTTAAGTATGGTGGGAGATTTCAAAATTCCTGAAGCAGTTAATGTTATTAAAAACGTAGCTGTTCATATTCCTAAAGAAGCTTTCATACAGAATGGAAAGATGAGCACGCTGAGCTCTGAAGGCAAGTTTCCTCTCTCAAGGCCTAAGAGCAATGAGAATACAACATGTGTGCCCCAAGAAGGCAAAATTGTTGAATAACCTTTAGGGAAAATAAATGAATAAAATTTTAGTTTATTTATGCTTGTACTTTATGGCTTCAACGGCCTTAGCTACTCAAATTGTGCTTGATAATAAAACAAATTACCCTACAAAAAACAATCAAGGTAAAATTGCAGTACAATGGAAAGCATCCGCTGAGGCCATTCAGGAGAGTAATAGAGCTATTATCAATGGTTTCAAATTAGACTTAAGTTCCTTAATTATTCTCTCGCAACAAGGTCAAATCCCGCTCGGTCTACCTAATCAAGCCCATTACTTCAGAGTGCTTGTCTGGTCAACTGATAAAAAAGAGCCTGATTTACTTACGAACTGGGTCGATATTGTCCCTAATAAAACTTATACCCTAAACCAAGACCAACTTGCAGCTGCAATACTGGTATCTGGAGCTGGCTGTTAGCAATATAATCTTTTTAAGCTTGTGGACCATTTAGACTGCAAGCTTAAAAATTTCTTTCAAAAGGAATATGTTCCTACTTTCAATCCGTCTAATTAAGAATTCGATAAATTTTTTGTAACCGTTACTGTCTTTAAATGATTAAAAACTGCTTCATCATTTATTAATAACTCATGTTACGCACGATCAAGTTTAAGCAGCCATTTTTTTAAGCTCCTGCCAGGCAATCTGGTTCGCTCTAACAATCAATTTGTATTTAATGGCAAAGTGATTTAAATGAGTTTTTATCTTCAACATTTCCAGCTTGCAATAGACAATTATAGAGGTGATTTTTTTTAATCACCTCATATCCTATAGGTACACTGAAATCATCATAGCGGATCATGCACGATAGGATATTGATCCCCTTGAGCACAGTCCCTTTGGCATGAGAATAATGCCAGCAATTCACTTCATTCTCATCGGTATAAGGTATCTCTTCTATGGAATCATCAACTATCAATACCCCTCCAACTCCTTCTTGCCTCCTAACTGGCTTTTTTACATAGTGCCACAGTGATTTCCAGCCAAAATCCTCAAAACGAAGAAATCGAGTTACTTTATCATGAGCAAATGCTCCATCAACCAAATCAGACAGACCTGCTGCTGTCGCATATTTGTTTTGGAAAATCAAATAATCACTATAAAGATCAAGCATATCCATTTAATTCCCTCCCTAAAATTAAGGACAGAATTCTAATGCTTTTTATTCAAACTACAAGTTCATGTGCGTAACATGAGCAATTAAGAGCAATTCATTGGGCTGATAAACCATTCCTTGCTCAAGTGACTCTCTAAGTCCAGCAAGTGCGTCTGTTTTTGCTCCATATAATTTTCAAGCATGCGTGGCCCATAGGCAACATAGGTAACACCAGCGACAGACCGTGGCGAAACGATGGCCGAGAAATAACTATAACAAGCAAACTCAAAACCAAGACCAGAATCAGGCATCAAAGGAAAAAACTCCCCGAAATTAGAAAACTTAAACGTCCTGTGAAATGAATTCTCTTTATCTAACACGCTTTTTATGCCCGAGCAATGAATTTGTGCGTCGTAAGCAGTCATCTGCCGTTGTACATAACCCATCACTTTTCGCCAAAATAAGTCACGGTTATCCCAATTATCCAAAGCATCAAAGTTTTCGATATAAGCTTGATGCGCTGCGATTAAGTGCTGCAGATTAAAATGCTTGCCTTGGGTAATTTCTTTTTGACGGGTTATTTCTTTTCTAAATCCTTCAATCACGGAGTGACCATGGTCTTCATCATGGATAATGGCTAATGCAATGGCATTATAATAGTCTTTGAGCTTTTCTGCAGAAACCTCATCTTCAATGCCGTTGGGGAACTGCTCATGAAACTGTCTTAAGGCTTCTCCTTGTTCTATTAAGCCCTTGTCTTCTAACTTTTTAAAATAAGGAAGCATCATTTCCCACATCGGTTTATCTCCGACACCAATTGCAGCTTGAAACGCTGTTCCTATAATGGTTCTTCCAGAATAATCTACGGCTTTTGATTTAATCAAGAGCAACCCTGGATTTTGTTTTATCATGGCTAGGGCTTTATCTTTCTCACCCTTAACAACATGGGCTAATAGTTGTTGCGCCGCTTGTTGATTCAACTCGGAAAATACAACAGAGTGTAATGTTTTGGAGGTTAAACTAAGATTAGCTAAATCCTTGTTTGTAAAAAAACTTGGTTTAAATCCTTCTGAGTAGATTTGCAATTTGCTAAATAATTGTTCTAAAGTAAGTTCATCGGTAACATCAACACTTGAGCGGCGTTCTTCAGTACTTATAAAATCATCTCCATAATCCATGTCCGAATTATTTTTTACTGTTTGCTCTTCTTTTGAATACATCGCTTCACCTTGTATGACTATTAAAGAAGGCATAATGTATCACAAAATAATCGATGTGCGTGTTAATTGTTCCTTTTAATGGCTATTTCGCGCCAGCTTCTAATTAGAGGTTAAAATGTCAACAAGAAGAAAATACACGAAAGAATGCTTCTAATTGATATATTGATTGATCAACCTCGAGAGTATACTCTTCGTCACTACGCGCTGCGTCAACTAGGGTCTCAAACCAGAATTTTGTTTCTTCACTAACCTTTGATTGCAATAAATGAGTGAGAAAAAAACCAAGGTTGTCTTCATGCGGATCAAGGTTGGTATCATTAACTTCATTAAAAAGACCGTCAACGATTTCCCAATGGTGATTTTGCTCATCATACATGAGATTATTTTCGTGAATCTCCCAAAAAGTGAAATTTGGATCTTTAATCACTCATGTTACGCACGATCAAGTTTAAGCAGCCATTTTTTTAAGCTCCTGCCAGGCAATCTGGTTCGCTCTAACAATCAATTTGTATTTAATGGCAAAGTGATTTAAATGAGTTTTTATCTTCAACATTTCCAGCTTGCAATAGACAATTATAGAAGCGTAAATATGATTACACTGAGTTTTTACAGTTCGAGTGGGGGACTTAGTTAAGCTTGCATTTTGCTTAATTGATTTATGGTACTCTTCAATCCGCCACCGTTTCTGGTACACTTCATAAAGACGTTCGGCGCTACTTAGCATGTCATTAGAAACAAGATAGAGAATTCCTGTTGAACCGTTTTCGTTTTTGCACTTTTTTCAGGAGCCTCACGGGGAAGTCTAGGCCTCTAAGCCAGACTGTGTGGGCCACATCCTCTTCAAGTTCTAATGCTCTTACTTGTTGGTACCGTCCGTTTTTGGCATCGTTTTCAGACAAAGCTAACGTGCGGTTAGACTTAATCCCAATGATAAACGATTTTTGAAGGTCTTTATGGATGTGAACCATATTGGCCTTCGAGCCAAACCAGTTATCCGCTAGTACATAATCAAACATCACTTTATTGGTAATCGCTTGAGCAATCAAGTTTTGAAATAATTGATTTTTGGTTCTGGATGACTTTCTTCTCATTTGTCTGGTCTTAATATCACAATAGGTGATTTTTTTTTAATCACCTCATATCCTATAGGTACACTGAAATCATCATAGCGGATCATGCACGATAGGATATTGATCCCCTTGAGCACAGTCCCTTTGGCATGAGAATAATGCCAGCAATTCACTTCATTCTCATCGGTATAAGGTTTCTCTTCTATGGAATCAACTATCAATACCCCTCCAACTCCTTCTTGCCTCCTAACTGGCTTTTTTACATAGTGCCACAGTGATTTCCAGCCAAAATCCTCAAAACGAAGAAATCGAGTTACTTTATCATGAGCAAATGCTCCATCAACCAAATCAGACAGACCTGCTGCTGTCGCATATTTGTTTTGGAAAATCAAATAATCACTATAAAGATCAAGCATATCCATTTAATTCCCTCCCTAAAATTAAGGACAGAATTCTAATGCTTTTTATTCAAACTACAAGTTCATGTGCGTAACATGAGTTACAAGGATATTGTTTAGATTTTCCATTGGATTTAAAACCAGGGCTGGTAAGTAAAGGAGCCTCCCCTTTTTTATTCGAAGGATGAGGACGAAGGAATGTCGCAAAAAATGTTTTTGAGTCATTATGAATTTGACGATATATAATTAAGAATAAACCTACATGGTCTTTGCACTGGAGCCACCTTAACTTAAAGGTTACAGATGGAAAATGTTCGTAGATTTAAATTTTCAGTAAGTTCGCAGCATTTAAGTAACTTATTTTCATTTTATCTTCATCGTTCAATTGTACTGAATCCAACCATTGACTTGCTTTCAAATTATCTTCATAAGGATAGTCAACTGAAAACATTATTCTATCTGTACTCACGGTAGAAATTGCATGCATCAAAGAAGGAGTATCAAAAAAACCGCTTGTTGTTAGGAAGATATTAGTATTGAGATACTCTGTAATTGTTTTTTTACATTCAATTTTTTCACGCCAACCTTCTTCCTTTAGTCGATGATCAAGTCGCCAAGCCCAAAATGCAAGCATTTCCCCCATCTGACCAATGATAATTTTAAGGTTAGGATATCTATCGAAAAGTCCTGATAGCATTAAGCGCAAAACATGTTCAGCTGTTTCAATATGAAATCCCCATGCTGAGCCATGTAATGCTGCGTAAGGTGAATTAATAAGACTCTTTGAGAAAATTAGTTGTAGGTATTTGTTTCACGGTATTAAGGTTGATTTTAGGCCAGAAAATATTGAATCTAAGCTTAGAAAAGTATATGGTGAATGATGTTATAAATGGATGTATATTAATGCTTTTAAAAGAAAAATTATGAGCAGATTACTTTTTTTTATCTTATTTATTCTTATAAATTGCATTGATATTGTGAATGCAAAAACCTCAGAAACTATTCCCACAGCAACGAAACCCACGGACGTACCTAATAGCTCCAGTATCAGTTCAAACCCCGCGGCAGTCAATGTAACTACAGGGTCGGGTGCAATTCAACGTTATATAGAGAAAAAACTAGGTATTGAAGATAATCATGGAATTATGGTTCAAGGGGCCTGGATTGGGGACACCAATAAGTTGTTTTCAGGAGGAATACCGGATGCTGATCGTATCACCTCAAACAGCGTATTTTTATTAGATCTTACGGTGGACACGGAACAATTCAATGGATGGAAGGGAGGATTATTTAGCGCTCAGTTTCTGCAACAAAATGCCCAGAATACTAATGCTCAAGCAGGCATTATTCAAGGATATAACTCATTACCTGATGTGTATCCTTTTAATCGATCAGAACTTTATGCTCTTTGGTACAGGCAAGAGCTTTTTGATAAAAAAATGTTTGTACGAATTGGAAAAACAATTACCACCCTTGATTTTAATAATGTAATCAAGCCTGCCCCTCTCCGCTCTGATGAACCCAATATTCCTGCAGTGACGAGCCTAATTTATACTCCGATTTTTATTAACCCAGCTGTAGATGGTGTCATGCCTGGCTACACGAACACGGCTTACGGCATTACTACGACTTGGGCTCCGATTGATCAATGGTATCTTTCCTACGGCATATATGATGGCAATCTAGCAAGTGGTAAACAAACCGGTTTAAGTGGACCAACATTCAATGGAAATTATTTTCAAGTAGGTGAAACGGGTGGTGCCTGGACTATAGGTAAAAACCATCGCCCTGGCACAGCAGGAATAGGGGTATGGCATCAGACCGGTTTAATACGTCAACACAACCTCAGCGAAATGGGAGCGACAGGGGCTTATCTATTTGGTTCCCAACGTTTATGGTATCGGCATCCTGGATATGATATCAGTGGTGTTTCTGCGTTTTATCAATTGAGTATTAATAATTCTAGTGTTTTGCCCATGACCCGCTCTATTGGTGCTGGTTTTACCTTATTTGGACTTATTGCAAATCGTGAAGGTGACTCGTTAGGTGCAGGATTTTCTCTTGCTTGGCTCAACCATAGAATCACCAATCGCTCCTCTGAATTAATGTATCAAATTTATTATCAAGCAAAATTAATCCCCAATATCTATATTGAACCGGCAGTTTCATACATACCTACTCCAGGTGAAGACAACCATTTACCGCCGGCATTCGCTGGAACGTTACGCGCTATTATACTGGCATAAAAGCTTTTGCTTATTATTAGGTATCAAACAGTATAATCATTGCATTCACGGATCCAATTAAACACCATAAGATCAATCATTTGACATATATGCCAATAAATGATTAGTATCAAATTTAATACCTAGAGAACTCTTTTTTACTTCCAAACTTCATTGTGCAATCTAAGTATCTAAAGCAAGGACCATTAGGTCATATTTGAAAGGAATAAAAAACATGACTATTGAACTCATACAAATAGGCAAAAAAGATACAAATGATTACGAGCAAAGCTTACTAGATCTGGGTTACTCAGAGTTAGATACTCCTCTCAAAGAAGATGTGATTGCCATTTGGAAGTTTTTTTGCAATGAAGAACTTATATACAAAGGGTTGGAAGAATTTGTATCAACCTATTTTGCATTTACCCAACACGACAAAAAATCTTTACGCCAATTTTTTGATGAATGGGGCAGTAAAAATCATTTTAATACCCCGGATTCTCGTGACATTAGTACAGAATTCCAAACCAGTCCCCAATTCCAATACCCTCAGCATACACCTGTTTTGTATGGTGAATTGACAGCTGACCTATTTAATAACGTTTTACTAAAAAATGGTTATCTATCTGCTGATGCAGGTGCAGGCCCCAAGCATGGTAAGTGGGCTCACTCCATTCAGTTTTACCTTTTAGAGGAAGCACGAAAGAAAGGTATTTTACAGCTGCATTCACCCACAATTTGCCAATTTGTTAAAAACATATCACAAATTAAAGGTTCTTTTGAAGCAATAAGTTTATGGGACATTCTATTTGACTCTTTTGAGGATCATATTTTTACTCAGCCTAATAACATTACTACGCTCTTAACCAGTTCCTGGTCCGGTTCAGAGGGAGCTAAATTTCTAGCCGCAAAGTTGAAAGCTTTTGACGAGAAGTTTAATCGGGTTGCCCATGACAAAGGATGCTATGAGGCCTATGCAAAGCTAAAATATTTAAGTCGATTAAATGAAGCAAGTTATATTTTTTATAAAGAAAAATGTGCTTTATTATGGTTTGCACCCAAAGAAAAAAAGGAGACATCTCCCTCGAGTTTGTTGGATCCTTTTTGCAACCTTGAATTAGGATCTTGAGAACAAACCAACTCATTTTTAAGTGAAAAATGAGTTGGGAAATAAAGGTTAATGCTTCTTACGTGCTGGATGAGACTCTTTGAGTATGCAGCTTGCAATGATCAAACTGGCTAGAAAGCATATTGGCATTACCACCAAGGCAATTTGGTAACTCGCAACACTATATACATGCGCCCCATTCACTACATGCCATAAGTTAGTGTGCTGTAATATATAACCTACTAGTGGCTGAAATATGGCACCACCTATCACTACGGAAAGATTATTAAAACCAGAAGCAGTACCCACCAGATCAGGAGCATTATTTTCTTTGACCACGGCAAAACTCACCGTTTGTCCACCTGCCCCTAAACCGAGAACAAAGAGAATAAAAGGTGTCCATCCGTAAGACAAGCCTGGCAAATACAAGAGAATCAACGTTGCAATTAATCCTAAAATTGCACTAATAATCAAAGCAATACGACGACTTTCAATCTTATCACTAAACCATCCTAAAAGAGGACTACCCACGCCTATTCCAATCCAAATCATGCTGCATAATCCAGAAGCAGCAACCACACTTATTTGGAATTTTTCTTGTAAATATGGAACACCCCAGAGTGCCGCAAACACGGCGATGGGGGCCCATATAGTGAATGCATACGATCCTATTATCCAGGTATAACTATGTTTGCATACAGCAAGAAGTCGTTTCCATTCATCCCGCAAGTAATGTTGAGGAACTGATTGACTCTTTTGATGTGGATAATCTCGTATATACAGCCAAAAACAGGCTGCTAAAATAAAACCAATAATCGAAAGAATAAAACTTGCATTTCGCCATCCAACTGCTTGAATTAAATAAGCAAGCGGCATCTCACCAAATATAGCCCCTACTGAACTCATCAATTGGGCGACTCCTGCCAAAATAGCAAAATAATAAGGAGGAAACCAACGTGATAAAAGAACCAAAACCCCTATAAATGAGAATGCAGAACCAATTCCAATAAGAAACCTTCCAATACACGCCGTGAGCACACTATCAGTTGATGCAAAGAAAGCTGACCCTAGGGCACATAAAATAATTGCAAAGGTCATTAGTTTACGGGGGCCATATCGATCGTATAATACACCTGCTGGTAATTGCGTTGGAGCATAAGCATAAAAATAAAAAGCAGATATAACCCCAAACCCTTGACCGGTAACCCCAAAAGTTTTCATCATGGATTCAGCCATAACACTGGGTGCTACTTGCAAAATAAATTCATATAAATAAAAAGATGCGGCAAGGAAGAATATAAAATAAGCGGCTGCAAGATTCGTGCTCGCTCCTTGATGTGTTTTATCTGTATAATGTGCGCTCAATTTAAGGTCACTCCGTTTGAAATTCAACATTTAAGCCTATACGTATTTATGTTGTCAATACGTTCTTAGTACATAAAAGACATATAAAAGATAATATTGGGCAAGTTTTAGGTTTAGACCGGTTTTTGCTGCGCCGCACCCAAAGTTTTTCTTTTAAATTATTTGGTTACTGGATAAATTGCTCCCAAAATTGCAGGGCGTCGGGAGCCAGTAATGGTACGTAAATCCACTGGAATTCGATTAATCGCTTGAGCTGCCAACCAAGCAAACATCATCGCTTCCAAATAGTCTGGACTCATACCAACTTCAGCAATGCTCATAACACTGGTTTGAGGCAATAAATGGGCAAGCATTTGCAATAAAGCTAGATTATGAGCCCCTCCACCACATAAATACATTTTTTTAATCGGTTCTTTTTCATTTAATACTGTATGTGCAATTGATTTAGCAGTAAATGCAAGAAGAGTCTTTTGAATGTCTACAGGTTGAAAACCTTCTTTTAAATACTCCTCTAGCCAGGATAATGAAAAATATTCTTTTCCTATACTCTTGGGTGCTGAGGAACGAATGAACGAATCAGCCATTAAGGTTTCCAAAAGTGGTTCAATCACTTCTCCCTGCTGGGCCCAAGCGCCATCTTTATCATAGGATCTGCCTTGATATTTCATAATCCAGGCATCCATTAAACAATTTCCAGGTCCTATGTCCCAGCCTTTAATAGGTTTATTCGGATTAATAAATGTAATATTGGCAATACCCCCTATATTTACTACAGCGATATGGTTATTTGCATCATGAAATAATTGTTGGTGATAAATAGGTGCAAAAGGAGCCCCTTGTCCACCTAACACTAAATCCCGAGTTCTAAAATCTGCAACAACGGTGATTCCAGTTAATTCAGAAATAGTATGCGCACAACCTAACTGTAAAGTATATGGAATAGTGCAATTGGTATTATGACATAGTGTTTGACCGTGGCTTCCTATAGCAGAAATATCACTGGGGGATAATTTTACTTTTTGCAATAATTCATTAACGGCATTCGCAAATTCTCTTCCAATTAATGTGTTTAATTGACAGATCGCAGCGAGACTTAAATCTGAGCCAGAAAGCGTCATATCTATATGGGCCTTGACTTCTTTACTGTATTTTTTAGTGATTCCACAATGTAGTATATTTTTTGACACATCAACAAGCGCGGTATCTATACCATCCATACTTGTTCCGGACATCAAACCTATGTATAAAGTCATTAATTGGTCCTCACTTCATCATTCAATTATATTAGAAACAACTAGATGTACCCGGATGCAATGAAGCGAGGCCTGGTATGACGAGAAGGAAAGCCCGTGTTCCGTTTTGCTGCACCCAGACAATTCATCCAGACTCACACACTACAATTTAAAACAATTATAAAAGTTATTTGTGGTAATTTCAGCAATCTCAGCGTAGGACATATTACGAAGCTCAGATATTGCCTCAGCTACATACTTTACAAGAGCAGGATGATTTTGTTTGCCACGATAAGGTACGGGTGCTAAATAAGGCGAATCGGTTTCAATAAGTATTCTATCCAAAGGCACTCTTCGTGCCACTTCTTGAAGTGCAGTTGCATTTTTAAAAGTAACAATTCCTGAAAATGAAATATAAAAATTTAAATCAATCGCTTTATATGCTATATCCAGACTTTCAGCAAAGCAATGCATGACGCCACCAATTTGTTGCGCATTTTCCTCTGCCATTAAGGTTATGGTATCTTCTGCCGCTTGACGAGTATGTATAATCAATGGCTTAGAAGATTTTAAAGCAGCCTGAATATGTTCTCTAAAAAGGGCACGCTGGATCTCTCGCGCTTCTTCCGTATGGGTTCGATAATAATCCAATCCCGTCTCACCTATCGCAATACACGCTGGATTCAGTGCTAAATCACATAACATTTGTGAGGTAACTGGATAGTCCAGCTCCGTATTTGGATGGACCCCTACCGAAATACTGATGTTGGGATATTCAGCGGCAAGACGTTCTAGGTGGGGATAATCATTGAGTTCAACACAAACACATAAAAAATGCTGCACGTCATTTGCTTTTGCTTGTGCCAAGACATTAGCCATATCATGATTAAAATCAGTTAGATCAAGAAAGTTTAAATGACAATGCGAATCTACTAACATGGAATGACCTCATAAAATTTTGATCAATTCAATATAAAATAAGAACGTTTTTTCCAGATTGAATTGATCTTACATGGTATCTGTTAACTGGGAAGATTTTAACATGCCTGCTAAATAGGTCTCTATTCTATTACATACATAGCGGCTATTTTCTCCAATAAATTGCACGCCAATCCCTGGCACTTTATTACCCTGCGCTCCTTTAGGAGTAATCCAAATAACTTTACCCTCAACTACATGGAGTTCATCTTCATCCATTAATTTAATTGAGAGTTTAACTATTGAACCAAATAAATAATTCGTGTTCGTACGGATAAATAAGCCGCCTCCTTTCAAAAAAGGCATATAAGCCTTATAAAGAGTCGATTCATTAGGAAACGAGCAATTAATCTGTTGTATAGTATCCATCTTAGAATCTCCCTTATACATCCGGATTTCCTATAAAATCAAATTATGTATGCATTTTTATGGAAACATATTAGATTTATTATGAAGTCCTAACAATAAATCTTCTAATGCCAAAGTTTGATTTACATTCATATTATGGCTTAATTTTCGTTGCAATGTATTTATTTTGTCAATTTGGCAAAAAATCGTTACGGAATCTATTTTAGGCATTAAATGGTTTAATTGGTTTATAGCGGGGCCAGCAGCTGCTGCCCCATTAATTTGCATCATTAGGATCTGCGCATAGACTAAATAGAGAAACCACAGTAATACGCCAAATTCAAACTGACTCCATTGAGCTGCAACCGCACTTGGATGCTCCTTTTGTTCCAATACATCAATTATTCCACCTAAAATAGATTCAGAGTGTTTAATAATTATTGCATGATCAGATTCTTCCGGAAAATACTCAGCCAATCGTAAAAAATTATTAAGTAATGCACTATCAGGCGAAGCAAAACGGACTATCTGGCATCGGCTTAAAACTGTTGGTAATACGGTACTTAATTGCCGGGCTAAAAGTAAAAAAATGGTCTGGGGCGCGGGTTCTTCCAAAATCTTTAGTAAGGAATTTGCAGCAGCAGTGTTCATGCGATCGGCCGATTCAATTACAATCAACCGATGCTTAGCCCGCTGTGGAGTTAAATAGGCGTAACTTTGTAGTTCCCTGATCTGATCAATTTTAATGGGTCCACCATTTTTTTCTGGCTTAACCCATTTCACATCAGGATGCTCGCCGCGAGCAACCATTTGACAATCAGCACATTCAAGGCAAGGTTCATTTTGTTTCTTTCTACAGAAAAACAACTGAGTTAATTTTCTGATTAAATCATTAAAGGCATGATCAAACGATCCTACATATAACATCGACTGAGGTATACGATTGTTGACCCATGCAGATTGAATCTGAGTCCACTGTGATTGATAGCGTTTCTTTTCATCCAGAGAAGAAAGGCTCTGCAGTTCATTAACGTGAGTCATTGCTGCTGCTCTATAAATTTATTCATTGCATTTTGAATGGATTGTTTGACTTCATGCAATGGGCGTCGTGCGTCAATAGTTACGGTATTATCACACAACTCAACATAATGAATATAGCGTTCATGGACTCGATGAAAAAAATCAATCGACTGCTGCTCAATTCTATCCACTTCACCTCTGGATTTAACGCGCCTCATTCCTTCTTCAGGAGTAATATCCAAATATAAAGTCAAATCGGGTTTAAATCCATGCAGTGCAAAAGAAGATAAACGATTAATCATCTCTTGATCTAATCCTCTTCCACCACCTTGATATGCCATAGTGGATAGTTCAAATCGATCCGCAATAACCCATATTCCTTGCCGTAATGAAGGCTTAATAACTTCTTCAAGAAGCTGAATTCTGGCTGTATAAAGTAATAACAATTCGCTTCGATTATCCAAAGTATCTCTGTATTCTGGATTTTTAATCAAATCACGCAAAATCTCGCCTAGAACCGTGCCACCTGGTTCTCGTGTTGTTAGCGTTTTGATATCTCTTTTTTCTAGCAGTTCTATAACCGTGTTTATCGCAGTGGATTTACCGGCCCCTTCCAATCCTTCAATAACAATTAACTTCCCGGTTGAAGACAACATTAGAAATCCTTCCGTTTATATTGATTAATTGCTTGCTTTTGTTGTTGATAAGTTTCAGAAAACTGATGAGTTCCATCCCCTTTAGCAACAAAATATAAATAATTGGATAATTGAGGGTGGGCTGCAGCATCTAATGACTCTTTGCCTACCATGGCAATAGGGGTTGGAGGTAATCCTCGATAATGGTATGAGTTATAAGGTGAATCGATTAGTAAATCATTATGAGATAGTTTTCCAGTATAGGCCGCCCCTAAACCATAAATAACGGTCGGATCCATCTGCAAAGGCATTTTTTTATTTAAGCGGTTGATCATTACCCCGGAAATTAGCTTCCGCTCTTGTGGAACAGCGGTTTCCTTTTCTATAATTGAGGCCGCTATTAGTAACTCATAGGGATTCTTATAGGGCAAATTTGATTCTCTGTTGGCCCAACTTAAATTCAAATAATTAATTAAATTACGATGCGCATGTTCTAACAAACTTTTACCAGTGCTTCCACCCCGATATTGGTATGTGTCAGCAAGCAATAATCCTTCAGCATTCGGGTGATCGTCTTTGATTGAATTCCAATCTTGTGGATGATAATTCAAATAAGCGGCTTTGAGTAAATCTTGGGAAATTTTTTGCTGGGTTGTCCCTGCAATAATTGTAAAATTTTGCGTTAAGACATCTCCTGCTACCACTCGATGAACTAATTGCATTGCAGTTTCACCGGGTGTTACTTGATAAACCCCTGCTTTGAGCTGTGAAGACAAGCCTGAAGCACGAATCATCATGAGAAGCATTGAACTGGAGTTGATTAAATTTTTATCTTTTAATATTTTTACAAACTGTGAGGCAGTGGCTGTTCGATCTAGAGTAATAATAACGGGGGAACCCTGCTTAGGAACAATAGGTTTAGTAATTTGAATATAGGCAACCAAAAAGAAGATAAAAAAAGACATAAAAAACAGTACAACATATAGTGTTAGTTTTTTATGTCTTGGAAATGTCATTTACACACGCTTAAATAGTAAACTACCATTTGTTCCACCAAAACCGAGTGAGTTACTAAGAACATAATTAATAGCTCGTTTTTGAGGTGTGTAGGGTACATAGTTCAAATCACACCCTTCATCTGGATTATCTAAATTAATAGTAGGGGGAGCGATTTGATCTCTAATTGCTAAAATACTAAATATAGCTTCAACAGCTCCTGCCGCACCCAGTAGATGACCTGTCATTGATTTTGTAGAACTCACAGCTAAATCATAAGCGTGTTGTTTAAATATACGCTTAATTGCTTTTGTTTCATTTAAATCATTAAGATAAGTCGAAGTACCATGTGCATTGATATAATCAACTTGCTCATGATCTATACCTGCATCATGTATGGCGGCTTCCATCGCTCGAGCGGCACCATCAGCATCATCATCAGGAGCAGTAATATGAAAAGCATCACCCGACATACCAAACCCTACCAGTTCGGCATAAATTTTTGCACCACGAGCTTTCGCATGTTCATATTCTTCTAATACAAGAATGCCCGCCCCTTCGCCCATAACAAAACCGTCCCTATCTTTATCAAAAGGTCTAGATGCTTTTTCGGGCTCATCATTACGTTTAGATAAAGATCGCACTGCAGAAAATCCTGCTAGGCATAGTGGGGTTAAGGTCATTTCAGCGCCACCACATACCATAACATCAGCATCACCATAAGCAATCATACGTGCAGCAAGACCAATATTATGGGTTCCAGTAGTGCACGCAGTAACAACAGCAATATTGGGACCCTTGAGCTGATGTCTAATTGAAATCTGTCCAGCAACCATATTTATGATACCTGCCGGAATAAAAAAAGGAGAAACTTTGCGGGGACCGCCCGCCACCAGTTTATCCTGATTATTGGTAATTGTCTGGATGCCGCCAATACCTGCACCCACTGCTACACCAATACGATTTGATAAATTTGCGTCAATCTTCAAGCCCGAATCACGCATTGCTTCATCAGCCGCAGCAATGCCATATTGGGTAAATACATCCATTTTACGCGCATCTTTAAGTGGAACATAGTTCTCAATATTAAAATTCTTAACTTTAGCCCATATGCGTGTGCTGTATTCGCTGGCATCAAATTCATCTGCCAAAACAACACCACTTTTACCTGCTAATATATTTTGCCAAGTTTCTTCTACATTAAGACCGACAGGGGTAATCATACCCATACCAGTAATCACTATACGCCGCTTATTCAATGAAAGCTCCTCGTAAAACATTCTCATTCCTCTCCCACATACAGGTAGGAGAGAAAGAGATCAAGCAAATATTATGCTTCTTCTTTATTTAAATTTGATTCAATATAATCAATCGCTTCTTGAATCGTGGTAATTTTTTCAGCTTTCTCATCAGGAATTTCTGTTTCAAATTCTTCTTCAAGGGCCATAACCAATTCCACAGTATCTAAAGAGTCAGCACCTAAATCATCAACAAATGATGCATCATTCTTCAGTTCTTCTTCTTTAACGCCTAGTTGTTCAACAACAATTTTGCGAACACGCTCTTCAACTGTACTCATAACTTGATTTTCCTCTTTCGGTTGATAGAAATTTAAAAAAATTTCGGGTTATTAACATACTACTTCCACTTAATTTTTCTTGCTTGGTTAATAAATCAAAATACATTTTATAACCTAATCAATTACTTATATTTTAAGCAACCCAAACAACCAAAGTTAAATGGAAGTGGTATAGTTTATTCATTTATACAGATAACGCAAGTGCATTTAGTCCATATACATGCCGCCATTGACATGAATTGTTTCGCCTGTGATATATTTAGCACTATCTGATGCTAAAAATGCTACAGCTTCGGCTATATCGTTAGGCTCTCCTAGCTTCCGCATAGGAATTCTCTTTAACATTTCCTCCTTTACCATCTCAGGTAAAGCAGCTGTCATATCTGTATCAATAAAACCAGGTGCAACCACATTCACAGTTATTCCTCGGCTTCCAATTTCTTGTGCTAAGGACTTACTGAATCCAACGATACCTGCTTTTGCTGCAGTATAGTTTACCTGCCCTGAATTTCCACTTGAACCCACAACTGATCCAATAGAAATAATACGTCCCCATCGTGCTCTAAACATAGGTTTAATACAAATTTTAGACATTTTGTATATTGAATTCAAATTCGTTTCAATTACCTTATACCACTCCTCGTCATCCATACGCAGTAATAAATTATCTGATGTGATCCCTGCATTATTCACTAATATCGAAGGAGATTGATTCTCATGAGTCAGTTCACCAATTACCTGCTCTATTTGTTCCGAATTGGTAACATCAAGAACCAGACCTTTTCCAGATAACTTTTCTTTCTCAAAGTAGGCATTAATAGCTTGAGCACCTTGTTCTGTAGTCGCTGTACCAAATACAAAAGCACCTTGTTGCGCTAATTTAAGGGCTATAGCCTGACCAATTCCTCGGCTTGCGCCAGTAACTAAGGCAATTTTTCCCTCTAGACTCATTATGTATTCCTCGATAGAAAATATTTATTTTTAAGGTTGTACCTTTGAATTATGCAAATTGTTCTTCAAGTTGATCCAGACTAATAGTATCGTAAACACTAATAGTATTTAAGCTTCTATCTATTCTTTTAATTAATCCGCTTAACACTTTCCCTGGGCCACATTCTAAAATAAGCTCTATGCCAAGATTTTTAAAGAGCTGGATTGTTTCAACCCAACGAACAGGACTATATAATTGCTCTTTTAGCTTTTCGCGTATGTGTTGTTCCGAATGATAAACGCTTAAATCTACATTGCTTACTACATCTGTTTTTGTGTTTTTGAATTCAATTTTAGCCAGATATTCTGCAAAAGATACCGCCGCTTCAGATAATAAGGGACAATGGCATGGAACACTTACAGGAATTACTTTGGCCAGACGGGCACCCGCTTCTTCAGCTAATCCTAGTATGCGCATAACAGCTGGAGTATGCCCCGCAACAACAACTTGTCCGATTGCGTTATAATTAGCAGGTGTTACAACCTCATGTTCTTGACTCGCTTCCTTGCATAAAGACATTACTTGCTCATCGGTTAAGCCCACAATCGCTGCCATAGCACCTAAACCCAAAGGCACCGCATTTTGCATTACCTGTCCTCGACGAGAAACTAAACATGCAGCATCAAATAATGATAATGCATCAGCGCAAACCAATGCAGCATATTCCCCCAGACTATGGCCAGCCATAATCATGGGCTGAGCAATACCATGTTGGATTAATACTCTATATACAGCCACATCAGCAGTTAGCATTGCGACTTGTGTATGTTCTGTTTGATTCAGTTTTTCTTCCGGCCCATGTTGCACAAGTTTCCATAAATCATAACCCACTGCTTCTGATGCCTCCGCAAAAGTTTTTACGACAATAGGATACTGCAACTCAAAATCAGCCAACATACCTACTGATTGTGAACCTTGCCCAGGAAATACAAATGCTGTTTTTACCATTTAAAAATAGCTCCGAACTAAAATTTAATTCAAAATGTTGATGAAAAAAAAAATTATTAATAACGAATTACCATAGCTCCCCAAGTCATTCCACCACCGAAGGACTCAATCAATAACAACTCATCTCTTTTAATCTGATTGGTCCGAATAGAATGATCCAGAGCCAAGGGGATAGAAGCAGCCGAAGTATTACCCTGGCTACCGATGGTAACAATGACTTGTGACATAGGCAGGTCAAGTTTTTTAGCAATGGCCTGTATGATACGCATATTAGCTTGATGAGGAATCAACCATTGAATATCTGATTTTTTCAAATGGCTCGCCTCTAGAACTTCATCAACAACATCGCCCATAATTTTGACGGCAATTTTAAATACTTCATTACCACGCATGCTAATCGTTGCACGTTGATTCTCAAAGGTGGCATTACTAAGATTTAACAATTTTTCAGCATCATAAGCGGCATGTAACACACTTCCCATAACACCTTGTTTATCACTGGCACTTAAAACCACTGCTCCAGCACCATCCCCAAATAAAACACAGGTTGAGCGATCAGTCCAATCTACTGCTCGAGACATGCTTTCACTACCAATGACTAGTACATTTTTTGCTGCACCGGATGTAATATACTGTTTTGCGATATCCATGACGTAAACAAAACCACTACATGCAGCACCGACATCAAAAGCAGGGATAGGTCGTTTCATTTTTAAAGCATGTTGAACATAACAAGCTACTCCTGGAAAAAAATGATCAGGAGTACATGTAGCAACCAATATCAAATCGATTTCATCAGCATTTAAATTCGAAGCAATCAATGCTTGCTCGGCAGCTTTGGAAGCCATGTAGGAGGTTGTTTCATAAGGTTGTGCTACACTACGGCTGCTAATGCCGGTTCTGGTAACAATCCACTCATCAGTAGTGTCCAACATTGACTCGAGTTCAAGATTGGTAAGTTGCTTTTCAGGAATATAACTTCCGGTACCAAGTATTACAGCATTCTTCATAACAGCAATCCCTGATTTATAAAATCATTTATTTGGACACGTACTAAATCTACAACGTTATTTTTAACCTCAAGAACGGCTTGTTCAATAGCATGTTGGAACCCTAGTTCATTAGCGCCACCATGGCTTTTTACTACAATACCATTCAAACCGAGCATACTTGCGCCATTATAACGAGAAGGATCGAAGCGGTTCTTAAGATGCTTTAATGCCGGCCGGGCAATTAAAGCGGAAAGTTTGGTATACCAATTTCTATTGAATGACTCCATGAGTAAACTTAGAAATAGCTTTGCAAGGCCTTCACTCGCTTTTAAGGCTACATTCCCCACAAAACCGTCACAAACCACCAGATCTACCTCTCCGGAGTAAAAATGATCACCTTCTACATACCCAACATAGTTCATAATCTCGCATTCAGCAAGCATATGAGCTGTGCGCTTCACTTGATCATTTCCCTTCATTTCCTCAACGCCAATGTTTAATAAGGCGATTTTAGGTTTAGGCTTATTGGCTACCGCTTGTACCAATGCAGATCCCATAACTGCAAACTGAAATAAATGTTCTGCACAAGAATCTACATTAGCACCCAAATCAATTACCCATGTTCTACCCTTCATAGTGGGTAGTTCAGAAACAATTGCAGGCCTATCGATTCCAGGTAAGGTCTTTAAAACATAGCGTGCTGTAGCCATTAAAGCACCAGTATTCCCAGCACTAACACAAGCCTGGGCCATACCTTCCTTCACCAAATTAATGGCTACACGCATGGAGGAATCTTTTTTATTACGCAAAGCATGTGAAGGCAATTCATCCATAGCCACAACTTCAGAAGCATGAACTATGGAAAATTGATTTGAAGATGCTACGCCCTGTTTTTTTAGAAAAGCATTAATCTTGTCGTGTACTCCAACAAGAATAAGTTTCAAATCAGGATCATTCTTTGCTGCACGAATACAGGCAGGAATCACAACATTTAAACCATGATCCCCACCCATCGCATCAATTGCAATGGTGATATTTTTCAAGAAAATTACTCTTGTTCGTAAACAGTATCAGTGTCAATAATTTTTCTACCACGATAGTAACCATCTGGAGTCATATGATGACGAAGATGAGTTTCACCAGTAGTTTCATCAACAGACAATGTTGGCTTTGTCAAAGCATCATGCGAACGACGCATGTCACGACGTGAGCGTGACTTTTTATTTTGTTGTACAGCCATTGTATTACTCCTAAACAAATTGCATTCATAAAGCGGGAATATTAGTGTTAATTAGATAAAATTTCAATAAAATTCATTTTTTCCCACTAAAATTTGATTTATTTCACTGCTGCAATCATCAATTCTTGGATGAAATTGAGGCGCATAGAGATGTAACTCATCAATTAATACATCTTCCAAGCTCACCTGCAAATTTTCGGAAACAATACATTCGTAATGTTCTAATATCTGTTCTGCCCTTTCATCATTCCGACATACAGCAACTACAGTCATATTATCATATGGAAAATTAAATTCGTCCAGACAACGCTGGCATTGAATGAGTAAATCACCTTTAACATGAAGATGGATTAAATAAAAATCTTCTTTAGCTTCAACATGATAAGTAGTATCCAACTGACAGGGAGAAGTAATAAAATTAGGTAACCTCTCGCTGAGTGTGACCTTTTTAGTTTGTTGGCCTTGTTTAACCATTTCTTGTAAGTGCAGCATTATTGTCGTATCCTAAAGAGTTATATTTTTCGAATAATACTATTATAGAACAGCAGTTTGTGATCTATTTGCCACACTACAGTTCTAAATCCTAGAATATTAAGCGGTATCTTAATTTTATGAAAGCTAAAGTTATTGTTGGAATGTCTGGTGGTGTTGACTCATCTGTTGCAGCATGGTTATTAAAAGAATCAGGTTATCAAGTTGAAGGCTTGTTCATGAAAAACTGGGAACAAGACGATAAAGATGGATTCTGTCCCGCGGCCATAGACCTTGCTGATGCCCAAGCTGTATGTAATCAATTAAAGATTCCACTACATACGGTTAATTTTTCTGAAAACTATTGGCAAAGGGTGTTTACGCATTTTTTAAGCGAATATGAAAAAGGAAGAACGCCAAATCCTGACGTATTGTGTAATAAAGAAATCAAATTTAATGCTTTTTTAAATCATGCATTAACACTTGGAGCTGATTACATTGCAACAGGACATTATGCTAAAAATAAAATAGTGGGGGACGTTGGACTTTTATACAAAGCTAAAGATCGTGATAAAGATCAAACCTATTTCTTGCATGCGGTAGATCCTAAGGCTCTAGCAAAAACCCTGTTTCCAATTGGCGATTATACAAAACCAGAAATTAGAGAGTTTGCAAAAAAATTAGGTTTAGTTACTCAAGCAAAAAAAGATTCGACGGGTATTTGCTTTATTGGTGAAAAACGTTTTAAATCTTTTTTACAAGAGTTCATTTTAGCACGACCTGGGCAAATAAAAAGCGCTGACGGCAAAGTTTTAGGAAAGCATGATGGGTTAATGTTTTACACTTTAGGCCAACGTCAGGGTCTAGGCATTGGGGGTTTACACAATTCAACCGATGATCCTTGGTATGTTGTCGATAAAGAAGTAGCTACTAATACCTTATATGTAGCACAAGGAAGTCAACATCCTATGCTTTTTGCACAAGGACTGATTTGCGGTCCAATTCATTGGTTAGCTGATTGTAAGGATAACTTACCTCTTACCTGTTACGCTAAAACACGATATAGGCAAGCGGAACAAGGCTGCATGATTTCTCCTCAAAATGAGAATCAGCATTATGTGATGTTTTCGAATCCACAAAGAGCAGTTACCCCAGGACAATATGTAGTTTTTTATGATAAAAACCAATGTCTGGGCGGTGCTACTATTGAACAAATTATTCGATAATTGAGTTATAATTTATATGATACAACGGGAGTTAAAATGGCTGCTATTGATATATCCCCAACTACCAGCGACATTCACTTTTCTGTCAGTGCAGCAGATAAAGTGGCAGAGCTAATAAAAGAAGAAGATAATTTAAACTTGAACCTCCGTGTCTCCATAACAGGTGGGGGGTGTTCTGGGTTTCAGTATGGATTTAGTTTTGATGAAGAAGTCAATGAAGACGATACTGTAGTCATTCAGCAATGTTCAGATGGTGTGTCTTCAGTAAAACTTCTGGTTGACTCAATGAGCTATCAGTATTTACATGATGCTGAAATTGATTATGTCCAAGGAATACAAGGCGAACAATTTGTTATTCGTAATCCAAACGCAAAAACCACTTGCGGATGCGGCTCTTCATTTAGCATTGATGATGAGGATGATTAGTAATATTGCTAATATAATCAAGTGTAATGAGGCAAATTCACTTTGCCCATTATACTTGATAATTCCAAATCAATAAGATTTAACAATAACTTTAGTTCCTATTTTAATAAAATTTTTACTAAGCCATTTAGCATCGCCTGGATGTACTCTAATACACCCATGGCTCGCATTATAGTTTGGGACTTCATACGAACCATGAATTGCATAATATTTAGAAAAGAACATGCAGTATGGCATTGGTGAACCACCGCGTCCTACAGGATAACGACTCGATACACATCCTGGCCCACCCTTGCTCCAAATAGTAAAAACACCACTTGGTGTTTTACATCCTCTGTGAATATCGGGGCAATATTTTTTACCACCAGATCCTTTTCCTACTCGCACAACTTTACCATTTGAATCAATAGCCTTCCATGTCAAGGTATTAGGGTTGAAAACAAAGGTGTTTGCTAAAGCTGCGGGAGACCAGAAAAGTAATAGGAGTAGAGGAATTATTAAAAAATAAACTAATGAAAATAAAATAGAACTTTGTTTTTCCATAGTAATTCCTAAATGATTTATCCATCTTCATCTTAATTTTAGTTTATTTTTTGACCAACACAAATTGTTTTTAAGCAAAGTAGAAATATTTGTCCTACTATTTAATGGAAGGATATTAAAAGGGTAACCAATCATGACTAAACATATACTTACAGGGTTGTACATTTTGTTAGGTTGTACATTTATTTCTTTCTCAATAAATGCTGAAGACACATCCAGTAATCCTGCTGGTGCTTCTTCTACTAGTAATGACTCTTCTAGTGCTAGTTCTAATAACCAAGTGGATATAACTAAAGACAGTTGGCTTAAATCAGTAACCCCTTTATTACCTGATCTCATATGCAAAGGATTTGAAAACGATCCTCAGCTGAAAAAGAGACTTGATGAAATTAAAATGACTTACGACCAGTGCGCGGCTAAGATTCCTGATAGCGTTAGTAAATGTCAGCAAGAACTTTATGGTAGTATTCCTGAGAAAATCAACAGTGATAATGCAGGTATTTGGGGTAAAGCGCTTGGAGAATGTATTGGTAAGGATTTTGCGATAAAATTCCTCATTCCCAAAAGCCAATAGAGTTGAAATTATTGATAACGATGGATACTAGGTCCTAATTGGATCTTGTATCCATTAGTTTATATGATAGAGATTAGAAGAAAAAGCTCCAGAATATCAAGCCTCTTCCCAATGATTGACACCTGATTTCTTACTCAAAAACTCCACAAAAGCTTGATGTGAATCAAGCTCTTCCCGCGCCGCACTTAACACAATAGGATTTGCTAATTGAAGTGCAGCAATTTCTTGCGTTTTGACTTTAGTTTGAATGGACGTTTCTTCAACTTCTGCAAACAAGCTGGTTTGACCCCCGGTCATTGCCAGATATACATATGCTAGGATTTCAGCATCCAGCAAAGCGCCATGAAGTTCACGGTTGAAGTGATCGATGCCAAAGCGTTTGCATAGAGCATCTAAACTATTTCGTTGTCCAGGATATTTTTCACGTGCCAACGCTAAGGTATCAACAATATTGCAATACTCCTCAAGCTTTTTGCTCCATTTAATCAGCTTGAGCTCTGAATTTAAAAATCCAACATCGAAAGGAGCGTTATGGATTATTAATTCTGCCCCAACAATAAACTGCCAAAATTCATCAGCCTTTTCCTCAAAGAGGGGTTTGTCTTGTAAAAACTCATCACTTATACCATGAACACGAAAAGCGCCCTCATCAACCTGGCGCTGGGGGTTGAGATAAACATGGAAATGTTTTCCTGTTAATTTTCTCTCTACTAGCTCCACACAGCCAATTTCAATGACCCGATGTCCTTGTTCAGGTCCTATACCTGTAGTTTCTGTATCTAAAATAATTTGACGCATCGTTTACTCACTTAATTCTTCAATCGCCTGATTTGCCAAAGCATCTACCAAATCATTTTCTACATGACCCGAATGCCCTTTTACCCAATGCCAGTTAATTTGATGACGAGAAGCTAATACATCTAATATTTGCCAAAGATCTGCGTTTTTGACTGGCTCCTTTTTGGAGTTACGCCAACCTTTTATTTTCCACGTGGGCAACCAATCGGTCATTCCTTGCCTTAGATATTGCGAATCAGTATACAAATCAACAGAACAAGGACGCTTTAAGGCTTCTAAGCCTTTAATTGCGGCCATAAGCTCCATGCGATTATTCGTGGTATGTGCTTCTCCGCCATATAAGGTCTTTTCTTGTCCTTTATAACGAAGCAAAACCCCCCAACCACCGGGACCTGGGTTTCCTTTACATGCGCCGTCGGTATAAATTTCAATAGTCACTTTAATTCCTAATCTTTATCCCATAAACGGAAAAATGGAGTAACAAATTCCTTATTTAAAATCTTTTGCTTAATTAGGGCAATGTCAGGCGCAAAATACCGATCAGTATTATATGGCGCCACATGAGAACGAATTTGCTGATAAATTTTATCTAATAATACAGATGACTTTAATGGTTTATGAAATTCAAGCCCCTGCCCCGCGGCTAATAATTCAATAGCTAAAATCGTTGCGGTGTTATCATTCATATCATGTAAACGTCGTGCGGCACTCGTTGCCATAGATACGTGATCTTCTTGATTCGCTGAAGTTGGAAGACTATCTACCGAGTGCGGATGAGCTAGAGCCTTATTCTCACTTGCACAAGCAGCTGCTGTAACATGAGCAATCATAAAACCGGAATTTAAACCACTTTCTTTAATTAAAAAAGCTGGTAAGCCACTAAAATTTTTATCAATTAGCAAGGCAATGCGCCGTTCAGCGCTCGCTCCTATTTCCGATATAGCCAAAGCAAGATTATCCGCAGCCATGGCAACTATTTCACCATGGAAATTACCTCCTGAAATTATTTGCTCTTGCTCACTGAAAACAAGCGGATTATCAGAAATCGCATTTACTTCAACCTGTAACGTTTCCCTTACAAAGCGTATTTGATGCAAGATGGCTCCCATAATTTGAGGTTGGCATCTTAACGAGTAAGGATCTTGAACACGAGAGCAATGGCGATGAGCCTCACGAATCTCACTTCCAGCTAATAGCTCCCTATAATATGCAGCTACATTTCTCTGCGCCTGATGGCCTCGTACTTTTTGAATTCGATCATCAAATGGCACATCACTTCCATTCGCTGCATCAACAGATAATGCTCCAGCAATAAGGGCTGTTTCAAATAACTTTTCTGTAGTAAATAAAGCATTTAAAGCAATTCCAGTAGAAGCTTGCAGTCCGTTAAGTAAAGCAAGACCCTCTTTAGCCTCTAATTCTATTGGTTTTAAACCTGCAATCCTCAATCCTTCCAGCGCACTGATAACTTTTCCTTCATGTCGAACATCCCCAACACCCAGTAAAGGTAAAGACAAATGGGCTAAAGGAGCTAAATCTCCAGAAGCACCTACTGACCCTTTCTCTGGAATGCAAGGATATACTTTATGATTAAATAAAGAGATTAATGCTTCAATTAGTTCTAAACGAACTCCGGAATATCCTTGAGCGAGATTATTTATTTTAAGCAATAAAATTAGAGCAACAATGTCATCTGCTAATAATTCACCCGTACCACAAGCATGAGATAGTACGATATTTCGTTGTAATTGTTTGAGATTTTCTTCTGAAATGGTCTGATTTGCCAAAGACCCAAAACCAGTATTGATCCCATATACCGTTTTTTTGTTTAGAATTACTTTCTCTACTGTTTGATGTGATGCATGAATCCGCTCAAATGACTCTTTAGCAAGAACGCAAGTCAATTGTTTTGCTAAAATCTCTTTGATTGAATGCAAGTTCAACTCACCTGGTTGAAGAATAAAAGACTCTTGCATTAATTACCTCCTTAAAAAATAGGTTGGGTTCTATGCCCCACCTGAGATCACAATTCGACTAAGATCCTTATTGGGACAAACCCAAACTACAAAATCTATTTTAGGATTCCATAGGCAACCAAAGCGAGTTTTCCTTAGCACATTTTTTTGCAAGCTTATACCCCGCATCAGCGTGGCGCATAACTCCAGTTGCGGGATCATTATGAAGCACTCTTGCCAGACGTTGTGCCGCTTTCTCTGTGCCATCAGCGACAATCACCACACCAGCATGTTGTGAAAATCCCATTCCTACTCCACCACCATGGTGGATGCTAACCCAAGTGGCACCGCTAGCACAATTTAATAATGCATTAAGTAAGGGCCAGTCGGATACTGCGTCACTACCATCCATCATCCCTTCTGTTTCACGATTTGGACTTGCTACTGAGCCAGAGTCTAAATGATCACGCCCTATTACAATAGGAGCTTTAACCTCACCCTTACGAACCATTTCATTAAAGGCCAATGCTAAACGTGCGCGATCTTTTAATCCAACCCAACATATCCGTGCAGGTAAACCTTGGAATGATATTTTCTTCTTCGCCATATCCAGCCAATTATGCAAATGCTTATTATCCGGAATTAGTTTTTTAACCATTTCATCCGTTGCATAAATATCTTCAGGATCTCCTGATAAAGCAACCCATCGGAACGGCCCAATTCCTTCACAAAATAAAGGCCTAATGTACGCGGGAACAAAACCTTCAAATTTGAAAGCGTCCTTTTCTCCCGCTTCAAAAGCCATTTGCCTTATATTATTGCCATAATCAAAAACAGGGATTCCTCTTTTTTGAAATTCAAGCATGGCATGAACTTGTAGAGCCATGGATTTTTTTGCTTCAGCAACTACCTCGTCAGGTGCAGTTTTGCGCATTTTTGCCGCTTGTTCTAATGTCCATCCAGCAGGAAGATAACCGTTTAAGGGATCATGAGCGCTGGTTTGATCGGTGACTAACGCAGGAGAGGCTCCTCGTTGAATTAATTGTGGAAAAATTTCGGCGGCATTTCCTAAAACGGCCACAGATAGAGGGCTTTTCTTTTGACAGGATTCGTTTATCCAGACTAAAGCTTCATCTAAATCCGTCGTATAACGATCCAAGTATCTGGTTTTAAGGCGTTTTTCTATTCGGGACATGTCGCATTCAACTGCCAAAACACTTGCCCCTGCCATTGTACCCGCTAAAGTTTGCGCTCCTCCCATTCCACCTAAACCACCAGTTAATATCCAACGGCCTTCCAAACTTCCATCATAGTGTTTCTGAGCTGCAGCAACAAATGTTTCATAAGTCCCTTGCACGATACCTTGCGAGCCAATATAAATCCAGCTTCCGGCAGTCATCTGCCCATACATCATCAAACCTTTTTTATCTAATTCATTAAAATGTTCCCAAGTGGCCCACCGTGGAACTAGATTGGAATTGGCAATAAGCACTCGAGGAGCATCCTCATGAGTGGTAAAAACACCTACAGGTTTTCCTGATTGAATTAAGAGTGTTTGCTGATCGGTTAATGTCTTAAGTACTTCTACAATTTTATTAAAACATTCCCAATTACGAGCTGCTTTACCTAAGCCCCCATAAACAATAAGAGAATTCGGATCTTCTGCTACATTTGGATCAAGATTATTACACAACATACGGAGTGCAGCTTCTGTAAGCCAACTTTTAGCTTGTTTCTCGCTGCCTTGATTTGCTCTAATTACAGGGTTTGTTTTAAACTCTTCCATTAACACTGCTCCATAGCGAACTAAAAAAAGAAGCATAATACACCAGAGCTATATCAGAGCATAGATATTCAATTTTAATTCCTAAATGACCCCAACTCTTCAGCTCCTGATAGTTACAATTCGCGCAGTTCACGGCTCGAGCAATACAAATTTAAGTCAATATGCCCGCGAGACAAACACCTTGTCTATGCTAGATTACATTACTATGGTATAATTGGCCCATGTTAACTTATCGATCTAAATAAAGTGCACACCAACTCTGAAAAACACCCAAAGTCACTTCGTATTTTTTTCGCCACTGAGATGTGGGAACGGTATGGTTTTTACGTAGTCCAATCACTTTTAGCACTCTATTTAGCCTTACATTTCAAATGGCCAGACAAACAAGTTTATGCTTTAGTTGGATCATTTACTGCACTGACCTATCTTTCCCCTGTAGTAGGTGGATGGATTGCAGATAAATTAATAGGCCAAAAACGAGCGGTTTTACTTGGTGCAATTGTGCTCTTTGCAAGCTACTGGGTTTTATCATTAGTAGATAACACTACTGTTCTGACCGCAGCTCTTGCAGCGATTGCTGTAGGAACAGGATTGTTAAAGCCAAATATTTCATCTCTTTTAGGAAATGAATATCTTACGGGTTCCGCACGTCGTGAGAGTGGATTTACCATTTTTTATATGGGAATTACAACGGGTATTATTTTAGGCACCACACTACCAAGTATTTTGAATGATCATTTTGGTTGGGTTGCCTCATTCACAAGCGCTGCAATAGGTATGATCGTCGCCTTTGGCGTCTTTTTATATGGCATCAAAAAATACAATATTCAAGACTATAATCCATTTGTCTTTCAATATAAAAAGATTGTTGCAGCGATTTTCTTAATGATATTTTTATGGTCTTTATCGTTCTATATTTTAAATTCTCCTCAGTTGGCTAATATAATTTTTGGACTTGTTGTATTATTTTCAGCCGGATACATTTTGTACTCTGTCAGTGGAGAAAATGCCAATCAGTCGCGACAAACTTTAGTAATTGGTTTGTTGTGTATTATTTCAGTAGTGTTTTGGTCTTTTTACTTCCAAATGTTTATGTCACTCACCTTATTTATATCACGAGTTGTTGAACCCACATTTTGTGGCATTCAATTTCCAGCACCTTATTATGTGACTATTCAAAGCGTGGGCATGTTAATTATTGGATACTTTTTAGCTAAGAAAAATCCAAAACTTAACCTAGTAGAACGCGGATTAAGTATTGGAAAGAAATTTCTACTTGCAATCTTTATTATCACCGCTGCTTATGCCGTGATTGCTTTTGTCAGTAATTTCACTGACAAAAATGCTTTGCTAACACCACTTTTAATCATTCCTGCATATTTAATGTTTTCATTAGCGGAACTCCTTTTATCTCCAGTTGGATTATCTGCAATTACACTTCTTGCAGATAAAAACAAGGTAAGTACTTTAATGGGTATCTTTTTTGTCTCTCTTGGAATTGGCGGATTCTTATCAGGCAAACTGGCTTCATTAACAGCGATTCCCTCAGGTGAAACGAATATTGCCGTGTTAAAAACTCTATATGCTGCGGCCTTTACTCAACAATTAGGAATACTATTTATTGCAGCTTTATGCTGTCTGGTTTTATTTGCAGTGATTAAATTTTTATTAACTCATGTTCATTTAAATGATTATTCAGATTCAATGGTAGAACCAATGCTGCGCATGCAAGTGAATGAGAAGTAATTGGGTCATTTTTAATCTATTTTTTCTTTAAACTGGTATTTTGCCTTAAATGAATCGAGTGTATTGACTATAACTCTTTTTATATAAGCAAAATACTGTTATGATTCAGCGCCTTTTACAATTATTAGCTTATATATGTTAGATAAAAACCCAATATTAACGAAACTGTTGCAGCTGCTAGATGATAATCAGGCCATCGACGTAAAAGTAATTGATGTAAAAAAACAAACTACAATTACAGACTATATGATTATTGCTTCAGGACGCTCCTCTAGACATGTTAAAGCAATTGCACAAAAAATTATGGAAGATATGAAAAATGCAGGGACTCCAGCAAGGAATTGTACTGGTTTAGAAACAGGTGATTGGGTTCTTATTGACTTTGGTGACTTTATTATTCATGTCATGCAACCTGAATACAGACAATACTATAATCTTGAAGGTCTTTGGGAAGATCTCCCCGGGAATTAAATATTTTAAACGTTATGTTAAAAATCACCATCATTACTTTAGGCAATAAAATGCCGGACTGGGTTACCCAAGGCACAAATGAGTATGCCAAAAGATTAAATGATGGTGTTCAACTCAAAGTAGTTGAAATCCCTCTAATTCGTCGCAGTAAATCATCAGACCTATCACGGATATTAGAAAAAGAATCTGCGCTTATTAAAGATATGTTACCCAGCAATGCACGAATTATTGCTTTAGAAATTGAAGGTAAAACATTTAGCAGTGAAGAGTTAGCATTTAAGATTTCTCAATTGCAACAAACAAATAGTCATTTTTGTTTTATTATTGGGGGTCCTGAAGGCCTCTCACAAGAAATACTCAAATTAAGTGATGAGCGTTGGTCTTTATCAAAACTCACCCTTCCCCATACCTTAGTCCGTATTATTTTACTAGAAACTCTATATAGAGCGTGGTCTATTATTAATAACCATCCTTATCATAAGTAGTGTTTTTTCAAGTTGTAGTCACAGCAAACAAAGTGGGACCACACTGGATAGAAACCCAAACATTACTAGATTCCATCCAGACTTCAAGGGGCAGAAAGCTATAGTAAAGCATTCAATTTTAAGTTACTATGCAGGTCTTTAAGTCCAGCTACTGACTGTGCGTCAATGAGTCGAAATCAATCTTTTAAAAATTATAGGATGGAATCCCAGCATCAACTTTTTAGAATTAATTTGCTGGTTACTTTTCTTATTATTTTATCTTTAATTCTTGTCCTAAGACTAGCGTTTTTACAAATTTCAGAGTTCAAAAAATATCAGACCTTATCCTTAAAAAATCAAATGAGTATTATCCCAATTGCTCCACCAAGAGGAGTAATCCTTGATAGAAATGGGGTATTGCTTGCAGAAAACATTCCCGTTTACGTTCTGGAGATAATCCCCGAACATGTTAAAAACATAGATCAAACCTTAATTGAATTACAAAAATTAATTCCTTCAATCTCTGAAGAAGACATACAAAATTTCAAAAAAATACGAAAGCAAAACCGTTCCTTTGTGCCGATACCTTTTAAATTGAAATTATCGCAAGAGGAAGTCGCGATTTTTGCCATTAACCAATATCATTTTCCAGGTGTTAGCATCAAAGCGCGGCTGATGCGCCACTACCCCTTAGGTGAAATTACGGCCCATGTTTTAGGTTATGTAGGTCGAATCAATGTGGAAGAATTAAGATCGGTGGATCCAACGAATTATCGGGCTACAAACTTTATCGGTAAAGCAGGGGTCGAAAAATATTACGAAGATGTACTCCATGGAAAAGTTGGATACCAAATGGTTGAAACTGACGTAAGCGGGCGTACATTAAGAGTTGTTAATAAGATAAATCCTCATTCAGGAGCAAAACTCTACTTAAGTATTGATGTCAGACTTCAACAGGCGGCTTACGAGGCACTCAAAGATAAAAGAGGTGCTGTGGTCATGATCAACTCTAAAAATGGTGAAGTTCTTGCCATGGCAAGTTCACCAAGCTTTGACCCTAATATATTTGTTAGTGGCGTAAGTTCTAAAGAGTACAAAAAACTGTCAAATACCTTACAAAGACCTTTATTTAATAGAGCTGTACGGGGAGTATACCCCCCCGCATCTACAATCAAACCATTTGTTGGTTTGGCAGGCCTAGATAAAGGGTTTATTACTACGGCGACAACGATTTATGATCCGGGTAAGTATAAGCTCCCTACTGCTAGTCATATTTATAGAGACTGGAAAAAAACGGGCCATGGAATGATCAATTTTAAAAGAGCGATCACGGTTTCGTGCGATACTTATTTTTATCAATTAGGTAATAAAATGGGTATCTCTAATATTGAGGATATGCTCGTAAAATTTGGTCTGGGCCATTTAAGTCATATTGATCTTTATGAAGAAGCCTCTGGGATCGTTCCAAGCCTACGTTGGAAAAAACAAATTAAAGGAGTACCCTGGTATCCCGGAGATACCTTAATTACTTCAATAGGTCAGGGTTTTATGCTCGCTACACCATTGCAAATGGCAAATGCAACCGCTTCGTTGAGTCAACACGGACAACGATTTAGACCTCATTTGTTAACTAAAACGGTTAACAGTGACAGTGGAGAGACGGAGCAATATAAGCCGGTCGAAGAATATCCAATTTACCTTAAGGATGAAGCTAATTGGGAGGTCGTTGCAGATGCAATGCACAACGTTTTAACCAGCAATGAAGGTACAGGGTATCGATTTGGACGCAACCCACCTTATCCTGTTGCTGGTAAAACCGGGACAGCACAAGTGTTTAGCGGCAGACAATATGAAAAAACAAAATATGAGGATATTCCAGAAGCATTACGCGACAACTCCTTGTTCATTGCATTTACTCCGGTTGAAAAACCTGAAATTGCCCTAGCAGTTGTTGTAGAAAATGATGTTGCTGCTTCAATAGTTGCACGCAAAGTCCTTGATACTTACTACCAACTTTATCCGATGAAAACAAATGAACAGACGACACAGTAAACCCGTTTATCGCTTCACCGCAAAATCACTCCATTTGGATTTTCCCTTATTAGGACTATTGCTTTTATTAATCTGCTTTGGTCTTTTAATTTTATATAGTGCATCGAATGCCAACTCGGGGATGATTTTACGACAATCAATGAGACTTATTTTCGCATCCCTCATTATGGTTGTGCTCGGTTTTATCCCCCCTCATAAATATAAGATATGGACCCCATGGATATATAGCATTGGATTAACTTTATTAATCGCTGTAATGCTTATGGGGAAAATTGGCAAAGGTGCCCAGCGTTGGCTTGAATTAGGGTTATTTCGTTTCCAACCTTCTGAAATCATGAAGTTAGCTGTTCCTATGATGGCTGCATGGTACTTTGATCGACAGACGCGTCCGAGTAGTTTTAAATCTCTGGCCATAGCCGGACTAATCATCTGTGTTCCAGCCCTCCTTATTGCCAAACAACCCGATTTAGGCACGGCGATCATGGTTGCTGCGGCGGGTCTTTGTGTAGTATTTTTAGCTGGAATTCGATTTAAAGTTATTCTGTTGCTGATCCTTTTAGTCAGTTCAGCTATTCCAGTAGTTTGGCATGTAATGCATGACTATCAAAAGCAACGAGTATATACGCTTCTTGACCCGGAACAAGATCCACTTGGAGCTGGCTATCACATTATCCAGTCCAAAATTGCTATTGGTTCAGGTGGATTAGCGGGTAAAGGTTGGTTACAAGGAAGCCAATCCCATCTTAACTTCTTGCCTGAACATGCGACAGATTTTATCTTTGCTGTGACCAGTGAAGAATTCGGCTTTGCAGGGGGATTTGCCATCATCGCTCTGATTGTTTTGGTTTCACTAAGAAGCTTGAATATCGCATCGAATGCTCAAACAACATATACTCGTCTTTTAGCCGCAAGTCTTGCAATGTCTTTCTTTTTATCTGGTTTTGTTAATATTGGAATGGTTATGGGAATTATTCCTGTTGTAGGCATCCCCTTGCCTTTAGTTAGTTACGGAGGAACGGCAATGGTTACCTTTTTAGCAAGCTTTGGAATATTGATGTCTATCAGCTCACATAAAATTCTATTTAATAGTTTACGTTGAAGTAGATGGGTATGGTTTATCGAGAAATCATAAGTAAGTGTTTCCACTAGTATGAGGCCTTTCTGCATCATATTGATACCATTAACTTAGGAAACCCTCAGAATGTTTTATGACTGCAGCACGAAGTGACTCAAAATGCTCTAACTTCTTTAAGCTGCAGTGCACTCAAACGGTATAAATTATAGCAAAGCGGCTACATGTTCGTAGCTTCGACGGTGAATCATACAAGGACCGAGACGATTTAAGGCTTCTCGATGAGCAACCGTAGCATATCCCTTATGTTCCGCAAACCCATACCCCGGATAGATAGCATCAAAGGCAACCATTTCTGCATCTCGCAACACCTTTGCAAGAATTGATGCGGCACTAATTTCGGGAATCAAATTGTCCCCTTGCACAATCGCCTTACAAGGGATACTTAACTTAGGGAGATGTATGCCATCAACCAATACTTGATCGGGTTTGATTGGTAAGGCCTCAACTGCTCTTTGCATAGCCAGCAGAGTAGCATGATGAATGTTTAGGCTATCGATTTCATCTACTTCTGCCCTGCCATAAGCATATGCAATAGCCTCTTCCTTTATTTGTATAGATAACAATTCACGTTTTTTGGGACTTAATTTTTTTGAGTCTGCCAGTCCCTCTATGGGTGCTCTTAAAATTACTGCTGCGGTGACAACAGCACCCGCTAAAGGACCACGTCCTACTTCATCAACTCCAGCTATAAGCATAATATTATTATTCCCTGTATCTAAAATCAGTGTATGGATAGACATAATGTTGGCCAATAATACTCTTTTAAAATTGATTTATCATCCAGGAAATGCGATCATTCGCGCAAATAATTAACATATATATGAATTATAAATGAATAAAACTCGTTGTGCTGTGGTTGGTGTAGGTTATCTAGGAAGATTTCATGCACAAAAATATCAACTTCTTCCAAATGCAGAACTAGTTGGAGTTTGCGATCCGAATTCCAATGCAGTAGACACTGTATCTCAAGAACTGAATGTTGCTGGTTATCACGATTATCACGAGCTATTTGGCAAAGTTGATGCAGTTAGTATTGCCGCGACAACGAACAAACATTTTGAAATCGCCAAAGCTTTCTTGGAGCACGGCATTCATGTATTAATTGAAAAACCAATTACTGAAACTGTATCTCAGGCAGATGAGTTAATTCAACTTGCCAAAAAAAATCGAGTAAAGTTACAAGTTGGGCATCTTGAGCGTTTTAATTCCGCGCGATTGGCTTTAGATGATTATTTAGAAACTCCTTTATTTATTGAATCAGAGCGATTAGCTCCGTTTAAACCACGGGGAGCAGATGTCAATGTCATTCTTGACCTGATGATCCATGATATAGATTTAATTCAAAATATTGTTAAGAGCCCTATAGTGTCCATTCTAGCACAGGGTACGCCTATACTGACTAAGGCAATTGATATAGCTAATGCTCGCATTACTTTTGCCAACCAGTGTGTCGCTAATCTTACAGCCAGTAGAGTAAGTTTTAAAACAGAACGCAAAACCAGAATCTTCCAAAAAAACTCGTATCTTTCAATTGATTACCAAAGCAAAAAAGTAGCTGTATTCAAAAAAGGAACCGGTGAAATGTTCCCCGGAATTCCTGATATAGTGCGCGAAGAAACAGCATACGAACAAGGAGATGCATTATTGGAAGAAATAAAATCTTTCCTCCGATGCATCCAAGAAGATAGTACACCACTGGTGACGGGTGAAGATGGTCTGCAAGCACTGAAAGTTGCAGAAACAATTACTTCTTTGATACACAATAACTTAATTGAACGTCATGCAGGAATTTAAACGCGTTGTTATTATTGCTGGCGAAGAATCGGGAGATGTTCACGCATCTGTCTTAATTCGCCAATTAAAAGCCACCTACCCCAATCTTGAAATTAGTGGAATTGGGGGGCGACACATGCAAGAAGCTGGAGCAGAAGTTATTTCAGATTTAGCGCATCTTGGTGTGACCGGGCTTACGGCAGTTATCCGTAATCTACATGTGATTCGCAAGGCATTTCTGGCAATAAAACAACATTTGAATCAGCAAAAACCCGATCTACTGATTCTCGTAGATTATCCAGGTTTTAACCTCAGACTAGCAAAATACGCCAAGCTAAAATTAGGTATTAAGATTCTGTATTATATCAGCCCTCAAATTTGGGCATGGAAAGCCAATCGCATTCACCTTATAAAGAAATGTGTGGATCGAATGGCAGTTATTTTGCCTTTTGAAAAAATTTTATATGAAAAGGCTCAAGTTCCAGTAAACTTTGTTGGTCATCCGCTAGTGGAGAAAATAGCCTCTGTGGACGAATGCCAATTACAGCGTACCGCATTAGGACTTCCCCAAGAAGCAAACATTTTCGCCCTTCTACCAGGTAGTCGAGCAAATGAAATTAAATATCATATGCCTGTCCTACGTGATACTGCACTAATTTTGCATCAGCGTTACCCCAATTTGCATTTTGTAATTCCTATTGCAGATACCATTAACCCAGAGAAAATTAAACACTATTTTTCGAATGTGAATATACCTGTTAGCTTTGTACAAGGCCGAGCGCTAAACTGCATGGCTGCTGCAAATTTTATTATTGTTGCCTCAGGGACTGCCTCTCTTGAATGTGCTTTATTAGAAAAACCCATGTGTATTATTTATAAGTCTTCCTTTCTTTCTTATGTGTTAGCGATGAGATTTATTAAAGTTAAATTTTTTGGCTTGTGTAATCTTTTAGCAAACAGAATGATCGTTCCTGAGTTTTTGCAATATGATTGTAACGCTCATGAATTAAGCCGTTATGTAGATGATTTTTATAAGGACCCAAGCCAACCGACGAAAATGATTTCCAATTTAAATAAAGTAAAAAATTCATTGTCTTCAGAAAAATCCGATCGCACATTATTTGATCTTGTGGTGAATGAATTGCTCGAAAAAAATGCATAGTTTTCTCTTAAAAATATAGAATATCAATTATGCTTCATGTACAATTAATTTTGCTTTCATTTTGAATGTTAGCAATTGGAATGTGTGATTTAATTAATAATAAGGAAGTTAAGATGACTGTCATTGAAACACCTGAAGCTACTTCAAGCATAACTAAACAAGACCAAGGTCTCCAAGATTTAGTCTATAATCTAGTCTCTCGTTTTCTCGCTGAAAACAAAAGCAAAAACATTGACGATCTTTACGATATGATATTATCTGAAGTTGAGCCTCCGCTACTGCAAGCAGTAATGGAAAAACGTCGTGGCAATCAACTGCAAGCTGCTAAGATGCTAGGCATTAGCCGCGGCACAATCAGAAAGAAACTTCAAAGATATTTTGGAACTAAATATTTTCGTTTAACTGACGAATAATCTATTTAAATCACAATTTACTTATGTCTCTCAAAAGGGCTCGATATTCGAGCCCTTTTTTTACAGTAAACGTTTCATTGTTTTTAAGGATTATTACCTGATGAAAAAAATAATGTATCTCACGCCCTTACTAGGCCTTTTTCTTACCTCGTGCGTGACTGACAAACCTGATGTGATTGCAGATGATGCAGGTCAATTACACTACACAACTCCTTATCAAGATGATACAAGAGGCCGTAATGTTTTTCCCATGAAACAAGATGTCCATGGCAAGAAACTCTTTATTTTTGATCCTAAGGCCTATGCATGGGCTGCTTATGATGCCCAGGGGAACAGGGTCATGACAGGTAGTGCTTCGGGTGGAATGGACTATTGTGACGATATTCATGAAACATGTCGCACTGTTACTGGTATCTATCATGTGTTCAATAAAAAAGGGGCTGACTGCAAATCCAATGAATATCCCATTGCCCGTGATGGTCATGTAGTTGGTGGTGCTAAAATGCCGTATTGTATGCATTTCCATGATGGCTATGCGATTCACGCTGCTTATGAAGTTCCTAAATCTAATAGCAGTCATGGCTGTATTCGTGTCCTACCTGGGGCAGCCAAATGGCTTAACGAGAATTTTATTGATGTAGGAACCACTGTACTGGTGCTTCCATATGCTTAACCCCCCCTATCTAAATACTCATTAATCCTGGAGGTATAAATACATTTCCAGGATTGGCTAATTAAAATTAACACGTGTTGACTATTTAATGAACTCGTATAGAATGGAGCAAATCTTTAATTAAGGATTAAATAAGATGTCTCTAGCAAAATTAAATATCCAAGACTTGGTTGAACGATGCACGTCTGACTACATTTACGCTCATACTTCAGACTATTCTGCACTGCGCAATCCTTGTATTCTCCCATTGCCAGTTACAGCTGTAACTGATGCGGTTGCTATGCAACTCGTTGAAATGCTTTCTCAGGATAAACAGACATCCTCTTCTAAAATAATTTTGAAAGCATGTAAGAAGCAGCAAGAACAGGATTTTAAGGAGAACGAAGCTGACCATCAAAAAGAAATGGAGGATTGGCGCGAAGAAAAACATTTAAAAGGTCAATTACAAGAAGTTAATGAACAAATAAGAAAAAATAAGCAAGAGATAGAACACCACCAAGAACAAATTAAGCATATCCAGGTTCTTTTACAACGGGTTGATGAACAAATTACTATACCCCTCCCGCACTCAGAGGATATAACACATCATCACTCCCATTCAGAAACGGAAACATCCCCACATAATCATACCCATCCTAAAACAACGGCACAGCATGATTCAACGGAGCATACACATCCTTCAACAAAACAACACGCCGCAACTACCCATACGCCCATAAGTCCAGAAGTTCATACATCTCCTAGTCATTTAAATGCAACACAACATGGACATCCAACATCTCAACTTGAACTTCAAAAAAAAGAACTGCATCAAACTCTCAATTCCCATGAAATTGATTTGAGAAACAAAAAATTAGCTTGTGAGGGAATGATAAGACACCAAAAATTAATAGAGGAAAAACTATTAAAATTGCCCTTAAAAGAGAATCAAAGAAAGGAACGTGCTCTTGAACGCGATTATAGAAATCAGGCTCGTTTATATAACGATCCCAATTTATTACAACTTTCACAAGAAAACCGTAGTGCAGTGAATGCAGCAATTGAGTTGGAACATAAAAAATTAATCCAACTAAACGAACAATTACTGCGAAAAGCCAAGCAGATCAGTTATCAAATTTATCTAAACATGCTTGAAAACCTAATAGACCGCGTAATCAAACTAAATTATCCAGAAAATCAAGCGCTAAAACAGATAATTCGATTCATGAAAGACTATCTTGAAACTAAAGAAATAGAGTACGTTAAAAAAGGCATCATGGATGAAGCTCAGCGCTCTAAGAGTCAACTAGTAAAAAAATTGGACGAACATGAAAAAAAGATCGAACAATTTAAAAAATCAAATCCAGAGTTGGCATCCGCAAATTCAGCTTTAGAGGAAGAGAATAAACGACTAGAAATTTCGATTGAAAACTCACGTAACACTAGAAATACCCTTGCAAAAGCAGGACTTTTTTCTCTTCTTTTTACAGGTGGAGCAACCGGAACTGGATTAGCTATTGAGGGAGGATTAATCGCACTTACCTCTTTAGTTTTTGCCCCTGCTGCATTACTTGCTGTTATTACACTGAGTATCTTCATTGTAGCCTTAGTCTATGCAATCAATGCAAGTATTGATCAAAATAAATTAGATAACAATAAAAGTACAATTGAACTTAATTGCGCAAAAATTATAATGCAAAATAGTGAGATACATGATTTAGAAGCAAAGAAAATTCCGGAGGTTAAAACTAAAATCAGTAAAGCTGACAAAGAGATTCTTAAGGCAACTGCTGATTACGTAGACATTTATGGAAAAGCTGAATTAAAATTAGAATGCGCAAGAAAAGTAGAAGTCATCTACCCAAGCCGCCAAATATTCCTTAGCGAACCATCTCTTCCCCCTATAAATCATGATAACTACAAACCAACAGCACCAGAAATAGATAATTTTACGGGATACACTTCTACTCATAAATAATTTCTATTATTAAGCGTCCTGTTCCGTTACTTGTATAACCTCTATCACACTAAAACTGTGGATAGAGGTTATAACACTACAAAAAAGCAAAATCCTATTAAACTGCAGAAACTAATAATTTGTTCACTCGATTTACAAAATCCGCAGGATTATCTAACTGACCACCTTCAGCTAAAACAGCCTGTTCAAACAACATGGTCACCCATAATTCAAATAAATCATCGTCTTGGACATCATGTAAGCGCTTGATAATTTGATGCTCAGGGTTGATTTCAAATACGGGTTTGCTCATTGGAACCTGTTGACCAGCAGCTTGCAAAATACGTTGCATCTCTAATCCCATATCTTGTTCATCGGCAACAACACAGGCAGGAGAATCGGTAAGTCTATTGGTTATGAGAACATCCTTAACTCGTGAATCCAAAACTTTCTTAATATGGTTTAACAGCGGTTCCAGTGTTTTTTCCTGTTCTTTAATTTGTTCAGGAGACTCATCACCTAACTCCACTTTGCCCTTGGAAATAGATTGGAGTTTCTTCCCCGCATACTCACTCAGATAACCAGCTAACCATTCATCGACTTTGTCGCTAAGAAGTAGTACTTCAATTCCTTTCTTCTTAAAAATTTCTAAATGAGGACTATTTTTGGCCGCATTGTAACTGGATGCAGTGATATAATAAATCTTATCCTGTCCTTCTTTCATGCGACTAATGTACTCATCCAAGGTTGCTTCTTGCTTTTCAGAGGGAGTTGCAGTGGTTGCAAAGCGCAGCAATTTAGCAATGTTTTCTTTATTGGTAAAGTCTTCAATTGGACCTTCTTTTAACACCAACCCAAATTCATTCCAAAATTTTTGATAGGTTTCTTTATCTTGAGTGCTCATTTTTTCAAGCATGGATAAGACACGCTTTGTACATGCAGAACGGATGCTCTCTACTTGCTTGTTGTCCTGTAAAATTTCTCGTGACACGTTAAGCGGTAAGTCACTTGCATCAACAATACCTTTTACAAAGCGTAAGTAACGAGGTAAAAATTGAGTAGCATCATCCATAATGAAAACGCGTTTCACATAAAGTTTTAAACCATGCTTCGTTTCTTGCTGCCATAAATCAAACGGTGCATGTGCTGGGATATAAAGCAAGGAAATATAATCATTCTTTCCTTCAACATGGTTATGTGACCAAGTCAATGGATCTTGGTAATCGTGAGAAATATGTTTATAGAGTAATTTGTACTCTTCATCAGTAATATCTGCTTTTTGCATTGTCCATAAAGCAGTTGCTTTATTAACCGTTTCGTATTCGGTGGACTCTTTATCCTCTTCAGATATTTTTTTCATAACGATGGGCCAGCAAATATGATCTGAGTATTTGCTAATAATGCTGCGTAAACGCCAATTGCTCAGGAACTCGTCATTATCCTCTTTAATATGTAACCTAATTTCTGTACCGCGAGTTACTTTCTTTTCAGAATCAATGGTAAACTCTCCTTCTCCATTAGATTCCCAAACAATCCCCTCTTCAGGTTTCAAACCTGCACGTCGACTTTTAACAGTTACTTTATCAGCAACAATAAATGCTGAATAAAAACCCACACCAAATTGTCCGATTAACTGAGAGTCTTTTGCACTTTCTCCAGTTAAATGGCTCATGAATTCTTTAGTACCCGATTTCGCGATTGTACCTAAATTTTCTACCGCCTCATCCCAACTCAAACCAATACCATTATCTTTAATTGTTATAGTTTTTAGTTTTTCATTAACATCGATAGTAATTTTTAAATCAGAATCGCTTTCATAAAGCGAACCGTTTGATAAAGCCAAAAATCTTAATTTATCTAATGCATCTGAAGCATTAGATATTAACTCGCGTAAAAATATTTCCTTGTTGCTATAAAGCGAATGCACTACCAAATGCAACATTTGCTTTACTTCTGTTTGAAAGCCCATGGTTTGTTGCTTACTCGACATTTACCTACACTCCTATGACAGATACATTTTCTAATGATTATTGTCATATTGGGTTTCAGTCGTTAATTTCAAGGGGAAAATGAAATTAAATGTTACGATTTATTTATAATCAAAACCAGGCATTGTTAAAGTACCGCCAGAATGAATAATTAATACATCTCCTTCCAAGTCTTCGGTTTTAATATAGTTCCTAGCCTCAAAAAATAGTTTGGCAGAATAAATAGGATCGGCCAAGATCCCTTCTTCTCGTGCCAAACGCTTTACTTCCTTCTTAATTGTTTGATTCACCGAGCCAAAGGCTTTAGCCGTAGTTGGATAAAAGCAACGAAAATTTGAGGGAATTACTCCAAGCCATTGTTGTAATTTACATCGAAATGTTTCCTCGTCATCGGCTAGAAGCAATACATGAATCATTGCCGGATGATTTAATTGATCCAGTCCGTAAATGAGTGCTGCAGCAGAAAAACCTGTTCCTGCGTCAATAAAAATATGTTGAAATCTAACACCCAAAGTGTGCTCATTTATAAAAATATCATCAGCAAGAGTTAACGCACCGCGCATAGCTTGTGGAACACTTGCTCCTTCTTGCACGACAAATCCTGGCTCATTTAAGTCCTGTAAATAACCAGTGGCCAGTTCATTAACTTTGGGCCACTCATCCCGAGAAATCCAGACAATTTCCTGTTCCTCAAGAAATAGTCGACTTAATTTATAATTTCCTTGAAGCTCCAATTTCCAAGGTTGAATCAAAAAAGCAGTGACTTTCAACCTGAATTCTCGGGCTAATTGTAGAGCAGCAAGTAAATTATTGGATTGAGGTCCGGCGATAATAATCAGGTGTTGAATACCTTGCTCTACTAAAAAAGGGAAAAGGCTGGCATATTTGCGTAACTTTGATCCACTAATTCCACAGCCTAATTCATCATCTCTTTTAACATAGCACCGCACCTTTTCATCAGGAAATTGATTTAAACGATGTGCTCGGCTGGATAAATTCCACATAATTAAATTAGATTTCTAGCCTGGGGGGACGCAGTAGAACCCGGGAAGATAAGTTTCATATATAAACCCAGGCTCCACTTCGTCCCACCCAGGCCACAGATGTTATATTAATGAGCTTCTCTTACAAAATCTAAATGATTAGCTGCTGAAGTTGATTCATGAAACTTATAACCCAACTCATTAAATTGTTTAAGCTGCTCCAGATCATCTAATTGATTTTGAACGAGAAACCTAGCTATTGTTCCGCGTGCTTTTTTTGCGTGAATACCAATCATTTTCAGCTGATCATTCTTTTTTTCATAAAAATTGATAGTTATCAGTGGATAATTTAATTCTTTTGAATCGACGGCTTTTACATATTCATTTGAAGCTAAATTTATTAATACTGGATTTTTCTGAGCTGCTAATTCTTGATTTAAGGCTTGGGTAACAGTTTTTTGCCAAAATTCATATAAATTTTTTCCTGCAGGATTCTGCAAATGAACTCCCATTTCAAGCCGGTATGGTTGGATGTTATCCAATGGTCTTAACATTCCATAAAGTCCAGACAAGATTCGTAAATGATTTTGTGAATAGTCAATCGTTGGTTGATCCCAGCTTTCTGCTTTTAAACCTTGGTACACATCGCCTTGAAATAAAAATAATGCAGGATATGCATATGGGGAGACCTTATTCACAGAATAATCGTGGTAACGTTTATAATTTAATTCGGCCAAATCCTTGGACAAATCCATCAAAGAAGCGATCTCCGCAATCGATTTAGACTTCATCAATCCGACTAGAGTATTGGTTTTATCAACAAACATAGGATTCGATGTTATACCGGAATATGGGGTGTAACTAGTTAATAATTTTTTAGCTGGTGATAATAAAATTAGCATAATCAATCCGTAGAAACTTAACGTGGTGCCGTACCAGGAACCATACCTACCCGTGGCCTAAAGACATAAATTGTTATAGGCTCACTTTTATCAAGCACATTTCCCTCAGCATCGATAACTTGCACTGCCAAAGTATGAGAGCCCCTATACATCCCTTTTATTTCAAAGACAAGATTAGTTTGCGGTTCTCCCAGAGCAACATTATCGTAAAGCAGTTGTATTTTATCCCCAGGAAGCAAATCAGGCTCTATTTGCGCGGTCACCATAACAAAACCTTGATTATTACGAATCGTTGCACCAGGTGCAGGTTCAGCAATAGCGATTTCGGTATAAGAATGCTTTAGCTTGACGGTATCGGAGTTCTCTTCTGGTTGTGGTTCTTGTCCTGGAGTTTGAGAAGTTGAAGGTGTTGGTGATGAAAAACTTTGTGAATCAGGAATAGTCACAATTTCAGCTCCCTCATGAGGAGTATCACTGAAATGAACATTGCCTTGACTATCAGTCCATCTGTAAATTTGCGCAGCATAAGATGCGCAAATTAACATTATCAATGCGAAAGAAACAAAAAATTTGCTCATCACCATTATTCCTAGAGACTGTAATATAACTCAAACTCATATGGATGCGTCAGACTTCTTATTTTGCTTATTTCTTCTTCCTTCATACGGATGTAATTATTAATGAAATCCTGAGTAAATACATCACCCTGTAATAAGAAATCGTGATCCATCTGGAGATTTTCCATAGCTTGTTCCAAAGAAGCACAAACTGTAGGTACGTCCACAAGTTCTTCTGGAGGTAAATCATAGAGATCTTTATCCATAGCTTGACCGGGATGAATTTTTCTTTGGATACCATCCAATCCTGCCATCATCATAGCAGCGAATGCAAGATATGGATTTGCTGTAGGATCAGGAAAGCGTACTTCAATACGACGGGCTTTAGGATTATTCACATGAGGGATACGAATCGCTGCAGAGCGGTTTCTTGCTGAATATGCCAACAGAACTGGAGCTTCAAAACCAGGAACTAAGCGTTTGTAACTGTTGGTTGATGGGTTAGTAAACGCGTTCAAAGCCCGAGCATGCTTGATTATTCCACCTATATAATAAAGTGCTGTTTCTGAAAGACCACCGTATTGATCACCAGAAAACAGGTTCACCCCATCTTTCACTAATGATTGGTGGCAATGCATACCACTACCATTATCACCAACTAAAGGCTTGGGCATAAATGTAGCCGTTTTCCCGTAATTGTGTGCTACGTTGTGAACTACATATTTTAAAATCTGTAATTCATCGGCTTTCTTGGTTAAGGTATTAAATCGGGTAGCAATTTCACATTGGTTCGCTGTAGCTACCTCATGATGATGCGCTTCAACAACAATTCCTAATGATTCAAGAGTCAAACTCATTGCAGAACGCAGATCATGTGAAGAATCTACGGGTGGAACTGGAAAATAACCGCCTTTTATCGCTGGGCGATGTCCTATATTACCCCCCTCTAACTCTTTTCCTGAATACCATTGGGCTTCTTCTGAGTCGATTTTATAAAAAGAGCCGCCAATGGTTGTTTCCCATTGTACACTGTCAAAAACAAAAAATTCGGGTTCGGGTCCAAAAAGAGCTGTATCAGCAATACCAGTGGATTGCAAATAAGCTTCGGCACGTAAAGCTAATGATCGAGGACAACGTTCATATCCCATCATTGTTTTTGGATCAACTACATTGCATCGAATAAATAAGGTGTTGTCTTGGAAGAACGGATCAGGTTTGATTGTTTGCAAATCGGGCATTAAAGCCAAGTCGGATTGGTGAATTTTCTGCCAACCTTTGAATGAAGATCCATCAATCATTTTTCCGTTCTCAACAAAGTCATTATCAACTGCTGAAATCGGCATTGTTATATGCTGTTCTTTACCCCGTATATCGGTAAATCGCAGGTCTATTAATTTGGCATCATGTTCCTTAATTGCCTCTAGTACTGTATTTTTGCTCATTATTACTCTCCAGGATAGTCTGGTTGTATAGTGTACCTTAAGTGACTTATTAAACCCAATAGATTAAACTCTATGTTTTAACATAAACCATAAAAAAGTATGGGTGCTTACCAATATCAGGCGCTTCAAAAAAATGGCAACACGGCAAAAGGAGTGCTCGAAGCAGATTCTGAGCGTCATGCACGCCAATTGCTTCGTGATCAAGGATTAATTCCTACTCAAATTCGGGTATTGACTCAGCAACGCTCAGGTACTCAAACTAAAAGCAAAATTTCTGCAGCCGATCTCGCTCTGTTTACCCGTCAATTGGCAACATTGCTAGCTGCCGGTATCCCCGTTGAGGAATCATTGCGTGGAGTGAGTGAGCAAACAGAAAAAGATAAAGTTAGGGAACTAATTATAGGAGTGCGAGCCAAAGTGCTTGAAGGTTATGGATTAGCACAGGCAATGACCCAATTTCCCCATGCCTTTCCGGAGTTATATCGTTCAACTGTTGGTTCCGGTGAACAAACCGGACACCTTGATGTAGTTTTAGAAAAACTAGCAGACTATACTGAAAATCAACAACAAACGAAGCAAAAAGTACAGCAAGCATTGATTTATCCGCTTATTATGATACTCGTTTCCATTGCTATTATTTGTTTTTTACTCAGTTTTGTAGTACCCAAAATCATTGAAGTGTTCACAAGCGGTGGACAAACCCTTCCTGAAATGACCGTATTATTAATTAATATAAGTCACTTTATTAGAGATTATGGCCTTTACACTTTGATTGCTCTTATTTTTATATTCATTGCCTTTAAAAAAAGTCTCGCTAATGAAAAAATTAAAACAGCTTGGCATCGTCTATTGTTGAGGCTGCCTATAGTGTCTTATTTAGTAAAAACAGTTAATGTTTCGCGTTATATACATACTTTTGGTATACTTTTCGCTGCAGGAGTGAGTGTTTTAGAAACCATGCGTGTTGCAGCAAGTCTAGTGACCAATGTGGTTATGCGACAAGCTTTTGATACTGCTGCTGTAAAAGTTAGAGAAGGATGTGGTATTAACGAAGCATTAAAAGAAACGAGTTACATTAGTCCCATGGCAATCCATTTAATTGCTAGCGGTGAGAAAAGTGGCCAATTGTCAAATATGATGGAGCGCGCAGCTGTTCATCTTGATAATGAAGTCAAACGGTTGATTGATACGTCATTAACGTTATTGGAACCAATGGTGATTCTTTTGATGGGTGCAATCGTTTTATTTATTGTTTTAGCTACCTTATTACCTATTTTTTCAATGGAGCAGTTGATTACTTAAATTTTAATACTTGTAGTCGGGTGAGGCATCAAATGATACGCTTGATTCATCCAATCTACGTTTAAGTCGGAGTAAAAATGAATAGACAAAAAGGATTCTCATTAATTGAAATTATGGTAGTGGTTGTAATATTAGGTATTCTCGCATCTATAGTCGTACCTAAAATTATGGGACGCCCTGATGAGGCAAGAAGAGTCAAAGCCAAACAAGATGTGCTTGCCATACAGAATGCTTTGGATTTATATAAATTGGATAACGGTAATTATCCTACCACCGATCAAGGTTTGCTGGCCCTTGTTGAAAAACCCTCCTCTAACCCGGTACCCAATAATTGGAAACAATATCTTAAGTCACTTCCTAAAGATCCATGGGGAAGAGATTATCTTTATTTAAATCCTGGACAACATGGCGATGTCGATATATTCACCTATGGTGCAGAAGGACAACCTGGAGGTACAGGTATAAATGCCGAGATTGGTAATTGGGATGAACCAAAGCAATAAATATTTTTGGGACACTGCTATAGAGAGTGAAGTAGGAAAGGATACAGTGCATGGAACCGCTAGGTACACTCACGTACAAGGGGTTTCATCAAAATATTTCCCCTCTGCAGTTTCCAGGAAATTGAATCATGGTTTTACTTTGATTGAAATCTTGATTGTTTTGGTGATTATAGGCATTACCTTCGGTTTTGCCTTAATTGCGTTTGGTGACTTTGGTGAAAGTCGACGTCTCTTGTTTTCAGCCGAACAACTCGTGAACACCCTTCGTTTGGCCCAGCAAAAGGCTATTTTAGAAACCAGCACGCTGGGTCTACGTATTGATAATACAGGTTATCAAATACTTCAATTACACAATAACGCTCAATGGAAGCCAATTTCCGATAAAGGAGTGTTTAAAATGACTTACTTTCCCAACGACACCCATATTACTTTGAAAACACTTAATTCAACCCCGGTAGGAACCCCTTCCATTATTATTTTTGCCTCGGGGGATCTTACTCCTTTTACATTAAATTTTGGCAGCAAAAAGGACAATAATTTAGCTATGCTTATTGGTAAACGAAATGGGGATTTAACTCTCAATGTGGTACATACTAAATGAGTACCTATCATCACAAATCAGGATTTACGCTCATTGAGGTATTATTAGCACTTTCTATAATCGCTATTGCCTTAACCGCTTTACTTAAAGCAATATCCCAAAATGTCGAAACCACACGCCGGGTAAAGGAGAAATCAGTAAGTCATTGGGTTGCTATGCAAGGGGTGACCATGATTCAGCTTAATTTATTACAGCTCAATCAAAGTCAAGAAACAACCCAAGATACCACCATGTTGAATGAACATTGGTACTGGAGAGCAAAAGTTAGTTCTACACCTCTAAGAAATATTCAAAAAATAGTTATTTCAGTCAGTACGGAAAAATCAGGTCCATTTAGAGAGGAACTGCAAGCATTTAGGTTTGTACCATGAAAAAAAACATAACCTCCAAAAAAATTAATGGTTTTACTCTGATTGAAATTTTAATTGCGCTTGCGGTATTCGCCATTCTTGCAACAATCACTTCATCCGTATTATATAACGCATTCACTATACGTTCTCGAGTGAATGCCCAAAGTGAACGCCTCAACGAGTTACAACTTGCATTAAGTCTCATTCAACAGGATACCCTCCAAGCTGTAGAACGTCCTATTCGTAGTAATGAGATGCGATTATTACCCGCATTAATAGGGCAAAAAAATTATCTTGAATTCACACGTGACGGTAATGTAAATCCTGGCAGCCTTGAAAAACGCAGTACTTTAAAGCGAGTGGCTTATCTCTGTCAGCAAGGAACACTGATTCGTAGAACTTGGAATAGTCTTGATATAATTGATCAGAAAATTTATGAAGATAAACTCTTATTAAAACATCTCATTAATTGTCATTTTGGTTACTTAAATCAAGATGTACAAATACTTCCTGAATGGAGAGAACAAGCAGTAAGCTTAAATCAGCGTAAAGAGCCTTTTCCTAAAGCAGTGCAAGTTAATTTGACTTTTCGGGATCAGGGGGAAATAAATTTACTTTTTATATTACCGGGTGCACTTTATGCTTCAAGTTAAAACCTTAAAAGGAAGCGCCTTACTCACCGCGCTTTTCATTATGACCTTGGTAGCAATTGTAGCCACTGCTATGAGTACTAAGGTTCAATTAGATATTTATCGTACTCGTCTTATCATTATTCACGATAGAGTCTATCTTGCTTCACAAGCAGTTGCTTTCTGGGCACTTGGAGAGTTAAGTAATAAAAAAAATAATTTTACCAAAGCAAATGCTCAAGGAGTGGTAAGTTTCTTCCCACCTACTATGGAACATATTGACAGCACAGTCACTCTAAAAGGTGCCCTTTACGATTTACAATCTCAATATAATATTAATAATTTGGAAAACAGAAAATCAATGCTAGGATTTGTAAATCTCATGAATGCAGCCGTACCGCAAGATGCGGAAGCGGAGAAGGTTAAGTTAACCCTTGCAATTACAGATTGGCTTTCTTCTTATGATCTCGCACGCGGTAAGGATAACTACCTATCTTATTATATGAGTCAGAAACCGCCCTATTATCCAAGTCACCAACTCATGAGTAGCAAATCAGAACTACGTTTAGTCAAAGATGTGAACGCATCGCTTTATTCAACTCTGGAACCTTTAATTACTGCATTGCCTGAATCCACACCCATCAATATTAATACGGCTCCCATAAAAGTCCTCAAATCGCTCAGTAGTACAACCAAGGAAACTCAACTTAATGAATTAATTAAAGCGAGAAAAGAAAACGGTATAAAAGATCTGAGCAAAATTTCTGAGATACTCAAAAAACTAAATATAGCGAATGATCAAATTACCTTAGAGAGTAGTTATTTTCTCAGCGTTGCTTCAGCAACGAGCGAAAACCTCAATCTAACTGTATATACTTTATTGAAACGGAGTCGTGATAAAAATGGAAAAATATCAGTCAACATCCTCAGAGAAAGCTTTAATGTTTTTTAATTTAAAGCATCTACGAGTTACTCTTCTTTTTTAGTCGGTTGAATGGTGTTCTGATGAAGTATTTCGTCAGCTAACTCATTACCTGCTTTAATATCCGATTCAGAAAGCTTATTTTTTAGTAGCTTAAGTTCTCGAATTGCTTCTTCATTTTTATTTTTCGCAGCAATCTTAAACAAAGCATATGCTTTGATCCAATCTTTATCTACCCCCAACCCGGCAAGATACATATAACCCAATTTGGACTGGCCAACCGGGTTCCCTTGAACTGCAGATTTTGTAAACCAGTACACCGCCTGTTGATAATCTCGAGGGATACCGGTGCCTGTAAGAAGTAATTGACCTATTTCAGCTTGCGCTTCAGATTGACCGCTTTGAGCAGCTGCCTGATACCAATAAGCTGCTTTTTCTGGGTTTGCCTCCACTCCATATCCTTTAAGGTAATAATAAGCCAAATAGGTTTGTGCTTTTACATGACCTTGATTTGCTGCTTGAGAAAACCAATAAAATGCCAATTTATCATCTTGAGCAACACCTTCTTGCTGCCCGGTATATAATAGACCCAAACTGTATTCAGCCCTCACATCGCCTTGATTGGCTGCCTGCTGATACCAGTAAAATGCCTTATTAACATCTTTTTTTGTACCTTCTCCCATAATGTAATCGTATGCGAGATTCACTTGTGCCTTGCTGTATCCTTGTTTTGCAGATTTTTCAAACCATTCAAATGCAGTTTTTTTATTAGCAGGAACACCATCACCAGATACATACATTAGTCCAATATTTCTTTGAGCAATTGCATTACCTTGATTTGCTGATTTCATGTACCACTTAAACGCTTCAGAAAAGTTCTGTTTTACTCCTTGCCCTAAATCATACATAAAACCCAAACTGAGTTGGGCTAAGGGATTATTTTTTTCGGCTGATTTTTGATACCAATTTAATGCTTGTGTATAATTTTTAGCAACACCTTCTCCGTATTGGAACATTCGGCCAAGTAAATACATTGCCTCAACATTTCCCTCTCGAGCGGATTGCATTAAATAAGGGTAAGCAGTACTATAATCTCCATTTTGATATGCAGCGAAACCAACAATTTCATCTGCAAATGCAGTATTCATTACCAGCAATGCTGCTAAAATCACCCTGCGCATGCGGACTCCAATTCAGTCTTCTTATCTAAAGCGTAGAATAAAGAATCAACAAAGCAAGTGCGCTGAAAAAATTAGAGATAGTATGTTCTTTGAATATTATCTAAAAAATCGAAAAATACGTAATATTTACTTGAATTTTTATTCGTCATTTTCCCATCTTATGGTAAGTTTTGAATGTGGACTTTATTCTGCAGCCGGGATTTCTGGTATCAATAGATTTAGCCTTAAAGTAATCCCTGCAACGATGCAGGGACTCTTATTTTTTTACTTGCCAGCAACCATCATTTTTTCAATGAGAACTGAGCCACATCGTGTCGCGATATTTGGATTAATATCATTACCTACCGCAAGAATGGATTTAAATATATCTTTTAAATTACCAGCAATCGTAATTTCATCAACTGGATATTGAATTACGCCATCCTCCACCCAATAGCCACCGGCCCCCCGAGAATAATCACCTGTAACAATATTTATTCCTTGGCCCATCAATTCAGTGACCAATAATCCGGTCCCCATTATTTTTAATAAGTCAGCAAGATCACCTGCCGTAGGATCAATTGTTAAATTATGGACTCCATCGGCATTTCCAGTTGTTTTTAATCCCATTCTACGCGCAGAATAACTGCCTAAGACATATTGCATCACACGACCTTTTTCAACAATTAGATTAGGACGCGTTGGGACCCCTTCGCTGTCAAATGCTGAACTTCCTAACGCACCTTTCAAATGAGGCTGTTCATAAATACGAATAAACTCAGGAAAAATTTGTTCTCCTATGGAATCCAACAAAAAAGTATTCTTTCTGTAAAGATTTGAACCACTAATTGCATTGATAAATGTTGAGAATAAGCCACTGGAAATTCGGGATGAAAAAATAACTGGAATGGCTTGTGTTGTAATCTGTTGCGCCCCTAAACGATTTACAGCGCGATCTACAGCATTCTTAGCAATTACATGGAAATCAATCAAATCCTTTGGATTACGGACAGTAGTGTAGTCGTAGTCGCGTTGCATCTCCTCGCCATCCTTCGCGATTAAAGAGCAACTTAAACTGTGGCGTGTACTGTGAATAAATCCGGATCCACCCGATGTATTAGCAAAACCATGGTGCGATTCATAAGAAGATACATTCACCCCATCTGAATTAGCTATTCGCTTATCCAGCGATAAAGCATAATGTTCACACTTTAAAGCCATATCAATTGCTTGTTGCGGACTCACATCCCAAGGATGAAACAAATCAAGCTCGGGATGATTTTTGGTCATTAACTCTTTATCTGCCAATCCGAAGCATGGATCTTCTGCGCTTACTCTTGCGATATCACAGGCCGCTTTAACCATCGCCTCCAAAGCAGCAGGCGACGTATCTGTACTACTTGCCCCACCTTTGCGTTGACCTATATATACAGTCAACCCCACCCCTTTATCTTCACTAAATGCAACGGTTTCAACTTCTCCCATGCGCACATCAACTGAGAAGCCTTTGTCATTATTCACTGCGACCATCGCATCGGTGGCACCTTCTTTTCTTGCAAGCTCAAGCACATCATTCATCAAACGAGTTAAATCTATTGTTGACTTATGTACTTCACTATTGTTATGTTGCGTTTTAATTTGCATAAGAGATTCCGTGGTGTTGAATGATGTACATAAGGATACAATAACATGTCTTCACAAACCAATGTTTATCCTGCAAACAAATCATATTTGTTCCATTTATTATTTGTTTTTTACTTCATATTTGCCCCCCTCCATTCTTATGCTGAGGGTTATTGGCGAACATTAAGCCCTGGTATTGAATATCAAGATCTTGCCGGAGGAATACTTTCCCCCTGGGCGCATATTTATACTTTCCGTATCGACCTCAATAAAAATAAACTGGCGCTGATCAGTGCAAAAAGATTATCTCTAAAAAACGCCTCTGCCGATCAATTTGCTGAGCGCAGCAAAGCCCTATTAAGTATTAATGGAGGTTTTTTTGATCATGAGTTTAATCCTCTTGGACTAAGAATTAATAATAAAAAAGTGATTAATCCTTTAAAACGTATTAGTTGGTGGGGAGTTTTTTACATAAAAAATAATAAAGCCTATATTTCAAGCCTTAAACGTTTTAACCAGGACAGTGACATTGATTTTGCTATTCAAAGCGGCCCTCGGCTATTAATTAAGCAGAAAATACCCTCTTTAAAACCCGGTATTGCTGACCGATCTGCTCTGGGAATTACGGCTGATGGAAAAGTAATTATTCTTGTATCAACCAATGCGGCAATGACAACCAATAAACTTGCGCACCTCCTCAGATCGCCACCCTTATCCTGCATTGATGCAATCAATTTGGATGGAGGAAGCTCAAGTCAACTGTATTCGCATATTGGTTCCTTTCTGCTAAATGTTCATGGATTTTCCAATGTCAGTGATGCGGTTGTCGTGAAAAAAAGATAGGCAAATGCTTTTAATTAGTAATCTGAATGAAGTGAAAAGGGGGACGTGTTAATGAACTTCATAAAAACATATCCTGCCTTATTCACAAACCAACAAGTTATGTGTGAATAAACCCACAACTTATCCACAAAATACTCCCATATTATTCTCTTGACCATTCCTCAAAAACACATTATCTTGTTATTTAGCTTCAAATCAAACCCAATATATTGTGCTATAATCCAATTAACCGTTAATAAATTTAACTGACTGTTAATAATAAAATAATAATAAAAATGCGTGGAGGAAAAATGTCCGCAATTCTTGATCCGGTAAATGATGTGCCGCAAACCAGTCAACTGGAATTGACCGCTAATGCCCCTGGTTTATTAAAAACTATTAAACGCAACGGTAAAGTAGTAAATTATGATGATACGAAAATTAAAGTTGCAATTACTAAGGCATTCATTGCTGATGAAGGCGGTACAGCTTCCACCTCAGATCGTATTCACCAACAGATTGAAGAACTTACCCGGCAAATAACACAAGTGTTCAAACGCCGCTTACCCAGTGGTGGTGCTGTTCATATTGAAGACATTCAAGACCAGGTCGAATTAGCACTCATGCGCAGTGGTCACTATAAAGTTGCTCGCGCTTACGTATTATATCGAGAAGAACACCGTAAAGCCCGTGAAAATGAATTAAAACAACAGGCTAGCGATAATAAAATATTACTAATTACTATGCCTGATGGTGAATTAAAGCCATTAGACACCGATCGCATGAATACGATTGTTGATGAAGCATGCCGTAATTTAGAGCATGTTCAAGCAGAACCTGTTCTAAAAGATGCGATGCGCAATCTTTACAATCATGCAAAATTTGCAGACGTGCACAAAGCACTGATCATGGCAGCACGTACATTAGTTGAAAAAGAGCCGAACTATACCTATGTTAGCGCTCGCTTGTTATTAGACAGTTTGCGTATAGAAGCATTGAATAAATTAGATATTCAAGCAGACGCAACTTTTGATGAAATGAGCAAACTCTACCCTGATTACTTCAAAGTATATATCGCTCATGGCATCAAACAAGGAATGTTAGATGTAAAAATGGCTGACTTTGATTTGGAAAAACTCGGCAAAGCGCTGTTACCTGAGCGGGACATGCAGTTTAGTTATTTAAGTTTGCAAACCTTATATGATCGGTATTTCATTCATGATCAAGGAATACGTTATGAGCTGCCTCAAGCATTCTTCATGCGTGTTGCTATGGGACTAGCTTTACGTGAACAAGATAAAAATGAAAAAGCCATTGAGTTTTATCAATTACTGTCTTCATTTGATTATATGTCATCAACACCTACCCTGTTCAACTCAGGTACTATTAGACCTCAGTTATCCAGTTGCTATTTGACTACTGTTCCAGATCATTTAGATGGGATTTACAGTGCAATTAAAGATAATGCCCTGCTTTCAAAATATGCTGGCGGTTTGGGTAATGACTGGACACCAGTACGTGCGATGGGTTCACATATCAAAGGTACCAATGGAAAATCACAAGGTGTAGTTCCCTTCTTAAATGTTGCTGATGCCACTGCAGTTGCAGTAAACCAAGGGGGTAAACGCAAAGGTGCTGTTTGCGCTTACCTGGAATGTTGGCATAAAGACGTAGAGGAGTTTCTTGAATTAAGAAAAAATACTGGGGATGATCGACGTCGTACACACGATATGAATACTGCATTATGGATTCCAGACTTGTTCATGGTACGTGTACGTGAAAATGGGGATTGGACTTTGTTCTCACCGGATGAAGTACCGAATTTACATGATCAGTACGGTAAAGCATTCGAAACACTCTATTGCGAGTACGAAGAAAAAGCACGCCAAGGTCTCATCAAAAATGCAAAAACACTATCTGCAGTTAAACTGTGGCGTAAGATGTTGTCCATGCTGTTTGAAACTGGCCATCCTTGGATGACCTTTAAAGATCCTTGCAATTTGCGCTCACCACAACAACATGCTGGTGTAGTTCATAGTTCTAACCTGTGCACTGAAATTACACTCAATACTTCAGAAGAAGAAATTGCCGTCTGTAATCTGGGTAGTATTAATCTTCCCGCACACATCAAAAAAGGCAAATTGGATGCTGAGAAATTAAAACGTACCGTTAGAACTGCAATTCGTATGCTGGATAACGTGATCGATATTAATTATTATTCCGTACCTCAGGCACGTAACTCCAACTTGAAGCACAGACCTATTGGTTTAGGGCTAATGGGTTTCCAAGATGCATTATACGAGTTAAAAATTGATTATGCCTCTCAAGAAGCGGTGGATTTTGCTGATTCATCTATGGAGTTAATCAGCTACTATGCAATCGAAGCATCTTGTGATTTGGCAAAGGAGCGAGGTAGTTATTCTAGCTACGAAGGTTCCTTATGGAGTAAAGGTATATTGCCAATTGACTCAATCAATCTATTGCAACAAGCTCGCAATAAATACTTAGAGCAAGATCGTTCACAACGTCTCGATTGGGAAAACTTACGCATCAAAGTTCGTACTCAAGGAATGCGTAACTCCAATGTGATGGCGATAGCACCTACAGCAACTATTTCAAATATTTGTGGTGTATCACAATCCATTGAGCCCACATACCAAAATCTATACGTAAAATCTAATTTGTCCGGTGAGTTCACTGTCATAAATCCCTATTTGGTCGCTGATTTAAAAGCTTTGAACCTTTGGGATGAGGTGATGGTCAATGATTTGAAATATTTTAATGGTAGCGTTCAACCAATCAGCCGTATTCCTGCTGAATTGAAACAACGTTATGCGACTTCTTTCGAAATTGACCCCCTTTGGTTAGTTGATGCGGCTTCTCGTCGTCAAAAATGGATCGATCAAGCCCAATCATTGAATATCTACATGGCTCAGCCATCAGGTAAAAAATTGGACCAACTTTACATGCATGCATGGACACGTGGACTAAAAACCACATATTACTTACGCAGTTTAGGCGCCTCCAATGCGGAAAAATCTACTGTGACTGATGGTGCACTCAATGCGGTTAAAATAATAGCTGAGGAACCTAAGGTATGTTCCATACTCGATCCAGACTGTGAAGCGTGCCAATAACCAGGAGAATTTAAATGTCAGAAAACATAATACAACAACAAGATACAATTCATACTGGTGCCACTGGATATGAACCGCTCGAAATGGGGGCGGCGCGAATTCATGTTGATGATAAACGCATCATTAATTGCCGGGCAGACCTAAATCAGCTCGTTCCCTTTAAATATAAATGGGCATGGGACAAGTATTTAACTGCTTGTGCCAACCACTGGATGCCTAATGAAATTAATATGAGCGCTGACGTAGCGCTCTGGAAAGATCCTAACGGGCTTACCGAAGCGGAACGTTTAATTATTAAACGTAACCTAGGATTTTTTTCAACAGCAGACTCATTAGTTGCCAATAATCTAGTACTCGCTGTTTACAGACATATTACGAATCCGGAGTGCAGACAGTACTTGTTACGTCAGGCCTTTGAAGAGGCACTACATACTCATGCGTATCAATACGTCATTGAGAGCTTAGGCCTGGATGAAGCAGAAGTCTTTAATATGTATCGTGAAATTCCATCCGTAGCGACTAAAGCGGCCTGGGCACTACCCTTTACTCAAAGTTTGGGGGACGAAACATTCCACACAGGAACTGTAGCAAATGATCAGCGTTTATTACGCGACTTAATTGCCTTCTATGTCATCTTTGAAGGGATCTTTTTCTATGTTGGATTTACACAAATTCTCTCCATGGGTCGTCGCAATAAAATGGTTGGAACTTCAGAACAATTCCAATACATTCTGCGTGATGAGTCCATGCATATGAATTTTGGTATTGATGTCATTAACCAAATTAAAATTGAGAACCCACATTTGTGGACGCCTGAATTTAAAGAAGAAATGATTCAACTAATTCACGAAGGTGTTGCATTGGAATATCAATATGCCAAGGACACCATGCCCCAAGGTATACTAGGGATGAACGCTGAAATGTTTGAAGAATATTTGCACTTTATTGCTAACCGTCGTTTAAACCAAATTGGCTTGCCCGAACAATATCCCGGCGCTACCAATCCATTCCCTTGGATGAGTGAAATGATGGACTTGAAAAAAGAAAAGAACTTCTTTGAAACTCGCGTGATTGAATATCAAGCCGGCGGTACTTTAAGCTGGGATGACGAATAGAGATACTTTTAATAAAAAAATCCCCTATATCTGGTTGGGTTGAACCCCACCCAGATATATTAATTCACTCACTGATTTTTTACTCAGAAAACTTTATAAAAACTTATTCTTTTTAATAAGAAAAAAATAAAGATGACATTTCTCTTCCCTATAGTAGAATCTTAAAGCGTTCGAAAATTTAATTTCGACATTGCTTAATGAAATTGATTTCATCCAAATTTATTTGGTACAACACATGAGGTGACAAATGACCAAGAAGACTACACAACAGGAAGAGGATACAAATTATAGTTTTTTACTCAAATGTATGGCAGCAATAACTGCTGCAGCCATAGCCACCGCAGGAATTATAGCTATAGTCTCTCTAAACTCCGCTGCAATAGCAGCAACTGCAGTAGTATCAAAAACATTACTCGCGTCAGCTTTAATTTTCACCCCAGTACTACCCATTGCCCTTTTTGCAATTGGACTCATGCTTGTATTACCGCTTTTATGTGGGTGTAATAATGATTCTTATACTACAGTAAGTACTACTCCAGGGTACAGTAGTTATGGTTTTTACTCTCCATCTTCTGTTTATAATGGGTTTTCCTATTCTGATTACGGTACCAGCACGGTATATTCAAGCAGCAACTCACATGGCCATTCCACTAACGGAACAGTTCATGGACATAATACTAGTCACACACATGGACATGATACTAGTCATACGCATGGACATGGTGCCAGTAATACGCATGGACATTTTTAAGGGGTTCTTCCCTCAGAAGAGGGAAGACTAAACCACTTAAGTAGCTGATCTGGATATCTTTTTATTTGATACTCTAAAACTAGAAAATTATATTTTGCTCAATATGGTCTGCAATTAATCATGTATGTTTTTTCAAAAAGAATGTATCCTAGGGATCAATGAGTCCCAATGAAGAAGTTATTAACCGTTTTATTGCTAACGGTCACTACGGTCTCTTTAGCTGATAATGTAATTATCACGGAAACTAAAACTTGGAAAAGTGTTCATTATAGATGAGAAAGCACACACTTATACTACTGTTGAAGGAACGTCAGTCCCTGAAGGTGATTATTATACTTATCATGGATATCGTTTCCATGCCGGTACTCCAAGTGGAAGTGATATATATTGTTAGCAGAGTAAACGACAAAAAACCTCGCTTACTCTATGGCAGCCTGGATGCACCATAGGAGAACTCGAAAACAATAGTTTTAAATTTACGTTTTCACTATTCGGTACCAGGCTACAATTTATTTAGGACCTCTAAACTTTTTTTACTTGAGTCAAAGAAATTAATTTTTGCTTCGCAATTTCTTTCGCACGTTTTCCCGTTGAATAATCAGGTGTAGCATCACCTTCAATATATTGAGCAAACAAGATAGTATGTGCATCACGCTCTATCCACCCAACAAACCATCCAAGCTGCTTGTCCATATTTCGTGAACCATCTTTCTTAAACGGATTGCCCGATCCTGTTTTACCGTACAGCTTCCAACCTCCAGGTAAATTCTCAATAAATAGTAAATCACGAGTCATTTGCATCGAAAAGTGGCTTACCGGGAGCTTATCTTGAGTTAAACCAGATAAAAACTCGACTTGCTCCTGGGGTGAAATTTGTAATGAACTTGAAAGCCACGCGCGAACTAAGCCATTGTTCATGCCTTTATCACCAGAAACATCCTGATTCCCATAATTTAGTACTTGAACATAATGCTTAAATTGTTCCATTCCTAATTTTTGAGTAATAAGCTGACTATACCAAACGCAACTGTGTTGTATCCAAGTAGTTGGATTATGCGGTTGTTTCCAGACATCTAGCCAATCATTGTATCCTTGTTGGAATGGCCATTCAGGATGAGTTTTATCGGTTAATATCCCCTTATCAAACCCCATTAAACTGATAGCAATTTTAAAAGTTGAACAAGGTGCATGGCGCTGAGCACATTGGCCTTCTTGCTTTAGCGTGACACCGTTCTCTTTAGCTATAAAGCAGTTATTATTTGCAAAAACCATAGAATTAATTGCAAGAAGAGCAATAAAAAAAACCAAACATTTTTTCATTTTATAAAACCATCCCATTAACTTGACTATCCCAAAGCATTTTAAAGTAGCTTTCTTTATTATTTATCAGTTCGTTAAAAGTACCATCTTCGATAATTACGCCCCCCTCCATCACCACAATTCGATCCATATGACGAATGGTAGAGAGACGATGAGCAATAGCGATCACTGTCGCATTGTTTTGTTCCAACATAGCATTAATCGATTGTTGGATTTCTTGTTCTGAAAGAGTATCTAAACTTGAGGTCGCCTCATCAAGTACAACAATGGATGCATTTTTTAAAAATGCGCGTGCAATTGCAATGCGTTGACGCTGCCCGCCTGAAAGCTTCACTCCCCGTTCACCCACTAAGGTATCATATTTCTCAGGTAATGATTCAATGAACTCATCAATATTAGCCATGACTGCGGCCTTTTTTATTTCGGCTTGCGTTGCATTCTCTTTTGCATAACCAATATTTTCACCGATAGAGCGGTGAAAGAGCATAATATCTTGAGGAATTAGCGCAACTTGTTGACGCAAAGAATCGGAGGTTATCTCCGAAATCGGTTTATCATCAATCAAAATTTGCCCCGATGTAGGTCTGAAGTTCTTCAGCAATAAAGAAATTAATGTTGATTTTCCTGCACCTGAATGCCCTACCAAACCAATCTTCTCTCCAGGTTTGATGAATAAATTAAGATCTTTAAATACCCAAGGAGCTCCCTCGCGGTATGCAAAGGAAAGTTGTTTAAACTCAATTTTACCTTGATTTATCTGATAGTCCTCTGCGTGGAATGCATCTACTTCATCATGAGGCATCGCCAAAATACCAAAAGAGGATTTAAAATCTCCTATTTCTTTTAAAAAAGTACAAAGACTACTCATAAGCGTCCATAAATCAAAAGAAATGGTAATGGCCGTGAGCATAACAAATAAAAAATCGCCAGTAGAAATCTCCCCATGAATACGTAGGTAAATCATAAAGATAAAAACAGCAATCAGCATGAACCAATACAGTACTGAGCCGACTATATTAAATTTAAAATCATACTGATAAAGTTCAATTTGCCGTGGAACAAAATCAGCCGACATCAACTCATTAACCCGTCGATGTTCCGCTCGCCGTTTCGAAAAATAAAACAAAGAAAAAATATTAGTAATGTTATCAGAGAAAGACCCTATAATCTGATGTTTACTTTCAGCCATATTATTAGACAGCTGATTTAGTTTAAGCGCCATAGGTAGCATTATTACCATAACTAACACACACCAGGTCAACATAAAACAAAAAACACTAAAATTGACGACCAATAAAACAAAAACAGAAACAACAACCACACAAAAATGTTTTCCGACAATATGATGGAGATTAGCAAAAACACTATCATATCCATCCAAAAGCCCTTTAAGTTTACTAATTACCGTTCCACTAGGCGTATTTTGAAAATAATTATAAGAATGATGTTGAACATAATCGTAAGCGGACGACAATAATCGCTGCCGAGCATAGGGTTCCGCTTTCCATTCCGCAAAATCACTAATTCGCCAAACAACATCCAATATAATTTGCGCTGTAATAAATAGGACAATAGGAACTAACAATTGATGATAGGAAGCAATAGTTTCACTTGAAAACGCATCCACAAGAAGTTTAAAAGAATAGTTGTTAGCAAAAATATAAAAGGCGGTGAGCACCGGAGCCTGAAACATTAAGACATACCACCAACGATAAGGCTTAATGACCTGCCACAAAAAATCCCAGGCTGAATGAAATGGATATTTTAAATCTGAAGTGTCCATCATGCATGCTCAAATAAAAAGTCGATGGAGTATACCACATTTAGCCTGCAAAATGCTCATAATTAACTCATTATTAATGATTAAATCTAGAATGAAAAATCACATTTGCGGCAATGTAACGTTGTTATTTTTTCATGATGACGGTAGACTTACGCGTTAGAGTCCCGGTGGCACAGCTGGATAGCGCAGCCCCCTCCTAAGGGGCAGGTCGGAGGTTCAAATCCTCTCCGGGACGCCAACAAATAAAGACTTTGCGTGAAGCTCCTCCAATCTCTGTTAGGTTACAGGGTGCAAACTGAGGATGTTACATAGCGTAAATTATGAAACTATAAATGCTGATGCAAAGCACAATGTGAAAAAGAGCCTGGAGATTGGGCATAACTTAGAGAGGTAACCAATAATCCTGTAATCAAACGCTATACAGGAATTAAGGTATTGAGGATGTTATTCAATATATTGAAACCCACCAGATAACCAGCATGCTACTGTTCCGCTCGGCAGTATTAGTTATAGGACATTAATCTTTTCTTCGTTATTCTTAACTGCCTGTGAATAAGATTAAACAATCACTCTCATCGAGCTAATTAATTTCATCTCATTACCTTTGAGATATTTTTTCTTAAACTTAAGTTAGAAATTTATGCTCAATTGTTTCGCACCATCAACAATTACCATCTAATTATTAAATTTATCTCTAAGAAGACTATAAATACATACTGCGTGACCAATTTTTGTATATAATTTTATATCTATGTATAATTATTGTATTATTTATAAATTTGAATTGGTGATCTTCATGAAAAACGACAAAGAGAAAGAAAAAAATTCGTCTGTGCCTTCAACTACCTCAGGAGAAAAACAAACCTCTTCGGCTTCAATCACGTTACAACTTTTAAACAAAGAAAAAGAAAAAATAAAAGAAGCAGAAAAAAAAGAGTCTACTGCGGAAGCTGCAAAACAGCGTTGCAAAATTTGTTTTAAAGAAACCGCTCCAAACCCCAAATGTTTTGGACATGGAGGAGGAGGCGGCGGTGGAGGTGGTGGTGGCTCTGGTCAAACCTCAGAGGAAAAAGCAAGTTCTGGGCAAGATAAATCGCAGGATAAATCTGGAAAAGCAGTTGAGACCACCGATGAATTGATTGGCGAGTTTGCTTCAATAGGAGATAGTGAAAAGCTTGATTTAGAGTCTACTTTTGATCCAGAAATAATTGAAAAACTAATTGCTGACGGGAAATTGTTGGTTGATAGTGATCGTGAATCAATGACTCTTACTATTAAATTACTTTGCGATCCTGATGAATTAACTGAGGAGCAAAGAGAAGAATTAAAAAAATTCATGAAAGCGATTCTAAAGGAATTTAATGAGTTTAAAGTGGAAAATAATCTTTCGGAGGATTGTCTAGAATTGATGGAAGATGAGAAAGGAAACATACTCTCTCTTCGTATTACTATGCCCACAATAGCTTTATACGATGCATTTATTCAGCGGTTAGCAAATAATTTAGTGCCAATACACAGTCCAAAAGCACTAGATAAGGAAAAAGATACAAAAGAACAGAATTTTGCTCCCAATCCACTTTCAATGGAACTCAAACCTTCTATTAAAGTGAAATCATGTAAACAAGAAGAAATTGGATATAATAAGGATCTAGAGCCCAAAGAGACTGAAAATGAAGAAGAAGTAATCTTTAACCCATCTCCTTTTAAAAAACCCTGGTAAAGAATGAGCGCGAATATAAATGATTTACTTTATCCGCATTCTGGATCCTAATATAACGTTGTTTCTGAAATAAAATTTGAAAACTCTCTCATTTCAGAGACTTGTCTAATAGTTTATCAGGAGCAACAAAAAACCTAGACGAGCAACCTACTCGAGCTATGGGAGTTTACAAGAAATGGCGATGGAAAGAGACCGTTATACCCAACACTGCATATGGCCTGAAAGCGCAAATTTTGCCACAAACGGGATCACTACCCTAACCTAGGGTTTCTGTGGCATAGAAATTGAACTCAATTATTTATTTCCTAAATAAGTCCAGTGTCCTACGTCTTTGCTATAATTATGTTTATTTACAAATAACAAAAGTCTAGGCAGTATCTATGCGAAATCGAGAAGAATCTGACGGTATAACTCCCTCCATCAATCTATCTAAAAGTGTGTTAATTATAGATCTACAAAAAAAAATAGCTTCTCTCCATATGAGCGAAAGAGAAAAAGTGCTTGAGGAATTTTGGCATCGTATTGAAAACGGTAAAGGCTCACCACTTATTGAAAAAAATGAATCTGGAGATTATACCGTAACCTTTCTCTATCGTTCCAAAGAAGAGGTAATAGTAGAACTCGATTGTAATGATTTGAATGAGCACAAACTTGATAAGGATGGAAAGGTAAGATTATTTGATAGGATCCCAGATACAGATATTTATCTGTTTACCATTGAAAACATGCCTGGAGAAGTTATAGTTCCTTATGGATTCACGGTAAATAAGCAGGATGTTCAAGACATGCTAAATAAGAATACATTTCATTTACCCCTTTGCAATTTAGGTAATGGTGAAACCTTTCTTGATATACGCAATTCGTCAGTACTAGCACTTCCAAATGCAAATAGAGACCTAAACTGGTATAAAGGTAATATTGTTAAGGAGCAAGGCAACCTTTATCCTCAAGATATTGAGGATAAAAAGCAAGGCTTTGGTGAACGTAGACTATGGATTTACACACCACCAGACTTCAACGTTAAACGAAAAGAGCCCTATAAATTAATGGTTATTACAGATGGCGGCACCTACGCCATGATAATGAAACCTCATTTAGACCAACAGCAGGTAATAAATCCTATATTAAGAAATACAGTGGTTGCTTTTGTGGGCAATGTTAGAGAGGGTTCGGTTAACTATCATCCTATTAATTTAGTAGAAAACGAAACAAACGATGACGCTGAGCACCGGCAATATGAGTTTTTAGAACATAGTGATGCGTTTTATGAAGCCGTCATTGCACCAACCATAGAAACCCTCAACATGACCCATCACTTCACTTAAGCCAAAAGCCAGAAGATACTATTTTAGCTGGATTTAGCTTAGGTGGTCATTTTGCTCTAGAGTCTGGATTAACTCACCCCGAAAATATAGGAAATGTGATTTGTCTTTCCGGTGCGTTTAATACAGCTGTAAAATCCCTTTACCCTTCTTTAGAGAAAAATAATAAAGACTTGAATATCTTTATGACTGTGGGTCTATTAGAAACATTAAGTCAAACTCCTAAAAACCAAGGAATATATCATGTAACCGATGAAACTCGGCTTCAAGCAAATAAAAGACTCGCTGAAGAATTACGGCATAAGGGATATAATGTCAAATTAGTCACACTTCCAAGTGGGCACAATGAATTATCAACTCTCCATAGTATTACTGACCAGGCGCTTCCATTTTTTTGCGCGAGAAACCTATCTAAAGAAAAGGCACGTGGCGCTTCAGGGCCAATAGCATTACAGCCACCAGAGGAGCAATTACTAAAGGCTCGCGAGCGAATACACGAATTTAAAACAAAGGTATCTTGTGAAGCTCAAGGGGATAATAGCTTAAACTCATCCTTAAAACACGACCCCTAAGCCGCCAGGGAGCGTATGCTGATCCTCCTATATGAATTTAATTAAGCTCTTCAGCCATAATTTCTTCCCTGCTTCTATTATCACTTTTCATAAAAAATTTTATATGTACCGTCAGTATACTTACTTAGTGTTGAACTTTTTTATGCAAATGTTTTATAAATTTTCCTTCTATGAATAAGCTTCTACAAATGAGACTGGATTAATTCCTCAATGTTTTGCATACATCCTTCTTCTCTTGTTATTTTTGCGTTTGAATTAATTTATGCACTTAATGTATCACGCGTCCATGCTTGTTCTTTAGTCCCGGTAAGCTAATTTAATGGCGCTCATCATTATCTTTGACTTTATTCATAATGAGCAAATTTTGTCCCCATGGAATTTCTGCGACGAGTTGTCGCAGATTTGAATGATCTTCATACTCCAAATAAAATGGCCGCATATCCCTAAGCTTCTGGCGATAGAAATAGATGGAAATATCTGAGATAATTATTAACTCCCCCTCCTAAGAGGCAGGTCGGAGGTTCACTTCTCTGCGGGACGCCAGTAAATAAAGACTTGTGTGAAATTCCTCCAATTTTTGTTAGGATACAGGGGGCGAACTGAATGAGTTTGTATATCATAAATTATAAAAATATAACTGCTGATGCAAAAAGTAATAACGAAAATAGTTTTTTGCCTTGAGCCCTAAATCAATAGAAAGTAAGTTGTATGAAGAAATTTAAGTTAATTATTTTATTTTCATTCTCCCTCCCTTCTTTTGCTTTTGATTGTTACCCAGAAATCAACCCTAATCTTTCACAATATATTGTTGGCTATGGAAGTTTAATTGATGAGACATCTAAAAAAAGAACTGATCCATCTGCTGAAGAGAGTGTTCCTATTTTGGTAAAAGGATATAAAAGAATTTGGGCAGGACATGGTAATTTACCTGGAGTTAATGCCACGTTTTTATCTGCCATTGAAAGTAAAAGCTCATCTTTTATTGGTGTAAGTTACAAATTGAGTGAGCCGGAAAATATCAGAAGCTATGATAAAAGAGAGAGCTTTTATTGTAGAAAACAAATTGATCCGGACAATTTGATACCACTTTCTGGATCTTCCAACTTTTCAACTCAAAAGCAAGTTTGGATATACACCATAGCCTCAACGGAAAATCAACTTCCTAGCAATAATTTCCCAATTGTCCAATCCTATGTTGATATTTTTCTACGTGGCTGTATTCAAGTTGAAAAAAAATTTAATATTACAAATTTTGCTAGAGATTGCATTGAAACTACAGAAGGATGGCCAGATTATTGGATAAACGACAGAATTTTTCCTCGACGCCCATCCGTATATGAACCTTTTGCTGCTCAAATTGACTCTTTACTAAAGGATACTATACCTGAAAAATTCAGGCATATTCGCTTTGAGAAAACTGTGATCTAAGATATAGCTTTCTCTTTTTGAATTTATTTTCTGTTTCGATAATATTGGGAGCAAAAAAGGAAATATAGTGAAATCGTAAATGTCTCTAAAAATGAAGTGATCATGGAAATATCATAAAACCATTCCATAGATTATTTTTCGATTCGCAGGTCACCTTCAGATGCTACCTTTAACCCGGAACCACGCAAGACAATATATGCATGACGACTTCAGGAGTTGCAGGTAATTTTTCACCCTATGCCTCCAAAATGGCGAATATCACTGCGGGCAACCTTACGTGTGTTATCTCTTGTTGCGAGATGGAGGTAGGGGTTATTTAATCCAACAATTTTTATTTAGCCGTATTTGGAATATTTCAATTGGATGTACTGCACTTTTATCTTCCATTTTGATATCCTAAATCATAGTCGGAAATATTCCTATAATGGTGGAAAATCGAGTCTTTTCTGACTGGTTATAAATCCTTCTCCTTCAATTAATTCATTATTTAAATTTTTAATATAAAATTTATAATCTTTTATAAAATAATCACCATTCAAATATGAAGTTAGTATTGCATCCAATGTACTAGTATCAATGTTAAAGTCATAGTCTCTATATATTATATGATAATCTTCCCCATCAGGACCAAATTGAATATCAAGTTCATACACTCCTCCAATGAAAAAACAAAGTGGCAGAGATTTCGAGTTTTTTGGAAAAATTCTAATTTCGGTGCAATCAACAAGATAATCGGTTTTTACCTGGTATTGTTTTTTTTGTATTGATTGTATTTTACTAGAATGTAAATTTACCCAATTCATAATCCTTTCTTCCGTTTCACTGTATGATAAAGATTTATAAGTGGACTTAGTAAATAACGATGCAATCGATTCTATGAAGAAATCAAGGACAACAAACGGAATTGTTAGTATCTTTGAAATCTTTTTCATACGTTTAGAAGGGTCAATTTTGATCAATTCAATGAATGGTAGTATAGCAGAATTTGGGGTGTAACAAGCAACGGAACGAAAAGATACTCTAAGCAATTTTATTAATGAAAGGTAATGGTTCTTTCAATATAATATTTTGATAACGGGTTCTTCCACAGGACCCTAATCGAGTTAATCGGTATGGTGCTTTAACTCAAGAACACATTTTAAGTCCAGATCCACGTACTCCATTTAAGCATAAATTTGAAGAAAGCTTTTCGGAATGTAGCAATAATTTACCCAAAGAGCTCATTGAAAACTAGGGGGTCTCACGAAATCGCGCAAAGTGAGCCCCAAATCAATGAATAAATCAAATTTATGAATGTGCAATTTGCCACTGCCCCTTTAAGAAAAAGGGTTGTGTCCACTGCATTTGTAACTGCTCATTTTTACCCTTAAGGGATTTCGTTAATTGATTTGATTTCACGGTAACTGAATGTATTGAATTATCAATCTTTTTAATAGAAATTAAATTGCTTTTTTGATAGTTAATAAATTGGGGCAGTACGATCTCAACATTAGCGTCTGCAGCATCAACATCAATAATACAATCATCAGGATTAGCGACATACACAAAGTTTTCATTACTATGAATTGTCCTGTGTTTACAATGGTTTGCCGAGGTTACCAAGAGCTCATTTTCTTTATATTTATTAGCTTGAGCGAGACGATTCAAAAACTGGGCAAGATCACCACTATAGCCACATAAGTTAATGCGGACGAAGGCATCTGTAGCGCCCATCGAATTACCGTTATCTACAGCAACATTAAGATCTTGAAGCAGAACCTGCTCGCCAGTCATATTTGGAATGCCTGGGCTATTTAGCTTTGCAAAAAAAGTAGGACTACCTGGAATGCTTATGACCTCTGTTCCAGGATAACGCTTAAGCATCTCTGTTTTGACAAGATTATGTCGTTTTACAATGGTATTAAAAGCATCGGTGCGAAGAGCTTGCCCCCCATCAGGAAGTGCAACTAGAGCAGACATAAGATTTAACGCCTCAGCAACTCCTGGAGTGCTTTCTCCTGTTGTTAATTTCCATACATAAGAAAAGAAATTATGAAAAATACTCGCAGCATAGGCATCACTCATAGGAAACCACATATAACCAAGGCGATATCCTGGTCTACCCAGAGCTTTAGAAACGGAGTTAAATGCCAAAACATGTTTGCCCTCATTCCTAGCCTTAGAAAGCCAGTCAATATTTTCTTTAATATATCCCGTACCATCACTTCCATAAGTTGGAGAAGAAAAGACTAAATCCGCAATGATAATATTCGCTTGAGTGTAGGGCTTGCGAAATTTGCCGTCAGGATTATTGGGTGAGGTTACAAATTCGACTAAAATTTCATCTGGTTTTGGCTTCACTTCACTAGGATCATTAAACCCCTGAAAACGTGCATTTGGATAGGGTCGATAATTGACTGCGTGCTCATGGAAAGAATAAAAAGGAATTTTTTCAACAAATAGAAAGTTTTTTTGGGGTTCGGTCGCAGCGATAGCATAAACAAGAGCAAAAATAATTTGCAGCGATCCATTCGACGGACAAAAGGAATATTTTGTTTCATGAGGATCAAGAAACAATTCTTTATTACCGATACGCGCATGATAAGCTCGAAGTGTTTCATCAACATCATTAAAAAAAGCAATACTAGAAGGGATTAATAAACTATTTTCTCCAGGTTGACCCAAATAAACGGAGCTGTCATAGACATGCACTGCAGGAGGGTTAAGTAGGCCATACCGCTGGTACAATTCAGTGAACATGGGTGTCTCGTTGGGTCGCATGTAAATAAGAGGATCAGATGCATTGACCGAGGCAGTGAATAGAACAAACAATAAAAAAATCTTGAACTTTAATACTGCCTGCACAAAATTCGTGTTACGCATCCGTAATCTCCTATAATATGGATAAAATCCTTTTACTCATAGTTACAATAAGACTCAAAAGGATCAAGTTTTTTCTTTATAATTTGAGTAACCCCCACCCCATTGTCCTGAGCGAAGTTAGGAATCTCCTTGTGTAACACGCATTTTCTACCTCTATCGGACATTTGCTGAACCCGAGGATCATCCCTTCAAAACAGATAAACCGCATGCACATATTATTCGCGGAGGCACTGATATCCTGATAAGCCCGCGTGCCAGCGCAGATCCAGCCCTCTACATCAGTAAAATTACTTGAAGCGATCCTGCAGCATTTTGGTATTAATGACGCCAAAGTCAAGCTTGTCTATCTTCCAGGGAATGATCTGCATGAACTGGTCTTCTCAATTGGCAAGAACCAATTTACATCCAGTAAAACACATGCACTGCTCAAAAAATTAGGCTGGTTTTTTAACTAGGTATTCCTCATATTTAACTGTGATCTGAACGACGTATCACCTATCGTTGGAACACACTACACCACTTAGCTCATTGACATTCATTTTAATTATATGCCTATGAATGATAAACCTCCTCAATCTTTCTGGGTATACAATGAATCATGTATTTTCCAAGTATACATATTGACATTAAGTCGCTCATAAGGAAGATTGGGAAACTCAAAATTTTTCTTGGTAATAAGTTCAACACAACATGCAACAACGGCGGAATCATAGCGTTTTCCAGCACCTTCTTGTAACTCATTTAGCGTCGCTTCAATTGAGTTTTTAGGGCGGTATGGACGATGCGAGCTCATAGCTTCGAATACATCTGCGACAGTTACAATTTTCGTTTCAAAACGAATTTCATTATCCTTTAATCCATGTGGATAGCCGGAACCATCCAAGCGCTCATGATGATGCAAAATAATGTCGCTAATTGTTCGATTAAAGGCGACTCTTTTGGCAATTTGATACCCGACTTCGGGATGAATTTTTATAAAACCATATTCCAGTGGGGTAAGTTTTGCGGGTGAAACCAGAATTTCCATTGGTACGCGAGTTTTACCGATATCATGGATTAAAGCGCCCAAATAAATTTCATGGGTCTTTCTAGAGTTTAGGCCAAAATTTTTAGCTATTTCTTCGGCTAGTTTCGCTACACGAAACTGATGTCCTGCCGTAAATGGATCGCGTTGCTCTGTGATCGAGGCTAAGGACACAATGGTTTTGTCTAAAATATCTTGCAGTTTATGCTTTGCTTGCTGCAGAGATTGAGTCTTGTTTTTCACTAATTCCGACAAATGCTCTCGGTGCATTATCAATTCTTTATTGTTTTTTTCCAGGGTATATTTTTGATATAAATTCTCTAAAATAATGGAGGTGGAAATTGTGAAGCTATTAACGATTGGGTCATATAAATTGAATTGGTTAAAATCGCTAATTTTTAAGATAATCAATCCATAAAAAATATCTTTTGCAAATAGGGAATAAATTTGTATTTCCTTTTTTTCAATTGATTCACAAAGTTGGAAAAAATCAGCAAGGCTAAATGTTCCATTTTTCAAATCTATGGTTCCAATAAGCCTTGAGTGTAACTCTTTATCGCTTCGGTCTATATTTTTGATGAGACACACGTCACATTCATTTACGCCTGGTATGCTGCGGATAGTTTTCTCAAGATAAGGTTTGATTTGATCCGCATTTGTAAAAATAAAGAGTGCACTATGTGCAGCATAAAGCCTAAATAGAATTTGCTCGTTACGTGTTAAGCGGTTTTCACTATTCATTTTTTAAATTATTCATATGGTTATGCAAAAACTCGTCTGGTTTAATATATGCAGGGTTTTTAACAATTTGTCCATGCACAAACATGAGCGGGTGAACTTGGAGGACATCATAAATTAATCCGCCATCGAATTTATTTACATCATACTGACAAACTGCGGTAATCGGGTGTGTATCAAGGATTGTATTTATAAGGGCTTCATAAACTATTAACTGTTCAGAACCAGGAATATTTCTGCAAGACCATGTCATTTCCCCTGAAATACGAGCTCCAGAAAATCCTGCGGCAATAGACTGATCATAGTAATTTTTAAGACACGAAAGCATTTGCTCCGGTACAAAGTTTCCATCTGGACAATATACTGAGACAGCAGGAGAAATTTCAACCTGTTTGGTTTGTGGTAATTCTACATCCAATTCAGCGAGCCATGCTCTTACTTCTTCGGGTGTCATCGTATCTACGAAATATTCAATTTGTTCATTGTTGGCAATTCCAGATTCGATATATTTAGATATAACTCGACGTTTCTCAGATTCATCTCGATAAATAAGACACGCATGGGCTCCGTGTTTAAAATGCTTATAACCAAATCCTAAAGAGATATCTTTATCACGGTTCCTGGGCATTCCAAACTCTCCTTATTACCTTACTAGAACTATATTAGAGTATAGCTATAGTTTTTTATATTTTTTGTAACCCGTGGGTAATTTGGTATTTAAATCAAGATATCCCTCGATATAATCATCAGGAAGGAAAGTCCGAGATCATTACACCTTTTAGATTAACTAACTGATGCATCCGCATCATCCCTATCTAACAAAATAACACCTTAATCTTTTCTACCATATGTTGTTCGGTCTGCTGGCTTGGGAATGAACAGAATATCAAACATATAGACATCTTTCATCGATTGGCCAGCTTGCTCTGCCAAATTTTTAGGTAAGGTCATGTGAAAATTATGCTATTAGCAAATTTATTGCGCTCATAATCATTTGAATTAATTCAAATTCCCTCCGGGACGCCAAATGAATAAAATATTTCTGATTTTCTAGTCTACAGATACTTTTAATGTCCTAAACGTAATTGAGTATCGTAATTGTTTTACCGGAGCAATCCGATGTTCCCAATTCCAACGTATATCGCCGTCTAGAGTATAAGCCGAGCCCGGATTAAGTAGTAATTTATAGTGTTCCTTATGCTCTTTTCGTTTTCTAAAATGAATTAAAGTAGAGCTATTTAAGGAAATGCCGCAAATTGTCTCAAACACTGCAGCATCCCGATGCCAGCCAATTCCAGCATTAATAGGATATTCTGTAATTAACACTTCAGCAATTTTGTCGGGATGTACCTTTAATAACCCAGCACTTCGAATTTTAATTTCATTTAAAAACGCGGGGATGGGTTCAGCTTTTTTAACTGTTCGTCGCTCGTAATGATAATCCATTCCAAAATGAACAACTCGACGTTTTGCTATCTGGCCAAATAATGCCACTTGTTGCCACCTTAGCTCCTGAATATTTTGTAGTAGTTTTGCTTCTTCTTGTGGAGTAAGAAAGTCTGGCTCAAAAGAGAAACCAACTAAATTATTCATGATACATCCCGAGTACGAAAAAGAAGTTATTTATTTGCTTCTTTAATATTTCCCAATCATTATCCTGATCACTTCGATTTTTCATTTTAGCTTATCCGTGATTTTCTAATAAAGATTATAGCGAATTTATCAAGGCTAATTTACGTGATTTCTATTAAGAGGGTTATAATTATTGGAGACAAGTTAATGTTATTTATTGTATTATTTTGATACAATGTATTTTTTTTAAATGAAGTGACAATCTATGGATACACCCGAAAAGAGAGCTCTTTCCTTTTCAGCAACTCAAGAGCTTAGAGCACTGTTTGAGATCGACAGTACTAATAGAAAATCTGCTTGGTATAACCGTCTCATAACGTGCTTGCCCCACGCTATTTTCACTAGTGGTGAACCTGACATCATCTTCAATCCCGCAGGCCTTACCTACTATAATCTTGAACTTCCAGAATCCATCCCTGGAGACGGAAGTACTATAACAAGCTATACCATTCCTGAGCTAATCGATACTTTTTTAATTAATGAAGGGGTTGGCATAACCATCGAGGCGCGTAATCCCAGACAAGCCATCGACCTCAGCTATGGTGATGTCTTAGGTTTTCACCTCTATCGGACATTTGCTGAGCCCAAGGATCATCCCTTCAAAACAGATAAACCCCATGCACATATTATTCGCGGAGGCACTGATCTCCTGATAAGCGACGTGCCAGCGCAGATCCTGCCTTCTACATCAATAAAATTACTTGAAGCCATCTTGCAGCATTTTGGTATTAATGACGCCAAAGTCAAGCTTGTCTATCTTCCAGAGAATGATCAGCATGAGTTGGTCTTCTCAATTGACAAGAACCAATTTACATCCAGTAAAACAAAAGCACTGCTCGAAAAATTAGGCTGGTTTTTACCTAGGTATTACTCATATTTAGCTTGTGATCTGAACGACGTATCCCCTATCGTTGGAACACACTAATCCAATTAAGCTCATTGTACATTGTACCATTCACCTGTTTTGAACGAGTCTTCGTTTAGTTTAGATGTTATGAAAGTTAATTGGAGAGGACTAATAAATGGTATAAATATTAGTAATATCACCATTATAAATAATAGAATCAGGTCTTATAAGGATCAAAAGATGTCGAAAGCGGTGTCGGATTAAATACCTGGTCTTCTTGTATTTTATCCTCTTCCTTTTGCTCAATTTTCTGGTCTTGCTTGACGGAGTCTACTTCTTTTTCTTCAGATTTAGTGTTTTTTGCTGAGGGTACTGGTTTAGTTAATAAGGGAGTAACATTCATTTGATGAAACATTTTTTGAGTACTATCAGTAGATTCCGAAACCCTCTCCTTCGCTAATTTAGATGGGTGTTCAACAGATTGAAGAATTGGCTCCAAAGTGGGGGTAGGTGTTTTTGTTTTGTATGCCATCTCTTTTAATTCAGATTTTAAGAGTCTAGGATTCATACCATGAAAATTTGTTCCATCCAACTCGTCCGCATTGCGGGCAAATCCATAGGTCGGAAAAAAATAATCCAGCCCGGGTTTTAGTATACTAGGTAAAATTTCATCTGCGAGAATATGTCCATTGGGTGATTTTGTCAGATAAACCGTAGCTTCAACACAATGTTTACTTAGAGGATCAATTACTGCCCCAACTCCCGAGCGAAATTCAGCGATGTTATTGCCCATATCACCGGTATGGTAAGCTCCTATAATTTGACCTTGGTTATTTTTTACCAGTCCTATTCCTAAACCCCAGGCGACAAGGTCTCTATCCTTGTTATCAATTTCTATCTTTTCAACCAGTTTACCAATTGATGTTGGGTTGGGGAAAAAGTCATTGTTCATAGAATCTGCAGGTGCTACAGGGTCAAAGGCATAATTTAATTTATCATCATTGATCCACGCTGTTATGAATTTGGCATATTCTTCTGCTGTTGTTTTTAGACTATTTGCAGCGATACCTTCAGGGCCATAGGTACTTTTAGACATCTTTAAAGGTCCAAATACGTGCTCTTGAGCTAATTTTTCAAGATTGATACCCGTTAATTCTTCAATCGCTATTTGCAAACATTCAATACCAGGTCCCGAATAGGCGTAGCTGGTGCCCGGTTTAAACTGGAATTGATACGGCGGACTAGCCACTATGGGTAAGCCTGTTGTATGTGATAAAACCATTTCAGCAGTTAATTGCTTTGCTTGTTCTTGATCACTGAATTGTTTTAGGAAAGGGTTATTATCGCCCTCAAGTACTTTTCCTTTGTCTTTAAAGACTGAGTACAGGGGGGTCTCTAAATCAAAATCTGTTTTAAATTTACCCGGCCAATCCTCTTCATTATTTGTTTTATTAACCTCAAGTAATTTTAAAACCAAATATGCGAATACAGGCTTACTTAGGGAAGCACATTGAAAAAGCGTGTCTTCTTTGACCTCACTTTGTACATCGTGATCGAGGATATTACCTACAGGGATCGGTGTAATATCACCTTTAGAATCAACAGTTGCAAAAGATGCACCGGTTATTCCTCCTTGTTGCATTATCCTTTCAATATTTATTTTGTTTCTCATTTTCGATTTTGGTATTAAAACTTTGTTCTCTTATTATAGACTAGCGTTTAATAGTCTTATTTTGCTTAAGCGAATTACCCAAAGTAAAATTTCTAATTAGGCAATTTATGATTGATTTAAGGCACTTTCTAACATACTCTCTGAAACTGTGATACAATTGCCCTCTAAATAAACATTTTGAACAATGTACAATATTATCTCCCCTACACTGATATCAATATATAAAGGAAAACAGCATGAGTTTTAAATCGTTAGGTTTAATTGAACCATTACTTCAAGCCCTTAACGAATTAAACTACAAGGAACCCTCCCCTATTCAAACTAAAGCGATTCCGACCGTATTATCAGGTAAAGACGTCCTTGCTTCGGCTCAAACAGGAACGGGGAAAACAGCAAGTTTCGTATTACCTATCTTACAAAAACTCAGTTCAAAACCTCGAGCTAAGAGCAACAGTACTCGTGTGCTCATTCTTACTCCTACTCGTGAATTAGCCAGTCAAGTACATGAGAGCATCCTTGAGTATGGGCGACATTTATCACTTCGCTCTGCGGTAGTATTTGGTGGGGTTAAAATTAACCCTCAAATGATGAAATTACGTTCTGGTGTTGAACTTCTAGTCGCCACCCCCGGACGTTTACTGGACTTGCATCAACAACGAGCCATACAATTCGATGAAGTGGATACATTAGTCCTGGACGAAGCAGATAGGATGCTGGATATGGGCTTCATTCATGATATGAAACGAATTATTAAACACCTACCAAGAAATCGCCAAAACCTCATGTTTTCGGCAACGTTTACAGATGAGATTCGTACTCTTGTCAAAACCATTCTAAACCATCCTGTAGAAATTGATGTTACGCCTCGAAATACAACCGTAGTTAAAATCAAACAAACAGTCCATCCGGTGGATAAAAGCCGGAAAGCCGCTTTACTGAGCCATTTGATCCATAAAAACAAATGGGGGCAAACTTTGGTATTTTCTAAAACCAAACATGGTGCAAACAAATTAGTGAAGCAATTGGAAGAGGCACAAATCCATGCTGCGGCAATTCATGGCAATAAATCACAATCACAACGTACTAAAGCCTTAGCAGAATTCAAATCAGGTGAGTTACATATCTTGGTGGCCACAGATATTGCAGCTCGAGGCATTGATATTGATCAATTACCTTGTGTAGTTAATTTTGATTTACCTCAAGTTGCTGAAGATTACGTCCATCGTATCGGTCGAACGGGTCGCGCTGGGGCTTCAGGATTAGCCATCTCTTTAGTTTGTGCCGATGAAGTCAATCAATTACATGCTATAGAAAAACTAATTCAACACAAATTAAACCGGATTGAAATTGAAGATTTTGAACCCAATCATAATGTCCCTCAAACCATTCCTTCTTCGAAACCTAAAAAACCTGTTCACAAGAATAAACCCACCTCAATGTTGAACAATCCAGGGAAAAAACGATTTACAAAGAACGCAGGTAAGAAGAGCTCCAAGACTTAGAATAAGGATTAATTCCGCAATTTAATTTGAAATGATGAGACCTTGTTGGATGGCTTGGATACGAAATTATAAATTTATAACCAATATAAGGGTTTAGAATCCAATAGCTAAAACATCAATAAATAGAATCAAATATGGATACCTCCACAAAGTGAATAAATTTTTTTCACACTTGCAATCTTGGTCAAATCGAGAGAGGATAAAAAAAAGTTCTCACAATAAATAAAAATGAATCTATATGTGCCAGTGGTGGAAATAACTCCGGTAGGAGAACCTGTTACACAAACAACATCATCTTCTTTCGCATCCCTGTTTGTGGGGGCTCAAATTTTAAGCATAATCGTTGGCGCCGTATTTCTTTTTATAGCATTTTATATGCTTCGCCCCAGAGAAAGAGAACAAAGACGCATCCAAGATCAATTTATGTTTTACTTGATCTTGGGACTTTTTTTCATTTTTTTCTTTTTTCTACTCGAATATTTAGCATAATTGAGGTGAAGGCATAACTAAGCAAGGATATTGAAATTACCTCCAGCTGGATATTAATTTTTCTACGCTTTTAATCAAATTAAGCAATTGGTAAAACGAATAATTAGGGAATTAACCCTGCTCTAAATTTTGAGTACTTAGAGTGATTGATCTATGCCTAACATAGGTATTATGCTTGATGAATAAAACAAGAAGAAATAAGCGGAGCCTAATTAGGAGCGTGGGATGCAAGAACAAATCAATCTCCTAAGCTCATGCAGAAGTTTGTTGTTTTTTTTATTATTCCTAACTTATACAACTCCATTCGCAGCAATTGATACTACACTTGCCAGCGAACCTCCAACTGTAGGTAATTTTTCTTTACCCACTTCACAACAGCCAGGCCCATTTTTTTCCTTTGGTCAAAATATCGTTGATAAAAATCAATTAATCGTTTCATTTAATCCCGATTATTTATATAGTCAAAGTCAGCGTATCTTAGATGTAACCCCTTCCCTCCTTTACGGAATTACAAACACAGCTTCTTTATTGCTTACACTACCTGTTGCTTTGAGTTATATAAATGACAACCAAAACTTATCAGGCATCAGTGATCTCGAGCTTGATTTAGAATATGCTTTCTATAATCAGGACAACTCAAAATATTCAGATCAAGCCACTATTATTTTTTCTCCTACCTTTCCCATCAGCACCTTGGATTCAATTTCTAAAAAACAGGATCCTAGTAAACGAGTATCAGGATTTTCCAAAAAAAATAGCCCTTCAAGTTTTAATGCTATGACTTATTTTATTGGCGCTACTTACTCTCGTACTCTAATTGATTGGTATGGCTTTATTGCACCAGGGGTTTTATTTATCGAGAAACAGGATTCTATACAGCAAGGCACTCAATACTATTATAATTTGGGAATAGGTCATATTATCAAAAGCTTAGAAAAAAAATATATATGTTCTGGATTGCTCGAATTTAATGGTGAGTATAGTGAGAAAACCCAATTGGCCTCGCATGTTGTTCCTAATACGGGAGGCAATATCATTTATGCGACTCCCTCGCTTTGGTTTTCCACACCCAAACTCATTGTTCAGGTCGGTATTTCTTTACCTGTTTCCCAGCATTGGTATGGTACTCAGGCTAATATCTCTTACTATGCAAGCAGCATAATCACATGGACTATTCTTTAGAAATTTTAGTAAAAACTACTGCTAAAACTCTCTTGAGCATGTAAATATCAGGGTAAATAAATTCCATCTTGTATTATTTATTTCACAACAAATCAATAGAGCGTGCCAGAGACTGAATTCTTACTCAAACTACATTATGTAGGCCCAAAAATCACGAGGGAATCCTATTTATTTAAAATGTTGCAATGGTTAATAAGTATTAATACTGCCTTAATATTGATCAAATACAATACCAGTTACTCATCCGTAAAATAAAGTAAGAGGTAATGTATGCAATCAAAATTTAATTTTGACATGGGCTTTGATTTTTCAAATGACGATGACCCTCCGGAAGTTAAAAAGGAAGATTCTAGTATAAGTAGTGAGCAAACTATAACTTCAAGTGAAAACCAATCTTCTGGTACTGGGGAGGCTCCAAATCAGGCTGAAAATCTTGATTCTTCTAGAGAAAACAACCCGACTCCTACTCAAGTTACACAAGAGGTCGACGGCATTCCTGTGGAAGACTATTTTGATACAGATTACAACAAAACAGAGCAAGAATTGCAAACTCAATTTGGTGAGACACCCAGCTTTTATGCAAGTGATAGCAGTAATTCATCAACCAGCTCAAGCAGTTCAAACAGTTCAGAGAAAAATGGCGATCCATGGGCAGGAGCTAAACTTCTATTAACCCCCATCACCTTTATTGCAAATATTATATCTACTCCTTTCAACATATCGAAAAATACCCCTCCCAGTACGGAGCAGGAAAAATCGATAGATGAAGTTCCTAACCCAATATTCGATGTTAATTTTGATGGAGTAGATTACGAGGAGCATCAAAAAGGTGTGAGCTCAACAAATAAAATTATAGGGGCGATGGTTGATACGGTTAAAGGGGCGTCACAAACAAATATTGAAGAATGTAAAAACCATAAATTTCAATATCCGGAACGAGAAAAACTTCATAAGAAAACTGGTGGTACAGATAATATTGAAATGGTTGGTGTTAACGTTTTTCTCGATAAAAGTGGAAAACCTTTATTACCTGGAGCTCGCAAGTCATTAAAGCAACATGCAAACGCTAAACAAGAATCATTCAAGGAAAATAATTCAGAAATTCATCCTCCTAGTGAAGCAACCTCACATGCCCTAAAAGAATTTGAGATTGCCCATGAATTTGGAAAAGGCGAGGATCATTATGACAAAGCAGGCAGCCTAATTCACACCGGGAAAGGTATTGTTGAATTATCATCACTTGATTTAGAGTCCCTTCAGGGAGGCGTCACTTCTCAACCAGGTTTTGTTACTAAATCCCCTAGTTCTGCCTATTTAATAAATAAAATCAGAGAACGTTCTGATAAGGCGCAAAAAAAGGACAATAGTACAATTACTAGTACTACTTCTAGTGAAGAGCTTGAGAAAAATTCGAGTGATGTTTCATCTCAGAAAAAAATATAGCAACCTAACCCTCTAATGAAGACTATATAAGTCTTCATTAGATCTTTTCGTAGCTCTTTTTATACTTACAGCTATAAATTTTTGTTAAGAGCTCACCAGTAACGTATTAGAAAAGTCATTTTATGGTAATAAATTCCTCACTGTGTTAACATAATGACATGCTATCCATCTAATAGTATAGGAGGAATTGAATATGGACGATGCGTTTGGCGATCCAGGTATTGTAAATGATGTTCGAGACTCACTCTCAGCTGCTACTGTCCCTTTGCCATTAGAATCTGATACTCAATCTGGAATTCCCGTGAGTGATTATTTAGATACCGATTATAATGTACTCGATATTGAATATCAGGAAACATATGAAAGCTCACCTAGCTTACCTGAGACCAACAGCAGCGATCAGGAACAGTCATTAGGTAGTAGTAATGAAATATATAACGCAGTGGCTCAGTCAAATTCGAGTTCATTACTTACGCCAATTAATCTCGTTTTCAATTTTGCTGCAGCTCAATTCTCCGCTTTGAAAAATGCTGTTTCAAGTCGTTTAGACTCAAATGAACCCCAATTTGAAGAGGTCAACCCTGAATCAGATGCGAGTTCACCAAAAAAAATCGTAACCTCTCTTCTTGTAACTCCCCAACCCCCTTCCTCGGATAAAACCTTTACAACCCAAGATGAAATTTTAGATGAAGTAGGTGCATCCGCTGATGAAAATGGTATTTGCTCGCCAGTAGTGAATTTATATTTTGAGAAAAAATTAGGTCTTCGAGATGATAGTTTTATGACAGGAAGCGCAGAACATATTTATAAAGAGGCCATTAAAGAAAAATTACACCAAATTGATCTGATTCATCAGGGCAAAGACGGTTTGCATGCAGTATTCGTAGATCATAATATTCCTTATAAGACGAAACAAGTTAAAGCGAGTGAAAATAAAAGTGAGGAAACTGTGCAAGCCTTACTCCAGGATTACGATCAAGCATTAATTACTTATCCTACAGTCAGTAAAGATGGAGAACGGGACAGACACCAAATTTATGTGGAAAAAATTGGTACTCAATGTTCCCGTTTTGATGTGAATAAGAAAGGTGGCGTTGAGGAAATGCCCTGTACTTTGTTTTACCAGAAACTTGCCAAGAAAATTGGCAAAACACATGATGAAAATGAGGATGAGGAAGTAATCATTGCAGGTATAAAAAAATAATAGTCAATGGTTAAGCGAAGGAAAGCGTACGATGCATTATCATTTGTGAATCTTAGTTCATATCCAATTTAAATATCACTAATTGTCATTTAAATTGGATACATTGAGTTTTTGACCATCCCCTGTTCTGCTGGATTAATTGAACCTACAATTGCTATTGGATTGGGCAAAATTCCATTACTAAAAATTTCACATTAATTTAAAATAGTACTCGAAATAAATGGGCAAAATGATGTAAAATTGAGCAATGTTTTAATATGCAGGATAGAGTTCTTTGAAATCGATTGATATAGAAAAAAGCTTGCACGCATTGGAAGCACGTGTATCAGTAGTTGAAAAAATTAATGGCATTACTTCAGCCTCACCCAAACAAACTAGTTTTTTTAAAAGTAAACTAATGCCCCATCGTTCAACAGATAAACCAATGTCAGGAAATTGGTTGGGGTTTGTAGCTTCAGTTTGTTTTATCCTAGCAGCGTGCTTCATTGTTAAATTATCAATTGAATCCGGATGGTTAACTCATGAAAAGCAACTTGGAGTAGCTACATTATTGGGTATGGCCCTATTTACCGGTGGAATAATAATTTCAAGCGCTGATCGAATATATGCTTGCTTTTTACCCGCTGCAGGAGCTACCGTACTTTACTTAACATGTTTTGCTGCCTACCAGTATTATTTGCTTATCTCATTTCAAACCGTCATTGCCTTATCAACGATTATTTCCGGAGTCTCTATCTGGTTTTATTTACGATTTAAACATGATATTTATGCGATAGTTGCGGCCCTAGGCGCATATATCGCCCCTCTTGTTGCTGGTGTTGAAAATAACGCTATATTTTCTTTGTATTATTTCACCATTTGCTCTTTGAATTTCGCAACCCTTGCTATTTGGGTGGAGTCACGCACTTTAACCATGATTTCAGCTTACTTAGCGATCTCAATTACAGCAGTGGTAGGATTAAAACTCCATCAGGATGTGTTAATTGCAACTGTACTTGTCATTAATTTTCTCATTTACTCAGTTGGTACTCTATTTCATACGCAGTTGACTAAGAAACATCTCACTGAGAAAGAATCTTGGAGTCTTTTCCCAGTATTATTAATTTTCTATGCTATGGAGTATTATTATCTAAGCCGTATTGACCCTACTTTGGCTTCTTGCGTTTCTCTAGCCTCAGCGGCTCTTTTGGTTGGGCTATATTACTCAGCGAAACGATGGTTTCCTGAGCGGCGTTTTAATAGCCGTAATGTATTGTTAACCTTTGTAACGCTTGTTTGTTTCCACTCGATCTATCTTGGCCTAATTCCTTTAAGTCTAAAACCATGGCTTTTTGCTGTAATTATTTTTGGATATACCTTTTTCCATTCAAAAATTAAATCGATTCAATGGAGTATTCCCTTTTTAATTCCATTCGTAGCGCTTTCTGCTATTTTGGGAATTGAATACCTTAACATACTAAGTCACTTAATTAGTAGTAATGAGCTAATTTGGTCTGTAGTAGCTTGTGTTTCTTTTGCCAGTATTTGGTTTTTATTAATCCAAAACCACAAAGATTTAGCTCAAAAAGAAGAATATTGTTATGTTTTACTGGCTGCTTCACATCTCCTTGCAATTATGAGTCTTTACCAACTGACCATCGAATACAGCACCTTAGCTGTATCTGCTTCCTGGCTAGCATACGTACTTATCATATTGCAGGTTTCAACTCTGAGAAACAATGTACTTATTGCCAAATCGGTCCTCCTCGTTTTATTTTTTGCTGCAGGTAAAGCATTACTTTATGATGCATCATCCACACCAACAATTATCCGTACATTATCTCTGATTCTTACGGGTATTGTTTTATATGCTTCAGGACTTGTTATTAGGAAAAAAACAAACTGGAAAGGTAAACTCATTTAGTAATTGCTCATAACTCATAAGCTGCAGAGGAATGCAGTAATTATGAATAAATGAACATGGCCCCTATTTATTACTAAATTCAGATAGTTGCTTTCGGGAGCAGCTATCTAAGGAAGTAGTCATCCATAATTATGGAGTAAATCCTTTTTTAAACCGAGGATTAACACCAGAACCCATATTTATTGTACAACAAGACTTTGTTTTGGTAATTTTTTTTCATTCATTTTAAGTCGATTTAAATTCATTAAACTCAACAAACCAATCAAAAATAGCAAACACATGAAAGAATTTGAATCTGTGATACCCATTGCACTGGTAATAAAACTAAATAGTGCAGAGCAATTAAATTGACAGAAAAGGGTTAAAGCTAAAGCCAAACCCATTTGTTTAGGAAATGGACGCACCACAGCAGAAGTTGCGCTCGCAACAATAAATCCAGTCCCAAAATAATAGATCATCATTGGGATAATAAAGATAAGGTAAATGGTGTCAGACATTAGAGAAATTACCCACATTAAAAATGCTGAGAAAGCAAAAGAATAAACTCCAAATGCAGTGAGTTGTCTACTAGAAAAATATTGAGTAAGTACACCACAGCACGCTGTTCCTAATAAATGCATTATTGCCATAGTTGTTTTTGCAAACCCATATTGGTTATAAGTCCATTGAGCACCTTTAATTAAAATAAACGATGCAGAAGTATTAAAGGCGGATTCACCAGCCATCATGAGTGCAGAAATAAATAAATACCCAACAAAAATTGGATGTCGGAAAACTGTATTTATTATTTCTTTTAAATTCAAACTTGTTGAATCCTTAGGTTTAGTCTCTTTCATTCCGATACTCAACGGAAATAGTAACAGCGCATATAATGCAATGATTATTGATGCAGTCTGCCAACCCCAATGACTATTAATTAAGCTTCCCAAAAAAGGTAAAAAGCAGATTAAAAATCCTCCGAAAGTGAAGCACCAAGCAAAGTATTGCGTTGCATGCTGTTCATCATGACTGTCATTAATCATTGCCCTTCCCATAAGTAGGGTCGCTCCTACAGCCAATCCTTGGAAAAATCGGCAAAACAATAAAGTTTCAATAGAGGGGCTCCATGCCGCAAAAAAATTAAAGAGCGAATACAATAATAAACCCCACATAAATACAGGTTTTCTACCATAGCGTTCGGAAAGAATTCCCCAAAAGATCATACTCAATGCTTTACCCAATAAGAAAAGACTAATGGTTAATTGAGCGATGCTTGGTTTTACCATGAAAAACTCAGCTAGTTTAGGCAGAGCTGGAGTAAGAAAATGAATATCTAGATTCCCAAAAAACCAGCTAAATAATATGAGCAGAAGAACTTTATAGGTCATGATGCTGATCAGAATAAATATTAGACATCTGAGGTATTGGATTGGTAAAAAATCCATGAAGCCACAGTACCATCAAAGCAAATAAACCATAAAGGCCAGAAATAATTATAAAAAGTGATGAGTAAGACAGCCAATTGATCAGCATACCTCCGAGTAACAAACCAATAAGATTACCTAGTTTGGCAAAAGAGTTGGCAAGACCAAGCGCATAACCCGGTAAAGAGTAACGGTCACTCAAAAGACTAAATAATGCAGGTAGTAAAGCAGCTAACACCCCCCCCCATAGAATTCGGAGGCTTCCAAAAACGATAAGATTGTTTGTGCTAGCCTGGCATAGCATAAGAATGAAGCCTAAACCACTGTAACGTAATAAATAACGATGGACTAAAAAAGGATTCGATCTGCATTGATCAAACTGACGTCCGCACCATTCCGAACTCAACAACATTCCAACTGCGGGAAACGAATAAACTAAGCCAATGAAAATTAAATTCGAAGAAAACGAATCATTTACGAATAAAGATAATCCTGGATCGGGTAAAAATTTGATGATTTGGGTTAATGTAATTAAAAAACAAATCATGTATATAGGCTTGGAGTTAAACGTCACCTCATTGGGTTTTTGATCTATATTTGCTCCTACGTTTTTGGGGATAATGGGTAGGTAATATTGCATCACAAGGGTAATAGTGAGACAAACAACCGTTGCTATGGCATATAATCCTTGATAATTAGTAAACGATAAGATAATCCCCCCTGCAAAACCCGCTAGAGTTGTAGCAATCGCCTTTGCTGATTGCAAGCGGGCTAACTGTCGACTTTTATAGTGCCATTCACAGAAGCTTAATGAATAGGTTTGCATGGCCACGATAAACCCTGCAAAAGCGCCCTGGAACACCCGAATGATTAAAATCCAGCACAGAGAGTTCACAAAAATCATAGCCAGTTGGCTAAATACTAAAGCCCAAGCGGCACGCATGAGCATGAGCTTATAACCGTAACGATCCGCAGCACGCCCCCAAATCGGTGTCATAATAATATTTGCAAGCATAGGAAGTACCAAACTGAGCATGCTGTAAAATACTGCATTCTGCCGTGATAACTCGTCCTGTGAGGCAATCAACAAGGATAAAAAAGGGTTTGTCATTTCTAAAGCCAAAATCATAAAAAATTGACTGATTAAGAGAAGCGACTGCATTGATTTAGGCATAAGCTCTGCTCAAAGGATTTCGAATCATAGAGTAAAGATCTTGGTCTTGATCTTCATGGAGTCGCATAGCAAGCAAACATTTTTGCTGCCAAGGTTCAACAAGTAATTGTTGGCGATACCAATGATGGATTCGAGGCTCAATTTCTGGTCGCAATTCTTCTAACAGATGATCTATAATTTGGCGTATCTTTCCCCACAGCATCGATTTAGGAAGCTTATAATCCACACTCAAGCAGTCAATCCCATAAGCCAAATTACTCAGTAAATTACCGTGTATGAATTTATAGGTTAACTCATTTAACCCAGAGCAAGTTATTGTGGAATCAGGATGTAATGCTGGTTTTGCTACCCTATCATAGAATACGTGAGTACAAATTTTTATACCGCCCAAGTCACGCAGTACAAGACCCGAAGGACGATGTGCTTGAAAAATAACCAAAGTATTTTGTTGGTGAGCCTCTAAGGCAATTCCATAACATAATAATAAGTGCAGTTGACTTGCCAAAACACACCGGCAATAGTCCATAAAGTAACCTATTGGAGTACTTTGACTAAGCTCAATAAGTTCACTAAATAATGATTTTTGACTTAGTGGTGAACGTTTAAAGAGCGATGCAAGCGGCACCAGTTTCTGGTTTAATCGGAGCCATTGCAAAGGATTTTCACGGACTATAAGACCAAAATGTTTTTTTTCGTCATGAGGAATAGATGAATGTATCGCGTTGATCCCCGCTAAATCCCGAGCTAAAAATAATTGGCCCTTATAATATTGATTTTGTGTCAGTAACTCATTAATCCATTGCGAGAGTGCAGACGAGTTATTTACCGAGGCAGGAGAAACAGTACGCAATGATGAAGTAGTATGAACACCCACTGCTAATTTAAGATGAGGACCATGTTTTGTAAGAGGCATCATCGTTCTAAATGACATCGATGGTTTGGTTTGTTGATGGATTGGGTTGAGTATAAATTGATGCTCATCAAATAAAGAGTTGACTACTGTTTGTAATTTATTAGTCCACTGCCAAGGATGGATAGGGAATGGGTAATAATCTTCTGGCTTCAATTTCTTTAATCGTAACGCTTCACTCCACAAGCTATATTCCTTGGAAAAATGATTACTAAACAGCCAATGAAAAGCAGACTTAGATGTTGAAATAAATGCAAGGGAGTGGTGAATGGCAGCCCAACCGATGGTTACTTCAGAGTTAAATTCCGGAGAATATTGCACAACCTCTTTACGATTAAATCCTATTTTGGCACGAAAATTGGGATGAGATGGATGCCCCATGCAACCCCATTGTTCTAAGAAATTAAGTATTTGTTGCTGACTGGAGTGTTCAGTTAACCAAGACCATAAACTTGCATATCCTTTGGCCTGCCGCCGAATTGTTTTATGCCATTGGTACTGATACGCAAGAGCTAAGGCTTGATTTGCAATACTTTCATTTAATTCTTCATGTAATGAATGCCAATGTTTGAATTGAGTTGTTTTATTTTCAGAATAAATTCTCAGAAGATCAAGATAAGTAGTAATGGAGTGACTCGTTATTTTTTTATCGATTAATCCTTCTGAAATGGCAGATCTTCGTAATCGATTAAAACACTGTTGATAAGATGCGAAAAGAAAATGTCCCATTTGTTTGGATGAAATAGGAAGATCAGTATTCGTTAACAAGGAACATAATTGGAAATTTAGTTCGCTAGCATAAGAATTCGATAAAATCATATATACCACCCTCTTTATTATCTTTCGATTAAAGTTGTTACTCTTAGAAACAACGTTCTAATTAGGAATCCGTTGAGAACAACAAAATGAGAATCATTATCATTTACAATATAAACGATAATGATTCTCATTTGCAATAATTAAAATGGGATTATTTAGGAGGATGGGGATTAAGTCATTTTGAATATAGTGCAGTAAAGAAAGTTCTAGAAGTTTAAAATGAGTTGCAAAGCAAATGTATTTACTTTGGCAGATGTACCCCAAATAGTTTTATTTAAACCTGATGCTTCGTCTTTGGAACTGTATTCATAATCTTTGAAATACTGAAATTGCACTGTAAGATAATCTTTAGGATAGGCCGAAAGTCCAACACCAATTCGTTGTTTGGGTATTCGTAAAGCTAAAGCCTCATAGGAATAATCATAAAATCCAATCAGTTTCCCCTGCATTTTTTTTATCCTCACGTCATAACTGCTTTGAATACTAAAGGCTTGGGGTTTTGCTCCTTCATTATTGTAACTGAGTTCTGAGTTTTGGAATGACTGAAGTGCTGTAACATAGGTTAAATAGGCGCCCATTTTTTTATAGTTCAAATTTATATAAGCAGCAAAACCGGGAACTTTACTGCGAATTGTGCGTCTTAAAAAACCCCCAAAACCTTTGTTGTATTGGAAAAGCTGACTCTCGGCTAAAGAATGGAGATAACTGCCACCTATATCATAATTTTTTTTATGTGTCCCTATATTTAAATTGTAATAAGGAAGATTAGATGAACGGACGCGTGTATATGGAGAAAACAAAGAGACGTTCATGTAATATTCTGAGTCGTACCCCATTGCTGCAACTAATTCATTAGTTTGCCCTAAAGCTTTAGTTAAAGGTTTGTAAATTAGCTCATTTTTATAATTACCAAAAGCAATCCATTTTTTCCCTCCCTCAAGATACCAATGTGAATGGGGATTTTTAAATTCGTTATACAGTTGATCAAAATAAAATTGAGGATTAATGGGAGTGGGTAATGTATTATAAATTAGTAATCCTTTCACCTTAGTCCAATCGTTCATCTGAATTTCAGAACCGAGTTTAATATTTGATAATTGCTGATTAAGTAAATATCTTTCTCCCTGAACTGCCGAATTGGTCGCATTAAAATATATATGCCCCTCATAGGAGAACCGCTTCGGATGCATTTGGAATAGTGCCGATTGTGCAAATACATTCAACGGAATCAGCAAAATTGCAGCAAAGATTGCACTTATCTTAATCATAATTAATAAAAATAGAGAAACACTGTACACATCCTAATTGATAATGATTATCATTATCAATTAGGATGTGTACAAATAGAGCTGAATTCTCAGTCTTTCACTTAAATTATTAGGAATGTTTGCACTGCAGTGTATGGAGAAGGGTTTTAAGAGCCTCAGATTGATTCTTGATAAATTATCGCCTATCAAACCTGAGGCTGAAAGATTTACAATTTAGTTTTTGAAATGGGTTAATAACTGCAAGGTTTTATCTTTAGATATTTGTCCAACAGAACTTAAATTAGCAAGCTGTTGCCCTTGCTTATCATAAAATAGCATTGTGGGAATACCATAAATGTGGAACGCTTGACGAATTTTCGCTACGGCATCTGTCTTTTCACTGATATCAACCCGCAGATTTACTGAACCTCGCATGGCCTCAATAACGGCTGCTTGATTGAAGACATGCTTATCCATAGCTTGACAATCACTACACCACCCAGCAAAAAACTCAATAAAAACCCGTTGCTGATGTGTCTTTGCTTCAGCTAACTTTGCATTCAATTCCTCAAGTGTATGTACCCTAGTGAATGGTGCTTGTGTCACAAACTTGTTATCAGGTGTAGGTATAAAAGCTTGATAAGCCAATGCGCCCGCCCCCATCATAGATAACAATGCCAGGCCTTGCAGGAACCGTCCTCCCAAACGATGTTCCTGACGAAAAGCACCAAAAATCCATGCACTTATAAGCAAGACAACAATCCAGGACAAATCAACCCAAAACGGAGGCATAACACGACTTAATAACCAGACTGCCATTGCAAGCATCATTATGGCAAATACATGTTTGATCCGCACCATCCAAGGGCCAGAACTGGGTAAAAAACGACCATACCCTGCCCCAACAATTAATAATGGCAGTCCCATTCCTAAAGCCAACACAAAGAGCAATAACCCCCCTTCCGCAACGCGATTGCTCTGGGCAATATAAGTGAGAATGCCAATCAAAGGTGCAGTGACACAAGGTGAAACGACCAAAGTAGACAAAGATCCCATCAAAGTTGCTGACAAAATACCATGTTGTTTTCGTTTGGGAGTGAATCGTGCAAAAATGGGTACTCGTAATTCAAAAACACCCAAAAGCCATAATGCCATGAATATAAATAAAATGCTGAAACTTCCAATAATCAGCGGTTGCTGCATTAGTGTTTGCACCGTCGACCCAAACCAAGCTGCCAACATTCCCGCAATAGCATAAGTCACTGCCATCCCCAAAACATAACCTAAAGATAATTTAAAGGCATGCCTTCCAGTATGAGCTTCTTGTCCTGTAATGATACTGGATAGAATCGGTACCATAGGTAAAACACAGGGTGTAAATGCCAATAAAACACCAAGGCAAAAGAATGCAGTCAAATAAAAAATCGGACTATGACTTTGGATAAACAACATTGTATCGGCAGGATTCGCACTGCTAATTCCTGATGCAAAAACAGAAAATGAGACAAATGCCATCAGCAATGACAAAATTAGTTTTTTCATTTTGATTCCTTAATAATTATTTTTGAATTGAAAAATAAATAAGAAATCAAATAGGAGGACGATAAATCTCATCCAAAGGAGAATTATATTTTGAAAAGATGAGTAAAAAGCCTAACAAACCAATGAGATTTCGCATTATCCATAACGAGCTCAAATGAAATTCATCCTGAAGCCAATAAGGAGCTGACACACAAATACTATTCATTATTTGTTGTACTGAACAAGGCGTAATTGCAAAAGAAACAACGGTTGGTGGAATCCCACTTTGTTTTGGGCAAGACGGTTTCTTAAGTGGTGTAAAAATAACAGCACTTATAACTAACAATAGGATCAGCAAACGATATTTGTACATTTGATAACCATAGCATAAAGGTCATCAATAAATCAATGACGAATGACAAAGCAAATCATGGTGTTTATTTGATAATACTTAAAAAATATCCTGCTTTGTTTTTCGCGAAAAGGGATAGTTAGTGAGTTTTTTATAGACCTGAAAAGAAGATAACTATTAGGAGGTTTTAGCCCGTACTTCAACTAAAGATACACGGGCATCTATACTTTTATTTTGGCATTCATTTGGATTTAAATGGCAAGCGCCTTTCTTAGGTCGAACAAACCGCTTCCAGTTCCTCTGATCCTAAATTGATGAGATTGATTTGGGTGCCAGATTCTGCACTTACAGACACACTACTGTTATTTTTAACTTTGATTAAGGTCCCTTGACCAGTAGATAGTTTTTTTCCATTAATTACGCCGCTATTTTTAATTACATTAATTTTAATTTTGCCTTTATTCTGATTTGTACATTGAACAACACATGTAGCATTTAGCGTCCAAAGTGTATTGTTGGCAAGAAGTTTAGTTTCGTTAGGGCTAAGTTTAATGGTTTTTTGGGCATATACTTGGGAACAGAATAATCCAAAAATGATAAAAAGAGAAAAAGTCAAAATTTTATTCACCGTTGCATCCTTAAGTACGTTAACAGACATGTTGTTCAATTATTGAATTGATAGAACATATTTTAGGCTATTAATATTAAGGTTTTATTAAGGAGAATAATAATAGGTGTTAAAAGGTGTTTTGATCTTTAGATTTATTATTCCTTCTTTTGCAAAGCTTGCTCATAGAGCGATAAAAGAAAAGCCTAATATATTTTCTTTTTAAAATTATTTTATAGGGAATTAAGCAAGAATTGATTGAAGCTAAAGACTTTAATAGCCGACCTTGCCCGCATGAGTTCCAATCATACGGGCATAAATACATTATGCACGTTGAGCTTGATCCACATTCACTGCAATATCAGCAGCATCATCACTAATGAATTGAGTATTTTTACACAATTTTACGTATTCTTTATGCGTGATTAATGCATAAAAAAGAGCCGACATTAACGAAATGTAATAAATATTTTGATAAAAATAAATTAACCATAGATAAGTAAGAAAAGGAGTTGATAAGACTAGTAATGTTGTGACTTTCATTCGTCGTGCAATTTGTATTGATCCATAAATTACCATCAAAATTGAAATCGACAAATTCATCTTTAAAAAGTCACTCGCGGGGAGTGTGCTCATCATTACACCAAGGATACAAAAAATGATTAAGCCGAATAATCTAGTATTTGGCTTAATCGCTCCCATGCTAATTGGTGCGGCCATATATCCTATTAAGTGATATCCAGTCACAATCACCATTAATGAGGCCCAACTATCAGAATTCCAGAGAAATATTGCAGTAAGAGTAAAATTAATGAGCAAAGAGCGACGGCACAAGTTATATTCAGGATGTAATTTGCCTATGGTTTTCTTTGGCATTTGACCTTCTTTTGCCATAGCATAGAACATCCGAGAAGCGCCTCCTAGATATGAGTATCCTGTGCCTGATGGACTCACGACACTGTCGGCAATCAAGATCATCGCTAAAAAATTCACCCCAAGTAACATAGCTAAATTTATGAGAGGTGAATGGAAATTGAGGGAACTCCACCCACTTGCTAACATGTCGTGGGGTACAGCACCCATGAATGATAATTGCAATAACATATAAACAAACATCACAATTACAATGGAAAGAACGATTGATAGAGGTATATTCCGTTTTGGATTCTCTATTTCGCTGGCAAAAGCCACTGCCAACTGAAACCCATTGTAAGAATAGATTAACCCCGCTGAAATGATTGCGGTAATTGCTGAACCCACGCCATATTGGGTATTTGTAGCCAAGCTAAAATTGCTAGTATCAAAACGCATGATCAAGAAAATAACAATTGTAAAAATGGGACTAAGAATCTTAATTACGGTGACTGTATTATTAATTTTGGCTAACAACTTAATACCAAAATAATTAATAAATAAATAAATGACTAAGATACTTAAAGCAAATAATTTACCATAAAATGTTAGGACGTTATCTGCGATTAGAACATCACTTTTAATTGCAGCGGCTAAATATTGTGTCGTTGCTTGAGCCTCGGTACCAATAGTAACCATTAAGCCAAACCAGTTAGCAAAGGCAAACGGCATACCAAAAATACCATTATGAGATAATGCACTAGAGCGAGCTGTTGCTCCACGCACAGGATAGATGGATGCAACTTGCGCGAGGCATAATCCTACAGCCATTACTAATAAGGCGGCCAGAACCCATGCAAGGAAGGCATAATTTCCGGCAATTTTAGCATTTAATTGAGCGCTAAAGAGCCATCCAGAACCAACCATAGCGGTAGCAGACAATGCTGTTGCGCTAAATAATGAAATTTTGGCATGCTTACAACTTGAACCCATAATCAATTACCTTAGAAAGATACACATTTTAGAATAAGTGAAAACAAAATATCAATTTTGCATATTTTTCAGTCAGCGTCAATACTTCCCCTATAAAATGTCCTTAAAAAGTCATAGGAAAACCAATCTTTCCAAAAATAGAAAGGATTCTGCGTATTTATTGAAAAAATAAGTCCATGTTTTTATTATATTTATTTATAAAATATAAGAAGTGGCAATTTATTGTTCTCTTAAGTGAAATTCGAAACAAAAACCCCATAAGTGCTCCCTTTTTGATTGAAATCCCCACAATCAGAACCATGCAATGGTGGCATCCTGCGTTGTGGGGTAATGGGGAGCATCTTTTGTTATCTCGAAAGATGTTAAGTATTTTTATTGCAAAATAATTCGTATGATACATAAAAACCTGTTCTACAATTTAGAATACAGCATAATTTGCGAGAATAGACGGAGTTTATAAACCACTATCAAGTTAATTAATTCATTCCATTGGGGCTAAGGATGAAAACAACACGATTAGAGGCATTTAGCGACGGTGTACTCGCGATCATCATTACCATTATGGTATTAGAAATCAAAATTCCGCACGGCGATGACTTCGTGAGTCTAACCCCACTTGGCCCCATTTTCCTAAGCTACGTACTCAGTTTTATTTATATTGGTATTTATTGGAATAACCATCACCATTTATTCACCGCTGCCCGGAGTATTTCAGGGAAAGTGCTTTGGGCAAATTTGAATCTTTTGTTTTGGATTTCACTATTTCCTTTTGCAACCGGATGGATGGGAGAAAACCCTTTTAATGCGACACCAACTTCAGTTTATGGAATAGTTCTATTAATGGCAGCTATTTCCTATTCGATACTCGTCCATGTACTTATCTCACATGAAGGCGCAGAATCGCTAGTGGCAACAGCAATTGGAAAAGATTATAAGGGAAATATTTCCATAGCCTTGTATGCTTTTGCCATTCCTTTTGCTTATATTTCTACATGGATTTCCCAAATTTTGTATGTAATTGTTGCCATAATTTGGTTCATTCCTGACAAACGCATTGAAAATAAGATAGAGAGATAATTCGGTGTAAAAACCGAATTATCTCAGAGAAATCACACTATTCTGCAGGTTTTGTTTGCAGTTCACAGGTGATTTTAGTGCAGTCACGACAATGCTTCATCGCAAAATCAAATGCGGAAGTTCCAGCGGCCGCAGTATTGGCCATTTTTTGATCTGCTTGTTCATCAGGCGAGCCTGATGTTGCGCTACTGGCATTGGTTGTACATATCCACATACTTGCATTCACGGTTGTTTTCTTAGTAGTGGTTACCGTAGTGTCAGCAGCCATTACATAATTTGATAATCCAAACATACTACCTAAAATGATGACTTTTAATATTCCCTTCATGATATGCTCCTTGTTTTATGCTCATTAAATTTACAGCTAGACTAATTATAGTAGTTTTTCTAGTATTGCAATAAAAGGTTTACCCTTAAATTCTTAATTTATTATCATTCATCCTGATCTAAATTCGGTAGTGAAAATCCGGAATATTAATAATCCGGATCTGGATCTGATGCTAATTACTCTATAAGCCCGAACTACCGCCATAATGATCAAAAAATAACTTAATCGAGATCAATTAAGAATTCGTTAAGATTGCTCCGGTATAATTTAAAACCTTTTAGATCAAATCAGTATCAGGTGAAGAATGTTCCAAAAACAGGATCCGATAAAAGGCTTTACACTTAAATATACCGGCACACGGTTTAAATATGATGATACTTCTATTCATGGAATGGAGGCATTAAGAAAGAATTTTTCCGAAATGGGGGCATTAGCCATTCGATTACAGTTAAGTTTGGCTCAGTTTGCTGCTTTAATTGAGCCCGTCTGTGAAAAGGACTATCAAGAAAACTCCACTGAGCATACTGCCGAAGGGAAAAATGAACTTGATTTATTTGGTCTTTCTAAAGCAATCTCACCAGTCTCCCAAGCGACGAAATTTTTAGAACAATCTAGTCATTATATTGTAGGGAAAGGAAAAATATTAAATGAGCGAAGTCAGCCACTCAAATATCCTAACACCCAAGATTTGCATGGAGGTGAATCAATTTGGGACACCATACATTATTCAGTCTGGCAAACGGGAATTAATCTAAGTAGTCAATTAACCAAGCAAGGTTTTCTTTATCTTTGCCATCCCATAGGAGTGGATCCCCAACAATATCAACGTATAACTGAGGAATTGGATAACGGTGAGTTTGAAATTATCTCCGAACAGGGTAACAAAGTTGTTAAGACCCGTTCAGGAATTATGATTCAAACATCCACTATTCCATCATTTACTAAAATCGATCTTGATCCTGAACATACACAAACTTATCAAAACAATGGTCTGGTAATTAATGTAAATGAAAAGCCAGCACCAATGGGATGGATTATTAAAGAGGATAATAAAAAACTTGTTGAGCATTGTTACGCTGAAGATATATTTCGTGTGATCCGAATCTCAAAAAGTGGTTTTCGACGTTTACCTGAAGCCCAAGGAAAATTGTTAATGCTGGGTTTAATGAAAGGAAATGAACACATCCTGCATACACAGAATCGCTCATTCAACGCGATGGATATCCTTCTTGAAATTCTAGAAACAGAATATGGCTTTGATCCTGAAAAACTAATGGACTCAAGGACAACAAAACGCGTATTTGAGCAAATGCAAAAAGATGCAAAGGATAAAAATATTGTAGATGATCTGTTAACCATAAATCTTGCATTTGAAATGATCCAACCTTTAAAAGCAACCCTAGCACAAAGTGTAAGACATCCTTTATTAAAACAATTAACGAACTCTTATCCAGCAAATCAAAATACGCTCAAAGCGGTTATCTATGCTTTTGATTTAGAGAAAAAAAATGACACCCCTGCGCTTTATTTGGATCAACACAATCCCCTTTCAATTGACGAAGGATTAATTGATGTTCGAATTAATGGGCAGTTGGCAAATCCTGATTTAACAAACCCCAAAAATGCAGCTGCATTATTATCAATAGCTCTTCTTGTTTCTGAACAAATGATCATCGAACAGTTGCTGCGAGATGCCGTACTTTATGAAGATGAACATCCTAATGTCCAAGCCCTCAAACTTATTTTGAATGATGAAAGGTTATTTTTAAATCTTCGGGAACAAGTTTCTCATTTACCTAGCAATGAATCTGGGCCAATTCTGGGGTTACAATTTCCTTACTGCGAAGAAATTATTGCTCACCTCAGAGAGGAATTTGGTACGCAACATCTTATTAAGATCGTTCACCAATTAGAAAATGGCGAGTCTATAGATATTGATCCGGATGCTCTAAACGCTCTTAAAAGATTATTTAATGTGGGTGAACTATTGCAGCAACTTGAACAAACGTCTGCAAGTAAAGCACACTCAAGAGGAATTAATGGTGGATTGAGTGTAGTGATCCAAAAAATAGCTCCTTCACTCTACAAAGAACTTTCTTACAGAGTACCTTGTGATTTAACCGATTACGCTTTAATCCCTATAGAGTCTAACAAAGAAGATTCTTCCATAGATGGTTGCCCTTTTCTTAATGGAAAGTTTGGAAAACAAATCGATAAAAATCATCATCTGCCTAAAGAAGCAGAACAATATGAAGAAAAAAACGAACAAACTGTTGAATCATGGTGTGGTTTCTTTACTAAAGTAGTAGTTACAACAGGAGTAGCTGCCGCGAGTATTTATATTGGTAGCCAGATTCTCTAACAAGTATCTCATAAGAGCATTGATTGATATTCAAAGCCCTAAGAAGGCTATGGGGCTTTGAATATTTATGTTAATCAGCAGCACTACTTCAATATCTAAACGACACTATTTTATAAAAAGACAATAATCCCAAAAGTTCATTTCTCACTTTTTAAATTCAAATCTATAATAAAAGAAAATTATCTTACAAGGACGACTCTTATGAACTATATTACAGGACTACTTCTAATATTTTCCTTAATCTATCAAAATGCCTATGCGGAAAAAGCACTCTCCCCGCCCTCTGGACAATCATCCCAATGCGCAGAGGCTTATGAGCATTCTGGACAAATTAAAACAATAGGTAATGTTTTTAGTAGCTTATCCAACAATTGCTACTCCGCTGGCGGAATGAAATTAATGCATAAAATACTATTATCGGAAAATTCAAATGAGCCAACAGGTGTTCTATTTACATGCTCAGGAAGTGATTTAAATTTTGTTGTTTTCACTTGCCTCTATTCAACAAATTAGTTGATCTCTGAAATAGAGCTCCACGAGTGCAAGCGCTTATTTTATCAATAATTATTTTTAAAGAAAAAAATGGAACATATGCAGCATCATTGAATTTCTTAAAGTTTACAAGAGTTCGACAGACTATAAACAGACTTATCCACAGAAAATGTGAATAACTTTAAGGATACAAAGCACCCCCAAAATGAAAAAAAGACAGACGCAGCAATGGTATTCAAATTTGCTTGAATTTAAATTTAAAAAAAAGTTGAATAAATATCCACAAGGATTAGATATAGATAAGAAATTAGCCGTAGTTATTTTAGCAAATAAAAAATCAAAAAAGCAGTCTTGACTCAAATTATTTTTTCTATTTATTTAAATCCTTTTGCTAAGCTTTTTTTTAAAAAAAAGGGCATCGACTTCGAGTCGTTGTTGAGGTAAAATTATATGCAAATTTTTATTATTTTAGCCGCTTCGATTCCTATTTAAACTATGCCATCCTTAACGACAACCAGTATTTATATTTACTGCATATTTTTTTTGGTAAGTGCCCTTATAGAATGCATTTCCTTTAATGCACTGGCTCCACCGGGACAAAACATTGTATCCAGTCGAAAAAAACTTCCTTTTATGACGGATTTAACCAGCATCATTAAAGTATTTTTCTTTTCATTCATCATTATCTATATCACTCCTTGGAAAATGCAATATAAAACCTATCTATACAGCAATAGCAAGGAACTCATATTTATTTATCATGTTTTCATGGTTTTCTTTGTTCTCGCATTTGTCCCCATTATCAAATACTTACAAAGCGATATAAGAAATGAACGTTTACCCCAATGGTATCTAAAAAATATATTAATTGGTGATTACATTCATTTATGGGGTATTTTATTAGCGTGCTATGCCTCAATTCCTAATTTTTGATGAACAATTACTTTGTATGTAGAAGCATCATCGGATTTAATATCAAAACCCCTGATTAATCCTTCGCTTGCCCCAACAACTAGACTCGGCTATTCGATATAGAAAAAGAGGAGCCATTTATTTTATCTTTAGATGGAGGGGAATCAGGAAAAAAATTAAGACCTTTGACCCTGCTTTCAATATAAGGTGAAGGGTCTTCCCGTAATTCCAATTGTTTACGAGGTTTAATTGTTAGCAACCCCATTCCCCCATTCCTTTGTAATGGTGTCTCATAATTAAAGTGTAACTCCAAATGCTCTTCGGCTGTAAGCTCAAATTTATAGGCAGCTAGCATACGAAATAAAGCCATTACTTCAGTCATTGCAATTCGAAGGCCTGGACAACGACGTGCTCCAGTTTTAAAGGGTAATAATTGCCCTTCTTTCTCCATGGTATTTGGAACATAGGATACAGGGGTTTCAGCAAAAAAATGCGCATTGTAAAATTCGTCAGAATTGTTTTTTGGGCCCCATCGCTCTGGAAAAATATCGTTAGCGCTTATTACTTTTTTACCAAAAATTCCCTGTCCTTCACTGGAAAGCACAATGTCAGGAAAATATTTTGCATGTGTGTGTACTCCTTGCATAGGAATAAATACAAGAGCCCCTGGAGGCAAGGTGAGTGAACTACCCTCTATATCAATATCGATGGATTCATGTACTATTTCTGGCACAATAGGAGCTGGTGGAGCTAATCGTAAAGCTTCCAAAAGAACAGCTTCCGCATAAGAAACCCCTTTGTCTGTGCGGGCATCCCAAGGAGAATGTAATTCAAAAGCTTCGCTTGTAGAAATTTTTTGCTGAATTTCCTGTTTTATTATGGTGTAAATGCGCTTATCCTGAAGTGCGATTCTTAAAGCGGTAATCAATGCAGTGGCTGTGGCATCAAAACCTAATAATGGAATGAATAAACTTTCATTCACCACATCCCTTACTAAATTTGATAATAAGGTAGTGTCCGCATGTTCTATTGAATACTTTATCAATGATTCACATTGGTCTGCTGTTAATTCTTGCTCTGAATCTATTCCGAGTTGTTGCAATTGACTCTTTACATCAGTACTCATTATTACTCTGACTCTAAGCAAATAATTAAGCCAACTTTGTTTTTCCATTAGTTGTTTTGTTAATTCAGCGGATGAGAAAATAACCTGGCAAGCTAATTTAAATGTTTTATCTCTTAAAGATATAAGATTTTTTTTCTCCTTATCCTTAATAGGATCTAGACTAAAAAGACAAGCAATTAACTCTTTCGTTAAACTTGGATGATAAAATGTTTCAAAAGATTTAATAATACCCTCTCCAAAATAAGTTGTGAGCAATACTCTTCTGGACAATTTATCCATTACTTCACTAAGAGCTCTTCCATGCTGACCTTGTTCCAATTCATATTCTTTAAAAAATGCGGCAACCATGTTGGCTACGTGAGGTCTATTTGTTTCATTACGGGAAAGAATGGATTGGCGAATCCTTGAATGAGTATCCGAACCTAGTATAGAAGACATGAGGTTACCAGAGCCAAGTATCACTGCTAAACGTTGAAAAAACTGTCTTTGTCCGAATTTCTTTTCATTAGGTTTTGCGTACAGTTGTTGAATTGCAGATTTGTTTGACAATACGAATACTGGAGTAAGATCAGGTAATTTAAAATACGCAATGCCCGAACCTTGTGCATCAAGTGAGTGAGAACCAAGATCGGCTATAAAGGTCATAAAACGTGTTTGTAATTGAGTTTTCGCAGAAGGATCGGTTCTTAAAAGAGTAATATCTTTTATTAACGAAAGATAGCTCATTGCAGATGGGTAGGTGATTCGTGCAGCAGATGCATTCTGATACATCTGATAAATTTTCAGAACAAAACCAATGCCCATAATAAATAAAACATAAAAAAGCATATCGCTCCTCATTTAGAGTTAAATGTTTTTATTTGATATGGAGTTAGGAAACTCCCGGATAGACGCTTTGCTATTACCCAGGAGTATGGAAATAAACCGTCTAATTCATATATTAAATCACGAGGGGAACGATTTTATAGGGAACCAATTCACAATATTTTTTCCAATCATGACCATACTTAGATGAACATCGCTTATCATCACGAAATGCCCTATCAAATAAAAGAACTGTTAAAAAGCAAAGATAAAAGTACGGGGCAAAATTGTCAAATAAAGCAGGTACGGACCAAAAAAAAGTACCAGCCAGCTCTGGAATATAATGGAAATGTCTGGCTATCCCCCACCACCCTGAAGCCAGTAGTATGGTTTGTTTTTTATCACCTTCTGTAGTCTCGTAACGAGCCAACACCGTAACTGGCTTTTTACCCCAAATTTTGCATTCACCTTGGGTAGCTCGCGCAATAAGTCTTTGTTTATCCGCAAGATAATTTATAATTATACTCGCAAAACCTAACCCTAAAATGAGAGTAGCCCATACAAAAGATAAATTGATTGGATGGAGGACAAGATACATACTTGGAGAAGTATAAACGCAAGGCACCCATACCATACAACCCCAGCAAATATAAAAACCGGCTCGATCATGCATAATGTCTAAAGAGCGTAAATAGCCTTTTTCCCACATATAAAATTTGCTCAGATAGACAAATTGTAGGAGGACTGAAATCATCATTGAGTTAGATAATCCGCCTAACTCAGCTTGCTTGGCACAATAAGAAATAAGAAACAGCCCCCAACTCATCATCCCAAAACGACATGTAATGAATTTTTTGATGCTCCATCCCAGGATTTGAGGATAAAGCTCTGTTCCCCAGTAGTAATCAAATAAAATATTATTTGTTATACCTGAATCTGTCGATGAGGGGAAAAAACGTCCTTTAATATACAAAAAAACACAAACGATAAGGCTAAATAAATTCAACGCGCCAAAAAGAGCCCCCATATTGTCATAAAGTATAGAAGCTGAAAATAGATTGAAGCCAAACGATGCGATGCAAAAGCTTGTCATTGTGACAATAAATGCCAGGACTCCATTATCTTTATAAACAGGGATATTCCCTTTGGGTGTAATAGGTCCTTCAAATTTTTTACCCGGCAAAATTTTCATTAAAGCCAGTTCAAATACCGTAAAAATTAAAATAATCTTCCAAGCTATTGCAGACCCCCAAAAATACGGTTTCCAAACTGAAACTACTGTTTGGTAAAAACCATCCCTAATCATTAACTCCCACAAAGCAGACAAGGACCCTTGGAGCTGAGTATTGGTGTACCACATCAACATAACAAAAACAGGGCATGAAAGAATGAGAAATAAGGGGCCTAGGGTATTCCTAATATTGAAATTCATAATGCTTCCTTACATAGACTAAAGAGAATTATGATACAGGAATTTTTAGTATTTAGTATCTCTTTAATATAGTGAAAAATGAAATTAAAACGATTAAATAGTATTTGAAATTTATCGCATAAAAATAAAAGAATCCTGTTTGCTTTAGTTATTATTTTGATATTTACTTTAATATATATTCTTTCATAAAAGTAACATCATGCTCCAATATCATATCGAACGAATGACCCGTGAAGAAGTTGGAATTGCTATAGATTGGGCACGAAAAGAAGGCTGGAACCCAGGATTAAATGATGCAGAATGTTTTTACCAAGCTGATCCTCAAGGATTCTTTGCTGGTAAATTAAATAATCAAATTATTGCAGTTGGTTCCGCTGTAGTTTATGACGCACACTTTGCTTTTTGTGGACTTTATATCGTTGATAAAAAGTATCGTTCTCAAGGATACGGAATGAAGTTAACCACTGCTCGTCTTAACTATATTAATAATCGCAATGCGGGGATTGATGGGGTATTTTCTATGGTCAATAACTATGCGCACATTGGTTATCGACTTGCGCATAACAATGCCCGCTATGCTTTAAAGCATCCCCGATTAAGACCAAAAGTAGATCCCCACTTAGTTGATCTGAATACCGTACCTTTTGAACAACTAATTCAATATGATAAGCAGTATTTTCCTGCATCAAGACCTAAATTTCTTTCAGAATGGATTAAACAGAGTACTGCATTAGCACTTGGTTTTGTTTCGGAACGACAGCTAATGGGTTATGGAGTAATCAGAAAATGTTTTGAGGGTTATAAAATAGGCCCACTCTTCGCAGATACGCCTACTATTGCCCAGAAACTTTTTGAACAATTAGTCGAATACGCTCAAGGAGAGATTGTCTTTCTAGATATTGTCGAGAGTAATCCTTTTGCCGTTCATTTGGTTAATAAATTTAAGATGTCCAAAATATTCGAAACAGCAAGAATGTATTTAAAAGGAGCTCCTAAACTGTATACCGAAGGAATTTATGGAATTACTACGTTCGAACTAGGATAAGATGCGTGATAGATTAGGCCATGGCTCCAAAGAAAAATATTCTTGGCACAATGATATGCACTAATTGGGTAATGAATTAAAAGCAGAATTAAGCAGATTTCCCTTTTCTACTCAAAGCCAAAGGACAACGAAATCTGAGTATGGAATTGTTTTATGAGTATGCCAATCCAAAGATTAAATAAAATTAAAAAGAGATAATCCCTGAATGAGCACAAAACTTTGTTGTGCGACCTCTAAATTGTACAGTTCCTGTTTGAACTCCGTTGCAGCAGCTAAAGGATCTACTTCTTGCAAGCGCTTTAAAATTATTTGACTTTGCTCAATTATATCGGAATTTGCTGTTTCAGCATGTTCCAACTGATTTAAACGTGCTCCCAGATTGGCTCGGGCATCAAGGATGGTACTCAAAGCACTATCTATTTGGGCTAAAATTTGATTATTTACAGTCGTAGCTGCTGCCTTTTCGGTGGCAGTTGAATAAGGTTGATTTAAATTATTAATCATGTTTTGTATAGTGGCAAAAACTGATTCATTTTGAGATGGAGTAATTAAAAAAGAATCACCAGCATTCGGCAAACCCGAAATAGCCATTTCCATTCCATTAAAACTAACCGTCATTCCATCTTGATATAAAGGTGCATCATCCGGTAAACCCGTAGGAGGGATGACATTACCGCTCGTTGCACCACTAACCATGACGACCAAATTTCCCTGGGAGTTCAATGCAAAACTCATTGTGTAATTATCCGGTACATACGCTGAAGGGGTAATTACTGAACCCGTATTTAATGAAGCAGTTCCAGTATTTGGCGTTGCAGATTGCTTGATTGTAAAACTTCCATTTCCATTGGGTATACGCATGAACAGATCCTCCCCAGGATCGTTTATGGGCATTTGTAGGCTGCTTCCTACAAGCTGAAAACGTTGTGTACTATCACCATTGTATACATATTGCCCCGAAGTATTGATTGAAAAAGGCAAAGTAGAAGTCTGTCCCCCACTAAACATATAATCGCCATTGATATCTTTGGAATTCGCATAATCAAGCAATTCTTTCAATATAATATTGGCCTCAATGGCCAATGCTTTACGATCTTGTTCTGATAATGTCGAATTTCCAGCTTTAACTTGAATTTCTCGTAAGCGTTGTAAACTGATGGTGCAATCATTTAAAATAGACTCCTCCATACTTAACGCACTATCAGCACTTTCACGATTTTTTTGTAGAAGTTGAGTAGTATTTATTCGTTGATTCATGAGTTCAATCTGTGCGAACGCGATAGGATCGTCAGATGAGTATCGTACCTTTAAAAAATTTTCGTTGAGTTGCTCCTGAAGTTTCGCTACTCGCTCTTGTTTGTTCAATAAACTATTCAAGCTATTCTGATAAATTTGATTCGTCGAAATACGCATTTATCACCTCATTATTTGAAAAAGTAGTTCCATCATTTGATTGGCAATTTCCATTAGCTTTCCTGCAGCTTCATAAGCTTGTTTGAATTGAAGTAAATTTTGCGCCTCTTCATCCAAATTGACACCACTTATGCTCTCTTGATAATCCACAGATTGCTTATATAAAACTTGAAACGCATCAGCACGATTTTTAGCCTCATTAGTTTGACTTCCTGTTTCAGAAAGTAAATCAGAATAAACATCAAAAATTGTTTCATTACCATTAGAAAAAATACTTTGCTGTTGAACTTCGGCTAAAAGTAAGCCATTACGATTATCACCATATCCTCCTTGATTATACTGGGCCACAAACTGATCGCCGGTATTTGGAGCACCGGATAATCTAATAGAGTACGACGGATTGATGCTATCTGGAATCTGAATCACATTGTCTGTATTTGGCACGTATGTGATTGGGCCACTTGTAATACCATCTGTAACGTTAACCAAATTGAATTGGGTCGGTGAAATAAAATCAATGGTATATTGTTTTGTGACCTCGTTAGTATTGAACACAGCTCCTAAATCAATTGTTCCGTTTCCTGTATTGTTTAGGGAAGCACTAGTTTGTACTGGTGATGCTAGAGCTAATTGGCGAGGATCGCTCACCAAAAGAGAGAAATTCGCAGCAGCCCCACGCGTTGGCATGATTGTAAAAGTATCATTATCAGCAAGATTAGCAATGTTGTCCACGATAATAGTCATCCCATCGACGACAATTTGCCCCGCAGGGGGAGCGGGTGGGTTACTACTCCAATTTAATGTGACTGCTGACCCATCTGAATCACGGATGAGTGCTATCTGATTAGTTCCTGCATTAGTAACAACTAATTGATAATCGCTAATTTTGGTTTGGGAAATATCAGAAATATTCACGGACAACACTCCTGATCCGCCGTTTGTTGCTGCAGCAACCGCCCGATTTAATTGCAAAGATTGACTGTTGTAGTCCGTAAAAATATTCTGGCCTAGCTGATTATTCAAATCCATGCCCAAGCGATTTTGAGCATTGAATGTCTGAGCCAATCCAATCGCCATTTGTCCTATAATTTGGCTAGATTTAGATAAAATATTTCGTTCATAATTCAATAAGCCACCTAAGGTGCCGCTGTCTAATTGATTTGTAATATCTGTTTGTCCCGCACCCGAATCCAAAGAAATACGAGTCCCTTGAGCTGTGAGTTGATCATAACTCACAGACAAAGCTCTTTGGGTCGTCCCAATTACCAACATTTGACCACTACCAATACCCACATTCACCAGCCCATTGTCCTGTTCAATTACAGTTAAATCGGAGAATTCAGACAACTGCTTAAGTAATTCATCTCGTTGATCCAATAATTCAGGTGAGTTGGGTGAGTTCATTATTTGTGCGTTTACTGCTGCAATGTTTGCTGTTAGTTGATTGATTTTACCTGCTATTTCTTTAATCTGGGCTGTTGAGTTTTCTTGGTATTGATCCAAATTTTGTTGTAAGAATAAAAATTGACTGGCTAACAATTGGCTTTGACTCATGGCAACATTTCTTGATGCGACGCTGTCTGGTGCATTATTAAGTTGGCCTAACGAGTCAAAAAAAGACTGTAATGAGGAAGATAAACTACTGCCATCCTGAGAAAGTAATTTATTAATCTGCAGAGCTTGCTGATAAAATGTATCATATTGGGATTTAATGCTTAATGTACTTCTCACTTGCGCATTAGCAAACTGATCAACATTGCGATAAACATTATTGACTGCGACCCCTGTGCCAATGAAAGAGCCGGCAAAGCTCCGTGATGGAGTTGGAGCAAATTGAATACTCTGTCTTGAATATCCACGCGTTTTGACATTAGCAATATTATTTCCAGTAACGCTCAATGCGTTTTGAAAAGCACTCATTCCTGAATAAGCAATACTTAGTATTGACATGGTTACTCGCTCCCTGACCTAATATTCAAATGTCTTATAACTTCTTGTTTAATAGTTAATATACTTAATCAATCCACTCTCAGCGCAATATTGTTTCAAATTTGCTCTGATAATTCACAGCGTTGGATTGCCTGCTTCAACTCCTCACCATGATAAATTGATAAAATCTTAGCACCATACTTAGGGTCAGTCGCATAACCTGCTTTGTGTAATTCATTGACATAGAGCTCAGGATTTGCAGTGCTGGCCAAAGCATTTTGATATCGTTCGTTGTCCTTGATTAAGGAAATATAATCATTGAAACTATGTTCCGTAGTTAAATATTTTTTGAATGATGCGTTTACCTTAATTGGGGTATCTGCGATATATTCTGTTGTTTTAACTTGAACTGTTTCAAGTTCGGTACTACCTGATTTAATGTTGAATAAATTGTTACTGCTACTGCCATCAACATCCTTAGTAACAAATTTCCCCCACCCTGTTTCTAATGCAGCTTGTGCGATTAAAACTTTAGGATCTAAACCAATAAGCGATGCGGCTTGTTTAGCTTGAGGCCAAATTGATTTGACGAACTCATCAATTGTATTTGGTGGCGTATCGGGTTGAGCCTGAGTGGTGGGAGTAGGCAATGAAGGAGAACCCACGCTTTTAGGCGGAGTCATTTTGTTGGGTTGTTCGGATGAAGACAAATTATGCTCCATTTGTCGTGTAAGCATATCTGCCAAACCAATACTCTTTGAGTTTGCAATAGTGCTTGCATATTGAGCATCCAACATATCTTGAAAAGTTTCCCGATCTTTACCTCTAAATGGACTCGACTCTTCAAGAAAATGTTGTCCCATACGCATACTTTTCAACATAGACTGTATGAATATTCCTTCAAATTGCTTCGCTGCCTCAGGTAGTGCTTCTTTTGCATCATTTTGAGCCTGAACTTTTAGTTCATTTAATGCATTAAAATCACTGGTGGCAATTCCATGTACCGTCATGTTAATCCTTTTTTCAATGGATCAAATCCTTCCATATTCAAGGCGTACCACAGATCAAAAAATTATATGAGCCTTGATAGGTTTCCCTCTTATATCACAATTAACGTAGCATTTAACGCACCGGCTTGTTGTAGCGCTTCAAGTATGGCAATCACATCAGCTGGTGTTGCGCCTACAGCATTAATACCTCTAACAATGTCTTTTAATGTCACACCCGGTGGCAAGACAAAAGCATGATTATTTTTCTGTTCAATGGATACCTGTGATTGTTGTGTTGAAACGGTTCTTCCATTTGCAAATGCATTTGGTTGGCTTATCACAGGAGTTTCCGTCACACTAACCACCAAATTACCATGTGAAACGGCTGCGGATTTAACAACGACATTGGATGAAATCACTACCGTTCCTGTACGGGCATTGATAATAATTTTAGCGATGGCTTCAGCAGGCTTGAATTCTATATTTTCCAGCACCGATACATAATCCACTCGCTGCGACATTTTTTGGGGGGCCGTAACCACTACAGATGCAGCATCCAAAGCTCTTGCTGTCCCGGGCCCCATCATTTCATTAATGGCATCGCTCATGCGTTTTGCAGTTGTAAAATCAGGAGAATGCAAATTAAAGGTTAATTCTTTTGTAAAATAAAAAGGGTTGGGAATATCAGCTTCAATTGTTGCACCATTAGGAATTCGTCCCCCGCTAGGAACATTTACAGTAACGCTTGAACCATCACTTCCTGCAGCACTGACACCGGATACGATTACATTTCCTTGGGCTATTGCATAAACTCGTCCATCGGCTCCTTTTAATGGGGTCATTAATAAAGTCCCACCTAACAAACTTTTCGAGTCACCAATTGACGAAATATTGACATCCATAGATTGACCCTTTTTCATAAAAGAAGACAAACTCGCGGTCACCATCACTGCTGCCATATTTTTTGAATTAAGTTTGGTACCTGGCTGTATATTCACACCTAATTGGGTAAGCATGTTTGCAAACGTATCTTCAGTATATCGCGTACCGGTTTTATCTCCTGTACCGTTTAAGCCAACAATCAAACCATAACCAATCAACTGGTTGGTACGAACACCAGCAAGGGTAGCAATATCTTTAATACGTTCCGCATAAACCAGATTTGAGATCAGGTTCATGAGCAACATCCATGTGATTATCAGCAATCGCCGCATTACGATTCCTTAAATGAAGAACTCTTATTAATGCAAATCCTATCTTCTTTTTCCGCTCTAACTGGGCAAACAAGTGAATACTCTGTGTCTTCTGAATTTCATCGTATCAGATATCAACCCGATTAGGTTGGGAACAAAGGCCCCCACATAAATCGTGCCAACCATCCTTGAGCATTCGTATTATTAACCTGTCCTGTACCCCCATAAGCAATACGAGCATTTGCCAGACGATCTGAAGTTATGGAGTTGTCAGCACGAACATCCTGAGGCCGGATAATTCCGGAAACACGTACATACTCTTCCCCTTGGTCGATTTTAACCCATTTTTCACCTTGCACTACCATATTTCCATTCGCCAACACTTCAGATACGGTAACCGAAATACTTCCAGCCAACTTATTATTCTGTACTGCTTGTGCAGAACCATTGAACTGTCTCTGGTTGTTCAAATCAAAGTCCATACTGTACCCATTACCAAAAGAGATTGGCCTTCCCAAAAAGAGTTTATTTTTAATTACGTTGGTATCGGTTTTCATCTGTTGCAATGTTGCATTTTTTGAAGCGTTAGTACTTTCGACTAAGAATACTGTGATGATATCGCCGGGATGTCTCGCTCTAGGTGTTTCAAAAAGAGGTAACGCAGTTTCAGCACTATAAATTGCACCAGACTCTTTCCTCAACTCTTTCGGATCGGGCGTTGTAGGATATGTAGGTGCATACTCAGGATCCTTCCCGCGTTGAGGGGGATTTAAAAGTTCACACCCCCCCAAAAAAATGGCGACTGAGCTTATAACAAGCAAATTAAATAATTTCATCAATGAAATCTTCTTAAACAGTTTGATTTAAGTATTGCAGCATGTTATCCACTGTCTGGATCCCCTTTGCTGTAATCTCATAGCTTCTTTGGGCTTGAATCATATTAACTAGTTCTTCAACGACATTCACATTAGACGCCTCTAGAGAGCCTTGCAATAAAGTACCTACACCTGATGTTCCTGGATTATTCAAGGTTGCGGCGCCACTTGAAGCAGTTTCTATAAATAGATTTTGTCCTATAGGTTGAAGTCCGGTTGGGTTGGTAAAATTAGCTAACTGAATGCTTCCCAATACTGTTGGGGTATTGCTTCCAACGACTGTAGCACTCACTACCCCGTCCGTACTTATAGTTACCCCTAAGGTTTGGTTAGGAATATTTATCGCAGGTTGCAGCGGATACCCATTCATATCTACAAGCTGTCCTGTGCTATCCACTGTAAAAGTTCCATCACGTGTATAAGCTTGCGTACCATCTGGCATTAAAATCGTAAAAAATCCTTGACCTTGGATCATCAAATCATAAGGGTTTCGGGTATTTTGCACACTTCCTTGCTCAAATATTTTTTCTGTGGCTGCTAGATGCACCCCTGAACCTGCATTTATTCCTGTAGGAATTAATGAGTTTTCTGAAGATTGAGCTCCAGCTTGGCTTGAGTTTTGATAAAGTAGATCTTGAAATATTGCCCTATCCTTTTTAAATCCAGTGGTATTTACGTTTGCTAAATTGTTAGCAATTGTTGCAATATTCTTTTCTTGTGCTTCCAAGCCTGATTTACTGACCCATAATGCTGGTTCCATGGAGCTCCCTCCGCAATTATTCTTATTTTTCTAATAAATGGTATTCATACCTGCAATACTTGTGCCAATTTCTGAAGATTGTCTTCCATTGTCGCAATCAATTTCATATGGGAATCATACTCTCGTCCTGAAGTAATCATCTCTACCATTTGATCAACGGCATTCACATTAGAGCCTTCAATAGCTCCGCTTTTAACTTTAACATTCCCATCAGCAGCAGTTGGAGCTCCGCCATTTTTCAATTGGAATAATCCCTCTGAATTTTTAATAATATTATTTTTATCCAGTGTTACTAATTTAATCCTATCGAGTATCACCGCACTTTTAGGATCCCCACCCTGCGGAACCACGGTAATCGTTCCATCGGTTCCTATATCGATGGATTGAGCTGGAGGTATAGAAATGGGACCTCCATTACCTAAAACAGGATGGCCAGATGCCGTAGTTAATAAACCATTAACATCCAATCGTAGATTACCTGCTTTAGTATACGCTTCTTGACCTTGACCAGTACCTACAGCAAACCAGCCATTGCCTTCAATCGCTATGTCTAAATTCCGCCCTGTGGTCATAATATCCCCAGGACTTAAATCAACTGTACTGGGGTTTTGTATTGCGAAAGCTGGTCCACCATTGGATCCGTTCATATTTGCATACAATGTTTGTGCTTGGTACAGGTCCGCTTTAAAGCCAGGAGTATTCACATTCGCCAAATTATTGGCGATTATCTCCTGACGTTTAAAACCGGTTCTTCCACCCCCTGCTGCATTATATAAGATAGGATCCATGGTTTATCTCCTAACGCATATTAATAATTGTTTGTGTAATCGTATCACCCGCACGAATTGACTGAGCATTCGCTTGAAAATCGCGTTGAGCACTAATCAAATCAACAAGTTCGCTGGTTAAATCAACATTAGATTGCTCCAACATCCCCGATTTGATTGCGCCTAATCCTCCAGTTGTTGCCACACCAATTAAGGGTTGTCCTGAAGCTGAAGTTTCACCCCAGCACACATTTCCCATATTCTGCAGACCAGTAGGATCAGCGAAATTTGCCAATTGAATTTGGCCCATAGCCATAGACTGACCATTGGTATAAATTCCTAAAATAAGGCCCGAATCATCGATACTTAGGCTAGCCAAACTTCCAGTTGTATAACCATTGGGGGCACTCGATTGAACAGAAAATGGACTTCCGAACTGTGTACTGTCGGATAAGTCAATATTCAAACTTAAAGGATCAGCACCATTATTTAAGTTAAGTGATAATGGAATCAAGTTATTTCCAATAGGGGTGCCTCCTGGGCTTGCGACTCCAGCAAATGATCCATCCGAATTAAAATTCACTTCAAACAAGTTCGTTGTATTATCTGTACCTACATTCGTAGGTACATTTTGGTTGTCAATTTGAAAAGCAACATACCATTGATTCTCTGTACCCGCAGGAGTTGAAGCATTAGGTTGCCCCACTGCTGCCGCGGAATCTGCTTTGATAAAAAACATACTAAGTACATGAGAATTCCCCAAACTATCGTAAATAGTTAATGCGGTGGGATTATTATAAGAACTGCTCAGTGGTGAAGCCCCCCCTACCCAATCAATTGCCGGAGGAGTGCTTTGTGAATTTAAATTCACCCCAGTCGTTACCATAGTGCTCGCCTGTGGGCTTATATTTTCCGTACTTATCTTTAAATTCCCTGACGTTCCGGTAATATTTCCTTGGCCATCCGCAAGCAGTCCAGTAAGATATTGTCCATTAGCATTAGTAATATAATTTTGGTTGTCTAAATTAAACTGACCTGCACGGGTATATACAGCGCCCCCCCCTGGATTGTTTAAAATGAAAAATCCAGAACCATTCACTGCCAGATCCAAACTATTTGTGCTATTGGTTAAATTTCCAGATGCAAAGGATTGCTGAACTTGAGTCAACATTACGCCACCACCAATAGCTGTGCTACCGGAGCCAAAGCTCCCATATCCACCAAAGGCATAAATATCACCAAAATTGGCACGAGATCCCTTAAATCCTATAGTCGAAGAGTTTGCAATATTATTACCAATAACGTCTAAGTTACTGGTTGCTGCCTGAAGTCCACTTAATGCTGCGTCAAAAATCATCTTAGCCTCCTGCTTTTAAACTGAAATTTGTCTAACCTGATCCAATGATATTGGTCCAATCCCTGCTACATTCAATTTTAAGCCCTCTCCATTTTGACCAAGGCTTACGCTATCAACATTTGTGGAAGTCATCGTTTTTAATGATACTTCTTGCCCTCCATAAACAGCATGCACCTCAATTTTATATTTACCTTCTTTTACTCGATTGCTGTCGTTTCCTGTACCATCCCAATTAAACTGAAAAAATCCAGGTGTAGGTTGGCCTAATGGAATGGTTTTTATAAGTTCACCGGATTCTGAATAAATGGAGGCATTCAAATTACTGAGTCCAGGAGGAATATCGACGGCTGCTTTCGCATCTCCTTCTACTCCAAGTTGAAGCGCGTTACTATTTACCAAAACCTTGCGACCAACTAAAGCTGAAGCTTGTAAGGCCTGATTTGATTGCAAAGAAGTTGCCATTTGTTGCAAGGATTCTTGCATTTTAGCAACGCCATCATTAGTGCTAAACTGCGCTAGTTGCGAGAGGAACTCACCATTTACCTGCGGTTGCATAGGATCCTGGTTTTGAATTTGAGCTACCATCAAACGTAAGAAATCCTGTTGCCCTAAGCTTTTTTTCGCTGTCGCATCAATTTGATTAAATGATGGATTCGATGTGTTAGTTCCATTAACTGAATTTGTTGGCATTTCCTTTTCTCCCTTATTCCCCTAACCTCAAGGTCCTTTGTAATAGTTGTTTTGTTGTATTAAGCAATTCAACATCCATTTGATACGACCTTGATGCAGAAATCACATTTGCCATTTCTTCAACATAATTCACATTCGGTGAATAAACAAAACCCTTTTGATCTGCTTGGGGGTTATCAGGGGCATAATGCTTTATCGGATCTAAAGTACTTTCATAAGTTCCCTTTAGCTGAACGCCTCCAGATATTTGCTCATCCATCCACTGATTTGCATGCTGCTGTACCGCTTTGAATATAGGATATTTTGCTTTATACACTTCGTCAGCATTACCTGTTTCTACGTTAGCATTACTCATATTCTGAGCACTTGTTGTTAAACGAGCTGTTTCAGCGGTCAATGCAGAACCTGCAATATTAAAAACTGCACTTAATGTCATGCTTATTCTCCTTTCAGCGCAAGCATCATGGACTTGATTTTATTATCCAGAAAACTCAAACTGGCTTGATAATGAAGTGAGTTCTTGGCAAATTCTGTGGTTTCCAAATCCTTATCCACGGTATTACCATCTAAAGACATTTGAGAAGTAACCCGATATTTCAAATTCGCTGCAAAATCGGCATTTGTATCGATATGATTCGGAGAAGTAACCTCCATCTTCTGTGCACTGCCAGCCATACTCGCTGCTAAAAATTCATTGAAATCGACATCTTGAGCTTTATAATTGGGTGTGTTTACATTAGCCAAGTTATTCGCTAACTGTGAAGCCCTATGATCACGAGCGACTAGAGCTTTAGCATGTATTCCAAAATATGAATCCAAATCTAACGCCATATGTCCTCCTTTTAAAATAAGTACCACAAGAAAAGCAAACATTGTGCCAATTTCAAATAAATGAGAAAATGAGCGAGTTATAACCTGGTGAGGCTCAACCATGTCAAAAAAACATACTCTTCCTGAAAACGCTATAGAACAAGTAAAAACCTATCTCTTACAATTACAAAATACAATTTGCTCGCGACTCGAGAATCTTGATGGTCAAGCTCATTTTATGGAAGATTCCTGGAAACGACCCTCGGGTGGTGGCGGAATGACTCGTGTTTTAACTGGAGGGGCGGTTTTTGCAAAAGCAGGTGTCAATTTTTCTCATGTAACCGGAGCTCATCTTCCGGCTTCAGCAAGTGCCCATCGTCCTGAATTAGCGGGTAGGAATTTTAATGCCCTAGGCGTATCATTAGTCATTCATCCAGATAATCCCTATGTACCTACATCGCATGCAAATGTACGTTTTTTTCTTGCAGAGAAAGATGGAGCTGAGCCCGTTTGGTGGTTTGGTGGAGGATTTGATTTAACGCCCTACTACGGTTTTGAAGAAGATTGCAAACATTGGCATCAAATTGCTTTGCGAGCCTGCGAGCCTTTTGGCCAAACGATTTACCCTAAATTTAAACAATGGTGTGATGAATATTTTTTCATTAAACATCGAAATGAAGCACGTGGAATTGGTGGTTTATTTTTTGATGATTATAATGAAATAAGTTTTGATCATAGTTTTGCTTTAATGCAAAGCATAGGTAATCACTATATTGAGGCTTATGCTCCAATCGTATCCCGTCGCAAATCCCACCCTTTTGGTGAAAAAGAGAAAACTTTTCAAAATTACCGAAGAGGGCGATATGTGGAATTCAATCTGATTTATGACCGAGGAACCTTATTTGGTTTACAATCGAATGGAAGGACGGAGTCAATTTTAATGTCGTTACCTCCGGAAGTTACTTGGGGCTATAATTGGCAACCTGAAACACATAGCGCAGAAGCAAAACTATATACGGATTTTCTGCCTGCCCGTGATTGGTTAGCGTAAAAACTGACCCAGGCTATCAGCCCCACTGCCATTAAGTCTAAAGAAAAACTGTCATGGCCGCGAAGCGGAAATCTATTTCTAGCGAGGCATAGTATTAGAAAGATCTCTAAATTCGCGGGAATTTCATTTAACTTCAGGACTATTGGCCCCATCCTAATTATTTTCTGGCAGAACCACCCTCTTTAAATAAATCCTAGCTAACAATGCAACAACAGCATTTAATAAACTCAAAATTAAAAAAATTTGTGGAATTGCAGCACTAAAGTGCAATAAACCAATGACCATAAGCGTCCCTATAACCATAAATAGAGAATTGTAAATATTATTGGTGGCAATAACTCGGGCTCTACCATGAGGAGGGCTCGCAACTTGCAAGTAAGTATATAGGGGAACTAAAAATAAGCCGGAACTAAAAGCCAACATGAATAAATCAAAAGCAATACGCCAATGCGCAAATCGGGTGAAGAAATTATTTAAAGAAAAGAGGATGCCTTGTTCTGTTGTGGGAGTAGCCCAATACAAATCCATAGAAAAGCAAGTAAAAGCGAACATTGCCCAGGGGACCATTGACAAATTAATCCGTCCTTTAAAAATAAAGTTAACTGTCACTGAACCGCAAGCAATTCCTACGGAGAACAAAGCAAGAAATAATGCGAAGATGGCATTATTTGCACCCAAAACATAATTCGTATAGTCCGGTAGCTTGGTTAGAATGACTGTCCCTAATAACCAAAACCAAGATAAAATCAAAATAGATAATAAGATACCGAAATGCTCTGTAGCCTGCTTCAACATCCTATAGGTAACTCGCCAAATCTGGGCATCGATTTTTATTTTTTCACACGTAGATGGAACTCTAGGGATAAACAGACTGGAAATTAATCCAATCACTGCAACTAATACCGTCAAAAAAACTGCCAGGTAGGGCTTTGGATTGTTCATTCCAATGGATAAAGAACCCATTGTAGTTCCTAATAAAATCGCTATGAAGGTACTCGCATCAATTAATCCAGTTGCCCCTAATAAATCTTTTTTGGGTAAATGATCTGGTAGAATTGCATATTTTATGGGTCCAAAAAAGGTGGAATGTACACCCAACCCTGTCAAAGTGAACATCATTAGAAAAATATTGCCCCAATATAGAGCCAAGCTTCCGATAATCATTAACAATACTTCTAATAATTTAATCACTCGGGTTACTAAAGCTTTATCGTATTTGTCTGCTAATTGTCCTGAGGTCGCTGAAAGCAGAAAGAATGGTGATATGAATAATGCACCAGCTATAGCTTGGTAATATTCAGATTGAGCTTGATCATGAGTTAAATGATAACTAATCAAAGTAAGCATTGCTAATTTGAAAGCATTATCGTTGAACGCACCAAAAAATTGAGTCAGAAAAAAAGGCAAAAATCTACGTTCTCTTAAAAGGTAAAAAGCACCAGTGCCCATGGGCAAAACTCCATTGATAAATATATAACCGTTCACGTTCTACTAGGAGGTGAATACTACACTGAACGGTTATATATTTCTGCATCTAATGTTAATAAAAAACTTGCAAGTCTGAGCGACTAGGCTTTAAACCTGGAGGGAGATCATTATGCTTTAATACCAAGCCTTCAAGATGATCATGAGTGTCTGCCTCACGAACGAGCTGAGATAGCCCTGTTTCTGAAATTCCATTATCGGACAAATCTACATATTTTAAATTAGTATTTAATTTTAATGCTTGTGCAATATACTCAGCGCCTACATTACCAATTTTATTACTCCTAAGATTAAGATGAGTCAAAGATTGTGATTTAGTGATCATAGCAGCAATGTGTTTCGCGCAATCTTCGTTCAAGTTATTGTACGATATATCTAAAATCTTTAATGAAGGGTGTCTCAATACGTAATGATGCAATGCCTTCGTTCCAGCCAAGCTAAAATCATTACAGCTTAATACCAATTCATTTAAATTTGTATTGGTTTCAAGTGCGTCTAATAAACATTGTACTCCAGCATCACGTAACCAGTTTAATGATAAATCCAAAACAGTTAGTTTCTTTTTGGTCAGAAAAGAAAAAAAGTGAGTAGAAATTTTCTCACCTATCCAATTATCTACGCATCGAATTGTATTTAGTTTTTTATTAGGCAAAGACTCAAATAAATAGGTGAGATGATCGGTATCGATATGATTCGAATAAAAGGAAACCTCGCTTACTTTTGACGATAATTTTAGAATGTCATGGAGTGCACTATAGTCTTTATCATCCAAAGTGGATTGTTCGATGCTAATTTTTTTGATTGATTTGCATTGTCTTGAGCCTTTTGATTGTAAATAGTTCTTAAGATGTGGAAGCGCTAAATGGTGTTGTAGCTGAAAAAGCTCGATCGCTTCTAGTGTCCCATGCTCATGTTTTAGTCGAATTGTCATATCACATCCTCTGTAAATTGATCACTTAATAAGTGTAGATGATATTTTTCTTCTGGATGTGGTGAGGTATAAAATTTTAATTCGCAGCGGAAATCCCCATGAAACCCGAGGTGCTCATAGGAATATCCGTTTTTTGGGGTCGTTAAATTTGCGTTACCAAACGGGTCAATACCTTTCCTGGCCCTACCTCAATAAAAACAGTTTCACCTTGATTTTTGAGATAACTAACCGTTTCCGTCCACCGAACAGGATGAACAATTTGTTTCACCAAGTTGTCTTTAATCATTTTATCGCTATAAGGCTCTGCTGTAACATTAGCAATCACTTGTGTTTTGAGTGGAGCGAATTCGAACGGTGCAATAAATTGTGCAAATTCATCAGCTGCTCCTTGCATATAACGAGAATGAAACGCACCACTAACTTTTAATGGAACGCACATCAATGCTTCACTGGCAAGTAATTCATTAGCCTTGGCAATATCGGCAGCAAGTCCAGAAAGAACTATTTGTTTGGGTGAATTAAAATTAGCAAAATCGACGGAATCCAATCCATTGACTCTCAGTAAAAATTTAATGCGATCTTCAGGTAGATTAATTACTGCCAACATTCCCCCGCCACTTGCTTTGGCCATTAATTCACCACGTTTTTGGACCAGTTTTAATCCGGTAACAAAATCAAATGCCCCTGCCGCAAATAAAGCAGCATACTCGCCCAAACTATGGCCTATGAGGTATTGTGGAAGGGGCTCTTCAGCAGCTCTAGCTAAAAAAGAGAGTGCTTCAACAATATATAATGCAGGTTGAGTATACTCAGTATTACCCAATTGTTGTTTGGGATCATTTAAGCATAAATCTTTAATGGAATACCCTAAAATGTCATCAGCTTGTTTTATTTGCTCAGGGAAATGGGAAAATAATTCGATCCCCATCCCCTTTGCTTGAGATCCTTGTCCAGGGAACATATAGGTTGTCATAGATACTCCTTTCTAATACGAACATTCTAAATAGACACTCATGATAAATAGAACCACGAATAATGTCATTAAATAAATTGAACAAAGAAATAATTGAAAATCATGAATTAAATGATGCAATTACTCTGGTTTATTACTAATCCGAACAAATAATTGTTTCGCCAAAGAATTGACTGAGTCAATTTTAGATGTAGAAAATCACCATGCTTATCTCGAATCATTCTGAGTTTTGTCATAACTCGTTGAGAACGTATATTATCAAGGACAGTAAACCAACCACATAAAGGTATAACTTTTTCAGTAAGTTGTGCATTCATTCGCTCTATAAACGAAGTAACTACATCCATAGTCCAAAAATTAGCAATGTATTGCATTACCCTGGGAGCCTGGTTCATAGAAAAAAAGGAGCAATGTCTTCATCGCTCCCTGCTCTTAATAAAAGTCCTGTTGTCTCTAGAGCGCTCATGGCAAGTAAATTGTACCTTCTAAGTAAAGATGACTGGTTCCATACAGAAAGACTCGTCCTTCTTTAACTTCACATTCCAATTTTCCCTGTCGGTTTCCGCCCTGCATAGCAGTGATATGCGATGTCCCTAATTGTTCACACCAATAGGGTGCAATAACGCAATGTGCTGAACCGGTAACAGGATCTTCTGGAACATTACATCCTGGGTAAAAACACCGTGAATAAACGTCGGTACTTATACCTGGGGCGGTTAAAATGAGACCTCGGTAATCCAAACGAGCTACCGCATCCAAATCCGGCATCGCCATTTTTACGTCATTTTCATGTTCATAAACAAACATTAAATCAAATTGGCTTTTAAAAACCTTTTGTGGTTTTTTTAAATTTAATTTCAATAACTCCGATGAGAGTTCAATAGGGAAATAAGGCAATTCAGGGAAGTCCATCATTAGGCCATTATTATATTTACGAACTATAAGTATCCCACTCTTACAATTAAATTTTATAGCAGGACCTTTAAAATTTAATTGTTCAAAAATAACATGGGCGGTAGCAAGGGTTGCATGGCCACATAAAGCAATTTCTTCATTTGGAGTAAACCATCTTATGTAATATCCATCTCCTTCAGGGACAAAAAATGCTGTTTCAGATAAATTATTTTCTGAAGCAATACTTTGCATTTCTTTATCTGTTAACCAATGATCCAAAGGACAAACTGCTGCAGGATTACCTTCAAAAAGAGTGGATGCAAATGCATCTACTTGATACATGGACAAACGTTTCATACAGATCCCCTAAAGTAAAAATTAAATAACAAGAGAGATATATGAAGTTGTTTTGGTGAAATTCAAGATCGACATTGTTTTTTTTAGAAATTTAGATAAAAAGAGAACATTGATTATTGCCACATTCCCTGTTTTTGAGGTTCTAGTTCGTAAATAACTTTTACTAGAACACGATTCCTAGATTGTAGCGCTAATCAAAAATCCATTGCATGAGAAGTAAACCCAGGTTACGGCTCAAATCCTTAGCCCAGGTTAAACTTAACACGCGCGATAGCTGAGAATATGTTATCCGTTACTTTACTGTTCAGTAATTATTGTAACGTCTTGTGCTTTTAACCCTTTAGGTCCTTTATCAAGCACAAAGGATACTGGATCATTTTCATGGAGGGTTTTAAATCCAACACCTTGGATATCTTTATAATGAACAAAAATATCGTCACCATTTTCATTAATGATAAATCCAAATCCTTTTTTCTCATTGAACCATTTTACATGGCCCGTTTCTCTTTGCGACATTAGCTATCCCCTTTGTCTTAAGCTTTACTATCCAACCATTACAGATGTTTATTTTTAGCCCAAAAATAATTACTATTAAAACGTTGGGTTATAATAAACATTCACTATACGTAAGAAATGTTTCCTTACATATAGATTAGCATAGCAGTTTTTTATTGATTGTTAAGAATTTTTTAAAAAAAACAATTACTTTATCTTTTTTTTTCTATTGGAAATACACAATGAATCAGATGAAATCAGCTTTTATAAAATTAGCGCTTGATTGCCAAGTATTAAAATTTGGTGAGTTTACTTTAAAGTCCGGCCGAGTCAGTCCTTATTTCTTTAATGCAGGATTATTTTATCAAGGAAATGCTTTACGACAATTAGGACAATTTTATGCAAAGACCTTATTGGAGCATCACGTTCAATTCGAGCATCTGTTTGGACCCGCTTACAAAGGTTTACCTCTGGCTACCGCAACAGCTATAGCTTTAGCTGAGTTAGGTAAAGAAACCACGGTTACTTTTAACCGTAAAGAAGTAAAAGATCATGGTGAAGGAGGCCAATTAATTGGGGCACCCTTATCCGGGAAAACTATTGTTGTTGATGATGTTATTACTGCAGGTACTGCTTTTAGAGAGTCTCAAGTTTTAATTAAGGAGCATGGAGGTCAATTAACTGGAGTCATCATCGCTCTCGATCGATGTGAACGCGGATTAACTAAGGAATCAGCTTTATCTGAAATTAAAGCACAAGGTATTGACGTATATTCAATTATTACTTTATTTGATTTGATTGAGTACTTAAAAAATACACACCAAAACGAACACGTTAAAAAACTTGAAGCATATCAAGCCGATTATGGGTGTTAACGTATAAAAAACTCAGTAAATCCCCCCTAGAATATTTTCTTTGTTGCCTGGATGAAGGCATAGTCATAACTCAAGGTTTCTTGCTTTCATTTCCCGTTTGTACGCGGGATGACGGCAAGAACATTTAAAATTCTATGATCATATCCATTGACAGTATTAAAAATAGTCATTAACATTGTTCTAATGTTATAACACGCTAATACATTAATATGAAAACACATACTACTATAAAACATTCTGCGCTCCCTGATTTAATGCATGCGATTAGCTTGCTTAATAATAAAGATGAAGCATTACAATTTTTTACCGATTTATGTACTCCAGCAGAACTCGAAGCAATGGCAGATCGGTGGCAAGTTGTTCCTTTATTGAGACAAGGGATTCCCTATCGCACAATCCATGAACAAACGGGGGTCAGCGTCACCACAATAACTCGTGTAGCACGCTGTTTGAGTTTTGGTACGGGCGGTTATGAACTAATCGCGAAAAAATTGGAGTTGTCGTGAAAAATCGTTTACGTTTAGCCTTGCAGAAAAAGGGGCGCTTATCAGAAGAGTCCTTGAGTCTTTTACAAAAATGCGGTTTAAAGTTCCGTATTAAACCAAATAGCTTACTTACCCATGTTGACAACTTCCCCATTGATTTACTTTTTGTCCGCGATGATGACATCCCTGTTTTAGTATTTGATGGTTTATGTGATGGCGGTATCGTTGGCGAAAACGTCTTATTAGAGGCTTCCCTTGCCAATCCATCCAAAGGATTTAAAAAAACAGCCAGGTTGGGTACTTGCACCTGTCGTTTATCTATTGCCGTGCCTGAGTCCATGGACTATCAAGGCCCCGGCAGCCTGGATGGCAAACGAATTGCTACAAGCTATCCTAATTTATTAAATCAATATTTACGTGACAAAAAGATATGCGCGGAAAGTCTTGTCCTATCAGGATCCATTGAAGTTGCTCCTCGAATGGGTATGGCTGATGCGATTTGTGATCTGGTTTCAAGTGGGCAAACCCTGGAAGACAACAAACTTAATGAAGTGGATGTGGTACTTTCAAGCCAAGCCGTATTGATTCAAAGTGACCAAAAGCCGGCAAATATATTTCAAGATTTATTTGCCATGCTTGCGCGAAGGATTCAGGCAGTCCAACAAGCACAGGAACGAAAATATATTGTTTTTCATGCTCCTAAATCTGCTCTCGATGCAATTGCAGAAAAACTCCCCGGAGCAGAGTCACCTACAATTTTACCTTTGCCAGGAAATATGGACAAAGTAGCTGTTCACGTGGTTTCTAGTGAGCGGGTGTTTTGGAACACCTTAGAAACCATTCAAACCCTCGGCGCCAGTTCTATATTGGTTTTACCCATAGAAAAAATGTTGGAGTAGTACGATGTTATCCATTAAAACTTGGCAAGCCCTATCTCAAGAGGAAAAAGAAATCTGTTTAACTCGCCCCATGCAAACCTCCTCAGTGAAAAGCAAGGTAAGCGAGATTATTAAACACGTGCGAACGTTTGGGGATCAAGCCTTATTTGCATTCACAGAACAGTTCGATGGTGCTTTTTTGAAAAGCCTGCAAATCCCCATGCAAAAAATTGAAACCGCCTGCATCACTCGTGCTTCTCTTAATGCTATTAATGAGGCTATCAAAACCATAACTGCTTACCACCAGGCCCTACTCCCGGAAAATAAAAATATAAGCACCGCAAAAGGAGTGAATATTTATTGTACCTATAGGCCAATCCAACGCGTAGGGTTGTATATCCCTGGAGGCAACAAAACGCCTTTGGTTTCTTCATTGTTAATGCAAGCTATACCTGCATTGGTTGCAGGATGTCCCATAAAAATATTATGTACGCCTCCTGATGCATCAGGTTCGATTAATGAACATTTACTTGTTGCCGCACGTTTATGTGGCATAGATACCATTTACACAATCGGAGGAGCTCAAGCCATTGCTGCGATGGCTTATGGAACTGAAACGATTCTTAAAGTAGATAAGATTTTTGGACCAGGAAACAGTTATGTCACGGAAGCAAAAACTCTGGTTTCATCAGATCCAGCTGGTGCGGCTATAGATATGCCAGCAGGCCCTTCCGAGGTGATGATCCTGGCCGACGATCGAGCAAACCCAGCATTTGTCGCTGCGGATCTACTTGCCCAAGCTGAACATGGAGTCGATTCTCAAGTAATTTTGATTTGCGACACCCTTCAGTTCGCAGAACAAGTTAATCAACAGCTACAAACACAATTTATTCGCTTATCCAGAACTCAAATAATCAAACAATCTCTTGCAAATAGTTTGATTATTATATGTGCAGATAAGACAGCTCAATTAAATATGATTAACTTCTATGCCCCGGAACACTTGATTATAAATCGCGAAGATGCAGAAGATTTACTGGATCAGATTTATAGCGTAGGTACTGTTTTTCTTGGGTCTTGGGCTGCTGAAACACTTGGTGATTATGTAACAGGCTCAAATCATGTATTACCCACAAATGGTTATGCCAAAAATCATAATGGTCTGAGTACACTCGATTTCCTAACTCGTTTTAATGTGCAATCGATTAGTGAGGAAGGCATTAAAACTTTAGGACCTTCCGCAATAACACTGGCACGAATTGAAGGTTTGGATGCTCATGCACAGGCTGTAGCCATTAGGTTGAACTCATTGGAGATTTAAATGTCTGTACTTAACTTAATACGCCCTGAATTATTAAACAAAAAACCCTATGTTTATAATAGTGCCCCTAAATGCCGATTGCATGCCAATGAGCTTCCTTGGTCTGTATTAAATACGGATATCGATTTGAATTTTTATCCAGAAAAAAATCTGCTTGACCAGTTACAAGAACAATTGGCAAAACGTTATCAAGTTGATTCAAATCAAATGGTATTAACTCGAGGATCTGATGATGGAATTGATTTAATTACTCGTTTATTTTTGAGTGCGGGCCAAGATGCATGCATGCAGTTCTCACCTACCTTTTCCATGTATGAATTTTATGTGTACCTCCAGAATGCACAACTTATTGAATGTTCGTTAAATCCTTGCAACAATTTCGAACTATCACTAGCAGATGTGCGAAATAGTTGGCAAAAAAATTGTAAGCTTATTTTTTTGTGTAATCCTAATAATCCTACTGCAAATCTAATCGATCTGGATTTTATTGCTTCTCTTTGTGATGAATATAAAAATCGCTCCATTATTGTTGTAGATGAGGCGTATATCGAATTTGCTCAAGCTCAAAGTGCAACATCACTAATTACCCAATTCGAAAATATAATTGTTTTGCGTACTCTTTCCAAAGCTTATGGCTTAGCTAATCTTCGTTTAGGGATTATTTTAGCCCAAGAACATGTAATTCAAGCTTTTAATAAAATTATGCCCCCCTTTCCGCTTTCCAGTGTAGTGATTGATCTTGCGCTACGTGCATTGGAAAAACCCGAATGGTTGATGCAGTCGATTAGCACAATTAAAGAATCTCGAGCACAGTTAGTGAAGGAATTACAATTCTTTCCTGCGATTAAAAAAGTCTATCCGACTGAAACAAACTTCCTTCTTGTCCAAACCGACTATGCCCTGGAATTAACTTCTTGGTTTGTTAATCAAGGCATAGCAATCAAAAGCTTTTTAACTAATTCATTACTCCATGAACATATACGGATCACCGTTGGTAGTGAGTCACAAAATCAGCTTTTGCTACGGGCTTTATCTTCTTTTCAAAACAATATTTCTGGATGTAAAAATGCAAAAAATCTTATTTATTGATCGTGATGGCACTTTAATTGAGGAACCTTTTGATTTTCAAGTAGATTCTTTAGATAAAATTAAACTCACACCTCATGTGATTCCCTCATTACTGCAATTACAAAAAGAAGGATTCCAATTTATTATGGTGAGCAATCAAAATGGAGTAGGTACCTCTTCCTTCCCTGAAGATGATTTTATGATTTGTCATGAATTTACTTTGGACCTGTTTTCTTCACAGGGGATATTTTTTGAGGAAATATTTATTTGTCCTCACATGCCTGAGGAAAATTGTTTGTGTCGAAAACCAAAAACAGGTTTGGTAGATCAATTTCTAAGAAAAAGAGTGATCGACACATCATGTTCCTGGGTTATTGGTGATAGAGATACAGATCGACAATTTGCGGATAATCTAGGTATTAAATTCCTGCCAATCTCACCGAAACATGGCTGGGAACAAGTGACCCAAACCCTGTTGAATCAAAAGCGAAGTGCAGTGATTCAAAGAATAACAAAAGAGACTCATATCAGCCTGACCTTAATGTTGGATACAGATCAAAATAATATCATAAACACACCGATACCCTTTTTTAATCACATGCTGGAGCAAGTAGCCAAACATGGCGGATTTAATCTTGAAATATATGCCCATGGGGATGTGGAAGTTGATGATCATCATCTAATAGAAGACACCGCCCTCGCTTTAGGTGAAAGCCTAAAAAAGGCACTTGGTGACAAATGGGGGATTAACCGTTATGGATTTACCTTGCCCATGGATGAAGCTTTAGCTTCTATCGCTATTGATATCAGTGGGAGAGGTTTTTGCGAGTTCAAAGGCCAATTTACTCGAGAGTTTGTGGGAGGGATGGCAACGGAAATGGTACCTCATTTCTTTAATTCATTAGCCACTGCACTGGGTGCAACCATTCACATTGAAGTGAAAGGTCAAAATCATCACCACATGATCGAAGCCTGTTTCAAATCTTTAGGTAGAGCTCTAGGCCAGGCCTGTATGAAAACAAACAATGCGCTGCCATCGACTAAGGGGGTATTATGATTGCCGTTATTGATGTGAGCGGGACGAATCTAACCTCTTTAGTTAATGCATTAAAAAGATTGGGATTTAGTTATCATTTAACGCACCATGCGAAAGTAATTAATAATGCAAGCCATGTCATTCTGCCAGGGGTGGGTACTGCGGCTTATGGAATGAATGCATTACGTCAGTATGACTTGATTGACGTAATTACTTCCCTAGAACAGCCTTTGCTGGGGATTTGTCTCGGTATGCAATTATTGTTTGAACAAAGTGAAGAAAATGATATCCGTTGTTTAGGTATGGTTTCCGGAACAATAAAACGTTTGCCCCGAAAGGAGCATTTCCCGGTGCCTCATATGGGTTGGAACCAATTGCGATGGCGCACTGAGTCATTCTTACAACAAGGATTAAAAGAACAAGACTATGTCTATTTCGTTCATAGTTATGCCCTTGGTGAAAGTGAGTATGCTTTGGCTTATTGTGAATACAGTGAACCATTCGCAGCAATAATTCAAAAAAATAATATTTGGGGCATGCAGTTCCATCCGGAAAAATCTGCAGAAACTGGAATGACCTTACTAAATAATTTTTGTAACTTAAGAGTTGCTTAGACTAAATCGTCAAGCAGACCTCACTAAATGACTTAAAATATGGAGGCGGTATGATCCTGATCCCAGCAATTGATATTCAAGCAGGTCGTTGTGTACGTTTACGGCAGGGCCAATTCGATCAAGTCACACAATTCGATACACTACCGATAGACCGTGCCACCTACTTTGCTCAATTAGGGGCGAAACGTCTGCATATCGTGGATTTGGATGGTGCTCGAACTGGAACCATGCACCAACTGTCTTTAATCTGCGCAATGCAAAACACGGGAATTCCCGTACAAGCTGGAGGCGGAATTCGTTCTTTAGAACAAGCAACTTTATGTGTTTCATCAGGAATATCAAACCTGGTTCTAGGCAGTATTGCCATTACTAATCCTGAATTAACGGCACAAATTATTAAAAAAATAAATCCCCAACATATTATTTTGGCGTTAGATATTCGAATGCAAAATAAGATACCTATTCCTGCTATTCATGGTTGGCAAACAACATCAAATAGTAATTTATGGGAAGTTGTTGCGCATTATCAGCAATTGAATGTGACACAAATCCTTTGTACTGATATTGCTTGTGATGGAATGATGCAGGGACCAAATTTTGAACTTTATAAAGAGGCAGTAGAACGTTTTCCACAAATTGAATGGCAAGCCTCAGGAGGTATCCGTAATGCAGATGATATTAATCAGTTGGATGCCTTAGGGGTTAGCGCGGCAATTCTGGGGCTAAGCCTTTACCAAGGCAGTTTGAATCTGGAGTCAATGTTATGTATGTGTACCTCGTAACTTATTAGAAGCGCTGGAGAACCCTCATCATCCCGAGTGCAATGAAGGATCTCCAGGCTGTAGGACAGGGAGATTCTTAATTACACTCAGAATCGCGAGATCCCGTTCCGCTTCGCTTAACCAGAAACATTAATAAATTGAGTATAAAATTATGTTAACCAAAAGAATTATTCCATGTCTTGATGTGCGCGATAATCAAGTCGTCAAAGGAGTTAAATTTCGCAATCATCGTATTGTTGGGGATATTCTTGAACTTGCGTCGGAGTATTCCGCATCCGGGGCAGATGAACTGGTTTTTTATGATATTACTGCAAGCTCTGAGCAACGCTTAGTTTGTCCTGATTGGATAAATCGAGTAGCTAGTATTATCAATATTCCTTTCACTGTAGCGGGTGGAATTCGGTCCCTTAATCAGGCAAAATCAGTATTAAATTCTGGAGCCGATAAAATATCCATAAATAGTCCAGCGTTAGAAAACCCTGATTTAATCAATGAATTAAGTCGAAATTTTGGAAGCCAATGCGTTGTAATCGGGATTGATAGTCAATTTATAGATGATGATTATTATGTCTATCAATATACTGGAGATGAGAAGAAAACCATTAATTCCAGACGTAAAACAAGAGAATGGATCAAGGAGGTACAAGATCGGGGGGCAGGAGAAATAGTACTAAACTGCATGCAATCAGATGGTGCGCGCAAAGGCTATGACTTAGATCAATTAAAATTAATGCGACCACTATGTCAGGTTCCATTAATTGCATCAGGAGGTGCAGGAACACTAAATGACTTTATTAGAGTGTTCCTTGAGTCTCGAGTAGATGGAGCTTTAGCTGCCAGCATTTTTCATAACAAAATTTTGACGATAAACGAAATAAAATTAGCACTTAAAAAACAAAAGATTGAGGTACGATTATGATTCATATGGAAATTAATTCTTTAGATTGGAAAAAAATGAATGGCCTATTACCAGCCGTCGTCCAAAATGCAGAAAATGGTAGTGTTCTAATGTTAGGTTATATGAACCAGGAGGCTTTGATCGCTACACTTACTACTGGCCAATTAAATCTATATAGCCGAAGCCGTAAACGCTTGTGGCGTAAGGGAGAAACCTCTGGTAACAGCATGTCAGTACAACACATCAGTGTTGATTGCGATAATGACAGCCTGTTAATTCAGGTTTTGCCTAAAGGTCCTGCATGTCATTTAGGATACACCAGTTGCTTTCAGCCCGCCCATCACACCAACCTTGGTTTTATCCATGAATTGATTGAGTTGATTAATGAACGTGCGGATTCAAACCATGAAAACAGCTACACAGCAAACTTATTAGATTCCGGACTCTCGCGATGCGCGCAGAAGGTAGGAGAAGAAGCGGTAGAAGCTGTAATTGCAGCGGTAAATAACAACCGTGAAGAATTAGTTAATGAATGTGCTGATTTAATTTTTCACTTATTTGTTTTATTAAAAGCGTGTGAACTGAGTTTTTATGATGTGTTGCAATGTTTACGAGATAGAGACCGATCGGTTCATACTTAAATATTACACAGTGACTGGGTGAAAGCGCAGCAGCCTCCGTCTTCCCGAGCGTAATGGGGAAAACCCGGGGTTCGCTCTGCTCCACCCCGCTATGAAATGGATTACACTACAGCCAATAAAACGGCGGTAAGATAACTTCCTTCTGGAAAAGATGCTAAGGTAGGATGACAACTTGCTGGACCATAAACACCTAAAATCCGGGCTTGTTTCCCTACAGCTCCAGCTTGAACACTTACCAGAGAACAAAATTCCTGAGATGAAAGTGCTGATGAACAATTACACGTCATTAATAAAGAACCTGTTTTCATGTACTTAAAAACTTCACGATGTAAAAACCGATAGTAGTTTTTAGCGCGCTCAACATGCTGCTTGGATGGAACCAATTTAGGAGGGTCAAGAACAACTACATCATAATCCCCCGCTTGTGTTAAATATTCCCGTGCGTCCGCTTCAATCCATTCAATCTGCGATGTTTGATTTAACACTGCATTCTTTTGAGCTTGAGCTATTGCTTGCGCAGAACTATCCACCGCTGTCACCTTTAAGGCCCCTGCTTTCGCAGCATGCAATGCAAAACCACCACTATAACAGTAGAGATCTAATACCTTCTTTCCTTTAGATAATTCAGCTACACGTTGATGATTTTCTCGTTGATCGAGAAATAATCCGGTTTTTTGAGCTTGAGCAAACTCCACTTCATAAATAACCCCTGCTTCAAGCACCTGGGTATTATAATGTGTCTCTTGTACAGTAATTTGCTTCCAGCCATCTTGTCCCAGGGGTTTACTTTGTGGCAACCATATAATTTTATCTGTGGGGAACAAATTGCGTAACACGTCAATAATAAGTTCTCGATTGGACTCAACCCAATAAGCGGAACTGGAAACCACACATGTTTGATTAAATCGATCAATGGTTAAGCCAGAAAGGCCATCTGCTTCACTATTAAATAAACGATAAGCCGTAGTTTCTTCATTGGGTAAATTTAAACACTCTCTTACTTGCTTTGCTTGATTCAAACGATGGGTAACCAAAGTCTGTAAATTACTTATATCAATGGATTCACTGATAAGCCCCAAGACCCTGACCCTGTAAAGAGAATGCTCATTATAAACACCTACACCAATAAGTTTCTCATCTGCATTATAAATATCAACCAACTGTCCTGTAATTAATTTTCCCTGAGTCTTCGCAATAGCCTTGGGGAATATCCATGGATGACCTCGTAATACAGTATTTTGTTTTGCTGCAAGCAAAATAACTTTTGCATTCATTTTTCTATTTCCCAAAGAACAAAAATCGGCTAATCTACACAAAGAACACTAGACCTGCAAGAGTTCGTAAAATTTATAAAACCTAAGAAAGTCATTCTCCCTCCAATTAACTGGTGGAAAAAATAAAGTTAGGGATAGTATAGCAAATATGAAAAAACTCTTTATCGCTCCTTGTGCTATTCATTTAGCAACGCATTCTGGTAATTAATATGGAAAACACACACAAGTTCTCTTATGGTCTTACCCTTGGGGCTTTAGGCGTTGTATTTGGGGATATAGGAACCAGTCCTTTATATGCTTTAAAAGTAACTCTAAATAATATTGCTATTACTCAATCACACATTTTAGGCGTACTATCGCTGATTTTTTGGTGTTTAATTCTCGTTATTTCCTTCAAATATCTAATTTTGATTTTACGTGCAGATAATGATGGTGAGGGAGGTATTCTCGCACTTTTGGCACTCATGAAGCATAAAAGCACCAAATATACGCCATTATTTTACATCATAGCAATTTTTGGGGCTGGATTACTCTTAGGTGATGGGATGTTGACTCCAGCCATCTCGGTAATCAGTGCTGTAGAGGGTCTTAGTACACTTTCAGCTTCCTTTACTCCCTTCATCCTGCCTATAGCTATTGTTATTCTCATTCTCCTGTTCACATTACAAGCAAGAGGAACAGGAAGCATTGGCAATCTATTTGGACCCATCATATTAATTTGGTTTTTTACGATAGCAATTCTTGGCATCGTACAAATTGCTAAATCTCCTATCGTACTTACGGCGATCAATCCTTACTACGCATTCGATCTAATACGAGATACAGGATTAAAAGGCTATTTGCTGTTAGGCGGTATTTTTCTCGTGGTAACCGGAGGCGAAGCACTTTATGCCGATATAGGGCATTTTGGGAAAAACCCTATTCGAGCCGGGTGGTTTGCCGTTGTTCTCCCCTGTTTGATATTAAATTATTTTGGCCAAGGAGCTAACTTACTGATTAACCCTAATGCCATTAACAATCCTTTTTACATGATTGCTCCTGAATGGTTTTATATTCCCTTAATTATCCTAGCTACCATTGCAACAATAATCGCATCCCAAGCGGTAATTTCGGCTACTTTTTCTTTGACAAAACAAGCTGTTTTGCTGAGCTTATGCCCTCGTATACCCATAATACAAACATCTAAGGAGTTTTCCGGCCAGATTTATGTCCCCCAAATTAACTTCATTTTGTTTATTGGAACTTTAACTTTTTGTATTGCCTTTAAAACTTCAGATCGACTTGCTCATGCCTATGGAATCGCTGTGAATGCAGATATGCTACTGATTGATGCAATGGTTGCATATACTGCTTTATCAATTTGGAAATGGTCCAAATTTAAAGTTATCCCTATATTTGGATTATTCCTTATAATAGATTTTGCATTTTTGGGTTCAAATTTACATAAGTTTTTAACGGGTGGATGGGTCCCTGTTACCTTCGCTTTATTTATAGCAACCATCATGTATACCTGGAGATTTGGCCTAGAATACCTACGCGAAAATTATTACATGAATAAAGATGATATCTCCAAGATTCTCAGGCAATTAGAGTATAAAAGCTTGAATCAACTTACCGATTTGACTGCGGTATTTATCACTGATGTTTATGATAAAAGTGGCGGAAGCTTTCTTCATTTCCTTAAGTTAAGCCGAGCAGTACCCGAACGCGTGCTAATTGTAAATTATGTCGTAGATAACATTCCCTACATACATTACAGTCAACGCTATGAAATTACTTGCTTGCATGAAAAAGTATTCAACCTTACTTTGCACTATGGTTTTATGGAGACTATTTCTATTCCAAGAGCTCTAGAGCGTGCCTCGAACAAAAACCTTTTCCCCTTTAAGTTAAATGTAGACCGTGCTACTTATATGGTAGAAATACCTAATATTACCGCATCAAAATCAAGAAAATCATTAACCTTTTATTGGCAGGAAAAATTATTTGCCTTTTTAATACGAAATTATTCAGCCAATTTAAACATCGACTTTTATAAACTACCCTACAATAGAACGATGGCAATCGGCACTTATTATATTATGTAATCTCAGGAGTTTTTTTATGTGGTTTAACAATGCACTAATCTATCAATATGAACTGGATGAAGCGAGCGATTTAACAGCATCTCTTGCTGAAAATATCTTAAAACCTTGTCCACCTCACGCTCGGTTTGTTTATGGTTGGCTTCCTGCCTTTGCAGATGAAATGGTTCAGGAAGTTGCAGGGAGTTCCCTAATTTGCATGGGTAAGGAAGAGCGTTTATTGCCCCGTGGTGTGATTAATAAAATGCTTGCTGAAAAAGTGCACGCACTTGAGACCCAACAGGGCCGCACTATTAAACGTGCAGAGAAAGCACAAATGGCCGAAGATATTGAATTTGAATTACTACCCAAATCATTTTGCGTCCAAAAAAAAATGTTTGCCATTCTTGATAGCACCAGTAAAAGAATAATAGTGAATGCCTCCAGTAATAACCAAGCGTCACAGCTTACTTCCCTTTTACGTAAGTCGGTAGCAGGAATTACGATCGAACCGCTCACTCACACAGAGAATTTGGCTTTACGATTCGCAGAATGGATTCACTCTCCAAGTACTCTTCCTAACCATTTTCAATTAGCATCGGATTGCATTCTTTTTGCTCTTGATGATGAAAAAAAGCGAGTACATTGTAAGGGTTATGAGCTTCCAGCTGAAGAAATTATAACTTTATTATCACAAGGTATGGCAACAGCTGAAATTTCGTTAATCTGGAAAGAAAGAATCCAATTTACCTTAACCCACGACTTTACATTCAAAAAACTTAAAAGTCTTGAATATTTACTCGATGATTTTAACGAAATTAAACAACTTGATGAAGAGTATCAACAACGGGATGCTGCACTTACTTTATTAGCGGGTGAGTTACGTGAGTTGACTAATGATCTTTTCGTTGCAGTCAAAGCAAAAGAACCTGAGTTAGTAGAGGCTCTATAAATAAGGGGGCATTTAAAGGCCCCCTATTTCATTTTCCTACCCTTTAAATTCCGTAGCGCTATCCATGATTTAATAAGTATAAAGATGGTTATCCATCAATAAACTAGGTAATTTTTTCCATTTTGGCAGTATGATAAGTTGCTTTATAAACAGCCAATGCCTCTTCCGCAGCTTGATTAAAACCTAAAGCCATATTGGCATCATGCATAACAATTAAAGCTTGTTTTACGCTTGGAGCTTGTGGGTAATTTTTAACGACATAACTGGCTCTATTAATTGCTGCAACATACATCTGACGTTTAAAATAGAACGTCGCTACATTCAACTCATGCTGGGCAAACATATTACGTAGATATGTCATGCGTTGTAATGCATTTGGTTTATATTTACTGTCTGGAAACTTTTGAATCAAAGTACCGAAATCGGAATAAGCTTGTGTTTGCGTTCCAGGATCTCTCCACGACTCATCCAGAGGTAAAAATTTGGCAAAAACCCCTCGACTCTGTTGGAAATTAGCCATTCCACGCATGTAATAAGCATAATCAACATTTTTAGCTCGTGGATAAAGATGTATAAATCTCTCTGCAGTTGCTGCAGCAGAGGGATAATCTTCATTTTTATAATATGCGTAGAGTAATTGCCGCTGTGAATTTTCGGTATAATCGCTAAACGGATACATTGTTTCAATCGCTTCGAGATGTTTTATTGCTGTGGCATATTCCTTTTTATGTAAGTCCTTCTGTGCTGCTGTGTAAAGCTGCTCAGCGGTCATCCCTTTATAAGGATTATTATCTTCATCATCTTTACCCCACCAGGTTTTACATGCTGACAAAGAGACAATAAGACCAATTAGGAACAACATTTGAATTCGTTTCATAAACTACACCTATCTAAATATACATCTGTTGCATCCGCGACAACAGCCACAAAAGTTGGAATATTATACCTAGGACTATTTAATTTGCGAACATTCTTCAGTTTTTTTTAAAAAATGGTAAAAATAAAAACAGCCTTGAAAAGGGGTTGCCAAAAATTACATAAAATATCAAAAAATATTTGCAAAACCAAAGACGTTAGGATAGTATTCACGCCTGGAGAGATGGCAGAGCGGTCGAATGCGGCGGTCTTGAAAACCGTTGAAGGGCAACCTTCCCAGGGTTCGAATCCCTGTCTCTCCGCCAAATCGTAATTCCTTTATTCTTCAAGTATAAAAACAACCATCTTTTCTCAATGTCCAGTTTCTTTTCACACTAATTTACATTTCGACAATAAAACCATATGGAATATTGAAATTATATAAGCCATTGGTATAGTAGGCCCATCTATTACCCGTGGAGAATCAATATGTTAAGGAATACCGTAAATCGATTTGGTAGTATAACTAAACTGCTGCATTGGCTAATTTTTATTTTAATGATCGCACAATTTTATTTTGTTTGGTCTCTTAGCGAACATTCACCGCTTACAGATCTTTATATCATGTTGCATAAGTCTGTAGGTCTGACTCTCTTAATATTAGGAATTGTTTTTTTTATTTGGCACATTATTAATAGCAAACCTCGTCCCCCAGAAGATCAACCTCTTTGGCAATACATTGTTTCCAAAGCGGTACACCATATTCTTTTCCTGCTTATAATACTTATGCCAATTATTGGATATCTATTAACGTGTGCGGATGGAAAACCTATTAATTTCTTTGGTTGGTTTACGATCCCTTGTCTTATCTCAGCGAATGAACACTTTGGAGGCATAATGTTTTTAACTCATGAAACACTTGCTTTTATTATTCTATTTTTTGTGGGAATTCATATACTAGCAGCTCTATATCATCATTTTATATGCAAAGATTCTGTAATGAAGCGCATGTTTCCATTTACGTCTAATGAATAAGTGGTATAACTAGGTCATTACATAGAAGGATTTAATCGGGCAAAGATAAACTTTACCCGATTAAAGCTACACCTTTAGATGTATTGAGGGGCTGTAGGCTCGTACGGGGCTGTAGGTTGTACTACATAATATTGTGATGATACTTGGGGCTGTGAATAAAAAGTTGGCGTATATACAGGTTGGGGAATTTCACAGTCAAACCATAAACCACCTACATCAACAATCTTCAATTCACCTTTACGTAATTGCCTTAATGTTTTCAGTAAGTCGTTAACTTGACTTCCATTTTTATCAAAATAGCGAGTAAAAAAAGAAGGTATTGGTTTTTCATTTTCTAAAAGTTTCGCCATTTCTGCACGCAATGCAACCATTGCACATTTGACGGCGAGCGGATCAATATTTTTTTTAAGTAAAGATGCTTCTTCTGCCGAAGTTAATTGAAATCGCTGTGGATCTGCGGGATCCATAGACTCTTCATTCTTCGATTGATTGATTGAATCATAAATCATGCTCATTGCCAAACATCCAATGCCAGCGCCGATTGTTGTAAGCAATACTGTGGCCAGTATCACTACCCCAACAGGATTAAATCCAGCTGCTACAGCAAGAGCAATTAGAGGTGCTGCAGCAAAATTAAGAGTCAAAAGGGTTGAACCTGCACCGAATCCAAGGGAAGTTGCGAATAACAATGCACCTTTTAACCAACCCTCCCCATACCAAAATCGTTCAATACCGTTTGCAAATTCATCAATCATGTAGGCTAAAGCAATGAACGCCAGGATAACTGCAAGCGCTGCTAATGCAATAATCAGTAAACCTAGGATTAATTTGCCCAAATCATCGTCCGAAGAGGAACTACGTCCGTGATGGTTAGAAGGAAAACAGCAGCTTGAGTCGTGAGAGTGAGAATGAGAATGATGGCGAGAATCGAGGATAGTGCTCAAAATCAACCAATTTGTTAGTGTTGAATCGTGGCAATTATAATAGTTATATTCATTAATTACATATTTAGCTTTTGGGTTAAATTCAGGTTTTTTAGGATTAAAAGTACGCTGATCTTCAGTCGGTAGCTTTCTAAATAACGGCAAAGCATAAAATATTTTATTAAAAGCAGCATATGCTTTAGCTTTTTCTTTTTCTTCTAGAACAGAAAGAGGGCTCATTGGGTTTTCTAACGTAAACTGAACCGCTAGATACATCTCATTATACATTTGAGTAACATCTAAACCACGATCAACGCATTTTTTATAATGAGTTAATACATGACCATAAAACTCCTTCAACTTAAGGTCGGTAAACTTTGTACGTAAATCAGACATAGAGAGACTCTCCTAATATTGGGTAACATCGGCAAACCATGCCATTTAGCTTCTAGAAGTAAGAAGCCGTTAACACGTTTGCTCTAAAAACTAATGCTTCACAATTTGTGCGCGACTAATTAAACTTTTTTCATACAAGTCATAATCCATCATGCCATAGCTCGCTTCAATTTGCTGAATTAAGCTATCTTGCTGCTCCCTGTCTAATGTACTTAATTTCCCATCATGTATCTGTTTCAATCTGACTACTACATAATCACCATTTGGCATAACTAGTCCATCACGACTTTCAGGTCGTAATAAATTAAATGCCGTATCATTGATATCAGTATCAACCTTATCATTATCACGGGTTGACTTAAGCTCGGATTTCCATAATAAATGATTTGAACTTATTAGTTCTTGCTGCTTCTTATCTACAACTGGACTTAATAAATTCATCCCAATCTCTTTGGCTTTAGCTTCAGCTTTTTTCTTAACTAGAATTTTATTAATTTGATCATGAACTGATTCCAAAGGCTGTTCTTTTTCATCCCAGTGCTGATTAATTCTAACAACTACAACTGAATCATTATCAATTTGTATTGGTTCACTATTATTGCTTAAATCAAGAACATCATGGCTGAATGCGGCATTTATTACTTGTTTATTTTTTGTAATATTATCGACACCATCCCCTCTTGAAAAAGGTTTTGTAGTTTGAATTTTCAAATTTAAAGCCTCTGCAACTGGCTGAAGTGAATCAGGGGATTGATAGCTTAAATCAGACAGCTGTTCCAAAGCTTGGGTATATTTGTTTTGGGCTGCTTCAGTGTTTAGTTGTTCTTTGATCGATTGCTCGACTTCAGAAAAAGATTTTGTTGAGACCGGCTTATAAGCAATTACTTTAAAAATTTCATAACCGTGTTTCGTTTTTTCAGGTGCGGAAATCTGCCCTGGCTTAGTTAAATTAGATAAAATTCGATTGTAATCATTCTGTCCTGCAGAAATCCAAGGCAATACACCCTTATCTGTTACAGAGAGTTTGTCATCGGATAGCGTTGAAACAAAATGGTCAAATTGCTCTGGATTTTTTTGTAATGCTTGATAGGTATCATTCGCTTTTTTCTGAATTTTTTCCAAATCGGCTTGACTTGCATCATCTGGAACAGCAAATAAAATATGGGCTACTTGCCAACTTGCAGGAGTTAAATAGTTGTTTTGGTTTTCTTCATAATAACGTTTTGCATCATCATCAGAAATTTTGATTTTGTTCTTAATATCATGCATTGATAGAGAAACATAATCCAAACTGACTTTTTCGGGAGTCATGAAATCCTTTTTATGCTTATTATAATAGTTAGCGATTTCCTCTGAAGATATCTGGACATCCTTCTCAAAAAGTGCTGCAGGGATAGTTAAATAATCATAGTCCCTGCTTTGCATATACAAACTTACAAACCGATCAATCTCATCAGGTAAAGCAAAAGAACTTCCCATAAAAGCAAATCGTTGTTGATTTAGGAGCATTCCCTGTTTTACTTCATTTTGGAAGCTTGATTGTGTGAATAACGCAGCATTTAAGGCTTGCTGATATTTTTGGGCGGAAAAATGACCGTCTTCTTGGAACTGGGGAATGCTCAAAATTGCTGCATTTGCTTGGTTCAAGCTGACATCAAACCCATTTTTGCGAGCGGCTTGCACTAAAACTTCATTAGTAATCATTTGGTCTAGAACTTGATTTTGCAGCTTTTTCTCATCAGCAGCAGTCATCTGTTCAATATCTTGCATGGAACGGGCGCGTCTGTAATTAGTCTCAAATGCTTGCATTGTCAAAGGCTGACCATTGACAACAACCTTGGAGTTTGTTGTTTGGCGTGATTGTAGATAGTAATCCACACCAAAAAGTGTGAACGTAATACCGATTAAAATAACTACTAACCAAGCTACTACACCCTGTATACGTTCATTTAACTTTTGTAACATGTCCCGAGATCCATATATTAATTAAGGCTTTATTTAATTAGCGAGGCAGATTATACCCCAGACTGAAAAAAATCAAAACAAAAACAACAGCTCTTATTTTTCAAAATTGGTTTTCCTAATTCAGCCTGAAATTAAGGTGTGGGTATGAATTTTTTTCTTCATACTACATCTAGCTTTCTCTAAATAGAAAGAAATCAGAAATGAAAGGAAATAAATTTTGACATAAAAATTCATTCCAGATAAAAAAAACGCGCCTTTCGGCGCGTTAATCTGGCGGAGTGGACGGGGCTCGAACCCGCGACCCCCGGCGTGACAGGCCGGTATTCTGACCAACTGAACTACCACTCCATTTCTTGGTGGGTGCTGTAGGGATCGAACCTACGACCCTCGCCTTGTAAGGGCGATGCTCTCCCAGCTGAGCTAAGCACCCAGAAAACTTATGCTTCTTGCACTGCTTCTTTCAGGTTTTTACCCGCTTTAAACTTGGCTACTCGTGACGCTTTAATTTGAATAATTTTACCAGTTTGTGGGTTTCTACCTGTTCTTGCTGAACGATTGCCTGTTGAAAAAGAACCGAAACCAGGTATTACCACTTGATCACCATTTTTTAAAACATTAGTAATAGTATCAGTAAAAGTTTCGAGAACTCGGCTTGCGTCAGCTTTTGTTAAACCCGAACCGCTTGCTATAGCATCAACTAATTCGCTCTTATTCATTGCTTCCCCTATACTGTTAATCTTCCATACTTCAAAGTTAATTTAACTTACTTCATTAAACTAACCGGTCGAGTAGTTACTTCCTTGCAATGCCCGCTAGTGGCGGGCTACGAAACGAAATATACCTCTAATTAATGGGTATGTAAATCATTATTTTTAATTTTTTTTGATTTTTTACCTACTAAAGCCTCAGACTGTACATTTGTTGGCTGATCCACCCAAGGAGTGCGTTGTAAAGCCAGCTCTAACACCTGCTCTATGGTCTTAACAGGATGTATGGATAGCTTTCGCAGAACATTGTCTGGAATCTCTTCCAGGTCTTTTACATTCTCCTCAGGAATAATGACATGTTTGATTCCGCCTCGATGAGCAGCCAATAATTTCTCTTTAAGCCCACCAATTGGCAAAACCTGACCTCTTAGAGTAATTTCTCCTGTCATGGCTACATCCGCTTTTACAGGAATATGTGTCACTACAGAAACTAACACCGTGCACATACCTATACCCGCACTTGGACCATCCTTGGGAGTAGCACCTTCCGGAACATGGACATGGAAATCATTCTTATCATAGAAATCATCTGGCAAATCAAATTTCTTGGCTCGGCTTCGTACTACCGTCATTGCGGCATGGATAGATTCCTGCATAACCTCACCTAATTGACCGGTATGCGTTACCTTACCTTTGCCAGGCATCATGGATGCTTCTATTGTCAGCAATTCGCCACCCACACTAGTCCACGCCAACCCTGTAACCTGCCCTACTTGATCAAATTCCTCAGCTAAACCATAACGGAATTTTTTTACACCTAAATATTTTTCAATATTGCTGGTGGTTACTGTCATTTTTTTAACTTTTTTATTGGATAAAATTTCTTTTACGACTTTTCTACAAACACTCGCAATATCCCGTTCTAAATTACGTACGCCTGCCTCACGTGTATAGTGCCGAATTACCTCTCGTATCGCTCCTTCACTAATATGTATTTCTTGTTTACTCAAACCATTCAAGACAACTTGTTTCGGAACCAGATATTTTTCAGCAATACTTACTTTTTCATCTTCCGTATATCCTGCAAGTCGAATTACTTCCATTCTATCTAATAATGGTGCCGGAATTTCTAGCGAGTTTGCTGTCGCAATAAACATCACGTCACTCAAATCATAATCTACTTCGAGATAGTGATCGTTAAAGGTATGGTTTTGTTCTGGATCCAAAACTTCAAGCAATGCCGCCGCTGGGTCACCACGGAAATCCATAGCCATTTTATCCACTTCATCCAACATAATAAGTGGATTTTTTACTCCCGCCTTACACAATTTTTGAATAATTTTTCCTGGCATAGAACCAATATAAGTTCTCCGATGACCACGAATTTCTGCTTCATCTCGAACACCACCTAAAGCAATACGAATAAAGGTGCGCCCTGTAGCATTCGCAATAGATTGCCCTAGCGAGGTTTTACCCACTCCTGGAGGTCCAACGAGACAGAGAATAGGACCTTTCAATCGTTTAACACGTTGTTGAACCGCCAGATATTCAATAATGCGTTCTTTAACCCGCTCCAGGCCATAATGTTCTTTATCTAATAATTTTTCTGCTTTAGGCAAATCAAATTGAATTTTAGTTCTTTTTTTCCAGGGCACTGCAAGCATCCAATCAAGATAATTGCGGATAACCGTGGCTTCAGCAGACATTGGAGACATCATTTTCAACTTATGAAGCTCTGCTATGGATTTTTCTTTAGCTTCCTTAGGCATGCCAGCTTTATTGATAGAATGTTCCAGTTGTTCAATCTCACTACCTTCTTCACCTAATTCACCTAATTCTTTTTGAATCGCTTTCATTTGTTCATTGAGATAATATTCTCGCTGACTTTTCTCCATTTGTCGCTTAACTCGTCCTCTCACACGCTTTTCTACGTGCAATAAGTCAATTTCATTTTCTATGGCTGACATTAAGCGTTCCAGACGAGTGCCAACATCCATTGTTTCTAGCAATTCTTGTTTATCATCAACTTTCAAAGTTAGGTGAGCTGCAATGGTATCTGCTAAACGTCCGGGTTCTTCTATACCCGCAAGAGGAGATAAAACCTCAGGTGGAATTTTTTTATTCAATTTAATGTATTGCTCGAATTGAGACATCAAGGAACGCATTAAAATTCCGATATCCGGTTCCTGAACTGCAGCATTTTCCTCCTCCAGCAATTCCAGATCCGCTTCTAAATATCCTTTTGCCTGATTATATTCCTTTGCTTTGGCACGCTTCTCCCCTTCAACTAGAACTTTCACAGTTCCATCAGGAAGTTTCAACAATTGAAGCACACTGGATAATGTGCCTACGTGGAAAATATCTTCTGCTCCAGGATCATCATTGGATGATTTTTTCTGTGCTACTAAAAAGATTTGTTTACTATCAACCATAGCCGCTTCCAGGGCTTTTATTGATTTTCCTCGCCCAACAAATAGAGGAATAACCATATGGGGGTAGACCACTACGTCTCTTAATGGTAATACAGGTATACTAGACAGTTTTTCTGTCTCATTCGAAGTCTCTTTAATTTCAGTGGACATAATGAACCCTTATTCAAACGGAAAACTTTAATATTTACGTGACTACTAATTATAATTTAAAAGGAAGGGAGAGTTATTGCAAGAAATCAAAGCGTTATAATTAAGAAAGTTTCGAAGAACCTCTCTCCCATCTTATGGATAGGAGAGAGATAGAGCAAAAATTTTACTCTTGGGCACCGGCTGCACTCTTCATCCCATCTTGTTCATAAATAAGGATGGGTTTAGATGAGCTAGTCACCGCACTTTCATCAACCACAACCTTAATTACTCCTTCAAGAGAAGGTAATTCATACATGGTGTCTAAAAGAATATTTTCAAGTATGGCACGCAAACCTCGTGCACCCATTTTTCTTTCAAGAGCTTTCTTAGCGATAGCATTCAATGCCTCTTCTCGAAACTCAAGCTCAACCTCTTCCATTTTGAATAAAGACTGGAATTGCTTAGTCAAAGCATTTTTAGGATTAGTTAAGATATCAATAAGAGCAGATTCATCCAGTTCCTGTAGGGTGGCGACCACGGGCAATCGGCCAACAAACTCTGGTATTAATCCATATTTAATCAAATCATCAGATTCCAGTTGGTTCAATACCTTGGATATTTCATCATTGTTTTCTTTTTTATTTTTTAATTGAGCAGAAAATCCAATGCCTGACTTGTCACTACGCTCTCTTATTACTTTTTCTAGCCCAGCAAACGCACCCCCACAAATAAATAAAATATTAGAAGTATCCACTTGTAAGAATTCTTGTTGTGGGTGCTTACGACCACCTTGAGGTGGGACTGAAGCAATTGTACCTTCAATTAGTTTTAAAAGTGCTTGTTGAACACCTTCTCCAGAAACATCGCGAGTAATTGAAGGATTATCTGATTTGCGTGATATCTTATCGATTTCATCAATGTAAACGATACCATGTTGTGCTTTATCTACATCATAATCACACTTTTGTAGAAGCTTCTGAATAATGTTTTCTACGTCTTCACCTACATACCCAGCTTCAGTAAGTGTAGTTGCATCTGCCATAGCAAAGGGCACATTGAGAATACGAGCTAATGTTTGTGCTAAAAGTGTTTTTCCACTGCCTGTAGGTCCGATGAGCAAAATATTACTTTTTCCAAGCTCAACCCCATCTTCACTTTTATGTTGTAATCGCTTGTAATGATTATATACAGCTACGGATAAGACTTTTTTTGCATGTGATTGCCCAATAACGTACTCATCTAAGAAGGTTGAAATTTCTTTAGGTGATGGCAAACGAACTTCTGCTTCTTCATGAGATTCGTGTGTTTCTTCACGAATAATATCGTTGCATAACTCAACACATTCATCACATACAAATACAGAAGGACCAGCAATCAATTTTTTTACTTCATGTTGGCTCTTTCCACAAAAAGAACAATACAAAACTTTATCGCCACTTCCGTTACCGGATTTACTCATAACCAAACCCCTTCTTACAACGATTATCGGAAAAATAGATAATATATGTAAAATATTAGTCAATCAGAAAAAGATATGCCACTGTCACTATTTTTTAAAACAAAGCGAATACGAAGAGGTAATAATGAATCAATCTAAAAAGGCCCCCTCGCATCCTAGCCTGGGTGCAGCGAAGCGGAACCGGAAAAACCTTAACCCAAACCCAGGTTCCGCTTCGTTACAGCCGGGCGATGATACATTATAGTTCAGTCTTTAAATTTAATGTAAATAATTACTCTACTTTACTTGCTGATTCACGATCATAAAGCACTTGATCAACTAGGCCATATTCAACAGCTTGTGTCGCACTCATAAAATTATCACGCTCTGTATCGCGCATAATTTGCTCAGGAGTCTTTTTCGTGTGCTTTGCCATAATGGTATTTAATCGCTCTCTTACAGCTAAAGTTTCACGAGCGTGAATTTCGATGTCAGTTGCTTGACCACGATAACCACCTAAAGGTTGGTGAATCATTACTCGTGAGTTTGGTAAGCAGAATCTTTTACCCTCTGCGCCAGCACAAAGTAGTAAGGCAGCAGCACTTGCTGCTTGCCCTATACATAATGTACTTACATCTGGTTTAATAAACTGGATGGTATCATAAATTGCCAACCCTGCAGTTACTACTCCTCCAGGTGAATTGATGTAAAGAGAAATATCTTTTTCAGGATTTTCAGACTCAAGAAACAACAATTGAGCAACCACCAAATTAGCCATATGATCTTCAACTTCACCCAATAGAAAGATAATACGCTCTTTCAATAATCTTGAGTAAATATCATATGAACGCTCACCGCGTGAGGTTTGTTCAATAACCATTGGGACTAATCCACTGGCATTCCTAATTATGTTCTCTGAATAGCCCGACATATAATTACTCTCCTTTTTTCTCAGTTGCATCAGTCTCTGGCTTAGGATTCATTACTGAATCGTAATCCTTATTCTTATATTTAACTTTTGCATCCTCAGCAATTTTATCTGCAACCATCTCTTCCATAACCAGTGCTTCAATTTCGGCCATATGTTCTTTACTGCTTTGATACCAAGAACGAAGCTCATCTGGATTTTCATAAGCACTAGCAAATCGCTCGATCACTTCCTTAACTTTATCTTTATCCGCTACGATTTGGTGCTTTTTAACATATTCGGAAAAGAGTAAGCCAAGATGAACACGACGTTTTGCTTGTTCAACGAACAATTCACGAGGAAAATCAGGAATCTGTTCGTTATCATGATGCTCATGTCCAAAAAGACGATGATACATATCATGTTTCAAATGTTCGATTTCTTTGTCAATTAAAGCAGTTGGTAACTCAATAGAATTAGCTTCCATTAATTTATCAAACAACTTTTCTCTATTCATCATACTAACCCGGCGCTCTAATTCACGCGCCATATTCTCTTTAATATCTTTTTTGAGTGCCTCTACGCCACCTTCCTTGATATTAAATTTCTCTGCGAATTCATCATTAAGCTCAGGAAGCTTTCCTTCCATTACATTATGAATAGTAATTTTGAATACAGCTTCTTTACCGGCTAATTCTTTATGACCATAGTCTTCTGGGAAGGTTACTTTGATATCAAAAGGTTTTTCCTTCTTATTACCGATAATCCCATCTTCAAATCCAGGAATCATTGATCCGGAGCCAATAACTAATTCATGGCCTTTAGCACTTCCGCCATCAAAAAGCTTATCGTCTAGAAACCCTTCGAAATCGATAACTACTTTGTCGCCTTTTTTAACAGCTCGAGATACATCATGCCATTCTTTATTTTGCTCACGAAGTTTATCCAGCATGTTATCAACATCTTTATCAGTTACTTCTGAACGTGCCAGTTCAACCATGGCTTGGTTTAATTCAACAATCTCGAATACTGGCATTACTTCAAATCTTGCAGAATATCTGAAGTCTTTCCCTTGCTCAATTTGTTCAGGCTCTACAGAAGGATACCCAGCTGGAACCAATTCGTTTTTTTGCAATGCTTCGAATAAAGTTGATTGTACCATGTCGCGAGCGACCTCTTCACGAACACTTTGAGAATAACGACTAACAACAACATGCATGGGTACTTTACCAGGACGAAAACCGTCCATTTTAGCTTTGCGAGCAAGATTCTTGAGACGTAAGCTCACTTCTTCCTCAACTTTCTCCGCAGGTACAGAAACTGTTACCTTACGTTCCAAACCTTCTAGGGTCTCAACAGAAACTTGCATTAATGTCACCTCTTGGAATTTATAATGATAATGGTGCGAAAGGAGAGACTCGAACTCTCACGGGTCGCCCCGCTGGAACCTAAATCCAGTGCGTCTACCAATTCCGCCACTTTCGCAAATCAGGTTGGATTATCAATCAGTAATTCGGTCTTGTAAAGACTCAGATAAATCTTTAGCGATAAACCATTTGTTTCTTTCTCAAATGGGGTGAACGATGGGACTCGAACCCACGACAACCGGGATCACAACCCGGGGCTCTACCAACTGAGCTACGCTCACCATAAAAACTTTTACCAGAAATTCTTATGATAAATAAAATCTGGGCTGGCACGCCCGGCAGGATTCGAACCTGCTACCCTCGGCTTAGAAGGCCGATGCTCTATCCAGATGAGCTACGGGCGCAAATTTGGTCGGGGTGGAGGGATTCGAACCCCCGACATCCTGCTCCCAAAGCAGGCGCGCTACCAGACTGCGCTACACCCCGTAACCCGTCCCAAGGACAGAGCGCAGATAATACTAGGTGCTTTCATCAAGGTCAATATCTTAAATCACTTAATTTTAATTAATTTAATTTTTTTGTGTTTGCTATTTATTTGGCTTGAACAACTAGGCTTTTTTTAAACCATATAGCCAATCACACATACAATATCTCAAGCTGGCCCTACTCGTATCTTCATCGTTTTTCAGCTAGCATTGAGAATTATATTAACCCCCTAATGAATTTATGAAATTTAAACTACTTCCTATATTTGACAACATAAATTATCTCCATAAAAATCATGAGCACGCTATATTGCCTGATTTACATTTTCAGCAGGATTTTAATTATGCTTTGAATTTTCTAAAAAGCTACACGGGGAGCCAGGGTACATTTAATAGTTACCGAAGAGAAACTGAACGTTTGTTGCAATGGACCTGGTTAATTAAAAAAACAACCTTAAAAGAATTAAAACGTGACGATATAGAACAATACATTCATTTTTGTCAAAACCCACTCAAATCCTGGATTAGTTTGAAAAAAGTACCGCGTTTTATTGAAAGGGATGGGAGACGTATTCCCAATGAAGAATGGAGGCCTTTTGTAGTTACAGTTAGTAAATCTGCACTAAAAAGCGGCCATAAACCTGAAATCGACCAATTCAATTTATCTCAGGGAGCGATACAAGAAATCTTCGCTATTTTAAGTACTTTATTTAATTTCCTAATCGCTGAAGAATACCTGGTTTCCAATCCAGTTGCCCTCATTCGACAAAAAAGCAAATTTATTCGTAAGAGACAACAAAATGCCCCCATCCGGAGACTTAGCCTGGTGCAATGGAGTGCCGTTTTAGAAGCCGCTGACTCACTAGCCGAAGAATCTCCCTTAAAACACGAACGCACTCGTTTTATGCTCAGTATGTTATTTGGGATGTATCTCCGTATCTCGGAACTCGCAGCAAGTGAGCGCTGGATTCCTAGCATGAATGATTTCTCTAAAGACAGTAACGGCCACTGGTGGTTTACCACGGTAGGTAAAGGAAATAAAGAACGCCAAATCGCGGTAAGTGATGCGATGTTAGATAGTTTAATGCGATGGAGATGTTTTCTAGGGTTATCCCCTCTTCCTTCCCCAGCGGATAATAGTCCGCTTATTCCAAAAATTCGTGGCAACGGCCCCATGAGTGATACAGCCCCGATACGTAGAATTATTCAACGATGCTTTGACTTGGCGGGTGAGCAACTTCGGATAAAAGGGTATACAGAAGAAGCCGATAATTTGGCTGCAGCTACGGTCCACTGGCTTAGACATACTGGAATCTCTGAAGATGTGAAAATTCGTCCCCGTGAACATGTTCGCGATGATGCAGGCCATAGTTCCAGCGCTACAACTGATCGCTATATCGACATTGAAAAGCAAGCTCGTTATCAATCGGCAAGGAAAAAAACTATAGAACCTGAGCCAAGTTAAAGGTATTTGTGTTAAAATTCGTAAAATATGCGTGATTCATAGCGAGGATTGAGCATCTGTCTTTTATTTCGTATTCTCTACACCCTGCCCTCGCGACTTATTACGTCTAACGCAGTTCCTCTGGAGTTGCGCAGACAAGTCGCAGACTGTCGAGAGCAACTTTTACTTTTTTTCAGAGATATGTAGAAGATTTAGATACAACACAGGTGACCAAGTTTTGCTATGAATTCTTAATTTTGTACCTACTCTATTTATGGCTAAAGATTTATCATGCTTACTCTTCGTCAAATTACTCTAAGTCGTGGCAATAAAGTTTTATTGGATCAAGTCAATGTCACCCTTTATGAAAAACAAAAGATAGGTCTTATTGGCCATAACGGCTGCGGAAAATCAACATTATTCGATTTTTTATTAGGAAAATTAGCTCCCGATACAGGTGAGTTTTTAATTAACCCTCAACTGAGCATCAGCCATTTATCTCAGCAATTACCTGACAGTGATGAACAAGCATTAGATTTTGTCCTGGGCGGTGATGATGGTTATATGAATTTGCTTCAACGCTTACAAAAAGCTGAAGAAACGGGTAACGATGCTGAAGTGTTAGCGTGTCATGAGGAATTAAGCCATTCAGGGGGCTACAGTAAACCCGCTCAAGCAGCTACGATTATGTCTGGTCTTGGTTTTAGTAGTGCACAGCAAAAGTCTTGCGTAAATAGCTTTTCCGGAGGGTGGCGAATGCGCTTAAGTCTAGCACGGTGTTTAATGAAGCCGGCGGATTTACTTTTGTTAGATGAGCCTACCAACCATTTGGATATGGAAGCCATTTTTTGGCTAGAACGCTTTTTAAAACAAAGCCCCAGTACTATTATTCTTATTTCTCATGACCGAGAATTTCTTGATGCCTTTGTCACTCACATTTTACATATTGAAAAACAAAATCTATCGCTTTATGGCGGCAATTACAGTTGTTTTGAAAAAACACACGCACAACAATTGGCCTTACAACAAACGATGTATGAAAAACAACAAACTAAAATCAATCATATGATGTCATTTGTAAATCGTTTTAGAGCAAAAGCAACTAAAGCAAAACAAGCGCAAGGACGTCTTAAAGCTATAGAAAAAATGGAAATTATCGCAGCAGCCCAAGTTGATTCACCTTTTTCTTTTGAATTCTTTCAATGTCCCCGTGCAGGAAACCCATTGATACAATGCACTATGGTTGATGCAGGATATCAATCAGAAAAAACGATATTAAAGAGAATTAATCTTTCACTCAATCCAGGTGACCGAATCGCTTTACTTGGTCCAAATGGCGAAGGAAAATCAACATTAATTAAGACTTTAACTGGTTCCTTAACTCCTTTGAATGGAACTATTCATCGTTCAGCTCATTTGAAAATCGGCTATTATGCACAACATCAATTAGAACAGCTTGATTGCAATTTAAGTCCTGTGGAAACGATCCAAGCTCTATCTCCAGAAACACGTGAACAAACTATTCGTGATTTTTTAGGTGGCTTCAATTTTGCTGGGGATATGGCGGTTCAGCCTATCACCCATTTTTCCGGGGGTGAAAAAGCACGCCTGGCTTTGGCAAAACTTGTGTGGCTTAAACCTAATTTACTTCTTCTTGATGAGCCGACAAACCATTTGGATCTGGGGATGCGCTCAGCTATCGAGCTCGCATTACAGAGTTATGAAGGCGCATTAATTTTGATTTCTCATGATCGTCATATGCTGAAAACGAGTGTAGATAATTTCTATCTTGTTTATCAGCAAAAAGTTCAACCTTTTGAAGGGGACTTAGATGATTATTATTCCTGGCTTCAAACTAAAGATTCAAACAAAGAAAATACAATAACTGCCCCCACAAATGATTATAAAGAAAAGAAAACGTTACAAAATCGTCTCAAAAAATTGGAACAATTGATTGAACAATATCAAAATGAACTTTCCAAACTGGATATACTGCTTGGCGATGCCAGTCTTTATGAGGACGGTTCCCAACAAAGTAAACTCAATCAGTTACTCCAAAAACGTACTGATTCACATACTTCTTTAAATAATGCTGAAGAAGAATGGTTAGAAATTAGTAGCAACTTAGAAGGTTAATTTAACTATGCCTGTGTAGCTCCTTGTAATACGGGATAAATAAATACCTATACTGACTCGCTGGACAAGTAAATCGTTGGCTCCGGATATTTTTCTTTGTAAAGCCTTTGATTTTTTATTACAGCTGAAATTATTTTTTATAGCCTATAATTTAACCATATGGGATTAAATTGAGGCAAAAATGGAAGCGAAACTACTCGAGAAACTCAAAAAAATCAATCCCTTAAATGCCCAGGGTATTCCTAAAAACAAAGGAAATTGCCAGTGGTGTGCTATTGAGGGGGCTCGGGTATTATTACAAGGCGTGGAGCCAAAGGAAATACCCGAATACGATGAAGGAAATGACCCTGTAGAAGGGTTAGTACATAAAGTCCATGACAGTGAGGAAGTCGATGATTTAGAGGAATTTTTCAAAAAAATACAAGAATTAAAAAAAGGTGAACTAATGTTAGTCAGTCTGGAAAGCACCAGTGAAGAAAAAGATAAGGATTTAGATCATACCTACATCATCTATGCAAGCGATAATGATAAAGCATATCTTATTGATCCCGACAGACAGGTTTTTGTTCAGTTAGAGGAGCGGGAGGATTTTCTCCAAAAAGTTAAGGGCTGGGATAAAGTTAACACAGTGAACTATCTGAATGGGGATCTGAATTCCGATTTTTCGGATCATGTTAACGTTTGCATATGTAAATTGACTAAAGAAGCCGTTAATGAGGTTAATGGCGAACCATTACCAGAGTATGGAACTGAGGTTCCTAGCTTTCGCTTTGGCTAGATTTTTTATTTCCAGCTACCCTACCCTTTGTGTAGATGGGTCTTAAGAGTAGCCAGAATGATAAATTATGAGTGGTTATAAATTTCAACGGCTACCTGGCTAACATCTTTTTGAATTAGGAAAGCGTCATTTAGAGATTCCAAAGGCGTATTAGAGACTGCAATAATAAAGGCAAGTAAATGCCCATTTTTCGCGCTAATATATCCTGATAATACTTCTGAAAAGGAATAAAACCGTTGGTTCGCAAAGTCATAAGATAACGAGGTACCTGTTTTCCCATGAATCTTTCCGACCGCAGGAATATTCTGGGCTGCTTTCGCAAGACTACCATCCACACCAAGTATAGGTAATCCATCATAGAAGGCATTAAATTGAGGTTCAGGAAGCTTATGCATATAAGTTAATAATTTAATAGCAGCCTTGGGAAGAAGCCTGTTTGTATCCCCACCAGCACCATCACCGAATACAAACTCATTTTTATTTAATCCTACTTTATCAAGTAAAAATTTTGCAATATGAGGCAACCCTTGAGCAAATGATGTTTCTTTATAGTGTTCGGCTAATATAAGCGGTAGTAAATCAGCGCCTATGTTATGACTTAATTTTAAAATAATTTTAATATATTCAGAAAATGGTGGAGAAATATATTGCGCAATTGGAGTAAGTTGCTTATAGGTCTCAGCATTGGGTAGCTGACTACTTTTATTATCAAGATGAACAATAATCCCTTGTTGTTTTAATGCCGCAATAAATGCTTGCTTGGCAAAAAGAGCAGGTTTAAGAATAGGTGCTACTCTCAATAGCTCTCTGGAATTGGCAGCAATTTGTCCTTTTATGACCAAAACAGTGTCACTATTTTTGCTTGAAATTTTGATATCAGTTTTTTCTCCATCACGAACCGTTATAACCTGGTTATCAATAGAATAACCTGGAGCTTGTGGGCGCCAATTTATTAAGGCTTTCTGGGCTACAATGGTCGGTTTAATTTGAAAATCGAACAAGTTTTCATTAATCATGATCGGGGAAATAATGTAATTGCGTAAATGTTCTGTTTTGAATAAACGGTTATCTACTAATACATCACCATTAATTTGTGTAATACCTTTCGCTTTAATTTGTTGAGCAAGGTTAATTAATCCATTAAGTGGGTTTTCTGGAACCATACCTGCTCCAGGTAACTCATTTGCATAAATATGATCGATGTATCCAAAAGTGAGTTTGTCCTCATGAACACGGCCGCCTAATTCTAAATCCCCTTTACCAACAAGAATAAGGTTGCCATTTAAGATGTTGTTCTCTTGATGTCCCATAAAATATACTGGTGTTTTAAAACGGTAGTCGTCACCTAAAACATTCAACGCAGCTGCAGAAGAGAATAATTTAGTTACAGAGGCAGGCATTAATAACTGGTTGCCATTTAATTGATAAACTATTTCTTGAGTATTCAAATCTTTAACTTCAATCCACCATTGTGCATTTTGATAACGCGGTTGATGCATGACATTGAGCATGTCCTGATGCAATAATTTCGCTGCGTGGGAAGAAGCAGATAGTAAGCACATCAAAAGAAGGATAAGCGTGTTGAACTTTATTTTTATTGATTTCAGTTTAATGTGCACAATTAATTCCCTATTTACCTAATAATCCTTAAGATAAAGTGTCAGATATACATCATCATATCAAGTTTCTTGAATTCTTTTTTAAGATCATTTAAAACAAAATTTAGGATTACGATTGCCATAGCTTAAGTACAGGCAGAGCAAAGTAAACATAAAGTGAACCTTATCTAATATAGGGAGCGCCTCTATGCGTTAAACAATCCAATATTACAGTGATTTGGGGGAACGCAATAGTTCCAACATTAACTTTGCAGCTAACTGTTCTGCTTTTCTACGGTTAGAGCCTTCGCCAAAAGTTTGTTGTTTTGTTCCCATTACTGTACAAGTTATGTAGAATATTTGATTGTGCTCATCACCTTCCACCTTAGTCAACGTGTACTCTGGAAGAGCCATTTTTTCAGCTTGCAAATACTCTTGCAATTGAGTTTTGGCATCTTTTAAACAATCGTTCAAATTAGAATCTTCAAGTCTAGAGCGATATAATTTTAATATTACCTCTTTTGAAGCCTCTATTCCCCCATCTAGAAATATTGCTGCAAAAACAGCTTCCATAGCATCTGAAAGAATCGAGGCCCTGCGAAAACCGCCGCTCTTCAACTCACCTTGTCCAAGAAAAAGGAAATCACCTAGATCAATTTCTTTAGCCAATTCAACCAGCATCTCGCCCCGTACTAAAAATGAACGCAAGCGGCTTAATTGGCCTTCGCTTTGTAAAGGAAAACGATGAAACAATTCATTGGCAATTACAAAACTTAAAATTGAATCTCCAAGAAACTCAAAACGCTCATAGTTTACACTTCCCACACTACAATGCGTTAAAGCTTGCTTAAGATAGGCAATATTATTAAATTGATAATTTAATCGCCTGCATAACCTTTCTAAATCAACTTTCACTGCCTGCTACAACCTCTTCAGTGTGATCAAAATCAAATAATAAGCTTATATTATATACTAGGGGTTTAATAACTTGATATTTAACTTTTACTCTAAATTTATTCGTCCCTATAGGCTCAATCATTAATTGATTTTCCTTTAGACTCTCAACCCCATTAATATTGAGGCGCTTATCTACGGTACTCTTTAAAACATTAACATCTGCCATCGGATCACCACTTAGTGAGGATACAGACATTGTATTCAATCCTTTTATCGATTTGATAACCGAGTAATACTGCAAATAAACAGGAATAACACGCATTACAACGATTGCAGCCATAACAATCACAGCTACAGTAAGTATCATCCCTATAAAAGTCATTCCCTTTTGTTTATGCATTTGCTTATTCCTTTCAATTTTAAGTGAGTGTTTTGCTCAGAGAATCGAAGTACCACATACTTACGGAATCAATTTTCCTATTCTAGACCAACGAACGTTATCTGTTTTACCATTCCAACTCATCCAAACTAAAAATGCTCTACCCCGCAGATAGGATTCCGGTACAAATCCCCAGAACCGGCTATCTGCACTGTCATCGCGATTATCACCCATCATAAAATAATTTCCCTCGGGGACCACGATATCAAAATCTACAGCTGGAACATCCGTTCTAACAAAAATATTATGTATTGTACCATTCAAATCTTCTTGATATTTTGCTACTGCTTTTCCTGAACTTTCATCAATAGTGTACTCAAGAAAAGTCTGTTCTGCTTTTTTTCCATTAATTGTTAGCACTTTATTATGATAACTAATTTTATCGCCAGGTATTCCTATTACCCTTTTGATGTAATCATAAGAAGGATCAGGAGGCCAACGAAATACTGCAACCTCTCCTGTTTTAGGATCAGAAATCGAAACCACTTTCTTTTCCCAAACCGGAAGTCTTAATCCATAAATAAATTTATTAACCGCTACAAAATCACCCACTAGTAATGTCGGTTCCAAGGAACCAGATGGGATACGAAACGGTTCAATTAAAAATGAGCGTAAAATTAATACAATGAAAAATACAGGAAAAAACGATCGTGAATATTCAATAATACGATTTGGTTTTTGATCCTCAGCACGTTTTCTTGCCCAAAAGAGAACATCTAAAAGATAAATAAAACCGCTGATGAACGATAGGACAACCAATATTAAAGCAAAATTCATAAATTATATCCTAAACTTAGTTTCGTAATAATACATCCAACAGCATTGCGTTTATGCTCTTGTACTATTTCTTTTTATCTGTTTGGAAAACAGCCATAAACGCTTCTTGTGGTATTTCCACGTGTCCGACCTGTTTCATACGTTTTTTCCCTGCTTTTTGTTTTTCCAACAACTTTCGTTTTCGAGTCACATCTCCACCATAACATTTTGCAGTAACGTTTTTACGTAATGCTTTTACTGTTTGTCTGGCAATAATATGGCTTCCTAATGCGGCTTGGATAGCCACATCAAACATTTGTCGAGGAATTAAGTCACGCATTTTTTCAGCGATTAATTTACCACGACTATGTGCTGAAGAACGATGAACAATAACTGAAAGTGCATCTACACGTTCACTATTAATTAAAATGTCCATTTTAACTAAATCAGCTTCTTGAAACCGTAAAAAATTATAATCAAGTGATGCATATCCACGGCTAACTGATTTTAATCGATCAAAGAAGTCCGAAACCACTTCACTCATAGGAATATCATAAGTTACAGAAACTTGACGACCACTGTAAGTCATATTGACTTGTATCCCGCGTCGCTCAACACACAAGGTAATTATTGAACCCAGAAAATCCTGCGGTACCAGTATGTTTGCCCTTACAATAGGCTCATACATTTCTTTAATTTGTGGCAATGGAGGCAATAGAGAGGGATTATCAATCAGCATCGTCTCGCCTTTGTGGGTCAATATTTGATAAACCACAGTAGGCGCAGTGGAGATTAAGTCCAGGTTATATTCTCGTTCTAAACGCTCTTGTACGATTTCCATATGCAACATGCCCAAGAAGCCGCATCGAAAACCAAAACCCAATGCTTCTGAAGATTCAGGCTCATAAAATAAGGACGCATCATTTAAGCTTAATTTAGCTAAAGCTTCGCGGAATGCTTCGAAATCATCGGAACTGATAGGAAATAGACCTGCATAAACTTGGGGTTTCACACGTTGAAATCCAGGAAGTTGTTTATCCGCTGGAGTTTTTTCTAAAGTAAGTGTATCACCAACAGGAGCACCTTGAATTTCTTTTATTCCTGCTACCAAATACCCTACTTCGCCAGCATTTAATACATCCAGTCTCGTGCGCTTAGGAGTGAATATGCCTACTTGGTCGACTTCGTAGGAACGTCCAGTAGACATTACTCTCATCTTATCCCCTTTACGGATTGAGCCATTAACAATACGTACTAAGGAAACAACACCAAGATAGCTATCAAACCATGAATCAATAATTAAAGCTTGTAACGGTGCATTAATATCGCCTTCTGGTGGAGGAATACGCGTTACTAAAGCTTCAAGCACATCATCCACCCCTAAACCACTTTTAGCACTAACTCTTATTGCATCATGTGCATCAAGACCAATGATGTCTTCGATTTCTGAGATAACGCGTTCAGGTTCGGCTTGTGGTAAATCGATTTTGTTAAGGACCGGCAAAACTGATAATGATTGATCAATCGCGGTGTAACAAACAGCAACCGTCTGAGCTTCTACACCCTGTGCTGCGTCAACAACAAGTATCGCACCCTCACAGGCAGCTAAAGAGCGGGATACTTCATAACTGAAATCCACATGTCCAGGAGTATCAATAAAATTCAAGAGATAGTTTTTACCGTCTTTAGCCGTGTAATTCAGAGAAACACACTGTGCTTTAATCGTGATGCCTCGCTCTCGTTCTATATCCATAGAGTCAAGTACTTGAGCACTCATTTCACGTTCGGATAAACCACCACAAATTTGGATAAATCGATCTGCCAAAGTAGATTTACCATGATCAATATGGGCAATAATTGAAAAATTACGAATTCGCTTTAAATCACTCAACTGAAATAACCTTTTTGCAAATAGCGCATTCTAGCTTAAATATGCGCGACCTTAAAGTATTTGCTAATATAGTGCATTTTTAATAAAATTTATCATTTCATTTTTATTAGGATGCGCTATGCGACGAAAACCAAGTTTGGGGTTCATGGCAATAATATTGCTAATTTTTTCATTCTCAACTTATTCAGATACCGCATTTACTAAAAGAAAAGATGTACAGCTTTTTATTAAAAGTATGGTCAAAGAGCACCACTTTACTGCTAAAGAGCTTACAGCAATAATGAATCAAGTCGTCATCCAGCCTGATATTATTGAATCCATGGAAAAACCTTATGAGAAGAAAAACTGGGATGTTTACAGAGATTTGTTTCTCACCCCAGCACGTTTAAAAGGTGGATTGGACTATTGGGTTGCTAATAGAGAAGCTTTAGATAGAGCACAAAAAAAATATGGTGTTCCACCAGAGATTATTATTGCAATTCTCGGCGTAGAAACACTATATGGAGAACGACAAGGAGATCATCGGGTTTTAGATGCTTTGGCTACCTTGGCGTTCAACTACCCCAAACGCTCGCCCTACTTCACTAAAGAATTAAAAGAGTATCTGCTTTTATGTCGTGAGCATGGAGTTCCTGCAACTCAATATAAGGGCTCTTATGCGGGAGCTATAGGGCAACCCCAATTTATGCCAAGCAGTTACCGTAATTTTGCTGTTGATTTTAATAACACAGGCAAGCGCGATCTCGTTTCTAATAATGCGGATTCTATAGGGAGCATCGCGAATTACTTCCACCAACATGGTTGGAAAACCAATGATGGGGTAGCGCAGAATGCTAAATTGGTGGGTTCACTGCATAAACGTATTCAAATGAATCCTAAAAGACCCAATTATTACTATTCACAGCTCCTTGCGCATGGAGTCAAACCAATAACCGCCGCGCATAACCACCCCTCTCGCGCAGCATTGATTGAATTGGTTACTGCAAAAGGAAATGAATATTGGATAGCTTATCCTAACTTCTTTGTTATAACCCGATACAATTCCAGTCCTCAATATGCGCTAGTAGTTTATCTTTTAGCACAACAATTGAAGCAGCAGTGGACCGCAATGAATAAAAAAAAACTTAGAGCATATGCTTAGGAATGGATACTCTTTTTCTCTTTACTAAACATCTTGATGAAACCGGATGTTTTTGTCTTCAATTAAATGAAGGTGGGACATTAACTCTCCCACCCTCACAACGGAGTTTTGCAGAAATTAAATCATTGCAAACGGATTGCAGAACTTTAGTGATCGAAACTTGTGAACAAGTTAGTCTTCTTGATCTGGAGTTTTCATGGCTTCCTGAAAGAAAAGCAAGAGCCGCAATTCCTTATGCTTTGGAAGAAAAGGTAGCACAACCCGTAGATGAGCTTCATTTCGCTTTCGATAAAGCTAGGTATCAAAACAACCACTATCTTGTTACTGTCATAGGAAAACAGCGAATTCGATATCTGATGGAATTATTCAATCAACAAAATATTGAATTTTTTGCAATTACTGTAGATTGGTTTGCCTTGGAACCCCAGGAACTATGTATCAATGAAACCACTTTACTCATCAATACAGATGACTTCAAAGGTGCACTTTCTGGAGAGTTAGCTAATATCTATCTAAAAAGCCATCCACAATACCAACCCTTACTTTTTACAGACAGCGCAATGCAAGTTGATACATCATCTGCAATAAACCAGGAATCATCGTATACCTGGATTGCTCAACGGATATTAAAAGTCAAATTGATGAATCTCTGCCAAGGAGAAATGCAACACGGGAATAAAAGTGATTTAATTAAAAAAGGCTATCAGCTAGTCGGCCTCCTTTTTTGTATCTGGTTAATTTCCCTACTTGTTGTAAATGGAATCAAGTTGCATCTCTTAAATAAAGAAACTCAGAAAATTGATGAGCAAATTGCAGTGATCTATCATGAGTTTTTTCCCGATGCCAAACAAATTATTAGTCCTAAATTTCGCATCACCCAGCTTTTAAAAAATAGTAACACAGAGGAACAAAATCGTTTTTGGTTTTTACTCAATCAATTAGCTAAAGTAATGAAGAATGATCGTAATACTGTAGAGCAATTGCGATATCAAAACAAAACCTTATCTGTAACTATAATAAGCATGGATTTCGCCAGTTTAGAAGAGTTGGAAAATGAATTAAAAAAACTGCAACTCAAAGTAAAACAAACTCAAGCATCAACTCGCGAACAACAAGTCGCCGCCACCTTGGAGTTAATGTGAAAGCTTATTTAAGTACGCTTAACGAAAGGGAGAAATGGATGCTAATTGGAGCAACACTTTGTCTTTTGCTCTATATTTATTATTTATTATTATATAGCCCATTGAGCCTGAAGGTCTCCCAAAAATCAACTCAGCTCGTAGAAAAAACTGCTACATTGGCATGGATGCAAAAAATAAAACAACAAAATCTACTCAAACAAACAAAGAAACAATCAGTAGATAACAGTCAACTCTTGACGACGCTAGCGACCCAACTAAAAAATGATCCTACGCTGAAGTTTCCTTATCAATTACAACAAACTGGCTTAGGAGATATTCAACTCACGTTTGATGCCGTAGCTTTTAACTTATTTATTGCTTGGTTGGAAAAATTAAATCAACGTTACGCAATTACAGTGAAGCAGTTTGAAGCAGACCGCTCAAAAACCCCAGGCGTAACTCGTTTAATGATTCTAATTAGTTCCGCTTCTAAAGCAACATAGCCTCAATTCACCCCAAATTAAGATATCTCCTAATTTGCGGTGAATTGTTCGTTTTATTGTTGTACATTACCCCAGTTAATTACTGTGGCATTACCCCTAATTTCAGGTGGTAACGTACTTAGGGCCTTTTGTGCTTCTTCCGCTGAACCGTAAGTTCCATACACACCCTTATAACGTGTTTTGCCATCACGCTCATATTTGATCTGAGCCATCCGATCTTTTTTGGGGGCTTTATAAAGGACTTGCGCTACTTGAGATGCCTTATCACCCTCTGTCAACTCAATAGTATACCCTTGTGGATTTTGGCTATTTACCCAATTCTGATCTCTATCCTTAAAAGAAACAGGAGAATGTAATTCACCAACATGATACGAATTGGGAACATTAACTTCACGTCTTTGTTGATACTTATAATCATAATTTACCATACGGTAGCTATTTATAGCATAGGGTTCAGTAATGTCCGTATATGAGTAAGCGGGATAGGAGAGATATTCACTATCCTTGGTACAAGAAGACATAATAAAAGCACACAGTACCATAAGTGCTAAGTTTATTTTCTTATCCATTGTTCTTCCCCTAGTTTATTGTTCTTATTATTAACTTCTTGATAACTGTATCTACATATTTAAAAAAAACTTTAGAAAATTGTGTTGTTAAAGAACAAATTTTGTCTTACAGTAATTATTTTTTCATTTCTACGGCCAAAAACTTATGTGGACACATCGACGTTCGGGACAAACTAATCAAAGAGGAAATCTGGATCATCGAGATCCTTATGAACGAGATCGAACCCGAGTGATTCACTGTCCTGCATTCAGACGACTGCAAAGAAAAACACAAATTTTAGGAACTGACGAAGGAGATTTTCATCGAACTCGATTAACCCATTCTCTGGAAGTGGATTCTATAGGACGAAGTATTGTCCACAATCTCTTGATGAATCAAGAAAAGCAGATTAGCCTAGCTGGCTTGTTACCCAATGATGATCTAATCTCCGTTATTTGTTTACTTCATGATATTGGTCATCCCCCTTTTGGTCATGGGGGTGAAGTAGCGCTAAATTATATGATGCGCGATTATGGTGGATTTGAAGCTAACGGCCAAACACTAAGATTGCTAACTAAAGTAGAAAGCAGCTATGGAACCTATGGTCTTGATTTAACCCGACGTGCACTGCTTGGCATTTTAAAATATCCAGTGAAGCGCTCTACGGTTGTTGCACCCAACCAAGCGCCAGTTCATGAATCCATCCATAAAACCATTAAGATTAATGATTGGCTACCGCCCAAAGCTTATTTTGATTGTGAACAACCCGAGATCGATTGGTTGCTATCGCCTTTTTCCAATAGTGATAAAGAATTATTTCAATCCCTGTCGCAAAAGCCTCAGGGCACAAAAACAGGAAAATCGGCCTATCATAGTTTTGATTGTTCTATTATGGACATCGCAGATGATATTGCTTATGGGGTTCATGATCTTGAAGATGCGATCCATTTACGTCTCATCAATCCCACACACCTAGATACGCTTGAATTTCGACAGTTATTAAACAATACAATGTTAGCCGGTCGTCAAAATCAATTAATTGAGTCTCTTTTTTCTGCAGATCTTTATTCAAGGAAACAAACCATCGGAGAAATGGTTAATTATTTTATAACTTCAACCCAAATCATAACCACGAATGAACAATTCGAAAATCATTTACTTAAATACAATTTAGCCCTTACTCCTGAAGCAAATGCACTTTTGAATTATTTAAAACAATGCATCTATAATAATGTCATCGATTCTCAAGAAGCCCGTACTTTTGAGTATGGAGGCCAAACCGTGGTGTTAAGACTCTTCGATGCCATCAGCTCCAATCCCGGTAGTTTATTAGACAATAAAAACAGAGTTTTGTTTAAACAAGCCGAAGATGAAACTACGGCTTATCGAATCGTTTGCGATTATCTGGCTAATATGACAGATGAGTATGCCTATAGGATGCATGAGCGCTTATTTGGATTTAACACAAGAACAATATTCGAAAGACTATGATCATTATCTATGGGGGTGGCGCATTCATTAAAGGTGAACAATACCTCTAGGAAAGCTTCAGGATGATTGGATAAAAGAAGAAACAATAGAATGATAAATATGGCGTCCCCAAGGGGGTTCGAACCCCTGTTACCGCCGTGAAAGGGCAGTGTCCTAGGCCGCTAGACGATGGGGACCTGGATCTTTATATTTTATACTTCTTACTACTAAACTACAACACCAATAATGGCGTCCCCAAGGGGGTTCGAACCCCTGTTACCGCCGTGAAAGGGCAGTGTCCTAGGCCGCTAGACGATGGGGACCTTGAACGTTTTCCCCATCAACATCAATGATGTTGATGGTGGAGCTAGGCGGGATCGAACCGCCGACCTCTTGCATGCCATGCAAGCGCTCTCCCAGCTGAGCTATAACCCCAAAATTAGGTTCGCAGTTTAATGAGCTCCCCAAGATCTGTCAAGTAAATTTTTGCACTTTTCCTAAAGAAGTTAATTTTGTAATCGAAAAACCAAGAATAAACTTTTTAAACGCCTTATTAACAGAAAAATCAATAGATGTGATAGCAACGAAGGAATAAAAACACGAACTATGGGTGCAAAATTAATCCTCAAAAAAATACTCATTAAAGCTCAACCTTAAATGAATAATTTTTTTACATATAGCATTGTATATATTCTTTTTTTTCCAATATAATACGCTTCACCATTAGCGAAATAAAAAAATATTCATTACATCTTTAACGCTTAATCTCCTGTTAATAATAGCAATGTATTCTTTTATTTCTTTTGATTCTGGGAGTTTTTGCTGTGCCACAATATTCAGAAAACAAATACATTCAGTCCCTACTAGAAAATCTAATAAGTTCATATGAAACTGAAATAAACTATACTCCCTTAGAAATAGAACTTGATTCAAAACAATTCACTGAAAAAGATATTGACGCCCTCCTCAACTTTATTAACGATGATCGTAAACGCCTCTTTATTTTTAAAATTCCAGAAAACCAACAGGCATCAAATCGACTTGGACTTATTGCACGTCGAATAATATTAAATAAAACTGCAGAAACCTTACTTAAAAATACATCCAACGAACCCAAAATCAACCCTTTAAAGTACGCATTAAGTTCTAGCTCTCCTGCGGTGCGTGCGCGCATCCAAATTCAAAAAAGCATTCTTTTACCTAAACCCCCAAGTATCCAGAAAGTCATTCACCTCGAACAGAGTGAACATGTAGGAGGCCCCGACCTCAATCTTGTTCCAATTGAATCAACTGAGATTCCTGAATTAATCAAACAACTCAAAGCTTTAGGGATTGATAATCTGCAAGAATCAGCACTCCCCTTAATAAAAGAACATATTTACGCGTTTAGTGACGGTATCATTCCTGGAAATCTTCCTAAAGGATTTTATATAAACAAAGATAAAAAAGCGCTTTGTTATACGGATGCACCAAGAAAACTACCCTCTGGTTTAGCCCCTGTACTCAAAAAACAAGAATTGTTAACCTTACCCTCAATTGAGGAGGCAACGGCACTGTTGCCCCATCTTCCACAAAATACTCTTTCTCTACTTTTGAGATCTAAGTTCTCATTAGCCAAAAAAAATATGCTTCTAAGTCTTACTCCTGCATATGAAAATGAAATTAAAACGTTTTTAATGGAGCTGTATAAATCAAATGGCTCTCTCTCCCCTAAACAACACGATGAATTCATCGTTCCTCTCCTTTGTAAGCAATATATACTTGGAGGTGAAGCACATACTGTTTTATTGGTCAGACTGCTAAATACTTGTTTAAATAAAAAAATAGATCTTGAGTTTCTTAAAAATCCTGAAGTACAAAATTCACTTTTGAGTACGCGTGGAATTAAAAACCTACAAAAATTAACCCAGCTTCCATCAGAACAAAAAGAATGGTGGAATACACTGGTTCGGTCGCATTTAGAGTTTGATAAAAGCAGTTTTGATTTTAATACCTTTTTTGATGCTTATACTCAAATCATTATTCCCCGGATCGCTGAAAAAAATCTTACGCTTCCCAATCCGTGTCCGATTCATCATAAGGGACATTTCCTCGTTACATTAAATAGGGTATTGGATGTAATCGAACATGCAAAAAATCCGCAGGAACAGTGTCTTTCTTTATCGGATCTTAATTGGGGAGCAACAGGTGTACATTATGCCATGTTGCAAAAACCAGCTTCAGAGCAATTTAGGCAAGTTGCTGCGTGTATGCAGCTTGAAAACCCTGAAGATACAATCACAGATCCCCTACTCGTTTATCAAAGAATTACCACGGAACCCTATGAGCTTACTCCCTGGCTATTTCGATACATGGGTCAGCATTGGAAAGCTGAAATTAGATTAGCCGACATTCAGGAACAACTTCGTGAAATTGAAAAACTTACTTCATGGACTTCCGCCCAGAAGAATCAATTAACATTTATTTTGGCCTGTACTTTTGCAAATGATGCGGCTTTGGATCCTGCGCAATGGAAAGAAACTTTAATTCATTGTATCCATTCATTACAAGGTCTGGAAGAAAACGAGCGTACTCATTTATTGCAAGGATTCTCTCGATGCTTTTTATTCAAACCTCAACCTTCATTGATGCAAATTAAAACATTAATGAAACAATGTCGGGAGTTTAAAACTGAATTTCCTGATAAAGACCTCAACGTTGATTTCATTGTTCCCCTGGTTTCATTTCTGGAAAATGAAGGGTTTGAATTACTCAATACACTGCAAGAACGTATTCAAAAAACTGCTCCAGCCGAAATCGATAAATTTTCTCTATCTGTTACTGCTGCATTTACAGCGATGTTGCAAAAAAATCGTCAGAACTTCTCTACGGAGATCATTAAATTGCTCGCAAAGCTCAATGAACCTGATTTAAATCAGGAAAGTCTTGAGCGGTTATTAGGAGCAATTCAAAGCATAAAAGATAAGAAAGGCGAGCTCTTTCAACACGTTATATTAAGTACTTTAAGTCAAATTAATCTTTCAAAGTCACAAACTTTACCGAAAGCAGAACAAATTCAACTCCTGCTCCAGGGACTTGCGGATTCAGCAGAGACAATCCCTGCTGAGTGCAAAACTTTAGAAAAACAGGAAGCATGGTTAAAAGCGCTCATCATTGAAAAAAATCCTTTTCCGGGTTGTGTGCTGGGTAATGGAGATATTTCTAAGCTCGATGATTTAATTGTTGATGCCCTAGTTGAAGCAATTAAAAAAAGAAGTGCTGTATTCAAAATTGATGTCCTCAAAAAGGCATTACAAAAAAACCTAGACAATTTAATTGTTCCTAAGCAATTACGTGATCAACTGAATAGAGAATTAATACCCCTATTTGATGCAGTTGAGGACTTAGTTAATCTATTACAAAGCCCCAATCCCAAATTTTCTGAAGTGATCGAAAAACTTCGATTTTTCGAAGAAAAAAAACCCCTCTTACTTGAAGGAATGTATAGTCTTCTCATTGGAGAGACTAAAGGGGAATATATTTTAAGTTTCCTACTAACTGGAAAAAGAAAAGCTACCGATCAAACAACTAACAAAACGTTTGCTACTGTTTTAGGTCAAGTACATAACCTGTTTCTTTCACAAATGAGACCTTTTTTTGACAATCCTTTGAATAAGCAAATTGTCAAAGATTTGGATTTGAATACTTGCCTATCGTGGATGGCCGCTTTTAATGAGACACATTCTTTGACATTCTTCTTCAAAGAGGAACTGATTCAGAAAAAAGTACTACCTGCCCTGAAAAAAACCTTACAACAATTAAATACTCAAGATTCTGAATTTGAAAAAAGCATTCTTGAGGAAGCGGCTTTAATCGATGAAAATGCTCCCGCAGATCAAGCATTAGAAGGTTATAAAAACAAAATTGAGTCATTAGCTAATTATCTCAACTTACTCATAGAGATCAATGATCGACTTCCTCAACAATTTATTAAAATTTACAAACAACTTAATACAGGAAGCTTAGCTCGTTTAAATTATCACCAAAAACATACCTTAGTTAATAAATTAATTAGTGACAGTTCGGAGAAACTGGATCTTTATTTGAAATTAACAACCCAAACTCTAGATGAACATCCTAATGCGGATAATATTTCCATTGGACGCGCTGTTGATGGTCTAGTTGAGCTTTTTGATTTACCGGATCTTGATCCCGAAACTCAAACCATGTTTTTCAAAATGAGCATGGCTCATAACTTGAAAAGTACTACAGCCTTCCCACTTGCAGCATTAAATAAATTCAAGAAATCAGATCTTTCAGAAGAGACCAAATCATTAATTATCAAACAAATTATTCAAATTTTAGTTGGGCTATCGACTACGGAATCGGGACTCATCCCAGAATTGGTTGAAAAGACTCAATTATTTTTAACTCATAATATCAATCAACATGAACTTTGTATTGCACTACTCAATAGAATCTCTCAGGATAATGCTACACAAAATATGAGCACTTATCCTCATATTCTCGAACAATTAGCTGAAATCAATCCAGAGGAGAAGAGAGCAAAAGTAGCTACAATTTTGACTGGTTTAGCTAAAAATAAAAAAGACTCCACCGTAACTCTAGTTTCTTTGTTAGAAATCACTAAGGGATTAAAACGGCGTTTGTCTGCTGATGTCGATCAGGTCCTTAAATTATTCAGTACACCTCCTTACCCCAATGCACAGAGTCTCAACGCTGCATTACTTGCGCACGACTCTGAAAAAATTAACGCCTATTACCTGAGCTTTGACACGAATCCTTTTGCTAAACCGGGAGAAAAAAGAGATTTAGTAAAACAGTTTGCAACCGATCGAATAAAAGATGCCTTAACTAATCTACAAGATTTGCTTCATGAAGAAGATTTACCTCACGCATTGCAAATGAAGCTTGCAAGACAATTAACGTTCATAGAAACTTTAGGTTATACCGATCCCCTAAATCCTGGTGATTTTACCGGCCTAAAAGGGTTAACTGCTTGCTCGCGTCATGACTTAAAAGTACAAGCCGAACGTCTACTTCAACAACTGCGTTCGCAAAGGATAGGCCCCAAAGATCGAGAGATAGCTCATTTAGAACTTTTAGCGTATTTAAGAGAAATCTATTTCCGCACCACGGGGATATTTCCTAACACCACACAAATGCTGGTCCTATTGCTTGCATTAGAAGATCCATCCTCAAATTTATTAATGCGTATTAAAACGGGAGAAGGAAAAAGCATAAATACTCCGATGCTTTCTGTTATACAATGGGCCCAAGGAGGTACGGTGGTTCAATGGACAGCAAACCCGACTCTACTGATTCGAGACTATGAAAACAGCTGCGAACCTTTTTTTAATTTTTTGAAAATTAAGTCCGCACTAATACAAAGTAATAGCCCTATCGAACGATTCATCCCTAATGGGATTAACTGTTCTACAGTTGAGGACATGGCCAGCTTTCACCTAGCTGCAAAAATGGAAGGAACAGAAAAATTACTTGAAACCGATGGTCCAGTCCACATTGTTTTAGATGAATGTGACGACGCACTTTTGGATCAAGTAACGCTTTATAAACTCGTTGCAGAAGTCGAGGATGCTAATGCAAACAATCCCGCACAATGGATTTATCCCCTTGCATACCAATTCATTAATCTTCCGGGATTTCGTAAACTCAACCCTGCCTGGGATGAAGATGAAGATTTGGACCAATTCAGACTCTTTCTCAATAAGCAAATTAATGAACAATTTAACGGCGATGTTGAAAAGCAAAATTATTTGATGGCATCGAGTAACACCCAATTGAAACAATGGATTCATGCCAGTTGTATCGCAGCAACTCTGGTTGAAAACAAGCATTTCATCATGCAACCGCTCAAAGAAAAGAATGAGGCTGGGCACGAAATTACGAAAAAAATTGCCTGCATTCCTTTAATTCGCAGTACTCCCAAGACTGGCTCAATTTTTACCGAGTCAGTTCAACAAGCGCTAGAAGCACGGCTTAAAGCAGAACGAAAAGATGAAGCCCAATATATTTGCATTGATGCTGTTCCTTCGGTACTTGGCAGTCAATCTGCACGAGGGTTAATCAAATTCTTCCAAAAAACTTTAGGCCGCCTCCTTGGAATCTCGGCCACTCCGGGAGATAAAACGGAACTGGAGAGTTTGGCTACATCAGTGGGAACTCAAGCAATCAGTGTGGCGCCCTATGCAGGCGATAAACGTATAAACCATCCTCCAATATTTACCTTCAATCGGGATGAGACCGTCAAGGCAATACATGAAACGTTTAAAAAAATTAAGCGCCCTGTCACAAAGCCAACTATGGAAATTAATCCTGATGAAACAATTCTTCCCTATGATGAAACCTTAATTTTACAAAGAAAAAATGCTATTGAAAAATGGAGTCACACACAAACCCAACCTATCCTTATCGTAAATGAAGATTTTGATGAAGCCCAAGCTATTGGTACCAGTTTAAAAATCTATGAGGAGCAAGGGTTTAAAGTTCAAATTATTACCGGGAAAGAATCCGCGGCAGAGTTAGACAAAATCATCAAGCAAGCAGGTCAAGCGAATACTATCACGGTAGGCACTGCAATGCTTGCAAAAGGCATCGACATTAACACAGGCGATCATCCTAAAGGTTTATTTGTAATACAAACTTATCCTGACACTGAACGAATGACCACCCAAATCGCTGGTCGCGCTGCACGTAATGGAAAACCTGGAGAATGGCTGCCAATTTACCAAGTAAAAGCTCCCAAGGATTTACTTAATAAGTTTTTCTATTATGTGTTCCCCTGGACCCGCCAACGTATTAATGAAAATACTATTGAAGAAGTGAGAGATAAACTCAAGCTACAAGCGACGGTCGATAGAACCTACACTCAGGCAATTGATGAGGCCCAACAAATTTTGATGCTGCAAATTGAAGCATGGGAAAGCTTGCTTCTCGAGATCTATCCTAATGATCCTAAAATGAAATATGAGCTTTATCAATGGCGTGAAATGCTGCTGAGTGAATTAACTCGATCCCAAGACGCAGCTGTATCTGAAACTTCCTTGTATGAAAGTATAACTCAGTTTAAAAAATCAGCGTCCAAATTTTGGGAGGCTGCACGCGAAGAACAATGGGCAGCTAAAGCTGCAAAAGCTCCTATGACGAATGAACAGGCTCTAAGATTTAAGTATTTGAAAGAATTAGATTTTGTTCAAGAATTGAACATTCAAACAAAGCTGCAACAAAAAGGCAAACAGTTCACTGCAGCAACAAAAGCATTAATGTACCAGAACCTTGAAACCGTGATTGCTGATAAAGCAGGGGCTGTTTTGGAGTATACAAATCCTTCTGAACAGATAAGAAAAAGTCTTGAATTGGCTCAAAGCAAACAAATTTTACCTAATTTAATTGGAGAGTTTTGCTCTATATGTCCCAATGCGATCAAAATATTTTTCCCTAAAAATTCGCCACAAAATTCTTCCTATATACCCGAAATAGTTAGAAATGTGATTGACAACCTCATAGAACAAAAAAACAAAGTGCTACATGGTGATGAGCAACAAGAAGTTTCTGAAAGTATCATCCAGTTTTATCAAAAGAAACTAAAAGATGCGGACAGTAAACAAATTCGGGAATTATTGGCTAAAATGAAACCTTTAATTCTAAATCGTTGCGCTGAAATTACAAAATTTTCACTGGTAGAACAATTTAAAATGCAGGGGTTGATCCTTTCATTTTCAGCTCTTTATCGAAATTTGGAGTTGCCTGAAGATGCAGATTTAAATAATCTGCAAAGAAGTTATGATGCAGAAATCATGAAAAAACTGGCAGAATATTTACGCAATGAATTTGCATGGATAAACGAAAAACCAGCTCCTTTTCATGCGATTTTTGAACGCACTGAAGCCAAGAAAGCAGCATTGGATATTTTTAACTTGGCTGGTAATCTAATCAATTCACCTCAAGATCCAGATCTAATCGGTGAACTGTATAAAGCGCTTCAACAACATAAAGTCATTTTAAAAAATAAATATTTATTTTCAATAAGTCACTCATCTCCTCGAAAAGTAATTAATGATGCACTTGATGCGATTGACTCATTAAATAATGCCCCGCACTGTGATCTTGATTTTCGCCAAAATTGTCATGATAAAGTGGTTTCCGAGCATCAGATCGCTGTATTTCGTAATTTGTTAACAAAAATGTCCCCTTACTTTTTTAAAACTTCCGATCCTACCTGGAACCATTTGAAACAAACGCTGCTTCGTATCAGTGAACAGAGTAAAGATAATCCAAGTCATGTGATCCATGAATTATATGAAGCCACTGTCCGATTTAGCACATATAAAGCATATCAGCCTTACTTAACGCAATTGAGTTCTTTACAAAAGCAACTTACACGCTCCATAGAGGAGTTGGGTAAAAAGGATGGATTAAATCAAGATGTTCAGGAAAGTCTATTTAAACAGAAACAAGCTCGATTTGCTGAATTACTACAGGTGGACCCCGGAAAGTTGCACATTCAAAATGGAACTGATGGCATTCAGTCCTACATAGAACTTCAAGTAGAAGATATGCCCTACCGAAAGGAATTTACCGGGTATCAATCCTCCTTTTTAGCCCGCGTAGATTTAGAACGAAACAAACTGAAAGCGGCTAAGGAAACACTGGATAAAAATAAAGACTCTCTACTTAAACTTGATGATAAAGCGATTGAAGTGCTTCCTGAACAAAAACAGGTTGAATTTAAAAAACTAGCCCGATTAAAAGCTCTTTTAACATTGGATTGGAATAATTTAAATATCGATCATCATGAACTTCCTGATTTAATCCGCCAAAAAATGGAGTATGTCGATGAAATAAAACAGTGGAATTGGAAATTAAACCCTGTAGATCAAAATCGACTTAAGGTTATTTTTGGCAAAATACCTGATGAGCGCTTTTTTGTTCTTATCACCAAACAAGGTAGAATAGAGGAGGATCTGGGGGGGATACGCCGTAGAATACAAGATATTTCCGAAAAAATAACTGCCCAGGAAAAAGAGATTGAAAATATAGATAAAACGATTAAATCTGCAACAAATCGGATGAATGAAGCCAGCTGTTCTTACCTGGAAAGCGGGCAATTGATAGCAAAGAACCTAATAAACCAACGAGCTATTCGGCATATTAAAGCACAGATTGAATTACTGAATGAAACAAAAATTTCTATCCAAGAACAGGAACGAGACTGTCTGCATGCTTTAAAAGATCACAATGAACTATTGGACACCCACCGAGGGGAGCTTGTAAGAAGACTTCTGGAGCAAACCAAACTCGATCTTGCATCCTTCATTGATGATACGTCTCAAAAACAAGTTTCTTTGATAGAACAAGAGTTCATGGAAACTGAACCTGTTATCGAAAGGATTGAAAAAGAAGAACGTCAAAAAACCAAGTATCAAACGCTTCGATTCTTCAAAACAAGTGAATTGTTACGTTATGAGGCAAGCTTGGCTCAAGAGGAAGCTCAAATACTACTCCCTGATCAGCAAGAACAGGTTCAAAGTGCAGAAGTACTTGTCTATTAGTACTGAATAAATTGCCCGGCAGGACCGGGTTGCACCAACCAGGTTGTTTTTTTATACTCGAAATCATGGATTATTAGCGCAAACATTATGCTAAATTTATAGTTTTTAAATAAATAGAATATTTTTATAACTATTGACAACCCATTGAAAACGATGATAAAAAAATCACACCCAAACTGATTAGGCATAAAAATGAAAAAATTCTATACTTTTCTTCTCTTGGGGTTAGCAACGGGTTCATCCTTAGCAAATCCATGTATCAGTTCACAAAGAAGTTGTTTAAAGCTCAAAAATCAACACCCTCAATCAGCAAAAATTGAGTGTAACTGGTTGAATGAAGTGGCTTCTGCCGGTAGATCGCAGGGCTCCACTCAATTGGATTTAAGTTATGGTGACGGTCTTGGAGCTCCGGAACCTCGACAAGTTTCTTGCAAACTTACCATAGGACAAACCAAACAAAGCTTCGAATTTCATAATCCATATTGGGGTTCATTAATTGAATTTAGTTTGATCTCTGAACGGCAACTCGAAGTACACATTACAGATGGATGGAGCACGAGAGAAACACGATATGCATTTACTTGGTAATTACCCCCTTAACTTGGGTGAAACGAAGTTCAGTTAGGGTAACAGCTTCCTTCACCGAAGCTAAAAAACATTAGTCCTAAGAGGATCTTGACGATAAAATTGAGTGAGTAAATCATAAATATCAGGATAGTACCGGTTGATTACTTCAGGTTTTTCAAAAAATAATTCAGAAAATACGGCAAAAAATTCAGCAGGTGAGGTAGCTGCATAGGGATCAATTGGAATAGGATCCTCTAGCTGGATACGGCTTATCAGATTTTCATATCCCTTGTTGAATGCCTCAGCCCAGTGTTTCGCTGACATTCCTTTATGAAGTGGAGGAAATCCATTCGCCCTTCCATTTTGCATATCTAATTTATGGGCAAATTCATGAATTACCACATTACGCCCTCCTTTTCCACCATGATGTAATGCATCATCCCAAGAAATAATGACTGGCCCCTGCTGCCATGACTCACCACTTAAGTAGGATCTTCCTAAATGTTCTATACCAAACTCATCAATTGTTTTGCTTTCATGCGAGTAGGCGCCGGGATATATCACAACCGAAATCCAACCGTCGTACCAATCGAAACCAAGATTCAAAATAGGGAGGCAGGCTTGTAGTGCAATAGTTAATTTCATAGCAAGTGTTATTTGCAGGTCTCCAACCGCTTCCAAGGATTTATAGTGAAGAAATAAAATTGCCAAACGCTTAAGCTTTATTTGTTCTTGCTCACTTAAACGTCGTAGTAACTGTAAGTTCTGAAATACGTCTTCCCATTGTTCGTCCCTGACAGGTGAATGACCTATGATTCGTTTGTACCGCCATCTTTTTAGCCAGTGAAACATTACTAGAACCTGGCTGGAACTAAGAAGATTAAAATTCCTTTTACAAGAATATCAAGGGATCGGCTATTTACATAAAAATGAAGTATTGTATTAATTTTTTTCCTTAATTCTTTAGCCATATGATCCCTTATAACTTATTGTTTCAATTATATTTATGTATCACAAAAAACCGTGATCAATCTAAATTAGCATCTTATATCCATCTTCTCCAAGAGAATGATCCGCTACTAAATCAAAATTGACTCTCATATCTTGACTATTAAAATGTCCTGGATCATCGCGGCCCAAAACATAGCTAGTCAAATCAGAGTATTCAATTGGTTTATCATCAAATTGGAGCAGTTCTTTAATTGCAATAAATTTGGATTGATTTAATGCATTAACCAATGCAAGTCCAGAAGTAGTTGTACTGTAAAAACTATAACTGTAACGATCGCGTTGCAATGCAACTGCCAGAATATCTCTAAGGATATAACTCAGCTGTTCTTCATCGAATGCATCTTCGCCTTCGCGTTGAAGATCATTTCTTATTTTAAGTAATAACCCACCTTTTTCACCTTGTTTACTTGTATTGGTCATCTTACTGTTAATAAATTCGATCAAATCGACCAATACTGCGTTTGTTAAAGGGGTCTTTTTCCTTTCTAAATAAGGCCGCTCTGGCTCTACTTTTAAACAGAGTTCCCCTGGATCCTGGGATTCAGTATCGATAAGTTCACGATGGGTTTTATTTAAATATTTTGCTGAATTCGAGACTGTAATCTTCGATTGATCCTGAGAATGCAAGACTCTACTTTTAGGGATGATGGTGGCAATAATTTCAGCTAAAATACATTTCCATTTCGCTCCCTCTCGTTGAAATTCATTAATGATCTCGGACAGTTCTATATTCTCTCCGGATTTTACTATGCTCCCCACCCTATCCAAGAACTGATACATAATCGCTTTACTCAGTTTTCTGATTACAGGAATCACATCCACTCCATAACGTAGATGAACGGCATCATTTTCTTTATCAACATCCTGAAATGCTTTTAAATGCGCACCTAAAATAACTTCTTCTCTAACCTGACAATGTTGAGGATAAGTAGGTCTTATAGGAATATGGAATTTTGCAAGGATCTGATCGACAAAGTCTTCAGTGTCATCACCCACTTCAAGATAAGGATAGAGCGTTTCAACATAATTTAAATTTTTAGAATGAGATAAATCAATTGCGTTATTGGTTAAGGTATACTGAAAAACATCTAAAAAAGGAACATAAAATAAATTACCAGGTACAGGATCTAAAAGAAGCAAATTGGTTTCCAAATGAAAATGATCAATATGAGCTAACTTTATAGCTGCCATAATCGCAGCAATACCACCTCGACTTAAACCGATGCCATTAAATTTTACTTTATATCCATCTTTAATTAATCTTTTGATCACTTCGACTACTTGATCACTTTGTTTTTTAACTCCAGCACCGAATAAAAGCCCTTTCACTCCATAATCAACACCGCATCCATTAAAACCCATTTTAAAATGGGTAGCATCTTTATATTGTTCAACCTCCTGAGCAGAGGTAATGCGTACCCCCTTACAATCTTTCGATAAAACTTGATGCAAATGAGTATTCGGTTCTTCAATACTGTAGATTGTTCCTTCAAATATCGCGGTTAGAGTGATCTCTTTCATTAATTAAAACCTTATAAATACAGATTGTAAGGAACCGCATTCTAACAACATCAAGCATGATGGGCAATTAACAATCAAACAAAGAACTTTTTTTATCCAGTTGTTTTATTTTTATAAGTCTGATTTAATCCGCTATGTATTTTAAGTAGAAGCTGTGGATAAAAAGTAATCCTTGCGTTTATAAGATAAACGAATTTTTTGTACGTAATCAAGATCGAACTGTAACCTAGATAATGAATCAGCCACTCACTTTTTTAATAGATAAATTAAACAAACAACTCCATGAACTGGACTTAAATTTACATGCGGCGCAGTGTACGAAGCAAGAGCTCGAACAACAAATCCAAAATATTGAAGAACAGATTGACCAAACACAAACTAACTCCCGTCTCGTTAATCCTGCAAGTGAAATCAATTGGCTTAACTTCATTATTCAACAGCAAGAAAAAAAAGAATCGATTACTCTGGATCTTAAAAATTACCGAGATGTAGAAAATAAATTAAAGGAGAAAATCAATCGAATTAAAATGGAATTAAGCATGTTAACGAATTATTTGCATCGACAATCAACTAATGAGCAGAAAAGTTCATTAGTTTAATTTTTTCTTAATTACTAATCCCTAATCGTTAAATAGACTTTACTTAAATGCATCGGAAAGCACACTCTTCTATACTAACTTCCGCCTTTACCTCATCATGAATTCCCGGCGCATCCACGACCTTTCCTGAAAATAATGCCTCTATTGAAGCAGTAGAACGAGTAACTACAGAAATTAAGCTATGAGGAACACTAAGAATTGCTAATAAAGCACTCACAGCAGCTGTAAAAAGGGCAACTCCAACAAACTGTACCATAAATCCCGTAAATTCTAGTGCGTCATCCCGGAGCGTCGGAGCATCAAATAAAGCACTGCCAGCTGCGACAAGCAAACCTCCAACGCAAATTACGGTAGAAAGAACTGAAGCATATACGGAAAATCCAGCAGTCACAACTCCAGAGAGCGGGTATATACCTGGAGCAATTAATTCACCGAGGAACTCATATCTATTTTTATACGGAGTGAAAAAACCAGGACGAGCTCTGTATGTGTTAATTGCTCGATGGGCGATATCCTCAATGGTTTCACCCTCTAAAATGAAATTTATTTCTTTTTCGCCAATCAAATAAAACATAAATCTTCCACATTTCATGTGTCCATTATTTTTAAATAAAACCAAAGAGAGTTTTTATTGCAGTTTACTTGTTTGTACTTCAGTAGTAGTTTCCATATTGTTCATGCATTCTAGTACTTCAGCGCCCATAGAAGCAAAACTACGAGTACCCAAAGTAATCAAAGCACAGGGAATGCTAAGAGCTGCAAGTAAAAGACTGGCTGATGCGACTAAAAGCGCATAGCCTGTTAAATATAAAAAAATAGAAGCGGCTCCAAATGCTGTATCGCAGAGTTCTGTATTTCCGAAGGCAGCAGCTCCAAGACCTAAAACCACCCCCCCAATGCAAATAAGTGGGGAAATAACACCTACAACAACCCCCATTATACCCAAAGCAGCAAACTCCAAGGGATGCACAACTGGAGCGAGCACACCGCCAAGAAACTCTTTATTGTCTTGATAGGGTTGAAAAAAACCAGGACGCTTTTTATAAAGCTCAATAAATCGTGCTCTTTCATAGGAAAAAAATGAAGAATCATCCGGATCGTTCATATCATTTAATAGATACCAGATATCATCTAAACTTATCATTCCCAGCATACAATCTCCCTCGCTTATTTTTTGCCCATGCTAAAGAGATGCCATGTGGATGTCAATCTATTATCTTCTTAGAACTGTCGTTATTTTCAAACTGAGGATGGAACAAATTCTTACTAAATTCCTTTAATAATCTCAATGCAGAACCTTATCCGATCGCTTTTTTATAAATATCACTTCACTCAAATAGAATTAAGTTTTATGCTTTGGTGGCCTATGGGCAACCCAACCGCCCCCTAATGCTTTAACCAAACCAATTGCAGAAGCCATTTGCAAACCGTCTATTTGTGTTGCAGCCTGCGCAAGTGTAAGAGCGCTAATTTGCGCCGTAAGTACATTTATATAAGGGACAGTGCCCGCTTTATATTGGTTTTTAACCAGTTTAAGTACGTACAGCGCATCTTTTGCTTCTTTATCTTGGACCCTACTTTGTTTTTCTAAAAAGCGTAACGAAACCAGGTTATCTTCCACATCCTGAAATGCAGTTAGGACTACTTGACGATAGTTGGCGACTTGGGCCATATATTGTTCTTTAGCACCCCTCACTCCTGCCGACCGGTACCCTCCATCAAAAATAGTTTCTGCTAATTGCATCCCTGCTGACCAACTAATTGTAGGTTTATGAATTAATTGATGAAAACTATGACCCGCTGCGCTGACAGTTCCATTTAAGGCTAAGTTGGGGAAATACGCCGCAACTGCAACTCCAATTAAGGCACTCGCTTGTTGCACCAACCGTTCAGCTTGGGCGATATCCGGCCTGCGTTCGAGCCAAACGGAAGGGACCTCCAAAGGAATCACGGGTGGTTTTAATTTTATAATGGCAGGTTTTAATGAGAAATTAGCAGGCGGACGTCCCATTAATACAGCAATGGCATGTTCATATTGACCTCGTAAAATTCCATTATTAATTGCTGATGCTTGAGCTGATTCAAGTTGGATTTGTGCCTGAACCACATCAGCCCGCGATACAACACCTGATGCATATTGGTTTCGTGTGAATTGTAAGACCTTTCTATAAGCGGTTAGTATGTCGTTTAAATATTTTTGAACTCGATCCAATGTGCGTAATTCAAAATAATACTGGGCCAAAGCACCTTGGGCTGATAAACGAGTCACACCAATCAACGCTTCATTGGATTGCGCAAATGCAAGATCAGATTCAATAGTTCGGCGAACCAGCCCCCAAAGGTCGGGTTCCCAGCTTGCATTCAAAAATGAGGTATAAATTGTCGTGGTGGTTGCTACAGAGGCAATATTTGTTGTAGCAGTTCCCGTAGTACCAGAAGAACTAATAATTGAGGTAGTTCCTCCTGCCTGTCGTTGTCGGAACAAACTAAATGCACCCACGACTGTTGGGTATAAATTGGCACGCGTTTGATCTACAATAGCAAGTGCTTGCCTGTAATTTGCCTCCGCATTCACAATATTTTGATTGAAATAATTCAACTGATTTTCCAACTCATTTAATACAGGATCATTGAAAATTTTCCACCATTCACCACGATTCATATTGTCTTGGGGCTTGATGGGTTTCCAATTTTTGCGCTTTTGTCCTATTGCTTCTTTACCTTTGGCTTCTTTGAATTGTGTTGGAACTACAAGTTTCGGAGGCACATAATTGGGACCGACCATACAGGAACATATAAAAAAAGAAAATAGAATTAAACACTGTAGCCTGAGAGCTTCCAGACAATAGCTATAGAGTGCTTTTAATCGATTATGATTGGCCATAGGCGCCTCGCAACTTAAGCCGGTTCATAAAATTTCGAAAACGTGTGCCTGCATTGTCCATTGCCAAATAAATAACTGGTGTCGTGTACAGGGTTAATAATTGACTCATAATCAGCCCCCCAACAATAGTTATACCTAATGGGCGACGAAGCTCTGAACCCACTCCAAAACCAATAACCAGAGGCATAGCACCTAAAATAGCAGCCATGGTTGTCATCATGATTGGGCGAAAACGTAATAAAGCAGCTTCATAAATTGCTTCGCGTGAGGATTTATTTTCTAAGCGCTCCGTTTCTAATGCAAAATCAATCATCATAATTGCATTTTTTTTCACAATTCCAATTAAAAGAATCATTCCAATCAAAGCAATAATGCTCAAATCGGACTTAAATAACAATAAAGCCAATAATGCGCCTACACCAGCGGAGGGTAATGTAGACAATATAGTTATTGGATGAATTAAACTTTCATACAGCATTCCCAGTACAATATAGACTGCTAAAATAGCAGTCATTATTATATATTTCTCATTTGCAAATGATTCTTGAAACGCTTGTGCTGTCCCCTGAAAAGTACCTCGCATGGTTCGCGGTAAATTCATTTTTTTGATTCCTGCACTAATTTGTTTCACTACTCCACCTAACGATACTCCAGGAATCAAATTAAATGAAAAGGTTGCCGCAGGGGCCAGACCGAGATGATTTACTGATAATAATGTAGAACCCGTCTCAAAACTGGCAAATACCGATAATGGAACTTCCTCTCCTATTGACGACTTGACGTAAATTTCTTCCAAAACAGCAGGATATTGCCAATATTTTGGGGCAACATTCATGACCACATAATATTGATTCATTGGCATATACATTACCGAGATCTGACTTTGACCAAAAGCATAATACAGCACTCGATCAATCTGTTCTGGGGTAATCCCAAAACGCGATGCAGTATCATGATCTACATTCACATAAGTTTGCAAGCCATTATTAAGCTGGTCATTATTTAAATCAGTAATTCCATGGATCTTTGCCAATTGTTCCATAATCCGTGGCGTCCAAGTAGCGAGATCGTTTAAATTATCAGAAGTTATCGTATATTGAAATTGAGCTGCCGTTTGTCGGCCCCCTATTGTTAAATCCTGGGCAGCCTGCATATACAAAGTAGCACCAGTAATTAAAGATAATTTGCTACGCAATCGCTCGATTACCTGAGAGGTAGTTGGACTATTATTTTGGACAGGCTTAAGCGTAATAAAGACAGAGCCTGTATTCGCTGTATTATTACCCGGCCCACTACCAATAAAGGCACCCACATTAGCGACAGCCGAGTCTTTGCGAATTTCTGAGACAAATTGAATTAGTTTCTTCTGCATTGCTTGAAACGAAATATTTTGATCTGCCCGTAAAGATCCTGCGATTCGATCGGTATTTTGTTGAGGGAAAAATCCTCTAGGTATCGCCATAAACAAACTTGCAGTCAGTAAAACAGTCGCAAAAGTAAGAATTAACATGACTCGTGGGTGAAGTAACGCCCAATGCAAACCCTTTGCATAATGCAAACGTACTTTTTCTGTAAAGCGCATAAAAAAATTGCTTTTCGTTCCTTCATTCTCATGCAACAGTTTGGAACACATCATCGGTGTCAAGGTTAGGGAAACAACCAGTGAAGTCAAAATTGCTACCGAAAGGGTCACAACAAACTCACGAAATAAGCGTCCAACTATCCCACTCATAAGAAAAATGGGAATAAAAACGGCAATTAATGAAATACTAATCGACAACACTGTAAAACCAATCTCTTTTGATCCATCAAAAGCAGCTTGCAACGGCTTTTTTCCCATAGCGATATGACGAGAAATATTTTCCAGTACTACAACTGCATCATCGACAACAAAACCTGTAGAAATGGTTAAAGCCATCAACGATAAATTATCTAAACTGTAATTTAATAATTTCATTACCGCAAACGTACCAAGTAAAGATAAAGGAACTGCAATTCCCGGAATTATCATCGCCCGAAAACTTCCAAGAAAAAGATAAGTAACAAAAATTACCAAACACATCGCTATAAGTAGAGTTAGCTCCACATCATGTAATGAAGTACGAATTGAGGTGGTTCTATCCATTAAAATATTTAATTTAATATCCTTAGATATGGAAGCCTCCAGTTGGGGTAATATTTGTTTAACATGATCCACTGTTTTTATCACATTGGCCCCAGGTTGCTTAAATAAAACTAAAAGCACTGCGGGTTTCCCATTTGCCAGACCCGCAGTATGAACGTCAGCAACTGAATCAAATACATGGGCAATATCAGAAAGGCGTACTGGTTGATTATTGAAATAGCTAATAATAAGCGGTCCATAGTCGCTTGCCTTTTGTAGCTGATCATTACTACGGATTATGGAAACAGTATCATCATGAATCAATTGTCCTTTTGCCAAGTTCACGTTGGCATTATTAATTACTCCTGCAAGCTGGTTTAATCCAATTTTATATTTATTTAAAGCTGTAGGGTTAATTTCAACGCGAACTGCGGGCAATGAGCTCCCACCAACACCAACCTGCCCTACACCTTCAATCCGCAAAATCTTTTGTTGCAAAATAGTTGAAGCGACATCATACATCTTTCCTGGAGTATATTTATCCGATGTCAATGCAAGAATCATAATTGGCGCGTCAGCAGGATTTACTTTTCGATAAGTAGGATTATTCGTTAAATTAGTCGGTAATTGACTTAAGGATGCATTAATTGCTGCTTGGATGTCTCGGGCAGCTCCATCAATATTACGGGATAGATCAAATTGTACGGTGATGCTGGCTTGTCCTAAAGTACTTGAGGAAGTCAGTTGAGTGACACCTGAAATACGCCCTATCTGACGCTCCAAAGGCGCTGCAACTGAGGTTGCCATAATTTCTGGACTACCTCCAGGTAATTGAGCTTGAACCATAATTGTTGGGAAATCAATTTGAGGTAACGGTGCCACAGGTAATAAATTAAATGCGAGAATTCCTGCGAAGCTTAATCCAAACGCTAATAAGATTGTGGCAATGGGTTTGTTAATGAATAAGGAAGATAAATTCACAATCCAGCCTCCGTAACACCTGGATTATGTTTACCATAACTCATTATCTTACGTGAGATACGATCAAATGTTAGATAAATAATCGGAGTCGTATATAAAGTAACCAACTGACTGACCATCAGCCCCCCAATTATCGCAATACCTAATGGACGTCGTAACTCACCACCAAGCCCATTACTAAATGCCAGAGGAATTGCCCCCAGCATAGAGGCCATTGTAGTCATCAAAATGGGTCTGAAACGTAATACAGCGGCCTCATAAATTGCATGTTCTGGTTTGAGTTTGTATTCACGTTCTTGTTCAAGCGCAAAGTCAATCATCATAATTGCATTTTTTAATACAATTCCAATTAATAAAATAATCGCAATCAAGGCAATGATACTCAGCTCATTGTTTGTTATATACAATGCAAGTAAAGCCCCCATCGAAGCTGAGGGTAAGGTTGATAAAATAGTTAGTGGATGGATGTAACTTTCATAGAGTACCCCTAATATAATGTAAACCACAACCACTGAAGCAATTACCAGCCACCCTTCATTAGCTAGGGATTTTTGAAAATTTTTTGTGGTTCCTTGAAAACCCGCTTCTACATTGAGAGGCATATTAAGACTATTTTTTATATCGTCAATCTGAGTCACTGCATCTCCTAAGGATGCATTATTTGCAAGATTGAACGAAAGCGTAGCAGAAGGGAATTGGTCTTTATGCGCAATAACTAAAGGACCTACAGTCTGCTTTAATCGAGCAAAAGTCTTAATTGGAACAGAGCCACTGGCTATCATCTCCGAAAAAGAATTATTATTTTGTGAGGTACTCGAGGAGCCGGAAGCGTTGGTAGAAGAATTAATTACAGAAGAATTAATATAAATATTGTCAAAAGCAATCGACTCTCTTTGCAGTGGGGGCAATACTTCCAATACAACCCGGTATTGGTTTCGTTGAGTAAACATAATAGATATTTGCCGCTGACCAAATGAATCATATAAAGTCTGGTCAATCGTCTGCATGGTAATACCCAGTCGGTATGCGGTATCGCGATCAATATCCAATAAGGTAACCAAACCTGTATTTTGTTGATCGGTATTGACCTCTTTTAAAATAGATAGTTGGCGCATTTTCTCTAACATTAACTGCGACCATTTAGTAACGTCCTCCCTATCAGGAGCGCTAATGCTGTATTGATATTGTGTGCGACTGGTTAATGTATCAATCGTTAAATCTTGTACCGGCTGCATGTATAAGGAAGCACCAATAACTTGATTGATTTTAGATTGCAAACGATTCATAACCTCGGTAACACCTGAACGTTGCTCAAAAGGTTTCAAATTAATCAAAATACGCCCGCTATTTAGCGTTATATTCGTACCATCAATACCAATAAAGGATGATACATTTTCAACAGCGGGATCAGAAAGCACTGCATGCACCAAAGCTTGTTGTCGGGTTGTCATTTCTTTAAATGAAACCGATTCAGAAGCTAGTGATATTCCTTGAATAATTCCTGTATCTTGAATGGGGAAAAATCCTTTAGGAATGATATATAATAAAATGCCTGTGATTAATACAGTAATGAAAAAGACCAGTAAAATAAAAGGTTGGCGCGAAAGAACCCAATGAAGAGAAATTTTATATCGCTCTATAAGAAAATCGGACTGACGTTTAAGAAAGCGCTCTAATTTATTGACTTTATTATCATTTTGTACCTTTAACAGTCTAGAACACAGCATAGGAGTCAGCGTTAACGAAACGAACGCTGAAATTGCAATAGTCATGGTTAAGGTCACTGCGAATTCACGAAATAATCGACCGACTATATCCCCCATAAATAATAAAGGAATCAGTACCGCAATCAGAGAAATAGATAAAGAAACAATAGTAAAGCCAATTTGCGCGGCTCCTTTATGAGCAGCATCCAAAGGGTCCTTTCCCATTTCGATATAGCGTATGATGTTTTCAATCATCACGATCGCATCATCAACTACAAAGCCTGCAGCAATGGTTAATCCCATCAAAGTAAGATTATTAAGACTAAACCCGAGTAAATACATTAAACCTAATGTGCCTACGAGTGCCAATGGTACTGAAATACTTGGAATTATTGTCGCGGATAGTTTACGTAAAAAAAGGAAAATCACCATTACAACCAAGGCAACGGACAACAGTAATTCAAATTGAACATTTTCTACGGAAGTACGAATACTGGTCGTACGATCGGTAAGAATTTTGATATCCATTCCTGCCGGAATTGCCAAGCTCATTTGTTTCAATAGAGTTTTGACTCGTTCGGCTACCTCAATGACATTTGCTGCTGGTTGGCGTTGGATATTGAGTATAATCGCCGGTTCTGTATCCATCCATGCTGCTTGCATTGTATTTTCTGTCCCATCTATAACATCAGCTACATCAGATAAACGAACGGGAGATCCATTCTGGTATGAAACAATTAAAGGACGATAATCTGCAGCAGACAAAAGCTGGTCATTGGAATTAATCGTATAGGCTAAGCGTGGGCCATCGAAATTTCCCTTAGCAGCATTCACATTGGAAGCTATAACGATAGAACGTATGTCTTCCATAGTTAATCCATATGCAGACAATGCATTTGGATTAGCTTGAATTCGTACCGCAGGTCGATGCCCGCCACCGATGCTTACCAACCCCACACCCGATAATTGAGAGATTTTAGGAACAAGACGTGTTTCTGCATAATCCTCTACTTGAGTTAATGGTAAAGTTCTTGCAGTCAAAGCCAAGGTTAGGATGGGTGTATCTGCCGGATTGACTTTACTGTAAACAGGAGGATTGGGAAGATCGATCGGCAAATAACTACTTGCAGCGTTTATCGCTTGTTGAACTTCTTGCTCTGCTACATCCAAACTCATATCCAAATTGAATTGCAAAGTTATAATGGATGACCCATTTGAGCTGTTTGAGGTCATTTGCTCCAAACCTGGCATTTGTCCGAATTGACGTTCAAGTGGGGCCGTAACGGTAGTGCTCATTACATCTGGACTGGCTCCAGGATAAAAAGTTGATACTTGAATTGTCGGATACTCCACGTCAGGGAGCGCTGAAATAGGTAAGAGTTTGTAAGAAAGAACGCCCGTCAGCAAAATAGCAAACATCAACAATGAAGTGGCTATAGCTCTTGCAATAAAGGGGCCTGAAATACTCATGTGAGGTTATTCACCTTTAAACGAAACTCGCTTTTTTGAACTGAGACACTTGCTGGATATTCTTTTTGGACCAATACTTTGGCCCCATTCATTAATTTATCGGCACCGTTTACCACTACTCGTTGATTGGGTAATAAACCATTTTTAATTACAGTTTCATCACCAAGGGTAGGTCCCAGAATTACCGTTTGAATATTTACTGTATTATCCTCATTAATGACGTAAATAAAATCTTCTGTTGTAGTATGTTGAAGCGCAGCTGTGGGCACAACCGTCGCTTGGGGCAACGTCTCAACGAGTATTTTCACATTCACAAATTGGTTAGGGAATAATTTGTTTTTATGGTTATCAAATATCGCCCTAAGTCGTACGGTTCCTGTTGTCGTACTAATTTGGTTATCCAAAGCCAATAATTTTCCTGTGGCAAGTAAGTGGTTTTGTTGTCTATCAAAAACGTTCACTTGCATCTCTTTACCACCATAGGCTTGGGGTGCAATAAGCGACACAAAATCTTCTGCTACAGGAAAAATTACCGTAACAGGATCATGAGTAGTGATCACTGCAATACCTTGGGTACCTGAAGTTTGAACAAAGTTCCCTGGATCTACCAAACGCAAACCGATTCGTCCCTCAATAGGCGAAGTAATATTGCAATAAATAAGGTTGACTTTAGTACTTTGAATGAGACCGAGGTCGGTTTTAACATTTCCTTCATATTGCTCTACAAGTGACTCCTGAGTAGCTAATGTTTGTTGGGAAATCGAATCTTCTTTCCATAATTTTTGATAACGTTTTAAATCAATTTTGGCATTCGCTAACAAAGCGGAATCCCGTTTGAGATCTCCTTCATATTGAGTGAGTAAGGCTTCGTAAGGCCGCTGATCAATTTGGGCAAGTAACTGGCCCTTTTTAACCAATTGACCTTCCTTGAAGAGAACCTTCATTAATAAACCATTTATTTGGGTTTGAACCGTCACAGTATAAACAGGTGTTACTGTGCCCAGTGCCGCAATATAAATAGGTACATCTCGAGTTGTAGAAATTCCTGCAACAATTGGAATAGGTTGAGGACTAACAGTTTGTGTTTTTTTAGTAGAGATATAGAACCATAATACAGCAACTAAAGTAAGTAAAATGATGATTAAACCTAAGGAATTTTCTGCCGGGAACTGTTCTCGCCACCGTCCAGTAATCACCATTTTTTTATTCCGGGTAGGTGATTTTTCTCCTTCCATAAGTCCTACGTCCCTTCAGCAAAATAATGAAATTCATCATAACGAATTTTCATTTGGGTAGCAAAAAAATCTAGATGAACCACTGCAACTCTTGTTTTGATTAAAATGAGGTCAATTAATCAAGAAAAAAACCAAAATTGACACTATACTAATAAAAACATTTTCTGATTGTCATACTTAGTTACAAGGAGTGCTTTATGGAAATAAAAGCCTTTCAATTCCTCAGAAATAAAGGATGGAGTTTGAAAGAATTTCCAGATCTTGATTCAGAGAACACCCTAGTGCTTATTTTTGCAGCCCCTGAGTTCATGGATTTTCAAGAGCCAATAATGAAGCTGGCTAACTTTTATTCTAAATCGAAAATCATCGGTTGCTCTACTGCTGGAGAAATTTTTGGTGATCATCTTTTTGACCACAGTATTACCGTGGCAGTAATCAAATTTGCTAAAACCTCTTTGAAAATTGCAAAAGCTGAGGTGAATAACGGTAAAGACTCTGAAAAAGCTGGCCAGCTCATTGCTGAACAGCTCAAAGCAGACGATCTGCACAGTATTTTTATTTTGTCCGATGGACTTAATGTAAATGGTTCCGAATTAGTTCAAGGATTAAATACAGTCAAAAGTCATCAAAAACTTGTCATTACCGGTGGCTTAGCAGGTGATGGCAGTCACTTCACAAAAACATGGGCAATTTTAAATAATAAAATAATGGACCATTATGCCGTTGCGGTTGGTTTTTATGGTGCGGATATTCATATTGGACATGCTTCTAAGGGAGGATGGGATATTTTTGGTCCGGTTCGTCGAATTACCCGGTCCGAATCCAATGTCTTATATGAGCTTGATTATCAACCCGCCTTACAACTATATAAAGAATATTTAGGTGAAAAAGCCTCTGAATTACCTTCTTCAGGATTACTTTATCCATTGGCTATTAATAATCCTCAGGCACATGATGATATCCAATTAGTGCGTACAATCCTTGCAGTTAATGAGAAAGATCAATCCCTGACTTTTGCGGGGGATATTCCAATGGGATGGCATGCGCAATTAATGAGAGCAAACTTTGATCGATTAATTGATAGTGCTAATGAAGCAGGTCTGCTCGCAAATAAATTGATGCTCAATGATAACTTAGAACAACTAGGCCCCGTTTTGGCGATTGATATCAGTTGTGTAGGCAGGAGATTGCTTTTAGGAGAACGAACAGAAGAAGAAATTGAATCCACTCTGACTGCTCTACCAAAAGGTTCTACGCAAGTGGGGTTTTATTCATATGGTGAATTATCACCTTTTTCTGTTGGGAATTGTCAATTACATAACCAAACCATGACGATTACAACCATTTATGAGACATAAATACTTAAGGCTAAAATAAGACAATATGGAAATTCATAAATTATTAAAACGACAACTTGAAAACTCAAATATTGCTCAAGATAAAAAACCAGAATCGGATGAGCAATGGGAAATTTTTCTCCACCGCATCAATAATACGTATATAGAAGCGGATCAAGAGCGTTATTTGCATGAACGTTCTATAAAAATTTCTTCTCGAGAAATGATGAGCTTGAATGAAAAGCTTGAGTTTGCCCAACATATTGCAGGATTAGGATATTGGTCGTTTGATGGGAACACCGGGCACACCATCTGGTCAAGTGAATTATTCAATCTGTTTCAGTTAAATCCAATTAATAAACCTCCTTCTTTGCAGGAATTTCTAGAGTTAGTTCATGAACAAGATCGATTTGAGTTACTCCAAAAGGTAGAGTGTGCTTTAAACGATAGAATGGATTATGAATGTGAAATACGGGTAAGGAAGTCTGATGGAAATTATCACTGGTATAGAACAATTGGGCGATGCCAAGAGGGAGATAAACAGCTTGCTGGCATTGTTATTGATATTCATAAAAGTAAAATTGCCGAAGAAAAAATCAAAGAATTAAATCAAAAAATATCATCTACCGCCCGTCGTGCGGGAATGGCAGAGGTCGCTACAACCATTTTGCACAACATTGGAAATATTTTAAATAGCTCCAATGTTTCCATCACCTTATTAAAAAATAGCTTTAAACAAAATTATGATAAAAAATTATTAAAAATTACAGAGATGATGGAGAAAAATCAACTCAATTTAGCTGACTTTTTAACCCAGGATCCTAAAGGTAAAATTATCCCTGAATATCTATTAACTCTTGCTAAAATTATTTTGGAAGAAAATAAAAAAAATAGTATCGAAGTACATAATCTTCAGAATGATTTACAGCATATAAGTCAAATCGTAGATACCCAAAAATCGATTAGTGGGCTATCGAGTATGAATGAAAGAGTCTATCTTCCAGAATTGTTAGAGACAGCATTGAATATCACTATGAGCTCCTCAAAAAATGGGATTAAGATAATTAAAGAGTATCATCCAGCACCTTTAGTCATTGTTGATAAATCCAAGTTATTACAAATATTGATCAATCTAATTCAAAATGCCAAAGAATCGATCTTGGAAAACGCGACTACTCCCATTAAAGAAATCAAATTGATAATACAAAAAACAGAAAAAAAATCAGTACAAGTTATTGTCAAGGATAATGGAGTTGGGATCAATGCAGATAATTTACAACGGATTTTTGCTTTTGGATTTACTACAAAACAAAATGGGCATGGTTTTGGATTACACAGTTCTGCACTATCAGCTCGTGATATGGGGGGGTCTCTTTTAGCAGAGAGTAAAGGTGAAGGATATGGCGCGCAATTTGTATTGACTTTACCTAACCGGGACAGGTTAGATAAATAGGGAGAACTCATGAGTGAAATAGCACTAAATATTATGATCATTGATGATAATCCCTCAATTCATCAAGATTTTATTAAAGTCTTGACTGCTTCGAATACAAAGTCGGAACTTCGCCATTTAGAACAACAATTATTTGATGACGAGCCTTCTTTAAACGGTTCCTATAACCCGGATATCGAATACTTTTTACCAAAATTTATTTTAAATACCGCGTGCCAGGGCAAAGAAGCAATTACCAAAATTAAAGAGGATGTAGAAAAAGGGATACATTATGCCCTGGCCTTCGTCGATATAAGAATGCCGCCAGGATGGGATGGTATTGAAACCATTAAACATATGTGGGAGATTGATCCCGAGATTCAAGTGGTAATTTGTACTGCTTATTCGGATTACAGTTGGGAAGAAACCGTAAAAGAATTAGGAATGGGAGATAATTACCTGATTTTAAAAAAACCATTTGATGTAGTCGCGGTAAGACAACTCGCTTGTGCATTAACAAGAAAATGGATTTTGGCCAATAATGCAAAACATCATGAACAAATACTGCAGCAGACGGTTAAGAAACGTACAGAATCCTTGCAGCAATCATTATCTCTTTTAAGGTCCACATTTGAATCTTCCGCAGATGGAATTTTAGTCATCGATTTAAATAACAAGTTAATCGATTGTAATTCCAAGTTTATCTCAATGTGGAATATTCCTAAATCCATGTTAGAAACTAATGATGGTAGCATCTTTTTATATTATATGCTGAATCAGATTGCTGAGCCTGAAGAGTATTTAGCGGATATAGAGCGTCTTAGAAAAAACATTGACGAAATCAGTAGAGTGATTATTACTTTCAAGAATGGCAAAATATTGGAGTGTTATACCCTTCCCCACAGATTAAACAAGAAAATCATCGGTCGTGTCTGGAGTTTTCGTGATATAACAGAACAAGCAAACCTTGAAAAACAGCTAAAATACCAAGCCCTGCATGATCCATTGACTAAATTACCTAACCGAGCCCTATTATTCGATCAAATACAAGCGAGTATTGATTATGCACGGAAACATGAACACCAATTTGCCATCCTGTATTTTGATTTAGATCGATTTAAATTAATTAATGACAGTTTGTCGCACGAAGTTGGCGATCAACTATTGCGTATGGTGGGGCAACGATGGTCTTCTCTAGTTAGGAAAGAAGATACCTTAGCGAGGATGGGTGGTGATGAGTTCGTCATGATTTGTCAGATATTTAAAAATGAGGATGTTAGTGTCATTGCTAACAAAATTATAGACTCCATGACAGAACCGTTCAAAATTGTAAAAAGAGATATAACTATTACTACCGCTGCCGGGATAAGTATTTATCCTAAAGATGGAAATACACCCAGTGATTTGTTAAAAAATGCTGATCTAGCAATGTATCAGGCCAAGAGATTGGGAGGAAATCAGTATGCTTTTTATGCTACTCAACTACATGAATATACTGATCAATGCTTTAAAATCGAAACCGATTTAAGGAAAGCCCTTAAAAACAATGAGTTCTTTTTACTGTACCAGCCTCAATTTAATGTTGATAACGAAAACCTATTGGCTGTAGAAGCCTTAATTCGTTGGAATCATCCAGAGAAAGGATTGATGTTGCCAATCGATTTTATTCCTATAGCTGAGGAAACGGGTTTAATTGTCCCTATAGGTGAGTGGATTATTAGTGAAGTGTGCCAGCAAATTAAAGCTTGGCATAGAAAAGGTCTGCCTTATATTCGCGTTGGCATTAATATTACTACTCGGCAATTACAACAGCCCAATTTTATTACGGTTGTAGAGAAGATTTTAAAAGAACATTTACTTTCTCCGGAACATATAGAATTTGAAATTTCTGAAAATGTGATCATTACCCATAGAGACATTATAAAGACACTAAATCAACTCAAACAACTTGGTATTCGGATTTCATTAGATGATTTTGGGACAGGAAACTCCAGCATCAATTATCTAAAACAACTTCACATTGATTGTTTAAAGATCGATCAATCTTTTATCCAAAATATATCGGCGTCGCGTAGTGATGAAGTAATTATTGAAGCGATAATTTCTATGGCTCGAAGTTTTAATTTTAAGGTTCTTGCTGAGGGCGTTGAAAGTAAAAAACAATTAGATTTTTTAAAACAACAACGTTGTGACGAAGTCCAAGGCTTTCTTTTCAGTAAACCATTAACACCTACTGCGCTTGAGAAATTCATAAAGCATCATATTTAGGTGCATCACCTGATTTAGGGAAGAAATTATTCCATACTTAAATTTAAAGTCCCCAAACTTAGATAGAGCTTGGGGAAACAGTATAAAGATGTTAACAAAACACATGGTTTCGTAACCGTCGATTAAGCTTCTGTAGGGAAATCCTCAATTGGAGGAGCTATCCATAGGCTGCAGTTTGGAGATGGCATGACATAAGTCGTCACCACATGAGAGTTCAGGCTATTTAGCATCGCTCTTCGGGTGGACTGCATCGTATTTTTAACCGTACAGACCATATTTTTTTGGGCTAAAAAAGCTGCGCAACCACTATTTCCTGGAGAATTAGTATAATCGATATCACGAGTTGTCATGAGATACACTCGTGTTTTTAAGGACGGTGATTCTGATATGAGCTTAAAGCTGAACGGGCCCGCGATGTGATGTTGCCCCCAAGACGTAATTTTTTCTGAGGCTGCAACAACCACTTCCGCAAGTCCTTGGGCACTCACAGTAACTGTTTGTGTACTATTCGGCTCTATAGGTAAGTTATTAATTGTTAGGGAAAAGTCCTGACTAAGTAAGTTAGGAAATTCTTGATTAAATATAAACGCCTGAGCCTCTGGATCGCCTCGATGCTGAGCCTTTACACTATCGAAAACATGCCAAAGCTTATTATAGGCATTAGTACAAAGTTGAGCATCTTTTGCGCTAGGAAGTACCCCCGCGAAAACAGAATGTGAACCGACAGCGATTAAACAGAGGGATAAAAATCTATATTTCATTAACAAGCTCCTTGTTATCTAGTTAAAGAAAAATGAAGCCTCTTTATTAACGGTTTTATATACGGTCGAATAAATGTGGCTCCATACGTGCCATTCCATGGCATTTACTATATTTACACAGCTAAAAAACAATTGTCAAAAAGCAATGACCGATTGGAGAGATCGTAGATAAAGGCCTATCTAAATATGAGATCTTACTTCTGGTCTAATTTTCTGCCATTGATTTAATGGTGAGTTATCAGGCGTTGCCATTTTATCGACAGGTAAGTAAAACGTTTGTTCTAACAAATGCTGACCACTCAATGCTGCATGCGACACATGATCGGTAAAAACTATCCAAGTGCTTTTAGGAGGAAAATCAATTTGCATCTTCTCAACATTTGCCTGATAAACATCATCCAACTTCATTGTGTCATGTAAATGAAGCATATAATGATCATACGGGGGTCTTAAAGTTTTTGTTGCTTTGACCCACTTCAGCATTTTGGCTTTTATTTTACTGTACGGCGCAATTTTAGGTGCAAACCGATTAAGAACCTCTTCAAATGGTTCACCAAGATTCCAAACTCGAGGTTCTGTAGGATTGATATTACAAAAAACTCGTAAAATCCTTAAACCATGGACAGGACTTGCCGAAAAAGAATCCACATGCAAACGTGTATCATCTTTACGTTTTGAGGAAACACGACCATTAATTTCCGCAGGTCTAAAACTGGTCCTGCCCCATTGCAAATGAGATACGTAAGAAGGAAGAGCACTCTGAATTAAATGGTGGGCAAATTCTGCATAACCATGCATCATATCCCTGAGTTTAACCTCAAGATCGCCAATATCTTTATTATAAGCGCTTAACTTTTTATTACGAATATCATAACTTACATTTTTACGACTACCATCCAAGACATTTTCAGATAATAAAAGCGTGTCTACGGGAGTAAAAAAATATTCTGGGAAAAACAAGACCTTGCCTGCTTCTAATTGATTAACGCTCTTTTGATGATCGATTTGTTCTACGCTTTGTGTAAATAAATAGGAATTCATTATTTTACCTTAAATAATGTGTAATTTAGTAAAAATTTGAAGCTATATCGAATATAATTCAAAATCCAATTTTTACTTTTAGCTGCTGGATCATATCATGTCACTTTGCCCTTGTGGATCACAAAATAAATATGAATTGTGTTGTGGTTTATACCTTGAAAAACAACAGCACCCACAAACTCCAGAACAATTGATGCGATCACGCTATACAGCGTACAGTATGGGTAAAATTGATTACATCAAAAAAACAATGAAAGGAAAAGCTTTAGTAGGCTTTAATGAACTTCAAGCGGAGCAATGGGCTAAAAGCGTAACCTGGGTTAGTTTAGAAGTGTTGAATTCGAATATCCCGGATCCCAATATTGGTTATGTTGAATTTGCAGCACGTTATTCCGAAGATAACACAATAAAAATTATCCATGAGTTAAGTGAATTTCACAAAGAAAATGACCGTTGGTTTTATGTAAGTGGAGTACATAAGCAGGGGTTAGAAAAAACCAAAAAACCCAAAGTTGCCCGGAATGCACCGTGCCCCTGTGGTAGTGGAAAAAAATTTAAGAATTGTCATGCCAAATAACAATCAGAGTTAAAATTATGAATGGTCACTTAATGCTTAATATCTTCATCTTTCTTGCCGCGGCCAGCATTATGGTTCCTATTGCCAGCCGTTTCAAATTGGGCTCAGTTCTCGGTTACCTCACTGTAGGTATTCTTATTGGTCCTTTCGGATTCAAACTCATAGCAAACTCACAACAAATTATGAATTTTGGTGAATTTGGCGTGATTATGATGTTGTTTTTGATTGGATTGGAATTAGAACCAGTCATGTTATGGAAACTTCGCAAAATAATTGTGGGTTTAGGTGGTTTACAAGTACTCTTAACTACAAGTATCTTAACAGCCATTGGGCTCCTTATTGGCTTTGATTGGCGAGCGACTTTAGCAGTAAGTATGGCTTTGTCCCTGTCATCCACTGCTCTAGTTTTGCAGATGCTTCAAGAAAAAAACTTGCTCAAAACCGCAGAAGGTGAAACCTCATTCGCTGTACTATTATTCCAAGATATTGCAGTAATCCCAATTCTAATTATTATTCCATTACTTGAACAACATGCAAATATAAAAATCAATATCCACGAAACGGCATTTATCATGAATCTCCCACGATGGATGCATGCAATTTTGGTAACGGGCGTGATTGGAGTAGTTATACTAGTGGGTCACTACTTATCTAGACATTTGTTTTCAATTATTGCTAAAACCAATCTACGCGAAGTATTTACCGCATTTTCGCTAGCTTTAGTAGTAGGTGTGACTTTATTAATGGAATCTATAGGGGTCTCTCCTGCTTTAGGCGCCTTTATTGCAGGTGTAGTGTTAGCTAACTCTCAATATAAACATGCAGTGGATGCTGATATTCAACCTTTTAAAGGCATTTTATTGGGATTATTCTTTATCTCTGTAGGGATGGGGATGAATTTCTCCCTTTTTTCTAATAAAGCCATGCTGATTATTATGGCTGTACTTTCTTTAATTACCTGTAAAGCAATTATCTTGTATATATTGGGACGTTTTTTTGATTTGACAAAATTGCAAAGCTTGGGTTTTGCTTTTGCCTTATCTCAAGGAAGTGAATTTGCTTTCGTACTTTTTGAATATGCAGGGGTGACCAAAGTAATTAGTCAAGAAAGTGCAGCTTTTTGCACTCTAGTTGTTGCATTATCTATGCTTGCGACTCCTTTTTTGGTGCTTTTTTATCATCGATTTGTGATACCCAAATTTATGAGCTTTTTACCGGAACGAGAATACGACTCGTTTAATGAAAAAAATGGGATTATTCTTGCAGGTTATGGACGTTTTGGGCAAATTATAGGGCGCCTGCTTAACGGTGAAAATATAAAAATGACCGTATTGGAAAAAAATCCAGAACAAATTGAGCTGCTCAGAAAATTCGGTTATGTCGGATATTTCGGGGATGCAAGCCGATTGGATATGTTAAAAAGCGCGGGGGCCGAACATGCAAAACTCCTGATAGTCGCCGTGGGAAATGTAGAGGCTAATTTAAAAATTGTGAAGTTAGCCAAACAACATTTTCCCCATTTAAAGATTTATGCCAGAGCTCGTAATCGACGCCATGCTTATGAATTACATCGAGTAGGTGTGGATTATTTTATTAGAGAATTATTTGATTCTTCTCTGAGTATGACCAAAGAGATTATGAAATTCTTAGGATATAATCAGGAGGACATTCAAAAAAAAGCAACAGCCTTCAAAGAACACGATGAAACTACATTAGTTCAATCCTTTGATTTTTTTGAAAAAGAAAGCGATTTAATCAGTTTCTCACGCCAAGCGAAAGGTGAATTAGAACGGATTTTACAATCGAATTAACAGACACGTTTGTTTACCTATGTTCCCGGGTCTTACGCAGTGGAATTAAGGCTACAAATGACTATGGAGTATTAACGACCCATGATCAATCTTCAGCAAATTTCTGTAGAAACTTTTCTTAGTGAATATTGGCAAAAAAAACCTCTAATAATTCGCAATGCTATCCCGGACTTTATTAATCCCTTATCTCCCGATGAGTTGGCTGGTCTGGCTCTGGAAGAAGATGTTGAAAGTCGGTTGGTTTTAGAAACACCCAATGAAAAACCCTATTGGCATTTAAAACGGGGGCCGTTCTTAGAACATGATTTCAATACTCTCCCGCCAACACATTGGACTTTGCTCGTACAAGGGGTTGATCGATTAATTCCTGAAGTTTATTCCTTGCTTGAACATTTTGATTTTATCCCACAATGGCGGATCGACGATATCATGATTAGTTATGCTGCACTTCAAGGGAGTGTTGGACCTCATTACGATAATTATGATGTTTTTTTATATCAAGGCGTGGGAAGACGAGAATGGTTACTTACCACTAAAAAATGCAATACTCATAATTATCTCAAAGATCTCGAACTTCGTATTATGGAGCAATTTGATGTCGAAGAGCGTATTGTTCTCGAAGAGGGCGATATGTTGTATCTTCCTCCCCATGTGGGACATCATGGCATTTCACTGACCCAGGATTGCATGACCTATTCTTTTGGTTTTCGCAGTTATCAAGGACAAGAATTATTGGAAAGTCTTAGTGAGTATTTAGCGGAAAAAGGTACATTCAAAACTTTATATCAAGATCCCAACTGGTCTCATTTGCGCAATACTTCTGAAATCACTCGCCCGGCCTGGAACAATGCGCAAAGATTGTTACAACAATTAATCAGTGATGAACACATTATGAGATCATGGTTCGGATGCTTTGCAACACAGTTGGATCAACAAGCAGAGCATCAATTACCTTTGCCATTAGAAGAAGATGAATTAATTGATTTACCAAGTTTTATTAACGAATTAAACACAGGATTAGATCTCTTTAGAGATGCCTCGTGTCGCTTTGCTTATCAAAGTGCAGATGAGCAATCCGAATATCAACTCTATATTAACGGCTGTGAGTGGGAAATAACGGGTGTATCACATGATTTACTTAGCTATGTGGCAAATCATCGTTACTTAACCCATCAAGTACTTGCGGTATATTTAAATACTACACAAAATCAAATATTTATTTATAATTTATGGAAATTGCAATGGCTACAAATTGCAGAGCATTAGAAATTAATAACCTTTTTTCTCAATCCATAATAGTGAGAAAAAACGTTAGAAAACTTGAATATAAATTGGTTAAACTTAAAATCGTAGAGTATAGTTAATATACATACTATAACAAGGATAGGTAATGAAAAAAATAATACTGGCCGTAATTCTAGTGTGTTCAACTGGGTTCTTAGTCAACTGTTCTAACGGTAACGCATGTTGCGGAACTTGTGCGAGTGATTGTGGGGGCTGCGGTGGTTGCAATGGAAGTTGGTATTAAAATTATCTGATCACTACAGTATGTGTCGTAATCCGGAGGCTCTTGCTTAGTTCCGGTTTACGACTGCGCCATCTTTCAGGTAGCCAGCATTTTACGAGGATGCTTATACTAGGGTCTAAAACAAAGCTACCCAACATCTTCACTGCGTCGTATGAACTCAAACTTTAATGAGCCCAAATTAATTTTATGGCTGAATAAAGTAATAAGTGCACCTGTCAATACCAATACCACTCCCACACCCCCCCATAGGCTCACTTTTTCACCTAAGAGGAATACTCCAAAAATGACCACAAACACGGGTTCTAGAACTGACAAAATGGAAGCTTTTTCTGAGCTGATGTATTTCAGACTGTACAACAACAAAATAATGGGAGCTACAGTTGCAATAATTGAAATTCCAAAGAGATGGTACCAAACATCTATTGATGAAGGAATTGTAAAGGAATGATTAAAAAGTGAAAAAAATAAACTGGTTACCATGCATCCCAAACAAACCATAAAGGTAGACATATTTGGAGAGAGCTTGTTTCGTTTACTGCCAATCACGTAACAAGCATAAAAAAAAGCTGAAGCAACGCCTAACAAAATACCCCACAAGTTAAAAGACAATGCATCGAAGTCCACCATAAGCACCATACCCATTAAAATTACTAGAATAGCGAAATAGTAAACACGTGGAATAGACTGCTCATAAAAGAAATAATTCAGCAACATAATTAGTACTGGGTAGGTGAAAAAGATAACCATTGCCAATCCAGAACCTATATATTGAGATGCTAAAAAGTAAAGCCAAGTTGATATACCGTAAAAAAAAGCACCTGTTAAAAAGGCAATCCCCATATTTTTGTAAGAATCGGTCGTTTTTTTTATTTTGGGCAGCATTATAAGCAAAATAATCATGCTGGAAATTAAAAAGCGCCAAAATAACATTGTGCTGGCAGATAGATTGCCATTAATCGCACTCAAACCAAAATAACCTATAAAACCGTATAGGAAACCGGATAAAATGGCATAGATAGAACCGCGATATTCTTGATTTATCATTTTGATACTGCCTGAAGACTAACTTAAAAAGCAGGTTAGATTATTTCCAACCAGAAAGCATGAAGGTTCATTTACCTACATAAAAATATAAAAAAGTAGTGTATCATTTTTTCAACATAATATCATGTTGAAAACAAATAATACATAATGTATCATTTGCTGACTTTTTATTGAGACTTTTCCCATGCTTCGATTTTTATTCATTATCTCATGTCTTTTTGTATTAGTTAATGAGGGTTATGCTGATCCTGCTGCGTGTAATGAACATCAATGTATCGCGGTAGTAGATGCTGGAAGTACCGGTTCAAGACTTCATATTTTTGGTTATGATCTTGATGAAACCAATACCCCATCCGGTATTGCAGAAATATGGTCCAAAAAGATAAAACCTGGATTTGCTACCATTGAGGCAAATCAAAATACTATAGATGCATATCTCACTACCCTTTTCTCCGGAGCTCCTGCACAAAACATTCCTGTTTACTTCTATGCAACCGCAGGAATGCGTCTTGTACCACAAACCAAACAAAAAATTTACTATCAAGAAGTACAAAAATGGTTTAACCAACAATCTGCATGGCAGCTTATAGAAGCCAAAACCATCACTGGACATGATGAAGCATTATACGACTGGCTAGCGGTAAATTATCATATAGGCGCACTCAAATCGTCCTCTAGTACTCCCGTAGGAGTCATGGATATTGGTGGGGCCTCAGTACAAATTGTATTCCCAATACAAAAAAATACTGAAGAGAAAGGAACCCAAGTTGAATTGGATCTCTACGGCCAACATATCAATTTATCCGTACATAGTTTCTTAGGACTTGGGCAAAATGAAATGGCCCATCAACTTCTCGATACTGCTTCTTGCTTTTCCGAGGGTTATCCACTTTCTGACGGACGTACTGGACAAGGTGATGCTTTACTTTGTGAGCAAGAGGTATCTCCTTTAATTAAAATGCATAAGGTCAAAAAAGAGGTACAACCTATTCTTTCTGCGAGTCATATCAGCTCTTGGTACGCCATCGGCGGTTTTCCAAATCTTGCAGAAAGCAAACCGTTCCAATTTCAAAACAATCAATTGACCATTCAAGATTTGTTTCAACAAGCAAACAATCTGATTTGTCATCAACAATGGGAACGTCTCAGTAATCAATTTCCAAACAACGAATACATTGAGTCATATTGTCTTCTACCTGCTTTTTATTATGCGCTGATGGTCGAGGGATATGGTTTAACAGCAAATCAACAGTTAAATTATGTTCCTTCAGCGGAAAATCTGGATTGGACATTAGGAGTAGCGTTACATCATTGATGTATAGTGTAACTGGAGTGACACCATTTAAATCCGCTGTAGTGCGCTCCACGTAACTATATGGATTCTATAGAGCTCATAATTCTTCTAAAGAAAAATCCTCAACCCTTAAAATTTTTGATTGCTCATAAAAGGAACTTAGAGCATCACGAAATTTTTGTGCGCGTGCGGGTAACCCATGCTGACAATAATAGACTACTTGCTCATAAACCGCTTTTTTAAAAGCAACCGTGTCCGCCTCCGCCTCTGCACCACCATTTAAATTATCTATACTGACATGAAATTTATGCCCGGCAGCTTTTGAGAGAATCCACTCCAATGCTTGCGGCTTTACTTCAACATGTTGAAATAAAGCTTGTTGTTCTGCACTACGCCCATCAGGCATATACCAATATCCAAAATCCACTTGCTTTCTACGTTCTTCTCCCGCAATAAGCCAATGAGAACATTCATGGAGCGCGCTGCTAAAAAAACCATGAGCAAAATATAACGCATTATAAGAATGCGCCTCATTTGCTGGGAGATAAATGGGCTCATCATCCCCTTTAATGAGCCTGGTATTAAATTCTTTGCCAAAGCAACGATCAAAAAGAGTTATTAAATCCTGATATTGATGCACAAATAGCTTTTCACTCATTAATTTACACATAATGCCTAATTTATACTAATATATTTAAAGAGTCATTATTTTTAATGAGTTTACGGAACTTGGAGTTTCGACGATAAACATGCAAAAAAAAGCACTGTCGTACCGATTAGGAAGATTTATAAATAAGCTTCGTTGGCCCATAATAGTTTTATGGTTGCTTGCAATTTTACTCTGTATCCCATTTTTGCCTCACATTATTACACCGTTTAAGACCACTGGATTTGTGGATGAAAGCTCTCAAAGTGCCCGTGCCGAAGAGTATATGAATAAACAATTGGGATATAATGATAAAAATAAATTTCTTATCATGTACCACAGCAAAAAGCTTTTAGCGACACAAGATAAATTCAAAGAAAAAATTAAAAAATCCTTGGCTGATTTAAAGGATTTTCCGATTAAACACAAAATTATTTATCCTGATGATACGCATCAAATTTCCAAAGATAAACATACAGCATATGTTGCCGTGATCATCAAAAGCAATAAGCCTCTTACTAATGATTTATTAAATCAATTTAAAGACTCCATAAAAAAACCAAGTCAGATGACTATGTGGATTGGAGGTGAACCGCTGTTCGTAGAAAATGTGAACAAACAAACACAAACCGACCTATATAAAGCAGATATTGTCGCCACGCCTATAGCGATTATCACCTTAATTCTGGTATTTGGGTCGGTAGTTGCTGCCACACTTCCAATTATTCTTGGCGGCGGGTGTGCGATCATTATTCTTACAACGCTTTATTTCTTTGGGCATCTTTTTACCCTTTCCATTTTCACCATCAACATCGCTTTATTGCTCGGCTTGTGTCTTTGTCTTGATTATTCATTATTTTTTATAAATCGCTTTAGGGATGAGTTAAAGAACGGATTAACGATTCAAGAGGCGATAGCAACAACCCAAGAAACAGCTGGAAAAGCAATTTTTTTTAGTGGATTAGCCGTTTTTGTAAGCCTGAGTGCTTTATTTTTGTTTCCTGTAAACATTCTTTTTTCCGTTGCGGTAGGTGGTTTGGCTGCCGTTTTCTTTGCAGTATTAATCTCTACAATATTTTTACCTGCCATTCTTGCCGTTCTGAAATCAAAGATTAATTTTCTATCAGTACATGTATATAAGAATAAAAATCGCTCCAGTTTTTGGCGTTGGCTCGCAGAGCGAGTTGTTCGGCATCCTTATCTTTTTTTCTTTCCTATTCTTATTTTCTTGTTAGTGCTTGGATATCCCTTTTTAGAGGCAAAATTTGGTATCTCTGACTATCGTATTTTCCCTGAGAAATCAGAAAACCGAGCGTTTTATGATAACTATGCAAAGAAATTTCAGCTTGAACAATTAAGCCCTATAGTCTTAGTGATCGAATCGCCCTCTTCATCTATCTTATCTCGCAAAAACTTATCCAAAATATATAATTTGGTACATAAATTGAAAGATAATCCACGTGTCAAAGAGGTCAATGGTATTATCAGTAGCACTTCCGACCTTAAAAAGAATCAATATTACACGCTTTATCATTTGAATAAAAAATTGCTTGATCCCCAGGTAAAACAATTATTAGATACTACAACGACCAAACATATGGCAGTCATTAATGTAATTAGCAAATATCCAGTTAACTCGGAAGAAACGAAACAACTGGTAAGTGAATTACAAAATATAAAAATAGGCAGCGGATTAAAGGTCCAACTTACTGGAGTAACAGTGAGTAATATTGATGTGTTACACAGTATTTATCGTTATCTGCCCTATGCCGTTCTATGGATTATTGTATTTTCATATTTGATCTTGCTTCTATTATTAAGATCTCTCCTCTTGCCTCTGAAAGCAATAATAATGACTTTGTTAAGTTTATGTGCTTCATATGGGGCGTTGGTTTTTGTATTCCAACAGGGATATCTATCCAGTATTCTTAACTTTCAACCACAAGAAATGCTCGATATCAGTTTATTAGTAATAATATTTTGTGCCCTGTTTGGTTTTTCGATGGACTATGAAGTATTTTTGCTCTCTCGAATCAAAGAGGCGCATCAATTAACTCGTGATAATAACAAAAGCATTATATTTGGCATTGAAAAAAGCAGTCGTATTATTACCAGTGCTGCACTTATTGTTATTGTGATTACCGGCTCCTTTTTAATTGCTGATGTTTTGATGGTCAAAGCATTTGGTCTTGGCATTGCTGTTGCTATTTTCGTCGATGCCTTTTTAATACGAAGTTTCTTAGTCCCCGCAACCATGGCCATTTTTAAAAATTGGCTCTGGTATCTACCTAAATGGCTGGATCGAATTCTACCCAAACTATAATCCTAACTCGAATTTGAATATCCAAAAAGGTTTACTATACTGAATTTAAAGGGTTTTTAATTATTATTTATAACCGATGAGGTAATTCCAATAATTTGAGGGCGATGACACTTCATAATAAATAAAAAATACTTTAAGACTTTAAATTCAGCATAAAATTTTGTTTACCGCTATTCTTTAACTGCCGAATTTAGGATAAGAAAATGGCGAATAAAAAAATAATACAAGCCTTATTTGAAGAACATGCGCATCATTTCCCAAATCATATTGCTGCTGTAAAGGGAAATGAACAACTGACTTATAGCGAGCTAAATCGAAGAGCAAATCAACTCGCTTACTACTTAAAAAGCTTAGGCTTAAAACCAGATTCTCCTATTGCACTTTGTTTGGAGCGTTCATTTGATTTTCTAATTACACTTTTAGCCATTTTAAAAGCAGGCGGTGCTTACTTACCGATAGATGCATCGCAACCTGAGGATCGTTTATTTTTTTTACTTCAGGATAGCAAAGCCTCAATTTTAATTACTCAATCTATGTTCAAAGATAAATTTAAACCGTATCAAGGAACTCTTGTGTTATTGGACATTGATAATAAGGTTATCAACCAACAAGCATGGAATAATCCATCTCCAACAAATACTCCAGAGCATTTAGCATATATCATCTATACATCGGGCTCTACTGGAACTCCCAAAGGCGTGCTTATTGAACACCGTTCGGTGGTCAATTATTGTCATTGGTTTGCCCACTATACACAGTGCAAACCGCAACAGCGTATCGATTTTTCTGCAAACCCTATTTTTGATATGTCAGTCACTACGACCGTTGTGCCATTAATGTTGGGATTAACTGTGGTTCTTTGCGAGGAAAAAACAAAGAAGGAAATTCACTCGTATTTGCATTATCTAGCGAAAGCACGCATCAATATTATTAAACTAACTCCAAGTTATTTTAAAGTGCTGTTGCACGAAATAAAAAATAATTTCATTACATTGCCGCACCTGCATTCCATTATTCTCGGAGGAGAAAATTTATCAGCTGCTGAATGTCAATCCTGGCTTAAATCCTATCCTAAACATGTTCTATTTAATGAATACGGACCCACTGAAGCAACGGTGGCGGTTTCAACATATAAAGTAACTAATTTGAACTGCTCCTATCTGGATACGAATGTCCCTATTGGCATTGCAGGCACTAATATGAGTTGCATTATTCTCGATGCCAACAATGAACCAGTTCCCGATGGAGAGGTCGGTGAGCTTTTTATTGGGGGGACATGTTTGGCGCGCGGTTACTTAAATCAACTTCAACTTACACAAGAACGATTTATTACCTTAAGTAAAACTCGTTTATATAAAACAGGGGATTTATGTAAAAAACGGCCTGACGGAACCATTGAATATTTAGGTAGAATTGACGAGCAAGTAAAAATACGTGGGTATCGTATTGAGCCAAGCGAAATTGAAAAATACATGATTGACCATCCCGGTATTGAAGAAGTTGCAGTACTGCCCCAAAAAGATGCTTTTGGAGAACAAAGATTGGTAGCCTATTACGTTTTAAAAGACCCTGAAGCTTCATTAAATACGAATCAAATACGTCAGCATTTACACCAAAAGGTACCGGAATATATGGTTCCTACAGTTTTTGTAAATGTGGATAAGTTTCCCTTGACTAGGAATGGAAAGCTGGATAAAGCCGCATTACCTGTACCTTTGTTAACTGCGAGTCATAATTATACTGAGCCTGTTACTGCACTTGAAAAAAAACTTGCGGGGATTTGGTCAGATGAATTGGGAGTTCAACTCATTGGTATTCATGATAGCTTTTTTGATTTAGGGGGACATTCTTTATCTGCGGCACGTATCATTTCAAAAATAAATGATGAATTAAATAGAACTATCAGTCTATCTGACTTTTATAAGGCCACCAACATTGCAGCTTTAGCTCCTATTGTTAAAAACACAAAAAGAAATAAGAAAAAAACAAAAAATAAAACAGTTAGCTATCATAAAGTAAGTCATCTACCTCTGAGTGATTTCCAGTTTTTACTTTGGATGTCACATATTTTTGAACCCAGAGCACAAAAGTTAAATATTGTCGCTAGAAAGAGATTCAGTGGTCACTTAAACGAAAAGGCTTTAGATTTTGCTTTTCAAGCGATTTTAAAAAAGCATGAAACACTAACTTATCAAATCTTCAAATTAAAACCGGCCCAAAAAACACAAAAAAAATGGTCATTTAAACTCGCAACTACTGATCTTACAATGCTTCCGTCCCACAAAAGTGAAAAAGAATTGCAAGATTCAATGACACAACTCATTGATTTTTATCCCTGGCCGAAAAAAACAGCTTTAATTATCGGCAAATTATTTTACTTAACTGAGAACGAATCTGAGCTTCAAATTTGCATACCGCATTTAATTTCTGATGAGCATTGTACTGATATTTTATTCGCTGAGTTATCTCATTTTTATGAACGATACACGCACTTAATGCTTGAAGAAATTGCACTGGACTCACACTTTAAAGAACATATTTTTAATGAACGATCTGCAATGAAAATTCACCTGGATGAAGACATTCCATTTTGGGAGAAGTATCTAAAAGATACCCATTTATTTACTTTTCCCGAGGAGTATATAGTTCGTAATATGCAAGCTGAACAAATTCCTTATTCCACGTACTCAGTCATACCAGAAGCCTCTTTAAATCATTTCAAGCTTTTTTGCGAACTAAATCATATAAGTATCAATAACGCGTTATGCGCTGTAATTGCATTGGCGTTACGAAATTGTTCCGGTAACTGTAAAAGTGAGACACCTTACACCCTCATGAATATCATTCAATCAACACGTGATAATCCAATGTATGATAATACAATTGGCTGTTTCCTGAGAGTCGAGCCGGCTAAAATTATCCTTGATGAGGCGGCAACTTTGACTGGTCTATCTCAAGAACTACGTAATTCGATTATTGATACAAGTAACTATCAGCACTGTTCAAATTTAATAAAACTGAGTTCCATAGGTTCCTTTAAACCCAACATACTTGAAAATATATTTACCCATTTAATCACTCCACTCTATCTAAAACTACTCAACATACCCTCCATTTATCGTAAAATCTTAAAACGATGTGGCAGTCGTATGATTTCATTTAAACGAAATACCAAATTTGTTATTAACCTCAACATCCGTACTAACTTTACTGACCTGACTAATAAAAATTTAAAATTATTTGGTTTGAATACCAAACAAATTAAAAATAATAAGGATGATTTACTAGCAATAGATTATATTTTCGAAGCCAGTTTTATTCGAGATGACAATGAAAACGTTCATCAATTAGTTATTTCCGCAAATTTAAGACCCGAATTTCGCGAAAAAATTGCTCTAGAAGCAATTCAGATTATGAATTCAGTAGGTTTTGAAAAAAATCTACACGAAGCCTCACTCAAATATGAAGAAGAAGAGCAGTTGCTTTCATAAACAATAAATCAAAAATACTTTTACCGCTTTCAATATTCGCATATTAAAATGCAATATTAATATCGATGTCTTTTGCAGGCAGATTAATTTTCTGATAGAGTAACTTGCATAGAATTTCGAGTTAAATAGAGGATATTAAAAATGATACGAGGATTTTTTGCAGGTTTAATGTGCTTACTCAGTTTCTCTGCTTTTTCATATGGTAGTTCTTGTGGTAATGCAGTTCCTACGAATGATGTAAATTTTTGCTCCTCATTTAAGAAAGTTGCAACTTGCTACTGTACTTCTTCCGGTTTGCCTTCTGGTATGTGTCAAGATATGAATATGCTTTATGCACGTATGGTGAGTGTCTATGGATCCCTGGATAAAGCATGCGCAGCTCAACCTTATACTACAAAACAAGATTGTCTTGATAATTGGAATTGCTATCGTCTGGGAGGAGTTGATTCTCGAGGCAGAATATGTAGTTCTACCAAAAAACCCTGTCAGTAATTTATATAAATTAAAATCATAACATGATTAAGGTTGGGCTACGGCCCAACACAATGCTAACGATCTAAGGAATCCTGGTAGAGTAATTATTGTGCGTGATAAAAAATCGAAATTATTTTTATTCTCATTCTTATTTCTTTCTACGTCGTATTGTCTGGCTGAGACAGAAAATCTACCACATCACCCTTTTTATATCGGTGCCATTGGAGGATTTGGTTCAACTACCTGGACGGGTTTGGTACCCACTAAGGAAAATCAAAATGTTGCCCTAATGTTATCCACACCTACAGATGTTGAGGAAGGTGGAAGTGTTTGGGGAGTAATGGCTGGATACGAATTTACTCGATATTTTGCAATTGAAGTAAATTACGTGCACTTTCCTGAAGCAAATGTCTTTTTCGATCCCATAAGTTTATTCAGTTTCGAGCATGATGGTTTAGATACTTTAGCATCTCAAACTGAGACTTTAACTTTGATGGGAAAACTTATGGTCCCTATTCCGCACTCGCAAATGAAAATTTTTTCTGGCGCAGGAGTGGCTGGTGTCCATCGTAAAGATATCGTGGTAGATGATTGGCGACCGGGACCTGCTTTTAGTGTGGGTGTTAATTATAATTTTACTGAACGAATTATGGGTGAAATTGCCGGAAGTTTTACTGCAGGTTATGGAGAGTCGCAGCTTAATCCTGCCGACGCATATTATCCATTTCTTTATTCAATCGCCGGACATCTAATTTTTCGTTTTTAAGTGATGTTTATTGCCATCAGTGTTAGAGAAGGGTTCGCAAATAAGAACCTAATTCTGGCGGCACAGCACTCATGCTAACATAGTTAATGCTTACCTAAACGATAGGTTTCATAGTGTTTTTCCAATATAGATTTTAGTTTCTCTTTATTATCCAAACCTAATTGGCGAACCAAACTTAAAGTAGATAATATATGGGATGCCTTAGCTTTGGTGGCTTTAAAAGGGACCTGTAAATGAGCATTCTTAGTATCGTCACTTTCGGTCAATAAAGTTTTTTTTGTAATTCCTTGCATATGTTTATTTTCCTGTTCTTTTCTTGGTAAGAAGTTTTTATCCTTTATTAAGCATCGTGTTATCTGATAATAAGTATTGAGTTGTTGGTATGTAAGTTTAATTTCAACAGTATTATTTGCATGATACATATCCATTGATTGATTTCGCATCAGCGAGGGATGATGTATTTTGGCTAATCCCATGATGTTCTTTTCTAACGAAGTCTCAGAGCTTTGAGGAAGCAATTTGTTCAACATATAATATCCAAATGGACGAACTGCATAGGTGTAAGGAACTAAAACGTAATAATAAAGAAAGGATCTCGCAATCGCATTAAATAAAAGATGGTGCGTTTTACGTTGATTATTGTCTTCTTCCGCAGAAACATATCGAAACTCGGTATCTGCAAATCCTGCATAATTTAAACAGTGATCGCAAAATGCATTAGGTCCTTGTTTGTCTTGTGGGGGTACAACTTGAAGAATCTCCCAATCCTTTTTCCAAATCCCAAAAGCTGAAACCGGATCATTACCTTGTTTTTGAACTACTACCCTAGGTTTATCTTTTAAGTCATCCCAATGATCATAGCTTCTTTTAAATAGAGGCTCATAAAGTCCAGGAGGATTTAAAGCATCCACCCGTGATAGCTTATAATTACCTTTATCGATAGCAAGCAATAGACTTAAAGCACCTCCCAAACTTACCCCACACACATGAATCGTGTTTTTCTGTTGGTTTAGCCACGTTCGTATTCTCTCTCGTCCACTACGATATAAAGAGAGACCAACCGTTTCAAATCCCATTGTGTCAGTCTTTACTTGGGTAAGAAAACCTTGTCCTGCAGGATAAGTAGTGCCCATAAAAATTAAATGGGATTCTGCTTTCTCATGGAAAAGGGGCTTAAGTCCATAAGCAAAAACACGGTCATTATCATAAGTAAAAAAACTCTTCCACCAACGTGGTTCTGTTAATTCAATGGGGGTAACTTGATATTCAACCAAGTCCCAATGTCCGTCAATACATTGAGGTAGGGTAATGGATTCATAGGGGGTTAAATCACCATAAGGAAGCATAGACAAACAGTTACTTAAATAGAGTTGTACCTGTTCCCCCTCTTCCCGACTTAAATTTTTGCCTTGCAATTGTTTAAAGAGTTCCAAAAACCCTTGTTGCATGGCGAAACGAACTTCTCTTAACAAAGCAGTGTCGCGTTGAAAGAAAAATGAATATAGGACAGCGGGGGTTAAAAATTGAGTCCAGGATTCAGTCCATCCCATAGTGAAAAAACGCAATATATTACGCGCTAAAATAGGAGCGTAGTCAGCACGATCCACTCCATCAAGCGATTCAAATTCTTGTGGGTCAACAAACTTTAGTTCTAAGCCCCCTTTAAAAACTGTTCCTTCAGACAAATTTATCTCCTCATCCCTAATAATCATAAAATGATATACCTAGTACAAAGAAGTCTAAATCGAGTACGAGTGCAACTATTTATGCTTGCCAATAGAATATTGAGTGTAGTATTTTTCTAAACTTGGCTTTAATTTTTTATTCTCAACTCCAAGTTGTTCCACTAAAGTTAAAGTATGTCGAATATGAGCTGCTTTGGCTCGGGTAACTCTAAAAGGCACTACCAAATCCTGATTTTGGGGCTCCGAGCATTCTTTTAGTAAGAATTTTTTAGTAACTCCATCAACATGTTTGCTTTTCTTTTCCTCGCCCGGCAAAAAATGTTTCCCTTTTACAAGACGACGCATCACATCATAATAGGTATGGATTTGTTGATAAGTCAAATCGACTTCTACAGCATTACTTTTATTATAAATATCCATAGTGGGATTACGAGCAAGAGAAGGATCGTGTAATTGAGCTAGTCCTTCCTTTCCAGCAAGCTCAGGTTGTGCTGACGATGCTTTTGAAATGCCATTTTTAGGAAAACAAAAGGAAGATATAAAAATACTAGCAAATAAACCTCCAACTATGCCCATAAAGGCAAGTAGTGGTAAAACACCGGCAACTGCAAGAGGGGCACACACTAAAATTCCTAATACAGGCACCGTAATTTTCCAGTTGTGCGCGAGAAAATAAAAAAGTGGCCGTACTAGATAAGTATAGGGAAGTAAGAATAGACCATAAATTAAACTTCTACCGAGATTATAGAGCCAAAAATTACGTGTTTTTCTTTTCGCATTATCCTCTTCTGCCTCAATGTAATCGAACTGTGTTTCGGCAAAGCCTGCATAATTTAAAAAATGGTCACAAAATCCATTAGGGCCTTTTTTGTCACTTGGCGGAGTGACTTGGATAATATACCAATCATCCTTCCAAACCCCAAAAGCTGAAACTGGATCATTTCCTTGTTTTTGTACGACAACTAGAGGTTTATCTTTTAATTTATCCCAATAATCATACTTTCGTTTGTTGGCATGAAGTCCTGCTGGGTTTAACGCATCAACCCTTGAAAGTTGATATTCTCCTCTATCAATAGCAAGCAATAAGCTTAAGGATCCTCCCAAACTTACTCCACATACATGTATCTTATTTTTTTGGGATTTCAGCCATTCGTGAATTCTCTTCCGCCCCATTTTATAAAGAGATTCGCCGACTGTTTCAGAGCCATTAGAATCAGTATTCACTTGAGGGATAAAACCTTGCCCCGCTGGGTAAGTTGTTCCCATAAAAATTAAATGCGACTCCGCATCTTTATGGAAAAGTGGTTCAAGTCCATAAGCAAATACACGATCGGTATCTTGAATAAAAAACCGCGCCCATCCTGAGCGTTTTGTTAATTCAATGGGTTTAACCTGGTACTCGATAAGCTCCCAATTTCCATTAATACATTGAGGGATTTTGATGGATTCATAAGGAGTTAAATCTCCATAAGGAAGTAATGTCAAACAATTACTTAAATAAAGATGAGCTTGTTCTTCTTGCTCTTTAGTTAATTGTTTATTTTTCAATTGCTCAAAAAGCTCAAAAAAGCCTTGCTGAAAAGCAAAACGTAATTCTCTTAATAATTCATGATCGCGTTTTACAAAAATGGCATGAGCCACTGAAGGAGTTAGAAATTCAGTCCACTGCTTCGTCCAGCCCATCATTAAAAAACGTACGGCATTGCGAGCAATAATAGAAGCCTGATTTTCTTGAGCCACCCCTTCTATGGGTTCAAAATTACTTTGTGAGGAAAAATTTAAATCTATTCCACCCTTAAAACTAGGTTTTATAGGCATATCTCACCTCTTAAATAACCACTGTGAGTAATGATCTTACCCCGTGAAGTAAAAAGAACGATCGAATTAAACACGTATTAAACGAAAATACGAACGTTCTTAATTCAGCTAGAAATAAATACTTATTATCATTTTTCTTGTTGCAATGAGGTCACAACAGCTGGACGTTCTGCAACAACTTTCATGAACTGTTCTAAATGTTTATACGACGAAAGATCTATTTTAAAATGATAAGACCAGCGCAGCACTACAAATAAATAAGCATCTGGCAGTGTAAAATCCTTGCCCATTAAATAGGGTCCTTTCGCAAGATGCTCGTTAACAAATTTTAGTTTCGTATTAACAAGCGACATAAACATGTTTTTTGTCTCTTCATTAAGATTTGGATTAAAAAACATACCTAGTGTCTTATGTAATTCGGTAGCAACATAATTAAGCCATTCAAGAGTATGGTATCTTCTTAAATCACCCACTGAAGCTAATAGTTTTTGACCTGGTGTACTATCTGCCAAATATTGTAAAATGACCTGATTTTCTGTAAGTATCTCTCCATTATCGAGATAAAGTGCGGGTACTGCACCTTTAGGATTAATTGCTAAATAATTTTCATCAGACTTCGTTTTTTTAGCTTTTAAATCAACCTCTTCATCCTGAAAAGTACGACCTAATTCATTAAGGATAATACGTGCCGCTAATGAACATGCTGATTTAGCATAATAAAGTTTCATATCCACTCCTTTGATTCATTGTCAATTATCAAGGTTACAATTTCTCAGCTCAGATAATAGCTTGGGTAAAGCGGGGAAAAACCCAGCTTTAAAAATAAGTTCCCGTTCCGTCTCGCTTTACCTAGGCTACTCTGATGGGTTTCGATAAGAAACCCCCTAGAATTATCTATAATAATCTTTTTAGATTCACAATAGAACACCCAATATACTCGCTAACTACTTAGTTCAGGTGTTTTATTTTTTTGAAGCTCTTCTTCAAGTTGATTTATCAGTTTCATAGTGGACGATTGTCGTTTAATAAAAGGAAGATCATCCCAAAAGTATGTTTTTCTCAAAACTTGTAAATCACCTTTATTTTGATCTTTCCAAGTCCGGATATATATCAATAATTGCTCTATAGATGAACTTTTACTGGGTCCCACTATGTCTAAATATAATTCTTTGAGTCTCAAGAATTTCTTCTGAGTACTAGAAGAGTTAGGCTCCAGGAGTAGCATATTTTCCATTCTTGAGTACAGCATTGTAATTACTTTCTTCTTTGTGTTATTTGATTCATCGATGGTTACTGGGGGTGGTGGAAGTACATAGTATGGGATTCTTTTACAAGGCTTCCCATATTCCAACACCGTTTCACAAGGTAAATCCATAAAAAAGATAGATGAAACCAAAGAAGATACTGGGGCATGCCGAATTGTCTCAAGAAGCGCTATTGCCGAATGTCTACATGTATTACCAATATGTAACTCACTAATACTCGCTTTTATTTTATTTAAACGATCGTTCGGAATTGGTTTTACATCGGGGGAGGATTCAATTTTCGTGCTAGTTAATTTTAATGTGACTTCATCCCCGCTTGTTGAGTCGGGCTTGTAATATTCAAATTCGTTATGGGCGCGCAAACTTTCTAATATGCTGACAAACTCGAGATATTGTTCATAGGATATATCGTACGCTTGATAACTAATTCGATCCCTTTGTATTTTTTTTCGAAAGATCCCTTCATCCGTTAATTGTCCCCTATTCTTAAAAAAAAGAGAATTGCATAGGAAACCCATTTGCCTAAAATAATCTGCATTTATAGTCTGAACATGGCCTCCATTAGAGTTAATTATTTGAAGAACTTGCTCAGCACTTAGATGTAATCGGGCAGCTTTCTGCGGGTTAATTTGATTTATATTTGTATTCAGTTCATCATAGTCAGCAATATTTACTTCTTCAGCATACGGTACTTTTTTAGTTTTTGCTCCATCGGTGTCTTTTCCATTTTCAGTAATCTTTACTACTTTTTGGTGAACGTAATACAACTTTTGGATACCTTGATCCTGACAATATATATAGTCGTATTTATATGCTGTGAGATCTTTTGGTAGTTGAGGCATTAAATGAAGGTCACACTTCGCCCCACTGGGATAACCAAACTTACCTACGCGGCAAAGTAAACGACGGACTTTATTTTGGTCATATACTCCCAGCATTAGAAAAGCATGCGGTCCTTGTTTGTTAATTGAAATAAAAAAATGATCCGTTTTTTTATTAACTTTTAGCAAATCAGGCGGTGGGCTATTTTTTGACATAATCATTATCTTTTGAACTTAGAGCGCAAATTGTATCACATGAAATGTACGCAAACCAACTAGAATCGAATTTATAATAAAAGGTAACGGTTTTATCGGTGAAATTAGAATGAGCCCCTTCTAAATGGAAGCGAAGGAGCAAAGAGGATTACTCAAGACATGCACTGTAATTCGGGGTAATTTTGCAAAATTACTTTATACAAATCCCGGTTTGCTTTAATAATCTCGTCACCGAGTTTAGACTGAGGATTTCCCTCCCCTCCCTTACCATTTAAAGCAACCACGGTAGTCACATTATTGCAGGGTTGCCAAAAATACATGACCCGAAACCCTAAGGTACTGCCTTTATACACCCAAAAACGTTGCTTCAGATCTTTATCGTAAAGATATCCCACACCCAAGCCAAATCCAGAAGGATCGTTTTCTGTCACTGTAGGAATAGTTTTTCCTGTTTTCATTGATACAACGGACTCTAATTCGGCTAGAATCCGCTCTCTGAAAATCGGCTTAATTAATGTGCCATGATAAAGCTGTTGAACCCACCGAGCGACATCTTCAGTTGTACCCACAATGGCACCCGCAGCTCCAGCCCAAGAGAGATCATTACTTAAAGTATCAATTAGTTTATTCTCTGTTTCATCATAAAAATATCCATGAACTCTTCGAGCCTCAATCGATTTTCCTAGAGACTGACCATCAGGCCCAGCCAAATAAAACATATCATTTAAACCGTTTTGAGAATTAAGAATTCGCAATTTTAATTGGTTGGCAAATGTATCATTGGTTACTTTTTCTATAACTAAAGCAGCTAAAATATAATTAGAGTTTGAATATTCAAAAAGATTTCCCTTTTTCGTCTCAAGTGGTTTTTCCGGATGGGCATACTTAAGTAACTCTTCATCCGTCCAAACAGCATCCAAATGAGACTCCATTTTCTTAGAAAATTCATCATCTGCAGAGTAATTGGGGATCCTGCTGGTCATGTTTAATAGCTGTCTTAAAGTGACATTTTTCCAATTAGGATATTGTGGTAACCATGTTCCTAAATGATCATCTAAAGACAATTTATTTTCAGTTTGCAATTGCAGAATAATCAACGCCGTAAATGATTTAGTAATACTACCAATATCAAATAAATTGCTTGGAGTAATAGGTTGGGATAGAGGAGGATATCCCATAGTCCCGTGCACCACCGTTTTGATTTCTTTTTGGTAATTGGTTTGATTCTGAGGAATTAAAACAGAGGCTGCAATAGCAGTGAATTTTTCTTTTTGATTGTACTTTGTATAATAATCATCGATTACGTTCTGTAATTGAGCTGTAATATTAGAAGTTGCCTCTGAAGCTGCGAACAATATTGGCGAAATCAAAGAAGGAATTAAGCCTAACCCCAGGAGTATTGATTTTAATTTCATAAGATACCATCCTTGTTACATAAAAAATTTCTCTCCTATTAATTCAGTATGTGATTTAATACGAGCTTGCATCTGCAGGTTAATATTCTAAATCAACCTGCAGTCCATAAGTGGTTATCAGCTAGTTGCCTGTGCTCTAATTTTTAACTGTTCTAAGGCATTGTTGAGACGGGTTAATGCCCTTTCTTTGCCTAATAAAGTTAATGTCATATCAATAGATGGTGACATACTCGAGCCAGTTACGGCTACTCGTAAAGGTTGGGCTATCTTCCCCATATTGATATCAAATTTTGCACTGACATCGTTAATGCATTCTTGCAAATGATCTTTTTCCCAGGAACTTATCTTGTGCAACTGCTCATAAAGTGCGGTCAATGGCTCCAGAATCACCGGACGTAAATGCTTTTTTACCGCAGCTTCATCGTACTCAATCGAATCAGTGAAAAAGTATAAACTCATTTGACACATTTCATTCAAGTTTTTGCACCGCTCAGCTTGAATAGAAACCAAATCAGTCAATTTAGGTCCATTGGATATATCAATTCCCGCCTGCTCAAAATGCCAACGCAAGGACTCAGCAACATCCTCAACTGGATCATTTTTTTGATAATGTTGATTTAACCAATATAATTTCTCATAGTTGAAACTGGAAACACCACGACTTACATTTTTTAAATCAAAGCGCTCGATCATTTCATTAATGCTGAAAATTTCCTGATCCCCATAAGACCAGCCTAAACGAACTAAATAATTTAACAACGCATGGGGTAAAACACCTAATTCTTTAAATTGCAATACACTGACAGCACCATGCCTTTTAGACAAACGTTTACCATCTTCCCCTAAAATCATAGGCAAGTGAGCGAATACGGGGATAGAAGCGTTCAATGCCTGAAACAGATTAATTTGTCGTGGGGTATTGTTAATGTGATCATCCCCGCGAATTACATGGGTAATGTTCATGTCCGCATCATCGATAACCACAGCAAAATTATAGGTTGGATGGCCATCAGAACGCACCAAAATCAAATCATCCAACTCATTATTGGCTACATGAATTTCGCCATATACTTCATCGTGAAAGGATACAGTTCCGTGCTCCGGATTTTTAAAACGGATTACAAAAGGCTTATCCGATAAAGGCAAATTTTTATCTCGACAATGGCCATCATAACGAGGTTTTTCTTTGGCAGCTAATTGTTCCGTTCGTAACGCTTCCAAACGTTCTTTGCTGCATTCACAACGATAAGCTTTTCCTTCATCCAAAAATTGTTGCGCCACCTGGTTGTATCGCTCATAACGCGCCGTTTGATAATAAGGACCTTCAGCATAATCCATACCCAACCAAGCCATACCATCTAGAATAGCTTGCACCGATTCTTGAGTAGAACGTTCCTGATCGGTGTCCTCTATGCGCAAAATAAATTCACCATGATGGCGTTTTGCATAAAGCCATGAAAATAAAGCAGTTCTTACCCCACCTACATGTAAAAATCCAGTTGGGCTTGGTGCAAATCGGGTTCTAACAGTCATAATCTGTTCCACATTGTAAGGAATAAAATAATCGGGCTATAATAACTGACTTTGCAGCCTGGGTGAAGCAAGTCACTTGATATTGTACAATCATTTCAGGTTACACTATGCCCTACTCAGGCTAAAATATAAGTATTACTCGAACTATTGGTGAGTTATCTTGAAACGCATTGGTATTAAGTATCAACTGAGAATTACCACCCTCATTCCAGCCTTTCTAGTCGCCCTGCTCCTCGCTATTTTTTATAATGGACTATTTGGTAATGACTTAAAGCAACACATGTCCCGATTAGGAGAAGCGTATATCCGCCAACTATTACCTGCAGCACAATATGCTATGCTGCGGCGTGATGATCGTACTTTACAGGGTTTAATTAATGCATCCACCATTAATCCCGAAGTAATCGCACTTGCCTTTTACAGTAGTGATGGACAATTACTTGCATATCGCGGTGGAAAACACTCTTTGAATAAACCGTTTAATCCCCCTAAATTCACGGGAGATTACATTGAAAGCAAACAAATAAATCCTTTTACGATTAATTTTATTGCACCCGTTACTATTCCAAAATTCAATCTTTATTCCAGCTCCCCTCTCAAGAAGCTCTTAAGCCCCATGGCCACACGGGCGGATGACATTCTAGGATGGTTATCCATCGATATTGATACGCGTTCTATGATAATAAAACGCTATCAAATGCTCATCGTTACCATCTTTATTACCTTATTTGGTTTGCTAATGGGACTAACCATTCACTATTTTCTTTCCAAACGTATTTATTTACCTATTTCCCGTTTACGTCGAAGTATGAAGCAAATTTTACGGAATGAATTTGAAACCGAAATTAAAACAACAAGTCCAGGTGAGTTAGGCATTATTGAGCAAGGTTGTGCTCATCTGCAAAAAAAATACCTCGAAACAATCCGGGATTTGAATCAACATATTGAAGTTGCTACTGAAGATTTACAACAAAGTCTCGAACTGCTGGAAGAAAAAAATATTGAACTCTCACTTGAAAAGAAGAAAATTGAAGAAAAAAGCCGGCAAAAATCAGAATTTATTGCCAATATGAGCCATGAAATCCGTACACCGATGAATGGAGTAATTGGATTCACCAATGTTTTATTGGAAAGCAAGCTTGATCCATTACAATTGGATTATGTAAAAACGATCAAAGCCTCTGCCCAAGATTTATTAGGAATAATTAACGACATTCTTGATTTTTCCAAAATCGATGCCGGAAAGCTTCATCTAGATTGCATTCCGTTAAATATTCGTCACTGTATTGATGAAGTTCTTACTCTTGCAGCGCCCACTGCTCATAAAAAGGGAATTGATTTAATTCCTATAACCGATGTCAATGTACCCAAAATTATTTTAGGCGATCCTTTTAGGATCAAGCAATTTATTACTAATTTGGTGACCAATGCGGTTAAATTTACCGATCATGGTTATGTGTTAGTTCGCACAAAAGTAGAGCAAGAAACTGATAAGGATTACACTTTAAGTATCACAATTACCGATACAGGTCTGGGTATTTCTCCTGAGGATCAAAGTAAACTATTTACAGCCTTTAACCAGGCAGATACAAGCATTACGCGTCGATATGGCGGCTCGGGTCTTGGTTTGGTTATTTGCAAAAAACTTTGTGAAGAAATGCATGGCCGTATTTCTTTTACCAGTGAACTCAATAAAGGCTCAAGCTTTACTGCTCAGGTCAAAGTTGAAAAGCTGGCTGCTTATGAAATAGAAAAAAATCAAATACACCCTTTCGCTCAGTTTAAAATGTTGTGCTTTGATGATAATTCCCTGCATTTAGAAGCGCTTTGTAATGGTTTAGGTTATTGGGGAATACAATGTGTCGCGGTCAACTCCTTTAATCGTCTTGCGAAGGCTCTGGAGAATAACAAAGACTGTAAAATTGCATTTCTCAATATTAACAAAGGCTATGAACAAAAAATTGGCAAACTAATCTCAGAAAATAATTATTTCCCCTATGTATTGGTTTCTAAATGGCTTATTAATGATTATACCGCGCTTGGAGCTCAAGGATTTTTATATAAGCCAATTAGTATTCAAAAACTTCAAGATGTAATTGAATCGCTTACCAGCTTAGAAAATGTTGAAAAACCAACAAATCATGAATTAGATAGCCTAAGGGAGCAACTACGTTTTATGCGGCTTAATTTGCTCATTGCAGAAGATAACCCAGTGAACAAAATGCTTCTTAACTCGCTATTAGGTACTCATGCAGACATGACTGCGGTAGACGACGGTGAGATGGCTGTCTCGGCTTGTAATGACAAAAAGTTTGATCTCATTTTACTTGACTTACAAATGCCTAAAATAAATGGATTAGAAGCGTCTCGGCTCATTCGTCAAAAATCACAACTTAATCGGCATACCCCCATTGTTTTAATCAGTGCAAATGGAAGAGATGTGAATAGTATTGACTTGAAAAAATCGGGCGTCGATTTTTGTTTGCAAAAACCTATTGATGAAAAACAATTACTCACCCAAATCATTCGAATCGCCGATAAAGCAAAACATGCTGCGATTGATTGGCAATTATGCGTACAGAAAGTTTCAGGAAATCAAGCGTTGGCAGAAGAGTTTCTTGCGCGCTTTGTGGAAGAATTACATCAGAACCGAGAAGAATTCATTCAATTAATGCATGATAAAAACATTAAAAAATTAGGAGAAGCGGCTCATAAACTTCATGGAGCATGTTGTTTTTCCGGCGTGCCCACATTACAGAAAAAAGTAGTTCATGTAGAAAAACTGGCTGCACATGCTGCTTCAATTGAAGAGTTGGCTACTCCTTTTGCCGAATTAATTCAGAGTATTGATGCAGTGATAAATGAATATGAAAATCAAAAAATAAGAATTTAAAAGTTTACTTGTCTCATTTGACGTTCATAGAAGTAAATGGAGATAAGCGATGACCTTTAACCAGGAGAAAGAATGACTATAAAAAATGCGATATATGCTCAATCTGGTGGTGTAACAGCTGTGATTAATGCCTCTGCATGTGGTGTGCTGCAAACTGCTCGGTTATATCCTCAACACATAGGCAAAGTATACGCCGCTAAAAATGGAATTATCGGTGCCTTACACGAAGAACTTATTGATACATCCCTTGAGAGTGATGCCGATATTGCCAAATTATTGCAAACACCTTCTGGAGCATTCGGTTCCTGTCGTTACAAACTTAAAGATGAAGGTGCAGAATATGAGCGTCTGATTGAAGTATTTAAAGCCCATAATATAGGTTATTTTTTCTATAATGGTGGTGGGGATTCACAGGATACAGCTCATAAGATATCGCAATTAGGGACAAAAATGGGATACCCAATTACATGCATTGGAATACCCAAAACCGTTGATAATGATCTTCCTTATACCGATGCTTGCCCAGGGTTTGGTTCGGTCGCCAAATATGTAGCTATTTCAACCAAAGAGGCAGGTTTTGATGTGGCTTCTATGGCTGCCTCATCGACCAAAGTTTTTATTCTTGAAGTGATGGGACGTCATGCAGGATGGATTGCCGCAGCAAGCGGATTGGCCAGTCAACAACCTGATGAGCCTCCCCACATTATTTTATTGCCTGAAGTCCCTTTCCAACAGGCAAAATTCCTGAGTAAGGTTGATGAATGTGTCAAAACATATGGTTATTGTGTCATTGTCGTGTCAGAAGGAATTCGTAACACAGAAGGTAAATTCTTAAGTGATGCAGGACTTCGTGATGCATTCGGACATGCTCAATTAGGTGGTGTAGCACCAGTCATCGCTCAGCTCATAAAAACTGAACTCAATTATAAATACCACTGGGCCGTTGCAGATTATTTACAACGTGCTGCTCGTCATATCGCTTCAAAAGTGGATCTAGAACAAGCCTATGCGCTTGGCAAAGCTGCAGTAGAATATGCAATAAAAGGTGATAATGCCATCATGCCCATCATTATCCGTGAGCAAGATGAGCCCTACAAATGGTCTATTGGACAAGTTCCATTGGCTAAGGTCGCAAACCAAGAAAAAGCGATGCCAGCAGAATATATCGGAACTGATGGTATGAGTATTACTGATGCGTGTAGAAAATACTTGTCTCCCTTAATTCAAGGAGAAGCATACCCGGACTACATTAATGGGTTACCTGATTATGTTCGTTTGAAAAATCAATTAGTCCCCAAAGTACTTAAATAAATTAAAAGAAAGCCTGGGTGTAGCAACAGCTAAGTCCAGGTTGTCTTATATTTGAATTGATCCGCTTTACAATCCCGTACCCTATCTAATAATTTATTAACTAGTCTCATTCTTAAATTAAGCAACCAACCATCACATCTGCTACAATTAAAATAAAGGCGAGTAAAGAGGACTTCCTTTTTTAGCCAGGGCAGGTTGTATTTGGCCTAAATGAGTTGTAAATTATTGATAAATGGCATTTTATTTGCATATTTATCGTTGTACCAATCATTAGGAGCAGATAATGAAAGAAAAAGGCTTTACTTTAATTGAATTAATGATAGTGGTAGCAATAGTTGGTATTCTTGCAGCAATTGCTATCCCTGCATATCAGGATTACGTCGTTAGAGCTCGTGTGACAGAAGGATTAAGTCTCGCCTCCTCCGCAAAGACTACGATCTCTGAAAATGCTTCAACTGGGTCTGCTGCCTTGGACTTAGGTTGGAGTGCACCCCCAGCTACAGCGAGTGTTGCAAGTGTTGCTGTTACACCAGCTACTGGTGTAATCACTGTCACTTATACCGCTCTAGCTAATAACGTTGTCTTAACTTTAACTCCTACAGCGAATGGGAACCCTCTGGTTGCCGGTACACCACCCACTGCACCAATTACCTGGGCTTGTGCGGTGAATAATGCCGCCAATAACCGATACGTTCCTGCAAACTGCAGAATTTAATAGTATCTTGTTTAAAAAGCCGCTTGATGGCGGCTTTTTTATTATAATTAACTAAGAGTTGTATATGTCACGTAAGAATCGGATTGTAGAATTAGTAAATCAAGAATTGGTTCCTGTTTATTTAGATGTCGAAGATGAATCAGCGAATCATCATGTTCCTGAAGGGGCGCAAACTCATTTTAAGCTGACTGTTGTTTCTTCTCGATTTATTGATTTATCGCGAGTTGCACGACATAGAATGTTAAATCAATTGCTCAAAGAAGAATTTGATCATGGATTACATGCCTTAAGTATGCATTTATTTACTCCAGATGAATGGGAACGCAGAGGAAACATTGTTTTGATTTCCCCAGTATGTAAAGGTGGTTTTAATAAAGAAAATAAAAATCCGTAATTGTTTTAAGTACTCTTTAACGTCAAAATGAAAACGGCATATTTTTTGCTTTTTATTCATGAGGTTAGGAAACCTATTTTATAATCTAAAAGGATTGAAAATGAAAATAGAAGCATACAAAGCACAATTTTTCGAATTTACCGTACAAGCTATGAAATTACGCGATCATTGCAAATCAAAAAATGATTTACACCAAAAAATAACGAGGCTAAGCGGTAAAGCCGTGGAATTTTATAAAGAGAACAGCGATCACAGAGAATCCGATTATCAATTAAAAATAGAAATTTTTCTCGAATTCGATAATCATTTAAAAACCATTAAAAGAGAGTGTTTATCTCCATCCAAAGAGAAAGGGAAATTCTTTGCACGTCCCAAACAAATAAAGGTGGATGAGTCTAATGAGAAAGTGTCCAGTTTGGGCCACTCCATAACTCTATAATTTTAAAGATTATCGACAGGTTTTTAGCTATTGATACAACTTAAATTTTAACCGTCAAAAACCTGTCTCTAGGAATATGATAAAAAAGATTCCACTTGTTCTGTGAAGATATAATATCTTCAGGAGTCGCTTACTTTACATAAAAGTAACAAAGGTTAACTCTTTATGATAAAATAAACAGTAACGTCCTTCACCAACTTCCTATATAATGCCTTGCATTTTAATAAGTCGTTTTAATTAATGAACAATTGGTCTTCTGAAAAAATATCTGTATTTGCTTTAATCTTACTCATTACGGGTGCAATTGACAGCATTAGAAATCTGCCGGGTACTGCCCTATTTGGCTCTTCATTAATTTTTTTCTTTATCTTTTCAGCAATTGTTTTTTTAATTCCTGTTGCGTTAGTAGCTGCTGAATTATCCTCTACATGGTCTGATGAAGAAGGTGGAATTTATAGTTGGGTAAAACATGCGTATGGCGAAAACTTAGCTTTTTTTACTATTTGGTTGCAATGGATCAATACATTAGTCTGGTACCCAACTATTTTATCCTTTATCGCAGGGGTGTTAGCTTATTTAATCAATCCTGAATTAGCCCAAAATAAATACTATCTCATCACAGTGATCTTAGTAATATTTTGGTCATTAACCCTAATCGCTTTATCTGGCTTACGCGCCTCAGCACACTTTGCTGGTCTTTGTGCCATATTGGGAATGATACTTCCTATGGGCTTTATTATTGTTTTAGCACTGATTTGGGTCCTTAAAGGAAATCCTATCGCAATAGATATGAGTTTTTCTCATTTAATACCGCACTGGAAAGACAGTCAATCCTGGGTATCGCTCACCGCAATTATGACTTCGTTCTTGGGTATGGAACTGGCTGCAGTTCATGTTCGTAACGTACATAAGCCACAAACTAATTTTCCGCGGGCAATGTTTTTCTCTGTGCTGCTCATTTTAACCACGATGATTTTTGGTTCTTTAGCTATCGCTTTCGTTCTCCCAAAAGAAAAAATTAGTCTAATTGATGGGGTACTCCAAGCCTTTAATAACTTTTTTCAAGCTTATAATCTAGAATGGCTGTTGCCAATTCTTATCGCATTACTCCTATTAGGAAGTTTAGGAAGTATGATTAATTGGATCATATCACCTGCTAAAGGTCTACTGATGGCAGCCAATCATAATTTTCTTCCCAAGTTTATGTGTCAATTAAATAAACGAGGCATGCCTTCGCGAATATTAATTATGCAGGCTATTTTAGTAACCCTTTTATGCAGTGGTTTTCTCCTATTTCCTAGTGTCAATGCCATCTATTGGTTATTTACTGCTCTAAGTACCGAACTCTACATCATGATGTATGTTCTCATGTTTATTGCAGCTTGGAAATTAAAAAGCAAGTACGCCCACCTTGAAAGACCTTTTGCGATCCCAGGGAAAAAATTAGGTTATTATTTGACATGTATTTTAGGCTTATGTGGATGTAGTATGACCCTAATCGTAGGTTTCATCCCGCCCGTAGAATTTATGAACTTTGGTAGTGCCGCTCACTTTCGCCTGGTTTTTTCTTTAGGAATCCTCATGATGATGATCCCCGCATTTATACTGTACTGGCGTAAAAGATTTCTCACTAATCATAAGACGGGCGTGGTTAATGCGGAATCGGGTTTGAGATAGGATAAAAACCCACTCCGGTTCCGCTACGCTCCACCCATGCGACTTTATTCCTTTGTTATAGCTCATCCTTTTCTTCTAAGGGTATAACTCGAGCCTCATGCTCTAACATAACTGGAATATCATCGTGAATAGGAAAAGCCAGTCGATCAAATTTACAAATAAGTTCTTGCTTCTTTAGCAATAACTTTCCCTTACATAAAGGACACACTAATATTTCCAATAATTTTTTATCCACAAAATTTCTCCTATGAGCTTAAGTCACTTTATTCCGTACATATACAGGTTGCGCTTCAGCAGCTGAAAGCGGTTTTTGCCCAGAACTCTGAGCAAACTGAATCATGGCTGCTGCAGAAGGGTTCATAGTTATTTTATCACTGATGTGGGACTTAATTTCTGAAGTAAAATCATTCCAATATAGATCTATTCCCACTCCTGCAAGAATTACTGAGTGATTCTCAGGGAGGTGAAGCTCTTTAACTGGATTAACGTGCTCCCCTGCTTCCCACTGATTCTCAGCAAAATAAGCCCAATACACCTCATGCATACGTGCATCTAACACCGTCAATACCGATATATGGTTTGTTTGTTTTTGCTGGCGAACTGACCAAGCAATTGCGGCAAGGCTACTCACAGGAATCAATTGCAAGTCATTCGCATAAGCCAAACCTTTTGCAATACTGCATGCGATGCGTAAACCGGTAAAACTACCAGGGCCTCGACCAAATACTATGCCGTCTAGCTGATTCATTTGTAAACCAGCGTTCACCATCAACTTATCGATCATCGGTACAATAAATTGTGCATGTGTTTTTTGATTATTTTGTTCTTCACAAAATAACTCTTCCCCAGTAAACAAAGCCACGCTAGCAGTCTCTGTAGATGTATCAATCGCTAACAGTTTCATAATCCAGCTCTAATTCTTTAATAAAGTTAAGTACCTTTTGTTCATCGCGAGTTTTCGGTAATTGAGGTAAGCTGGCCAAAATACGACCACCGTAATCTCTGCTGGTCAAGCGAGGGTCCGCAATCATTAAAACACCTTTATCTGTATTATCACGAATTAAACGTCCTACACCTTGTTTTAAAGCAATGACTGCTCCAGGTAAAGATAACTCGTCAAAACCCGACAGGCCTTTTTCCTTTAAATAAGCCATTCTCCCACGAACTACCGGATCCGCTGGGCTAGAAAAGGGTAATTTATCAATAATAACACATGAAAGAGCTTCACCTTTAACATCCACGCCTTCCCAAAAAGTTGCAGTCCCCAATAAAACGGCATTGCCCAATTGCCTAAAACGCTCAAGTAAAATGGGTTTTGCTTCGGTTCCCTGAATTAATAAGGGATATTTTAAAATATTGCCCATCATTTGAGCAACTTGTTTTAACGCTTTATGACTGGTAAACAGAACAAAGCAACGCCCGCCCAGAGCTTCAATTAGAGGAATAGCACGAGATACTAATAATTCATAATAAGTTGAATCCTTAGGATCAGGTAATCCTCTGGGCAAGTATAATAATGCTTGTTGTCGATAATCAAAAGGACTCGGCAATAATAGAGTCTTGGCTTCAAACAATCCTAAAGGCTTACAAAAACAATCAAACGAATCTGCTATGGTTAAAGTTGCGGACGTAAATACATACGTACTGTCTTGGCGCTTGAGTAGCTCACTAAATGGTTCAGCCACATCATAAGGAGTAACATGAAAAACTAGCGTATGTTTAAAGCGTTCGAGCCAACGTATTTTATTATTACTATCTTGAGTAAAAAATAATAAGACCCGAGTTAACTCCAGCAAACGTTCTTTACAACGCGCAAGACCTGGGAATTCGGCAAGTGAGAGGTCACTGAAGCACTCCAACACCTTGTCTTTTAATGCTAACCACTCATTCCACACACTCATAAATGATTTGTTATTTTTTAATTCTTCCCAGCTTATTCGATCATCTATTCCCGGCAAGCTAGTCAACAACTCATCCATTAACGTATCTGCTTTATGACTTAATGCTTTTAAAGGTTGATTTGCAAGATCTACAGCAGGCCATTCCTTAATAAGATCATCTAATAAATCACGAAATTGACGCGTGCCAATTCGCTCGCCATTAAAATGCGTGGCTATTTCAGCCAGCTGATGTGCCTCATCAAAAATAATTACATCCACACCCGGCAATAACTCTCCAAATCCCTCTTCTTTCAAGCGTGAATCAGCAAAAAAGAGATGATGATTTATCACGACTACATCCGCATCCAACGCACGTTTACGAGCCTTGAGCAAAAAACAGGTATCATGATTTGCGCATTCAATACCCAAACAATTATCTACAGTTGAAGTCACAAAAGGCCAAACCGGAGAGTCTTCACTTAACTCAGGTAATTCAGATCGATCACCGTTTTTCATTTGCGATAATTTACTGCGAACATGTGCGATTTCGTGGGCACATTGTGGGCTTTGAAATTGCCCTTCTTCAGAGTGCAACTCCACACGATATTGACATATATAATTCGATCGCCCTTTGAGATTTTGGATGCGCGCAGATAGGCCCAAAGCTCTTACTAAAGTGGGTAAATCTTTTTGATAGAGTTGATCTTGTAGTGTTTTGGTTGCTGTAGAAATTAGCGCTTTTTTTCCGCTTAACAAACAAGGAAGTAGGTAGGCAAAAGTCTTACCAGTTCCAGTCCCTGCTTCAGCAATTAAAATTGACTTATCTTCAATTGCTGTAGCAATTGCTACAGCCAAATCGGACTGTGGCTTTCGCGCCACAAATCCAGGAATGGCAGTGGAAAGTCTTCCTTTTTCACTGAGATATCGCTGACAAGATTCAGCAAGCGAATTGATTTCTACCACTCTTTTTGTAAGTATTGAAGTTTATCCTTAACCTCTTCCCAATCTTTGGCGTCAGGCGGTCCATCTTTTTTAGCAGTAATATTAGGCCATGTTTTAGCGAGTTCCGCATTTAATTCTTTAAATTGCTGTTGTTCGGAAGTTAAATCATCTTCAGAAACAATTGCATTGACTGGACATTCAGGTTCGCACAACGCACAATCAATGCATTCATCAGGATGAATCACCAAAAAGTTCGGTCCCTCGTAAAAACAATCCACAGGACATACTTCAACACAATCAGTGTATTTGCACTTGATACAACTTTCTGTTACTACAAAAGTCATGATAACCCTTTCTTATACTGGAAATAGTCAATATTAAATCATAAAACAGACTATTTAAGATAGTAGTTTTCTTAGGAATTACATCCTCTCAAAGGCTCTTGATAAGCTAAAATACGGAACGACTTTGTTATAAATTTTTGAAAAGTCGATTTGATGCAATTATTACCTTCCCTACTCATATTTCTTGAAAGATAAAGAGGACTATGTTGTAATTTTACGCAATTTTTCAAATTACTGATGGGATTGATATTTAAAGTTTCAGTAATTTATTTCTAAACTTCTCAAAAAAGAAATGAATTTCTCATATTAAAAATATTAACTCTATCTTTTCTGATTTTTTGACGTTGGAGTACCCCCATGGGATTAAGAGTAGAACCAATTAGCGCGAAACACCGAAGGCTAAGAAGATTAATACAAGAATTTAATAAAATACCAGCCGAAGATGTAGTTCAACGTTTATTTCAATTACAGAAGATCAATTATTCCATCAATTCAACCCCTATATTTGAGGGTGAGTACAAGTGGCTCGCAGCAACCGATAAAGATAGTTGGCAAGCTCATCTGAAAGCTTTTGGCATAAATCCTGACGGCTCGTTTTTTTTTAAAGGATTTCAATTTGCAAAAGCAGTAGCACAGCAAATAGATGCATCTGAAATAAAGGTGATGGAATCCCGAGAAGATCTCTATGAGCTGATGCAAAAACGTGACACATTATTAAAAAGTAATGAACCGTTTTCCCAAGTAAAATCGCAATTTTTGGCAATAAGTTATCGTCTTAATCAATTGGCTGAAAAGGATACCATTCTGAAAAAAAGCCTGGATGAGCATAAGCAAATTTTACGCCTTGCCAAAAGAAAAATTAGTGCAATCAAAGGCGAAAGTGATCTGCAAAGCTCTGAGTATAAAACAGAACCTCTAGGCGAGAAACATGTCAATAATTACAATTTCAAATTCAAAATGAAACGTTGGAAAGATCTTGTGATTCGAGTAGAAGATAGAAACGATTTGGGTTTCGAACAAGATCTCCATTCTTTTCCTGTAGCAAAGTATTTCATCAATGATGCTGCTCTGTTTATGATGCAATTCAAAACAGAAGATAATAAAGAAATTGAATACAAACCTGTTGTAATAAGTCAATTTGCTGAACAGGGAAGTTTGGTTGACGTCGCGAAAAAATTAAAGGGACAGTCACAACAAACCATTGCGGCAATAACTAAATATTATTTCAGTCAGATTAATGACTTTTGCCTTAAACTTCAACAAGCCGGTGCTTATCATCCAGATATCAAATTAACTAATTTTTTGGTCCACAAGAACAAACTGCTGGTGAGCGATCGCAAAACTTTTGTTCGCTCTCCAAAACCACTTGCCAATGACCTGCGCAGCACTCCGCGATATGCTCCCCCGCAATATCTTGCCTGTCTCGATGATGAATGTGAAAATTACACACCTACAGCGCGGACGACACGAATTGACGTAAAACAATTAATGTCCTATCAGATAGGTAAAGCCCTCAAAGAATTTCTGATCGTGACCCAACTTAGTAGATTACCAGAGAAATCCCGTGAGGAAAAAGGTAATGTTCTTGCTCATTTTCATAAACCCTATCGTGCCGTAACTAACTTGACCATCCTTGTTGACGAACTAACGCGTTTTGAAGAAGGGAAAAGGCTTACTATCGAACAGTTCCAAAGATTACTCCCCTATATTAATCATGAGACCGACTTTTTCTATCAACAACTTGAACAGGAACTGTCTGCGAAAAGTTTAGGTATTGAGCAAGAGTTACATGAGGTTAAAAAACTTCTATATTTCCAGGAGCTTGAAGGTATAAACTATTTAGAACGAGCAAACGTAGTTTTTTCTGCCATTTCAGACCGTTATCCTAGCGAGCCGCGTTTAAACTATATTGCGGAAAAGTTAGCAACCAAATGTTATCAAAATTATTCGAAAAAATATTTCTCTGAAATTTCTCAAGCAATTGAAACCGCCCTTTTTACCCAGGATTGGAACTCTGCAAGTTGGTGGCGACAAATGATCCATACTCTCTCCTTTGGCTTTTTCAGAGTTGCAAGAGTAACCACGGCAGACAAGATCGAAATTTCACTCGATTTTAATGATCAAAACTTTCAAACTCATTTTATTCAATTTGAATTCTTACCCGCAGAAGAACTTGATAGTTTGGGCCTCACTGAAGCAAAAAACTTTAAAGAATACTTTAAGGTCCATTTGGATGAGATACGAGAATTAAATAACAAGGAATCAATCTGCGAGGAGGAGGAAGCTATAGATGAAACCGAAGTAACCAAAGTTTCCCAATCCCATATGCTTAAAAAAGAAAAGGAAGAGGCAGAGGAATCAGATGAGGATCTCTTACCCTCTGAAACTAGAATTATAAATGATGTTGCTACGAAAAAGGATACTAAAAATTCAGAAGAAGACTCTACTTCCATACAAAGCTCTGCTGCTGTACCTCCCACTGAACCCCAAAAGGTTGCGTCTCCAACTGAAGAAAAAACGCAGCATACCAGGAAGGATTCAGTTACTCTTGCAGAAAATTATAGATTTTTCCAGGCACTTGCAAAGGCCTATAAGGACGTAGGCGACCCACAAAGAAAATCTGCCCACCGAGTCCCCTCCACGCTTTTTCGAGGCGAGATAGGCTCGCGCCATCCAAGAGTTGAGGACATTTTTAAAACAAACAGCCCAGAACACGTAAGTGTTAATGCACGTAATTAAATGACAACAAGGGGCTCAAGGAAGAGCGCTTACTCTCCAAAACTTATTTTAAGATTTAAAACCCAATAAAAAGACCCTTCCACTAAGTTATTGTAATTTAATATAGTTTTCATCTTTATTTGTATTGATTATTATACGTAAATCCCTAAAGTATTTTTTGACCAAAAATAAAAAAATTGTCTATATTATAAATAGGTCAAATTGGTTTTATAAGGATGTAACCAATGGAGTTGGAGCAAAAAAACAGGATTATTAAACGTTTTTTAAAAGAAAAAAGTGAAAATCCTGTTGCAGTAAAAATGCAAAATATGGATCGGACGCTGTATACCGATTTTGAAAAATTATTAGATCATATCGATCTTCATCATAATGGTTTATTTAACCTGCAAACCCTGGAAACAGACCCAGATCAGTGGCGTGAGTTTTGTGGCATCATTAAATATTCTACTACTTTTGAAAAAGGGGGCTCCCCTCCTCTATTAAAAAGCGTTGATCTCAAAAAAGCTGAAGAAGGCATACGTTATACCCGGAATGCCCATGAAATTCTTCAATTACCCAAAGATGACTACTACGAACGCCCAACGTATATTCCTCAAAATATAGATACTGAGTTAGAACATTTAATAGTTAGCTGTAGAGCAAAACTTTATACCCTGACCCAGACCTTTCCAGACGCTAAACCCTTTGACGCATCAAACTCAATACATATAACATCATTAATCCAACGGTATGAGGAAGAAATAGAGCGATTATCTAATGATAAATCACAAAGAGAAAAGTTAGAAAAAAAATTAAATATACTTTTGGATCTCAATAAAATAAACGAATTAAAGCGAATTAATGTTCCACAAGATAATGGAACAGAACTTTACTATTGCACCCTCCAAGAAAACGTAGGCGGTGTAACCGAAAAAATCTCGTTAATTAGTCTTTGGACTGTAAACGAACAGTTGCGTCGTCTTTGTGCGAAAGAGGACGGTTTCAGCATTGAGGATTATCACACTGAAAGAGAGCTCTATAAGCTCAGCACCGAAGCCATTATAAAATTACCCAAACACGGTGATATTAAAGAAGTTCAACATGAGGCTATGGCACTAAATATTTCCCGATTACTTGGATTAGATACGACGGCCACAACTACAATTTTCCATAATGGACACCCTGCCTTATTTATCCCTTTTTCAGAGATTCGTTTACTTAGCGAGTTTTCTTTAGGAAAATCATTCTATGCATGGTTAGCAGGAAAAACTTATACACATTATTCAACGATTAAACCCCTAGGTGAAGGAATTCAATCGGATTGTTTTATTAATGATTTTGGGAACGCTCTTGGTTTGCTTTATCTATGTAGTGATACCGATACAATTGGTGGCAACTGTCAAAACAAGGCTTTAAAAACAGCAAAATCACTTTTTATTTTTGATCAATCGCTTATGGATACACACAAATTTATTCTTGATTCACGCTTGTGTTTGATACCCGTAGAATTTTTTAAAAAACATACTCGCCATGGTTTAGGACGCAATCGTACTATCATTGAAGATTCCTCAATGAGTTCCAAATTTCAAAGCATCATGCAATTACGCTCCATAGGCGAAAAACTGAGTCAATATCTCACTCATGTCGCATGGCAACATCAAAAACAACAAAACCGGATTAAACGCCAATTTAAAAAGCAATTAAGCCTCGAAAAACAAAGCCAATTAACAACTAATCTGAGCGACTTGATCGTGCTTGAAAAAGACGCAGAGATACTCCGAACTCGAATTATGGAGCGTCTTAAGTACATCGACGAAATGCTGCCGCAAACAAGCGGTAATGTAGGTATTTTAGAGATTAGACAAGTCTTAATTTTTGAAAAGTTACTGCATAATCCTATATTATTCAGTGATGATGGTCGTCCATTTAAATATCCATGGACTTACAGACAACTGAATAAAATTAAGAAAATAGAAGACCTAGGTGATAACTTAATCCAATTAACTTTTAGTGATAAGGTTTCTTCACTTCTGTTGGATTTTATTAAGCGACGTGGTGGGGGTGAATCTATTACGAGTACCTCTTCTAAAACAATAACTCTAACTAAAGTTCATCTAGCAGCTTTAAGAGAGGATTTGCTTCATCCCGAACATAGACTGGTACTGGATCTTTCTACAAACTATTTGGATCCAGCGGATTTGGATCTCATCAAGGAAGCATATAAAGCCGGAAATAGAACTTATATTATGAACACGATTTCAACGTATCGTGAAAAAATGAATTCTTCAATTCCTATTGATGAACAGTTGAAATGCATCACGGAAACCGAGAAACACCTCAAAGAACATATTGATAGGGCTTATGATAAAGGTTTTGGCATGCATCTCCTTAAAAAATTCTTTTTTGACGCGCAACAACAACTACAAAAGCTAATGATTCCTTCAAAAATCCCAAAAAATCTAAGTGCAGCATTTATTGCCGCATTGAAGCTGGATAGAGTATCTGAATTTAATGCTGTAGTATTAGAAGCAGTAAGGCAAGATAAAATAACAAATCCGGAATTCACAGACTTTCTGGACGAATGCATCCTCAGAGTGGAAACTGCAACCAATTACACTGAAGCACAACATGAAAGTCGAATGCTCTCTGACTCTGCGAAAACAGTGATATTGAAATTGGAAGCACTGTTAATGCCTTGGATGCACGTTTTAACAACAAGTTTGTTTCAAAATGAATCGAATCAAACTGAATCCAATGAAATCAATGAAACAAAGGAAGAGAAGAAAGAAGATGAGTGGATAACACAATCATCATCAAACTCATCAGCATTGGATATGAGACAAGAAGAACAACTAAGTATGTCGTGTAATTGAAGTCAAGGAGACTTGTTTACTAAAATGCAGTTAATGGAGCTACTATGCCTATACATGAAAGACGTCAACATTTTCGGGTAGAAGATCATATTTATTTTAACTACCGAATTATGGAACCAGGGGAACTGTGTCCTGATCGCGCAGTTGTAGATCAACTTTTAGGAAAAAATGGACAGCGATATCTTGAGGCAGCACATTATTTTCAAGAAATTGATTATGAGTTGGCAGAGTTGACCCAAGTCATTGCCCTCAAAGAACCAACAGTAGCCCATTACCTGAACCTACTCAACGCCAAAATAGATTATTTATCACGACAAATGTTAATGACAAATACCATTCAACTGCGCAAAGTCAATATCAGTTTAGGTGGAATGGCATTTAAAACTCCAGATCTCATTAAAGAGAAAACTCTTTTAAAATTAGTCATCTATACAAAACCCAAAATGATACCCATAATCGTTGAAGGAACTGTAGTCTATAGTCAGTACCAAAACGAACATAATTATCGTACAGCAGTATGCTTTAATGGATTAACGAATGAACAGGAGCAAATTTTATCCCAACATATTTTACTGGCGCAGGCAAAACACCGGTCCGACTAAAAATATATATTTTTAACTACACAAATGCCGAATAATACGTAAACTATGCAACGTTTATAGGTTGGAAATAAGAGGCAAAATATGACCAGAATAGTACATTGCTGTAAGTTAAAACAAGAATCCGAAGGTTTATTAAAACCCCCCTTTCCTGGTGCATTAGGAGAACGGATTTATAACGAAGTATCAAAACAAGCTTGGAATATGTGGTTATCCCATCAAACCATGATCATCAATGAATACCGTCTCAATTTAATGGAAGCTAAAGCCCGTGAGTTTTTAAAAGAAGAAATGCAAAAATATTTTTTTGGTGACGGCTCTGAAAAACCAGCAGGTTACACCCCTGAATAATTCAAAACGAATAAATATTTAAATCCCGTTATAAGGTCGGGCTGAACTATCCCACCAGCTACCCTGTTATTTGTTTTTTGGTATTTGCTAATTGTTAATTCTATTCTTATAAAATTTCCTACGTCCTGCGGGCTTGTCCGCGGGATCCAGAACTAAATGGATTTGTACTTAATCGATTAGCAAGCATATAAGTTTCCAAGAAAAAGCGTCAGAATAAATGATAGTGCTCTTAAAAAGTCCAAAGGCAAAAATAATTTTCAAAAACCTCCCTTTACTCCAAAACACTGAGCAAATACAACACAAATAAGAAGATCCCTCCCAACTTGATCGAGAATAATCCATAAAGCATTCATTTAGAACTTAAATAAGGACAACTATTAACCATAAATCGAACAAAAAACATAAAGTGTAAAATAAAGTATTCCTTAGTACTTAAATGTAAAACCCAATCTCCAAAAAAAAATGATTTTTTTTAAAAAAAAATGCATTCAACACTTGACTCAAAACGCTTCTCGGAGTCTAATAGCAACCCTCGGGGCCAGATAGCTCAGTCGGTAGAGCAGAGGACTGAAAATCCTCGTGTCGGCAGTTCGATTCTGCCTCTGGCCACCATGAGAACCGAGTATAATCAATAAGTTGCAATCGATTTACCCTACCCTAAAGAAAGCATAGTTTTCTTGGAGCACTAATAAAAAAGGATTTATTCCTTTATGATGCTGCTCAAAATATTAAATGTAATTGATCCTTCTGTAATGCTCATGGAAACTACCTAGAGAAATTGGGCTTGATATTGGAAGTTTCTGGTGGTGAGGAGCTAAATCAAGACATAACTAGTCCAGACGCACCATTTTAACAGGAGCCATTATTTTTTCCATAGATTCATTTTTAGACAAAGAGTCTCGAATTACCCTGAAATTTATATGGCTCGGTTGACTAAATGCATCAATAATTTGCAAAGTATTCTTACTATGATTCCTTTCTTCTGATTTATTTATTTTATCCTTGATTTGTATAATAGCGGCGGCAATTTTTTGATCATCTGAATAATCCATACCCTCAATAATAGCGCGTATGTCTTGAATAATAGTAGGAATAGTACCATCTCGTCCTTTCATTAAATCATCATTATTTAATACTGCGCTTACAGCGAAAATGTTTTGCTCTCTCTCACTAGTAGGAATTTTAATAATATTACCCCTAACTTTTAATTGATCCGGAAGAGCATTAGTTGGAGATAACGAGGAAGTTATTCTAGTTTCTTCTATCTGAGGTACATTTAATGCAGTTGAGGTTGTCGGCTTTTCAATCTCTTTATATAAAGGCAAGTCACTTATTACTTCACTCGCTATAAGAGTTCTTTCGAAGTTGTCAATTTCTAATTCCATTTCGTCTAATACGTCGGGAAGATTTTGTAAGGCAATTAATTCTTCTTCGCTCAATTCTCGAGTCAAATTAGGTTGGTCTATTTCTTTACAAATTTTGACAATATCTAAAAAATTAGAGTTTACTTTTTGTATATCGATTCTCAAACGCATATCATCTGGTTTTCTAATTTCATCGTTAAATTGTATAAATTCTTTAATAATTTGATCTATGACTAAAGGATTTTGATTAATGTATTGCCTAAATTCAGGGATAGCGAGTAGTGTAGTTTTTAATAAGACAGTTCTTTCAATTTTATCTGCAACAAGTTGTTCTCTCAGTGCCTCTGAACTAACAGTTGCGTTTGCTATTTCGATATAATTAAGGTCATCAATAAGAATGCGTTTCAGAAAAGTATAGTATTTTTGTGAGATAAAATGTTCATTATGAACTAATTCATCAACATCTAATAATTTTGGTGGATATTCATGGACAAAGCTTGCGGGGCCTGCGTCTTTTAATTTTGGGAAGTTAATTATATCATGTGCAGTAATAATAAATTGACTTTTAGTAGGTATATCCATTTGCTGGGATAAAACAGGATATGTACTTTCACCATGATCTATTTTAACCGAAATTATCTCACCTTCCCTATTACGTCCAAACCCAAAATTTTCTGCGTTTAAATCGTTTTCTTCTTCGCAATAAGCTGCAACTAAAATTTGTGGAAACTTGAATTTAATAAAATCTTCGGTACTTATTCCTACCTTGTTATTCTGTTTATAATAGCTGTAAAATGATAAATACTCAGGAATAAGTTTTGAGACGGCAGCAATGGTAACATTTGAATCATCATGAACTCCCCTCACTTTCGCAGCATGTTCTCCGAGTAGCATGCGATAACATAAGCCATTAAAAGCTTCTATTTCACTATAGTTAGAATCTAGGGCTTCTTTGTATATATAAGAGCGATCTGGATGTTTTTTTTCCTCTTTTCTTTTAACAATAGAAATCTCAGAGGTAGACTTTTCTATCTCATTAGGTTCCTGTTGTTTTGTGAATAAGCCTGCACTCTTACTTTTATAAGCCTTTTTTTTATGTTTCATTTTATGCGCATTATTTAGCGTATCCTTATATAATTATATTAGCTAATGCCCAAATTTCCATGTTATGTCTCAGAAGGCAAAATCCCCTTCGCTACCTTTACAGACTGTATTTGGGAGTTGAGAATATTCTCAGTCTGCATCAAAAACCACTGCAGTTTAAGGTTTCAGCAAAGCTCAATGAATGAAGAAACCGAAATTCAAATGAATATAAACGACCTGCTACTCATGCTTAAAGTGGAAAGAAATACTCGGTTTTTCCTTAATTTGTTCCGAAGGATCTTCTTGGGTAGTCACTTTTTTTATTGTCTGTAAGGTTTGCTTTGATAACTGTGGTGAATTTGATAACTCATCGTAACTTTGTGGTTCCGAAGCTACACTCGGCTGTCTTCCAGGTCTTGAGTTTTTTAGTTCCAAAAGCCGTGCTTTAGATCCCTGACTAGGCCTTTCAGTTACTTCTTCATTGAACGCATCAAGAGGAACCCATGGTTTCTCTTGTTCAAGCCTTACCTCTTCAAGTTTATCACTTGGGAAAGCAGGTTTTTGTATAGGGAAACCATCACATGGAATCCAAGATTTATGGGGTTCTGACATCAGTGCCTCAGGTTTTTCTTGTGTGGGGAATGCATCCAGTGGAACCCAAGGTTTACCTGGCTTAGGCGGCTCCTCAGTTTGATCCGTGGATTTCTCCGGAGGTTTGTAAGAAGAAACCAATTCCTCCATGGGTCTAAAGTCGTGTAAATTTTCTATTAGTAATTGATAGGGAATAGATCCCTTCCCTTGTTCTTTAAGGGTCTCGGCATCGTTACCCTGTGCTGGTTTATAGGGAACTTTATCTCTAACGGGATTCACATCGCCATCTAAAATGGCTTGACGAAAGATAATATGAGGAGTTAGTGGTAAATCACTTGTTGCCCTATGTTCACCAGCTTTGGAGTGGTATAAGACATTTTCGATTTCTTTGCATACTTGGGTGATTTCAGATAAATACTGAGGATTAGTGGCTTGTTCGTCATTGAGATAGATAACAAAGGGGTTATTTTGTTGTCGAAGTGCCTCTGGACTCAAATCTTCTTTATGATTCCTCATTACATCATAGGTTTTATAGGTGATAATCGAACCTTTTTTTATTGCTCTATTGAGTATCGTATGAACTTGATCTTCAACCTCCGGAAATACCTTTGGATCAACGCTGACATGTAGCTTATATCTGTCATGTAGCTCACGTCGACGATCTGTATTTTGAAAATAATGCCAGTTATAGTTATTCTTTTGACTAAGATGTTCATTGTAGTTTTTTTTATCCCGATAATCGATACGAGTATTAGGATTAAATTCAGGATTAGGCATAAATCACCTCAACGATTTACATGGAAAGTCACACCAGTTTTCTCAGTACTTTGTTGAGAAGTAACTGCTGGTGTTACCGTTGGAGTACCTTGGCTTTTCAAGGTTTGCATTTGATCTTTCATTGACTGCGCTGGGTTTACTTCCCCACCCTGAGGATGCGCTACATGACCGGACTTTTGTTGTATTTGCTCACTTTGTTTTATCTGTGATTGGAAACCTCTAATATCATCCACTAGGAGCGAAGCATATTGTCGCATAAAATTTAGGGGACCGTTCTTTTGACAAGAATTCTTGGTGATCTTTTTGTATTGTTTCAATGGCTTCAGAACTGTTCGCATTCAGTTTTCTCACAAGACCTATTTTTTCCATGAGCCGATCATTTATGAACACTTATCCTTTTTTTATGTTCTTACTGAACTCGGTAGAATACAAAGCCCCCTCCAGAGACATTTTCAAAATTTTTCTTGTAATTAAAATGCCTTTATGGTTTGTAATAGTTTGAAATTTTCCTGGAGTAGCGCCTTTTTTGTCAAAAGCATAAAAGAAAGAAAAAAGCCTTCTGGTGAACCGGTATTTAATCTGTCATATAAACATTGACGAATTTATAAGGCAGTTTTTTTATGTCCTGAGGATCTTTTAAGTCAGAGGATTTTGCAAATTGGTATTTCCAGGTTCTTCTAATGATTAGAATCTGGAAATTTGCGCCAATATAAAATGCTTCAAAAAGTAAGCATGAAAAATTAAAATTTTTAACCAGAATGAATAATATTTTGAAGTAGAGATTCCAGGCCAGTTTTTCTAAAGTGGTTTCCTTATAATAATTCTCAAAAATCCAAATCTATTGGCATTTTTTGGGGATCAAAATTAATAATTTTTTTAGTGTCACACTGTTTAAACACTATTTTTTCTTTTGCTATCCCTTTGCATATAAGGATATTTCCATATTTATCGTAGATGAGCAAAGTAAACTCGCTTGCAACGGTTTTGCTAAAATTTTCATCTTTCATCAATACATGATATCCATTAGGGTTATTTACACCTCTCATTTTCTTTAAAATACATTCCGCTAATTCAGTACCAAGCTTATTTTCATCTTCATAACAATGATTCATCATTTGGATTAGAAATTCAGGTGAGGATGCAGTTTCCTCTGCATGTACTAATAGGGGGAACAAGAATGACACCATTAAGACAATAAATCTCATAGAAACAATCCTTTGTAATCCTAAAGTTTTAAACTTAATCATAAATGCCTTATTTCGTCAACTTAAGATTAATAAAAAAGGTGAGTCTGATTGGGGCTCTTGCATGTAGTAAAAAGATTGAATCAGAAACCATTTAATCTATAAAATCCCTGCAGCAAACCTATTTACAAATTAGGTTTAGTAGAGCGGTTTAGTTTAATGCTTAAAATAACGACTAAATAACTCTAGCGCTAGAGGTTTAGAGAGATCATTAAATAGATCTTGTGCCGTATATTGAATGAGCATTTCTCTTCCCTCCTCGGTTCTATTAGGATAAATTCTTTTTATACTTTCAAAATAATTTTTTAAGGAAAAATCCATATCGAGAGTTATATTGTTTTTTTGGGGAATAAAGCTACGATTTAAGCGCATAGGAGAATTGCTAAATTGTTTGAGAAGAGATTTCTTTTTTACAATCAATTTATTTTTATCGCCGCATATTTCATCGATAAGTTTGAATTTTAGAGCTTCTTGTGCATTCCATATTTTTCCTGATAAAAAGGGAAAAATTGCCAGATTCCCCATTCTAGGAATTAAATAGGGCAAACTAACAGAAGGTTTGAGACCAATTTTTCTTTCTGGATAACTAAATTTTGCATTTGGAGCCGCAATAGAATAGTCACAGAGTGCGGCAAGTGTAGCACCTGCACCGAAGGCATAACCTTTAATAAAACCTAAAATAGGTTTATTTACCGCAGCAATAGCATCGAGCATTCGTGCAAAATCGAGACAAAATTTTAAACCTTTACCAAATTCTAACCCTTGAAAAATTTCTTTAATATTGATCCCACTACAAAAATTATTTCCCTGTGCCGATAAAGAAATGACTGAAATATCCTTCCTCATTTTTAATTGATGAAATACGCTAGTTATTTCAATTTGCATCTCATTATTTAAAATATTCAGGGGAGGGGCGGCTAATTGTACCCAGGCTTTATCATTAAAAATATGAACTTTCAGAAAGTGAAAAGAGAACTGAATTGAAGATTGATGTTTTACTATTTTCGGCGCATTAGAAAGCATCATACTATCTTCCATCACCAGGCCCATAACCATATGCAGGAACACTTTTTAAATTAGTATAGAAGATAATAGGAAATCTGCTGCTCATTGGATTGCCAATACTTACAATTAACCTAACATTCGCTATAAAAGGAAAAACTAGGAAGCATCTTACTATTGCAACCCATGTAAGGATTCATTTATGGTTTTGTAATCAAATTCAAAGCCATTCTCGAGTAATCTTTTCGGAGATACACGTTCTGAGTCAGTTAATATAACTGAGGATTCGCCAATGAGTAATTTTAAAACTGCTCCTGGCAGTGGTATCCCGAGTCCGGATTTAACCCATCGTAACTCCTTCAAAATCTCAGAATTAGTACAAGCTTGCGGAGCGGTTATGTTTATTGCTCCATCTCTGATTTTGTCATTGTTAGCAATAAACTCAATGGCTTTGACAACGTCTTTAACATGCACATAAGGAACAAATTGATCACCAGAACCAAATCTCCCTGCACCAAAGAATCCTGAGTATCTATAATAGGGCAAAAGACCACCCTCATTCGATAACACATGTCCAAGTCTTAAATTAACTACAGGGCAATTTGCTTTATTTGCTCTATTTTCAATTTCCTTACAGACATCCACTCTGAATTTAGTTCCAGGATCACTACCTGGGACTGATTCACTTTCTTCAGTTAAAAGGGTATCGCCCGCATTTCCATAAAACCCCACAGCAGACGCTTGCAGATACTTTAACGGTTTTTCGCGAGCTTTATCAATATTGCGAATTATGGTATCAATGACCCGAAAGCGAGATTCTGCTATATTTGATTTAACAGTAGAGGTCCATTTTTTTGCGCCTGGATTTTCGCCACTCAAATTTAATATAATTGTGTTTTTATCAATTAGCTCAGACCAATCCTCATCAATTTGTCTGACTTTGACCCCTTCAATATTTATTTGGGTATCTGAAGAGCGACTTAAACAATATACATCATATCCTTTTTTGATAAACTCCAAACAGGCTTCTTTTCCGATCATTCCAGAGCCACCGGCTATAATTACTCGTTTATTCTTCCCAACATCCATTCTGTTCACTTGGAAATGACCATAGTAATGCAATAAAGTGCCAATCATAGGAAAAGAAACTTTGCCATCAAACTTCCATCCTTTTTCTGTTGGCTTTTCGATCCACTCTGATTTGGGTAATAGAAAAGTAGGTAAAGGTATTTTAAATGAATCAAAAAATGTTATACCTTGAGATTCATATTTTAACGAATTATCGGGTTGTAGCTGTATTTTATAAATAAACCGAAACGCTTTATCTAGCCCTCCTCCTATGCCTTCACTTAAATGCATTTGTCGATTAAAGCCACTGTAGAGTGAATGTGTGGTTGAATATGTTTTCTGCTTGGGCGTTTTATAGCCAAATACCCTGTTCCAACGTTGCACATCTTTAGATAAATTAATTACTTCAGCGTAAAATGGTTGCTGGCACATGTCCCTAGGAAAACCTGCAACATAGCCTATTATTTTTGCTAAAGAGGTCGGCTTTTCTACAGTGACTACCCCTACCCCACTACCGCCAATGCGAGACGTTTTAAAATCTTTTATCTGATTGTCAAGTAAATGAGTCTGTGGAAAAGCTCTTCCAAAGACAGATGAGGACTCATTATCAGTTATCGATAATGAAGGAACCTGCCAGTATGGTGACTTCGTTGATCCACCAAGGCTGTAAGATACTAAATATTCAAATATCCCCTGTTGCAATGAAGGAAAAAAGTGACTACCGGTACGCATAGCGCCGTTTCTTAACATTTTCAGAAATGAATTTTGAACTTGGCCGGTGGAAGCTACCAAATCAGCGATACTCTGAACTGTTTTAGCCCGTGGTTTTCGTTCTTGTTCGTATTCTGTGATGCCCTGTAAATAATCAACTCGATCCAATTTAGATGCCAAGCACGCTGCATCTTCGATACATAAGCCTGCCCCCTGGGCTATATTTGGTGCGGTAGCATGAGCGGAATCTCCCATAAGCACGATCCGATTATCTCGTGATGTCCAGGGAAACTGTTCCACTCCTTCAATTTTAGCTATATCAGTTCTAATTATTTCAGTGGTCGAATTGATTAATTCCTGGTAATCCACTGCGACATCACCAGAGTCCGTGCGCACAGGCCTCCATTCCCTAACCAAATCTTGCAAAAATCTCTTAGTATTCTCGTCTACTAACCGAACGCCCTTAATTGGCGATAGATACTTGTGATTTTCTTGGGTTTTAACAGCGATAAACCAAAAGATGTTGGGAGCTTTTAGTGGCACATAACCAAACCGAACTTCATGCTTGCCGTACTTTTTGGATTGGTAAGTTCCCCATGTTTCGAATGATGAGGACCACCATTTATGTTGGGAATCCATTGGGAGCTTCACATTTGCACGAAAATAAGTATAACCCAGATCTGTTTCATGGACTGGGGGTAATTTTAATTCAGACATCAGACAATTTCGTATTTTTGAATGGATGCCATCACAGGCGATTAGTAAATCTCCTTTATATGATGTACCCCCATCAAGAGTAACTACCACCTCATCTTTATCTCTTTTATATCCATTGATTTTCTGTGATGTAATGATTTCAACATCGTCTCTATTTTTTAAACCTTCCAATAGCATATTGATTAAATCATCGCGATTTAAACATTGAACAGGAAATCGGTTTCCAAAATCATCGTTTGCTCTAGCCAAAATCCTTCCCTCTGAATCTCGATAGCTTGGAAAAGGCATGGGAAAACCAAATTTTTGAATGAATTGTTGATAGTTTGGTATATAGTTCAACACCAACTGACTAGGAGGCCAAAGACCAATACCGCCACCAATACTGTCTTGGGTGTTATTCAAATTGGGTCGTGAGTCGAATAGGGTAATGTGAAATTTTACATCTTTACCAATACGGACTAATAAATTAGCCAAGGTTAAGCCCGATATACCCCCACCTGATATTAGGACATGAACTACTTTACGCACTTTCTCTACCCCCAATACTATATGAGTTGTTAATTATACAAAATAACTTTGGAATGACCAAAAATTTACCGAACTCATTAATCCTCCCACAACCTAAAGCAAATACATCGAGGCTACATAACTGCGAACAGAGGTGAGGTCTGTTATTGAATAAGTAGTGGCCTTGTACACCTACCAATAGCATAAACCTGAACCAATCTTCTCAAAAATCATACTATATTTTAATTAATCACTATTTTAATAAGTAATTTTTTTGAGAAAGTCATGAAAAAAAAATTTGAACAGTTAAAGAGTAAATTTAAAGAATTAATAAAAGAAAGAGAACCAATAGATTTGCCCGTTTATACTGAGCCCGGACTTGATATGAATCGCGGCAATGCTAAAGGGGGAACTAGCGCTTCTACAGCGAACAAGACTAAAAACTCTTCTGCAAATATACCCCAAGATAAATTATTTATCTCTGAAAGTGGTTATGCATATCATATTGATGACATTATTCATAGCCTAGGAAGTCGAATCGAACCTCAACTGTTTGTGGACTTTTTAAATCCAGATAATAAAAAAGCCCTTGTCCTATTTTCTCCCACCGATATAAATAACTTATTAGAATACCCTTCTGTAAAAGATGCGATCTATAAGTATTCTAGTTTAAGGATTCAAGGAAAGTTTGATCCGGAGGACATATTCACTCAATTAGCAGAAACAGCGAGTCTAATTAAAGAGGAAACGTTACAAGCCATGCTTAACATTTATGAGGTTGGCAAATCAACCCCTTTGGTCGTTAAAATAGGAAATCCAGAGGTATATACTCAATTAATGGTACCATCTATGCTCGCTTTAAAAGAAACCATTGATAAAATGGATAAAAGTGAAAAAATAGCTTTAAAATGGTTTATGGATACTATGCCTTATGATTACGGTATGGTACGTTCGGTCTCAGCAAAGGATACTAATGTTTCTCTATTAGAAATGGATTTAGTAAACCAAATGCAAAAGGAAAAGTGTGGTTCAGGTTTTGAGGCGGCGATGCAAAAATTACCCGCTATAATTCATTCTTTTCAACAAGTACAAAAGGCAATAGAGGCAAATCACGCTTTAGAGGGCAAAGAAGACAGAGGGTATTCTCTATAAGTTTGAAATACCTCTATTGAGAACACCTTATTGATTTCTTACAACAACTTCTCTCGTCTCATTGGCCTTAAATACTTTTAGCAAATTATTAGCTGATGAATCATCGTGATTCGAGCGCACATATTTTCCATCGACCTGATGAAAACTCGAAACATAAATTTTGCCATTCTGCATCAGCCTCGCCAATTCTTGCGCACGAAATTTTCGCCGGTCGTCGAGTTCAAAAATTACGAAACGTCTTAATTTGTGAGAATATTCAGCTGAGCGCATCCGTGCCATCATTGAAGTGATAATAACCTGAGCAAACAAAACCATGTTGCCATTCACTACTAAAGCTGAATCTGGAGTACCATCAACAGAGAGTTCACCGGCTGGTGTTGAATCGTCTAGAGATGCAGCCAGTAAACTCAATTGAGCCCCAAGACCGGAACCGAGGCTCTCTCGTAGGATATTGGGAGCATTGTCCAGTTCCACACCGCCGTTCCAAACTTTCTGAACCAGTGTGAGCCACAAAAGAATACCTAGAGCAGTGAAACTCCCCACTCCAGTGAAGAGAAGTGCTGACGCACCGACTGTTATAACCCATCTCAGCGCTCCATAGAAGATCTCATCGCTATCATCAACATCTACGTCAATGCCAGAGGTATCCATTGTCATGCCTGTGGTACCACGGATTAGCACTGGAATAGCCACCCCATTAAAATCAATATCAACATCGGGAGCTACATCTATAACTGGCGTATCAATTGCTCGAATCACATGTCCCGTTATTTGAATTCCATTATCAGCCATTGACATGGACAAGGATGTTATCTTAGCCCCATCGACTTCCTGGCCTATTTTAGCTGCCACCCCTCTATCTAAAACCAGGTCCAAGAAATTCCTGTTATATGCGATAGCAAGTCCAGTACGTGGAGCGACAAAACTTTTTGTTATTGTTAATGTTGCGGAAGCTTCTGGTGGACTGGCAGATACCACAAAGGCATCGACACTATCAGAGTCAGCCGGTGTTAAAGTAATCTCAATATTCCATTCAGAAGGGTCGGGCTTTGTACCTGGATCGATAAATCGTGTGTTATTCAGCCCTTCTACGAGGCTATCAGCAATTGGCAACCGTGTATTCGCTAATATATCCTGGACTTCTGAGCTATTCATGAAGTTGTCGATATCATTTGCAATCTCAGCAGGTGAAGGCGTGCCCTCAATTCCATCATAACGAAAGCCTATCTCCGCTACAGGATCAGAGTCGACCAAGATAATGGTTAATTTTGCCGCTGCATCAAGAGGCACAGTCAATGGAGTGGCATTGGGGTCTGATGCTGGTCGTATCTCAAGGGTTCCCAAAATACGCAATATACTTCGTGGTGTGTCAGGCTCCTGGGTTATCATTACAAACTCAAAAGGTTCGAAAAGAACAATGATATGAGAGGGTTGTCCTCCAATGTCGCGGTCAAATTCCAAATGGTCCGGTAATCGCCCAATACGCGTTAACTCACGAAGAAAATCAGTAATTACATTAAAGGAAATTCCAACTGCGGCATCTGCGCTTCCTAAATCAATATCCATGATAATCTCCCTATTTCATGATATTAGGACGCTTTTCTATTCATTAATTTGCCATTGCTTAAATTACAAGCAACGGTTTGATATTAGCGGACCAATATTAAGAAAGATCTGTACAATATTATTCCATATCTTATAAAGTATAGCCAAATTTTCAGAGTCGGAAATAGAAAAGAAAATGATAAATATTGGTTATTGCCAAATATTTTCTGAACAATAAACCTGATAAGCCCCGTACGGGGCTTAAATCCTAAATAATTCAAAGAATGAGCGCGTTCCAGTGAGAAATGATTGTGCAGTCACCTACATTTGTCTAACTTTTACAACTCAACTAAAGTTACCAGCTTAAACCTACTTTAATTTGTTCTAATGTAATATTAGATGCCCTTCTAAAGGTGGTGTAGGTATTTAAATTTGAGTCTTTAATTAGTGATTGGTTGGTAAAATTTTGCAGGCTATTCCATACCCATTCGATACGGGCATTCAGTCTTGAGTTCAACGGCATTTCCACTCCCAGTCCCAATTGTACCCCTTGACAATTCTTATCTGAGGAAAACTTCCCAGAAAACCCGCCCAAAACTCCAGTTTGGGTAATTCCGCCACTCAGTTGTATGTTGCTGATGAGATATCCAACCCGTCCATATAATTGGGCGTATTCATTAATATTAAATCCGGGTCGTGCGACAATGCCGTATTGCCATCTTTGGCGAAAGGTCCCGTGAAGGTTTCGCGTGTAAAGTGTATTTGAGTCAATGAATTTGATATTTCCCTCATTGGAACTGGCGTCATAAAAACCTTCTACAGCGAGGGAAACATTTTTTATAACCCGTTTACCATATCCCAAAAAAATCTCCCCCCCATAACCTGAGCCATACCAGTCAAAGCGATCAAAATCTAGATAAAGTGAGGAAGTGCTCGATTCAGCGCGTCGAAAATTATAGGAGGAATTATCCTTAATCCCTGACAAACCTAAATATAATCCAGGAATATTTATTAATCCTTTCTTTTCTATACACCAGCTTAAATTAGGAAAAACTAAGACTAAAACCAAAGTGGTAATTATCCTTTGTACCATGCGGCGCATCCTTGACGAATCTAGTAAACTACTTTTGCTGCGAAGAATATAAAATTACCAAGAAACTTGCAATATTCAAAAAAAATGCAAACCTCAAAAATCTCTTTTTGCTTTCTAGATATATCCATTATTAGTAAATATCCCCAACTTCTTAATATTCGCTTAAGGTTTTTTAAATACAATGCGGCAAATTTTTGATTCATAACAATTCATACAAGGGGATGACTGTGGGATTTAGAATAGATCTAAAATCTAAAGAAGGTGTTTTTATTTATTTAGTCGTGATAAACGATGTGATTAATGTCAATTTTGAAACTGCTGATCCAGCCAACAAACATTTAGCTGCACAGGTGAGGGAACGGTTTAATCATTTATTGTCTGAGCATGCTTCATTGGAACATCTCCAAAACATGGTTCGTGGAGAGGATGCTGAACACATAAAACGTCATCATGTAGTTGGAGAAGAAACCCATACACCCCATTTTCATTATAGTTTTGATCAAGAGGTAACACCTGAATTACTAAAGCATTTTTTCGAACAATTACTGAGTGCTCAGAAATCACCTGGACATGCTAATGATCAATTCGTTACTGAGGAAGAAGTCAATACACTCTTAAAAGCATTTGGAATTTTTTATACTGGATTTAAAGATTCCCCACTTGAAAAAGAATTTTTAAACGAACGTAAATTAACTAAGGAAGAGAAAGATAGTCTTGTGCAACATGCAAAACAAGAGAAGACAAGACATTTATCCAAAAAAGATATAAATGAATTAACCGAATGTGGGTTTTCATCCGCTGAAATACATGAACCAACGGAACAACCCGAGCAAGACTCTCTAAATCTCCCATTCAATCTTTCCAGTATGGAGGAAATGGTACTCGCAATAAGATTGATTGGGCTTCTTCAAACCTCTGGATTCAGACCTGACCTCTTCCAAAGTCAACAACAACCTGGTCCAATGGAAGCTGGAAGACAAAGTAATACGACCAGTTTTATGGGATTGAGACCTGGGTTTTTCCAAAGTCAACAACGTCCTGCCTCAGTTGAGACTCCACGACAAGGTAATTCAAGTGGCATTTTTGGATTTAAACCTGGATTTTTGTTCAGTAAGCCTGAGGTACAAAGAAAAGACGAACACGAGCCATCTCCAACAAAATCATCATTAAGATAACACTTCCTGCTGGGCTAGCAGCCCAGCTTGTCTTTCGCTTCAATCCTTCTTGATCGATTCAAACATGAAACAATTATTGAAGATTGCAAAAGTAAATGGGACAACTGGGTGGATCTTTTCGATCAAATACGTACTACATTAATAGGTTGTTCATTAACAAAAGAAGCAATATTTTCACATACTGTATTTAACAAACGTTTACGTGCTGCTACAGAAGCCCAAGCAATATGAGGCGTGATAATGCAATTAGATAAACCAATTAAAGGATTATCAATACTTGGAGGTTCTTGACTCAGAACGTCAAGGTAAGCAGCATTTATTTGTTTTGATTTTAACGCATTTGCCAGGGCTGTTTCATTTATCAAACCACCGCGCCCAGAATTAATGAGCACTGCTGTCGGCTTCATTTGTTTCAAAGTATTACTGTTTATAATATTTTGTGTTGACTCCGTCAGCGGGCAATGCAAACTTAATACGTCGCTTAGTTGTAGAAGATCTGCAAAACTCACCCACCTTACTTGTTTATCGTAAAAAGGTGTCGGCTTGTGAGCAATAATGTTCATTCCCAAAGCATTGGCCACTAGGGCAACTTTCTTGGCCACTCTTCCAAAACCCATTAATCCTAAAGTCATTCCCGTTAATTCTATTATGGGATTTAGCCAATAGGCAAAATAAGGCTGGGTTTGCCACTCACCCTTTTGGATAGATTGATTGTGAGCTTCAACACGGTTAGTGTTAGCAAGTAACAAAGCAAGCACATGTTGTGCCACACTGTCGGTACTGTAATCAGGGACATTCGTTACAAGAATATTATGTTTTACAGCCGCCCTAAGATCAATATTGTCAACACCAGTGGCCATTTCGCCAATATAACGAAGGTGTGGAAGCTCACCCAAGTGCTGTTCCGTTAATTTCACTTTATTAATAAGGATAATTTCAGCCTTTCTCGCACGTTCTAGAATGAGTTCCGGAGGTGTTTGATCGTAAAGATGAACTTCCCCTAATTCATAAAGACTATCGAGACATAAACCATCGCTAATTAAAGGCTTAGCATCCAAAACAACAATATTATTTTTTTTCATGATGAGTAGTTCCTCAAGCAAAATCGACAAGGGCGGCGGGTTTGCCAACAACTGAATTCTCTACCCATCGCGAATTCATCACCCCTAGGCCTCACCGCTTGTCCGCAGGATCCAGAACTATCCTAAAGCGACGAACCTTCGGGGACAAGAAAATAGGCGGTTGCTTGCACCCAAAGATTATTAAAGTTTACTTGCAAGAAAGAATAGAGAGTTATATTCCTGGTTGCAAGCAACCTGACTACATTCATTCCCTGTGCAAATGGATTTTTATTCTAAAATCATAATAGGGATAGTTTATTCACAGCCAATGGAGATATTATGACGCATACTAAGATGCCCGTTTTGTTTATCGGACATGGAAGTCCTGTCAATGCGATTGAAGACAATCCCTTCACAAAAATGCTTAGGAAGTTGGCAAAAAAACTACCTCCTCCAGAGTCAATTCTTTGTATTTCTGCTCATTGGCTTACTGCACGCACATGGATTACCCACACCCCTTTTCCCAGGACAATACACGATTTTCACAAGGGTCCTACTGAATTATTTAAAGTAAACTATCCTGCGCCAGGTGCGCCGGAATTAGCAGAGAAAGTCAAAGCAGCAATTCAAACACCACATATTCAACTGGATAAACATTGGGGATTTGATCAGGGTATTTGGATTGTATTTAATCATATGTATCCTAATGCCGATATACCCATTATTCAATTAAGTATTAATATGGCAGAACCAGCTGAGTATCATTTTGAATTAGGTAATCGCCTCAGATCATTACGTAACCAGGGAGTACTCATTGTCGGCAGTGGAAATATTGTTCATAATGACAAAATGATCATTTGGGATAATCCCAATGCGCCCCCTTATCCATGGGCAATAGAATTTGATGAACACGTAAAACAATGTATTAGCCAAAAAAATTATAAACCTCTGCTTGAAGAATTACTGTTTACAGAGGTCGGTCGGTTAAGTGTTCCTTCGCCGGACCACTACTTCCCTTTACTGTACACTTTAGGCGCTTCAGAAGCGGATGATTCACTAGACTTTGAATTTGAAAAAATTCAATTTGGCTCAGTTTCCATGCGCTCGTTCAGCTTAGGCCGTAATTAATAATTTTACAATGAGAGGCTTTGAAGACTTTGTGAAATTGGAAGTACTCTCTTTTACCTGCTTACTTGTACTTATTACCTCATTCATCTATTCTTATTTAGCTGTTAAATTAACTAGCTGTATATAACAATATGGAGATTAAAAATGGATAAGCGAAGTTTAATTCTTGCCGCTACAGCTGCAGCCTTGTTTACTTCAGGGGTTTATGCCTCTTCTGCATCCGACAGCAATATGAGTAACTCTAACTCCCCAATCAATTTAGCAAAAAACAATTGCAATGGTAAAAACCATTGTAAAGGTAAAAACTGCTGCAAAGGTCATCATAAATGTAAAGCAACTCACAAATGCAAAGGACATAATAGCTGCAAAGGTACCAATAAGTGTAAAGGTACAAACGTATGCAAAGGTACTAACAGCTGTAAGAGCGACCACAATAGCTGCAAAGGCACAAACAAATGCAAAGGTACTAATAGTTGCAAAGGTACAAATAGCTGTAAAGGAAAAAGCAACTGTAAATCATAATGTATTAAAATTGATGTCTCTTTGAGACATCAATTCACCTCTCTACCTCTCTAGGAAAAGTAAACAGATGGAAAAAAATACACTAACTCATTCTAAAAAATATTCCGCTCTAGGAATGGGACTTGGTTTACGAACAGAACATTACCAATATATTTTGGAACACACCCCGCCAATAGAATGGTTTGAGATTCTCACTGAAAATTATTTGGTTGACGGAGGAAATCCTCTTCATTATTTAGATAAAGTGCGTGAAAACTATCCAATAGTGATGCATGGGGTATCGCTGTCGATTGGTAGCACCGACCCTATTAACACAGAATACCTAACGAGAGTGAAACAGTTAGCGGACAGAATTGAACCAAAGTGGATTTCTGATCACTTATGCTGGACGGGTGTTCATCAACGTAATATCCATGATTTATTACCCCTACCTTACACCGAGCACACCATAGCTCACGTGGTAGAGCGAGTTAAATGGGTACAAGATTTTTACCAAAGAAGGATATTACTCGAAAATGTATCGAGTTATATCACGTACAAAGAATCAGAAATGACTGAATGGGAGTTCCTCTCAGAAATTGCTAATCGTGCAGATTGCTTGATCTTGCTTGATCTAAATAACATTTATGTTAGCTCCTATAATCATGGCTTTAACCCCGAAACGTATTTGAACAACATTCCAGTTGATCGTGTTCAACAATTTCATTTAGCGGGACATCTGAATTGCGGTGATTACATAATTGATACACATGATCACCCAGTTATCACCGAAGTCTGGGACCTCTACAGTCAAGCGATTAAACGATTTGGGGAAGTATCTACGATGATTGAGCGTGATGACCGTATACCCCCCTTTGAAGAGTTATGGCAAGAATTAGAATACGCCAAAAATATTAAGCTAAGTTGTTTATCGCACGAAAAAACGGGTTTAGCACATGAAACTATCTGAACTACATACATTATTACAAAATTCTATTCTGACATCTGAGCCGCTGATTAATCCTCATCTTGATGCTCCACCTCATGGCTCCATTGCAGATAGAGTGGCCATCTATGCCAATGGATTTTACAGCCGGCTTGAAGAAACATTAATGAGCGACTACAGCACCTTGGCAGCGCTGATGGGTGACGAAGAATTTAGCCAAATGAGTGGAAATTATAGTCATTCATATCCATCATACTCCTATTCGCTCAATAATTTTGGGTCAAATCTTAATCAATTTTTGACTGAAACGTTGCCTTATAAGGAAAAACCTTATTTAGCTGAAATTGCTGCATTTGAATGGGCAGAATATCAAGCTATTGTAGCGCATGATGCAAACATACTCTCCGTGGCTGATTTGCAATCTTTACCCTTAAATCAATGGCCTGAAATGAAATTTTATCTGCATCCATCCTGTAAAATAATTACTATGGAATGGAACAGTCTTTCTCTTATTAATGCGTTACGCAGTAATAAATCCCTTCCCAAGCCTAAGAAGCTTCAAATGCCACAATGTGTAATGGTTTGGCGTCGTCATCTTGATGTACGATACCGGAAGTTAGAACATTTAGAACTCACCATGCTCAATGCAATTATTTACGAATCGTCATTTGTAACTATTTGCGAGATTCTAAGTAATCACATGCCCGAAGATGAAGTAGCAAATTATCTTGTCAGTGAATTGCATGCATGGATCCAGGAGCATTGTTTGATAAATAAAGTGAATGAAATGACCTAATTTTACAGTTCCATGAGTGAAAGAAAGCATGAGTAGCTGTCTTGAACTCAAGACAGCTTATTCGATATCAAAGGCGTCATTAACTTTATCTTTCAAGAACAAATGTTTAAAACCGAACGGAATATACAGACAATCCCTCTTAAACAACTTTGAGCTTTAAATACGCCCCTCTCCTCATACATGCACATCACCGTATAATAATTCGCCAGTATATTCTGGTGAATGAAGACAAGCATAAGCGACCCATATAAAGAACAAGACAACCAGTGTAATAACAGCCCATCCAGGAATAGGACCCAATGAAGCATTCTCCACAACTCCGAGAAAAGACATTGCTATTTCCTGACGCCCTCCTCCAATTTGGAGCTTATGAGAAGATATTTTCAGGATCCATGCCATGAGCAAAATGAGTAACATCCACACATAGTTTCTGCGTAACCTACGCGATATGGCCGCGCCGAAACTCATGAGAAAGCGCGGTTCACGCAAGTCTTGTCCAAGAGTGCGTGCCCACGGCTCTTCGATGGCCTTGGTGGACAGGAATATAGGAGCAAAATAATAGCGTTCAATCATACGGACACGAGCTCTGTAGACATCGAAAAAACGATATCGTCTCGACTCTATAAGTAGAAGCAGCAGAACGAGCAACATTGCAAACAAGAGCACCCCGTGATGAGCAGAAGGCGTTGAGAGAGACAGCGAAAGCATTGCAGCTGAAGCCGTAATCGCCCAGTTGGTTGTGCGATCAATTCGATCACGCCATCCTGCCATCCGAGCAATTTCAGCTCGATGAAAATGGGCCAGCACCGTGATGAATTCGGAGGATGTTGTAGGAAATGGAGGATTCAAACCCGCCATGAGTTGTTCACCCAATAGTTGTGTTTCGTGTTCCATACTACCTCCAAATGCGTGAAGAGTAGATTTATGAAGCAGCAAATTTCATTGCTATAGTTTAGTTTAACTTACAACTCATTTGATATTATAGTAAAGATATCCGTTTATTATTTCTGAAATCATTATGTTGATTTAAATTTGGTTTTTAATCTTTTCGACTGGCTCTCTACTAACTGGAAGATATTTCCAAAACATTTGGGAGCTTCAGGGTATTGCCAGCCCCCAAAAGACAACAATTAAATCACTTTTATCAACAAACAACCTTTTTGACAACAAAATTTCCAGTACTATGCTAATATCTGAATAGCTCTCAACTTTAAGGAGAATGAAAATGAGTAAAAAAGGACCTATTTTAGGCACACTACTTCTTTTAAGTAGTACGATTGTTTTTGCAGCCGACAACGATAATATGAATCAGTCTAATGGAGCAAGCCCAAGTACGAGTACTCCAAATGACACAACTACGACATCCACTACGCCATCGACGGATACCTCTACATCTACCCCATCTACGGATACTTCTACACCTACCCCATCGACGGATACTTCTACATCTACCCCATCGACGGATACTTCTACGAGTACTTCACCTGGAGCAGATACAACTACTACTCCATCTAGTACAAATACATCGGTCACTCCTTCAAATGATAATCAAGGAACCAGTAGCACTACAAATGTGAACCAATCCACAAGCAACATGACTGCTACCGATGTAGACGTGGATGCAAATGTTACCGAAGTGAATAATAAAGTGAGCATTCAAGGTGTTACAACTGCGCCTTCTTTTACAGCTGTAGAGATGCGTAACGGGGCGTACTTTCTACCAGAAACTGTAACTCCTGTTGGTGGTTTCTACTTTTTAAAAATTGATTCCACTGAACGTGTTTGTACTCTTAAAAAAATTACAAAAGCGAAGGTACTGTCAACACCAAAGAAAACTACAGTCATATTAGGAAAACAAAAACATATTTTATATTGTTATGATAGAAGCTATTTTAACTTCTAACATTCTATCAATAAGGCTCACCCTTATAAAATTTTATAAGGGTGAGCCTTAATAATCCCTTCATTTAATTGCTTTATATAAAATTTATGCCGATACCTAGATTTCTCGCTACACTCCCTCTATAGATTACTAACCTAATAGATGCTATTTCTTTGCAGAGTCAAAAATTATTCATTTAAATTTAAATGAGGCCCATGCAAAAAATGAACGTAACTTGTTTATTTTTTTATAGTTTAGAATCTATAATGAGTCATTATGTCACAATATGGGGCAGATACTATGGATAGTAAAATTGAGAAACAACCATTCACACTTACAATGTTAGGAACACTCACTGACTTTACCCCTGAATTAAAACAAATACCTAAACCTACCCCTTACACTAAGGGAGCTAAAGTAAAAGATTACCCTAAAGGAGAGACATTGAGTGTGGTCTCTTCGTTAATCAAAACAAAAATACCGGCGAAAATAACAAAAGTAGACGTCAAAGATCCGTACCCCTTTCAAGCGGATGAACTTACTGTAATTAATGGTCCGAAAACCGATGGTGCGAATGTCGGAGAAAAAATTGGCTTGGGACTTGCAGCAATTCTAAAAGCAATAGCTCGCGGACAAACTACAATCAACATAATTGCGCATAGTAGAGGCGCTGTGGAATCGATTTTGATAGCCCATGAATTAGAGGCAGTACAATCGATTATTGCGTCTTGCTCTACTTTTGAAGAAGTGTTGAAGCAGTTGTCTGATCAGCAAGTCAAAAGACAAAAAGGTACGCCTACAAATAATACACCCGATATTATAGAGTCCCTAAAATCTCAAATTAATCTGATACCTAAAGAAGAGCAAGTACAATGGTTTAGTCAACTAAAATCCTCTATACCCAATGCTTCAATAAATTTTTTTGGAATCGATCCGGTACCCGGAGATTGCTTTCCGATTACTTGGTATGACGAACGTTTTTTTACCCTACCCGAAATCATAAAAAATATTGAATTAATTTATTATGCAAATGAACGTTCTGATTGGGGCTTTACTCCGATTTTTCCTGAAGTGGTTTCCCATGAAAAACAAAATTTTGTTCGCTATTCCATGCCTGGACATCATGGCACGGGTTCAAATGGAAATGATGGTTCTCAACAAGGAATCATTGTTTCCCCTGATGATTATAAAACTACTCATGTCCAAAAATTAATGATATACAAAATACTTAATTTCTTAAGTAAGCATGATGTAGCCTTTAATGATGCTAGCCAGATTTTTCACCAATATACCGCTTTAGGTAGAAAATATTCCACAAACTCTAAAGAATCTAAATCAATTAATGTGGTCGAACTCGATTTTCCTGATATTTTACGAAAACTTTATGGTGCGATTGCGAAAAATCAAATTGGATATGATGCCTATAATTCAACCCACTATTCCTATATGGGACTTACTAAGCAACGCAGAACTTTGCTTAAAGGACATATCTATGGCTTCTTCAATGACATTTTTTCGACCTATTCTGGTTATGTTAATGAAGAACATGCCTTATTAATGCAAGCACATTTCTTTAAAATTTTTGGCCTAGATACTAAAAGAAAAAATCTTGCTGAGATGCTTGCTACCGCAAGAGCGGTCCTAGAAGAACACATTAAAAAAATCGCTGATAAAGAACCATCTATCCTAGACTCCGAAATAACTCGGAAGACCGTGTTGGAAACTTTTGGCATAGTCATCCAACAGGTGAGCCAGCAATATTTAACTGATGATTGGACATCCCATGAAAAACAACAAGAAAAAGAAATACTTCACCAAGCCATTATTGATATCATCAGTAAATTTCAAGAACTATCAGCATCCGATAATGTAACCATTAAACAGTTTGTGGAAGAACTTCTTAACTTAAGTTTCACCCGCATAAACCATACTTTAATGCTTCAAGCTCAGGGATTAGAAAAAGATTTTAATTGCTTACAAGAATCTATGGATCATCGTTTAAGTCATTATTTTAGTGCATTGTTAATGCAAGCAAATCACAACGAGAGTACCCCCTCAGTTATTCTGGATGAAATTATAAATTCTGAAGAATATAAATTATTACCTAACCATCCCACAGCAATTAAGATAGCTCATATCCATAAAAAATTGACTGGAAAGGGTTTAGAAAAATACAAGATAGAGGAACTTACCAAAAGCTATGAAGAACAATTTGCTAATACTCTTGAAGATTTTGCAAGACTTTATCACCAAATTCAAACTCTACTTTTTGACTTGGCTGCTATGCGTTATATAGTTCCTAAGGAAAAAATTGAACTTGATGAATTGAACTTACTGAGACAAGCTAATGGCTTAATTGCAACGGCTGCAGAACGATTTTATAAAGACAGACCCCAGGCGCTTCCTCCGCTTGCAGAAACCGATTTCATCAAATTGACAGAACAACATGCCATTAAGCATTTTGGCATAATCGATCGTAGGAAAAATAAAAATAAAGAATCTGAAAAAGTAACCACCGAGACAACCAGCATTTTTTCAAAAACACTTTCATTCTTTTGGAATCCTATGAGCTTGATATACGGTTCTCAAGTGACTTCCACCGCTAACGGAGAAATTAATCTCAAGGACGAAATCACCGCTATTCCTAAATAGGATTGACTTACATCACCAGGGGCTTGATTTGAATTAAAGCGTGATAAAAAATAATTTAACTCTAAGCACTTTCTCCACGCTACAATCTAAATAGTATGATTAAATTGTAGCGATAGTTATTTTTTAGCACATCTTAAAAATTTCTTATCCCATTTAAGTTGAACAAAAGTTAGGCACTATTCTTGCTCATTGCTTGCGCGATGAGCAAGCACTCTCTTATCCATTACCTTCCGCCATAATGGGGGAAAAAGAGCCAGAATAATCATTCCCAAATAACCTGAAGGGAGCTGGGGACTTGCGTCAAGGTGTCTTAATAATTGATAAGGACGTGCTCCATGAACATGATGATCAGAATGTCTTTGTAGATGAAAAAGGAGCATATTACTAAGCCAATGACTCGCATTCCATGAGTGTTGAATTGAAACTTTTTCATAGGATCCATCGGCAAATTTCTTGCGCTCCAAACCATAATGCTCCACATAATTAATAATTTCCAGCAAAATAATGGCGGTTAACGACTGAATCATAAAGAAGAGAAGAACCATCCATCCGCCATAATAAAGAAGAAGCAATGCCAGCATGATGGGCATGCCGATAATCCACCAAAATTGATTTTTGACATGGTACCAGGGATATCCTAAACGCTTTAAACGCTTACGCTCTATATTTGATGCAGAACGAAAAGAACCCATAATTGTTCTAGGTAAAAATTGATATAAACTTTCTCCTAAACGAGATGTCGCCGGATCTTTGGATGTAGCCACATGAACATGATGACCGCGTACATGTTCAATAAAAAAATGACCATAGCATACGCTAACTAATAAAATTTTACTTAAAAGTTGATCTACTTGGGAATTTTTATGCATGAGCTCATGCGCAAGGGTAATTCCAATTCCACCGGTTAAAAGCCCGATAGATAAACTAAACCCAATAAATTCTTTTGCTGTTAAAGGAACATGTGCAATGAGATACGCCGCCAAAATTATAAAACAACATTGCAAAGGCACATATATCCAAGTAAGGAGCTTAAAATATTGGGCTTTGAGCAATAAATGTTCTTCAGGAGGGTTAGGATTGCTGGGGTCTAGCAACCAAATATCCATCCATGGTACCAGGGTAAATAATATAAAAAATGGGAGGAACGTATAAAAACCACCATAATAAAAACCAATAAAAGGCAATATCACCAACAAATAAGCCAACATAAAACTCAATTTTTTACTTAAATTCATTTTTCGACTCCCACCTATAAATATAGATGAATCATTAATAATAGGCTAGCCACGCTACTTCACGAAAGAAGAACGCACATTCCTCCAAATCTTTCACGAACTATCGATACTGTCAAACAAAACTTAGAAGTCCTATTGAATTTATGTCACTTAATTATCTCAAAGGAATTTTAGGATAAAGAACTCATTGTTATGTATTTACATGATCATTAATCTGATATATTGGGTATAATTGCATCAAATGAAATGGTAAAAATAAATAACTGAGTATTGATGCACATTTCGATTAACTTTTTTTACTTAAATAAGGTGATCCAATGAAAATATTCAAATTGAACAGATTGGGCCTTTTAATATTCGGAGTGGTAGGTTTATTGGCTCTAAGTGAATGTGCCTTTTCACAGAACTCATGTAAAGGAGGCGGCATGTCCGTCCGCTTTGATTTATCAAAGACTAATAATACACGTATTGAACATAAAAATACGTATATCGTAATTCTAGGTATTGATCCAACCACAAAAAAGCATGCTTATGTTCAATTTAATAATGGAAATCAAGTAGGTACACTTGTTGATATTAACGATGTAACTATGAATGGAAAAAACTATGGGATTCCATTATCAGAATTGATTCCTAATTCGGGAGGAATAGCGCAAGCCTGCATTCCATATCTTACTTCAGGCAGAATTTATATTTCTTTTGGAAATCCATTGGACATGCCTACCGATCGTAATACTTTGACTCCAAAGCAGCCCGATGTAAATAATCCTCAAACGACTACCAATGGAACCCTTTTTGATAAGGTCGAGTTTAATTACAGCACCAGCGGAGAAACAGTGATTAACCCCACGGGAGTTGATTTTATTGCTATCCCTTATACGATTCAACAAGCAGGTCATGAGTATGGACATGCGGGTGGTATAGAAGGCGTCATTAAAAATATGAAAACCATCGTTTGCCGTAGTGCAGGTGAACCAATAAACTCTCCTGAATGTTCACTTCGATGGAAGCGTTCGGAATGGTCCAGTCTAGTAGTGTATAATTCAGAGAATATATTAATGCGAGTTGATGCTCCTGGAAGATTTGGTACTCGATTTAATGGATATTTTACTAATTACATCCATGAGCTGAGTAGGTACTATTCTTCCGCTATTAATCGCTCCATTAAAATTGATCTAAAGGAATTAAATAAAGGGATTTGGTCAGGAGCTTTTGAACCAAATAGTCAAACACTAGTTTTTTCCCCAGTTGGAGGCTCAAGCTCTGAATCGTTGTCATATAACCTAGGCTCGCCGCAAACCAGTAATTCAATCTTAATGGGAGCTCAAGCCCCTTTTTATAATAGAAATGCTATAGATTCAACCATTGCACGCGATCTCACTTCTGCTATTGTTTCTGGCATGTTAATGCGAAAGGAATCTGCTTTCGTAGGTAAGGATTTCTTTGATTCAGCAGGTAATCCAATTTTCAAAAATAAACAACAAATGCAACAACTCCTCAAATATTATTTTAACAATGGTGATAATTCAATAGATTACGTCGCTAATCAATGTGGCGCGACTAAAGATGCCCCCTGTGTGAATGTATATTCCGAGGCCATGCATGCATTAAGTTTTGATAAAAATATTGATCATCCGCAAAATAGCTATTTAAACTCCTATGCTTTTTCCTATGATGATTTTCTAGGTATGGATGGCACTAATACACAGACTGATGCGAAACCAGCAGTGATAGTTATTGGAGATATGAGCAATCGAAAGATCCCGCATGTAGATCTCTAATTAGCCAAGTAATTTTCATGATGAACTTTTATCCCGATCAAGTTGAAGAAAATAATCTATACTTAACCCTTAGATTCAAATAATAAAGAATGGACATCATGAAACAAACAGGGATGGTACTGCAAGGAGGCGGTGCATTAGGTGCTTATGAGTTCGGCGCCTTAAAACGCCTATATGAAGAGCCTTTATTCTCACTAGATATTGTTTCAGGAGTGTCGATAGGGGCGATTAATGCAATAGCCTTAGTTGGAGCCAAAGATGAGCCCATTGCGACTCTTGAAGCAATGTGGGAAGAATTTACTCTTTTTTCTTCTCCTTTTTTAAATGAAAAACTAGCTTCTTATTTGGCCTTATTTGGAAATCCTTCCTTTTTCTACCCTCGTACTGATTATTGGAATTTAGCAGATTGGACAAGTTTTTATTCCACCAAACCTTTGCAAAAACTATTAGAAAAGTATATTGATTTTAAGAAAGTAAATAATACGTCGATGCGTCTAATTCTTACTGCAACAGATATTACAACAGGGAAAGTCAAAACGTTTACGAATCAGGGAAAGGATCGAACAGAAATTACACCGCTGCATGTTATAGCAAGCGGAAGTTTACCTCCTGGCTTTCCCATGACGACGATAAAAAATACCTGTTATTGGGATGGTGGTTTATTTGAAAACACTCCACTCTCCCCTGTCTTAGAGAATCTAACTTCTGATCCGGATGTAGAAAAGCAAATTATTGTAATTAATCTGTTCCCAAGCCAAGGTAAAATACCAACTAATTTAGTTGATGTTTTTGACCGGATTTTTGAAATTCAATTTTCCAATAAGATCCGTTTTAATAAAGAATTAACTGAAAAGATTAATGAATACATTGAAGTAATCAATGAAATTGAACAAATTGTACCTATAGATAGCCCTATCAAGAAATTGCCAGGGTATCAACGTCTAATCGACTACAAATACATCCAAAATATCCTTTATATTGAAAACAAAGATCCCGAAAATGTAAACGCCCCTTTTGATTTTTCTTTTAACACCCTCAAAAGAAGAATAGATGCGGGGTACCGAGATGCAGGAGAAGCTTTAAAAACAGTAAATTGAGAGAAACTGTCCGGCCCTTTAATAATGGTTCATGCAGTCAATCAAACACGACACAAGAAGTTCATTTAATGCTCACTTAATATATTTTATTATATAATATGTTCCTTTATATTCTTATTTTTTGGTGATTGCATGGCTTCTTCTAAACGCTTTTTTATCAATTCGTCGCAAGTGAAGATGATAAATGTTTACGAATCGCTTCATAAAGAATTTAAGAAGGATATGTCACATATCGAATCAGCATATAATGAGATCCTCAATGACAAGAAAATCAATGGAGTTTTAGTAAAAGAAAAAGAAGAACTACAAAATAAAATTAATACTCTTCTCACTAACTTTACTTGTGCTTTTATAAAAGATAATCAAGGTTTACTCAAAGATATTTATCAATTAAAGATAAATATCTTGCAATTGAAAACAAAATTTATGATACAACATATTTTATCGAATAGTTTTGAATTTGATCTTGAGGATTATCTACTTGTAGTAAACCTACACAATTCACTTGAACAATTCCGTAATGATCTACGCTCATTGAAATGGACTGAGGCTGAAAGTGATACATCATTCAATAGTAAATATTTTGATCAGGTGCATTCCTTAGTACGAGAACAATATAACAAATTAGCAGCAGCATTTTCTATAGGTGATCCTTGGGAAAATTGGAGTTATGACGAGGAAGAGGATTCCGATTTAGAAGATAGCAAGCTCGAATTAAATTAATATATCCTTGCCATTAAAGTTGTCCCTTTATTTTGACCAGAAACTAGAACCTTCATTAATAATCCAAGTTCTTCTAGCAGAAACTTTAATTCCTGTATCCTGCGAAAAAATCTTTTCTGTATTTCGGAGTGCCGCTTCATCAAATTTACTGTGTTCATCTAACCCATCTTCAGTCCATAAGCGCTCATAGATTAATTCCGCCATTTTCAATGATATTTGATAGAAACTCGCCAGCTCGGAGATAGTTTTTTCTGGATTGTTTTTCATTGTATGAATTTTTTGATAATACCCATGAATAAATTTTTTAAGTGTTATCCGCTTGTTGGAATCGAAATAGTTTACGGGATTAATATTGGCAACAACCCCCTGATATACACCAGTAAATTGCACCATGGGTTCAATTCTTGGTATGCATGGATCATATGAAAATGGGGGATTAAGTAATGTTATATCGAGTAAATGACGTTTTATTTGTTCATAACGAAGATTTGTAGCACCGGCAAAAACCCAATTAAATTTACCATACTCCTCAGGATAATGTTGTTTAAGGTATAATCTTAAAAGTCGCGCATATCCTGTAGGTGTATCTATCCCTGTTCTAATAGTGTTTTTTTTTAAATCGATACTGCCACATAAATCTAAAATCCCCCCATGCACAGGCATTATTGCAGCTATATCAGCATACTCCTCTTCAAAAACCATCGACAAAGTATCATCATAAGACATAAAAACAATATCTGCCCTTTTATCCTTTAAATCACGATGCGCCTCGTTTGCATCCTTTACATATTTTATATGGATCAGATCATTTTTTTGAGTTTCTAAAATAAACGATAGGATGTCTTTAAAAGCAGAAATTTGAAGAGGACTATTTATCATGGCTACCTCATAGAATAAACTACAGTAGCTTAGCATTTTTGACTATACGTGCACCTGATTCAAATAATTGCTCCTTTAATTTATTGAGATCCGAATACACCAATTTTCCCCGACGTTTTACACACCTTCCGTCAATAATAACCGTATCTACATTATTTCTATTTGCATAAAAAACAATGGATTCATAAAGACGATGTACTGGCCAAATGTTTATCTCTTTAAGATTAATAAGTATTAGATCAGCTTTCATACCTGGAGCCAATGTACCGATAGATCGATCTAAATGAAGCGCTTTGGCTCCATTGATTGTGATCCAATCTAAAGCGTCATCGCATGTTAAATGGATGTTTTTGACTGACCCACCAGCATCAAGTTCCTTTTGATTATCCAGTGCACGCTGTGTCTGCAAAGCAAAACGCAGCTGAGTAAACAAGTCTCCACTCATATTAGAGGGGATATCGGTACCTAAAACAGGCTTGCCACCAACATCTAATAGTTTTCCAGTTGCTGGAAAACCATGTCCCATTTGCATTTCAACCTCGGGAGTGATGCTCAGTGATGCACCATGATCTGCAATTAATTGATATTCTTCTTGTACTAAATTATTTCCATGCACAAAATTTATTTTGTCACTAAGCATTCCGATTTCGTATATTTTTTTTACCCCGAATTTTGCCGCACTTACCCCTACGTGCATCGTAGCTAATACATTTAATTCCCGAGCTAATTTAATATCGTGTAGCAATACCTCTTTTTGGGTGAAATCAGGACCTCGCAAAGCTAAGGCCATTTGTATTCTACTATTGGTTTGGAGCACCTGTTTCTTAAAAAACTTAACTGCATCATGCGGATGTTTTTCGGAACTCTCAAACCACCACTTTGATGAATCAATCCCAGGGGTACCATAAGCAAAAACAGCACGGATACCGGAATCTTCCAGCCCTCGTAGGGCATGCTGGGCATGCTCTAGGCTATTAATGTTATTACACCAATCGAGTACGCACGTTACTCCAGCATCGATTTGTTCTAATGCCCCATACAGATTGGCTAGATACATATCTTCCGGAGAAAATTCACGCCCTAGATCATCAAGCATTTTTTCAAAATAATTAGTTAAGCTCCAGTTTCCCGCAACACCATGCAATCCCGACTGCCATACATGAATATGGGTATTGATTAAACCTGGCATAGCCACCATATCTTGAGCATCTATAATTTCAGCATCCGTATGATCAAGATGTGGAGCAATATCTTCTATCCTGTCATTAACGATTAAAAGATCCATTTTTTCTGAAAGGAAGTTTTTCGTATTCAATAACACTGTATTTTGGATCAGAATAGGTCTTTTTTTCATCTTCCTACCTTAATACTTAGATCATGTGCAACATCGAATAGTTCGAGTGAATGGTATTAGTATAGCTTACTTGAAGAAGCCCTATCGTTTTTAGTGGGTTGACAACAAAAAACTATTTCCGTGGATGTGGTATATAACAACAGCTCAACTAAAAAAAGGAAGGATCGGATGCAAAAATCTAATTTTTCATCCAACCTTTCATTTTACCACTAATAATTTTCTTGATAAACAAGAAATTATCAAAAAATTATACTTTTTTAAAAATTGTCTACTATAGTTATTTTAAAATAATAAAAATAAAATTAGGGGATATCATGTTACTTCGCTGGACCGCTGTAACCCTTTTGATTAGCGCCCTGAATTCTCCATGTTTTGCAGAAGAAAAAGAAATTGCAATTACAATTGATGATCTTCCCTTTGTTGGTTCTGGTGCCGCTACACCAGGAAGCTTGAAAAGAACTCAAGCCCGATTTATGGCCATAGTAAAAGCACTTGTTGACAATCAAGTCCCCGCTACTGGATTTGCTATTGGAGGAGCCATTCCGAAACCTGAATGGGAGCTTCTTGAAACATTCCGTAATCAAGGTTTTGCTTTAGGAAATCATACTTATACTCATAAAAGCTTGAATAATATGAGTGCAGATAAATACATTGCTGATATTGATCACGCAGATACGGTTTTAGCGCCAGTGTTGACCGAACCAAAATATTTTCGCTACCCTTACTTAGCAGAAGGAACAGGGCAGAAAAAACAAAAAGTATATGATTACCTCGCTGCTCATCAATATACAATCGCTCCAGTAACAATCGACAGTAAAGATTATGAGTTTAATGCTCGTTTCTACAAAATCCCCTATAGAAAAAGAGCTCAAATTCTTCCAGCATTTAAAAAACGCTACTTGGCGTACATTTGGAAACAAACATTACTCGCAGAGCGAAGAGCGAAAAAAGTTGATGGTCAACCCGTTAAACAAATCTTATTAATCCACGCTAATCTTCTTAATAGTTTATGTTTAGAAGATATTATTGAATTATATAGAAATAATGGGTACAAATTTATAAGTTTAGCTGATGCGTTAAGAAATGACGGGCCCCCTGTCAATGACAATGCAGAAGCATTAAATAGTGTGATACCCCCTATAAAAGAGGCTCCGGGAAAAACTGCATCAATTAAGATATCGAGATAGGAGTGGTTTTTCGGGCTTCACTCTCTGCCCTTTCGCACCTTTTTCCTAGGACAAAAAAAATCGCATCGAAAGAGTATCCCCTCTACTTGGCTGGAGAGAGGATGAGTAAAGGAAATTATCCAGAGATTAACTTATTTTTTTCTAGGCGAGATATCGCTTGCTTAGGAAGGAGAATCCAGTAGTGACCATGGTTTTTCATATGGCCCGCAATTAAAGTTGCTTTTTCACCACCACCCCAAAAAACATCTCCGCGTACTTTTCCGCGTATTGCTCCGCCGGTATCTTGAGCGATCATCAAACGTTGCATAGGCTTATTTTCATTGGGATTGTTGCTATCAGGACGTGTAGTAGTTAACCAAAGAGGTGCTCCCATAGGTACCCATTGCTTATCAATAGCAAGCGAATATCCAGGGGTTAATGCCACACCTTGTGAGCCTAAAGCGACGCCATCAGACATTTTATGGAAAAAAACAAATGATTTATTTTGATTAATTACTTTATCCATCTGCTTAGGATGAGCTTCCAAATAACGCTTTATCGCCTGCATTGACGCGTTATCTTTGGTCATCACTCCTTTTTTGATCAATACTCCCGCAATTGCAGTATAAGGTTTGCCATTTTGAGAGTCATAACCTATAGAAAGATGGCTCCCATCCTCAAGTTCAATAACTCCTGAGCCTTGAATTTCTAAAAACAAACGATCTATTGGACTATTAATCCATACTAAAACGCGTGCTTTACCTTTAAGTGCGCCATTATTTATTTCTTCACGAGTATAATAAGGGACCAGTTTTTTACCCTCTAAACGACCTACAATACGGCGACTTTTTAAATCGTTAAAAAATAGTCCCAAATCAGAGGTCACAAGATCCTCCGGAGTTTCGTAGAGAGGAACATGAAATTCTTTGGATTTCTTATAGCTTCCTTTAATTATAGGGACATAATAACCGGTGAATAATCCAGGTTTGCCAATATCAGTGAATTCCACAGGCGTAAACCATTTTTCAAAAAATTGCTTGGTTTCTTGTTCTGATGTAGGAGAAATTTTTAAAGCAGCATTACACGCCGGTTGCCAATCTTTTACTTTTAAATCTATATCATCCGTCCCGACCATTTCCTCGGGATTTTGTTTGATAAAAGCACGACAGGAAGTTTGGAAAGTCAGTAAAGATTTTTTCAAATCCGCTGATTTCCAACCAGGTAAACGTTCAAAATCAGCCTGTTTGAACATCTTTAAGGGCAGTTTTGCGGGCCAAAACCACCATGCCAAACTACTTACGGCAATCAAGGCTAAAAAAAGTGTAATAAAGCGTATTTTCGTTTTCATATGCGGACAATTTTTACACGTTATGGAATATTTTGCAACGAAATATAACAAAATTTAAACATTAAGTTCTTATTAAAGCCTATTGGCACGTACACAATTCGTTTAATAACGAATTGATATTAAAGAATTTTTTTGAAACACTCAAATAAAAAACTGCATCAATGCCCCAATATAAAGAAATTTAATAAATTGGTAAAATCAAAGGATAAAAACATATAAATAAATCAAAAGAACCCCAAAAGTCGCTCTGGTTTAGTTATATAGAAGGTAAATACCTCCAACTGCTCACTCCAAGAGAAATCGACCGCTCCTTTGCAAGACAAGGAATAACTCTTCCTGCACTGATAACCCTTATTTGTAATAGAGAAACCGGGCTCCCATCCTCGATAGGTACTACTGTGACGCGTTGATGATGTGTTGCAAACTTCCGCCCCTTTTCCCGTGCTACCAAACAGGGAAACTCGCCCAAATCTTCAATGTAATACTTGTATTGGGTTAAACCACTCATTAAAGAGCATCCTTTTTGATGGAGCAGATGATGTATCGCTTGGTTTGCAGAGTCCGAGCGGACCAAACAATCCTGATTGAATGCTTGAGGTTGATGCAACAATTGCAAGGTTACATCCTCTAATTGATAAAAACTCTGATGTAACATTTCTTGTTTATTGATTGCCTTATAATAGAGCAAAATATGCTGCATCGAGGTCAATGCCAGGATACTGATCACGCCAATGATAAGTAGCGTTATTAATAAAATAAACCCTTTATTTGTTCCACTCATCCACGCACCAAGACCCTAAGCTCCAGTGTTTTGTTCTCCTCTAAACCCATACTAATTTCGAGAAATTTCTTCTCCTTTATGGTTCGCTTTCGAGTATGGATGTAATGAATTAAAGGAGTAATTTCTTCTGTATGGATTAACTTATAATGTAAGGTATCCTTATGATGTGTATTGTTCTTAATGAACCATTTCTCTTCCAGATACTCACCAACATAAGTTGAAGTATTATAGGTAAAAAATAGCGGTTTTTTGAGAACAATAAGTGAATGCTCACTTTGAGATTCGATATCGAGTAGTTCGTGTATCTCAGCGTGTTCACAATCTGCAATAATTAGGGGACGCTTTTTATGAAATACCACTGAATTCTTGACCCATATTTTTGTTCGACTCTCAATTTTGATTATTTTTGCAAAATATTCACTCATACGATTGACTTGAATCAATTGCTCCGGATGGTTACCCACATGCAGAGCTTTAATTTTGTTTTGATGCGTTCGACGGTCAATGGTTTGCAGGCGCTCTATACCCAAACATGGAGTAAAACCCGCGCGTCTAATGCTATCACTTAGCAAATCACTCACCCATTGCAAATCAAAACGTATTGCTAAAACTTGTTCCGTCTCAAGATATTGATGCTTACTCTCTAGAAAAAGCTGGATTAGTACCGTCATAATTAAACTTGCTAGGAAAAGACTAATTAATACTTCGGTCAAACTAAGCCCCGTTTGTTTTTTCATCTATTATGTTCTTCCTATGGGACTACGTTTACGGGTTATAGTGCCTAATTGTTCTAACCATGCAAGGTGAATCAGTATTTGGTGGTTTTGTTGTTGTATTTCCAAATGATACGAAGGAGGAATTGGAGGAAATTTGGATGTCTTAGCCGCTAAGGTTTCCTCAATTTGATCAAGAAATTGAGATCCTTGTGTTCGAAAAACTAATTGATTTAATAATTGTTTGCTCTGCCGTTGTTCTTGTAATAACACAAGAGTCAAAGTAGTTACCAGTATTAAAGATATCAATACTTCAGTAAGGGAAAATCCCTTTTCTCGATTCAAATTCCATATTCCTGTGGTTGGTTTGCCTGCACAGATTAGCGCCCTGGAAATAAAAATTCAAGAGCTATAAAACTGCGACAGGCAGTAAGAGTTTCAATTTAAACCAAATGATTTATTTGTAATCTATTAGATTGTTATTAACCATTAATGTGTTTAAAATGGCGCCGGACATAACCATAAGAAATACCCGCCAAATAACTAGGAAATTAAAGGGGAAAAATGATGTATGCTTATTTCGCTAAAGGTGCAACCGTAGGACATGTATTGGCTCGCCGGGTTTTAAGAGAACTTACTAGTATTCCCGGGATAATTCTAGACTTTATGTTTGCTATATTCTGGATTCCAGATTACACCTCCTACTGGGCCTCAAATAGCGCACATATAGAATATGCAGATGGCACCCGCCACCATGGCGTCATGCGTGGTGTTTTTGGTTGGATAGGAGAACTATTGGGTTTTATAATTGGCACGCCTGTTGGAGCCATTATAGGTACTGCTTTATTTTTCCCTGACTTACTGTTCCAAGGATTTCTTTTTCTAAAGAAGAAGCTCTATGAATCACTTGATGAGTTTGCAGTTTTTATTGGCAGGACAACTTTTTTCGAAAACCTCAATGTTTATGAAGCACCCAACAGTTACGGTCAAAAAGCCTGGAATCTTGGAGTTGCTACAGTAGGCATTCTATTGACTGCCCTTCCTTATATCGCAGCAAAAGTTCTTGAATTTTTTATACCTTTCTTACCCTTATCTGCTCCTATTGCTTACATCGGTTCTGAACTGGGGGGACTGGCAGGATTGGGTCTTGGGGTGTTACTTTATATGCCTGCCTATTTTTTAAATAAATGTACCGATTTGATTGAACTTTGCAGAAATGCCGTACTTAATGGGGTGGCTCTGGTTTATGGAAAATCTGGTGAGGTTCCGGTTGGTGCTCGGGGTAACCAATCCGACTGTTGTGTCCCAGATAACGCAGTGCATTCAGATGAATTTCTTGCTCAAGTGGAGCATTATAATCGCACCTCATGGGCACAACTTATTTTTGGCCCATTAAAAGGACAAGCGTCCTCCGGTAAAAAAGAAAAAAATTCTAAATCAAATATGGATCTACCTCAGGACCCTATTACTCTTGAGCCTCTCGGAATAAATGGAATTCCTACAGTTATTGATCCCCATGGACATACATTTAACGACTATAAAGGAGGCGGGTTTGATAGTATTCGTTTTTGGGTACGCCAACACCACACATGTCCAATTGATCGGGCATATTTAACCGAAGCTGATTTAATTCCAAATCGTGCCTTTGATGACTTGGCTGCTCAAATGAATTTTTCTAAAAAATAATTTATACCGGATGTCCAACATCCGGTGAAAATTAAATGATTTTTAATCTCATAGGCTCGTGACAGAATGCTAAAGCTTGGATAATATGGGAAAAATTTATATTAGGGAAAATTATGACGGTTAACTTTCAGCAATTACCTCATCCAGGCATACGATCTTTAATCCCCTATAAACCGGGCAAATCTATAGAAGAATTAGCGCGAGAAAAAGGGATTAATGACCATGATATTATTAAAATGGCCAGCAACGAAAATCCTTTAGGCTGCAGTCCGTTAGCTTTGGCGGCATTGAGAGAAATGTCTCCCCACGTTCTTGCAACTTATCCCTCACCAATCAATCACCCTATAATTCCTAAACTCGCCCATAAACTAGAAATTGATACCGATCAGCTTTTTGTAAGTAACGGTTCAGATTATATATATACCATTCTACTTAACTGTTTTGCATTACATCATGACAAACATATCATCACCCACGAATACGCATTTAGCACCTATGCAATTCAAGCCCATACCTTAAATATCCCCGTTCATACTGTTGGGATAGATTCAAATTGGCAAGTCAACATAGATAAATTAATTCAAGCCTGCAACGAAAAAACAAGTATTATTTTTCTAGCGAATCCGAATAATCCTACGGGGGTCCTTATTAATCAAAAGGAAATAAAACGTCTGTTAGAAAATATTCCTGAAAGTACCTTATTGGTCATTGATGAAGCATATTATGAGTATGCTGCTTCCCAATTAAATGAGAACAGTATTGAGTGGCTCGCTCATTATCCCAATTTAATCATCACACGCACCTTTTCAAAAATATATGGATTAGCGGGCGTACGATTAGGTTATGCCATGGCTCATCCCTCAATCATTGAGCTCATGCGCCGTATACAGCTTCCTTTTACTGTCAATCAGGTCGCTCTAACCACCGCTTATGCAGCACTGGATGATGATTCATTTATCCAATTAAGTTTGCGAACCAATGCAGAAGGGATGAAACAGATGAGGGAGGGATTAGAACAATTAGATATTCCATACCTACCCTCTGCATGCAACTTCATTACTTTTGACTGTAAGGAAGATGGGATTCGGCTCTACAACTATCTGCTCGATAGAGGTATCATCGTGCGACCTCTGCATCCGTATAAGATGAATAATTACCTACGAGTAACCATAGGAACTAAGGATCAGAATAATCGATTTCTGGATACTCTCAATAACTATTATGGTTATTCAGGGTAATAGAATTTGCCAAAAACCTGCAAGTAAGGAAAATAAAATGACCAGTGACTTAAGCAGCAAACATTGCGAATCATGTGAAGGCATAGGGGCTGCATTAAATGCAGAACAAATTAAGAATTTGATGCCACAATTAAATAAAAATTGGGAGGTTAGTGCAGATAACCGAATTATTAAACGAAGTTTATCTTTTAATAATTTTTATGAAACAATGGCCTTTGTCAATGCACTCGCATGGATAGCAAATATTGAAAACCATCATCCAGATTTAGAGGTAGGTTATAACTATTGTCACGTAAGCTTTATGACTCATGCCCTTAATGGTTTGAGTCATAATGATTTTATTTGTGCAGCCAAAATGGATAAATTGTTAGCAGACTAATAAGTGTAACCTGGCTGCAGCGAACCGGAACCTGGCTTTTTCGATAACAATCTGGGTTCCGTCTGCTGCACCCAAACTCCTAACTCCTAATATTTCATCACCACGTGCTCATCCCCCAAAAGGTTGGTCAAAAGCCCAAGTAACTCATCACTCGGAATTACTTGCCATTGTGGTGCAAGACTCAACTGCGCTTTTGCATAGTCATTACAGTAGGAAAACTGCACTGAACAACGACCCACATGAGCTTTTAACAAGGCCTGAATGGAAGCTAATATTCCTTGGTTCCCAGCATGCAAACGCAACTCCAAACATCGAGCAAATTTAGTACGAGCAGTAGGGACATCGTAGAGAGAATTTGCAGTCATTTTCACGCCGCCATTATAATCATCATGCGCAACTTCTCCTTCGATAACTAACATATCTCCAGTTACCAAATTCGCCACAGAAGACTCAAAAAGCTCTCCAAACACAACGACATCAAGTCGCGCCGTAGAATCATCCATCCCCAAAATGACCAACTTCTTCCCACGCTTAGTCACAATTTTGCGAATTCCTATTATTTGTGCACATATGATGGCTTTTTTGTGCATCGAGGGATTTAATTGACTGATTGAAACGATAAATTCACCAAATTCTCGTCGATATTGATCGGCAGGATGTCCGGTTAAATAAAACCCTAAAACTTCCCTCTCCCCTTCAAGACGTTGAGCCTCAGACCAGGGTTTGCACTGCACGTACTCATGCTCCTTGCTCTCCTCTTCCAATAAGGAAAGCAAATCAAATTGACCACTGGATTGATTTTGATGCTCTTTTTCCGCTACTTTTAACGCTTTTTCCAAAGAAGCAGTCAATATAGCGCGTTCCACATTCCAATCATCAAAAGCACCACTTTTAATAGTTGCTTCCAATACACGTCGATTTACTTTACGCAGATCAAGGCGTTGGCAAAAACTAAATAAGTCAGTATATATTCCCCCAGTTTCTCGTTCTTGGGTAATACAATCAATCGCTGATTCACCCACTCCTTTTATGGCCCCAAGACCATAAATAATGGTGGCGTCATCGGCAGTTGTAAAATGATACATTGAGTGATTGATTGAAGGGGGCAAAACCTTTAACTTCATATGAGCACATTCATCAATAAAAGTGACTACTTTATCCGTATTATCCATATCTGAAGACATAACTGCTGCCATAAATGCCGCCGGATAATGCGCCTTCAGCCAAGCAGTTTGATACGCGACCAAAGCATACGCTGCTGAATGTGATTTATTAAAACCATAACCAGCAAATTTTTCCATTAAATCAAAAATATGGGTTGCTACCTTTTCATCCACACCTCTGGCAGTGGCTCCTTGAGTAAAAATTTCTCGTTGCTTTGCCATTTCTTCTGGCTTTTTCTTTCCCATGGCGCGACGTAATAAATCAGCAGCCCCAAGAGTATAATTTGCCAATACCTGAGCAATTTGCATCACTTGTTCTTGGTATAAGATAACGCCATAAGTGGGTTTTAAAATCGGTTCTAAATCAGGATGAGGATAGTCAACGGCCGCACGTCCATGCTTGCGATCAATAAAATCATCGACCATTCCAGATTGTAAAGGTCCTGGTCTGAATAAAGCCACCAACGCGATAATGTCTTCAAAACAATCTGGCTGTAAGCGATTAATTAGTTCTTTCATACCACGTGATTCCAGCTGAAACACCGCTGTGGTTTTACATGCCTTTAATAAATCAAAAGTCGCTGCATCATCTGTGGGTATTTGACTGATATCAACCAGAGGTAAGCCCTCCGCAGCGTGTTTTTTGTTTACTGTGGCTAATGCCCAATCGATAATTGTTAGAGTGCGTAATCCTAAAAAGTCAAATTTGACCAAACCTGCTGCCTCAACATCATCTTTATCAAATTGGCTAACAATTTGATTTGAACCTTCTTCACAATAAATTGCAGTAAAATCTGTAAGCTTAGATGGCGCAATAACCACACCCCCAGCATGTTTTCCCGCATTACGGGTAATCCCTTCAAGTTTTAAGGCTAAATCAATTAACTCTTTGACTTCTTCTTCCTCGGTATAACGGCGTTTGAGCTCTTCCTCTTGCTCCAATGCCTTGCTTAATGTAATACCAATTTCAAAAGGAATTAATTTTGCTAATTTATCGACAAAACCATAAGGATGCCCTAATACACGACCTACATCACGGACCACTGCCTTTGCAGCCATGGTACCAAAGGTGATAATTTGTGAAACACTTTGTCTGCCGTATTTTTCCGCTACGTAATCAATGACACGATCGCGTCCTTCCATACAAAAATCGATATCAAAGTCAGGCATGGATACCCGCTCTGGATTCAAAAAACGCTCGAAAAGTAATTCATACTCTAAAGGATCCAAATCGGTGATTTTTAATGCATAAGCCACCAATGATCCGGCTCCAGATCCCCGTCCAGGCCCCACAGGCACACCATTTGCTTTGGCCCATTGAATAAAATCAGCCACAATTAGGAAGTAACCAGCAAAACCCATGTTATTAATAACGTTCAACTCTATCTGAAGTCGTTTATCGTACTCTCTTCGAGAGGTCTGTAGGACTTCAGGTTTGTTTTTAAATATTTGCAGTAAGCGCTCTTCTAATCCCACTTGTGATAAATGCGATAAATACTCCTCAACTGTAGAGCCATCTGGGATAGGAAAATTGGGGAGATAATTATTACCTAAGTCTAGTTTTACCGTGCAGCGCTTAGTGATTTCAACAGTGTTTTCAATTGCAGAGGGCAAATCAGAAAATAAAGCAATCATTTCATCGGCTGAGCGTAAGTACTGTTGCGCACTATATTTTTGCGTTCTTCTAGGGTCTGCTAATGAATAACCCTCATGAATGCAAACGCGAGCTTCATGAGCTTCAAAATCCTCCTGATCAAGAAAACGAACATCATTAGTTGCAACTAACGGTAATCTCAGCTCGTCAGCTAAGGCAATTAATTTTTCATTATACCGGGATTCATCTGGCCGTCCCGTACGTTGAATTTCCAGATAAAATCGGTCAGGGAAAAGGGTTTGCCAATATAATGCCCGGCTTTTTGCCAAAGCATCATCATTGGCTAGCAGAGCCTGTCCAATATCCCCAAATCGTCCACCGGATAAAGCAATGAGTCCCTCGGAATATTCCTTGATCCATTCATTGTGTACTCTGGGTTGTCCTTGGTATTGACCTTCTTGGTACGCTTTAGAAATAAGACATGTTAGATTTTTATACCCTTCTAAGTTTAGGCACAAAAGAACTATAGACGAAACGCGTTCTGGCTGCTCAGGGTCATGGCAAGGTAAATCACTTCCAATGATAGGTTTGATTCCCGCATCAACCGCACTCTTATAGTGCTTCACTGCAGCAAACAAATTGCAATAATCAGTTACCGCAACGGCACACATTCCTCGAGATGGTAGAGCTTTCATTAAAGGTTTTACTCGAACCAAACCATCAACTAAAGAAAACTCAGTGTGAACACGTAAATGTACAAAACGTTGTTGCATAAGGAAATTAACTCATTAAGCTTAATTGAGGAACTTTAACCTAAATCAATCGTTTTGCCTACCTGCACCAGCACGATAACAAAACCATAAATACGTTTTAAAACTATTTTTATTCAAATATGGGATTGATGTGGATCAAAAGCATCGCGGACCGCATCGGCAAATAAGTTAATTGCTAAAACTAACATAAACATAAAGAGAAAGGCAGCCAGCATAGGCCACCAGATTACTGGATTACGTGCGAGCTCAAAGCGTGCACTATTGATCATATTACCCCAACTAATTGTCATGGGTGAAACCCCTACCCCCACATAAGAAAGTAATGCCTCAGCCATGACTAGAAAACTAAAATCCAAAACCAAGGTAATTACTACAATATGCATTACATTTGGCAGTAAATGTTTGCGAATAATGGTAAACCAATTAGAGCCTAAGGCACGTGCTGCTTGAACATAATCCACTTCACGCAATTTCAAAGTCTCTGCTCGCAAAAGCCGACATAAGCTCGTCCAACTCGTCACGCCTAGAATGAAACAGAGTGCTAACAAACGGGCATCTGCGCTCTGCGCCAAGGTACTAAACTGCTCTGGGTGATTGGCTATATACACTTGCAAAGATAAAACTGAGGCGGTGATCAATAAAACACCCGGAATCGAACTTAGAGTAGTATAAACATATTGAATCAGATCATCTGCAAAACCACCAAAATACCCAGCAATAACCCCCAAAAATAAGGCCAAGGGCAACATAAATAAAGTGGTTAAAAGACCGATGACCAAACCGGTGCGGATGCTCTTAATTGTAAAATAAAAAATATCTTGGCCAATTTGTCCCGTGCCTAATACATGAAATACTCTTGAAAGCTCATATCCAAGCGCAACAAAAAACGTCAGGACACCAAAAGTAATTAGGGTACTTAAGCTGGGAGCACTTAAAACAAAAAGAGGTTTTATTCCCCGGCCAAAACGAAACAAAATCAGAACTACTCCAGTAAAAAATGCTATTAATATACTGCTTTTCAATGCACTTCTAATTGAACGTTTTATAACCTCATTTTTCTCTGATTCGGTTTTAACCCACTGTCGAGGATAAATTAATGTTGGATAAGTTTGCTTAACAACACCATTTATTAAGGTGGTTTCACTGATGAATTGCGTTAAAGCTAAAGGTGCAGAATAAGTTTTTTCGGAAATCTGATCTATAGGAGCAAGAATCCTATCCAACAAAGTTGTCGCAGTTTCTGAGTCCTTTTGTACCGAGGCAATATGAATGGAATCCAAAACCCCAATAATAATAAAAAATAATAAAATGATGCCCGCACTCACTGCAATGGGCTTATGTAAAATGAGGGAAAAAGAACGTCTAATATGTTGCTTACGCAAGCTTAACAAAATGACCACTACGCTTAAGGCCAATAAGGTGAGAAAACATTTATCAGTCCATAGAAACTCAAAAGTCATTTTTCTTCTCAAATAAACTCATCATTATATTTTTTATGATAACCTCACCCGAGGATCGACCACCATGTAGGAAATGTCGGTTAATACCAACCCAACAATGTAAAGAATTGAGCCCAAAAACACCATAGCCCTTACTATAGCAAAATCTTGTTGTTGAATCGCGTCAATCGTATAACTGCCTAGGCCGGGTACGCCAAAGAACGACTCCAAGATTAGGCTACCCATAAATAGTGAAGGAATGAGCACTACGATACCAGTTAATATGGGTAGCATTGCATTTTTTAATACATGTTTGAACATTACTTTTTGCTCAGATAACCCCTTGGCTCTTGCCGTTTTTACATAGCCTTTGTGCATTTCTTCTAAGAATAAAGTACGATACCATCGACCACCAGCCCCCAAACCACTAAGTACTGCGACTGTAACTGGCAAAATAACAAACTTCAACGCATCAACTCCCCCGTCATAGCCTGAAATGGGTACGAGACGCAATAATTTACCAAAAAGATATTGGCCACCAATAATATAAAACAAACTGGATATGGACATTAAAATAATGCACAGCACCACGCCAGTTAAATCAAGGTAAGTCCCCCTAAAAAAAGCCATGGCCATAGCTACAATAATATTAGCTACAATATCCAATAGTAAAACAGGGACTGCGATTGAAAGACTAGGCCACATCCTATAGGTAATATCCTCACTAATATCACGTCCAGAATCAGAGACACCAAAATCAAAAGTAAAAAGCTTCAGGGATTTTTGAAAAAACAAGGTGGCTTGTATTTTTTGTATGCCTGTTTTTTGTTCGTTGTAGAATAAGGGTAAATCATAACCATGCGTTGCTTTCCAATCCTCAATTACTTGCTGCTCCACATGTTTCTGACCTAAATGCATCCGCGCAATATCATCAGGTGTATTCACCATAAAAAATAAAATAAACGTAATGAGATTAATTCCAAAAAGAATAGGTATTGAATAACTTACTCGACGAAATAAATATTTGATCATGATATAGAGGTCCGTTCTGCTGGTTTTCTTTCTTTCTTGTAATACGCAATAACCAAAGGAAGAACTAGAATTAAAATAAGCACAAACAAGAGACCCAAGGGCCAAAAAATAGGTTGATTCCAAAGTAATCTCAATTTATTGCGTTCAGGCACATTGAGAGAAATATATTTTAAAGTTGCAAAAGACATAGTATTGGGTTTCACTCGTGTAACCCAGTTTTGTGATAAAACAAACTCTTCCGGATGTATCCCCCAGACCCATGGCGCATCATTTCGCACAATTTGCAGCATTTCATCAATATACTTCTGCCTTGTCTCATCATTTTTTCTATTTTTCATTAAATTAAAGAGGCGATCGAATTCAGGATTTTGATAGTTTGCGGCATTCTCACCACTAAATTTAACTTTTCCGTTGGCACCATACAATTGAAAGAGAAAGTTTTCAGGATCCGGATAATCTGCCACCCACCCCCAACTAAATATTTGGGTATCTCCAGTGCGCATTTTCTCTTGAAAACGATTATACAAAGTCGCACGAACATTTAAATCAATGCCTATTTGGGCAAATTGTTTACGCATCCAATCAAAGAGCGACTTGTCCTGAGGGGCTCCTGTTGTGGTTACATCATAATGTAAAATCAAGTGATTTCCAGTAGCGGGATCCACTCCATCAGGATAGCCTGCCTCCACCATGAGTTTTTTGGCATCACTTATAGGACGTCGTTCTATATCGCCATTATTCCATTGATAAACATAGGGGTTAATTCCTTCTTTACCTTTTTTATGACCAAAAATACCGGGTGGAATGGGTCCTTGGGCAGCAATACCTCGGCCATTATGAAAAATTGCTATATTTTCCTCATAGTTTACCGCGATTGAAATGGCCCTTCTTAACTTTCGGGCTCGTTCACTTGAACCACCTACTACTTTATCAAGCATATTAAAGCCCATATAGTAGGTAGAAGGCTGTAACTCTTCCGTAAGATACATGTGTTTTTTTTGCATCTCAAGAGATAGTTCTGCTTTGCCATATCGATTCGTATGAATTGCTTGATCAAAACTATCCGCACCTACAACAGAATTATCATAGTAACCTTGCAAAAATTTATTCCATCGGGGAATGGATTCCTTTTCGAGTGTAAAAACTGCCTTTTCAATAAAAGGTAAGCGTTTACCCGCATTAACCAAATATCCCAATTTTCTATCTTCATCTGAACCCATGCTTGGATGATAATCTTCGTGAAAATTTGGATTTTTTTGTAAAACCATACTTCGATTGGGATTATTTTTTACCAACATAAAAGGACCTGTGCCTACAGGAAACCAGCTCAAAGTGATGTTATTGTCCAGCATTCCTGGTTGGGAATAAAAAAAGTCCGCTTCCCAGGGTATGGGGGAAAAAAAACTCATAGCCAACCAAAATTGGAATTGAGTATATTCTCCCTTTAACGTGATCTCAAACGAGTAGTCATCTATTTTTTTAAGTCCCTTTAAAGGGTAATTACGCAGATCAATGAATTTATTATTTTTAGGTAGGCTTTGCCCGTATTCCGCAAAGCCCACAATATAATCATTCATTAAACCGTAAATCGGAGAGCTTAATTGCGGATTCGCCAAACGTTTTATTTGATATATATAATCATCAACAATCAATTCCCTTGTCCCAGTATGCTTAAAATCAGACAATTGATTAATTCCTTTATCATCTAAATATTCCGTTGTTATATGATGATAACGGTATATGCCCTTATCATCTTTAGCGAAAGCAGGATGAGGCTGGTAATAAATTCCTTTTTTAATATGTATCGTATAAACGCTAAAAGTAGGAATTTGCTGACTGTTTTCAGGCAATGGATTACCTTGCGCATCCAGGTACCTTAACTGTGGCATTTCAGTAGCTATTAATGGAATTAATTGATACGGCCTTTGTAAATAATCATACTGCAACAAAGGTTCATATATTTGGGCAATAAAAATAGACTCATTCGTTGAATAAGAGAGTGCGGGATCCAGAGTTTTAGGCTGTTCGGAAAAGGATGAATAATAGATATTTTCTTTTGATTGCACTTGTGGATAGGGATTATTTAAAACCCAAGGCCAAGCATAAGCGAAGCTAAAGCTTTTTAAAAGCAGTACAATCAGAACCATTCGCCGTATACGATTCAAAAAAATATCCTTATATAAAGGCGTCTCAAGGACGACAAACCAGTGCTCAAAAAATCTTTTTCCCCAAAGAAGAAAATGAGCGAACCTCGCCATTTACTTCAGCAGACCCAAAACCTCCTCTCATCGCAGCGATAACTTCTAACTATCCAACATTTCCAGAAATTGCTCTTCATCCAAAACATCAATACCCAAATCATTTGCTTTATCCAATTTGGACCCAGCTTCGCTTCCAGCAATCACGTAATCTGTTTTAGCAGAGACACTACCGCTTACTTTAGCTCCTAAAGCTAACAATTTTGTTTTAGCTTCTTCGCGACCCATAGTACTTAAAGTTCCGGTTAAAACAACTGTTTTGCCAAATAAAAGATGTTCTTTATTGACTATCTTCTTCTCCAGCTTTGGCCAATGAACTCCAAGGGCTAATAAATGTTCGATAACTTTGCGGTTGTGATCTTGAGCGAAAAAATGGACCACATTAAAAGCACCGACAGGACCCATATCTTGCAAATTCATCAACTCTTCTTCTGTTGCTTTAGAGATAGCATCAATATCTCCAAAATGCTCTGCCAACATCCGCGCACTCGCCTCACCGATTTCACGAATTCCAAGAGCATAAAGAAATCGACTAAGGGTTGTTTTCTTACTTTGCTCTAAAGCATCTAATAAATTTTTGGCTGACTTCTCTCCCATACGGGGAAGATTTGACAGGGTATTAACATCAAGCCTGTACAGATCCGGTAAATGACGCACAATTCCCTCATCCACCAACTGTTCTATAAGTACAGCTCCCAATCCCTCTATATACATGGCCTTACGAGAAGCAAAATGCCACATCATTCGTTTCAATTGAGCCTTACAGAATAACCCACCAACACAACGAGCAACCGCTTCACCTTCCTCACGCACCACTTCAGAACCACATACAGGACATGTTTTAGGTAACTCAATCTCTTTGGTATGTGCAGGGCGTTTTTCTAGAACAACAGAAACCACTTCAGGAATCACATCGCCAGCACGACGAATAATAACACTGTCACCAATACGGATATCTTTTCTAATAATTTCATCCATATTATGTAATGTTGCATTACTTACAGTTACGCCTGCCACATTAACCGGTGCCAAACGTGCCACAGGAGTTAAAGCGCCAGTTCTTCCTACTTGGAAATCAACAGCTAAAAGTTGCGTCATCTCTTCGGAGGCAGGAAATTTATGGGCGCAAGCAAATCGAGGTGCTCTTGAAATAAAGCCAAGTTGTTGTTGCAAAGGAATACTGTCAATCTTATAAACAACCCCATCAATTTCAAAGGGAAGTTGATCACGTTTGGCTAATATATTATGGTAATAATCCAAACACCCTTTAATACCTATCTCTTTTTTGGTATCCAAAGAGACTCTAAAACCAAACTCTTTTAGTAATTGCAATTGCTCCCAATGCGTGTTCGGTAAGCTGTACCCTTCGCAAGCTCCTATTCCATAGCAATAAATAGCTAAAGGCCTACTTGCTGTCACTGCAGGATTCAATTGCCGTAGACTACCTGCTGCAGCATTACGAGGATTAGCAAAAACTTTTTCGCCAGCCTCTTTAGCTTTTTTATTGTAATCTTCAAAGCCTGCTTTCGGCATATACACTTCACCGCGTATTTCGATAATACGAGGTGGTGTGGACACTCTTAAAACCAAAGGAACCGCAGCGATTGTTTTGATATTGGCTGTAATATTTTCCCCAGTAGTTCCATCCCCACGTGTTGCAGCAGAAACCAATGTTCCATTTTCATAGGTGAGATTAACAGCGAGGCCATCTAATTTAGGTTCACAAGTAAAAACTAATTGCTGAATGGGTTCGTCGAGTTTTTCGGTAACTCGTTTAATAAAGGCTTGCAGTTCTTCTTCAGTAAATACGTTCGATAGGGACAACATCGGTTGCCGATGAGTAACCGGCATGAATGCATCTACAGGAGCACCCCCCACACGTTGAGTGGGGGAATCCGCCGTCAATAATGCAGGATGCTTCGTTTCTAAATCGTGTAATTCGCGAAAACATCTATCGTATTCGGCATCAGGAACCAATGGCTCATCAAGGACATAGTAATGATAATCATATTTCCTAATTTTATTTTTCAACTCAGCTATTTGTTCCTTAATCTCATCAATACTCATTCATTTCCATCCATAATTCAAACCCAGAAGCCATTGCTTCTAAAATATGTCCCCTCACCCCCAGCTTTGCATCAATTTATAACCTTACTGAAGGGTAAGCAATGATCTTAAAACATTAGTTTATCATTAAAAAATATGCTATAGATACATATCGATTCAACAAGAACCGAGGCGTGATAAAATGGATTTTAAACGTATCTTAGTCGCAGTATTTTTATTTGCATTCTCTGCAATAACTTATGCTCTTCCTCAGTCTCATGAATATGGCAATTTGGGTATTGCTTTTATACATGGAACAAATGACCACCGAGAAGATGCCGAGGGGGGGTATTGGAAAACCGATTTTATTCAAGATATAGCCCAAGCACTTCCTAATCCTGGAAATTATTATGTAGTTCATTGTGATTACAGCAAATATATGTGGGAGGAAGATGTTGCGGGGTGTACTGCGAATCAGTTATTGGATTTTATAAATCATAAAAAAATTGACTCTCTAATTCTCTATACACATTCCAATGGCGCCAATGTAATGCGTTGGATTCTCTCTAATCCAACCTATGATAAACGATACATGCTATTAAAAAGAAAAATTAAAAAAATTATCGCATTAGCACCTTCAAGCGGAGGGACCCCGCTCGCCGATATGCTTCTCAACGGAGGAATTTTTGAAGCCAGCTTGAGTTGGTTATTAGGATATACAGGCGATGCAGTGAAACAACAACGTGTCGGTGACATGCATATCTATAATGAAGAACTCTTATTTGGCACAAAAAAACGTCCCTCCTTGCCCGTACCTTTTGATTCAGTGATAGGAACTAACGTTATCTCCTCCCCTTTTTCTTCAGCCAGTTATTGTAACGGTTATTTACTCAATAGCGGTTTAAGGCTTGCTAAAATCTATTTGGATTCTTGTGCAGATGGTTTTTTAAATTGCAGTTCCCAAATTGCTGCGGGATCCGTTTGGTTTTACGATAAAGAACAAACGGAAGATCAAACGACACTGAGTCATAACCAAAGTCGTCATTCATGTTTTGGACTCGATAAAATATTGATTTCTGTCTTAGATTCAAAAGGAGCTGCAAAATGAGAACTACTCTTACTTTTCTGTCTTTATTTTGTTGCGCACAGGTCAACGCATACAACTTACCGCAAATTCCAGTCAAATCGTATGATTGTGATATTTGCGATAGCTTACCTCATGAAAGCCTCCAAGATCATTGGAAGATTGCGGCCAGTCCTTTAAATAAAGCAGAAAGCAACATTCAAAAAAGTTACAGTTATCAGCAGCGAGTTACCGCTGCTCAATTGCAAAAGGGTGTCAACTTACCGGTTCAAGCTGCAGAGGCTGTAATACGCATTATTCCTTTGGAAAAAAACAAATCCATGCCTGAATTGGAGTTAAAAAGTGGCTCCGGTTCATTCATTAGTTTAAAAGAGGCTTCTTCTCTCTACAGTCAAGATGAGGCTATAGATGAGTCGCTAAAAATCGGTTCACATCAGACCATGCTCCAAATCAAACCGGATTTAGGTGCTGGAAATTTCATAATCAAAAGCAAATCAGCAGACTCTGCAAATGAAGCACATACTTATCTGATTGATGTTTTTGAAAAATACTCATTGATTTATCTCCAAATTGAACCATCGGCCTTACAATATCAATATGGAGCTCAATTTAACGCACTTATTACCCTAAAAGATAATGTAACCACTTATCCAGTAGAGGATATAGATGCTACGCTAGTAGGTCCTGATAACCAAACTATACCTCTCAAAATAAAAGAGGTAAAACGTAATCAATTCCAAGCCAGCGCTGTCTTATCTTCTGATGTGAATCCTCATGGAGTGAATTGGTACATCGATGTGGATGTATTATGCGAACTTAGTGATAATAGCCCTCTTCATCGCACTGGCCGAGCTGCGTTTTCCTATGCAATACCTTCTGCCAGTCTAGTTAGTATAAAAAAAATTTCCTCTAACCCCTTAACTTTAGCCGCAACGGTAGAAGTTGCGACAGGAAGTCGTTATGCATTACAAAGCGTTTTATACAAGAAAAACTCAAAGGGAATAGATATTCCTATTGAAACAGCACAAAGTGCACAATGGCTCGAACCAGGAAAACAAATAATTAAATTTAGCTTTGACAATTCTGCACATTTAGCAGAGGATCAGCTTTCTGTTGGTTATTTACACCTGACTGATTACGGGCAATTAAAACCAGTTTATCAATACGATCAAACGATTAAACTAAGTCAACTTTTGGACTAATGAATGCAATTTTTATCTTCAATGACCTTACTTGAGGGCATAGCATGTGCTTTAGCCCTGCAATTTTTAATTTTGATTTGGATTTTGATTACCCAAAGCCAGCAAAAAAAACTGAGCCGGCAGTGTAATGAAAAGACTATGGAATCTTTTACCATGCAGCTGCACCAGGTTCACTTGGATGTAAGTCAGAAAATTGCCCAAGGACAATTAATGACCCAACAGCTAATCCATGATACCGTCCAAAAACAAATGACGGATGTTCGTGAGCAAATTAGCCATAGCTTTAAACAACATGCCAGTTCACTCACCTCTCACTTACAGTTACTTACAGAAGAAATTCGCACTCATCTCCATACCTTAACGCAACAAGTTAACCATAAATTAACTGAAGGCTTTGAAAAAACTTCGTCCACTTTTATTGACGTAGTAAAACGATTAACGATCATTGATGAAGCACAAAAGAAAATCACTGAATTATCAAGCCATGTGGTTAGTTTACAAGATGTATTAGTAGACAAAAAAGCACGAGGAGCTTTTGGTGAAGTACAACTGGCAACACTCATAAGTAACATGATTCCACCCAACCATTTTGCGATGCAACATACATTAAGTAATCAGAAACGAGCTGATTGTATTTTATTTTTGCCTGAGCCAACGGGTAATGTAGTAATAGATGCTAAATTTCCTTTGGAAACCTATCAACGGTTAATTAATACTGAGACGGGTTCAGTCGAAAAAAAATCATTACAACAGCAATTTCGACAAGACATTCAGAAACATATTAAAGACATTGCAGATAAATACATCATTCCAAATGAAACTACCGATGGTGCCATGATGTTTATTCCTGCGGAATCCATTTTTGCAGAAATACATGCCAATTACCCAGACTTAATTTCATTATCTCAAAGATTAAAAGTATGGCTTGTTTCCCCAAGCACGTTAATGGCCGTACTTACCACAGCTAAAGCGGTACTCAAAGATGACGCTACTCGTAAACAAGTTCACATTATTCAAAAACATCTCCAAGCATTGGCAGATGATTTTCAACGTTTTGAAAAAAGAATGGACAAACTCTCCAAACATATCAATTTGGCACATCAAGATGTCAGTGAAGTAAATACGTCCGCCAAAAAAATTACATCACGTTTCCAAAAAATTGAGTCAGTTGATATCGAATTAGATGAGTTGGAACTCATTGAAACCGACACAACAAATGAAGCATAAATTGATCTAGAATTTTGTAGCCTTGGTGAAGGCAGCTTAACCCGAAGATACGATCTAAATAAACTCTCAATCCAGGGATCGCTTCACTTCACACAAGTATAATCCAACATTAGCTTAAAAAAGAAAAGTTATATGACGTCCCCATTTACTGAAAAAAATTATCTTAATCAAACATTCACCCAATTTAGTATTGAAAAAACACGAATTGAACAGATTAAATTTGAAAACTGTCAGTTCAAGCAGTGCAAATTTACTGACGTTATTTTCACTACTGTAACCTTCACTGATTGTGATTTTGAATCTTGCGATCTTACATTGGCAAAATTTCCAGGATGTAAATTTTCAGAGGTTTCATTTAAAAACTCAAAAATCATTGGAGTAAACTGGACGGAATTAAGCTGGCCCTTAGTCAAACTGACTAGTCCACTTTATTTTTATAGGAGCAACTTAAGCCATTCCAGTTTTTATGGGCTTGAACTTTCTAATTTGATTATTGAAGAATGTAAAGCGCATGATATTGATTTCAGAGAAGCAAATTTATGTCATGCAAATTTTGTAGATTCCGACCTACTGAACAGTCTGTTTCTCCACACAAATTTAAATTCTGCTGATTTCACAAATGCCATCAACTATCTAATCAATCCCAACGAAAATAGAATTAAACATGCACGTTTTTCATTTCCTGAAGTCATCTCTTTATTAAATCATTTTGATATTAAAATAAATGATTGGACTTAAAACCATTAAACGATACTAATAAAACACTGGCATTTTAATAAACTGTAATTTTAAGATGAACCAAAAACACACATAAGGTATAATTGCTAACTTTTAAATTTGATTTGCCTAAGCTATGTCCAACAATATCCTGCTCTATCAACCTACCCAAGCCAAGCAAATATGGGGACAACTCCATGGAAGCAGTTTGGCATTGGCATTGGCTGAATACTGCCAACAAACTCCTGGTATTAAGTTATTGATTGCTCAAGATAATCTCAGCGCAAATCAGTTGCAGGCAGAATTGAATTTTTTTCTAGGCGCCAATACCTCCCAAGAGTTATTGTTTTTTCCTGATTGGGAAACACTTCCTTACGATCAATTCTCGCCGCATCAAGACATTATTTCCGAACGGTTATATACCTTAAGCCGAATTCAACAAGTCACTAATGCAATTGTTATCACTTCGGCAAGCACATTAATGCATAGGCTCTGCCCACCTGAGTTTTTAAATCAATATGCCTTAATGCTTAAGGAAGGACAAAAACTGGATTTAACTGCCTTTCGTAACCAGTTACAACAATCCGGTTATCATTGTGTTAATAAAGTTCTTGAACATGGTGAGTTTGCCCTACGCGGTTCAATTATCGACGTTTATCCTATGGGTTCTGGTTTACCATTCCGAATTGAACTCTTCGATGATGAGATTGACAGTCTGCGGGAGTTCGATACTGAAACGCAACGTACAATAGAAAAAATTAAAGAAATTAATGTACTACCTGCACGAGAATTTCCTTTAAATGAACAAAGTCAACTGCTCTTTCGACGGGCTTTTAGAGAGTTATTTCCGGTAAATCCTAGCCAGTGTCCCATTTATGAAGCGATCAGTGAAGGTCAGTTCCCTTCTGGAATCGAATATTTTCTACCTTTATTCTTTGACAAAACCGTTACCTTTTTTGATTATCTACCAGAGGATGCCAAGGTTTGTTTGATTGAAAACATTCAAAATAATGCAGAACAATTCTGGCAAGAATTGAATGAGCGCTTTGAGCAACGACGATATGATATCAGCAGACCTATTTTACCACCTACAGCCTGTTTCATTAATCCAATTGAATTATTAACTAAAGCAAATACGTATAAACAACTTCGATTATTCCAAAATCCCTCGGAAAAGAAAGGTGCTGTGGTTAATTTTGATATCGTACCCGGCCCACAATTACCAATTGATAGGAAAACCCAAGAACCTTTAAGTCAACTTCGTGCATATTGTGCGGATTCCACCCGGCGTTATTTAATTGTGGTCGAAAGTGCCGGCCGACGAGAAGTGCTACTTGATTTGTTAAAACCAAGTGGTATTTCCGCTAAAGTACAATCTTCATGGCAGGATTTTCTTAACGATACAGCCCCGCTTAACATCACCACTGGAGATCTAATTTATGGATGCGAATTAAATCAAAGCCATATCGCAATCATTGTTGAATCTCAATTATTTGGAGAGCAAAGTACACCTCAAAGACGGGGTACACAAAAGACGATTGATCCCGATTTAATTATCCGTGATATGGCAGAACTACGTGTTGGCGCTCCAGTAGTTCATTTGCAGTTTGGAGTAGGACGTTATCAGGGACTGCAACATATCGAATCCAACGGATTTGCAAGTGAATTTTTAGTTCTTACTTATGCGGGTGAGGACAAAATTTATGTCCCGGTTACTTCACTCCACCTTATTAGCCGCTACACAGGTGTGGATAGTGAACATGCACCCTTGCACAAATTAGGTTCGGATCAATGGCAAAAGGAAAAGAAAAAGGCGGTCGAAAAAATCCATGATGTAGCGATCGAATTATTAGATCTCTACGCCAAAAGAGAGGCTCAACCAGGATATCAATATCAAATAGATCATAATGAATATGTAAAATTTGCCAGCGCCTTCCCCTTTACAGAGACACCTGATCAATTACGCGCAATTGAGCAAATTATAAAAGACATGGAATCCCCAAGACCTATGGATCGTTTAATTTGTGGGGATGTAGGTTTTGGTAAAACCGAAGTAGCGATGAGAGCTGCTTTTGTTGCAGTACAAAGTAATAAACAAGTCTGCATTCTAGCGCCAACAACTCTTTTGGCCGGGCAACATTTCGAATCATTCCGCGATCGATTTGCTGATTTCCCCATCAATATCGAATTACTTTCACGTTTTCGTTCCAATAAAGAAACGGAAGCAGTTCTTACTGGCTTGAAATCAGGAACAGTTGATATAGTCATAGGAACCCATAAATTATTCCAAAGTAATATTTCTTTTAAAAATTTAGGACTTTTGATTATTGATGAGGAACATCGTTTTGGAGTCAAACAAAAAGAACACATTAAAGCGTTGCGGACTCATGTGGATATTTTATCCATGACTGCTACTCCAATTCCAAGAACGCTGAATATGGCTATGGCTGGAATTAGAGATATTTCTCTGATGACAACCCCTCCGGCCAAACGCCTTGCAATTAAAACGTTCTGGCAGGAGAAAAAAGATCCAACCATTCGTGAAGCCATTTTAAGAGAAATTCTTAGAGGCGGTCAGGTTTTTTTCCTGCATAACAATGTAGAAACAATCGAACGTGTGTGTCAGGATTTGCAAACTCTAGTTCCAGAAGCCAAAATCCGCAGCGCACATGGACAAATGCGAGAACGTGAGTTAGAACGGGTAATGTCTGATTTTTATCACCATCGTTTTAATGTATTAGTCTGCACCACAATCATTGAAACGGGTATTGATATTCCTACAGCCAATACAATTATTATTGATCGTGCTGATAAGTTTGGTTTAGCCCAATTACATCAGTTACGTGGACGAGTTGGTCGATCGCATCATCAGGCCTATGCCTACTTACTTACTCCCCATGAAAAAGTATTAACCGCTGATGCAGTCAAACGTTTAGAAGCGATTGTATCATTAGAAGATTTAGGCGCAGGATTCACCCTGGCAACCCATGATATGGAAATTCGCGGAGCAGGTGAGCTTTTAGGAGAAGAACAAAGTGGGAACATGCAAGCAATTGGATTTAATTTATTTATGGAGCTGCTTGATAAAGCAGTCCATGATTTAAAAGAAGGAAAAACACCCGAGTTATCTGCGCCAATGCACCAAGGACCTGAGATCGATTTACGAATCAGCGCTATTATTCCTGAGGAATACATTCCTGATATTCACAACCGCCTCATTATGTATAAACGGATTGCAAATGCAAAAACTAAAGAGCAATTGCATGATTTACAAATCGAATTGATTGACCGATTTGGATTATTACCACCACAAGTTAAACACTTATTATTGATTACCGAATTAAAATTAAAAGCTGCACAAATGGGTATTCAAAAAATCAGTGCGGGAGCCCAGCAAGGTAAGCTGGAATTTAGCGAAAAACCTTCTATTGATCCAGGCATATTGATTCATTTAATTCAAGTACATGCCAAAAGATATCAAATGGAAGGACCCCAGCGCTTACGTTTTAACCTAGACAGTACTTCTTCAGAGGAACGTATTTTCGAGATAAACTCTCTGCTTAATAAATTAGCTGGCGAGAACAAGGCCTAAGGCGTGTAATAAACGGTAAAAAAGATAATATTTTGAGAACTCCTAGAATAACCTCAAAAAATTGGATTTTCGATTGAATGACTTTGAAAGAAACTTTTGATCTTTTCATTGACAAATACAACTCAATCAATTAACAATCTAATCGCCTGTCATCGCTTTTAATTAAATAGAAGGAACTATTATGATTAAGAATTTCTCTTTAAGCTCATTATTATTGATTTCTAGTTTTATTCCTGGAATCGCAATGGCGGATCCCACTGCCTATGATATTAATGTCTACTGTCCGGCGACTCAAGGACCCACTGCTGTAACCCATTTTGGAAACTATATTGGTGGTTATGGTGTGGAATATGTATTATCTCAAACACTACAAGTATACTTCCGTTCTAATGGATCGGTTCAAGATGTTCCCGCTAATTTAATAAACTATTTTAATGATTCAGTGACTTATAACAGTGCCTCAGGAAACATCATTTGTAGTTATCAAAGCAATAATCCTGCGGATCCAAGATTTACCGTAGCTTATACTGTGACTAATGGTATGGGAGGCACAGTACAAGCCCAATCGAACAATTCCATCAGTGTTAGAATTCCAGCTGGTTTAAGAGGTTAAGTTTTAGATCTTTAAATCCTGGGTGAAAGCATAGCTGAACCCAGGAGCCCTTCTCTAAGACAAAACCAGGTTCGGTTTCGATTCACCCAGGTTACCCTATCCAAATTAACTTGTTCCACCGACTGTCAAAGCATCGATTTTCAAAGTAGGTTGACCTACTCCAACCGGAACAGATTGCCCTTCTTTACCGCAAACCCCTATTCCTCGATCCAACCCCAAATCATTACCAATCATACTGATTTTTTTCATCACATCTGGACCATTACCAATAAGTGTGGCTCCTTTAACTGGCGCAGTGATTTTTCCATTCTCAATGAGATATGCTTCGCTGGCAGAAAATACAAATTGGCCTGAGGTAATATCAACTTGTCCCCCCCCAAAATTGACCGCGTATAAACCACGTTTTACTGAACGAATAATTTCTTCAGGATCATGGTGTCCTGCCAACATGTAAGTATTCGTCATCCTAGGCATAGGTACATGGGCATAAGATTCACGACGGCAATTACCTGTAGACTTCATACCCATCAATTTGGCATTTAACTTATCTTGCATGTAATTCACCAAAATACCATTTTCAATCAACGTAGTGCATTGTGAAGGAGTGCCCTCGTCATCAATAGTTATAGAACCACGTCTGTCTTTTAAAGTTCCGTCATCAACTACCGTAACTCCTGGAGCTGCAACTTGTTGTCCAATACGGCCAGAAAATGCCGATAATCCTTTACGATTGAAATCTCCTTCCAAACCGTGTCCTACAGCTTCATGTAATAAAACACCCGGCCAACCCGGGCCCAAAACCACTGGCATTGTCCCAGCTGGTGCAGGTTGTGCTCCCAGATTAATCAAGGCTTCGCGCACTGCCTCTCGAGCATAACTCAAGGCATTTTCTTTTTCATAAAAATAGGAATAAGGTACTCTCCCACCCCCACCAGAGCGTGCTGACTCCCTTCGTCCATTTTTGTCCTCTACAATAACGCTTACATTAATACTCACTAGGGGTCTGACATCAGCAATCATTTGGCCATTCATTCCAGCCACCATAACAACTTCATAGCAACCACTTAATGAAGCGTTAACCTGAATTACACGAGGATCAATACTACGCGCTTCTTTATCAATCGCTTCTAACAAAGCAATTTTTTCTTGCTTACTCATGCCTTCAATTGGATTTAAACCTTGATAACGACTTACAGCCGCTCCTTTTACTTGAATGGCTTGAATTGGTTTAGAACCAGTCAGTGCAATAGAACGGGCTGCATCAGCAGCTCGCAACATCGAAGGTAATAAAATATCATCACAATAAGCAAATCCTGTTTTATCACCGCTAACGGCGCGAATTCCTACGCCTCGATCTAAGGAGTAGCTCCCGCTTTTCACTACTGAATCTTCCAAATACCAAGATTCATAACTGCAACTTTGAAAATAAAGATCGGCATCATCAATATGATGATTCATCATTGTTTTGAATAATTTTTCTATACCCGTTTCATCCAGTGCTGCAGGAGCTAGTAAAATCTTTTTTGCTGTAGTAAGGGCTTCTGTCATTTAATTACCTTAATAAATAAAAATAGTGTCTCTTGGTTTTGCGATCAAAAACATAGTATCTACCTATAAGTTTAATACATGATGATCGATACAGGGAAATTTTCGACGTATTTCCTTTTGGTTTTGTAAATCAATATCTGCTGTCACCACTCCGGTACCCGTTTCTTTTTGAGTGAGGATTTTCCCCCAAGGGTCAACAATCATGCTATGACCAAAAGTGGTTCGTCCATTTTCATGACGCCCCCCTTGATTTGCTGCTAAGACATAACATAAATTTTCAATGGCTCTGGCTCGCAATAATACCTCCCAGTGTGCAAGGCCAGTTAGAGCTGTAAAGGCAGAAGGAACCGTAAAAACTTGCGCTCCTTGCAACATTAGCTGCTGGTAGAGTTCAGGAAAACGTAGATCATAACAAACCGTTAATCCTATTTTTCCAACTGGAGTGTCAACAAGAGCCAGTTGGTGCCCGCGTTCAATGGACATTGACTCCTGATATGCTTCAGTTGGTGAGACGTTTACATCAAATAAATGAATCTTATCATAGCGTGCTACACATTTACCTTGATTATCATACACTAGGCAACTGGCACGTACTTTGGATCCTGAACTTTTAAGAGGAATAGTCCCCGCAATTACCCATAACCCTAATTTTTTTGCCAATTGGCTGATTTTTTGTTGTATAGCTCCCACGCCAAATCTTTCACCAACTTGCAATTTATCTTCTTCATGAAGTCCCATAAATGCAAAATTCTCAGGCAAGAGTACAAGTTCAGCTTGCTCTTCACGAGCTTGAATCATTAATTGTTCGACTTGGTGTAAGTTATCAGCAACTCCTGCTGAGGAAACCATTTGTACTAATGCTGCTCGTGCCATAATAAATCCTAAAATTTATGACATCAAAAATGTCGAGATTTTCCGCGTATTCTGGTAACTGGATCCTAAAGGATCGCGATCATTAAGTTAAGAATTTTTGTCATCCTGGGATCTATTCTTAAATTATCAATATGCCCTGCCAGTATTGGGTATCCACCTTAGCAAACGACCCATATTTCATAACTTATTGGATTGCCCTAAGATAATAATCTTGCCTACACGCTCTATTCAAAATTTATTTATAATACTACTATAGTACTGTAGAACCTCAAAACAAAAATAATTCGTTTTAAACTTGAAATATGGGAAACTCATCCATAGATATGCTAAACTAAATATAAATATAGAGGAGCTCTAAACAATGAACCGAAATAATGTCACTATTCTGACTCGAAGCAATGAGTCTGCACTCTCAAGCAATAAGGTACTGCGTAATACTTATTTATTACTCGGTTTGACATTTTTGTTCAGTGCATTTATGGCCGTTTTATCGCTTACAAGCGGCGCACGCCCAATGAATCCTCTTCTGATGATAGTTGGTGTTTATGGGTTAATGTTTTTGACTCAAGCGTTACGAAATAGCGTTTGGGGACTCGTAAGCGTTTTTGCCTTCACGGGCTTTTTGGGTTATACCTTAGGTCCTGTGCTGAACTTTTATATCAGCCATTTTTCTAATGGTCCACAAATAATTGCAACCGCTCTGGGTGGTACTGGAATTATTTTCTTCGCACTCTCTGGGTATGCATTAACTACTAAGAAAGACTTTAGCTTCCTAGGTGGGTTTCTTTTTGTTGGTGTAATGGTTGCTTTATTGGCAATGATAGCAGGAATTTTCATTCAAATTCCGGCGCTACAATTAGCCATTTCAGCCGTTTTTATACTTATTTCTTCTGGATTAATTCTCATGCAAACAAGTGCAATTATTCATGAAGGTGAAACGAATTACATTTCCGCTACAGTAGGTCTTTTTGTATCAATTTATAACTTGTTCGTCAGCTTGCTTAATATACTAAGTGCATTTTCAGGCCGCGACTAGTTATCGTTCTCCTCTACCTAAATCCCGGTTCGTTTTTGCCGGGATTTTTTTTGGGGTGGAATATCCACTGGTGGATAGGTTCCGTGCTCACTAGTGGATATTTCAGGACGTTAATACTCGTAGCACTCTATTTAACTTTGTTGCCAAGTAGCTTTTGCCCTGAATAGTTCCGGTAAGTCATTTACAGTCTTTTTGACTTCTTGAGGAAGAGCAAACACATCTCGAGTTTTTTGATAATAAATCCCCAAAGGAACGGGATACTCAGGAAAAGATAGGGAAGCGAGTCGTATCGCCGCGGCGAAGCTAGTTGGGTCATGTCGATAAAGACCAGTTTCTTCTGCTGAAACACGAGCGAACTCTTCTGCTTCTACATGCAAAGCTTTCTCTTTTTGCGCACCATAAACTAAAGGTTGCCCTTCTTCTAATAGGACTGTATTCTCGGCACGATTACTTTTCAGCGCAAACTCATCAAAAGCACCATGATTGAAAATATTACAATCTTGATAAATTTCAACAAAAGAACAGCCTTGGTGTTCCTGTGCTTTCTTTAATATTGAACCCAAATGAACGGGATCCTTATCTACTCCACGAGCTATAAAACTAGCCCCCGCTGCTAGGGCTAAAGTAAGCGGATTCACAGGTTCATTAACTACCCCTTTGGGCGAGGTTTTCGTTACTTGGCCCTTTTGTGATGTGGGAGAGAACTGTCCTTTAGTTAAACCATATACTTGATTATTAAATAATAAAATATTTACGTTTACATTACGTCGTAAAATATGGATCAGATGATTGCCTCCAATACTTAAAGCATCCCCATCTCCAGTAATGACCCAAACGCACAGATCATCCCTTAACGCTTTTAACCCCGTTGCCACCGCAGTTGCTCGACCATGAATAGTATGAAAACCATACGTATTCATATAATAAGGCAAGCGGCCCGCACAACCTATTCCGGAAATAAACACATGCTGTTCTGGTGGTAAGCCTAACTCAGGTAATATTTTTTGCAGGGCCATTAAAATTGCATAATCACCACAGCCTGGACACCAGCGAACCTCATTTGCATTGGCAAAATCTTCACGTTTATAGTTGTTGTTCATAGTTGGCTTCCGATTTTATAGTGTTCACCAGATGACTGACGGTAAAAGGCTGACCATTCGATTGACTGATTGCACGAGCATCAACCAAATAACGGGCACGAATAATTTGGCATAATTGTCCAGAGTTTAATTCTGCGACGAATACCCTATCGTATTTTTTCAAAATAGCGCCTAAATCATTCGGCAAAGGATTCAGATGACGTAAATGCACGTAAGCAATCGCCAACCCTTCTGCCAAACATTGCTGCACCGCTGATTTTAAACTGCCATAGGTACTACCCCAGCCAATTAAAATGAGGGTTGCATTAGCATCCCCTTCAATTGTCAACGGGGCATACTCTTGTGCGATTCCATCGATTTTCTGCTGACGTAAATGAACCATTTTTTGGTGATTCTCAGCATCATAGCTTACCCGTCCCTCTTCACCTTGTTTTTCTAAGCCCCCCAATTGATGAATGTATCCTGGAGTACCGGGCTTATTCCAACTACGACTCAAAAACTCATCCCGAGTAAACGGTTTTGGAAAACGGTTAAATTCAACTTGAGGTAATTTTAAAGAAGATACATCTGGGATTTTCCACGGCTCAGCAGCATTTGCCAGATAAGCATCCAATAGAACAATTACAGGAGTCATGAATTTAATGGCTAAATAAAATGCTTCTAAAGTCGTATAAAAACAATCGGCTGCGGATTGTGCTGCTAGCACCGGCAAAGGCGCTTCACCATGACGTCCATAAAGTGCTTGTCGCAAGTCACTTTGACTTGTTTTCGTAGGTAAACCCGTCGAAGCTCCAGCCCGTTGGACATCAAGCAAAACCAAAGGTAATTCAGCAACTACAGCCAAACCCAAACTTTCACTTTTTAGATCCAATCCAGGACCGGAGGTTGTAGTTAAAGCCAACCTCCCGCCATATGCAGCGCCAATACAAGCACAAATTGCAGCAATTTCATCTTCTGCTTGCAGAAGTTGTACTCCAAAATCAGATAAGCGGGCACATTCATGCAGGATTGCTGAAGAAGGAGTAATTGGATATCCCGAAACTAAGGTCGGTATTTGTGTCGACGTAGCAAGTGTTGCGAGTGCTAATCCCACTGCCTCGACCCCTGTAATTTGCCGATAATCCCCCACATCTCGATTCACTTCACCTAGCATATAATCGCGGCGAGTTAATTCTAAAGTCATTGCATAATTATATCCCGCCAATAAAGCCAATTGATTGGCTTTAGCAACAACAGCGTTTGCTTTGAATTTTTTAGCTATAAACGACTCGCATGCGGTAGTGTGCAAATCAAATAACCACAAAACCAAACCTAAAACATAAAAATTTTTGGTTTTGGTGGCTTGCGGTTTAGTTAATTCCAGCGAAGACACGGCCTGTAGAGTCTGGGTGATTAAAGGAAATGAAACAATTTGATAATGTTCGGCACAATTGTCTAGAAAACTCTTATCCATTCCCGCCTTTTGCCAATCCTTTTCTTGATAACTGTCTTCATTAATAATCAACAAACCGCCTTGGTTCAGATGTTGCAAGGAGTTTTTTAATGCGGCTGGATTTAATGCAACAAGCACATCAAGCGACTCACCTGCGGTGAATATAGCATGCTCGGCCATCGCCAGTTGGAAACCAGAAACTCCCGCTACAGTACCCGCTGGCGCTCGAATTTCAGCAGGAAAATCAGGTAGGGTCCGCACATCTCGGCCGGTAAGTGCCGCGCTAATGGTGAGTTGTTCTCCCACCAATTGCACCCCATCGCCTGAGTCTCCGGTAATACGAATAACAATCACGTCAGATGTTGACATAAAGTCTTGCTTCCTGCATTAGTTGACGCATGTGTCTTACCGCCTCTTTCATACCACAAAATAAAGCTCGGGCAATAATTGCATGGCCTATGTTAAGTTCATGTAATTCTTTAATAGACGCTATAGGTTGCACATTATGATAATTGAGACCATGGCCGGCATTGACAATCAAATTTAAACTCGCTGCATATTCCGCAGCGTGTTGTATTCTCGATAATTCATACTGTTGCTGTTCCACATCAGTAGCATCAGCATAACAACCGGTGTGCAATTCAATAACAGGAGCACCAATATCTGCTGCAGCCTTAATCTGTTCACGATCTGGGTCAATAAATAAAGATACTTCACTACCCATAGATTGCAAACGTCGTACAGCACGGTCTACTGATTTTTGGTGCAATATTACATCCAGTCCCCCTTCTGTAGTTAATTCCTCACGTTTTTCCGGGACCAAACACGTATGCTCGGGTGAAATTTCTTCAGCAAAATCAAGCATGGCATCCGTAACTGCCAATTCAAGATTCATTCGTGTTTGCAAAACTTCTTTGATCAAACGTACATCACGCGCTTGGATATGTCTTAGATCTTCTCTCATATGCAGAGTAATGCCATCCGCACCCGCTTCTTCTGCATCAATAGCCGCTTGAACAGGATCAGGATAACGGGTACCACGTGCTTGACGTACTGTAGCTATATGATCAATATTAACACCCAATAGTATTGGCTTATTCATTCTACACCTTACACATAAAATAAAGAGTATAAAGTCCATTCTGACCTAAACTCAAGTTGCTTAGAACATATATCTTCGTTACATCAGTTTAAGTCAGGAATATTTCCGTGAATTCATTCACCTGCTTGCCCAGTTCTTTTCACTCAGCAAGATACAAAGCCCTTGTTTTAATTTCGCGTCCACCCAGAAGATGATCGATTGCTTGACGCATAATTATTTTTGCTGATTTAAGGTAAGGAGCCTCATTTAAGTTATCTTGTGCCAAGGCAAGAATATGCGCACCTGAAATTCCTCTGCTGTCGCGAATAAAACCTTCGCCAGCAACAAATTGATAATACGAATCAGGGACAATCAAATTTGTTGTTCGCGCTTCCTGGGTTAATGAAAAGGAATAACCACATGCATGCAGTAAAGTCCACTCAAAACGTCTTAATAACGCTTCAATGACTAATCGTTCCTTTGCTAATGTAAGGGCATTTAAAGTAAATAAATAAGCATCAAATAATGCCGAGTCAGAAGAATTGCGACTGAGGGCATAGTAAAGAATTTCGTTTAAATATAAACCTGCAAAAAGCGAGCTGCCTGTAAGCTGGAGTGATGGGGAAGTACTTTCAGTAGTTTGTACATAATATCGCTCACGACGTTCCGCAAGATTGATCCATAACGAAGTAAAAGGTTGTAACAGGGCTTGTTTTTTAGGGGTACGTCCGCCCTTATAAAGACATTGAATCACTCCAAGCTCGCGTGTAAAAAAACTGACTTGAGCACTGGTATCCCCAGACCATTTTTTGTGTAAAACCCAAGCTGCTATTGTCCTAGTTGTCATAACCTAATTGTTTTAATATACGCTCGTCATCCGACCAGCCTGATTTTACCTTACACCAGCACTGTAAGAATACTTTCTTACCTAATAGTTTTTCCATGTCCACGCGTGCATTCGTTGCCATTTCTTTTAGCTTTTGTCCCTTATCACCAATGATCATTCGTTTGTGATTATCTTTATCCACAAGAATCAATGCATGAATACGCACGAGAGTGCCTTCATCCTTAAAAGATTCAATATCTACGGTAACAGAATAAGGTAATTCTTGTCCGCAAAAGCGGAAAATTTTTTCCCGCAACAATTCCGCACATAAAAATTTTATAGGCCGATCAGTTAATTGATCATCTGGAAATAAATGAGGCCCCTCAGGCAAATAATTCTGTAATTTTTCTTGCAATTCATCCACCTGTACCCCTGTTTTTGCAGATATAGGGATGATTGCTGCAAATTCATGTTTTTGACTTATTTGTTCTATCCATGGTAACAACTGACTTTTATCATCAATTTTATCCACTTTATTTACCACTAAAACACAGGGTACTTTGGCTTGTTTTACTAAATTCAAAACGTATTCATCTTCGTCTTGCCAATGCGTTCCATCAACTAAAAAAGCAATCACATCCACATCACGCAATACACTAATCGCAGTTTTATTCATCATACGATTCATTGCTTTTTTACTTCCTTGGTGAATTCCAGGAGTATCTACATAAACAAATTGGTATTCACCTTCAGTACGTATCCCTAAGATACTATGCCGAGTTGTTTGTGGCTTTCTTGAGGTAATGCTCACTTTTTGCTGCATAATACAATTAAGAAGGGTTGATTTACCCACATTAGGCCTGCCAACTAAAGCGATATAACCACAATAACTAATCATTAAAATTTATTCCTGTTTATTTTTAAAACATTCTATCAGTCACACCATAAAATTTCCAGATTTGAAGCATTTCCACTTGATATTTCACTAAAAAACCAAGTATCCTGTGCAGTATGTGAACAACGGATAGTTCCAATGTCTAATTTTGTAACATCGAAAGGCCACACTCAGCTTATCGTTCCCTTAGCCATTACACCCTTTAGTCATCAAGCACTGCCAACCATAACAGGAAGCCTATTTAGTAACGAAGCAGGAGCTGTTTTATACGGTCATTACAATATGGAATATCTTCTTCCAGGAGGAGATAGACTGCGATTAATTGCCAATCATAATAAAAAAACAGTGCAGCTCATGTTATTTACCTATAAGTCAGAGGTGATCCAACTGCTTCCCGGCGATCGACCTTGTTCATTAGTAGCCAATGTTATTAGCAAAGTTCATCGTTACCGCATACGTTCAGAAAGCTACAGCCAGCCCTTAAGTTCGGTACAAGAAAAAAAATTACAGCTTGCTAATGAATGCATTAAAGCGTTAAAAAAATTATTAAAAACGGAGCGACGATTAGCGAGTCAGGATCATGAAGGTCAGGAAGCATTAAGAAAACAAGTGATTAAAATTATTGGCCACTGTTCCAATCAAAATCGTTTGTTAGCAATTTCCCCGCTGATATCCGAAGGCACCTTAGGAAACCTTCTTTACGAAGCCCATAAAACAGCCCAACATTACTCCTTTAATCGTGTCTATGCTGTATCACGCCTCGATCAAATGGATTTTAGTGATGTCGTAAAAAAACAAGAAGCAAAACAACCATGCCTTGTCTGGGATAGCGAGCTCCACATAGGACACGATAGTAAAGATTTAGATGCTGCATTAAAAGCTATTTGTTCCTATTACAAATTATCTCCGGCACCTGCATTGAGTAATATTCCTGCAAATCGAATTGCACAACTTGCAGCTTTTTTGAATAAATTATGGCGAGATGGCCAAGATTGGATCAATTATCTGGCAATAGATAAAAAACCAGAACACAAGACAGAAATACAACAACGATTAGATGGCCTAACCATAACAAAGATCACCCCCTACTATAGCTTACAAGGGTTTATACAAAAAGGTTACCTCGATTTACCAACCCTAATCAGCAAATATACTAAGAGCGAAAGCCAACCAATAATTGCTGATACCAAAAAAAAAGCAAAAAAAAGAATCAGTAAACTGCCCCATGGTAGTTGGATAATTATTGCTAAGGAAGAGCTTATCCTTATTAGACAAGAGAACAAAATAATGCAATTACGCTATTTTGTTCATGATGGACTTTTCTACCCCCTGCCCGAAGGACATGATCTATACACTTTAGGACAAATCAGTAAACGTCATCTCTACTTACCAGAACGTGTTAGCCTGAGACTTAATGCATTTATTTCGCGTATACCTCGGTTTTTCTATAAATTCTATAAAAGCATGCGTCACTTTATTATCCATGATCTGCGTGATGATTTTTTCAACCACATTCATAAAACCCACATCCCAAAATTAGATGGGTATAAAAAGGAAAGCAAAAATAGCAAATCAAGGGATTCTCTAAGCTCAGCATTGGAAAATAAAGGCCTGTTAGCGAATGGCCAAACTTTAGAAGAATTTATTAAAGAGCAGATTAGCAACAGTCCTTATATCATTGCCCGGCCCAATCATCCACCAAGTCCCCACTGTTATGACAATCCCTTTCATCGAATTTTAGAGATAATACGCCATATCGCCAGTTTTTTTATTGATGTGAGCGAGCAAAATCCATTGATCGGTACTTTAGCAATTGCAGCTTATGCTTATGGAGGTGGAGCAGTACTTGCTCCCGAGTTCCTTAAATCAATTTTAACTAAATTGCACTTACACGGTTTAATTGCGGGAATTGAACCGACACAAAAACTTGCTCACTGGATGAGTCATGGCACAATCTCTGAAGCCATTTCTGCATCGATGACTTATTGGCAAAGCGTCGTGGCGGGTGGAAATTTGGATAAATTTTTTGTGGAAGCATTCAAAATACTCAAAGAAGATCCGGCAGAAATTGCGATTATTGCCTCATTAGCACTTAGCCTTGGTTATGGTTTAACTAAAGTAATTCCTTCCTTGGGACGTGAAATGGGAGATTTTCCTTACACCAATTATGCCGCTTTAGGCGGAAAGGGTGGCGCAGCTATTTATGATACGATTATGCATCCTGGCGAGGATTGGTTTCTTGGCACCTGTAAATGGCTATTTAAGAGTGTTGTCACTTTAGGGAAGCTGAGTATCGCTCCTTTTTTTGAAGGTTACTATTATGGATTCTATAATGGTTTTCTTAAAGGCTGGCGAAAAAGTGGAATCCTTATTAAGAAAGTCAGCAAACAGGTTCTTGCAGCCTCTACTGATTTTATTTTAGCGCTTCTCACCATTCCAATTATCGAAGTCAGTGCTCTTTTTATTCATGTACCCTTTCGTGGTATTACAAATCTACTAACTAAAATGCTTGCTATTCTAGGAAATATCAGTGATATAGGAGACTTATTCCTTTCCTTTGCAGCAAGACCACATTCAGATAATTTAATGGCTAATTTTAGATTATCACCACTTTATGGTTTCACTTGGCCATTTGGTCATTTTTCTGATAATCCATTGTTCAATTTCGGCATTAATGTGATTTGTGCTCTATGCATTCCACTATCACAATTAATAAAAAATCTTATTTTATTGCCTATTTTTGATTTTATTTCTTTCTCGGCTCGCATCGCATTTAGTATTTTAGACCCTATAACGCGTATTCTTGCCTATTCTGTAGGTAATATTATCTGTGCTATTGGCGAAGCCTGGGATCATTCTTTTGGATTTTTGTTTAGCACGAGTGCAAAAGGAACCACCTCGATTTGCAACTGGATCGATGATCAAGCCAGTATGTTGAAACAAACTTTGTTATCATTTATAGAAAGTCAACGTGGTCATCTATATTATTGGGCATTTGCAAAAGAAGATTTAAAATTACACACAACCTTAGAGGATGGAAAATATTATTCCAGTGACCCTAGACGTTATGAATTAATTCCACATTCAAACAGCCACTGTTTATTACAAACGCTCTTGAGCAAAAGCAGTGAATCGCAATTTAGCGAAAAGCATTCTCAAACCATTTCTCATCATCCCCCTATATTGGCAGTAAAAAAATCGAAAAGTAATTCAGAAGGCTCTTCTCAAAATGAAACAATCAGCTATAGTATTTAGCATGCTCACTCTAGTACCACTCATTTCTGGTGATTTATTGAACGATTTTGTATATAATTATACTATGGTGCAACAGGATAAAGATCTATGTCGATTGCAAAAGAAAACCTAACAGAATTCCTAACCTCAGATGAGTTCGCACTTTTAAGTGAAAAACTGGATGCCTCCATACAATCTAAAATAACCAGTGGAGAGCTTACTTTTTCATCTAAGGACGCGGATCCTAATCCTTCTACCATTGATCTGAGCCAATTCGGTTTACATAATCCTGAAGATATAAAGATCTTCTTATTATCCCCTGCTGGAGAAACAGTAATTCATGAAATTGGTTCTGAGTTAGCTCATGAGCGAGCTATTGAAGAAGAGCGGCAACTTCAAATACAAGAAGACATCCTGATGGAGGAGCGTAAAAAAGGTTTTCTATTCCATCTGCTACTCTCAGAAGAGGCTGAAGCACAAAAAGCTCAAAATGAGTTAATTGAGATGCAACAGGAGAAAGCTTTAAAACCCAGCGAGCAAACTCCTCAGAAGAAAAAGACCTCTGAGCAGAACAGTGCACTTAAGGATACTTTAGAGGGCTACGATAGCTCAATTAGAAGTTATCAAGAACAGCAAAAAAATCTTAAAACACAAGAAAAAGCCCTTAACGAAGAGTTAAATAGGCTTGAAGAAGAAAGTTTAGCCATTGAGGCAAAGCATACAACTTACAATAACGTTCTGAACGCCTATGATAAATCGGCCCCAACCTTCGAAAAAAATCCAGAAATGCTCGATAGAGAAATTAGCTCACTTGAAAGACAAATAGATAGATTGACGGAGCATGTATTTGAAGAATTAGATAAAGGCAATGAAAAAGAAGCGCGAAAGATATTGGATCAACAAAATGCATTGAACCTCCAACTAGCCAGCCTAAAGGACATAAAATCCAAAGTGGGGAATGAAAAAGTATTTTTTGACGCAGACTTAAATTCAGAAGGCGTTACTTATGACAAAGCATTGTTTGCTCTGCCTAAAGATCAAGCCCCGGGGCTTGTGAAGCACAACGGTGAATTTTATCTTCTTAATAAAGGAGAAAAGTGGGATGACGTCAAAAATGATTCATTCAAGTTAGCCGAAGCGCAAGCACGCTTTGAAAATGCAAAACCCGAGATAATGAGTGTAAAAAATGTAGTTCAACACGTAAAAAAACAAGAAGTCGAACAAAATGCTTCCCGAAAGGATGAAACCCGTTCAAAACTAGTGGTAAACAAAGCAGAACAATTAATGGTTAAAAACCATATTACTTCGATGCAAGCCGCTCGCGCAAATGCGAAACAAGCATTAACATCTTCTCCTGACTTAGCTATGCAGCCACCAGGGTCCACAATCACGGGTGCAAGTTATGGCTTAGGGGCTACATCCACTCCAACTGATACTCAATCTAAAATATCGTCGACCCCAACTGCATCCCCACAACCAGTTTTTAATGCTGCTGCATTTGTTCAAACTATCAGTAATGAACCCAAACCTACATGGGGATTTATGTTTTCAAAAGTTAAAACAATACAAGATCCCAGAGCACAAAAAGAAGTAGATAAGTTTCTTACCGATGAAGCAAAGAAAAATTTACCAGAAGACAAAAAAAATGAATTGGATAAGTTTAATCCTGAAGCTCTAAAACGAAAACTTATGGGTATGTTGGAAAGAGCACCTGTTCCAGAGGTAGCGATGAATAGTTTCTTAAAACATATGGCCAAATTTGAAGAAGCTTATAAGCCCAATGTGACTTCAGAAGAAAGCCCAGTGGCGCAGCGTGATCAGACCCAACCCCTTTCTCCATTTAATACAACACCGAGCACCTAAACAATTTCCGTAGCTTAGACTCCGAGAGTTCATATTTAAATCCTCGGGGTCCAAGATTGCTTTCTTGAATAACTAATGAATTACCCTAATTTCTTCAAATAAGAATCGCAAATATACTTGCCAACACAAACTAACTCTTCTAACATTAAACTTTGTGACTTAACCAAAGTTTACTAAAAAAATACATCACCGTAGGACTCACCATGATCTTAGATAAGTTACTGGGAAAGCAATCTGTAATTATATCACTGGATGTAGACAATTTTTTGTTTGAACGGTTAGAACAAATTAAAGCAGCCGGTTTCGATTTAGTTGAAATTAATTCAACAGATCAAAAATTATTAGCCCAGGCAGTCACCCGCTGCCCCTCCCTTAAAATCGGTGCCGGTGGTGTAATCGATACGCAACAACTTGAAAACTGCTATCAGGCAGGCGTACATTTTGCGACCAGCCCTGGGTATCTACCTGAAATTGCACAAACCGCAAATGTTTACTCATTCAACTATTTGCCAGGGGTTGCAACAATTTCCGAAGCCATGGCAGTGATGAGTCTTGGACTTGGACACGTCCGTCCCTTCCCGGCTGACTTAGCTTTTTGTACACTATTGAATAAGTGTCTTCCTCACTTAAAACTATTTCCAGCGGAAATTGAATGGGAAGAAGCAGAACATTTTCTTAATTTACCCTCTGTAGCAGCGGTAAGTATACATGACCCTGATATAAAACAGCTCAATGCGCTCACAACAAGTATTTTGGCTTAAGGTCATGTTAGGAATTTAAATTTTATTTCGTTATTATACCGAGCCTAATTTTTCCTTAATCTTCCAAGCCTATAATAGTGCTTAATCAAACTGATTATAGGCTTGGCATGATTGATACCGCTCTATTAGACCAAACAATAGCAACTCTCACTACCTATAACGGAAAAACTAAAATTGATCCTGCGTTTGACAATTACAAACGAGGCATAGAAAAAGCATTTATTGGTTTTATTCATCAATGCAAAACAATTCCTCTTGCACAGCAATTAGATTATATTACCAAAGAAATGAAAGAAAAAACCGGTAGGATGTCTGCCGAAATTGAAAAAGACAGCAACCAAAAGCGTAGTTGGACTTTAATTTTTTCCCTAGCAGCTTTAGCACTCGAACGAAAACGAGATTTACCCCAAGATCATCCTGAAATTGCCCCTATCGATAAGCTCCTCTCTGGGCTAAGCAATGGATGGGTCAATGGATTTGGTTCAATAGGATTCGGTATAACACTTAATAATGAAGCTATAGATGATATTTTAAATGGATTAAAAAGCTGGATTCTAAAATATGATACCGATCGAGTGGAACTGTCTAAGCATGATAATATTTTGGCACTTTATTCTTCTATAAGCGCACTTGAGGAAAAATTATTAGGTTCACGCCTAACCCCAAGCAGATTTAAGGAGGAAATGGGGTTCATAAAGGATCATTTGATTAGTAAATTTAACGAACTAAAAAACCGATTAGAGGTCAGAAAAAATACTGTTCCAGTACTTAACCCATCAAAGGAAATTCTTTCAGAAGAAGATAATTTATACACACAATTTAAGCAGGAATTAAACAGTTTAAAAATACAACAAGGTCAAATTCAACAAAATATCGATAGCTTTCCGCAACAACATTTTAATCGAGTAGCTAAATTACACCAATTCTTAGAGAATGTGCCTTTGGAAAGAAACCAGGAACTCATGAGTCAATTTTGGAAGCACTATGATACCCCAGAAAAATTCAATCAACTTTTATTCGATCTGGAGATACCGGAAAATGAAAAGGCTGGATGGAATGAATATTTTAAATACCAATATGGCTCTTATCGAGAACAAGTCACGGCAATATTATGGACAGGAAGTTGGGGGATTCCCCAATTTATGGGGGGCATACCAAGCCATACCATTTCTTTAGAATTGTTGTATAAAAAATGCGATGCGGTTTTACAACCACTTCGCATAATTCACTCTAAGCTTGAAAAGCAAAAATTAATTTTGGAAGCTCCCGCCTCTTCTCAGCTCATTAACAATATAGAAGAAGAGTTAAAAAACTTGGCGATGTTAAAACCAGCTAAAATTGACTTCTTAGCAGATGAATACGTTAATGTTATAAAACATAGATCAACTAATACATTCGCTAAGATAAATACGGATATTGAGGAATTGAGCAAAGAGCTTGAAAAACAAAGGAAAATGGTTCAAAGCTTCAAAAGCATTCATGAAAAAATCCAACTATTGAAGAAGAACATGGATTGTTCGCGCTTAGAAGGAATGTTTAGATTATATCTAAATGCAGCAAGTATTAAGTTGAACCAGACTTCTCAACCTTTACCCGTTGACTTGCCAATAGCTCTAAAAATCGCTACTTTGGAGCACTCTATAATTAGAGCGCAGTCAAATGTACTTGGACTTCAATTAAGTCTTAATCAAATAGCCCTAGCGTTTGATCATCAAAAATCGAATGTAATCGAACTGGTCTCCAAATTTATCCATGATAAAGAAAATACGTGGGGCCATATATTATTATCCATATTTTCCTCTTCTTATAAAACAATGTTTGATGAGTTAAAGGATGCTCTAAATGAAAAAACACCTGATGAGTGTTTAAATAAAATGATAGGAGCATTGGGCATTACAAATGAACCAAAACAAGAAAAAGAACTTTCAACTCACTTTAAAGAACTAAAAAAAGAAGCCTTAAAAGTTTTAAGTGAGGATTACATAGAAGAAATACCAATAGTTAAACCCACATAGAATTTAATTAATTACTTTTATTAATTAATAAATCCAAAATAAAAAATCCAGCCCCAATACAAATCGCGCTATCTGCTATATTAAAAGTAGCAAAATGATGATGTTTGTAATATACATCTATAAAGTCAATGACATAACCATGGTAGGCTCTGTCGAACAAATTACCTATCGCCCCCCCTAAAATAAGACTTATTCCAGCCAAAAGTAACTTTGCCTGACTTGCAGTACGATATAACCAAATAGCTAGAATACCGCTCACAATTAAACTGAAACTGGCAAAAAACCATCGATGCCAATTTCCAGCGCCGCTTAAAAAACTAAATGCTGCGCCGGAGTTATAAGCCAAAGTAAGGTTAAACATTGGGAAAACAGCTAATGGTTTATAGGGTGTTAAAAAAAACTCCACCAAGTATTTACTTACTTGATCACAAATAACTACAAAAAGACTTAATATAAACCATGGCCATTTTTTCATATAAATTGTCTCTTTTCCTCTTGCCCACTGATATTACTGACACAACGTAAACAGAGCTCAGGATGTTGCGCATCTTGTCCCACATCAGGTCGTCTATGCCAGCAACGAGCACATTTTTCATGGGCACTTGCTGAAACCGCAATCGCAAAACCATAGGCTGTGGCAGACAGCCCAGCAGGAGCTGAATCCATGGGTTGTACTGCTGCATCTGATGTAATTAATAAAAAGCGCAATTCCTCGCCCAAACGAGTCAGTTTAGGGAATACTTTGTTATCCGCATATAAATTTACCTCGGCAGCTAAAGCGGAACCGATTTCGCCCCTTTGACGTGTTTCTTCCAAAGCTTTATTAACTTCGTCGCGAATTACATGCAGTTCTTCCCAATCCGTCATGTTCACATCATCAATCTTTGGCCAAGCATCATACCAAAGCTCCGTAAAGACTGATTCTTGTTTATAACCCGGTATATAGCGGCTTATCTCCTCAGCTGTAAAGGATAATATGGGAGCTATCCAAAGAGTAAAGGCCCTAATAATGTGGTACATAGCAGTTTGACAAGACCGTCGGGCTTTGCTTTCTTTTGCGGTGGTATATTGTCTGTCCTTAATTAAATCCAGATAAAAGCTTCCCATATCTACCGCACAGAAATTATGAATCTTCTGATAAATAATATGGAATTGATAGTTTTCATAGGCTTCTATAATTTCATCTTGCAAGAGCTGAGTTCGTTTTAATGCCCATTTATCCAATTCCAGAAGATCTTTGACATGTACACAATCCTTGGTTGGATCAAAATCAAATAAATTCGCAAGCAAAAAGCGGGCCGTATTACGAATTCTGCGATAAGCATCTGCATTTCTCTTTATAATTTCATCTGAAATGCTCACTTCATGTCGATAATCTGTAGACGCCACCCATAAACGTAAAATATCAGCACCGTGTTGATTGACTAATTTATCTAAAGCAACATAGTTTCCTTTGGATTTAGAAAGCTTTTTACCTTCAGCATCCACGGTATATCCATGAGTCAATACGGTTTTATAAGGAGCCACACCATACATTGCTACGGAAGTGGTTAACGAAGAGTTAAACCAGCCGCGATGTTGATCCGAACCTTCAAAATAAATATCTGCAGGGAAAGCCAAAGCCTCATTTTGCTTTAGAACAGAAAAATGGGTTACTCCGGAGTCAAACCACACGTCCATAGTGTCATTAATTTTTTCATAAAACTCAGCATCCTTTCCAAGTAATTCTTTTATATCCATTTCGAACCAGGCATCGATCCCGGATTTTTCAATAAGCAAGGCTACTTTTTCGATAAGCTCTAATGTATCAGGATGCAATTCACGCGTCGAGCTATGTACAAATAAAGGCATAGGTGTACCCCATGCTCTTTGCCTTGATATACACCAATCAGGTCTATTTTCAACCATATTGCTAATTCGAGCCTTACCCCAATCAGGAACCCAAGTTACTTTATCGATTTCTTTGAGAATATGTTCTCTTAATTGGCTTTTATCCATAGAGATAAACCATTGAGGCGTGGCCAAGAAAATCATCGGTGATTTATGCCGCCAGCAATGGGGGTAACTATGTCTAATATTTTCTTTAGCTAAAAGCACACCATGTTCCGCTAAAGCATTCAAAATAGTATCATTAGCCTTTAAAACAGACAGACCCGCAAACAGTTCTACATCATCAGCAAAACAACCATTTCCTTTAACTGGATTAATTAACGGCAAATTATAGGCTTTACCAACTAAGTAATCATCTGGTCCATGAGCAGGTGCTGTATGAACACTTCCTGTGCCGGATTCAGTAGTTACGTGCTCACCTAATACCACAGGGACAAAACGATTATATAGAGGATGTTTCAATTTCAAATGTTCAAATACCTTTCCTTTTACCGCGCCACGAACGGTATATTGCGTCATTCCATAACGAGCCATCGCTGATTCAACCAAATCAGTAGCAAGTATCCAATATGCATCACCCGTATCTACTAAAGAATAGTCGATTGCGGGATGCAAACATACCGCTTCATTAGCAGGTAAACTCCATGGGGTTGTTGTCCAAATAGGAAGGCCCAGTGGTTTTATTTCTGCCTTTCCTGGAAACAAATGAATAAACTCTTCAGGATTTACTGCAAAAAAAGTGACATCAATCGATGGAGAAGTTTTCTCATCATAGTCGACTTCCGCTTCCGCTAAAGCAGAACCACAATCAATACACCAATGTACCGGTTTAAAACCTTGTTGCAAATGACCGTTTTTAATCATAAGACCTAATGCACGAACAATATTGGCTTCATAGCGAAAATCCATAGTGACATAAGGATTATACCAATCACCAAAAACCCCAAGTCTTTGAAATTCATCGCGTTGAATATCAATTTGGCTCGCTGCATATTCACGGCATTTGGCACGAAACTCTCTAGCAGATACCTTATCCCCAACTCGGCCTATCTTTTTCTCTACATTAAGCTCAATAGGTAACCCGTGACAGTCCCATCCAGGAACAAAGGGTGCATCATACCCGCTAAGCGATTTGGATTTAACGATAATATCTTTAAGTATTTTATTTAAGGCATGACCGCAGTGTAAGTGACCATTCGCATAAGGAGGACCATCATGCAGAATGAAGCGCTTACTTCCGGAACGGGCTTTACGAATTTTTTCATATATTTTTTTTGCCTGCCAATCAGCCAAAACCTCAGGCTCTCGAGTAGCTAGACTTGCCTTCATCGGAAATGAAGTATTGGGAAGATTCAATGTATCTTTATATTCTGCCATAAGAAATTCGCTCTGCAAAATCGTTAAACTTTTGGTGACTATTCACCCCGTATCAGAATAGCTCTCATTTGATGCATGTTATATAAAAAACATTTTAAAAAAACCGCACATCATCATTGGGCCAAAATATTTTTTATTTAACCTGCACTAAATCTAAACCTAGCTTTGATATAGGGGTAGTTCATTACAATTCTTGAGGAATTCTTTCGCCACCGCAATATCATCATATATCTGCGCAATTAAAGCATCCACCGAAGTGAATTTAACCTCATCACGCAATTTGTGCAAGAAAAACACTTGCAATAATTCACCATAGATAGACTGATCAAAATCGAATAAATGCACTTCCAAAATATTCTTACTGCCATCTACTGTAGGACGACGTCCCACATTAGCAACACCATATACTATTTGGTTAGCAATTCGAACCTGAACTGCAAATACCCCCTGTAAAGGTAACGAGTATCGGTTCAGAGCCAGATTGGCAGTAGGGATTCCCCACTGACGCCCTCGTCCATCTCCATGTAACACACGCCCACAAATACTATAAGGTCTACCCAGGTATTTGGTAGCTGTATTCAACTCACCATGCTGTAATGCTGTTCTAATTCGAGTGGAGCTGATTCGGTTTTCATTAATACAAAAATTTGAATAAATATTCACATCGCAGGCATACTGAGAACTGAGCTCTTTCAATAAGCGCACATCACCTTCTCTATTTTTACCAAAACGAAAATCTTCACCTATGAGCAAATATTTTACATGGAGTGTAGAAAACAAATAGGTGCGTGCAAAATCAGTCGCAGATGTTTCCGCTAATACACTATTAAATTTTAAACAGTATACATAGTCAATCTGACATGAGCCTAAAACCTCTAATTTTTCTCTTAAACTGGAGAGTCGTGCAGGCGCTTTTTCCTGTTGGAAATATTCTCTAGGCTGTGGTTCAAATAGAATAAGAACTAAAGGTAACTTTAAGTCATTTGCTTTATTTCTTAAAGTCCTAATAAGATTTTGATGACCTAAATGCACGCCATCAAAGTTACCAATAGTAGCTACCACACCTTTATCAAAAGCAGAAAAATGTTGAATCCCGCGCAACAATTTCATAATAATTCAATCGTGTAACTCGAATGCAAGTAGTATACTTGTTTTCTGTCCAGTTGAGAAATTAAAAGATTGAAAAGAAACTATTAGAATTCCCTGCAAATTTGGGGCAAACAAAGCGTAACCTAGGTTCCTAATGGAAATTATTCTCTGGATTCGCTTTGCTGCTCTGGTACTATTCTTATGATTTTTCTGGATGAATAGAGCGGACAATCAATACATCACATTGAGCTCCATGCAAAATTGAGTTTGCTGTTGAACCTAATAATAATGAAAGCCCATGTTTTCCATGACTTCCGGTAACAATCAAATCGATATGTCGCTCATGCGCAACTCTTAAAATTTCATTTTTGGTGGAACCAAATTCAATAAATCGGTGTTTTGCATCAACCCCCAACTTTTCACCCAATTCATTGAGTTCTTTTTCGGCTTGCTCACGAATGGATAATTCAACCTCAGCAAATCCGGCAAAACCAGGATATGCATATGCAGGAATGGGTTCTACGACATGAACTAATATCAAATCAGCGCCATTTTCATCAGCAATTTTTTTTGCTTTATGCGCTGCTATAATACCAACTTCATCAAAGTCAGTAGCAAATAATACCCTCTTATACATCATTTTCTCCTTAAAATTCCGATGCCTACTTATAGACTAGCAGATTTAAAATTAATTGCATTACAATTAGGAAGGGTTTCATATCTTAAAGAACAGATTATTAATGTATGTAATTTTTTGTTCTTTTCGGAAGGACGTGTTTTCGTTACCAACGTACTTCCGAATGACTCTAATGAAGTTTTTTCAAATGACAGGTTTAGGTCTTAATTTATTTTGGCATTTATCGTAATCTAATATGCTCTTCAGCTTTAGCAATGGCTTTTCGAATTGCATTCGCTTCTTCTGATTGTTCTGGCGCCAGTTTTAATAAACGTTGCCAATAATTAATTGCATCCTCATAAGCATGACTCACAAAAGCATCCATCGCAAGCATAGCTAGTGCATCTGGCTGATTTGGATTATTTTTTAATAATCGACTAAATATTTCGGTAATTTGTTCGGTAAATTGTTGGTTATTCAGAACCCACAAGCTATGTGCATAATTGACGGCATATTGTTCATCATCTGGATAAAATTGATATGCTTTCGAAAAAGCCTCTACAGCGTTTTGCCGTTTATCTTGGCTATTATACAAACGTCCCAATAGATACCATCCTTTAGCACTCTTAGGAGTATCATCCAATTTTGCGCGTAATTTATCGATTAACTCTTGCGGGCTTTTAACTGATTCCAGCATTTTTTTAGCTTGTTCCTGAGCGTTCCGATGTTGAATGTATTTTTGCCATCCACCAAATCCACCCCAATAATAATATCCAATAAATGCCACCAAAAATATAACCGGAACCAACAACAAACCCGTTATAAAATGACGTCTGAATGGATAAATTATAATCATACAGGCCAGTCCTGCTAGACCTGCTAATAATCCCAATAACCACCATTCATTCATAAGAAACTCACTAATTTTAAACAGTACCTGGGTTCGCGAGAGCCCAATCCCATGACTCACTAACCTAGTTCAAGTGAAGTATGCTTCTTCTCTCGGGTTCTAAAACAAGTTCGCCAAAAAATAACAAACCCTAATAATAAAAATAAAAGAGGTCCAAACCACAGTAAAAAAGTTACCGACTTAACAGGTGGTTTGAATAGGATAAAATCACCATAACGAGCAGTTAGGTAATCACTAATTTCACTATCACTTTTACCTTGTTTAACCATTTGATACACTTGAGCACGCAGGTCTTTGGCTAATTCAGCATTGGAGTCAGCCAAGTCTTGATTTTGACAAACCAGGCACCGCAAATCTTTGAGTAGATGGTTAAACTGAGCTTCCTTTTGAGCTGAATCCAAAGGATAAGTGCTGTTTGCCCAAATAGATGAGCATAAAAAAAGTAACAATCCAAACAAAATTTTGTCTATTCTCATGATGTCTGCTCCAATTGTTTTATCAAAGGTAAAACCTCTTTTAACCAGACTTCTTGAGTCAAAACTCCTGCATGTCGATAGCGAATGACTCCTTTCTTATCCACCACAAAAGTCTCCGGTGCCCCATAAACTCCCAAATCAATCGCAACCTTTCCATCTTGGTCCTGGATAATGAGCTTATAGGGATTTCCCCATTGCTCTAACCATCGGAGTGCATCATTTGCTTTGTCTTTATAATTTAACCCATAAATGGGTATTCCTTCACGCGCCAGTTGCAACATAAACACCTGCTCATCAATACAAGCCGCGCACCAACTGGCCCAAACATTTAACAAAAGTACCTGATCGCGTAATTGATTTGAATTAAAAAAGGAATTCGGATCCTGCAATTGGGGTAAACTAAACTCAGGCAATGCCTTTCCCAGCTGAACTGAAGGTAGCTCGTGTGGGTTTAGAGATAAACCGCGCCAAAGGAAAACACATAGCAGCAAAAAAAGAGCAATTGGAATAACCTTCCATCCTATTTTTTTCATGCTTTTAACTCCTGTACAGCACCCACAACCGACTGTCTTTTTTGATAATATCGTCTGTCAGTCAATGCAAAAAAGCCACCCGCTAAAATCATGAATCCACCTGCCCAAATCCAGCGGATTAAAGGTTTATAATAGAGTCTTACCGACCATGAATCACTCGTTAATGGTTCACCGAGGGCAATGTAAATATCTCTAAAAGGTGTTACATCAATTGCCGATTCAGTCATAGGCATTTGCCCTATTGTGTACAGCCTTTTCTCAGGATAAATCATCTTCGTCCTACCTTGATAATTTATTTTAAATTGCGCTTTGGTTCCTTTATAGTTAGGGCCTGATAATGACTCTTGCTGCACAAACTCGATAGAATAACCTTGCAGGCTAACCTTTTTCCCTGGCTCCATTTGCACATCATCTTGCACGCCATACGCTGTGGACACTGCTATACCAATTACCGTAGTAGCCACACCTAAATGCGCTAGAATCATTCCCCAATAAGCTTGCCCTACCTGAAATAAGCCACGCTCGTAAATCCGTTTGTAAGCCGCTTGAATCGTGCTTAAAATCACCCAGGAAGCCAGACTTAAACCCATAAAGGCAGCAATGTCAAATTCTCTGGAAGTAGTAAGCAATAAAACGAAAGGAAATAAAACACTGAGAAATGCAGTTTTCCAAAGTTTCTTTAACACATCTCGCCAACGATCACTATTCCATCTTAAATGAATACCAATTCCCATCAATAACAAAAGAGGAATCATCAATGGAACAAAAACCGCATTAAAATAAGGAGCGCCTACAGATAATTTACCCAGTCCTAATCCTTCAACAAGCAGCGGATATACTGTTCCCATTAAAACAGTAAGCATAATTACCACTAAAAAAACGTTATTTAATAACAAAGCACTTTCTCTCGAAAAAGGACTTGGGTTACTGCCTGACTGCAAATTTTGTGCTCTAAAGAGAAACAATAATAAAGATCCGCCAATAACAAATATTAAAAAACCTAAAATGTATAATCCACGCTGTGGATCTACAGCAAAGGCATGAACTGAGGTGAGAACACCGGAACGTACCAGAAAAGTACCAATTAAACTTAAAGAAAATGCTGCAATTGCCAACAACATAGTCCACGCTTTAAATTGTTGACGTTGCTCCGTAACTGCCAAAGAATGCAATAAAGCAGTTCCTACTAGCCAAGGCATAAACGAAGCATTCTCTACTGGGTCCCAAAACCACCACCCTCCCCAGCCTAATTCACGATAGGCCCACCAACTTCCTAAAGTAATCCCTGCAGTTAAACAACACCAGGCAGCTAGAGTCCAGGGCCTAGTCCATTTGGACCAACTGGTTTCTACCTTTCCAGCCCAAAGTGCTGCAATAGCAAAAGCAAAAGCAACTGAAAAACCAACATAGCCCATATACAACATGGGTGGATGAAATAAAAATCCGGGGTCTTGTAACAGAGGGTTTAAATCACGGCCCTGAGTATCTAAAACTTGAAATTGACGTAAAAAAGGATTGGAGGTGGTTAGTAAAAACAAAATAAAACCTATACTAAGCCATCCAAGAACTACTAAAACGCGAGTCCGCATCGCCTTGTCGAGTCCTGTACTGCAAAAGGCTACAAGTAACATCCAAAAACTAAGAATGCCGACCCATAACAGCATAGAACCCTCATGCCCACCCCAAACAGCGCAAAGTTTGTAAAACCAAGGTAAGGAAATACTGGAATTACTAAGTACATAAATTACTGAAAAATCATTCTTTAAAAAACAAAGAGTAAGGAACAAATAAGACAAGGCAATAAAGAAAAACTGGGAAACCACATAAATGCCTGCAGCGTCCATCCAGTTACTGCGTTTTAATTGCAACCCTGCAAGCGGAACCAATGCAAGCATTATGGAAGAAAGTAAAGCCAAAATTAAAGAAAAAACCCCTAATTCTGCAATCATGAGTGTACCTTTTTAGATAAAGCGGCTTTCACTTCCGGCGGCATATAATTTGCATCATGTTTCGCCAATACTTGTGAGGCACGAAAATGTTGATTATCAAGCAGCTGCCCTTCAGCAACTACCCCCTGCCCCTCTCGAAACAAATCAGGAAGAATTCCCATATAAGTTACGGTAATTGTTTGATCAAAATCAGTTATTTTAAACGTTACATTCAAACTATTTTTCGAACGGACGATGGAACCTTTCTCTACCATACCCCCTACTCGAATTGTATGTTGTTTTGGTGCTTCCCCTGCTACAACTTGGGTTGGAGCATAAAACAGGCTGATATTTTGCCTTAAAGCATATAGAACCAACGCCGCAGCAATGGATAAAATAGACAAGCTAAATGCGAGAATCTTTATCTTGCGTCTGCGTACTGGAGTCATTTTTATCGCTTAAACCATTGTTGTAATTTTTGACGTGTTTGTTTTCCTTTCCATTTCATACCTAATAAATTCATTACTAAAACAACACAAACCAAACCATAAGCAGGCCAGACATAGATGGAATACCCCCCCATTGCCAACCATTCTAAAAATTGATTCATTTAACTTCCCCTTCAAACTGAACCTTGACCCAAGCTTGTCTTTTTTCCCTAATTAACAATTCTTGACGTGCTTTCTCTAAAATAATCCACAGACAATATAAAAAAAATCCAGCTATGGTTATCAATAAAGGATATAACATGCTCCCATCAATTTTAGGTTTGGCAAAAACTGATAAAGTAGATCCTTGGTGTAAGGTATTCCACCAATAAACGGAATAATGAATAATTGGTAAGTCAATAATTCCAACTAAGGTTAAGATGGCAATAATTTTGTCACCATCTTCTTTGTTTTTAATAGCATAATGAGTTGCTAAAATCGCAGCATAAAGCAATAAAAGGATCAATTCAGACGTTAAACGAGCATCCCAAACCCACCAAGCGCCCCACATGGGTTTCCCCCAAATACTTCCGGTGACCAGCGCCAGAAAAGCCATACTAAGACCAATTTGGGCCACAATATTAATTAAAAGACCGGCGATTTTAATACGCCACACCAAAAGCAATACCGCTAAAAATCCCATCCAGGCGTAAAGCATCATGGACAAAAATGCACTGGGAACATGGACATAGATAATTCGAAATGCATCGCCTTGTTGATAATCAGGCGGTGTAAATACCAATCCCCAAATAATACCAACAAGTAACGTTACTAAAGCACCCACTGCTAAGATTGGAGTGAGACGTCCAGTAAAACTATAAAATAACTTAGGCGAAGCCAGTTGGTATAATAATTTCCACATAGGAATAATTGAAATCAAAAAAACCGGATTTTATCACGTATCCACCTATTCGCAAACACTTACGGTCTGTTTCCCTTTCGCTAGCTTGAGCCCAAATGGCTCGATTTGCGACTACTGAAGCGCAGCATACATAAAGTATGTGAGCATCGGAACGCAGAAAATCGGGACAGTTTGGGCAAGCTAGTAGAAAGGGAAACAGACCTATTCAATGTGACTGATACGCATAACACCGGCTATTGCATAGGGTAAAAAACCCGTAGCCATCACAGACATTGCTAATAATAAGGCCAAATAGGCACTTATGGGCAGTCCTTGCATGGCAATATTTAAAGTTCCACTTCCAAAAATAAGTAAGGGCAAGGTTAATGGTAATAAAATCAAAGCCATTAAAAGACCTTTTTGATTGACTCCAACACCAAAGGCAGCTGCCAAGGCACAAAGAAAAAGCAAAGCGGGGGTTCCACAAATAATAGTCAGCGCAAGAACTTCTGTTTCCCATGCGGTCAATGAAAACAATAAAGCAATTAAAGGGCATAAAACAAGTAAAGGGAGTAAATTGAATAACCAGTGCGCAATTACTTTTGCACTAATCAATAAAGGTAATGAAAGACCGGATACAATCCATTGTTCAATTACGCCATGCTCGTAATCTTGCTGAAATAAACGCTCTGCTGAGAGCAGTAACGAGAAAAGTATTGCCATCCAAACCATACCAGGAGCTATAGTCCTAAGCAAGGTAACTTCTGGCTTCACGGTGAGAGGAAACATAAACAGAAAAATTAATAAAAATAAGCATGAATTGACTAAAAAACGAATTTGTCGTACTTGAATAAGCAGCTCACGCTTGCATTGGTTAGTAAATAAAGCAAAAGCTGAAATCATAAAGAATACTCCTCATAATCAGAGGAGCTGAGTGGTAATTGTTGGTGCGAAGTCAATATAACGGAACCACCCTGCTTCCGATGCGCGGCTATTTTATCCATAATTCTAACTATTGACTTATCATCCAGTGCCACTAAAGGCTCATCTAGTAGCCACAATTTGACCTTTGAAAACCACAAGCGTAGCAATCCTGCTTGTCTACGCTGTCCTGCAGATAATAAGCCACAGGGGGTATTAAGATGATGTTCCAGTTTAAAAATTGCAGCCAACTCTTCTAAAGAGATAAATTTATCTTTCTTCATACCAGGCAAAAAGGTGGAAGGATAATGAAGATCAAAAAAACAATTTTCTTTTAACGTCAAGTTAGGATTAATCCCTGTTTTGTGACCTACAAAACATACTTGGCGTTGATAAGCCGCTCGATCGTGATCAATATTTTGACCAAAAAATTGAATTTCACCGTAATGCGGATGATATAAACCGGCTATTAATTTCAGTAAGGTCGTCTTACCAGCACCATTTCTCCCTCGTAGATGAATTAACCCACCTGATGGCAAATGAAAAGCTACCTTCTTTAAAAGAGGCTGCTCCTGGTAATCAAAATCAAGGTTAATCACATCGAGCATAGATAAATAATACACTTCATTGGTTGGTTTTAAGTAGCCTAGGTGCTGCACAGCGGAACCGGAAAATTTAGGTCTCCTAAATTCCCGAGTTCCGCAATGCTGCACTGGGGGCTAAACTTTATAAAGAAATACTACTCGAACTAAAAAACAAAACAAGTTTTATTTCATTTGCAAAGATTGTTCAAACTCCAGATCGCTTTTTCGTTCAGCGACCATCTCTCTGAAAGCAATTACCGAAGAGGTGTCACGTCCTAAAATCCAAGTTGTAAACCCTTGGCTTGTAGCAAGAACCTCATATTCTTTCGTTTTAGTTAACCTCTCTATGGTTTGCTCCAAATTATCTAAGGTTGTTTTTTCAAGTTGTTTTTTAAAATTCAACAAAATTCGGCTTTTTAAATGATCACCTTTAAACTGTGTATAAATACCACCTAATTTCTCCCCTTTTGCCTCGAAGAAGTGATATCTATTTTCTGATCGATTATTTACTTGAGCCTCATAATGTGTACTTAACAAATTAAAATTAGGTCTAGTTAACTGCGATACGTTGTCAATTAAATCCGCGCAAATTGTATTTTGTTTTTCAGCTTGCTCCATAGCCGCTTTCGGAACATTTAAATCAATCAATGGAAAAATGTTAGGACCAAACATTCTGCCTAAATTCTCAGATCCCATCTGAGTAGCTTCCTTTTTTTTGCTCACTTTGTTTAATAGGGTCAACAAGCAATAAGCAATTTTCTGATTGCTCTCTGATTTTCCTTTTAATATATATTTGATAACTTCTAGATAATTATCTTTTTGGTTTTTAGCTTCGTTTAAGGTATTAAATTGGACCGAACTAAACAAGGCCTCATCATGACCTTGTAACGCACCTAAACTTGATTTGAGTAGTTGGGCACATTCAGAAATAGACATTCCGGTGAAATCTGCTTTTCCTTCTTCTATTTCAGCAATTTTGGCCTTACGTTGTGGCTCTGTTAACGCGGCTACACGAAAAAGCCCTATAGGGAGAGCTTTTTCATTTTTTAACTCAGTATCTATTAGTTTGATTAGCTTTAAACTAGCATCCTGCAAGTGTTCAATTTTCTTTTGTCTTAATTTTGCATTGGATGGCATAATGTTATCTTCTCCTATTTTTAATGTAGTAGTGAACTAACTCTTGCGAACTCTCTTATTGAGAGCCATAATTTCGTTTTTATTTTTAAGGTTAATGATGGAATTTTTAGCACAATACGGTATGTTTCTTTTAAAATCAGTGACTGTAGTGATTGCCTTTCTCATAATATTTGCAGGTTTCTTTTCCCTAAGCCGCAAACCCAAACCTAAACTTGAAATAACATCCTTAAATAAGCAACATGAGCATATCATAAACATAATGAACAAAGAAGTGCTTGGCAAAAAAACACCCAAACCGAAAAAAAATAAAGAAGAACAACCCACTCTTTTTGTTCTTGATTTCCATGGAGACATGCGAGCCTCTCAGGTAGAACAACTTAGAGAGGAAATAACGGCAATTCTCTCCATTGCAAAAGCTGGGGACGAAGTTTTAGTTCGACTGGATAGCCCTGGTGGTGTAGTCAATAGCTACGGTTTGGCTGCCTCACAGCTCCAACGTATTCGCGATCGAAATATTCCTTTGACGGTAAGTATTGATAAAATGGCTGCCAGTGGTGGGTATTTAATGTCCTGTGTAGCCAATAAAATTATTGCAGCACCTTTTGCGATTATAGGCTCTATAGGTGTAGTAGCCCAAATTCCTAATTTCCATCGATGGCTTAAAAAACATGATATTGATGTAGAATTGTTAACCGCTGGAGAATATAAACGGACCTTAACACTCTTCGGTGAAAATACTGAAAAAGGAAAGAAAAAAGCTCAGGATGATCTCGAAAAAATTCATGCGGCATTCAGAAATTACGTGGCTGCAAATCGAGAGCAACTTGATATCGATCAGGTTTCCACAGGAGAACATTGGCTAGCCAAAGATGCATTTGATCTGAAACTCGTCGATAAACTCTGCACTAGTGATGACTATATCATCGAAAAAATAGCGAACTATAAGGCATTTAAATTAACCGTGCCTCCCAAAGCGTCTCTAGCCAATAAATTACTTAAACCAGCAGCACGACTGATGCACCCTTGGGGATAAAAGAACCGCAGGGACATTTCTATATTAATGTTCTTGCTAATAAGTCATACCCAGGGTTTAGATCTCCCGTGATTTTTGATGTCATTCCCGCGAAGGCGGGAATCTATTTTTAAATAATTCCTCACTGCATTTATGAGAATGCATTCCTTCCTGAGCGGGAATAAGAAAAAAGGGAAGATTCCTCAGGAATAAGAACAACACACCCCAAGATTCGGCAGCAGAATTAGGAACTAAAAAGCTTTAAGATTCAAAATACTGGAGGAACTGCTGAATTTGAGATAATGGTATATAATTAACTTAGATTACATAAGGGAGTGCGCTATGAGTGACTTTAAATCAAAACTACCTGACCTCAAAGAATTAGCTTCAATGACAAGCAAGTTATTTACAGATATTAAAAAAAGTGTTGGTGAAATCGTTCAAACTTATAAAGAAAATAGAGCACAAGAAGCAGAGGATGCAGCAAAAGCAGAGCAAGCAAATGTAGAACCGGTTAAAGAAACTAAATCTAAAAAACCTGTTGAAGAACATGTACCTACAGAACCTACTCAAGTTGATCCTGTTCCACCGGTTAAATCTGCCCCACCAGTTGAGCCTATTCCACCGGTTGAACCTGTACCACCAGTTGAGCCTGAACCACCCATTGTAACTCCAGAAGAGTCCAAAACTGATGACACAAACCGTAAGTAGTCTTACGGATCATAATCTTTCCTGGGTGAAGCGCAGCGAAACCCGGGAGATACCTATTTAATATCCAACTAATAATCACACCCAAATTTCTAAGGTCACCATCGTTTCAAACTCGTTCGGGCCGCGTCAGTCCATATTTGCGCATTTTTTCTACCAAAGTAGTTCGCCTCATATTCAAATAACTCGCAGCATGTGCAACTACCCAATCTGACTCATTTAAGGCTTGGCTAATAAGAGCTAATTCAGTTTTCACTAGATGTTCTTTTAAGTCGATCCCCTCAGTACCCGAAATTTGCTCTTGACTCATTACGTCAAATAAGGCTTCTCGTTCAGAACTTGATGTATCAGATCCTGTTTGCGAAGGTTTATAGCCACCTCGTATCTTTTGTGGTAAATCCTCTTCACTCAAAATTCCTTTTGGATATAAAATAGTTAAACGCTCTACTAGATTAGCTAACTCCCTAATATTACCAGGCCAACTATACTGGCTTAAGGAAGCCATAGCATCGGGCATTAAGCGTACGCTAGGTCTGTTTTCGCTCTCAATACGAGAGATCAACTCATTAAATAATAATGGAATGTCCTCAGCTCGCTCTCTTAAAGGAGGCATTTCTATAGGAAAGACGTTAAGCCTATAAAATAAATCCTCTCTAAATTTTCCTTCTTTAATTGCTTCTTCCAAATTTCTATGCGTGGCAGCAATAATCCTTACATTTACATCAATACTTTTATTGGAACCTACTCGTTCAAAACAACGCTCCTGTAATACTCGCAATAGTTTTACTTGCATAGGTAATGGCATATCACCTATTTCATCAAGGAATAAAGTACCACCATTTGCTAATTCAAATCGTCCTTGACGGGATGTAATCGCACCAGTAAACGCACCTTTCTCATGTCCGAATAATTCACTTTCAAGCAATTCTCCGGGAATGGCACCGCAGTTAATAGGAATAAATGGCCTAGTGGCTCGTGAGGATAGAGTATGGATATTACGTGCTACAACCTCTTTACCAGTTCCAGATTCTCCAAGAATTAGAACACTTGCTTCAGTATCAGATACTTGCTCTATTAATCTGCGAACATTACGAATACTGACACTATTACCTACGAGGCTGCGCAGTAAGGGATTTTTATGATTATTGAGTACAATCGATTTGACTGCTTCTTTTGCAATCTGGCATTGATGCAAAGACTCCATTATTTGAGCATAAGTAAATGGGAAGGGTTGGCAAGCAACAACATTACGTAAAAGGCACTGAGTATTATTCAATTTTTGACCCACAAGAATCACTGGAACCTTGGGAAATCTATTCACCAAAGAATCCAGCTCATTTATAGTCTCCTGGGTTGCTTCGCTAGCACCCAACAGAATAACATTAGGCTCAAAATCAGCAATTTGCCACTCACGGTACTTACTGACTTCAGTAGATTCACCGATAAAATCAAGTATTGTTCGCAGCGTGTTGCCGCGACGTTCATTATTATCAATGATAAAAACTATGTCATTAATACTCATAAACTTATCCTTAAGTTTTATAACCCCACCTATCATTCCTTCTCCTAAAAAGAGAAAGAGTTCAACAATTTACTATCGATAACACACAATCAATTTGAAAGCATTGCACTGATTCCCAAAACACAATTCCTGACTACCAATTGTTTTTGTAGCACTTACCTGACTTTCTTTCACAAAATGCTTGGCGCGTATAAAACCCATACGGCTGCAAAAGGAATTAGCCGCTTGGGAACCACAACCTCGTTTTTGGTCATAACACCAATCCACTCGATATTCATTAAAACGAGGGACAGCAAAACTCTTTTCTCGATAATGATAGGGTTTTGGAGGGGTATGAGATAAGCCATTAGCACAAACAATGGTCATAAAACCATTACATCGCCAACCTTTACATGTTGCGCTCGTTGAGAGGTAATGGGTTAATCCTATATTGTAAGCAATTTCATTATCGCTGGAATAATCGTAACCTAACATTTGGCAATAATGATCTGCTACCATCTTGCCACATTCCTTTCCATCCACCGTACAATAATCCAGCCGCTCTCCTAGATAAGTAGGATGCCAAAAATTTCGAAAAGCTTTATTGTGCTTTTCACTTATATTTGAATGAACCGAAAAGGAACAACATAAAAAAACTAAAAACATAAAGTAACGAAAATTGCTCATTAAAACAATCCTTTAGCGACTATCAAATCATGTTAGCCTATGACGCCAACAGGTACAAGAGTAACATAAGGCAAATCACTATTGATTTATTAAATGTAGCACATTTAAGTCCATTCATTTTTCAAATAGTGATTATTGTTGCTAGTTAAATGATAATTAACTTTCTAGAAGGATAATTGAATTCTTTGCATAATGACCCGTTCATTTGGGCGGTTTATTACTTTACTCGTCGAAGCAGTTGCATAGTATTAGCGGTTAAGCATCCAGGTGTGATAGGTGCATTTAATGCTCCTGTTGAGCAGCCTCCTAAAAAGTTAGTTTGATCATATCGGTCATAATGACTATGATCCCTATTCCCCAGGTATTAGCTCTTTGAACGGATAATCTAGGATCAGCAAAGGTGTAATTAGTTTGCTCTCCTTCGGTAATAAAATAACTAAAAATATTATTATCCATTGCTAATTGGGACCATCTTGCTATTAATTGAAACGCACCCAATGCTCCTCTCTCCCTAGGGGAAAAATTGCGATTAGGTCTTAATGTCCCGAAGGTAAAAGGTTCTTGAGTCAAATTATATGCCACTTGAATCTCAGCGGCATTGTTTCTCACAGAAAACGAATTGGGGATTGGCATTAGGGAAAACCTGACCCTTTGACAAAGTTTGCTGAGTTTGTGTCCATTCCCCAAACAGACCAAAAGAACCGAGAAACCAAAAGGCTTGAGGATGCAGTCATTTTCTGGAGCCATTTCCGTTTACATCCGCTTCATAAAAGAAAATTAGATTTTGGCCCACAGAGACTAGCGCTGGAGGATTTTTTTGATTGTTCACTTCTTCTGTACTTCCCGCAATACCAAATCCTAAATTATTTAAAAATGGCAAAGAACTGTTTAAAAATGGATTAGTAAATAACCGGGTCTCTAATACCTTATTCGCTAAGCTTGCTACCTCCGAATTAAAAGCAGTGGGGGAAACAGGATTTAATCCAGGATTAGAATTATCGAAAGTACCGGTTAGTACTCCGATCTCATAGGAGAACCAATCATTGAATTTATTGTATTTATAAGTGTATGGAGACTCTCCAGTTTTACGCTTTGGCCCAAACGCTCCGTAGAATACGAAGCCATATTCTCTATTAGGCCCCATCATCGTTGCATAGCCACGTTCCACTGTATTGTTGGTAGCTGCACCTCGCAATCGATACCAGCTAAGAGACTTTTTTGTTTCCAGCTCTTAAACCGAGTACTTTAAATTAATGTAGATCAATAATGGCATCAAACACACGAGTTTGACCCTGACCAAAATCTGGAGTGAATAAGAAGTCATTATATTTCCAAAAAGTACCATTAAAAATGGGGCGTACACGTCTCATCCAAAATCGATCAATACTATTTTGATTAATCATTTCGGTACTTGAGGCTCCATTATTTATAGTTAATCCCCTCACATTGAAAAAAGCATCTTGGTCGAATTGATAAAGACCATGCAGAAATAACTTGTGCTGGTTATCATTAGAAATGAAGCCAAAGCCATCTTCACTAGCTATTATATGACCATAGGGTGAGCTATCCGCCTTTTTTACTTCAGGAGTGTCTGCAATAATTATTTGACAGAAAGAACAGAATGAAAAAACTAATAAATATTTAAAATAGGGGGAGTTTAATTTTTATCGGCACAACTCGATCTTCCTTAATCCTTATTTTATGCGAATATTGCCAGAAATTGTAGATAAGTGCAAAACACAAAATGAACTAATAGCCCACAGAAAGGGAATTTATTTGTACTAGATAATTTATTGGTTTTGACTTTACTATTCCATTTGAGATAGGCTTTAAGTGATAACCTAAGAAATTGGGAGCCTAAATAGGATTGTCACTATCAATAAATAAATGTTCTAACTCAAATTGAGAGGCAAGATGGTTACCCAAAGCCTGAATTCCATAACGTTCTGTAGCGTGATGACCGCAAGAATAATAATGAATACCTAACTCTTTTGCTTGATAATAAGTTCGTTCAGATATTTCTCCGCTGATATAGGCATCCACACCTAAACGGAATGCATCCTCGATAAAATCCTGGGCTCCTCCACTACACCAAGCAATATGGGTGATGGGTTTTTCACTACCTGCAATGAACAATGGAGCACGTCGCAATTTATTTGCTAAAAATTCAGTAAACTCTGCTTGCTTCATTGTGTGAGTTAATTTTCCTGACCACAGCAGATTATCAGTACCCCCTGCCCGGTGCATATGAACAACATCGACTTCAAATAATTTGGCCAAACATGCATTATTTCCTAGATCAACATGGCAATCTAAAGGAAGATGATACGCAAATAGATTTAATTCATTACACAATAATTGATAAATCCGTCGACGCTTCATCCCTATAACTATGGGCGCTTCACCACGCCAAAAGTAACCATGATGAACCAACAAAGCATCTGCACCCCATGCAATTGCCTGAGAAATCGCATCTTCAGAAGCAGTTACCGCGGTACAAATTCGCTTAATTTGCTCTTTACCTTCAACCTGCATTCCATTGGGTGCGTAATCATTATATCGATCACAGCTCAAGAATTGATGCAGGTATAAAGATAGTTCTTCTTTGGTTATCACCGGTCAGAAACCCGCTTGATATCAGCGCCTAATAAGGATAGTTTTTCTTCTATACGCTCATAACCTCTATCCACGTGATAGATACGCTCAACTGAGGTTTCACCGTCTGCAACTAATCCAGCTAAAATCAAACTGGCAGAAGCACGTAAATCAGTTGCCATTACGGGAGCGCCGGTTAATCGCTCAACTCCATTAATTATGGCAGTATTTCCATTAAGTTGAATCTGCGCACCCATGCGTTGTAATTCTTGTACATGCATAAAACGATTTTCAAATATCGTTTCTATTATAGTTGAAGAACCATCAGCAACTGAGTTCATCGCCATGAATTGAGCCTGCATGTCCGTTGCAAAAGCGGGATATGGTGCGGTGGCAATATTTACTGCCCTAGGACGTTGGTTATGCATATTGAGACTTACCCAATCCTCACCTATTGTTAACTCTGCGCCAGCTTCTTCAAATTTACATAATTGCGATAATAAGGTATCAGGTCGAACTCGTTTCACGGTAACATGACCTCGAGTTAGAGCTCCTGCTGCAAGATAAGTTCCTGCCTCAATCCTATCAGACATAACCGAATAAGTACCCCCAGAAAGAGACTCCACACCTTCAACTTCGATGATTGAGGTTCCTGCACCAGTAATTTTTGCCCCCATTTGAATCAAAAAATTCGCCAAATCAACCACTTCCGGCTCACGAGCCGCATTTTTAATAATTGTTGTTCCTTCAGCAAGGGTTGCAGCCATAAGAATATTTTCAGTACCCGTCACAGTGACTGTATCAAACATTAAACGTTTGCCTTGCAAACGACCACGTCGACAACGAGCATTGATATAACCATTTTTTACGGTAATATCGGCGCCCATAGTTTTCAATGCTTTTAAATGCAAATCGACCGGTCTTGTTCCGATAGCACAACCTCCGGGCAAAGACACGTCTGCTTTACCAAATCGAGCAAGTAACGGTCCCAATACTAAAATCGAAGCCCGCATAGTTTTTACTAGATCATAAGGAGCAACAAATTCATTTACTTGATTTGCATCAACTTGGACATTCATTTTTTCATCAACAATTAATTGAGCGCCTAATTGACCAAGTAACTCCATCATAGTAGTTATGTCTTTGAGATGAGGAACATTGGAAATAGTGACATGATCTCTCGCAAGTAAGCTCGCCGCCATAATAGGTAAAGCAGCATTTTTTGCTCCTGAAATAACTACTTCACCATTTAATGCTTTGCCACCATTTATTAATAATTTATCCATGTTGCTTCCCCCATTCTTCTTTTGTCCACGTATTCATACTAATTGCATGAAGCTGTCCCGTGGTAATCAATTCTTTCAATTGTGCATAAACCCATTGCTGTCTGGCGACTTTGGACTTATTTAAAAAAACATCACTAACTACGGTTATCTGGTATTGATAACCATCCCCCCCCACTTTGATGTAATAAACATCATCAATGGTTTTAAATTTTTGTTCGATTTCTTCATTACTTATCATTAAAATTAGCTCACAAATTGAAATAAATACAACTTTTGGCATCAATTCTATCGGAGATAAAACAAACGCATCATCCGAGATTTAATTATCCAAATAAAAAAAGAAAAACCCGGGCTCTGGCTCATACCGTCACCCAGGCTACAATTTATAATCCTAAAAAAGTAACCGCCTTTTTAAAAATGGGCATTCCTATTGGAATAATTAAAAACTACACCGCCTCCAAAATGCCCTTTACGCCACAAAACTCTACTAAAGATTGAGTTTCGATAGGCATACCTATGATTTCAAAAAACTTGTTATTTTTTTTACATAGCTTTCTAGCTTCAATAAGTAGTGCTAAACCCGCACTATCACAATGTTTTACATCACTTAGATCCAAACTAAATCGGTCAGTTTTATTTTCCATCAAAGCCTGATAGAGCTTTGCTCGCACCGCAACCACTGACTTAAATGTCAAATCAACCCCAGGTTTAAAATTAACATTTTTCACAATTAAGAAGTCCTTTTAATTTGCTTTTTTTCCATTAACTTAATGACTTCGTCAATACTGGAGTTTTGTAATGCAGCGGCAAACTGGGAGCGGAAACTTTGCAACAGGCTTACCCCTTCAACGCTAAGATCATAGATCTTCCACTGACCATTTTTAGCTACAAGGCTATAAGACAATGGAATATTTTGGCCTTCTGCACGAATAATAATGCTGTTAACACGCAAAAATCGAGCGTTTAAAGAGCCTCTTAACGGTAAAAATTGTATGCTTTCATTAGTATATTGTGCTAAAGGACTGGAATAAGTACGAATAACTAAGCGTGTAAAGGCTTTAGAAAATTGCGCTCTTTGCGCATTTGTTGCCTTACTCCAAGCTTGTCTTCCTAAAACAGAACGTGACATACCTGCAACATCAACAATGGGTAGCAAATTGTTTTCTACAGCGCGATAAATAATACTGGGATTGCTTTTTAAGTTGTCCTTGTTCTCTTTTAGGGTAGCGATGATGTTGTTAGCAGTTTGCTCTAACATAGGTATAGGAGAGTTTTGTGATGCATTCATTATCGGAGATAAAATCACACTGACAACTAATAAAATTGTTTTTATTATTCTCATGTTCTGACCTTATTTTTTAATGTTAAATAATAGTTGACCAATTAAATTTTCAAGAATAATTGCTTCTTGAGTTTTTCCAATCACATCTCCATTTTGCAAATAAGGATGCTCTTTATTCTCGTCATCCTCAAAGCCTGGAACAATACTAATATAGTTTGAACCAAGCAACCCCTCAGTCAAAATGCGTGCTGAAGCATCATCATAAGGTATTTTTTTATCGCTACGCAAACGCATAGTTACCTTTGCGTTCAGGTCTCCCGGCTGCAACTCAATATGAGTTACCTCACCAATCCTAACTCCTGCTACAGTAACAGGTGCCCGTACTTTCAAGCCTCCAATATCGGTAAAATCAGCAGTTACATCATAACTGTCATGAGATCCAAAACTAGAAAAATTACTTACTTTCATTGTCATGACCAGCAAAGCCAATATACCAAGCAACATAAATAGGCCAACACTAAAATCTACGTAACGTTGCTTACTCATTTACCAATCTCCAATCATCATTGCGGTCAACAAAAAATCAAGCCCTAATACAGCAAGCGATGAATAAACTACTGTTTTAGTCGTCGCTTGACTAATACCTTCTGCGGTAGGCACACATTCAAAACCCTGGAATACAGAAATCCAGGTTACAACAAAAGCAAAAACTAAACTTTTAATGATACCACTGAGTACGTCAATTCGGAAATCCACTGCTGCTTGCATATTTGACCAGAAACTTCCTGCATCCACTCCTAACCAATGAACACCAATAAAATAACCACCAAAAATGGCTACAGCAGAAAAAATTAATGCCAAAAGAGGTAAGGTAATAAAACCAGCTATAAAACGAGGATAAATAACTCTGCCTAAAGGATCAACTCCCATCATATCCATACTGGATAATTGTTCGGTGGCTTTCATCAAACCTATTTCGGCAGTTAGGGCTGAACCCGCTCGTCCAGCAAACAACAATGCACTAATTACTGGACCAAGTTCTCTTGAAATACTTAAGGCTAATAATTGACCTAGTTGACTGGAAGCACCAAATTTTTGCAAGGTATTATAACCTTGAAGTCCTACTACCATTCCAATAAATAAAGCAGAAACAACAATGATCAAGCACGATAAAACACCAACAAAATGAATTTGATAGCGTAGCAAGGGCCAAAGTTTTGAAATTCCAGGCCGTCTGAACAACATAAAGAACAAAAATAAGCCTGAATTTCCCAAATTTTGCAAAACCCGGGAACTACGATTACCCATACGTGTAATGAACTCAAGCATCTAATAGCTCCTCTATATACGCTCTGGCAGGATAATGAAAAGGAACAACCCCATCAGCTTCCCCATGCATAAATTGTCTAATCTGAGGTTCAGATGACTGAATGAGCTCATTCGGGGTTCCTTGACCAATGATTTTTGCACCAGAAATTAGGTATATATAATCTGCTATAGAACAAGTTTCTTCAACGTCATGTGAGACAATTATTGTTGTGGTATGCAACAATTCATTTAACCTTTTGATTAAACGAACCAACACCCCCAAAGAAATGGGGTCTTGCCCGGTAAATGGTTCATCGTACATCATAAGTTCAGGATCTAATGCTATAGTACGCGCTAAAGCAACTCGCCTGGCCATGCCACCGGACAACTGAGCAGGCATTAACTTTGCAGCACCTCGTAATCCCACAGCTTCTAGTTTCATTAGTACGATATCACGCAACATGGACTCATTAAGTTGAGTATGCTCCCGCAAAGGAAAAGCCACATTATCAAACACTGAAAGATGGGTAAATAAAGCAGAGCTTTGAAAAAGTAAGCCCATATTACGTCTCGCCTCATACAAAGCTTTGCGAGATAATTGATGCATGTTTTGACCATTGACATGGATGAAGCCACTGTCAGGACTTAGCTGAGCACCTATTAACTGCAATAAAGTTGTTTTTCCAGAACCACTAGGTCCCATAATTGCCGTAATCTTGCCACGCTGAACCCTCATATCAATACCATTAAAAATACAATGGCTTTCGCGAGTGAAGACTAAATTTTTTATTTCAACCCAATTTTCAGGCATGCTCTCTTTCCGATTTAGCCAAAAGTAGAAGTATACCTAAGATACTCTCCAAAATGCTAGGTTTTAAGCGACTTGATTTTTTGTTCACTGCGCTTTTTAAAGAGTGGTACTGAGCAAGGTTTTGCAGGAAATCTTAAAAAATTTTGTTCGGAATGCCATTTTGCATTAGCCAAAGCTTTCCCACACTGGATCAATAAAAAAAATTGGGGTATTTAATTCTATATATTCAAATATTTTTTTGTTAGAATGAAAAATCAACAAAAAACATCCAATTGCCTATGAATTTTTGTACCCTCGGACTGGCGGTCATTGAAACTGAAGCCCAAGCTGTCTTTGAGTTAACTCAGCGAATTGATAGCAGGTTTGAAAAAGCCTGTGAACTTCTGCTCTCCTGTAGTGGACGGATTGTAGTAACTGGGATGGGTAAGTCCGGTCATATAGCGAATAAAATCGCTGCAACTTTATCCAGTACAGGTAGCCCCTCTTTTTTTATGCACCCGGGCGAAGCAAGTCATGGGGATCTGGGAATGATTACCCGTCAAGATACCGTAATTGCCATTTCTCACTCGGGCAATACATTGGAATTAGTTACATTACTTCCTCTATTAAAAAGACTTGAAGTCCCTTTAATTGCCCTAACTGGAAATTCTGAATCAACTTTAGCAAAAGCAGCCGACGTTAACTTAGACGTTAGTATCAAGCAAGAAGCCTGTCCTCTTGGCCTCGCACCAACAACCAGCACCACTGTAGCCTTGGTAATGGGAGATGCACTAGCAATTGCCTTGCTGCAAGCCAGGGGCTTTAGTGAGGAAGACTTTGCTTTATCACATCCTGGCGGCTCATTGGGCAAACGACTTTTGCTACGTATTGACGAGCTCTGTCACCAAGGGGAACAGCTACCCCTTATTCATGAAAACGCAACCGTAAGTGAAGCGTTACTTGAAGTAACCGATAAAAAATTGGGTATGACTTGTGTGGTTGATAACAAAGGATATCTTGTTGGGGTTTATACCGATGGGGACATCCGACGCACTCTAACCCGTCAATATGATATTAATACCACACCAATAAAAGAAGTTATGACCCGTAATGCTCGTACTATTTCTAGAGGGATGCTTGCTGCGGAGGCTTTGACTATTATGCAAAAACACAGCATCACTTCATTAATTGTCATTGATGAAGAAAAACGACCTTCGGCTGTTCTTCATCTTCATGATTTATTAAAAGCGGGTGTTTTTTAAATGAATACATTAATTGAGCGAGCCAAGAATATTAAATGCCTTATCTGTGACTTAGATGGTGTTCTTACTGATGGTCTCTTATATATTGATAACCACTTTAATGAACAGAAAACATTCCATATTCATGACGGAGTGGGTTTAAAATTACTGATGACAGCTGGAATTGAGGTCGCCGTTATTACGGGTTCGCGGAATGCAGTAGTAGATCATAGAATGCAACAATTAGGAATTGTTCATTACTATAAGGATCAATTGGATAAACAAGAGACCTACAAGCAACTAAAAAGTAAATTAAATCTCCAGGATGAGCACTTTGCTTACATTGGTGATGATATTCCAGATGCCCCAATTATGCAGCAAGTTGGGCTTAGTGTCGCAGTGGCCAATGCGGTACATCAAATTAAAGAAATTGCTATGTGGCAAACCACCCTATCAGGAGGCCGTGGAGCGGTACGAGAGTTATGTGAACTTATTTTAAAGGCACAGAATAAGATGGATTCAGCGATAGCAGGTTATCTAAAACAATGAATGCAACAAAACAACTTATATGGCTTTTTTTTACTTTAATTATCCTAGCCTGTTCCGGATGGTATTACAGCCACTCTACGGTTAAAATTCGCTTAGATAGCGAGACTTTGGCAAATTCCGTAGACACTACTATTGTTAACGTTACAGTGCGCCAGTTTAATCCACAAGGTACACTTGCTAATGTCCTCACCTCACCGTTCATGCAACATATTCAAAAAGGTAATGTCTATTTATTACAAAATCCTCATATTATTGTAAGCCAAGAAGAACAACCTCCCTGGGACATTAGCTCACTTAAAGCCAAATCATTTGAAGGGGGCAAACAAATTACTTTTACAGGGAACGTTGTAGTGCGTCAAAAAAAGGGAACGGAGGAAAGTACTTTAAAAACAGAAGAAGTTACCTACTTCCCTAAAGAAAAGAAAGCAAGTTCTGATTTGCTGGTAACCTATGAGCAACCAGGTAATATTGTACAATCAACTGGAATGAATGCTTATCTCGATGAAAAAAGAGTAGAGTTACTGCATCAAGCAAGAGGAAGTTATGCTCCAGAGAATGGTTAACTATAGTTTACTCCTTTTTTTCTTGTTCTCATCTGCTGCCTATGCCTTGACGGAGGATAAAGAACAAGTAATGCATGTCATGGCAGACTCAGCTGACTTAAGCCAACAAGATCATAAAGGAACTTATACGGGCAATGTGGAATTAGTACAAGGAACAACAAATTTACATGCCGATAAAGCGGTGACTATTGGGAATGAAAAAAATCAACTGGTTGTTGCCATAGCCAATGGGACTAAAGAAAAACAGGCACACTATTGGACAATAACGGATCCTCAAAAACCTCCCGTACATGCTTATGCCGACACTATTCGATATTATCCCTTACGCCATTTAATTGAGCTAATAGGAAATGCCCGAGTAGAACAAGGAAAAAATTCCTTTTCTGCTGCAAAAATAAGTTATGATACGGTGAAACAACATGTTCTGTCTCAAGGTGATGACAGTAAAAGGATAGTTATTATTTATCACCCAGAAAAGAAATCATCATGAGTATACTGGAAGCCCGAAATCTTAAAAAATCCTTTAAATCGCGAACTGTGGTTAACGGCATCAGTATCCATATAAAAAAAGGTGAGTGCGTTGGTTTGTTGGGTCCCAATGGAGCAGGAAAAACAACGTGTTTTTATATGATCGTCGGTTTGCAGTCCTGTGATGAAGGTCAAATTTTTCTATCTGACCAGGATATAACACTATGTGCCATGCATCAAAGAGCCCGTCTAGGGATTAGCTATCTTCCCCAAGAAGCCTCAGTCTTTCGTAAATTAACTGTAGCAGAAAACATTATGGCCATTCTCGAACTGAGACCTGATTTAAATGAACAGGCACGAGAAGAAAAGCTCGATCTTCTGCTTCAAGAATTTCATATCACACATCTGCATAAAAGCCTGGGTATGGCTCTATCTGGAGGAGAAAGACGACGTGTGGAGATTGCAAGAGCTCTGGCTATAGAGCCCTCCTTCATCCTCCTTGATGAACCTTTTGCTGGAGTGGACCCGATTTCGGTCATTGATATTAAAAAAATCATTCAACATTTATGTAATAAAGGTATTGGTGTTTTAATCACCGATCATAACGTAAGAGAGACTCTTGATATTTGCGAGCGTGCCTATATTGTCAGTCAAGGAAAAATATTATGTGAAGGAACCCCGGAGTTGATACTAGCCAACCAACAAGTCAGGGCCGTTTATTTAGGAGAAGATTTTACTTTATAAAAGAATAGACTGGATCTGCGCAGTGGATTCAGAATTTATAGCCAGTAGATGTCCGGTATCCTGCGCTGCACCCACATCACCAACCCATATTTAGATTTAACATGCTGCTCATTATCGATAATTATGATTCATTTACCTACAATCTTGTACAATATTTCCAATGCCTCAACCAAGAAGTATTAATTTATACCCATGATCAAATTAATATAAGTCAAATAAAAAGGCTTGCTCCTCAATACTTGGTAATCTCACCAGGGCCGAAAACGCCCAATGAGGCAGGCATTTCCATGGAAGCAATACGCACTTTTTATCGTACTATTCCTATTTTAGGTATTTGCCTTGGTCACCAAAGTATTGCTCAAGTTTTTGGTGGTCGAATAATAACCGCTCCACAAATAATGCATGGAAGAACGTCAACTATAGAACATAATCAACAAAGAATTTTTAAAAACATTCCGAACCCCTTCCAAGCAACACGTTATCATTCTTTGGCAGTTGAGAAACAAAGTCTTCCTGATTGTTTCTCTATTGACGCATGGACAAATGATACAATAATGGCAATTTCACATCGTCAATATCCTGTTTTTGGTCTACAATTCCATCCAGAAGCAATATTAAGCCAACATGGACTGCAATTATTAGAGAATTTCTTAAAATATGAAACCCAATCTTCTATTTGAGCACTTAATCGCGAAAAAAAATTTGAATCCGGAACAAATGCAATCAGTGATTCATGCATGTATGTCCGGTCGATATAATGAGGTACAGATCGCAACATTTTTAGCACTCATGCGCATGAAAGGTGAAACGACTGAAGAATTAATAGCTGCGGCTGAAGTCATGCAGCAATTAGCCCACCCCATCGACTTAGGGACCAACTTAATTGACATCGTTGGAACTGGTGGAGATGGGAAAAATACATTTAACGTCTCTACGGCCTGCAGCTTTGTAGTAGCCGCAGCAGGATTTCCAGTTGCGAAACACGGCAACCGCTCAGTTTCCAGCCGTAGTGGTAGTGCTGATTTATTAGAACAAGCCGGTTTTATATTAAGTCTTTCTGATCAACACATCCAAACGTGTATTGAACAATGTTCTTTGGCATTCTTATTTGCGCCTCACTATCATCCCGCCATGCAACATGCACGTGTTGCACGTCAACAACTGGGGATTAGAACGTTGTTCAACTTACTTGGACCATTAATCAATCCTGCGCGAGTAAAAAGACAAGTAGTAGGTGTATTTTCAAAAGATTGGCAAAAACCTTTAGCTTCGGTACTGGCTCATATGGGAAGTGAGCGAGCTTTAGTTGTAAACTCTCAAGATGGATTAGATGAAATCAGTATTGCAGCCTCTACAGATGTACTTGAGTATCGAGAAGGTTCCTTTCATCACTGGATTATTAACCCAGAAGACTATGGAATCAAACATCACTCATTAGATGAAGTGATCGTTGATTCCCCCCTGCAAAGTTTAGAATTGATTCAAGGGGTGTTTTCCGGAAAACAAGGAGCCGCTCGCGACATGGTTTTATTAAATTCTGCCGCAGCAATTTACTGCGCTCAGGAACATATTTCTTTCATTCAGGCATTGGAACATGCCAAAGTCGTGATAGACAGCGGTAAAGCCAGCCAATGTTTCACTCAACTCAGCCAACTAACTCAAACTTTAAATAAAGAATCGCATCATGAATAGTGTGTTAGAACGTATTGCCCAACGTAAACAAGAAGAAGTAGCTCTTGCTAAAAAAAATAAGCCCTTAAGTTTATTAGCAGAACAACCCTCTATGGAGCGCCGTGATTTCATCGCGGCTCTGAAAGATAAGAATGATCCAGCAATTATTGCAGAAATTAAACGCGCATCTCCAAGCAAAGGGTTGATCAGAGAAGATTTTAATGTAGAAGAGATTGCAACAATCTATGCACGACATGGTGCTCGGTGCCTTTCTGTGCTTACGGATATCGATTTTTTCCAGGGACATCCTGATTATTTAGCTGTAGCAAAAAACCAGTGCAAACTACCTATTCTGCGAAAGGACTTTATTCTTGATTCGTATCAAATTTATGAAAGTCTGGCCTTAGGCGCAGATTGTATCTTACTCATAGTTGCTTTACTTGATGATATTCAGTTAATGGATTTTTGCCAGCTAGCACATGAGTTGGGGCTTTCCGTACTTGTAGAAAGTCATAACAAAGAAGAGCTGGAGCGCGCTTTACGTTTACCTACTCCACTAATAGGTATTAATAATCGCAGTCTTCATACTTTTAAGACAGACATCCAACTCAGTATTCAATTAAAACAATATATCCCTCAAGATAAAATAACCATTACGGAAAGCGGCATTAACTCACCTGTAGACATACATTTAATGCAAGCTCATGGAATTAATACCTTTCTCATTGGGGAAAGCTTAATGAGGGCCAAGGATATAGGCAAAGCGTTGGATCAACTGATAAAAGGGGATTAACTAGGAGGGCTAACCTGAAGACTACCTCGATATCCTCTACAATTTGAATAGGTCTCGTTTTATTGTTTAGTTTCGGTCAAATAAAGCCCCCTGCTTTAAATTGACTTTCCATATGAACAATTGCGAGACATCTACTCCCAATTTGGTTCGGAAGGTTGTGATGGTTCAGGTTCAGGTAATCCAGGATCATCCGGCTCATAAGGATCCGGTTCTTTTGGATATTCGTCAGGCTGATCAGGATACTCATAAGGCTCTGGTATTTCATGGTCGTTTTTCAAGATAACATCCTTATATTTGTAAGATTTATCAAATTATAGCAAAAGGAAAAAAAATGAAAGTAGCTGTAATCACCGGTGCTGCGAATGGAATTGGCTTAGCGTTAAGCCAAGTCCATCTACAACAAGGTAATACTGTAGTAATGGTAGATAAAGATAGCATAAAACTCAAACAAGAAGCCGAACGACTATTATCTCTCTTCCCGGAACAAATTTTGTCAATATCTTGTGATGTAACCCAAGCTAATGAAGTAGCACAATTGGCCAAACAAGTTGAGGCGAAATTAAGACGTATCGATTGGCTCTACAATAATGCAGGAATTATAGGCCCATTAGAGCCTATTTGGGATTTGCATCCAGAACAAATCCAGCGGGTGATGGACGTGAACTTACATGGAATGATTCATATGATTCAGGCTTTTATTCCTTTCTTGTTTGAGCAACCCTTCCATTCACATATTATCAATATAGCGAGCTTATATGCATTATGTACCGGTTCACAAACAGCGTGTTACTCCATGTCAAAACATGCGGTACTTGCTTTATCTGAATCATTATATTTTGATCTGATACGTATGGAAAAGCCAGTGGATGTTTCTATCGTTTTTCCTTCATTTACAGATACTTCCCTTTTATCCCATACAACAAATGCAAACTCCTCTTTACATGAAGCATTGAAATCTCTTTTGTCACATTCACGCCCTGCTATTGATATTGCAGAACATATCGTACAGGAGGTAGATGATAAGAAATTTTATATATTCCCCGATAAAGAAGTAAAAGGATATTGTGAAGATCGAACTAAGGCTATGATTCTTCAAAATAAACCACATGTAACTAATATTGAAAAGTTAATGACTGCGCTAATTAAACGGCAGGAATCCAGGAATTAATCGTTCTACTCAAGCGAGATCTCCTTGCATGTCAGGAGATCCTGTTTGGAGGTAGGTTCTTTGAATTACGGTAGATTAATAAGATACGTACTAATCTACCTAAGATCGTTTACCTTCCAGGAGAAACTTTGCTCAATTAGTTTATTCGTATAGACTCCCGGATAAAGGGATAGCCTTCACCCGGGATGAGATATTAAGCTTCTAACATATCCAATAGTTCACGACGAAACTTATGATAATCCACTTCTACAGCATGTCGTATATGAGATTTAAACCGATAATGAGGTTTATTCATTTCTTGAAGTGTCTTTTCATGCAATTTATCAGGTCGTTTTAAAGTGCCCATAATAATGCGTGCCGCGATTTTTGACTGATAATCAGCTAGCGGCCAAATACATCCTTGAGGCTGGCACAAACCGATAAAATAGAGATTATCATAGTCTGGATGCATCATTTTCCTATAAAGTGGGATTTTGGTAGAATTACTAAAGTCAGCAATACCCTTATCGAGGAAAGGAAAACTTATTTTATAGCCTGTGGCAAAAATCACCGTATCAAATTCTTCAGATTCACCATTTGTAAAATGAACTCGACTCCCCTCGAAATGAGTAATTCCTGGACGAGGGAACACTTCTCCATGGCGAATAAAATAAAGTAACTCTGAATTAATAGTAGGATGGATTTCTAAAGGCCCGCAGTCAGGAGTCATTAATTTATATTTGGCATATCGCCCTTGCAAAATACGAGCACAAAAACTCAAAAACTTCTGTCTTAACCAGGAAGGCATCCATCTAATTTTGGCTACCGCTGCATCAGTGGGTTTGCCAAATACAAATTTAGGAAAAATATGATAGCCTCTGCGCATACTAATACACATTTGCGAAGAGACGCGTGCCACCTCTACTGCAATATCACACGCAGAATTGCCGCCGCCAACAACCAAAACGCGTTGATCTTTAAACGCAGAGGCTTTCTTATATTGATGTGAATGCAGCAGTTGGCCCGAGAATTCCCCTGGATATTCTGGCATAAACGGATCCCAATGATGGCCATTAGCAACTAATAAATAATCAAAAAATTCTTCATGAGTTCCCTGTTCATTTTCAAATACTACTTTCCATTGACGCTGACTAGTATGTTCTACTTTCAAAACATTCGTGTTAAAACGAATATATTTAGTTAAATCAAAATGATCCGCATAGCTTTTAAAATAATCTAAAACCAAGGTATGCGATGGATAATCAGGATAATGCGCTGGCATAGGAAAATCTTCGAATTCTGACCAACGCTTTGAACTAATAATATGAGTCGTTTCATATACACTGGAATGATCGTTTCGTTCATCATATACCCAGTTACCACCAATTTGATTGTTCTTTTCAAATACCGTGATATCGGTTACACCCTCTTCTTGCAAATTTTTAATCGCAGCAAGACCGCTTGGACCGGCTCCAATTATGCATACACGAGAACAATTTTCTTTACCCTTTTTCTTGATTTGCATTACTCAACACCTTTTTTACTTCTTCCATTATCATTGCTTGCACAACGGGATCTTTATCAATAGTGAAATGATTCACTTCGATGCCTTTTAACGTAGTCACGTTAATGTTGTCAATACGTGTTTGCTCTGGATTTACTGCTCTAAGTTTTAAACCACTAAACATGGGTACATATCCAGGCTTATAAAAATTCATTGCATGCTTCACATTGGGTGGAACAATGGTTTGAGATACTGCATCCACAGTGACCAATAAATCCACAGGAATACCCATTTTGTCCAGATTGCGAGCAACTTTAATCTGCTCATTAGCACCTAAAGAATGTCCCACCAGAACAATAGGCCTGTGCTGTTGATGCTTTTGGTAATAGGTAGCTATAGAACGTGTTACATTACCAGCGTTGTACCACATATCACTAGGTGCAGGTATGTTGCATTCTTCAATAACAGTATCGCTCAGTGTTCTCATTCCAGTACTAAAAAGCCCAAGTCCACCTAACATAGTGTGTACTTCACCATGATAAGGTTGCGACTTACTCACTTTCACGGTTTTTGATGTGGTTTTCCCATTATTTTGAGTTTCGGATTTATGAAACACAGATTGAGCGATCTTTGGTATTGGTCTTTTTTCAGAAGCTCTACCTCCTGATAAGTCGACACAGCCCGACATACTTATAGTTATAAGTAAAAACAAAAATGAGCTGAAAACACCTAATTTTCTATTTTGGAATGAGTTCATTTTATTTTTATTCTTAATTTTTAATGCGAGGATCATAGCTTATTCTTAGAAGGTTTGCCAAGATAGGGTTTAAATGAAGTTAAATTCTTTCACTACTATATGTAAGATATTAATTTTGATACTCTGTACGTCATGAATGCTTAAAATTTATCTTTGTTTATTATTTATGGAGCACGTATAAATTGATCGTGGAAAAAAGAAATTCAATTCTTACTGTCAGCCAACTTAATCGACAGGTTAAATGCTATCTTGAAAATGAACTGGGTGTTGTTCATGTTGAAGGGGAAATCTCTAATTTAAGTAAGCCCGGATCGGGACATTTTTATTTTACCCTGAAGGATCATCAGGCGCAAATTCGTGCTGTTTTCTTTAAAAGTCGTCAAACCAATGGACTTGCAAACAAATTATGCGACGGCCAACATATAGTTGCCAGTGGACGATTAAGCCTGTATGAAGCACGCGGTGATTATCAATTAATTGTAGAGCTAATTACTGAAGCGGGGTTGGGAGCACTCTACCAACGTTTTGAAGAATTGAAAAACAAACTTGCCACTGAAGGTTTGTTTGATTCAGTAAAGAAAAAACTCATTCCGGCCATGCCTCGCGCCATTGGGATTATCACGTCAACGTCGGGAGCTGCGATTCGGGATATATTATCTACTCTAGCGCGACGTTTCCCATTAGCCGAAGTCTTTATCTATCCAAGCGAAGTTCAGGGTGCCGGCGCAGCACAACAACTGATTAACGCATTAAAACGTGCCAATATAGAAAAACGATGCGATGTGCTTTTGCTTGCGCGAGGAGGCGGAAGTATTGAAGACTTGTGGGCATTTAATGAGGAGAGACTGGCACGAACTATTGCAAACAGCACAATTCCTATTGTATCTGGGATTGGCCATGAAACAGATTTTACCATTGCCGATTTTGTAGCTGATTATAGAGCAGAAACCCCTACTGCAGCCGCTGCAGCAGTGACACCCGACTGTATTGAGTTGTTTAAATTATTAAACCATTCCATCTCTCGTTTATCTGCGGCAATGCACCGTTTTTTACAAAAATACCAAGTTAGATTGCATCACTTAATCGATAAAATATCCTCACCACAAAAAGCAATTTCCAGTTATTGGCAAACTACTGATTACTTGGAACGGCAATTGATTGCCTGCATGCGCTCATACATCAAACAGAAAACACATCAACTCCACATGTGCATCAATCATTTGCACGTCCAAAATCCCAAAAACCAAATTAATCAAACAAAGATGGTTTTACAAAAAATCTTAGCTCAATTAATTCAGCACATGCAAAATAAGATCAGCCAACTTCAATATCAATTTAGAACTCAATTATCTACCTTGCATGCAGTTAGCCCCTTGGCTACACTGGATAGAGGTTATGCTATTGCTACCAAAGAAAATAAAGTATTGTTTTCGCACCAACAAGTACATCTTGGCGATACAATCGATATACGCTTGGCACAAGGGAGTTTGACTTGTGATATTACCCAAATACATGAGTAAAAAATGCTTGAAGAATTAAACAATAGCCTTTACTTAATTATTACCCAAACTAAAAATAACATTCCCATCCTAGAAATTATTTTGGTGATTCCATGGCTTTTTTTCTTTGTGAGTAAGATCTATAGAAACATCTTATTGCTGGGCATTATTCCAAGACATCTCCGTGGCTTGCCTGGTATTATATTTGCCCCTCTTCTGCACTCAAATTTCAATCATATATTTTTTAACTCGATTCCCTTGGTCGTTTTAAGTAATTTCATTTTAATAAATGGGCTTAACTACTTTCTTGTCGTTACCGTAATGATAACTGTTTTAAGTGGAATTGCCATATGGTGTTTCGCTAAACCTGGTTTACATATAGGTGCTAGTGGACTAATCACTGGATATTGGGGTTTTTTAGTTAGTAATATCTATCAGACCGCTACATTAACAACCATAATCCTGGGCATAATTAGTCTCTATTATTTTGCAGGTATATTCTTTGGTATTTTTCCTAGAGATAAAGGCGTATCCTGGGAAGCACATTTATTTGGTCTATTAGCAGGTTTAGCTACTAGTTATTTAATTGTACTTTATCCTAATGTTCTACATACAATTCAAGTTCCGACTAATAGTTTTTAGAAATATTGGGTTATTTAACTCATTAGTTCTTAAATGCTGAATTTCGAGTCCCAAAACGCAGATAATCAGCACAGCTTGAGTAATATAGTAGAAATTTAAACAAACCCTATGTTATTCTAAAAAGAAAAATAATTCGAGAAATCAAGATGCAGTCACTTAAATCTCTTTTTTGTATCGGTATATTAAGTTTTCTTATTTCACCAGCATATGCGCAATCCCAATATATTTCCGGTTGCTGTGGTCAAATGGGAGGAGTAAGCTATTGTGATTCATCAGCAGGCCGTCTTGTTTGTAAAAATGGTTTTTACTCTACATGTTATTGCACCCCACACGCCGTTATGGATTTACAATTATTTCGTGGTTGCTGCTTATGGAAAGGCGGCGTCGTTTCAACCTACAGCGTGACAGGATACGTTGTATGCAATGATGGCTCAATTTCAGAAGAATGTTCTTTACGACCCGAAGAGAAAATTGCAGCTTGGTAGGTATCCAATATATACTTCGGAGCTTATTCTCATGCTGCGAAGTATCGTTTTTCAGGACCCGATATGCTTGAGCACATACAATTCACCCTCACCCGTTTAAAGCAACAAAAACCCTTAATACTTTGCCTTACTAATTACGTTACTATGGATTTTATGGCAAATAGCCTTTTGGCTTTGGGTGCTGCACCCCTCATGTCCGAATCTCAAGTCGAGATTGAAGAACTGATTGATTTAAGTCAAGCTGTATATATTAATATCGGAACTTTGAATGATTCATTTATGGAGAGAGCTCGATTTGCAGCCAACATTGCAAACTCAATAGATAAACCCCTAATTCTCGATCCTGTAGGTGCAGGAGCGAGCAAACTTCGAACATCTGCTGCAATGGAGTTATTTCCTTATGCTCAAGTGATCCGAGGGAATGCGAGTGAAATCATTTCATTAGCTGGTTCAAATGGAAGCACTAAAGGAGTCGAAAGCTCAGATCCTGTAACTAAAGCAATTCAGAGCGCCCATATGCTGGCAAAATCAAAAAAAACAATTGTAATCAGTGGCCCTCAAGATTTTATAACTAACGGAGTGGATGAGATTTTACTTCCATTTGGTTCAAACCTTATGCCCCTGATCACAGGGATGGGTTGCACTATGACTGCTGTCCTGAGTGCCTTTGTTGCTTGCGAAGCAAACCATTTTCACGCTGCAGTTCAAGCAACTGCATATTTTGGCTTGTGTGGACAATTGGCTTATGAACAAGCCAAACGCCCTGCTACATTCAAAGAAGTGTTTATTAATAATTTATTCGATCCCGACTGGATTTTAATGTCAACAACTGTACAAGAGTCTAGTCATGCAATATAAAGCTTTATCTATAGCAGGATTTGATGGTTCAGGTGGAGCCGGAATTCAGGCTGATTTAAAAACATTTTCGGCATTAGGCTGCTATGGGATGACGGTACTTACCGCTTTGCCGGTACAAAATACGTGCGGAGTGAGAAACTGTTACCCTATTCCATTAAAGGCAATAGAAGATCAGCTGAACGCTATATTTGACGATATTAAACCGGACAGTATAAAAATAGGGATGCTCTTCAACACGGAAATCATTGAATTAGTGTCATCGTTCCTAAAAAAAAATGCCCTGGATATTCCTATTGTTATTGACCCTGTAACTGTTGCTAAAAGTGGTGATCCATTATTACTACCCGAAGCAGTGAACTCTCTAATCACCCAACTGGTACCACTAGCTACTTTGATCACCCCTAACCTTCCAGAAGCTTTTACTTTCACCGGCCTAAATGCATCATCTGAAATAGAAATGAAGTATATTGGTCAAAAGCTGCTTGAGTTTGGCCCCAAATACGTTTTACTTAAAGGGGGACATCTTTTGCATTCAGTTGAATCGAATGATTTATTAATAGGTGCAAACGGAGACATTCATTGGTTTGCGAGCCCAAGAATTAACTCTAAAAATACTCACGGAACTGGGTGCACCCTATCTGCAGCCATAACAGCCTGTCTTGCCCAAAAAATTGATTTAATTAAAGCGTGCGATATCGCAAAAAACTATTTATTTAATGCCATACAAGCGGCAAAAGAACATTCTGTGGGCTTTGGAAATGGACCCGTTCATCATTTTTACCATCTCTGGCCTATTCAATTATTAGATAATTAAAGGTACAAAGCCGCAACCGGGCATTATTGCTAGAGGTTCGGTTTCGCTTCGATGCACCAGGCTAAAATCGGAGTTCGTGCTGAGGTTATTTGTACTCATGCGCCTGATCGATTATTGCCTTTTGATTTTCTATGATTTCACCAAAACATAATGCACTGAAAAGAATTAACAAGTAACCTATTGTTGAATAACAAAATATAGTATCTGAGAACGATAAAACACAAAAAGAAACCAATAATCCTAAAAGAATGGGCTTCATTTGGTTAAGCCTGAAGGCAGTTAAAAACAAGGTTCCTATAAAAAAAAGAAACAGAATAATACCTACTAATCCCAGTTCTGCAAGAGTTAACCAATATTGACCATGAGGCTCATTAAGCTTTTTTCCCCAAGCAGGAATAGGCTGATCTTTCTGAAAGCTATATTGAAAACCTCCAGTGCCCACACCTATAAGTGGATGTTTTTCAAATAAAGATTGCGCATATTGATGAAATTGAATTCTAAAACCTAAAGAGGTATCTGCTTGGTTGTGTTTCAGAAGCTTGATATCTGTAATCATTAAATGAACTCCATTTTGCATCACAGGGCTCAAAGTATAAGCTAAACTAATTGCAACGATAAACCCCAAAATTCCTACCAAAGCCTTTTTAAAGGGAAGTTTTTGCACTATTAGTAAAGACATTAAAACACCATAAATAATGTAACCTGTTCTCCCTGGATTAAGAAAAAATGTCTGATAAGTTCCTAAGATAATCATAAATAGATAAAAAATCCGTAATCCTTTATTCATATTCTGCTGTAATACCAAGATGCCAGCAAAATAAACACCTAGGGCTACCATAAATCCAGTAATAATGTGGTTATAAAATACATCAGCAGGATCTGTGGAATGAAATGTTATTAAATGTTTTGACTTTAGCACTGATATAATACACGTCAATATCATCGTTAATATATAGCTATTTAAAACCCATAATCTAGTCTGTGGTTTAATAAACCCTACGGCAAATACAGGCAGGAAAATTAACTTAGAATATTTATCGACAATATTGTACTGTAAGGCGTACGGTGCTTCAGACCACAAACAGGCGATAATGACAAAAAGAAATAAACCAATAGCGGCACGAGCCCATAATGTATTAAAAGCATAATACATATATTGTCTGTAATAAGGCGCTAGCAAAAGAGCCACTATACTAACTACCACTAAAATGGACTTGATGCTGACACTTATTGGGATAAAAAATGCTAACAAAACAAGAAGCGTTGGTATCAATAAATTGTTTTTTTCTTCTAGCAAGCTCAGTCTCAAATTAATTCCTCTGTGCTTTTTGGCAATTGGTCTATATTGCTATCTTGATACAATTGTTTAATACCACGATAAAAAGTACCTTGTGCATTAAACACTGCAAATAAAAAACCTATTCTGCCATCTAAAAAACCACGTTGCAAGATATAACATCTGAAAAACATCCATGTTGTACTGGCCACTGTTTTGCTGAAACTGGATTTTCTCTTATTTAAGATGTATGTTTTCGCGCTATAAGATGAATATTTATTCATCTTATATAAGACATGACTTACATCTTTAAATGAGTGGTGCATAATGACATTTTTGATTTTACCAATTCGTGTACTCTCGGGTAGTACTATTTTTTCATGCACAATGTCATTACTGAAATAGGCGTTTTCCCGTTTAAAAAGGCGAACGTGACGTTTAGGACTAGAAGAGTATTTTAAAGGTTGATTATAGAAATACATTTGAATTGCAATTCTAAAAGCATCGGCTGAATTTGAGGACATGGCTGCCTTGATTTCTTGCTGCAACTCCTCGCTGACGGATTCATCAGCATCAAGATTTAGCACCCAATCTCCTGTAGCTTTAGATAATGCTCTTTGCTTTTGAGCACCATAGCCTGGCCAGTCAGTAGAGAAAACATGCTCCGTATATTCTTTGGCAATGGCAACTGTTTTATCAGTACTTCCCGAATCCAGTACAACTACTTCATCAGCAAATCGTACGGATTCGAGACATCTTCTGATATTTCTCTCTTCATTTTTAGTTATTATTATTACAGTCAATGTCATCTAAAAAACGCCCTCTCTATGATCATGACTGACAAAATGTAACTTACCGTCTTTAACTTTTAAGGTGACGTGACCACCATGCATTAACTTACCGAATAAAAGTTCATCAGCGAGAGGTTTTTTTACATTCTCTTGGATCAATCGTGCCATGGGTCGAGCGCCCATTACTTTGTCGTAACCGTGCTCAATAAGCCATTCACGAGCCATTTTATCAACGTTAAAAGTGACACCTTTATGACTTAATTGTTCATCCAACTCCATAATAAATTTATCGACAACTAAACCAATGGTCACTGAATCCAATGGAGCAAAATTAATAATTGCATCGAGCCTATTTCTAAATTCGGGACTAAATTGTTTCTTGATCACTTCAAGCCCATCATTGCTATTATCTTGTTGGGAGAATCCAATGGAGTTCCGTACTATCTCTCCGGCACCTGCATTAGAGGTCATTACCAGAATAATATGTCTAAAATCGGCTTGACGTCCATTAGTATCCGTTAAAGTACCATGATCCATAATTTGCAACAGCAAATTAAATACATCTGGATGGGCCTTTTCTATTTCATCAAGCAACAACACTGCATGAGGGTTTTTAGTAACTGCTTCGGTCAGCAAACCGCCTTGATCATAACCAACATATCCTGGGGGAGCACCAATTAGACGAGAAACAGTATGTTTTTCCATGTATTCAGACATATCAAAACGTAGCAATTCAATTCCTAAAACGTTAGCCAATTGTCTGGTTACTTCTGTTTTTCCAACCCCTGTTGGTCCAGCAAATAAGAAACAACCCACGGGTTTTTGTGGATCTCTAAGGCCAGAGCGACCTAATTTAATTGCAGAAGCTAACGCAGTGATCGCCTGATCTTGTCCATAAACTAAGAGCTTCAAATCGCGTTCTAAATTCCGTAAAGTATCTTTATCACGAGCAGAAACTTTCTTGATAGGTATGCGTGCAATTTTCGCAACAACACTCTCAATTTCGGTCACACTTATAATTTTTTTGCGTTTGCTCGCCGTTAATAAATTCTGGTAAGCACCTGCCTCGTCAACCACGTCAATTGCTTTATCCGGTAAAAATCGATCATTGATGTATTTCGCAGATAATTCAGCAGCTGCTTTCAGTGCAGGAATAGTGAATTTTACTCCGTGATGTTCTTCTAATCGTCCTTTCAACCCCTTCAATATTTCAAACGTTTCGTCAACTGTAGGTTCAGGAATATCAATTTTTTGGAAACGTCTTGCTAAAGCTCTATCTTTCTCAAAAATACCTCGGTATTCTTGGTACGTTGTAGAACCTATACATTTCAGCTCGCCGTTTGCCAATAGGGGTTTAATTAAATTAGAGGCATCCATAACCCCACCGGATGCAGCTCCGGCACCAATAATTGTATGAATTTCATCAATAAACAGTACTGCCCCATCTTGTTGACCTAATTGTTTTAATACTGCTTTCAATCGTTTTTCAAAATCACCCCGATATTTGGTTCCAGCAAGTAATGCCCCTAAATCCAGCGAATAAACAATACAATCCCGGATGGCGTCAGGTATTTCCCCATCTACAATACGTCGAGCCAGGCCTTCTGCAATCGCAGTTTTACCCACTCCCGCTTCACCTACCAGCAAGGGATTATTTTTTCTACGTCGACATAATACCTGAATAGTACGTTGTACTTCTTCATGACGTCCAATCAAGGGATCAATTTTTCCTTGTTTCGCACGTCGGTTGAGGTTCGTACAATAGCTTTCCAAAGGTGACTCATTTCCCTCTGATGAACTCATATCATCTTCCATAGAGTTCATATTTTCATGCATATCATTGTTTTGATACTTCGAAACACCATGAGAAATATAATTAATTACATCAAGTCGCGTAATGTTCTCACGTCGTAAAAAATATACTGCTTGGCTTTCTTGTTCACTAAAAATTGCTGCTAATACGTTAGCGCCAGTTACTTCGGTTTTGCCAGCAGATTGGACGTGAAATACTGCACGTTGTAACACACGTTGAAAGCCAAGTGTAGGTTGTGTTTCTCTATCCAATTCGTCTTCAGGAATTCTAGGAGTTGTTTCGTCAATGAACTCAATTAAATCGCGACGTAATGCTTCAATATTTGCATCACATGCTTGTAATACACTTCCAGCCGCTGGATTATCAAGCAATGACAACAACAAATGCTCAACGGTCATAAATTCATGACGCTTCTCTTTTGCTTCCTTGAACGCTAAATTCAAGGTGAATTCAAGTTCTTTATTTAACATTGTCGTTGCTCCTCTTCAGCCCACAGCAAATTACTCGGGTTCCATGCTGGATAGCAATGGGTGCTGATTCATTCTGGCGTATTCATTTACCAGTGCTACTTTTGTTTCTGCTATATCTCGTGTAAATACCCCACACACGCCTTTTCCTTGGATATGAACCTGTAACATCACCTGAACAGCGATTTCTTCACTCAAGTGAAAAAAATGCTTCAGTACCTCTACTACAAAATCCATAGGTGTATAATCATCATTGAGCAATACTACTTTGTACTTTCTAGGCACTCTGATTTCCGTGCTCAACTCAGGTTCAGCGACTTTATGCCTAACAATTTCCTCTAGATTTTGCCCGCTCATAACATACAACCTCTATACTATTTTTATAGACTCCCTACGCACTTTTGGCCAGTAAAATCATCTATTTTTAATGAAAAAATTAGTCTTTGAAATAATCAAAAACATATTGATTAGATAACATTCATTAAAGGTATAAATTGTAGATGGTACAAAAGTAGCCTTGGTGAAAATACAAAAAAAGGGATAATACCAATTGTATTGTATTCCACTAAGGCTCAAATTCATCCATACGATTTACATATGTTTAATTATTTCATCTCCAAAACCAGAGCTACTAACCAAAGTTGCACCGTTCATACCACGCTCAAAATCATAGGTGACTGTTTTAGCTGCAATGGCACCTTGCATGCCTTTGATTATTAAATCAGCAGCTTCATTCCATCCCATGTGACGCAACATCATTTCGGCAGATAGAATAATTGACCCGGGGTTAACTTTATTCTTGCCCGCATATTTTGGTGCCGTGCCATGGGTTGCTTCAAATACAGCAACGTCATCGCTTATATTTGCCCCTGGAGCAATACCGATACCACCTACTTGAGCAGCTAAAGCATCGGAAATATAATCACCATTTAAATTAAGCGTAGCAATTACGCTGTAATCTTCCGGTCTTAAAAGAATTTGTTGCAAGAACGCGTCGGCAATTACATCATTTATAATGATTTGCTTACCTGTCTTAGGATTCTTGAATTCCATCCAAGGACCCCCTTCATATTCTTTAGCACCAAAAACATCACGTGCCACTTGGTAACCCCAATCTTTAAAGGCCCCTTCAGTAAATTTCATGATATTACCTTTGTGAACCAAAGTAACTGTTTGGCGATCATTATCAATGGCATATTGGATTGCAGCTCTTACCAAGCGTGTAGTTCCTTCTTTAGAAACAGGTTTTATACCTATACCACAGTGCTCTGGAAAACGAATTTTTTTAACACCCATATCCTTTCGTAAGAATTCAATCACTTGCTTAGCTTCTGGGGAATCAGCCTTCCATTCAATACCCGCATAAATGTCCTCAGAGTTTTCTCTAAAAATAACCATATCGGTTTTCTCAGGCTCTTTGAGTGGACTTGGGACGCCGTCAAAATAACGAATGGGTCGCAAACAAGTGTAAAGATCCATTTCTTGGCGAATAGCAACGTTTAGTGAACGAATTCCGCCTCCAACTGGAGTAGTCAGGGGACCTTTAATCGAAACAACATATTTTTTCATCGCATCTAAAGTTTCTTTAGGTAACCATTGATCGGAACCATAAACTTCAGTTGCTTTTTCTCCTGCATATACTTCCATCCAGGCAATTTTTCTCTTATCGCCATATGCCTTTGCAACCGCAGCATCAACAACACGAATCATGGGTGGAGTTACGTCCACACCAATACCATCTCCTTCAATGAAAGGAATAATGGGATTATTAGGTACACGAAGTGACAGATCAGCAGCAACTGTTATAGCCTCACCCTGTGAAGGCACTTTGATTTTATCGTAGGTCATTGACAACTCCGTAAAATTAGAGAAAAGGCAATGATAGCATGTGATAACTTGGAATCCCAAGTACCATTTCTATTTAATTAGCATGTCTTGAATGTTTACTATGCATGTTGCAACATTTTGATCTGTTCAACAAGTTGATCGTATCCTGCTTCGACATTGATATAATCATTTTTTGCCAAATAGATGGATAATGATCCATCATCTGTTGCGGAAGGTTTTTGTAAAATTCCATTATAACCTTTACTTTTTAAACGAAGGAAATCATTAATTTTGGTGACTAAATAAAAATTACGGAAATAATTTTCGGGGATCATATGTATCGCCTGCGCATCTTTTTCTAACGTGTTTCCGGGTAAATAATCTTTAAGTGAATAAGTTGAATTATTATGAACCGCTACTACTTTACCTTTTGGAAGTAACTGCTTGATTTTAGTGGCCAACTTATTTACTTCTTGATGCGCCCGTGAATTATATTGACCGAACTGTGAGAGCGTTTTTTTGATTCCATTGTCAGTAAAAATCCGATTCGGATCAAATTCAAAACGTTGGTTGTTTAAATGAAAGACTACATTGCGACCGCCAGAATGTACTAAAGTAATAAGACTTCCTCCATCTTTCTGAACCACTGCCTGAGCCGCTTTTAAAGCTGTTTGTTCATTATGATGCAAGTGTATAAAAGTCTTACCTCTTCCGACAATATGCTTAATTTCTACTTTTTCATCACCAACCATGACAATATGACTCATCGCATAGGTACATTGACAAAAAAGGAGAGAAATTAAGATTGAATATTTCATAAACAATTTTCACCATAAAGTATAATTTTTGCGTTATTGTATAAGAATTAACCTATAAAAACAATGAATTTGGAATTGCTCATAATAGAAAAAGACCCTACTATAAACGCACTTAAGCTTTTTTATATCATACTTAATGCCAGAAATTATACTGTTCAATAAACCCTATGGGATTGTTAGCCAATTCTCCGGTGAAGCTCAGGAACATACATTAGCTTCTTTTATTAATAAACCTGATTTTTACGCAGCAGGAAGGTTAGATAAGAACAGCGAAGGCCTATTATTATTAACGAATAACGGTACGCTGCAATATCAGTTAACTCACCCCAAATTCAATAAAAGAAAATATTATTGGGTTCAGGTAGAAGGCATTCCCGATGAAATGGATTTAGTTCCGCTGAAAAAAGGTTTAGTACTCAAAGATATTAGCTTTTTGCCTGCCGAAGTTAAAATCATAGATGAGCCTCTATTATGGCCACGTAATCCCCCTATTCGCTTTCGTAAAAACATCCCTACAAGCTGGTTGGAAATTATTTTAAAAGAAGGAAAAAATCATCAGGTTCGTAGAATGACTGCTGCTATTGGGTTCCCTACTTTAAGATTGGTTCGCCATAGAATAGGTAATTGGAGCTTAGAGAATTTACAGCCTGGGGAATATAGAACAATACATCACCTATAACCAAACCCTTCATCCCGAGTAAAACCAGGGCCCTTTCATCTTAGTACTGTGTTACAGAATGAAGGTTCTTCGCAACGATTGGATGAAGTTTAACGATATACCAAGCGTTTCAACAAAGTATCTTCACCAAGGAGGCGGATCCATGGCCAGATAAACATGCCCACTAAAGCACTCGCTACAGGCATGAACAAACTATAGTTGAAACCAAGTAGGGCCGTAGTTAAAGATATAATTGATTGATATAAAAGACAAAAAAATCCAATTAAAAATATTTGCTGCATCATAGAGAAGAATTGGAATCGTCTGGATTTGCTGGAAGCAATCCAAGTAACTAAAAGCAAGGCAAACGAGTGTTCTCCAATTACCGTTGCCAATAGAACATCCAATAATAATCCCACAAACAATAAGGTGGTCAATCGAAAATTGCCCGGTAAAAAATATTCTATATAAAGCACGAGTAATAGAACCCAAGGAGGCCTAAAAGCAGAGATTAATTCAGGCATAGGTAATATTGACAATAGAAGAGCCACAATAAATCCCAAGCATAACCGTATGCGAAGATTTCTCATCACATAGTCTCCTTAGCATTTAAACGTTCATTAATTTGCGTATTTAATTGCTCTTGCTCCGCATCTTGCCAGATCAATAGCACCAGCCGATTACGATTAAGTAAGGCAACAGGTTTTACTTTCACCTTAACAAAATCTTCACCAGGAATGCTATTCACCTCTTCTACACGCCCTACAGGATATCCTTCAGGGAAATGCCTGTCCAAGCCTGAGGTCACCAATACATCGCCTGGGTGGATCGAGGAGGTTTTCGGTAAATTAATTAAAGATAATTTCTCTATGTCATTCGTTCCCACAAGAATCGCACGTTCTCCAGTACGATTATTTCGTACCGGGACAGCACTCTTGGAGTCAGAAATAAGTAAGACTGTACTGGTTATAGGACCTACATCAACAATTTGCCCCATAACACCTTTGGCATCTAAAACGGGTTGCCCAACGTAGGCACCATCACGTTTTCCTTTATTTAAGATAACGACCTGACGTGAATTACTCGTATCAACAGCAAGAATTTGTGCAGCCATTGCACTCATATCTGCTTTTGATGAAGTGAGAAGTAACTCTTTCAGTTGAGAGTTTTCTTTTTGAATGATAATTAATTTTTGTAATTCGGCCTCCAGCATGGTCTGCTGATACCGTAACTGCATGTTTTCGGCTATTAAAGCTTTTTTCGCACTAACCAGAGACTGTACCCAACCAATAACGCGAACAGGATAATCTACTGCATATTGCAAAGGAGCAACAACAAAGGAAAAACCACTCCGCACATTATCTAAATACCGATAATGATAATCTGAAAACATCAAAAAAACAGAAAAGACAAGCGCGAGCACAAATCCAATAGAACTGTACCCGCGCCTACTAAATAATCTGTTATACGTATTATTCTGTTGAGAGGAAATCACCGCCGCGCAAATCCATGGTTTCTAAAGCTTTACCACCACCACGTGCTACGCAGGTCAGCGGATCTTCAGCAATTAATACAGGTAAACCAGTTTCTTCCATGAGCAAAGTATCTATATTTTTCAACAGAGCCCCGCCTCCGGTTAAAACCATACCTCGTTCAGCAATATCAGCAGCCAACTCAGGTGGAGCTAATTCCAACGCAGCTCTCACTGCGCCAACAATACCTGATAAGGGCTCTTGAAGAGCTTCTAAAATTTCTGCACTGGTAAGGATGAAACTACGAGGAACTCCTTCAGCCAGGTTTCTTCCTCGGACTTCTATTTCAAACAAATCACGACTTGGAAATGCGGAGCCAATTTCATGTTTAATACGCTCTGCGGTGGTTTCACCAATAAGTGTTCCATAGTTTCGACGTACATAAGATACAATCGCATCATCAAACTTATCACCACCTATACGAACGGATTGGTGGTAAACAATTCCACTTAAGGAAATAATCGCAACTTCGGTTGTACCGCCACCTATATCGACAACCATAGAGCCACTGGCTTCCTCAACCGGCATTCCAGACCCTAAAGCAGCAGCCATAGGTTCTTCAATCAAAAATACTTCACGAGCACCAGCACCCATTGCAGATTCACGAATCGCACGACGTTCAACTTGGGTCGAACCACAGGGAACACAAACCAAAACACGAGGACTTGGACGTAAAAATTTGTTTTCATGAACTTTATGAATGAAATGCTGCAGCATTTTTTCAGTAACAAAAAAGTCAGCGATCACACCATCTTTCATTGGTCTAATCGCATTTATGTTTCCTGGGGTTCTTCCCAACATACGCTTCGCTTCAAGACCTACTGCCGCAACGCGCTTTTGTCCTGATTCATTACGTAAAGCCACTACAGAGGGTTCATTTAGAACAATCCCTTTATCTCTCACATAAATCAATGTATTAGCTGTTCCCAAATCAATTGATAAATCATTGGAGAACACGCCCCTTAATTTTCTGAACATAAGCTGCACTATCCCGTTCTTTTTTTTGCGCTACTTTATACTAAATTTGGATAAAAATCGACAGTTCTTACACAACAATTTAAAATTAAAGAGTGAATTTTTATACATGAAGAGAGTTTTCAATTTTGGTAAGCATCGGAATCAAAAATAAGTAGCTTTTGATACTATTATGCACATTCAACAATCACAAATTATTTTTAAAATTATACACTTAAAATGAGTCAAAACTTCCCATATGCTCTAATTTTGTTAAATTAAAAAATATTCTGAAATCAATTTGATTATATTAAATATTCCTTTATGGTTCAATTTCCAATTAAAAATATATTTTGTAATCAAATTGATTATATAATACACTACCATTCCTAAAATAGATAATCTTAACTTGAGGTTTTAATTTATTATGCCCAGCAGCTTACAATCAAATGAATTATCACAATGGACTCAAGGCGAACCGGATCTAATAGCTAAACTTCTTTTCAATCTTTTTTGTTTTTTAAAAGAAGCAACCAATAAAGGAAAAGATACTCCCGAATATAAAAAGATAATGGACAACATTGCTAATTTTATAAGCCTGAGAGGAGATCAGCGACTTCATATCCCCCAGCCAAGCAAAGCCGCAATTGATGCATCAGCGCTGTTGGGTGCTTATTTACGCTTAGGAATAAAATTGAACGACAAGCCGATTGTTGAGTTGAGTGAGGAACAAATCGACATAGTTCATACTTTTGTTAAACCATTAATTCCTGAAGGTTTTACACCTCAAAAATTTTTTGACAGTCTCGAGGGTACTCCATCTCAAAAACATAAAAAAATATTACATCTTCTACTATTTAAAGACATTGCTCCCCAACGTCCAAAAGAGTTATTCGAAGGTAAGTATGCAGACAAAGTAAATAACCTCCTTGATTCAATCCTTAATTTAGCTGACTTCATGCGAACCCCTTTTAGTGTATTACCCGAAGAGGAAAGAGCAGCTGTAGCTGAAGCAAAGAGAACAGGTAAAGGACAAGCGCAGACATCTGGGATAGATTTGCAATGGACCTCGATGTGCAAAGCAATTGAGCAAAGTCTGCAAGATATTATCAATTTAAAAAAGAGTAAAGCAAAACAAGCCCTAATATTCAGTGATGAAATAAGAGCATCATTAGAACAATGTAGAAAATGTTTTGGAATAGCTAATGCCCGTTACGAAGTTGTGAAAGAATTTGCCAAGGAAGCAAAAAGGCATGAAGAAGTCCTTAATGAGACTTTTCAAAATCTTGGTTTCCCGCAAGGAAATCAAGAGAAAATCAATCAATATATTCGTGATTTTAGGAACAATTTGCTAGAGAAAGAGAAAGATCCTAAAAAAGCCGAAGCATTGCAATCCATGACGCTCATTCAACTTATCAATGTTTATGACGCACAATGGCGAGCAGCTTTCGATAAAATTAGAAAAGAATTATTGGCTTCTCAGGAAGAATTGAATAAGGCAGTTGAAACCTCAAAACAAAAAATGGTTGCTCTAGAGGAATCTGAAAAAGCGCTAAAAAGTTTACAACAACGCTATGAACATTTTACGCATGAGTTTGATGCTACGGTCAAAAAGCTTGACCAACAAAATAAAGAGGTTGAACGATTACAAAAAGTCGAATCAGCTTCTAAAGAACTCATTGAGAAGCAAAAAAGCGAAATAGAAAAAACTAGGAGCACTGTCCGACAAAACAGTAACACTCTAGAAGAGTTGAGGAAACAATTACAGATTGTTCAAAACGAAAATAACGAATTAAAAAAGAAGTTAATTTCAGCACAAAAACACGAGCAAACTATCGTTGAACTTACAAAACAGTTAGAAATCTTACAACGAGAACAAATTTTATTACAACAACAACTCAAGATAGTGGAACAAACTACCATACCATCTAGTGAAGTTGTATCCGAGACAGCCTCGCTTAAATCTGAGTTGGAATTTTTACGAAATGAAAATAGCTTATTACTTAAGCGAGTTGAAAAAGGGAAACAAATCCAAGAACCTGAAACTGATGTGATTGATCTTAAAACTCAGTTAGAATCTTTGCGGCAAGAGAACGCTCAACTCAAGGAATTATTACTTAAAAAACAACCAATACCCGAACCAGAACGTTTAAATCAGCCCGTTGAATTACCTACTGATAATATAAAACCTGATCTGTTAATCGCTCTCGGAAGATTGCGTCTAAATAAAACAGATACAAGCAAAATAAAACAAGAAATAATGAGCTGTAACGAAAAAGAAAGTTTAGCAAAGATAGTCACTGAAATTAAACGCTTGGAAAAGATTAATGAATTTATAGAAACAGTAAATAAAGGGATTTTAGAGAGAGCGGGTTTCTTTTCTTCTGATCCACATAAGAAAATTGAGGCAATTGAAACAGCGTTCCAACAGCTGTCTATTGAAGACAAAAATAAATTAGCTACTTTGACTGAAATTGAAATAAATAATGAGTTGAGCAAAGAAAAAGATAAAGAAAGTGGTATCGGGAAACTTCTTAAAGCCATTCAGCATAAAAGAGGGTTTATTCCGATTCGATCAGCAACGAGCTTTACATTCTTTAAGAGCGAAATAAGTCATTTAAAACATGATTTAGATGAAATTAACACACCAATACAGACACTCTAAATCACGTTCTTCACTTGTGTGTCACTGTTGTAATTAATACTTACAACAGCGACATAAAAGTGTTCCACTTAATTTATATAATTCTTATTCTATTTTATTAATAACAAACACTTGATTTAATTTATCACGATTCAATGTCACAAAATGTTGGCCTAAGCCCTTCACATCAGCCAGCTCTTCCAAAGACTTAAAACCATGATGACTTTTACGATATGCGATAATCGCTTCAGCTCGCTTTTTTCCTATGCCTTTAACTGAACCGGTAAGCATTGATAAATCAGCTGTGTTGAGATCAATTTTATGAATTACTACAGGGGGTTTTTTTTTGACTGAGATTTCTTTAGTGATAACTGCATGAGCAGAGCAAGTAACTACAGATAATGACAAAACAGTAGCAATAAATTTTGCTTTCATAATTTTCTCCTAATTGTTGGACTAAGTGGCTCGTTCCAGAGCCGGCAAAAGTATCCCAAGATTTGTACTTTATGTCGAGAGTTTTTTAATTTTTTTTGCTTTAAGTTCAATACGTAACAAAATTTGGATGAAATTTTCTGCTCGTTTCAATAGATTAAATAGCATGAGTTTTAGATCAAGAAGTATTATCTCTCATCACTTGCTTTACCCATTCTGCGGGGATCTTCTTCCGAGAGAAGGTAGAATTTATCAAAATTATAACCCCCTCTTTAATGGAGAGGGTTAACATGAGGAAATGCTTAGCTTAACAAATACATTACCTTACATGATAAAGTACATATGCCACCGATGCAGTTAATTTTCTCACCATACCTAAGTGCAAGAATTCATTAGGACCATGAGCATTGGAATGAGGGCCCAAAACTCCGGTAATCATAAATTGAGCATCTGGGAATTTCTTACCTAACATCCCCATGAAAGGAATAGTACCACCTTCTCCCAAATAAGCAGCTGGCTTTCCATAGTAAGCCATTGAAGCCGCATCAACCGCTTGTTCTAACCAAGAAGCAAGTTGAGGCGCATTCCACCCCTGTGAACCATCTCCGATATTAAAACTCACTTTAGCTTGATACGGTGGTTCTTTAGTTAATACATCGTGCATCACTGTTGCTGCAAGTCTAGGGTGTACCAAAGGGGGCAAACGCATAGATAATTTTAGTGCAGTTTTTGGTCGTAAAACATTGCCGGCGTTCTCTATAGAAGGAAATCCATCAGCTCCGGTGACAGTTAACGCAGGTCTCCATGTCCGATTTAGAATCAATTGAGCCTTATTCTTCGTTAACGGCTCAACCCCTTCATGCAAGGGAAATTCTGCATAAACAGAGTCTCCTAATACTTGAGCACACTGGTCAGCTTGTTTTATTCGTTCTTCGGGAATATCACAATACAACTCGGATAGTTTTATCTCTCCTGAAATCTCATCCTCAATACGACTAATTAATTGCCGAGCGACGCGAAAACTGTCTGCTACGATACCGCTTGCAGCACCTGAATGAACACCCTCATGAATGAGTTCAACGGATAATTCACCGACTAAGTTTCCTCGTAATGAGGTAGTCATCCACAATTGCTCGTAGTTCCCAGCTCCTGAATCAAGGCAGATCACTAACTTGGGTTTGCCAATCCGATCATTTAATTGCTCGATATAATAAGGCAGATCATTACTACCACTCTCTTCACACGCTTCGATAATCAAAACACAACGCGGGATGGGTAATCCTTGATTCTGCAAAGCACAAATTGCAGTTAATGAGGCATAGGCAGCATAACCATCATCTGCCGCTCCCCGACCATATAAACGCCCATCTTTCAACACAGGTTTCCACGGGTGCAAATCTTCATTCCATCCAGACATTTCCGGCTGTTTATCGAGATGACCATACAACAAAACGGTTTCATCAATTTCGCCAGGGATTTCAATAAAAATTAATGGAGTACGCCCCTCCAGTCTCATAATCTCCAGCATCATTCCTTTAGGAGCATGAGACTTACACCAATCAGCAATATGTGATACTGCCTTGTCCATGAAACCATGTTCCTGCCATTTAGGATCAAAGTGAGGTGATTTATTAGGAATTTTTATGTAATCACATAAACTAGGGATAATTTCTTGTTTCCATTGATGACAAACGAATTCATACAGTGCTTGCGGATTGAACATGAACTTGCTCCTCGATAATAGCTACGAGTTGGTCTGTAGCGGACTTAATATTTAATTCATTGATTTTATTATTAATATCCCTTTTATTATTCTCCAGTTCATGTAAAGTTTGTAGTAAAATATCCGTATTCAAAGCGCTATCTTCAATCACAAGACTAATGCCTATTTTTTGAAAATAACGAGCATTTTGAATTTGATCTCCTCGGCTGACCTCAGCGGGTAAAGGAATTAAGATATGCGGTTTTCCAAGGGCTAAAATTTCATAAAGAGAATTAGCACCAGCTCGCGAAATTATAACTGATGCTGCAGCAAATAAATCAGCTAATTCTTCGTTAGCATATTCAAACTGCTTGTAGTTCTTAAGGTTTACTAAAGAAGCCTCTAGTTTTCCTTTTCCACATATATGAATAACTTGATATTCCTTGGTCAATTGGGGTAACGCCTTACGAATACTCCGATTAATAGATCCTGCTCCTAAACTGCCTCCTATAACTAATAGACAGGGTTTCTCTGCATGAAACCCACAAAGCTCACGTCCATGGTCGCTATTACCGACAAATAACTGCTTACGGATTGGGGTTCCTGTTACTTCTATTTTATCTTGTTTTTTAAAATGCTTTTTTCCTGCCGCAAAAGTTAAACAAATTTTATTCACGAAAGGAAAACACAAACGATTTGCCAGTCCCGGACTCATATCGGACTCATGAGCCACCACCGGAATTCGATTTAACCAAGCACCTAGTACAACCGGAAATGCAACAAAACCACCCTTTGAAAAAACTACATCCGGTTTTAATTTATTAAGCAAGAAAAAAGATTGCACAATACCAAATACGATCTTAAAAGGATCGAATAAGTTTTTTAGACTTAAATACCGACGTAATTTGCCACTGCTTATGCCATAAAATGGTATTTTAAGAGGTTCTATCATTTGCTTTTCAATTCCATGAGCAGAACCTATATAAGCAATTTCCCAACCTTTATTGCTGAACTCGTGTATTAATGCCAGATTAGGCGCCACATGCCCTGCTGTACCTCCTCCGGTAAAAACTATCATTGGCATCATAAAATATTCCTAATAAGTAAGCTTAAGTCTATAGCCTGGATTGATTTAGTAATTGCACCTACAGAAATGAAATCCACCCCTAATTGGCTAATTGTAGCAATATTTTCTAGGGTAACTCCTCCAGACACTTCTAAAGCACAACATTTGGGCTGATTTATTTTAATCGCCTCTTCAAGCATATGATGATTAAAATTATCCAGCATTATTCTATCAGGGCGAGCACCAATTGCTTCACGTAACTCATCCAGAGTTTCAACTTCCACTTCAACTAATACATTTTTATAATTTTTTCTTGCCAATGCAACGGCTTGTGCCACCGAACCACAGGCTTTGATGTGATTTTCTTTAATTAAAATAGCATCATAAAGCCCCATACGGTGATTGAAGCCACCTCCGCAAGTCACCGCATATTTTTGTGCTGCTCTTAATCCAGGAAGTGTTTTCCGGGTATCGAGTAATCGAGTCTGTGTACCACGAAGCTGTTGCGCATAATGATAGGTTTGGGTAGCCGTAGCAGACAGCGTTTGTAAAAAATTCAAGGCAGTACGCTCTCCAGTTAAGACGCTTCGTGCTGGGCCATATAACCTACATAAAGTAGTCGGAGCCTCTAACCATTCTCCTTCAGTAACTTGCCACTCTAGTTTGACTTGATTATCAAGTTGATTAAATACTTCATTCACCCAACGTTGGCCGCATACAACCATAGCTTCTCGAGAGATAATTTCTGCTTCAGCTCGAAGATCAGCGGATAATAAAGTTGCAGTAATATCTCCATCACCTACATCTTCGTGTAAGGCACGGGTCACCTCTGTCTCTATCTGTAAAGAAGTTTTACTCATGTAATTTTCCTGTCTTTCTGAGCGTAACGTATTTTTAATAAAAGAGGAGCAATAAATGTCGTCACCATGACCATTAAAACAATTGCTGAAAATAAATCATCAGAAATAACACCTAAAGTTCGACCAATCGAAGCGAAAACTAACCCGACTTCACCGCGGGGTAGCATGCCGATACCAATTAGTAGACGATCATTTGAGGAGCGCGCGCCATATCCACTCACTAGCTTGCCAATCACTGCTGCAATGGTTAAACCGGTGGCCAAAACAATTACATTTAAGTGATAAAAACTCTCTAATTTCACTTGGATGCCAATTACCACAAAAAACATAGGTGCTAAGATAGACTCTAAGGGCGATAATAAATGATAAATACTCCGATTTTCTTGTTGGCTTAAAGGTACGCCATCAAAATAGTCATCATGAAGAATGACTCCGGCAGTAAATGCCCCAATAATTGTGGCAAGTTCAAGCACTGAAGCTAACCAAGAAAGAGTCATGATGAACAAAAAGGAAATGAATAACTTTGCTTCCCAAGGCTCGAGAAAACGAAAAAAATGAATCGCCTTGCGTAAAACAATGGGACCCAAAAATAAGCTGCCTGAAAAAAAGAGCATTGCGCTTACGATAATACGCAATACAATCATGAGATCTACTACCCCACTAATCACTAAGGAGCTGACGACAGCTAAAATAATTAGGCCCAAGACATCATCTAACATTGCCGCACCCAATATAGTCCTTGCTTCTTTAGTGCGTAATTTTTTCATTTCGGTAAGGACCCGTGCAGTAATTCCGATACTGGTTGCACTCAAGGTCGCCGCAATGAATAAATCGGATTGGTAGGAGGCATCGGGCATCAATAAATAAACGGTACCAAATCCTAATAACATTGGGGCAATCACACCAATCAAAGCAACAATAAGCGAATCGCGACCAGTATGTTTCATTTCCTCTAGCGAGCTTTCCAACCCCACCATAAATAGCAGAAAAATAACCCCATATCTTGAAAAAATATCAACTATATAAGCAATTTTGAGATAATCGGAACCATGCGGTCCACTCAAAGCACCTACAACTTGCTGTGCATAATTTGGGTTAGGAATAACCGAACTAACTGCCTGATTTAATGGCACTCCTTGAAGTATTTCCTTAACGGCATCAAAAATTGAGGAACCTTCTCGTAATAAAATTGCTAAGGGGGATCCGTAATAATAGAATAAATTTCCAATAAGAATTCCTATGAGCAATTCCCCAAGTACGCTAGGCTGATTGATGCGTCTTGCCGTATAACGACCAATAATTGCAAAGAAAAAAATAGTAGTAACACCGAGTAAAACAAATGCAACCGGATCAGCATGGCTAGCCTCAGGAGAAGCAAAAGCAATAACAGGGATTATTCCTGCGATTAGAAGCAACCATTTTAAAACTTGCATTAATATTTTATACCTCGCTAAAGCTATGATAATTAGGCTGGAGTAGAAGACCTCTTTACAAATTTAAGATCACCGTTCTATACACGTAATGAGGCTTCTATTCTGCAGCTTAGGCCACAAATTTTGATTGCTTAAACTGCGAATAGGTTTTTTTGTGCTCAGGCTTATCAGTTACATTGACTTACACCCAATTCTATTGCTTTGCCAAAAATAAACATGTTTCTAAAACTGAATCTGGGTTAAGTGACACGCTTTCTATCCCTTCTTTCATTAACCATTGAGCAAAGTCTTGATGATCCGAGGGACCTTGTCCACAGATGCCTATATATTTGTTAGCCTTTTTACATGCAGTAATTGCCATATGCAAAAGAACCTTCACTGCTTCATTACGTTCATCAAATTGAGCTGCGATTAATCCTGAATCCCTATCTAATCCTAAGGTTAACTGGGTTAAATCATTAGAGCCTATAGAAAACCCATCAAAATGCTCTAAGAATTCTTTAGCTAATAATGCATTGGAGGGTAATTCGCACATCATAATCACCCGTAACCCATGCTTACCTCGCTCAAGTCCATGTTGCTTCAAAACTTGAATTACATTAGCCGCCTCATCTACTGTTCGTACGAATGGAATCATGACTTCTACGTTAGTTAAACCCATATCTTCGCGAACCCGTCGTACGGCTTTACATTCCAAAGCAAAACATTCTGCAAATGACTCAGAAACATATCGTGATGCACCTCTAAAACCCAACATTGGATTTTCTTCATGCGGCTCATATAAATTTCCACCGACAAGATTTGCATATTCATTTGATTTAAAGTCTGACAATCTTACAATGACTGGTTTTGGATAAAACGCAGCAGCAATCGTTGCAATTCCTTCCTTCAAGCGCTCAATATAGTATTCAACGGGAGAATTATAAGCTGCTGTTTTTTCAGTAATGAATTGCTTTAATTCCTTATCTTTCAATTGATCAAAATCAAGTAAGGCACGGGGATGAATCCCAATCGTATTGGAAATTAAAAATTCCAACCGCGCCAAACCTACTCCTGAGTTAGGTATGGATTGAAATGTAAAGGCTCTTTCAGGGTTACCTACATTCAACATAATTTTCATTGGCAATTCAGGCATGGTGTCTACATCAAGACGTGCTTGTTCGTATGGCAACAATCCTTCATAAACGTAGCCGTTATCTCCCTCCGCACAGCTGACCGTAACCTCATCACCGTCACGTATCGTTTTCGTGGCATCCCCACAGCCCACTACGGCCGGAATACCCAATTCACGAGCAATAATAGCCGCATGACATGTTCTACCGCCACGATTAGTCACAATAGCGGCAGCACGTTTCATTACGGGTTCCCAATCAGGATCCGTCATATCGGAAATCAACACATCACCAGGTTGCACCCGATCCATTTCATTTACATCTTTAATAATTCTTGCCTTACCTTGGCCTATACGTTGTCCGATACTTCGTCCTTCAGCCAACACTTTACCTTTTTGTTGTAAGGTATAGCGCTCTAATATTTGTTTATTGTCTCGGCTTTTAACGGTTTCCGGACGAGCTTGCAAAATATATAATTGACCATTTAAACCATCTTTTGCCCACTCTATATCCATCGGTCTACCATAATGTTTTTCAATAATTATGGCTTGATGAGCTAAAAGCTCTACTTCACTTTGCGTTAAAGAAAACAGTAATCTCTCTTTCGCATCAACCTCTACGGTTTTAACTCGTTCTGGCTTGCTGAGATCATCATTGTAGATCATTTTTAGAGCTTTACTTCCGAGATTTCTTCGAATAACCGCAGGTCTTCCTGCTAGGATACCGGGTTTATGTACGTAATACTCATCAGGATTAACTGCTCCTTGAACAACCATCTCTCCCAAACCATAAGAAGATGTAATAAATACCACTTGATCAAAACCAGACTCAGTATCCATAGTAAACATCACACCACTTACAGCCATATCACTGCGAATCATTTGTTGAATACCCGCGGATAAAGCTACTTCATGGTGAGCAAACTGATGGTGAGTACGATAAGTAATCGCTCTATCGTTAAAAAGTGATGCGAAAACATGTTTTATCGAGAGCAAAACTTGATCAATTCCTTTGACGTTTAAAAAAGTTTCTTGTTGACCCGCAAATGATGCATCGGGTAAATCTTCAGCTGTGGCTGATGAGCGAACGGCTACACTGAAATTATCATGGCCGATGGACTGTGACAGCTGGTCATAACCCTCTCGAACAGCACATTCAAACTCAGGGGTAAATGGTGTATTAACAATCATTTGTCTGATTTCTTTCCCAATAACCGCTAATTGCTGTACATTGTCTGCATCTAAAGAAGCCAATTTTGCATAGATTTTTTTATCTAAATTATCTTGAGACAGAAATTCTCTGAACGAATCCGCAGTAGTCGCAAATCCACCCGGAACAGATACGCCTGCTGAGGATAAATGACTGATCATCTCTCCAAGGGAAGCATTTTTTCCACCAACCTGCTCTAGGTCATGCATGCCAAGATGTGCTAAATCAATAATATGTGTTTTGACCGTCATAACTACCCCAAGTCCATAAAATGATAATCATTTTACTTAAAATGTAGGGCTATGGGAAATAGAAACTTTAGTTACCCGAAACATTAGTACTCATATCCCAGAATAAAGTAGTTTTTAAGCTACTCCTGAGCATGAGTACCGATATTTGAATGAGATTATGCATTACATGCAATTAATGCCTGGGAAAATTCTTTATGGAAATTGGCGTTACCTAAAAGTTTAATAATACCGCCCTTACGCAACTTTTCCTCTACCAGGGGATTAGCCCCACTTAAAATGACTCTCACATTACGTTCCTGCAAATCTTCAATAATTTCTTCTAAAGTTTGTAACCCCGTAACATCCATAAAGGGAACCCAGCGCATTCTAATAATTAAAGTTTTAGGATCGGTATGAGTTACAGCTAAAGCATGTTGGAATGCTTCCGCTGCTCCAAAGAAAAAAGGCCCTTCTACAGCATAAACCAATACTCCATCGGGTAAGGTTTCTATATTTTGGCGTGCCAATTCATGTGCTAATTCTTCCTGAGTCATTTGCTGCACCTCAACACTGGTCGCCATTCCCCGTATGAAGTGTAATATAGCTATAATTACGCCAATATTTACTGCCACTACCAAATCCACAAACACTGTAAGGAAAAAGGTAACCAACAAAATCACTACATCAGCTTTTGGAGCACACTTAATTAATTTAATGAAATGTTTTACTTCACTCATATTCCAAGCCACCACAAATAAAACTGCGGCCAATACGGTAAGTGGGATATTCACGGCCAAAGGAGCTAGAAAAAGAATAATTAAAATTAAAGTGAGCGCATGGATAATACCCGCTAAAGGGCTATTACCCCCATTACGAATGTTTGTCGCAGTACGTGCAATCGCTCCGGTTGCTGCGAATCCTCCAAACAAGGGTGCAAAAATATTTGCAATTCCCTGGCCGAGTAACTCCCGATTGGAATTGTGTTTTGTACCGGCCATCCCATCCGCTACAACTGCTGATAAAAGCGACTCTATAGCACCAAGCATCGCGATAGTAAACGCTGGGCCAATCAACTCAATCACTCGATCGATTGTCAAGTTGGGTAATTTAAATTCAGGTAGGCCTTGAGGTATCCCACCAAATAAGGAACCTATAGTCGCAACTCCAGAAAAATGACAAACCGATTGCAATCCTGTCACAATTAATAGAGCCACGAGAGGACCTGGAACACGCTTCAGTCCAGGAATTTTATTTGAAAAAATGACGGTGAAGAGTGAAAAAAAGCCTAAAATGGTTGTAGTTGTATTAAGCTGAGGGAGAGTCTGTATTAAATACCATAATTTTTCATGAAAATGACCGCTTCCTCCTGAAGGAAGACCAAAAAAGTAATGCCATTGCCCTACCCAGATGACTACGCCAATACCTGCCGTAAAACCAATAATCACTGGAGCAGGTATAAACTTGATAATGCCTCCCAGACGAGCAAGGCCAAAAAATAACAACATGAACCCGGCGAGTATCGTTGAAATTTGTAAGCCAGAAACTCCATACTTCGCTGTAATACCTGACAGCACTACAATAAAAGCTCCGGTTGGGCCAGCGATTTGTAACCGGCTTCCTCCCATAATAGAAACAATCAAACCAGCAATAATTGCTGTATAAATCCCTTGTTCTGGTCTCACACCCGAAGCAATAGCAAATGCCATTGCTAAAGGCAAAGCGACAACCCCTACGATAATTCCGGAGATAATATTTTGGAGCCAATACTTCTTCTGAAACAAGCCTGCTTGATAGGATTCAATGATTGTTTTCATGAAATGCCGTGATTCATTTTTAAAAATGAAATCATTATACACAATCATATTAAAAAAATATCAATTTCTGATAAAATTCCTCACTTTAATTCACATCTGCTCGCGCATCTAATATTATATGTGCTTTACCATTAGGGCTAGCTACTTATGACTCTTACTGCTTTAAATGCGATCTCTCCAATCGACGGGCGTTATATTAATAAAACACGGGCTTTGAGTCCTTATTTTAGTGAATTCGCCTTAATTTATTATCGCCTGACTGTAGAAATCCGCTGGCTTGAATCTTTAGCAGCTAATCAAGCTATTACCGAGGTCCCCCCATTAGATCAAAAGACTAAACAGTTCCTCAATAATCTGATTACCAATTTTAATGAGGATGAAGCTCTTAAAATTAAGGAATTTGAGCGACAGACAAATCATGATGTGAAAGCAATAGAATATTATTTAAAAGACAAATTCCAACATCATGCTACTTTGAAGGCCATTACTCCCTTTATTCATTTCGCATGCACTTCAGAGGACATCAATAATTTAGCTTATGCATTAATGGTAAAACAGGCCATTGCCCAGGTCATTCAACCTACCCTTGCTGAAATTATGGGTGGCATTACGCTGCTTGGTAAGCAACATGCTGATGTGCCTATGTTATCCAGAACCCATGGCCAACCAGCAACTCCCACAACCATGGGCAAGGAGTTAGTCAATTTTGTCGCTCGACTCAAAAGACCCCAACAGCAAATATGTGAAGTGTTGATTCCTGGTAAATTCAATGGTGCTGTTGGTAACTATAACGCCCATACTATTGCTTATCCCGAGGTAGATTGGCGAAAACATTGTGCTAACTTTGTTACATCACTGGGTTTATCTTTCAATGCTTATACGACCCAAATTGAGCCACATGACGGTTTGGCAGAAGTATCACAAATTATGGTGCGTATTAACAATATATTGCTCGACTATACTCAAGACATTTGGAGTTATATTTCTCTTGGCTACTTTAAACAAAAAACTGTAGCGGAAGAAGTTGGATCATCCACTATGCCTCATAAAGTTAATCCCATTGACTTTGAAAATGCAGAAGGAAATTTAGGGATGGCCAATGCTCTATTTATTCATTTTGCCAATAAGCTTACTCAATCACGATTACAACGAGATTTATCAGATTCTACTGTATTGCGTAATATAGGGATGGCGTTTTCTTATAGCCTAATTGCCTACTTATCTCTAGCAAAAGGCAATGATAAATTACAAATAAATAAACGTGCTTTACAAGAGGATTTAAAGGCAAATTGGGAAGTATTGGCAGAAGCAGTACAAACCATGATGCGACGTTATAATTTGCCTGATGCATATGAACAATTAAAATCGTTAACCCGTGGCCATGGAATTGATGAGCAAAGTCTCAAACAATTCATTCAAGAGTTAGCGATACCTGAAAAAGCCAAAGAGCAATTACTAAAACTTACCCCAGAGAACTATACGGGCCTAGCAACCCAGTTAGTAAAGGCCTTTTTATGAGTAATATGCTCTCCCAACAAGGGCAAACCTTTGAATTTGATGTCCTTGTTATGGGTACAGGGCTGGCAGGACTGCAATATTGTTTACAGCTTATCAGCCTGCAACCCCGATTAAAAATTGCTCTGATCAGTAAGGCTGAAGCGATTGAGTGTAACAGTCGCTATGCTCAAGGTGGAATTGCTGCTGTTTTTTCTGCAGAAGACTCCTTAGAATCACACATTTCGGATACTTTGGTAGCCGGCGATGGATTGTGTTATTTACCCGCAGTTGAATTCATAATTCGACAAGGTCCCGACATGATAAAACAACTGGGCCAGTATAATGTCCACTTTAAACAAGACAACAAAGGAAGTTTTCATCTTGCAAAAGAAGGCGGGCATTCACACCGACGTATTTTTAATTGCGGTGATCAAACCGGTTTATCGATTACGCAAACAATGAATCAGTTGGCAAAACAACAGCCCCAAATTCATTTTTTTGAGCATCACGTCGCTGTAAACCTAATCACTTATTACCATCCCCATCGTACCGACATTCAAGGAGAGATTTTAGGAGCTTATGTTCTGGATTGTGCCGCAAATCGAATTCATACTTTTTTAGCCAACTGTGTGGTGTTAGCAACAGGCGGTGCAGGTAAAACCTACCGGTATACGACCAATCCCATGGTTGCGACCGGAGATGGCGTGGCGATGGCATATCGAGCTGGGGCTCGTGTTGGGAATATGGAATTTTACCAATTCCACCCTACTCTTCTGCATCATCATACTTTAAATAATTTCCTCATCTCAGAAGCGGTACGCGGAGAAGGTGCTTTCCTTAAAAATGCTGAAACAGGCGAACGATTCATGAAACGTTATGCTCCAGAGCAAATGGAGCTGTCAACACGTGATGTAGTCGCACGTGCTATTTTTAGTGAGATTGAACGCAGTCAAATGGGATATGTTTATCTTGACATTACCCATCAGTCCAAAGAATTCTTAAAAAAACGTTTTCCACAAATTTATGCGACATTATTATCCATTGGCATTGATATGAGCCAAGATATGATTCCGGTTGTCCCCGCGGCCCATTATCAGTGTGGGGGTGTACTAACAGACATTGATGGACGTACTGATTTAAAACGACTTTACGCCATTGGCGAAGTTGCTTTTACAGGGTTACATGGCGCCAATCGTCTCGCAAGTAATTCGTTGCTCGAAGCATTAGTCATGGGATCCAATGCAGCTCGGTGTACTTTAAAAGATATTTCTGCTCCTTGGAAATACTCGGAACATATTCCAAATTGGAGCGCGCCCAGTGAAGTCAACGCCAGACGTGCCAGCCAAATCAATGCACAGTGGCGAGGTTTAAGAGGAGAAATGACTTCTTATGCGGGCATTGTACGAACAGAGGCAGGACTTGAAGATCTACTACAATTAATAATGAAACGTAAAAAAATAATTGAAGAATATTATTGGAAGCATTCCATCACTCGAGATTTTCTTGAGCTAAGAAATATTATTCTCAATGCTGAATTAATTGTAAGGGCTGCTCTAGCAAGACGAGAATCACGTGGGGGACACTTTCGTGAAGATTATCCGAATAAAAAAGCCGAGGCACAAGAAAGCATTGCTAAACTTGGTCTGATGGATACTTCACCAGAATAATAAATTAGCCTGGGTAGCGAAAGTATAACCAAGCTACAATATACTTAAGAGATCAGTTTAAATTGAATTGAGGCCAATAGATGTTTAAAAACTCCACACTTTACAAACCTGAAGCCACATTAATGCACATCAGAAATGATATGAGCATTTGTCAGAGTGACTACCCAATTGACTGGTATCAAGAAGAGTTTATTCCATATGCCCAGGAATACCAAGCTCTTCCAGATCGAAAACTTACGACCGTTTTAGCATGGATGACTCCTTATCTTAAAAAAGCTCAGGATCATTTTGGTGAGCGATTACTCCTTTTAGCTCATTATTACATGGGTGGGGATATTGTTCGCCTGGTTGAACAATTTGGAGGACTTATCGGTGACTCCTATCAATTAGCTTTGATGGCAGCGGAACACCCGGAAAAATCCGTCATCATTGAATCTGCAGTGCATTTCATGGCGGAATCAATTAGTATTTTGGCGAATAAAAACCAACACGTTTATATCACCAATCCTAAGTCGGGTTGCACAATGGAAATGCTTGCCAAAGATTTCATGGTTGAACCTGCTTTCCTTGATTTGAATGAGCGGTATGGTTCCGAAAATATTTTACCGGTTTGCTATATGAACACATCAGGTCGAGTCAAGGCGTTGACTGGTGCTCAAGGTGGAGCCGTTTGCACAAGTTCCAACGTAAAAAAAATATTTCAATGGGCACTCAAACAAAATAAAAAGATTCTTTTTATTCCAGATCAACATATGGGTGAAAACGTCGCCTATTGGTTAGGGATAAAAAATCTTGCCTATTGGCCTGGTGGAACTGCAGGGGCTCAATATTCACTTGCGAATCAAGATTCAAAAACTCTAAAACAGTTTGATGAAGCACAGTTAATATTATTCGCAAGCCAATGTGCCGTACATACCCATTATCAACCCGAAATGTGCGATTATTGGCATAATCAAGGATACACCACAATCGTTCATCCCGAATGCCGAAACTCCGTAATTAAAATAGCACAACACTCAGGTTCCACAGCGTTCATCTGGGATTATGTAGTTCATGATCGCGCCAAAACCAAACGTTATGCTATTGGTACCGAAAATCACATGGTAGAAAATCTCAAACAACACTGTAAAAGTTTGAATATAGACGTAGTTAACTTAGCGGAAGCCCCTAACAAAGAAAATGCAAAAGGAATAGGTTGTGGCTGCGCAACCATGTCACGCAACGACCCCCCGCATCTGGTTGCACTGGTCGATTTACTTAGACAAGGAAAAACCATGTCTTATAATGAAGTTAAAGCTGGTGATGTAGTCAATGAATTTACGGGAAGTAGAAACAGATTGCCTGAACAAGATCAGCAATGGGTTATTAATAATGCTAAAAAGTCCCTCCAAATGATGATCGATATCACTGAGGATCGTATTTAAGCATCTAAAATATAATTGGGATTAATATTAAGCCCGGATGTTCGATCCGGGCTATAGTTATCCCCCACTAATAGCCGAGGGATGAGTGCTTAATGACAAGCACAAGTAGGTGATTGTACACCGTCCTTACATCTTAAATAACCTGTAGTTGCATCACATTGAGCTACCCCTCCATGTTTTGAACAACAGCCTTTAGCACTTGTAGTTGTTGTGGTAGTTGATTTAGTTTTAGTAGCGGGTGTAGTAGTTGATTTTCCACCCCACCAGCTTTTTGACTTAGTTGTTGTCGTTGTAGTGGTTGCTGGAGCAGTTTTTTTAATGGTATGGGATTTTGTAGTTGTACTTTTGGTTTTCTTACACTTACACGAGGGAGAAGCGGTACCATCCTTACACATCTGGACTCCAGTAGTACCATTACAAGAAGCCCCCCCCCCATGGCCAGAACAACAAGCGGCATAAGCTCCAATCACTGGACTGCTCAATAAAAAAAGAACTGCTATAATTCGATTTGCCCATCTTGAAGCTAAATTAGCATTTTTCATTTGCAAACTCCATTTCAGTAAATGACATTAAATAATATAGACCATATTTATTAAAGCCATGATAACGAATGGAACTTCAGAAAACTTAAAATAACTTGCAAAATCATATGAAGGTCTAGCTCATATTGTATAAAATTGGCATTGCTCTAATCCTTGCGTACAGACGAAGCCGCCCAAGGTATCAATCCAATTATAGTCAAGACGAGATGGAATTTTGGTACGCACTTGCCACCAAATTGAGTAATCGCCTGCTGAATTTCTATAAGTGCAAACCACTCCTTGACCATATCCAGCAATTAAAATATTTGCCCGTAGGAAATAAGTATCTTTATCCCCCTGTGGGCGATTAGGTGAATAGGGATTCTCTTCCCAAGGAGGCGGAGGAATACCCCATTTTAAAGATGTGGTTTGTGGATCCGGGCAATTCACTGCATAACTAAGAGTCATAAGGTGGGCAAGAAAAAAACTAAAAATAATAAAATGATATCTCTTCACAAATCCCCCTTTAATCCTTCGTTATTTTTTAAATAATATATATAAAAATCCATTGTGAGAATTTATTTCTTTGTTATAATGGCCGCTCAAATGCCTGGGTGGCGGAATTGGTAGACGCGCCGGATTCAAAATCCGGTGGTGGTGACACCGTGTGGGTTCGAGTCCCACCCTAGGTACCATAATTTATTTTCTTATTATTCACTCTCTTATTCAAATTTTTCATAATAAATTCATAAAGACATCGCTTCCTCAAGCCTAATTGTATTCATCTAAATCTCGTATTCACTTAACTTTAATCCCTCTTCCTAATATTACATTTAGATAATTTAAATTAATTGTTCTATATTTAATCTTATAGGTGAATGTTTAATCGTTAAAAGGAATAGGTGATCATTATGAATAAAAAGGTATCGAGCGACTATGAAGCGCTTCTAAAGCATGTAACTCAAAGTAAAAATATGGATCTCCCTCTTACAATTACACAAAAAGAGGCAGAGGCCATTTTACATGTCGTGCATGACGTGGGTGGAGAACCCGATGGTCCACTTGATAAATCGGAACATAAAACTGCTTTCTGGGAAAAAAGTACTCATTGTGTTGCAGAGTGTTTGGCTTGGCGTGGACATTGGTGTTCTGAAGAAAGACGTCGTCGGGAGAATGATTTGGGTGAAACCATATATTTCGCCACCCCTTACTATGCACGTTGGTTGTTGGCTATAGCAAAGATGCTAATTGAAAAAGGTTTGATTACTCCAGATGAGTTAATTCAGAAAATGGATGTAATCCGTCGACGGGAGGGATATATCAAATGAATAAATTTAAGATTGGTGATCGTGTCATTGTTAAAGATTTACCCTCATTATTTCATACACGGACACAGGGATATACCCGCAACCATATAGGTGAAGTTGTTATGTTAAGACCAGATTGGGTTATTCCTGAGGATGAAGCCTGGGGACGAGAAGATGGTCGAGCTGAACCTTTTTATATGGTTCGATTTAAACTTGCTGATTTATGGTCAGATTATACAGGAGAGCCAATTGATACCTTAGAAACAGAGTTTTCTGAGCGTTGGCTTGACTTTCCACCAGACAAATAAATCAGGATAACTTAAAGAGAGGATGCTATGAGCAAGCAACATGAACATGAGCATGAGCATGATAAAATCGAAGAGAACGATGAAGCTTATGAATTTACTGTTTTAGAGGCTACTATTAGAGAATTAGCCATTGAAAAAGGATTATTTTCGGCCGAAGATTATCGTCGTTTTATGGAATGGCATGATGATATGGAGTCCTCCAAAGGCGGAGCACGAGTTGTGGCGCGTGCCTGGGTCGATCCGGAATTTAAAAAGCGACTGCTCGCAGATGGCGTAGCGGCCTGTAAAGAGTTGGGCATTGATTGGCTTAGACCAACTGGTTCTGGTACTCCCAGTGATTATACTTACTTCGTTGTCTATGAAAATACACCAAAATTGCATAATACAATGGTTTGCACCTTGTGTTCTTGCTACCCGAGGCCTGTATTAGGGTTTGCACCAGCTTGGTATGAACGGCCCAATTATAGACGCCGCTTAGTTCGATGGCCACGAGAGGTTTTGGCTGAATTCGGTACTATAATTCCGCCTGATGTAGAAGTGCGTGTGCATGATTCGAATCAGAAATCGCGCTTTATGATGTTACCTTTGCGACCTAAAGGCACGGAAGATTGGAGTGAAGAAAAATTAGCAACAATCGTGACTCGAGATACGATGATAGGAGTATCCATTCCTCGTATTGATTGGACATCATCATCAACTCCAGGAAAATAACCACATGATTGAAAAATGTCGTGAGGATTTATTATCCCTACTTTACGCCGCGGGCCAGGGACATATCGATATAATAAAACGGTTTATTAAATCGGGTATGGACATTAATCAAGCTGGAAAAAATGGCATGAGCGCATTAATGGTCGCGGCGGAATATGGCCAATCTGATGTTGTAGCCGCCCTTTTAGAAGCAGGAGTAAACATAGATCAAAGTAATCATACTGGGCATACCGCTTTGATGTTTGCCGCAGAATACGGTCACGAAGACGTTGTAAACCAGTTATTAAAAGCTCGAGCTGACGCTTCACTGACTAATTATAATGGCGCAACTGCTCTAAGTCTTGCCAAAAAATATGAACATTTTACGGTAGTTAACCTATTATCAAAGCAAGATGGTATTTCCGATGAGACGTACAGAGCAAATTGAACTGCTTTAACTGGGGATGATGCTGTTGTTCACTTATGTTTATGCCGATGGTGGATATCAGGATAATGCGGATGCGAATGCTTCATAAGCGGATGCACATGAGCATGAATGTGAGGCTCCTTACCGTCCCATGGGAAATCATGACTATGCTGGTGGTGTTCATCATGGAGATGAGAATGGGTATGAGCAAGCGTTTCATGCCTGTGTATATGTTGATGGTGTTCCGAGAGATGCAACCAAACACCAATGACAATTAGCACCATTGCAATCCAAAAAGAAATGGAGGTAGCCTCATGAAAAAATACAATTGCAATAAGTGCGCCGATAAATGGTGCGGTAGAAAAATAAGCTCCGGTTCTTCCAGTACCAAGCTCACGTATAGCAAGCACGAATAAAACCAGGCTGGCTCCGTAACCAATAAAACCAGTTAACAAGGCATAACTCATAATTACGTAATTGGGTAATTTTATTCCCCAGGAAAGAGATATAGCGACAATTACAATTCCCGAAACGAGTCCTTTAATTCCCGCTATGAAAAAAGGTTCCCCAGCAGAAATTTTTTGAGTCAAATTATTGTCAATAGCCCAAAATAAGCATGCACCTGCGATGCAAATAAAGCCAAATATATTTTCTGGAGTCACAGTACCATGAGGGACAGATAATAAAATACCTCCGGCTACAATTAAAAACATACCAAGCACAATACGCTTTGTTGTATGTTCTTTAAAAATAAACCAAGCAATCAAAGCAGTAAAAACTGCTTCCAAATTCAAAAGTAAGGATGCACTTGCTGCATTTATTTGTTGCAAACCCTCCATTAATAAAATGGGACCCAGTACTCCGCCACAAATCATCATACCTAATAACCAAAACCAATCGCCTTTTACCAGACCAGAAGGGCTAAAGCCCCGATCTTTGATCACGCGGATTATAATTAATCCTGAACCACTACCAATATAAAGTAACCCAGCCAACAATATAGGAGAAATTTGACCAACAAGATATTTTGCGAATGGAGTACTTGCACCAAAAAATAGGGCCGCGACCAGTACGGCTAAGGTTGGAGAAGTAGCAGCAAACCTAAACAATAGATTCGTGCTATTTTTTAAGTAACGATTCAATTTTAGATACCTGTACATGGGTCATTGAATAAGTAAGAAATAAATAACGCATATTTTTTATTATGTTTCCTTATAATCAGGGGTTACTAAAATTATAGCAACATTCCCAATTTACAAGATGGCAGAATAGGGCAAGGATTTCATTGTGAACGAGCTTCCTACTATTTGGGATTGGCTTGGTTTGATTTTAATAGCCACTATAGAAAGCAGTCGCATTTATTTATAAATACTAACTTGACAATGTTGTGCTAATTTTATTACCCCATGCCATAGGCTGGCCAATAATCTAAATTATCACTGGACTTCTCTTATCGCGTTCAGTGTATTGCGACCAGACTAAAAAATACATGCAATTAACTTATTATTGTATTGGATTTAATTGGCCTTCTTTCTCTACAGTGTTTAGGTCTTGTCGGATTTCTTTAGTTTGATTTTTGATCAAAATCAAAAAAGGGATAAACGCTAAAGCAAATAAAATAGAAAGTTCATACAAACCAACCCACCCTATCGCCATTTGAATGCTTGCAGCAACTGGTCCAGAAATAATACGGGGTATTGTTGATAAAGCCACAAGCATCGAAAATTGAGTTCCAGTATATTGCTTATTCACTAAGCGCATGAATAAAGCAACTAGAGCTGTAGAGCCCATTCCTGCTGCGAAATTGTCAAAAAATACTGCAATGGCCAGTAAGGTAACGTTCTTCCCTACCATGGCCAATACAAGAAATAGCACATTGGTTAATGCTTGTAATAAGCCAAAAAAAAGTAAGGAACGATATAACGAACAACGTATTAATAAAAATCCCGCCCCCAAACCTCCAAGCAAAATGGCTCCAACCCCTAACATTTTATTGATGTAGCCAATGGTCTCTAAAGAAAAACCAAGCCCTTGGATTAAGAAAGGCATAACAATCCCACTTGTAGTGGTTGTAAATGCTTCACCCATCTTATAACAAAAAATAAACAGCAAAAGAGGAATTATGCCGGGACGTAGAAGCAATTCCTTAAGCGGAGCGAAAAAAGACATACCAAAATTATTCTTTTCTTTGGTTTCAAGACTCGGTTCTTTACTAAAGACCACAGCAAACATGCCCGCAATCATCAGAATACCCATAAATCGATAGGTTAAAGCCCAACCGAGCTTCTGCGCCATAATCAAGGCCAAACCACCCGATAACAATAACGCAATCCGGTACCCTAATACTGCTAAAGAAGCTCCTAACCCATGTTCACTAAGGGGTAAATATTCGGCTCGATGTGCATCGATCGCAATATCTTGAGTAGCAGAAAAGCAAGCTAAAACTAAAGCAATTAACGCCATCAATTTAGGGTATTGTTCGGGGGTAAACCAGGCCATTAAGTTAAATCCAAGAAGCAATAAACATTGCATACTTATAATCCAACTCCGCCTTTTACCCATGCTGAATAAAGAATAGCGATCGAGAATAGGTCCCCAAAAAATTCGATAAGCATAGGGTAAACTAATTAGACTTAATGTTCCGGTAGCAAGCACTGACATTCCACTGTATGCAAACCATGCCTGTAACGTACTACTGACTAATGCCATCGGTAAGCCAGAGGAAAAACCTAAAATGAAAATAATAAATAGGCGTTTATTCACATGCAGATCTCTTAAAGGCAGTAGAATTTTTATCTAAAAGAAAAATCCTACTCCCATTTTTAAGGAGCAGGATACAATAAGGAAGGAAATCCCTTCTTCATTGATTAGGCTTTTTTCACAGAGATTAAATGAATTTTGAAAATTAAAGTTTCATTTGGACCTATAGGGCCACCTACACTACGAGGGCCGTAGGCTAAGTCTGAAGGTACATAAATTTCCCATGTAGAACCAGCAGGCATCAATTGTAATGCTTCTGTCCAACCAGGAATTACTTGTGATACTTGGAATGTAGCAGGTTTACCTGATTTCTCAGTGCTATCAAATACAGTACCATCAATTAAAGTACCTGTGTATTCAACAGTTACTGTATCAGATTTACTAGGCTTGTTACCTGTACCTGCTTCAATAACTTTATATTGCAAACCACTAGGCAATACAACTACACCAGATTTTGACTTGTTAGTTGACAAAAAAGCGTCGCCTTTAGATTTGTTCTCTTCAGCTTTCTTGTTAAATTCTGCGCTGCGTTTTGCCATCAGATCTTTCTGAAATTTATTCAGAACATCTTTCATTTGTTGTTCGGTCAAAATCAATTGGGCACCAGACATACCATCTTGCATTCCTTTAGCCAATGCTTCCGGATTAATATCAATACCTTGATTTTTGAAGTTTTTTCCTAAATCAGCACCAATACTATAAGATAATTTATCCTTATCCGTAACAAGCGATGTAGCATCAGTAGCAGCCATTGCAGTAGACATTGCCAGCCCCATAATGGCCGCAGTGACCAATTTCATCTTCATAAAGAATCCCCTTGTAGTCTTTCTATTGTGCATATCTTCTCAATTTTTAAATTGAAGACATTGCATTCTAACTAAAATGCATCATAATTCTGCCTAAAATTACATGAAATTACCAGCATTTGTATACGATTAATTGTAACTATATTATAAAGTACATCGCATTAGAAACTCTTAATACATTTCTCCGATGTCGATTTCAGTCGCTGCAAAAATATATGACAAATTATAAAGTCAATAGTTAACTATAATTAAAATAGACAAATAATTAAGATCCCTCTACACTTTGCACTAATTGTAACTAGAGATGAACACATGAACATCAGTGTATTTGATTTATTTTCCATTGGAATTGGCCCATCAAGTTCTCATACTGTAGGTCCAATGCTTGCAGCTAATGCCTTTTTAAAATTACTTGAAGACCGACAACTCATGAATGAGGTTCAACGAGTAAAAATAGAACTCTATGGTTCACTTGCTTTAACCGGAAAAGGCCATGGTACCGATAAGGCGATTTTAAATGGGTTGGAAAATAAAACACCCGAGACTGTAGCTCCAGAATCTATGGTGCCTCGTATGCACGAAATACTTAGTTCTCATACGCTTAACCTAGCAGATAAAAAGAACATTAATTTTAACGAAGCTACTGATTTTCTCTTTTTACAAAAAGAGCTCTTACCCAAACATTCAAATGGCATGCGTTTCTCAGCCTTTGACGCTCACGATAATGTATTAATTGCACAAGTTTATTATTCAATTGGTGGTGGTTTTATCACTACGGAAGAAGATTTTTCCAAAGCCACTGAAGATACGAATCCACCTCCTTACCCTTTTTCTACAGCCACCCAACTCTTAGAACTTTGCCAAAAAAATAACTTGAGTATTGCTGAATTAATGCTTCTCAATGAAAAAACATGGCGTAGCGTAGATGAAATCCATTCCAGTATTTTAGCCATTGCCAAAGTAATGGATGATTGCATTACCAATGGATGCCAACACGAAGGGATCTTGCCAGGAGGGCTTAATTTAAAAAGACGTGCTCCTGATTTATATAAAAAGCTTATGAACGAAAAAGGAGTGAAGAGCGTTTTCGAACAATCTGATATCATGAATTGGTTAAATCTTTATGCCATGGCTGTGAATGAAGAAAATGCGGCCGGTGGCCGTATTGTTACTGCGCCGACCAATGGTGCCGCAGGTATTATTCCTGCCGTACTTAAATATTGCCAACGCGCCCATGATAAAATGAGCAATGAGGATATTTATACCTATTTTCTTACTGCGGCTGCGATAGGCATACTTTATAAAAAGGGTGCATCCATTTCAGGTGCTGAAGTAGGATGTCAAGGTGAAGTGGGCGTTGCATCTTCTATGGCTGCAGCAGGTCTTACTGCTGTTCTTGGTGGTACTGTAGCTCAAGTAGAAAATGCTGCAGAAATTGCAATGGAGCATCATTTAGGTATGACCTGTGATCCAGTATTAGGTTTAGTACAAATCCCTTGCATCGAACGAAACGCTATGGGTGCTGTAAAAGCCGTGAATGCAACACGAATGGCTCTCATTGGTGATGGTCAACATCAAATTTCTTTGGATAAAGTAATCAAAACCATGAAACAAACTGGAATGGACATGCAAAGTATTTATAAGGAAACTTCTATGGGAGGCTTAGCAGTTAATTTGCCAGAGTGCTAAGAATAACTTAGATGGCATTGATCGCTATCTTGTTTTATTAATTTTTCTAAACCGGATATACGATGTCTCTGTATTCCTTCATTGATTTGTTGAACATCCTCTGAGGAACTTAATAAAGAGGATGTTTCACTCGCGGCTCCTACCACCTTTTCCATTTTTTTATTGACCCTCATGTTTCTGTACTGCTCTTGATCCAGGCGGTCTCTGACAAAAAATAGATTTCTATCAATAGATTCCCATGCAGTTTCTTCTTTACTGTTCACAATTGCATCTCTAAATTCAGAGTCTCGAACTTCGCGTTCTAAATCGCTAGTTGATTGTTTCGTGCGTAAAAGTCGAACGGGTAAAGAACTAACAACGAGATTAAACTGATACATACTATTAAGCTCATCCTCCATATAACAACAAGCCATAGACATACGAAATTCATTCAACGTGTCAATAGCGGCTCGTATTTTTTCTTGTTGTTGATGAGAGTCCATGTAATCATAAATTGGACAGTAACTCTCTTGATTCGATAGCATCGAAATACTATCGGTAACAAAATAGGCACAGATACGACCTTTGATTTGCAAAATATCTGTCGGGATATAAACCTTTAAAGTGCATCCTTCACTTAAAATACCAAATTTCATTTTACTGCTTAATAAGCTCGTTAAAACAAGCGATTGGTCGAAGCCCAATGGATCACAAATCAAAATATCCAATGTCGGACGACTCGTGATTCTCCTAAAATTAAACTCTAAAAAAGACCAATGATTTAATTGTTCACTTCCATCCCATTTTGAAATTGCGATTTGAAATTTTAGGTCGCTTTTGCAATATTCAATCATATGTTCAATAAGTTCGTGTAACAAATCTATTTCATTGGTGCTGATTGCGAATGCTTTAAAGTTTCCCCTTTTTTTCACTCGCTTCATTTCTTTTAAATATAAGAAAAAAGCCATAAGGTCTACTGATATGTTGGCGGGGTTGTCGCATAGGGCAAGTAATTCTTTAATTTCTGAGATGCTTTTCATGATGAACACCATTGAAATTTTATGAGTCTATTAATCTAAATGAGTTTAATAAAAATCAAAATGATTTAGTGAGCGAAAGAAAATTATTTAATTTTATTTGCTTGATACTTGTGTTTTATGCTTTACCCTGCCCCATCTCGCTCTTTTTTAGATCAGGGTAAAATAATGAAATTACTGCTCGCGAGTGGATGAGTGAAGAGGGAGAATTTAATCTTAACTAAACAGGACAGCACGTTTAATCAAAATATTGATCCTCAAGATAAATGGTTTGACAACAAACGTGCAAGAGATTAGGAATAATGTGAACAATGCTATGGAAATTACATACGAATAAATACAGAGCTTACCCAAAAAGAGCGAGGTGATCTAGAAAGTCCCCGTTTCGGTTTCTAATTAAATCTAAAATAAAGACTTGAAACAAGTTTTCTCAAGTCTATATTTCTAAATACTATTGCATTTAGTTAGAGCCTTGGTGAAGCGAAGCAGAAGCCGGGGAAAGTTCCTACAGGAAATTACGGTTCCGCTTCTAAGGCTACACCATAGTATCAATGAACGAAAATCCACCCCTCAGTGTGCTCTTTAGAAAAAAATAAATCACTCATTGCGTAACCTACAACTGCCGCAAGTGTATCATTAAAATAAACCAAGGGAACTTGCTCTCTCAACCATGGTGGAACCCCCCACTCTTGGAATAATTTTTTTAGCCGTTTGGTCTGCCCATGCCAAAAAAACTCTTCTCCTCCTTGCCTAAAACGGACAAATATTTTGGTATTAGCAGGTATTACTAATCCATGGCTGCTTTTTTTTGCCAGTAAATTAATGCCAGTATTAGGTAGGATTAAGGGTAAGGGAAATGCAGACCATTCAACGCAGGAAGTTAAAGTGCTCACATTTTTTTTATCTAAATATAAATACTTCTGATAACGACGGATGATCACTTCCCCCCAACTCACTTCAGGAACTGCATCTTGACTGGCAAAAATTACTTCATCAATCAAACGTCGAAAAGTGGCAGCTGAAGGGAGTTGGACTTGATTATTCTTCAACCACACTCTTAGCACATTTGCAATACGATCCCGACTTAATTGATGTAATGGGGTAAGCAATAAAAAATCCCTTTCTAATGCCTCTTGGCTTTCTTCTACGACCATATCTTGCGCTGCAAGTACCTCTAGGTTACGTTTTGCTTGTTGGCAATGAAGCGCCGTTCTTGCAATATTACCCACAACTCCAGGCCATTTTTGTTGCAACTCAGGTATAATTTGTTGACGGAGGTAATTGCGAGAAAAGCTAATATCTTGGTTACTCTCATCGTCAATCCAGCTTAATTGATGTAACGCAGTATAATGCTGCAATTGCTCACGAGAATGGCTTAAAAAAGGTCTGGCAATCGCTCCTACTTCAAGTTGACTAAAATCAGTCATAGCAGCCAAACCGTCAATTCCGGCTCCGCGAAAAAGTTGTAAAAGTACGGTTTCTGCCTGATCGTCGAGATGATGTCCTAAAATCAAGCAATCTTGTTCTGCCATTAATGAAGAAAAAACTGCATAACGTGCAATACGTGCACCCTCTTCAACATTTGCAGAACGATCAAATTGAACTGACTGGGTAATGAAAGGAATTTCCAAATCATGACAAAACTGCTCGCAGTGAACTTGCCAAAGAGAGGCCTTGGCATTAATACCATGATTCACATGCACTGCGACTAATTTGGTCAGTAAAGTGGGGTGGGAAGCAAGAACATGCAAGAGCACTGTTGAATCAAGCCCACCACTAAAACCCACAACTAATTTATTAAAATGACTCAGGCGAGAAAACCACTCGGCACTTAATAAAGGTTTAATCACTTGCTCCCATTGCCATAAATTTTTGATATCGTTTTTCGACTAGCTGATCTAAAGATAATTTCTTTAAGTTGCGTAACTCACTCACTAAAAGATCCTTTAATCGAGCAGCCATCTCATCCACATTACGATGAGCGCCACCTAGCGGTTCAGGCACTACGAGATCAATTAATTTATTTTCGAAAATTTTATCTGCAGTTATTCTCATTGCACGTGCAGCTTCACTTGCTTTGGATGCATCCTTCCATAGAATTGAAGCACAACCCTCGGGAGAAATTACTGAATAAATGCCAAACTGGAGCATTAAAATACGATCTCCAACCCCAATCGCTAATGCACCTCCAGATCCTGCTTCTCCTGTAACCACACAAATGATGGGTGTCTTAAGACGTGACATAACAAATAGATTACGGGCAATTGCTTCAGATTGATTGCGTTCCTCGGCACCGATCCCTGGGTATGCTCCGGCGGTATCGATGAAAGTAAAAACAGGCAATTTGAATTTTTCAGCCATATTCATCAAACGTAGAGCCTTTCGATACTCCTCTGGACGCGCCATACCAAAATTACGGTACACTTTTTCTTTAGTACGTTTACCTTTCTGATGACCAAGGACCATTACAGGTTCACCATTTAAACGCGCCAAGCCCCCAATAATTGCAGGAGCTGAAGAACAGCTCCTGTCTCCATGGAGTTCCTGGAAATCAGTAAAAATACGTTCGATATAATCTGTTGTTTGTGGCCTTAGCGGATGTCTTGCCATTTGTGCCACTTGCCAAGGTTCTAAGTTTGAAAAAACTTGTGAAGTTAGCTCAGAACATTTTGCTTGAAGTCGCGCTATTTCATCACTTAAATTCACTTCGTTATCATGACCTATCATGCGAAGTGCTTCAATTTTTTGATTCAACTCTTCGATGGGTTGCTCAAAATCCAAAAATTGTCGGCTCATTGAATACTCTTTGGTGAATTAAATATCATGGTATATGATAACCTTAACCGACAATTGATGCCAGATTCAAACAAAGCATATGATCATTACTGGATTCAACCCTTTAAATACAGAAAACTGCGTCTTAAACGAAGCTCGAATTGACCTTTGGCAATTTTCTTTAACACATGAACTAAGAAATGCATATGAATTTTTAAATCGAGATGAGCAAGCGCGTGCCGAACGATTTTATTTTAGTAGACACAAACGCCGTTTTTCTACTGCTAGAGCAACTATGAGAATCATCTTAGCAAAATATCTAAATATTCCAGCGGAACATTTGGAATTTACCTATAATGATCACGGTAAGCCCGAGGTAATTAATGCAACAAAGTTGCAATTTAATATCAGCCATACTGGCGATTTGGCATTACTGGCAGTGGGAAAGAACTTCCCCATGGGTGTGGACATAGAACAATACTCCGCTCGGCCTTATGAAGGGATCGCAAAAAATTTATTTTCTGATCAAGAATATGAAGAGTTTATTAAAGTTCCACCTGCTCTAAAACCTGCCATTTTCTTTCATGTTTGGGCCCAAAAAGAAGCATTTATTAAAGCGTGTGGCTTAGGTCTTTCGTACCCAACCAAACATTTTAGTGTTCCCATCTCTATGCCAACCAAGCAATTGGTAGATGATCCCTTACATAACATAACTTGGCAATTACGCTCTTTTATGCCTGAAGTTGCCTGCAGTGGCGCATTATGCCATCACCCTACAGTAAGAGAAATCAGACATGGATTTATTCATCTACAAGAAAGTAACACTTTAATTTTTTAGGTTTAAACCAATGTACTTCACTTCTTCACAACTCAATTTATTACAGTTGCTTGGCGACGGAAACTGCCATAGTGGTTCTGAATTGGGAGCAACTATAGGTATTACCCGCTCGGCAATATGGAAACAAATTAATCAATTAATTGCGGCAGGAATTCCTATAAAAAGAATAAGACATCAAGGATATCAACTCACTAGCCCTCTGCTTTTATTAAATAAAGAACAAATTATGGAGCACCTTGAGTTACAAAAAAAAATGCCTCCATACAATGTACATGTGGTTACTTCTATTGATTCTACAAATCGCTATCTTAAAGATTTGCCTCCTACAAATACTGTAGATATTTGTTGTGCTGAAATTCAAACTCAAGGGAGAGGTCGATTTGGCCGCCACTGGCACTCGCCATTTGGCGAAAATATTTATTGCTCAAGTCGTTGGAATCTCAATTACGATTTGACCAAACTTTCAGGGTTAAGTTTGGTGACCAGTTTGGCAATAGCAGCAACGCTCAATGAATTAGATATCTCATCGAATATCAAAATTAAATGGCCAAATGATATTTTGTGGTTCCACAAAAAGTTATGCGGTAGCTTGATTGAAATATTGGCAGAATCCAATGGTAGTATTCAAGTTATCATCGGTATTGGTTTAAATGTTAATACGGATACACAAAACCACCCTCTTCCAGACAAACCCTGGTGCTCCTTATATGAAATAACCCAACAACACTTTGATCGTAATATTCTCATTGCAAAGCTGATTATCAATTTGGAACGTTATTTGAATAAATTTATTCACCATGACCTAAACTATTTTATGGATGAATGGAATAAATCGGATTATTTGTTTGGAAAAAATATAAAAGTCACACAATCTTTAGATACACTATCTGGAGTTGCTTGTGGAATTAATCCATTAGGACAATTAATACTGCAAGATGAAGGAGGAACTATGCATTTTCTTTCTTCAGGAGATACATCACTTCAGGAAAAATGATATGGAATTATTAAATGTGAGGATACAAATAAAAATTAAGGGTTCGTCCCGAGCATTTTCACATGCTCGGAACTGGATGAACTGCGAGGAAATCGATTTATACTGCTTCTTCAGACTCGTCTGATTGTTTTTCTTGTTGTATGCGTAAATAAATTTCTTCACGATGTACAGATACATCTTTAGGTGCATTAATACCTAAGCGAACTTGGTTACCTTTCACACCTAACACGGTAATATTAACATCATCACCAATAATTAAGGTTTCACCGATGCGCCGAGTCAAAATTAACATAAAAATCTCCCTAACAAAGCAGCTATCTATTCCTCCACAGAACGCTATCCATGGTATTCTTGATAGCCAAAAAAGACTAAGACAAAAAAATACTTGCTATACGAATTTAATTTTACACTGTGATTATTAACAGAGTATTAAGAAAACGGGTAAATTATCTCTTTTTACACGGTTTCGTGCAAAAATTTTTTCTCTAACTTCCCTTAAAACCAATTAAATTAGTAAATTGAAGATTAATTGCATACATACCTGTGACCCATTTATTTTAAATATATAAAGGATTATCCATCAAACAAAAATAATATTAGTGTCCATTTTGAACCAAAAGAGCAAAATATAGTCTAAAAAAATGATTGTCTGTAAGTCCGAAAAAACGAATTAATTAATTTTTCCTTGATGACCAGTCGCAAATTTCCTTCATTTAGGGATATACTTACCAAACATTATTAAACGGGAAATTTTGCATGTCCTTGAAGGCCATGTACAACGACATCGCTGAACACTATGCTATGGCTAATCGCTTTGGTGCAATTAGCCAGAGTCACCAAGTCGCAATTGAACAAATGAAGCGCTTTTATTTGGGAATGAAACCTCATTATAAAATTCTTGATTTGGGGGTTGGTGATGGTGCGTTTCTAAAAAAACTGCAACAAATTATGCCGCAGGCAGAATTCACTGGAATTGATGTATCTGCAGAGATGTTAAAACATGCTCGTGAAACATTACCCCTCATCACCATAGAAGGTAGTGCTGCACAAGCCAGTAAATTCTTACCACCCCATAGCCAAGATTTAATTTTGGCTCATTTTATTAATGCTTATATTCCGATTAAAGTTTTATTTAACGAAGCCAAACTACTTACTCGAGCAAATGGTCATTTTTCAATGATTACCACAACCTATGATTCATTTCCGGTCGCTCAACAACGTCTAGCAGAATTTATTACAGAGGACTCCATATTAAGCAGTGTTGTGGGTCATTATTATAAATCTATTGTAAAAAATACCACAGTGGCTGCAAATAATAATGAATTGATGCACGCATTCAAGCACCACCAATTTGAAGTCATCGCTCATCAACGTCTAGAAATACCCATAACATTAAACACGATTGATGAATTAGCCCTTTTCGGTATAGAGGGAACATGGTTTCTTAATACTTTATCCATAAGAATGCTGCCAAAAATTTTTTTGATTCAAAGACTTAAGCGTCTATTTAGCAAAATATTCACTTTTCCTTATCACGATACTCACATAATTGATGTCGTTCTTGCTAGAAAATGATAATCTGATAATTATCTTTGGGTAGTGAGGTAGGAAAAATGATTTCTCAAGAAGTGAAGAATTATTTACCTGAATTGGCTCTCCGACAAAAACAAGCCAATAACATCATATTTATTACCTTCTGGAGCCAATTCTCTGTCTATGCACTGAACACCATCTTAGTTTTGTTTTTAACCCGCCCTGTATGGTCTCAAGGTCTAGGGTATAGCCAAGCCAAAGCCTATGCTTTTATTGGAGTAGCCCATGCCATGGGTTATTTGATGCCCATGTTAGGTGGGTATATGGCTGACACGGTAGTGGGAATTAGGAGATCCATACTTCTTGGAAGTATCTTATTAGCGCTTGCCTATTTACTGATTATGCTTAGTGGCTACACAGTCAGTTCTCTAGGAGATACTTTTTTTATTGCTGCATATGCATTTATTCCTGCCACTAACTCTCTTTTAATGGGAACTTCTTCAAGCATGGTCTCGCATATTTATTCAGATGATGCCATTAAGGCAAAATCAGCGATGACATACTACTACATAGCAATTAATGTGGGGGCACTGTTAGCTACTTTAATAGCCCCATTACTCTTTGAAAGTCGCTATGGACCGCTTTCTATTCTGACTTTGACTTTCGTAGGAAAATCGATCGCTGCTTTAAATTTTGCTAAGCGCTATTCCATTTATGAAAATGTCATTTGGGGTAAAGACCAATCTAAATTTTCCAAGTCAGGCATAGTTCGTTTAATTGCTTATATAGCCACTATCTATACTCTCACTTTATTTGCCTATTCTCATGTTTACATTGCCAGCACAATTATCGCCACCGGATGTGGTATAGGAATTGTATGGTTTTTAAGAAAAACGTTAACTCTTCATGGTATTGTTCGTGACAAACAAATGGTTGCGTTGCTGCTCATTGTTGAAGCCGTTGTTTTTTTTGTTATTTATAACCAAATGAATAGTACATTAATTTTATTTGCTGAAAATAATTCCGACCATAATTTATTTGGTTTAACCGTTTCACCAGCTCATTATCAAATATTAAATCCACTACTTATCTTAGCTATTGGCAGTCAACTACCGCGTTTCTATAAAATATTTCCACACTTTACCATTCCCTATCAATTTGCAGCAGGTACGGCGCTTGCAGGAATTGCTCTTTTAGTGATGTCCTGCGCGGCTTCGACAACTACCACCGGCATAATTAATGGCAACTATATTGCTTTAACTTATATCCTCATTTCTATTGCAGAATTATGGGTCAGTGCGATCGGCTTAAGCATGGTAGGTTTATATTGTGATAAACACTCAATTGCCTTTGCCATGGGTGTGTGGTACCTCGCCAGTTCTTTAGCACATGCTATATCGGGAAGAATTGCTGCATGGGTAGCTATTCCTAATACCATCCATTCACCTATTGAAAGTCTTCCTTATTATCAAAACTATTATTTGGTTCTAGGTCTCTGTGCTATGGGACTAGGGATTATGATGTATCTTTTCGCCTATTTTTTGCAAAAAATAATGAACAAACGCGGCGTTATTTTAGGTTAGAGTGCAGAGCAGCTATTAAACGATTCAAATATATCCTTCAGGTGCCAAGCAGAAACTTGGCGCTCTACACAAAACAGCGTCCCTCTTACATTCTTCCTATGCCTTTAACATTTATTTAAATAAATACGTCCTTTGTTTTTACTATAAAAATATAAAGATAGGCTTGCTTGTTAAGTACGTAATTCGTACCATGTTTTTTTTAACTAGAGTGCATTCATATGAAGATTTATTTTCGAGATATTACATTCGAGGGACATCCACTAGTTTGGGAATTGAATGAAAAAACCAATCAAGCCACATGCTTATTGTATTGCATCAAAAAGGACAATGAAGTTCAATTTTTACCTAAAATGTCTCTTGAACTATTTAAGAAATTTTCGGGGATTACCCATGACAAGGGTGAAATTATCATTAAAGACGTTAAAACTTTCGGCCAGCCCTACCAAAGCGTCGATCATCTTTACGAAATAAAGGATAAAATCACTGCTCCTAAAGCCACTATTACAAGACAAAAAAGTTCTTTTTTCCTGCAACAAAAAAATAAGTTGCAAGACGAAGCTTCCACCTCTAAACCTCTCAAACGCAGCTTAAGTTTAAGCAATACAAACCATCCTCTTTTTACTCATATTACTTTGGATGAATTGATAAAAAATGATGAATCTACGTGTGCTTTATGGGGTGATACTGTTGCTTATGAGAATTATTTTGAAAAAAAGACCAGCACTGACGCTAAAGCTCGAGGCGCAAAATTCTTAAAGTCTTCAATGGCATTCAACGTTATGGTGCAGTATGAAAAAAATCGTCATCTTTATCCTTTAAAATCAAAAGTGATTAAAGAAATACGTGCTTTATTAGAGGTGCTTGATCCAATCTATACAAATTGGTATTCGGACAAAAATGTTCAGGTGAACAGAGAGTTGATTTTTCATTATTTTCAAAATGCAGTATTAGAAGCGATGCTCAATGGTAATCTCAATAACAAGCCGACAGAGTTTGAAACCAAAGAACCACCAAAATTGAATGCGGCACTACGAAAATATGCAATAGAAAAAGCTCGCTCTTTGCGTGCCGAATTAATGTTAATGAAGTTTAATATATTAATTAACCCAGAATTACCTCCTGAGCTTGCACTGAGTGAGAAAGAAGTACACACTCTAACCGAAATCACTTCCTTACGCGAATTTGTACTCAAACAGCCTAAAGAAATCCTAGAAGGCATAAGTGCACAATTAAATAAGATTGCTCAATTGATTATTGAGTCGGGAATGGTTGAAGAATCCTATACGGAATTAAGCACACAATTAAATGATTCATTAAGTATTAATGCACCTGTGATCATGAATTTCCACTCATTCAAAACACTAATACAAACTCTCTTGGAGCAGCAACTAACCAATAGTAGCAGTAAAAAAGAATTAAAAAATGAAAAAGAATTAATACCCGAAATTGTTACTCAAGTAACCATAGAAACAATAACCCAAATCTCTAAAATTCTTAACTCAACACATGGTCAATATATCGCTCAATTATACACGATAGATAGAAATTTTTACTTATGTAAGGAGTGGGCTGATAAATTAGCTGTTGAATTGGCAGATGTTAAACTCAAGCATCCTAAAGATGAGAAAAAAGTAATGGCTTATAGTCAGATGATTGCTAATAAAGTTGTGGTTTTCTTGCAACATCAATTGCAAAAATATCAACCTCCTCAAGATGAAGAGTCAAACACCGACTCTTTGTCCATTAAGTTATAAAGAAATTTACTTTTATAAACACATGGAACCTGGGAAAAATTCTTTTCCCGGGTTTCAACTCCCCCCGAGCAAAATATGGAGTTAATTATCTAAACCTAAATTATCTTGTTTAAATATTCGGTCTGCTCGATAACTTGAACGCACTAAAGGCCCGGAAGCTACTTCAAAAAAGCCTTTCTTTAATCCTATCTGCCTCAATTCAGCAAAGGTTTCGGGAGTCACGTACCGCGCAATGGGTAAATGATTTCTTGTTGGTTGCAAATATTGCCCCAGCGTAAGAATATCTACATTATGGACACGCAAGTCATCCATTGTTTGGATAACTTCTTCATCCGTTTCACCTAAACCTAGCATCAAGCTAGTTTTGGTCAAAACGTCAGGTCTGTAGCGTTTAGCAAATGAAAGAACATTTAATGTTTGTGCATATCCGGCTCTATTGTCTCGTACTGGATGAGTCAAACGTTCTACTGTTTCAACATTTTGTGCAAATACATCGACACCACTATCCAATAATACGGCAATATCTTTTTCTACTCCTTGAAAATCAGGAGTTAATGCTTCCACTTTAGTTTTAGGAGAGCGTCGTTTAATCGCACGGATAGTTTGCGCATAATGATGGGCGCCACCATCTGATAAATCATCTCTGTTTACGGAAGTTAACACGACATAATCTAAATTCATTAAGGCAACTGTATTGGCTGTATTTTCTGGTTCTTGCAAATCCAACCAACCATGAGGATTCCCAGTGTCTACTGCGCAAAAACGACAGGCACGTGTGCACACAGCTCCCATTAACATAATTGTAGCAGTACCATGCGACCAACATTCAGCAATATTAGGACACTTTGCTTCCTCGCAAACAGTCGCTAAACGATGTTTTTGCACCTGCTCTTTTACTTGATGATATTCAGGAGTAGTATGATTTACCACGCGCAGCCATTTAGGTTTCGGTAAACGCTCATAGATTAGCCCTGTTGGTTTTACTCCGTCTTTAATTGCTGTTACCCCGTGAGATGTTTTATATTTTTTTCCACTCTCTACGACCACGGGAATATTAATGGGCTTGCTCATGTTATCACCTGAAAAACAAAGGTAGTGCTCAGCTTCTTCTTCTGAAGGGTCGAATTGGCGCATCTTGCACGCAAATTCAACCATTCGAGTAAACATTCGAATGGGAACCAGAGCTATTACAAACAAAGAAAGATGATAATCCCAAATCATCTAACTAAGATCAAGTCAAATTTAAAAAGTTACCAATAATCATTAAGATAAATAAAAGCACAATTGAGATTCCCAAATTCGACAATACGAAGGGATAGACCACTAAACTAACAGCGATAGCAAGCAAAAATAATAACCCAATAGTGGCTAGTCTTGTTCTTGAAGCGGCAAAGCGTTTGATCCGGCACAAGAGAAAATAAATAAGTAAAATCAGCAGTAGAGGTAGTATGTATACTCCTTGATACAGCAATTGATACATACTGGCTTGCCCACTGGGTAAATGCTGATCATTCAACCATTGTTCAAAGATTGTAGACCAATTCATCACACAGGTTTGCTGATATATAGTAGTAATTAGCCCTAGGAAAAAGGCTAATACAAAATACAAAGTTTTAGGATACTGTTTTTTATAATATTGCCTAACAAAGTAAATAGTCATCAAGCCTAATAGTACTGCAGGTATACGCATCCAGGGCAACAATTCAAAAAAAGCACTGGGGTACACTTGTTGAAAATAGTGGACTATAGCTACAGAAGAGGCAAACAAAAACGCTGCAGTAATCTGACTTTTCCTTTGTGTCTCAATTAAAAGAAAAGCTAGAAATCCTGCAAAACAAAAAAAGGCGCAAGGAGCAAAGGAGTCCATAAGCGCAATGGTAGTTGTAAATTGAAGCCTTGACGGTTTTTCTACTATTCCTGTAATAAATCGATTTGCATTGGCCAAATGACGCAAAGTATTAACCGTTTCAATAGTTAATTCACCTTTATGTTCAATTTGCTTCTTACAATAGTTAATCGCTTGCAACAAATCTTTTCCAGTGGTATCTGCTGAAGCAAAACCAACCCAACGCGAATTACAAAAAAAGATTGATGGAACAGCAAAATCGTCCATTTGCTGTGCGCTCAATAATTGATAAAAACGACCTAATGAGTCTTTATCCTGATTAATATAATATCGTTGAACCTGTAAATCCGGATATTTTTTTTCCATTTCATGGAAAAAAGCATCAGCCTTTTGACAGTGGGGACAGGTGGTCGACAGAAACATTTCTACCTTTATGATCGCTTTATGATCTGTGATCGAATACCATGTGGGCAAAGGTTGAGCAGCCCACCCTGTAGCGCAAACAATAAAGAGCATTATGAGCAATTTGAAAGCAATTTTCATAGGATTCGGAGGTGCATTAAAAGGATACTATATCATCCTAAAAAACTCTGTTAATAGGTATGAATGTAATTTTCTAATTGTTCTATCACTCTAGCCTTATCTTCTAATAGATGATAAAGCAAATCACCTATTGATAAAATAGCGACCAACTCATCATTTTCATCACGAATTAACACATGTCTTCTTTTAGTGGCGGTCATAGCTTGCATTGCTTTTTCTACAACATCGTTAGGGCTAAGTATCGTTATATCTCTATGCACCACATCGTCAACCGTTCCTGTGTCGAGATCAATGCATTTGTGCAAGCAAGAACGAACTATGTCTCGCTCACTTACGATACCTACTAATTGATTGTCGTTATCTACTACAACTAAGGCACCGATATCTAATTCCGTCATCATATTAATGCATTTTCTTACAGAATCTTCTGGATGGATAAAAATAATTTTTCGCTTCGGTACTGGTAAGGCATTATGGATTAGGTCAGCCATTTTATTCTCCATTTGAACATACTTAACCTATTTTATAAATATAGTACAAATGGAGAGCTTTAAAGACTATTGTCGGACAATTATATGATTTTCTACACCACGTACACCAGGTACCTGGCGCGCTATTTGTTCTGCAGTATCACTGAGTCTTATTTTTTTAACGTATCCAGTTAAAATTACAACATCTTGTCTTGTTTGAACATGCACTTGCGACACAGCAAGATCATCATTACGCATTAAAGCTTCTTGTACAGTTTGTGTTAAATCCGCGCCTGGAGCAGCCATAGGTGAAAACGACCTAAATATATTAGGAGTTGCTTGGTTCGACTGACAACCAACCAAAGAAAATAAAACAAAAACCACCAAGATATTTAGTACGTACTTTTGCATAAAGGTCTCCAATATTAATTCATAACGGTACTGTGATACTTCATGTAGTTGTTAACATCTAGCTAAAGTTCTCAGCAACAAGAAACCATTGCTCAAACTAAACAAAGTCAACCTATAAAAGAGTCCTGAATTACAGGATTACAACTCATGACAACATCCACAAGTATGTGGATAGTATGTACTTTAACTGATTAATATACAAATAAATATCCAAGAGACTATACAATTTTATAACAAAACGGTGATGAAAAACTGAAACCATGTAAAAATGTTTAGATGGTTGCGCATAATAGAAAAACAGTCACATAAAATATAGAAATAAAAGAGTCAACTAAGCTCTGACTTTAAAGTAAACGAATCCGATATTGCCAAATCAGGAAAAAGCTCATTGTAGATTGCCTGACATGATTGACTAGTGAGACAATTGAGTTGTGGTTGAGCTCACCACCTAAAATAGATAAACATTACCTAACGCTCCGGGAAAATATGTGTTACAAAAATGAATGATATTTAAATTGAGTAAACAAATATGGATAAAGACTATTATAAAATAATGGGAGTAAGTGAGGATGCCTCTGATAAAGACATTAAGATGGCATATCGAAAATTGGCTCGGAAATATCATCCTGATATAAGTAAAGAGCCAAACGCAGAAGAGCGCTTTAAAGAAATGGGAGAAGCCTACGAGGTTTTAAGAGACCCAGTGAAAAAAGCAGAGTATGATAATTATCGAAGAAATAAAGCGTTTCATCAGCAAGGAGGATCAACGCATTGGCGACCGGAAGAATCCGAACATTACTACAGTGGCCAATTTAATGAGGACTTATTTGAAAATTTATTTGGGCATTCTCGCTATCGCCAACAACCGATGGCCGGACAAGATTATCATGGAAAAATAAATATCAGCCTGGAAAATGCATTTAAAGGAACGCTGACAAACATACAAATTCCTATGACAAACGGATCAGAAGTCACCATGCAAACCCTAAAAGTGAAAATACCTCCAGGAGTCAAATCGGGCCAACAAATTCGGCTTGCAGGACAAGGAGCCCCAGGAATTCATGGGGGCCCACGCGGTGATATTTATTTAACGATACAAATTGAGAAACATCCACTCTTTGATCTAATGGATGGTGATATCTACCTCACACTCCCTATTACTCCATGGGAGGCGGCGTTGGGTGCAACTGTGGTCGTTCCTACATTAGGAGGAAAAATCGATTTAAAAATACCTCCTGGCTCTCAAGGGGGGCAAAAGTTAAGACTTAAAAATCGTGGGTTACCTGGAAAAACACCTGGACACCAATACGTACTTTTAAAAATTATTACCCCACCAGCAACCACTGAAGCTGCTACAGAGCTCTATAAAAAAATGGAGCAAGTAATGCCTTTTAATCCACGTGACAAAATAGGAGTATAAGCATGAAACAAGACAATACAATTATTGGCGTGCTTATTGAAGAAACAATGACGATATCATTTGATGAAGTATGTCAAAAATATCAGATACCTGAAGAATTGTTACATGAAATGGTTGAGTACGGTTTATTTTCTACAGAAACCACAAAAACAGAGCACCTGAAGTTAAATCCGAACGATCTCCGAAAAATTGAGTCGGCATTTCGCCTCCATCAGGATTTGGGAATTAATCTTCCGGGGGTAGCCCTTGCACTGGACTTATTAGAAAAAATAGATCAATTAAACGAAGAGCTTAACATTTTACGTAAACATTTTTGATTGTTTGATTGATAGTATTAGCTTGTAGCCTGGTTGGAACCAGGTTACAGGCTCAATCAATAACATTTTTTTAGTTATAGATTTAACTCCTTAATCTAACTAGTTTTTCTGCAATTTTATGTTTTTTATGTCTAAAGTAAAAAAATTCCTCGAGCACATATTGCTACACATTGTGATATGGTAATACAATGGCAAAAGGATACCTTTTAATTAAGCAAAACCTATGCGCCCTTTGTTTATAATTTTAATTGTTTCCCTGGTCGTTTTACAGCATAAGCTGTGGCTGGGCGATGGAAATTTAATTCAATGGCAAAATCTTGAAAAAAAACTGGTTGTTCACGAACAAGAAAACAATAAACTGGCAACACGAAATCGAGCGCTTGAAGCAGATATTAGAGAATTAAAAGGTGGCGAGCAAGCTCTGGAAGAACAAGCACGCTATGAACTTGGAATGGTAAAAGGGACAGAAGTCTATTATCAATTTGTAGACTGATCATTCTCCGTTAGGCACTTAGTAATTCAAGATATTCAGGTGGTTGTTTGTCCCAAAGACTTAGCACAAATCCCCCTCCTCCAGAACCTGTTGGTTTTACAGCCAAGGCTCCTTCAGCAGTTAATCGATTCATATGTTGCTGCAAACTCTCGCTAACTAAGTTCCATTGATAAAAACAATCTGCCGCTTTATTAATTGCTTGCGATAAAGAAGGGATTGCATCTGTTCCCCCCAGTTCTAAAGCATTTCTAGCTTCCTCAACTGCTACAACCATTTGTGCATCGATTTGCTCAGCTAATGTAGGATTTTTAGTCCATAAATCCTGGACCTGATGAATACAATGTGAGGTAATTCCGATTTGCTTACAGGAAGATAAAAAAAATTGAGGACGAATTTTTTGCTGAAGTGGTATAATTTTTCCCAATTTGAAATAAACCCCTCCCTCAGTAGCGACGCCTGCAACATCGAGCCCACTACTTTTTCCATGGAACAAATGTTCTAGTTCTTTTGCAAAATCATTACATTGACTTTGTTCTATCATTTTTTGCGCACAAAACCAGCGACTCATTGCCACACAAAGAGCTGCTGAAGCCCCCATTCCGGCTCCTACAGGAATTGTGCTATCTAAATGAAAATAACCACCTAATTGATTTAAAGAACGTCCCAATAATTGCATGCCATGTTCCAATACACTCCAAAACAAAAGCTGCATATCAGCACCACTAGTTCCCGTATAATCTGCCCCTAAAGAAGTTGCATTAGCAGAATAAGTTAAGGTTAACTTTTTTTCCTTGATCGGAAATACAAGAGCTGGATGTCCCCGTACTACAGCATGTTCACCTGCTAAAATCCATTTGCCAAACGTTGTGGTTTCAAAATCACAGAACATCATAATTGCCTATTAAATAATCACGTTTAAATTCACGTGCCAATTCTGATTGGTTAGAACGATACAACAAATGAATATTTGGTCCTGCATCCATAGTCACTATAGGTCCATCACCTTTTTTATGCCAAAAATTCTCTAAATGACGCAATAAATCAATGCAATTTTCAGTCATGTAGGAAAAAGGTTGCTCGCACGTATTAAATAACCGGTGCATATCTTGAAATTCACGCCAACAGATTTGGTAGGCCGAAGTCCAATCTTGGCTCATCAATGCGTCTAATAAAAGCTTTAAGTTCTCTTTTGCTCTTTGACTACGTGTTTCATAAAAAGGACTAGTCTTTACTCGTTGATGTGCTTCACTGGAGGGAACTTCCTTCTTCTTACTACTAATAATCACCCCTTGATAAATTAACTCTGGGTAAGGTAAATCTACTGCTTTAACTTCATGATCATCCCATAAAGCCCAGGGAGAATAAAAAGAGCGACAGGATGATCCTGAGCCTAAACGGCTTAATTGTGCTTGTTCATCAACAGACGGCGTGGGTTTATTAGTTAATTCGCTCAAAGCGATCACAGCACAGCGAGTTAATGCCGCGAAGCTTGAAGCAGAGCTCGCCATTCCACTACTGTGAGGAAAATTATTACAAGACTGTACTAAGAACCCACCATCATAGCCAAAATATGCTTTTATGCGAGCGAGATGATCAAGAAACCTTTTCTGTCCTTCTGCTGAAAGAACAAAATTGTCAATTCCGCCAGGTATAAGCAATGGTTCCCAAATGTCTTTTTTCGAACTTGCTTTTTCAAGTCGAACTGTGCTTTTAAGTTCATTTAACGTATAAGACAACGAAGGATTATCAGGACTATTAGAACTATCATCCTTTTTTCCCATATATTTGATCAAAGCAATATTAGCTGGGGCATGAGCTAGCCAATACATAATTTCTCCTTGGGATCCATAAACTATTTCAATAGAGCCAGGTATGGCCTATAAGCGGTAACTCAAAAAATTTTCAATAGAAAAACCCGGGTTACGGTGTGCCTCACCCAGGCTACAAATACAAATTTCTGAGTTACATTTTCATTTAATTATATTGTACGTAATTTTGAATTAGCCAATTGTGCTGTTGGGGTACCAGGATAAGCTCTTACAACTTGTTGTAGAAACTTCTTAGCCTCTTGTTTGTCACCTCGTTCAGCGTAGGCATAGCCAACCTTTAACATGCTCGCAGCCGATTTACTTGAAGTGGGAAATTGTTGTAGTACAACGTTAAAATGCTCTATGGCTTGAGAATAATCTTTTTTAACTAAGTAAAGCTCGCCTAGCCAATATTGTGCATTAGCAGTGTAACCACCTCTTGGATATTTTTGTGCGAATAAATTCATTGCACTCAAAGCATCATCATATCGTTTATTTTTTACCAATTCATATGCAGCTAAATAGCTAATTTGTTCATCCGCAGGGTTTGCTCTGGAAGCAGTAGATACAGGTACGGTAACAGGCGTAGTAACCGCTTTATTTGCTTGTACATCAGGAACAGATACAGTTTTCTTAGGTGCAACGGGTTCCTTAGAGCCCACTGAAAGATCCAATGAAGGTTTATTTGAAGAGGCTTTCGCAGAAGTGGTCCCACTTAAACGTGAATCCAAATCCTTATAAAAAGCGACTTGCTGTTGCTGTAATAACTTCAAATCATGAGCCTGTACTTCTAATTGTCCACGCAGTTCTTGGATTTCTTGTTGTAAACTTTGGATTTTGTCAATCAGCTTGGCACTATCAGTAATATTATTATTTGAATCATTTGCTTGATCATCTTTAGCAAGCGCAGGTTCATCATCGGTTTGAGAATGATCTATTGTGTAATTCTCGTTACGAGCGATTTCAAACTGACCATTATCAATTTGTGGTTCATCATACTTAGGGCCAACAGACGTTTCATACGCCTGTTGGTCAATCATTGCAAAATTTTCACTGTCATCAACCACAGGTGCCACGGACCAACTGGTCAAAGGTAGCAGAAAAATAAAACCTGTAGCGATAAGGTGTTTTTTGCAATTTATCATCTTGTTGCCTCATAAGTAAATTCAACGCGTCGATTTTGTGCATGTGACGCATCATCATGTCCTAAATTAATTGGACGCTCTTTACCGTAACTCACAACACGCATTTGTTGTCTATTAACACCGGCCATACGTAAAATGTCAGCTACAGTATTTGCGCGACGCTCACCAAGAGCTACGTTATATTCACGACTACCTCGTTCGTCAGTATGTCCAGCAATTAACACACGAGCACCTGGATGAGTCTTCAAGTATTCTGCCTGAGCATTGACGGAGGGTAAATACTTGGGAGCTAAGTTACTATCATCATAAGAGAACAGGTACAATTGATTATGAGGTGCCTTGGTTGTATAAGATTCACCTGGTTCTTGACCCGCAAAATGAGTGAACTGTCCTAAACCTTGAGCAGAAGCTTCGGCATCAGTAACTCCTACGCCATCTGCACTACCTGGTGTTTTGGAGCACGCAGCAACTAAAACAGCACTCGCTACAAGCAGACCTAATTTACATAATGATCCGGCTTTCATCCTCAATCTCCTCGTTCTTTTTATTATTAACAAATTTCAAAGTTCCCATATAGGGTTCATGGGGGCACATTGTACAATTCTTTTTATTTTTTGGCTACACTAACTAATTAAACCAATTTCATCTTAATTCATGACCAGGTGCAGCGTATGAATCTTCTAGCTTGCTAAAAGCCGCCTGCTTTATCCTAAGGTCCGTCCCTGTTCGCGGTCTTCTCCAGAAGATCTGCCCTAAAACATTGACTAAGCGGGCAGCAAGGGAGTGGAACCCGGTCTTGAGAACTTTTTGTTCAAACCTTGGATTCCATTATGCTAACCAGATTACGACGTAATTTACTGGAAACGAATTGATTAATGTTCAATATGAGATACTACAAAATGTGCTAAGATCGCAGTAAATTGTTGTGTTGCTCTATTGGCTGCGATTACACCTCCGTAAGGTGTATCACTAGGGCATGGAATTTGTAAATTGATAATTTTTGAAGCCAGTACTTTGTTATCACTTACATGGGTTAAAACCATTTTGGCTGAAAACTCCAGGACACTTGGTTTTTTAAGAAAATTTTGTTCAAGCGCCAACAATTGGGTATCTAATCGGTAATTTACACCTAAGGTATAGGCATTCGATGTAACCGCTTTAAATAGGTTGGTTCGTTGCAAGCTTTGCAGGATTAAAGGATAAAGCATATCTGCGGGTGGATTTACCCATGCATTTTTTGCAAACGGTGCCAATTCATAAGGTTTTTTACTATAGAGCATCTGCTCTGTTTGATATCCGGCAGCGGCATCCGGTGGCGTAACCAATAAAGTAATTGGCATCGGTTCTTTCACCAACTGTTTCGAACTGTATGCATTCAATTGATACTGATTTTTTACAGAGACTTTAACAGGTGAGCATGCACTTAGTAATGCTGTACTCAAGCCCACGAGAAACACGGTCAACTTTTTCATCTTTATTCTCCAGGCCCAGGTTTTGGCGGTTTAGTTCCACGAATAACCACAGCAGGGTTTTGGCGCATTTCACTACTTACCTTTTCCAAGTTTGCAGAAATTGCATTCAATCTTCGTAATAAGATGACCGCTGGTGGGAGCGCTTCTTGAGAAATTTTATCAATAGCATTTTTTCCTGTACCCATAGTTTTTGATACACTGTTCCCAGCTTTACTCAAACTTTCCGCCATTGTATTAAATTTAGCTATTCCTATTCTTAATTCCTCAAGCATATGCGGGAAATCACGACTTGTTTTGGCAAGATTATCCATCAAAACATTAACATTCTTCCCGTTACTTGCAAGATCTTTAGAAAAATGATCAATATTAGTTAAAATATGCCGTACATGTTTTGCATTTTCTTCATTAAATATGCGTTTTGCTTCAGTACTTACCGAGTCTACGTCCTCGGAAACCTTTTTTAAAATACCATCCAATTGAGTAAAAACAGAAGGTTTTGAAGGGATAACTGGATAAGGCTCACCTGGCATTTTTTGGATTGGAGTCAGATCAGAAGTGCTTGCGCTCAAACCGATATAGGTAACTCCAGTGATCCCTTGGGAATTTAACGTGGCGTATGTACTTGTTGTAATAGGTGTCCCTTCTTCGATATCCAACAAGATTTCAACTTGTCTTGGATCGCTTTGGTTTAATTTTATTACTTTAACATGCCCCACTTGTACTCCATTGTATTTCACAGGAGCATCCTGGGTCAGTCCAGATGCCGCTTCATGCATGAAAATGGTATACGTTATATATTTTTTTTGATTAAAACCAACAGACAACCACAGCATTGTAGCTACTAAACCTACCAGCAATATAAGTACGACTACACCTACGATCGTGTAATTGGTTTTCGCTTCCAAGTATTCTGTCTCCAGTTACGCTTAGTGCCTTTCATACAATTAATGTTGGGAGGCTCTAGATTACATTTTACTGAAATAACCAGCAATTATTTTATTCTTATTTTTCATTAAATCTTTAATCGGCTCAACACTTAAAATTTTCCCATCACCAATAAAGGCCACGCGATCGGTCGTCCGCTTTAAAGATTCTATATCATGACTCACCATGACTATAGTAAGTTTTAAAGAATCTCTTAAAAAAATAATCAATTCATCGAAAAGCCTAGCACTAAGTGGGTCTAGTCCTGTAGTCGGCTCATCTAAAAACAACAATTCCGGATCCATTGCGATGGCACGGGCAGCTGCTGCCCTTCTTTGCATTCCCCCACTCAATTCTGATGGCAATTTGCCTGCGGCTTCTTTAGGTAACCCCACTAAAGCAATTTTTAACAAAGCCAATTCATACATGAATTGAGGATCAAGACTAGTGAATTCTCGCATAGGAAACATAACGTTTTCTATAACATTCATTGATGAAAATAATGCGCTATGCTGAAAAAGCATCCCCCAGCGACGCCGAAGCAAGAAGGATTGCTCCATATCGAGATGACTAATGTCTTGGCCAAATATTTTGATTGTACCGGCTGTAGGCTTCAGTAACATGAGTAGACTGCGTAATATGGTTGTTTTTCCGCTTCCTGAACCACCAATAATGGCTAAAATTTCGCCTTTTTCCACGGTCAAATTTACATCAGAGTGTACCCATTGACCACCGAGGCAATTCTTTAGTCCTTTAATTTCAATAATGGATTCACTCATTTATAAATGCATCCGACTGTAAATGACTGAATAAATCGCGTCAGCAATTATTATTAAAAATAATGCTTGCACTACGCTTTTGGTAGTTTGGCTCCCAATATTTTTTTCCGTACCTGCCTCCACTCTGAATCCCTGAAAACAACCAACTAGCGCAATCAACATTGCAAAAGCGGGTGCTTTATATAAACCTAAATTCAATTGTGAAAGTCCCACAGAATCTTTCAATCGTTGCAAGAAATCGATGAAGGTAATGCCCAGCATGTTATTAGCCATTATCATCGCACCTAAAATACTAAAAACATCAGACCAAAAAATCAATAAAGGGAATGCGAGCAATAAGCCAATAACTTTAGGAAGGACTAATAATTCCGTGGGAGAAAGTCCCATAGTTAAAAGTGCATCCACTTCTTCATTCAGTTTCATACTGCCAATTTGTGCGGTAAATGCAGAACTTGTACGCCCAGCAACAATAATAGCTGTAATCAAAGGCGCAAACTCCCGAAAAATAGCCATCCCTGATAAATAAGCAATGAAGCTGTTCGCTCCATAAGTTTGTAATTGCAATCCCATTTGATAGGCCAAAACGACACCAATTAAAAAAGAAAGCAAAGCAAGGATGGGTAATGCAGTAACACCCGTAGCATGTACATTTGCGATAATGCTTGGTAATTGAAATCGTCGCCAATTACCAAATGCTTCGAATAATTTAGTAGCCAAATCACCAATTAAAGCGACAAAACCATCTGCTTGTCGGAATTTATTCTCTGATTCTTTACCTAATTGATAAAGTAGATTTTTTTTATCGGGGGCAGGAATATGATAATCTAAAACATCTTTTTTTGATTTAATTAAATCAATGAGTTGTTGTTGGGTTTCGCTAAAATCAGACAGCTGAACTTGATTTCCTCGTTGTTCGAGCAGGTCAATGCATTTAATTAAAGTTAAAGCGCCTGCACTATCAAAACCACTGATGCTTTCGCCGTTAATAATCACTTTTTGTTTTTTGGGTAATTCCTGTTCTTGGAACTGTGATAATAAATTCCCAATTCTCAAAACAGACCAGTGACCTGTACAGTGAACTCTGGCAAGTTCCTTATCGAACGTGATTTGCGCGCTGTTTTGTACCATAGTCGTATTTATTGAGAAATAGCTTCAAGAATAATAGAAATATTCAGGAAGAGCAAAAACAATAAAACATGGTAACACAATAATATATTATTGGGGAGGTAAAAAAGGAACCTGAGTCAAGGTAATTAACTCAGGCAATCATTGTTAGAAATTAAACTATGCCTTTAGAGAACTAATTGAATTATTTAGTTCGGTAACTTTCTTGCCTCCATCGGCAAGAGGTTTAAACAGTGATAATTTAGGCAAATGCACTGAGGAACCTGCGCGATCCAATCCGGTATTAATAAGATTCACGAGATCATCCAAAAATTTTTCCCACCATCCACGATGTGTCCGTAATGTTTTTACAGAGCTTTTCTCATCGCCTAGAACCTCTTGGCTTTTTGATTTAAAAGTAACTAAATCACCATCACGGAGATATGTGTCTTTTAAGGCACTTATTTGGTTATAAATACTTGTTGCGGCTTGTGCAGCTTGTCGATATTTAGATGCTTCTTTATAATTTTTTTGTTCTTTATATTTTTTTTCTTTTGCTTGATATATACCCAACTTAGTATAAATAGCCCTTAATTTTACATCGACATCAAAAAGCTGAATGTTTCGTTGTCTCATGATTCTATAATCAACACTAGTTACTTGGGGCAGCTTATTATCACTTAAAGTTTTTTTATGTTGCTGATGATCTTCTGAAATTAAAAATGTAACGGCTTTTTTATTCTGATCTGCTATGCTAGATTTCTCTTTTTCTATTTTCGTCTTTTGTATGCCTTTAAGTGGCGATTTAGTCTGAGTGGAGAGAAGAGCTCCTCCTTTATCTTTCTCGAGAGAAACCTCGATTTTATGCTCATTCAGTTGAGGAGGATGTTTTTTTCCAGGCTCTGCTAATGAAGTCGAATTTAGACTTGAATTTTTTTCTACGACAGCAGATACCATTTCAGGTTGATCACTACTTGTTGGAATGATTTCAGTTCGAGCCTCTTGTGCGAACCGTTTTCTTAAATTCTTGATCAATTCATCGATTTCTGCATCCAGTTTTTTGATCTCTCCTTGGTGGAAAACAGTCAAATTTGTAGTACTTCTGCCCTTCTGTTTATCATTAAATTTCTTTAGAAATCGCTCCAAAGCTTCAAGAGAGTTGCATTTTTTCAATTGCCCGATAAGTGTTTCCCTTATGCTTTTTGCCCAGGTAAACGACTCCATTTCTCTCGATTTCCCCATAACTTCTCCAACAGTTGAATCTAATTAAGTGCGCTTAATTTACACTTCATGCAAAAAAAACACCAGGGGAATTCAATAAAAAAAGGAGCAATTATAAAAAGTTACTTTACTGAAACAAAAATTCCTATTGTTTCATAAAATAAATTACTTCTTAAGGAACAGACCAACTACATGAGGTGATCATGTACCCAAGAACCTAAAAACAAAATCCTATATAAGCTACGATTTTCGAGTAGTTTGCGGTCCTATTTTATGATAAAATTGCTTTTATTTTTTTCAAGACACTAAATTCAGGTATGCAAGAAAATTACAGCCAATTTGAACAACGCAAACATGGCATTACAAAAACTTGCGTTAATGCCGGCTACTCAAAGGAGAAAGCATGCCTTTAACTTCTAATACTGATGAGCTATTCCGTGGATTTTCAAAACTTTCTAGAGAAGAACGTTTTAAGCGCTTGTTAGCCTTAGGGGCAATCACCACTGAAGACATTGCATTTCTTAAAAATGGTGGCGTAAAGGATTTAAATTTAGCAGATAAACTGATTGAAAACGTCATTGGTTATTTTCAACTACCTTTAGGTGTAGCAACTAATTTTAACATTAACGGCCAAGACTATGTGATTCCAATGGCTGTTGAAGAAACTTCAATTATTGCCGCCCTATCAAAATCTGCCAAATGGATCAGACAATGTGGCGAAATAAAGACCTGGGTTCAAGGTGAGTGCATTATAGGTCAAATTCAATTAGCCAACGTAAAAGATTTCTCTAAATTTTCACAAATTTTTCATGAAAACCGTGCTTATCTCATCAGTAAAGCCAATAAAGATGTTGCTGAAAACATGGTAAAACGCGGCGGCGGCGTCATGGATTTGCAATTACGCCAACTCAAAAGAGAAGATAATCAAGATATGGCTGTCATTCACTTAACCATGAATAGCTGTGATGCCATGGGTGCCAACATTATTAATCAAGTTCTTGAATATTTGAAAACACCTATAGAGCAGTTAACTGGTGAAGAAGTCACTATGTGTATTTTATCCAATTTGAATGATCAAAAGTTAACAACCGCTCAAGTCACAATCCATACCATCGACCCAGTACTTGGTCAAAAACTGCAAGAAGCATCCCTTTTTGCAGAAATGGATCCTTATCGAGCCGCTACCCACAATAAAGGGGTAATGAATGGCATCGATCCTGTTTTGATTGCAACAGGTAATGACTGGCGTGCAGTAGAGGCTGGGGTACATGCTTATGCGGCTCGTGATGGCCAATATCGAGCAATTACCCGTTGGCGTTATCATGATGGAATACTTACTGGACAACTCACAGCTCCAATTATTGTAGGAACTATAGGGGGGGTTACTTCACTGCACCCTACTGCAAAAATGTGTTTACGAATGATGAATATTTCTTCAGCGAATGAATTAGCTCAAGTAATTGCAGCTGTAGGCCTAGTCCAAAATCTAGGTGCAATTAAAGCCTTATGTACTGAAGGTATTATTCAGGGCCATATGAAATTACATATTGATAATTTGCTCTTGGCTGCAGGAGCCAATGAAAATGAAATGCCTGTACTCAAAGAACATTTACAAAAATGGCTGGATTTGCATAAAAGAATTAGCCTTAACAATGCTCATGATTTACTGGCCAAAATCAGACAAACACCAATTGCCGTATGAAATGGTTAATCCCAGCAAAAACTTTTCTATTAGGTGAATATGCTGCCGTAGCTCAAGCTTCAGCATTTCTCATCACCACTGCCCCCTGCTTCGAGCTTACGTTTACAAAACAAGAAAATCACTCGGGAATTCACCCAGAATCTCCAGCTGGGCTTTGGTGGCAGCAACAAAACTTAGAACAAAATCTTGTCTGGAAGGATCCTTATGCAGGCCGAGGTGGTTTAGGGGCCTCGAGTGCACAATTTTTGGCAAGCTATTTGGCAGGTTGCTTCATAAAAAACACTATACCCAATTTAGACCAAATGCTTAAGGCATACTATGCATCATCATGGACTGGGAAAGGATTAAGGCCAAGTGGTTATGACGTAATGGCACAATCTCAACAAGGCTGCGTTTACATTAATAAGCAACACAATATAATGAAATCCTACGACTGGCCCTTTCATGATTTGTCTTTCTTTCTCATTCATACTGGCGTAAAACTTGCTACTCATCATCATTTACAGGCCACTGACTTACCCGATCAGATTGATTATTTGTCACTTTTAGTTGATGAGGCAAAACAGGCATTCGAACATACTAATTCCCAAAAATTGATTAGGACGATCAATCTCTATCATCAAAAACTCGCCGAGTTAAATTTGGTTGCAGAACATAGCCTAAAAATTATAAGTGAATTTAAACAGGAGCCGGAGATACTCGCAATCAAAGGTTGTGGCGCTTTAGGAGCTGATGTTTTATTACTCATTAGTGCAACCAAAAATGCGCAATCCCTTGCCAATAAATTAAAAATGCATCATTGGACTGTATTGGCTACAGAAAAAAATATTTATGTTCATGCTCCATTAATTAAATAATCTATTTTTTATAATGCCAATTTTGCCTAAAAAAAATATTTGTGCCCTTTAAAATAACAAAAATTTAAGAAACATTATAAAAAGACTTGAAATTCTGTGCTAATACGGTATTATTCCAGCCTCTTTAGGGCCGTTAGCTCAGGTGGTAGAGCAGGAGGCTTTTAACCTCTGTGTCATAGGTTCGAATCCTATACGGCCCACCAGTTTTAGAGTACAGTTTAAAAAATATTTTGCCTTAAGGGCCGTTAGCTCAGGTGGTAGAGCAGGAGGCTTTTAACCTCTGTGTCATAGGTTCGAATCCTATACGGCCCACCATTCTGGTTACCAGCATACAATATCAACCAGAACCTAATATGGCAAAATATTAAACCCATACCTTATTGCGCTCGTAGCTCAGCTGGATAGAGTACTTGGCTTCGAACCAAGGTGTCGGGGGTTCGAGTCCCTCCGAGCGCGCCATTTAAAACAAGCACTTAGCTCTAGTTCATGTCCAAAAAACCAAGTTACTGTGACCAAAACGTGTCTAAACACGTTCCGCCGCAGCTCTGAGATGTGCGCATACCCATACCGCAACACCATTTCATAATAAGACCCCCCCACCGAGTTGTTAACTCATCGTGCGATTAATTTATTTTTCCATTGCAGCCCTACACCCCATATGTCCCCCAACAGAAATCTGCTTCAATAGCTGTTCACGATTGTAAACCTTCTTGCATAAATAATTGGCCACTTTAGCTAAAGTCTTCTTTCGCGTCTTTATTGGCTTTAATTTATTTCTTCTGTGGTAAGAATCTATTATTTGCTATAAATAAAATTCCAGTTTCCAATTTGGAAATCGGAAACTATAATGCTATAATTTCACTAAAATTGATTGGGGCTTTTCATGCTTAAAGGGCAAGACGTAGCTATTCTTATTAAATTGCTTTTAAAAAATAATTCTAAAGAAAAAATTGAGTTTAAAAGCATCGCTCATGAGCTTTTTATCAGCCAATCTGAAGTGACCAAAAGTATTAAAAGGCTAGAGGCTACGAAGCTTTTATCGCGTTATTCGGATGATAGCATTGAATTACACAGGCACGAGCTTTTGGAGTTTTTTGTCCATAGTGTGAAATATCATTTTCCGGCGGAAATTAATATAGCAACACGTGGCATGCCAGCGGCCTATAGCTCCCCTCATTTTAAAAAATTAATCTTGAGTGAGTATTTTTATGTATGGCCCTATATTAATGGTGATACAAAAGGCCTTGCCTTAACCCCTATATACAAAACATTACCCAATGCTTTGGATAGATGCCCTGATGAGAATTTTTATTCCATTATTAGTGCACTTGATCTGATCCGATTAGGCGGGAAACGAGAAAATATAATTGCAAAAGAGCTATTGGAACATTTTGTATGGAATCAATAAGAGTTAAACAAAACAATGAAGCCCTTTATAAGGCAGCAACCCCTTTTAAAAGCTAAATGAACAAGTTGTTTATGTCGGTGGCAGAATCGTTGGGCTATTAATCACTGATTTAATAAAAGATGATGTACGACCAACCTATGATATTGATGTCGCTCTGGACTTAGGCAGCTCAACGCAGTCTATTTCATTGCTACAAAGCTTGAGGCATTTACTGATAGAGCCTATAAGAATAATGATTAATTGGGATTGTAAGGATTTAGAAGATATTATCAATGTTATTAATGGCAGGCCTGAATTATTAGAAGAAATAATGAATTCACCAAAAGATGTTGTCCAATTTATTTCAGGATACTTTAAAAAGCTCATTGAAGACCCCAAATGGTTAGAGGCGATAAAAAGTAATCACTCGACTAAGACATCTTATAGATGAAGGGGTGGCCAGCGGTTAACCTCAAAATAGGATATGTGATTCCTAACAAAATGAAGAATAAATCCCGATTAATTCAAATCAAAATAAATCCGTAATTTATTAAAGCCTCTCTAATGTCTATAACAACAAAAAAATATATAAAATGAATTCATTATCAGAGACTTATTTATTAATTTAAGCGTTTATTTAAAAGTTTCCCGGTACAAAGGTCTTTGAAACCCAGAGAATTGTCTTAATAATGCCATAATATTATTAGATTATAATTGCTATATTATTATCATATTGAGGCTATTATGTCCAAATGGAAGATCTTTCAAATGCTGAATGCTGAGCCTAAAATGTCGGCAGGCAAAGCAATTGCCGCTCGTATTAGAGAAAACCTTTCGAATCATTTAACAACACAGAAAAAACAAGGGGAGGATAAAGAAAATCATCCCCAAGATCTTCTTAGTAATGCAACTTCAACCATAGGCAAGCTATCCCGAATATTTGAGCAAATGGATTGGCCTATACCTGAATATGAAGAAATATCAGCTGAAATTAAAAAAGTTGGCCTAAGAGCTTATACACAATCCTTGTTAAAGGATATCTTGCCTGTTCTCTTAGATGATACAGGCACCAAATTAAATGACGATGTAATCCGGGCGATTAATCTTGCGGGAAAAAATTTTAACCCTCCTGTAGCCAATTTATATGATGAATATCGCAAACGCAACTTTGAAGAAGAAATAGCGAACCAGTTTGCCCAAGGTATCATTGTGGCTTTTACCCAAAAAGTTCTTGATGCTGAAAAGGCAAAGTCTATAAAGCTCATGGATACGGAAATAAATAAACTAACAGAAAAGTTTGGCAATGATGTACAAAAGGTATCAAGTTCTAAAAAACCAGAGGTTCTTAATAAATTAGACCAATTAAGGGAAGACTATCATATGGCCCTTGAAGAGCAACGGAATGCTAATCGGGCCAGGCAAACAAGATTTCATGAACAGTTTAATACCCCAATGGACGAACTGGCAAAACGTACTTCTACACAAGGTATACAACCAACACTAGATATTGATGATATGGTGCAAGGAGCAGAGTTTATTCAGGCTTTTGATCGGCTGGTAGCCCAAGCCGCAGATAAAGAAATTACAATTCCTGGATTAACTAAGGCTCAAATAGATATAGAAGCGGCTCGATTTATGTTGGGGAATGATGAGCTTGATGTGAAATCCAAAGTAACCCTGATAAGTAAAAAATTAGAAAGTGCAGCTAATAAAATAATTGATGCAATGGATTCAAAACTACAAGTGGATATCCCAAGCCCTGTTGAAATCAGCGTGTGGCAAAAAATTCTTAATTTGTTTACTACAACAAAAGAAATGAAAATATATAATAAACAACAGGAGCTTTTAAATAAACTTGCTCAAGGTTATGAAATGCAGCATGAGAAGATAGCATTGCTTAAAGTGGAGCTTAAAGGGAATAGCATTCAGGTCAATGGCTTGCAGTCGAATAAAGCAAGGGCAAGATTTCTAGACCAATTAAATGCTGATAGTGAAGTTAAATATAGTTTGGACCCAGATGGTAATTTAAAAAAATTGGTTGCAGAAAAAAACGAAAATCTATCCGAAGAGGATATCCCTGAATTAAAAGAAAAATTAAATGCAATGAATAGTGCTCAAGGGAGCTTATATCGAATAATACAAATCGAGATAGAGGAACCTTCGAATACTAAAAATATGAACATGTAGCGAGTGTAGTAACTGTCTTGAATTCTATGTCAGGACAGTAGTTCTCCTTCTACCCAAATAGTTTCCTTATGATATGATTATGGGGATTGGTAAGGATCTAAGCTTTTTAAAGTATATTATAACATTTCATGGCTAATTTTCATCAACATGGCATGCATTTTCATTTAGGGTCCTCCCATAATGTTGCAGAATCTAGATAAGAAGGAATGTCACATGTCCAATGAAATTGTTGTTCTATTTTAGCTTTTAGTGCTTGTGCTGCTTCTATTTCACCATGTGTAATGAATAGTTTACGAGGAGCTTTTTTTAGATGGCCCAACCAATTAAGCATTTCAGCAGAATCTGCATGTGCAGATATATTTTCTATTTGTGCTATTTCAGCACGTATTGGAATCATTTTTCCAAACATCTTTATTTCTCTCTCGCCTCGAATCATCCTATCTCCCCGAGTTCCACCTACTTGAAAGCCACTAAATAAAATCGTATTTCTAGGGTTTGGTGCAAAATGACGAATGTGGTGAATAACGCGGCCACCGGTTGCCATTCCACTTGCTGAAATAATAATGACTGGGTATTTTGAGTGATCTAAAGCTATAGACTCATCGACTGAGTTAACATAATGAGCTACCGCGCACACCGCTTGGTTTTGTTCTTTAGTTAAGCGGTTTTGTTCCGCATAACGAGCAAAAATTTTTGTGGCATTGCTTGCCATTGGACTATCAACAAATACTGGAATATCAGGAATTTCTTTTTTAGATTTTAATTCATGAAGATAATAAAGTAAGGACTGGGTTCTTCCCACTGCAAAAGAAGGGATAATTACAGAGCCGCCACGCTTTACAGTACGATTAATAATTGCTTTTAACTGAATCAAGGGATCAGTATTGTCGTGAATGCGATTGCCATAAGTTGATTCAATAACCAAGAACTCAGAAGATGGAGGCTCTTTGGGTGCAAACATCAAAGGATCTGTTGACCTACCGAGATCACCCGAAAATAATATAGACGTATCAGCCTGCTCTAAACGAATGAAGGATGCACCTAAAATGTGGCCACCGTAATAGAATACCGCGTATAGATTTTTAGCAATTTGAATGCGATCTCCAAAAGAAATGGCCTGAAAATATTTTAATGAATCTTCCGCTTCTTTTTGCGTATAAAGTGGTAACGCAGGATGATGTTTAGAGTAGCCCTTCCGATTTGCATAACGTGCATCCTCTTCATGAAGATGACCACTGTCTGGCAATAAAATACTGCACAAATCTTTTGTGGCGGCTGTGCATAAGACTTTTCCCCGAAAACCATTTTTTACTAACAGAGGGATATAGCCACTATGATCAATATGAGCATGGGTCAATAACACATAATCAATTTTCTGAGGGTTAAAAGGTAAATTTGTCCAATTTCGTAACCTCAACTCTTTATAGCCTTGGAAAAGGCCACAATCTATCAAAATGTTAATTTGATTGGTTTGAATAAGGTATTTCGATCCTGTGACTGTTTGTACTGCGCCCAAAAATTGGATTCTCATATAGGCTCTAGTAAAAAGGTAATATATTGATTATAGATTAGTTTTTTGTTCTAATAAAATTACCAAGATTCATAAAGATATTTGGTTTGAGCAGTACAAAACACTGTATATGACCAGCAAAATAGCTTCCTCAAGTATATTTCTTACGCCCCTTCTAATAGTTTTATGGATTCAAGCTGGGTATAAAAAAAGGCAATTGGAAATTAAAATACGAGTGAAAAAGAAGAGCTTAATCAAAGCATTATTTCCTAAATGCCTATGCATAAATAATTATACTTGTTATGATAACTTTTGGTGAAAACGCATTGTCAGGCTGAAGTGCGTAGCAATTTTTATTTTATAGGAATGACATGTTAAGGAAAGCAAACCTCCTCGGTATAGCATCTTTATTACTAGCAAATCCCTGTTTTTCCGGGTTTTATGTTGGTGCGGGATTTGGTCCTGAAGGAGCTCATTTTACCCAAAAGGCTCATGTAGTTAGACCCGGTACTTTTAATGTTTACGATACACAGCACTTTTCCGGCATAGGTGTATTTGGAACTTTATTTGGAGGATATGGTTGGCGCCATCACCGGTATTATCTGGCTGGAGAAATCAATGGTAATCTCAGCTCAGTTGAATACAAACTGGTTAATGACGAACTCCTACATAGGAATTTTTCCAAAACCACATTTTCCATAAAAAGCAGTGAAGGCGTCAGTTTATTGCCTGGATTTTTTCTTTCGGACCTTTTTTTAGTCTATGGAAGAGTTGGTTATGCTAATGGTCGGGTCAAAATAAATGAATCCGATCCAACAATCCAGAGCTCCACATCAAATCGTAGCGGTATTCGCTATGGGGCGGGGGTTCGTTACAATATGTTCGAGCGATGGAGTTTGATGATGGATTACAGCCAAATCAATTATAGTAAGATAAAAAGTTTTGTATTTGAGCCTTTTGGGGGAGTGTCTAAGAGTACCAGAATTTATCCAAATACAGCTCAAGTTGCTTTTGGGATAATTTATAATTTTGATGTGCCTCAACCTGTCTTTGTTAAATAGTTAGGTGGAGGCTCAGCTGGGTCTCCTTTAATCTCTGGCATCTAGATAGAATAAGCTATCTAGATACAATTAAATAAGCGAAAGCCAGTTCTCACTAACACCAGCCGCCCTTCGCGACGCCATTATTTCCTTTGAATCCAAGGAAGTTCTGTTGCAATTGGGGTTAATAGCAAAGCCCACCTCTGCGGCCCAAGACCCAGGATAGACCCTATTAATTCTAATTTTCGAACATAAAAATGTGAACAAATGTAAATTAAAGATCACAAAAATCTAGCCCTAGACATATAAAACTAAAAATTAAAAAAGTTATTAATAATGTTGTAACTATAAATTTGATATTTAAAGGGGTTTTAGGTTTTCGAAAAAAGGAATAGGCACCTAGCAATCCACAAGAAACTCCAAGTAAAGCCCCGCCTAAGACATCTGAGAGCCAATGAACTTGAAGCGCTATCCGGGAATATGACTCAAGTATTATGAGAAAACCAGCAATAATTACTCCGAACCAAGGACGCTTCATTTGCGGCACAATGAGTGAGGTTAAAAGAGTAACATACGCTGAGCATAAAGTAACATGGCGACTGGGGAATGCATAACTGTGTAATGTGCTTGTTATTATTTCTGGTCTAGGAACGGCTATAACATTTTTAAAAATGTAAGCAAGAAGAGCTGCGATTGAAATGACCCCAATCAAATGCAGACCTATCCACTTTTGGTTCTTGATGTATAAGATGGCACCCGTGCTTATGAAAGAAGGTACAATAATGTATTTATCACCAAATAGCGAAATGAAATTACTAAGAATGTGAGTGGAATTGTTTTGTATTTTATTGCTTAATAAATATAGCTCATGATTAATTGATAAAAATGAGCTTTGAGAATAGACAGCAAACAAAAGTACCGTAAATAAAAAAAGACTTAAAATTCCGCCTATTAATAAATAAAAGCTATTGTTTCTTATTATTTCTTTCATCATTATTTAATCTTAATTTTTATAAAAAATATGAGACTACAACCAATTTAAAAGTTATGTAATCTCGCGCTTAAAATCTTCTCTTCGTGCATCCACCCTAAAACCATCGAATTGCGGCTTTACGTCCTTCCTCTAAAATCAATATAGAAGAAGAAATGCCAATGGCTATTAACCACTGAGTAAGAGTTAAATGGGACGTCCCGAAAATTGACTGTGCCGGTATCCAGTATACTGCCAGTACCTGAAGAATGATGACGGATGTGAGCGATAGCCATAACATGCGATTTTTGAAGAAACCTTTGTCAAAAGCCGAGTCATTCTCAGCACGGGCATTGAACACATTAAAAAACTGGAATAGCACAAATGTGGTAAATGCAAGTGTCAGTGCTGTTTGCTCATTGTAATTGTTTACTGCATAGTGCAGCACACCAAGTGTTCCCACCATCATTGTTAAACCGAACATAAGGATGCGTGACAAACGCAACCATGGCAATACGGGTTCCGAACGATTACGTGGCAAATCATTCATAATTCCTGGGCGTCCCGCATCTAAGGCCAGGGATACAGCAGGTGGGCCATCCATGATCAGTGCGACCCACAAGATCTGGATTGGATTAAAGGGTTCCGGTAATCCTAGTATGGGCGCGAAAAAAACTGTCAGAATTGCGCCCACAGTGGTGGAAAGTTGGAAGCGGATGAATTTAAGGATATTATCATAGAGTATTCTCCCCTGCTGTATCGCTCCAACGATTGTTGAGAAATTGTCGTCCATGAGCACCATAGTAGCAGCTTCTTTTGCAACGGCCGTCCCCACAACACCCATTGCCACACCAATATCTGCATTTTTTAAGGCAGGGGCATCATTCAGACCATCACCAGTCATCGCTACTATATGCCCCTTATTCTGCAGCACTTGCACGATCTTCACCTTATGAGCAGGCGACACTCGCGCAAATACGATAATACTGTCGATGACTTCGGCAAGCTGTCGATCATCCAACCGGTCGAGTTCTTTACCAGAGAGAGTCCCACCTTGAAGACCAAGTTCATGTGCGATAGCCATTCCCGTATCCCTATGATCACCCGTAATCATTTTGACCGCAATGCCAGCCGCTTTACAGTCCGCGATAGCTTGCTTTGCCTCGGGTCGTGGAGGGTCCTGCAATCCGATCAGACCTAAAAATGTGAGATCGTCAACCCAAATGGATAAGTTATCTGATACCACAAATTCTTTTGCATCCAAAGTACGAGACGCTATAAGCAGACATCGAAGACCACGGGAGGCCATGATGCTGTACTGATCTTCTATTTCCTTTTTATGCTCACTGTCCAACAAACCATTGTGCTCATCATCAATAATAAAACGGCTGCAACGAGCTAGAAGAACATCGGGGGCTCCTTTTAGGAAAATTCGAACATGTTCTCCAACACGGTGAAATGTAGCCATGAATTTATAGGCTGAATCAAAAGGTATCTCGGCCACGCGTGGGTATTCATTCAATAAGGATTCATGGTGAAATCCTGCTTTTTCCGTAAGTACTAGAAGAGCTGCTTCGGTCGGATCTCCAATGATTCGCCCATCCTCAACATGGCTATCATTGCAAGCGGCTAAGGGGACCAAAATTGGACGCATGTCTGGCAGCAATGAGCTCTCCGTCTCATGAAGCACTGAACCCGCAGTACTGTAGCCCTCGCCAGTAACTTTGAATCGCTGGCCAAGGTAGAACAATTCACGTACAGTCATTTGGTTAAGGGTCAGTGTTCCAGTCTTATCCGAGCAAATGACCGTTGTGCACCCTAAGATCTCAACACCTGCCAGACGCTTTACAATCACATTGTGTCGTGCCATCTGATACATACCCAAAGCCAGGGTTACCGTGACAACTACAGGCAAACCCTCTGGCATTGCGGCGACAGCCAGCGCGATAGCATCAATAATAGCATCAGTGAGGTTCTCGCCACGAAGTAGTTGAAATATAAAAAGAAGACTTATCAACATTAAAGCTATCGCACCCAAACGTTTGCCGAGCTGGTCTAACTGAACTTGTAGTGGGCTAAGAGTTTCTGGTGTCATAGCCAGCTGTTGCGATAACTTTCCCATCTCAGTTCGCACCCCAGTCTCCGTAACCAGAAGTTCTGCTCGTCCGCGAGTGACCATCGTATTCATATAGGCCATATTTAACCGGTCAGCTACTGAAAGATCTATTTCTAACATGGCTTCCACACATTTGCTAATGGGTTGTGACTCACCGGTCAAAGTTGACTCATCAACTTCAAAATTGGCTACAACGACCAATCTGCCATCAGCAGGAAGTCTGTCACCAGCTTCCACCAGTACTATATCACCAGGCACTACGGCTTCAGCATTAATCAAATGTTTCTTACCTCCACGCCGAACATGGGTTGTCAATGGAAGCATCTTTCGAAGCGCAGCTAAACTTTGTTCGGCCCGGTACTCTTGATAAAACCCGACGAAGGCGTTAATAACTACAATCCCCAGGATCACGCAGGCATCCTTGAAGTTCCCTATTAAAGTGGCGAGTACAGCAGCTCCGATTAGGATGAGAATCAAGGCGCTTTTAAACTGGGTCAGAAATAGCAGGACAGGTGATCGTGAAGATTTTATTGGGATTTGATTAATACCCACCGAAGCCAATCTTATTGCTGCTTCTTGCTCCCTAAGTCCTTTGGATAAATCAACATTCAGACGCTGCGCAACTTCACTGATTTGAAGGGTATGCCATGACTCGGTTTGACTCATGCCAGAATCTTTCGATGATTTCCCATTCAATTGCATAGCAAATCCCTTTTTAGCAAGTCAGAAGCAAATATAGTTCTGCGACTAATCATCTCATCACACTAATTAGCAAGCTCATATGAAAAACACTACAGAGGTGTTCCAAAATTTTAGACGACCTAATACTAATAGCACAACCTATTAATAAAGTTATTTTTGGAGTGAAGTTCCTCGCATTTCAACGGTAATATCTTTTGTTTTTGCGCTCTCTGAAAAATTATTAATCACTTCCTGCACATCGTTATCGATGTATTTTGAGCTGCTGCTGTCAATGATAAGAGTAGATTTAGGTGGAATTTTTCGAAATTGATGGATGATGCTACCTTTATTTAAAAAAGATACTTCCTCAGCTAGCTCCATGTGATACACCATTCCTTTTTCCATAACAATACTAGTGTCATGAGCGTTTAAATAATGGTGGCGTAAAATAATGAAAATAGCTACAGCAAAGCCCACACTAATACCAAAAAGTAAATCGTCTACTACAATACCAACTACAGTAACAATGAATGGTAGAAATTGCTCCCATCCCATTTGATACATTTGCTTAAATACAGAGGGGCTAGCTAGTTTATATCCAATCATAACTAAGATTGCCGCTAATGAAGCCAGTGGAATTTTATTTAAGATCATAGGAATAGTGAGTACGCAAACTAAAAGCAATAGACCATGCAAAATAGTGGATAACTTAGTTTTAGCGCCAAAGGTAATATTTGTAGAACTACGTATAATTACCTGAGTGATAGGTAATCCACCAATTAAGCTAGAAAGCATATTACCTATCCCTTGAGCTTTCAATTCTCGATCTGTTGGTGTAACTCTTTTATATGGGTCCAGCTTATCAGTGGCTTCAACACATAATAAAGTTTCTAAGCTTGAAACTAAAGCAATAATGGCCGCTACTTGATATACCTTCATATTACCCAGTTGTGAGAAATCAGGTAAAGTTATAGATTCAGCCAAATCTGTAATACTTTTAAACTCAGGAATTTGTACGAGCTCTGATGGCTCTAAATGAAAGGGAAGCCAACCTTTTTTATAAAGCAAAGACAGAGCAAGTCCACACAACACGACTACTAAAGGAGCTTGTAAAGTCTCGAATAGTTTGTATCCCCTATTAATTAAGTATTGCCATAGTATCATGATTAAAAGTGAGATCATGCTAATGATGACAACTCCTGAGTTAATATTCTCAATCGCTTTATTAATATAAAAAAATTCGAGTCGACCATTAGTTAAATCTGTTAAAATAGGAGAGATATCATATCCAATTAAATGGGGAATCTGCTTTAATATTATGATAATCCCAATCCCGCTCAACATGCCCTTTATTACCGATGAAGGAAAATAATAAGCAATTATTCCCCCACGTAGAAATCCGGATACAATTTGAAAAATTCCTGCGATAAATCCGGCCAATAAAAATGTGTTCCACGAACCTAAGGATTGTTGCGCAGCGAGAACTATTGCCACAAGGCCGGCAGCAGGACCACTAACACCAAGGGCTGAACCGCTAAGAAACCCCACAACAGTACCACCTATTATTCCAGCAATAATACCAGAAAATAAAGGTGCTTCTGATGCCAGAGCAATACCAAGACACAAAGGCAAAGCGACTAAAAATACAACTATTGAAGCTTGAAAGTCATATTTAAAATTGGAAAAAAATCCTTTTTTCATTTCTAAATCCTTAAAATAATTCCACGTTCATGTTTGAATTGAAACGAGCTTTAATTTCTTGTCTTTATTTCTTTAGAAAAATATGTATAAAACATTATAGTACACTACGAAATAATTATATTGGGCTGTTGACCATCATATTTATGATGCGAATTAAAACCATTTTTTAATCTGAATCCAATCTAATTGAATGATTTCAGGATAAGCCGATTAATATTGTGCTAAAGAGTCTAACTATTTTTAGCTCACTGAGCATCAAAGTTGAACTACGTATTGCGCTTATTTTCAGCATTAAATCGACAGGAGGACAAGGAACCCATCTCATTTTTCTGAGTCTTATTGACTAAATTTTTTCTTGATTCCCTGGAAAGACAACTTACTGTTAAGATTCATGCATTTATTAAGGTTTTTTTAATTGAGGCTTCATTTGAAAAGAAATTTGCCCCCCTCTTTCAAGAATAGCAGTATTTACTAATCGAAGATTACTTAGACCAGATTGCAATCTTAATGACTGCATTATATCGTTTCGTGTAATTCGTGTACATTCAAGGTTCCTTTTAATAAATTTCCCATTTTTTATGAGTATAATTTTTTCTCCTTTAATATATTTTCCTATCCGATGACTTTTATACGTTAAAAAAGCCAATAATCGATACATAGTAATAATAAGTGTACACACTATTATAGAAGGCAATAGAGGAATATTATTTACAATAGCTTCACCCAGAATGGCACCTAAGATTATATAAATAATAAAATCAAGGGCGCTATGATTTCCATAAAGTCGAGACAAGTTCATTCTGAAAATAACAATTGCATACAAGGTAATTACTATCCCTCGTAGATAGAGACCATAATCCAAGACCTTATCTATTCCTAAAAAATTACTCATCATCGCTCAATTTTCGTTCGATACTCATTATCATTTGATAATCCTTTTGATAATCCTTTTGATATATCCTTTTCAGTGCCAATTTTAGTAGTTAAAAATAAAGAGGTTATTTTCTTAAATAATACAGCAAAAGGCATATATAATATATATATAAATTATAAGGCTATAATGATAACTATTTGATCGTTAAATGGATTATATTTCATAAAAAGGATTTTTATATGGCTAAGAAAGCCGAAAAACCAATTGTTATCATAACAGGTTCCAGTGGAAAAATAGGGACTGCTCTTGCTCGTGCTTTACAGAACTCCTACAAAATCGTGGGTTTCGACCAAAATAAAAATGCGTGTGAGATTCCATGTGACCTTTCATCGGATATATCTTTATCATTATCTTTTCGCCTATTTAAAAAGAAATACGGAAGTAAAATTGCTGCAGTGATTCATCTTGCTGCCTATTTTGATTTTACAGGGGAAGAGTCATCTTTGTATCAATCTGTAAATGTAAATGGTACAAAAAATTTACTTTTGGCATTACAAGATTTTGAGGTAGAACGGTTTATATACGCCAGTACAATGCTCGTCCATGAACCTTGTATATTAGGAGAAACTATTAATGAAAATACTCCCCTCTTGCCGAAATGGGCGTATCCGAAATCTAAATTAGAGGCAGAAAAAGTAATTAAACAATGTCATGGAAAAATACCCTATCTGATTTTACGTTTGGCAGGTTTATATGATGACATGACATGCGTTCCAACACTCGCTAACCAAATAGCTCGAACCTATGAACGAGAGATTAAAAGTCATTTATATGCAGGTGATTTGAATGTGGGTCAGGCATTTATTCATCAAAAAGACATGATAAACCTTTTTAAACAGGCTCTTTTATATCGTAATCAATTATCGAAACAAGAAGTCATTCTTGCTGGTGAACCTAAAACAATCAGCTATGGAAGATTGCAAAATCGTATAACTCAACTGATTCATGGAGAAGAATCTTCGCTTTATAAAGTTCCTTCGCCTGTCGCTAAAGCAGGAGCCTGGTTAGAGCACCAGGCAGAACCCTTAATACCTGATGATTTTGATCAGGGCGAAAAACCATTCATTCGTTCATTTATGATAGATCTTGCGGCAGACCATTATGCTTTAGATATTAATAAAGCTAAAAAACATCTTCATTGGGAACCAAAACACTCCATCGAAAAGACTCTTCCCAAAATTATCGATTCTTTAAAGGCAAATCCGGAAAGTTGGTATAAAAAGAATAGATTAATCCAACCAGACTGGATGGTTGCAGTAAAGCATAACCCTGAAAAAACACGCTCCCTTTATGAATCGAACTTCCGTAAACAATACCAACAAAACTTATGGGGACATTTTTTAAATATTGGTTTTGGAATCTGGTTGATAACCTCGCCAGCCTCTCTAGGATATACCTCTTATCCTCTCGTCTTAAGTGATATAATTAGTGGAAGTATACTTCTTTTATTTGCCTCATTAAGCTTATCATGGCGTTTATCATCAGCTCGATGGGTTTGCGCTTCCATTGGTTTGTGGTTAATATTTGCACCTTTGATTTTTTGGGCACCTACTGCTGCTGCCTATTTAAATGATACTCTTATAGGCACCCTTATTGTGGGTTTTTCTATAATTGTTCGTCCTGACCTAGGAGTAGCACCTAATGCTGCTATTGAAGGACCGATCATTCCTCCTGGATGGGATTTTTCACCTTCAAGTTGGTTCCAGAGGTTGCCGATTATTATATTAGCTTATATTGGTTTTTTTATTTCACGATATATGGCTGCTTACCAACTCGGTCATATTGAGCATGTATGGGAACCATTTTTTGTTGGATATTTACCTGATGCAAAAAATGGAACCGAAGAAATTATTACGTCTTCTATATCTAAAGCCTTTCCAGTTCCCGATGCGGGTCTTGGGGCAGCGGTTTATATTTTAGAAATTTTAACAGGCATTATTGGTGGCTCAAATCGGTGGCGTACCATGCCGTGGTTAGTACTTTTGTTTGGTATTATGATTGTGCCATTAGGAATAGTCTCGATTACCTTTATAGTCATTCAACCTATCCTTTTAAATACTTGGTGTACTTTATGCTTAATCGCTGCCGTTGCTATGCTCATCCAAGTACCCTATTCCTTTGACGAATTAATTGCTACAAGTAGTTTCCTTTGGCGAAGATGGAAAGCTGGGAGGCCAGTATTAAAAATTTTATTTGTGGGTGATAGTGAAGAGGAGAGAATTCATTCTAAAAAAGAAGTAGATAATTTTGAGCAATCGCCAAAAATAATTCTACAGGAAATGTTGAGTGGTGGCATCACTTTACCATGGAATTTAATAGGGTGCATACTTATTGGTATTTGGTTAATGTTTACACGTATTACTTTAGACACAACGGGTTCCATGGCTAATAGTGATCATATCATTGGCTGTCTGATTATAACGATAAGCATTACAGCATTAGCTGAAATGGTTCGTATTGTGCGCTTTCTTAATTTATTTTTAGCCCTAGGCTTATTTATTACACCATTTATTTTTAATTCATCAGTTTTAGGAATTTTTGCAAGTATTGTTAGTGGAACTCTTTTATTCTTTTTATCCATCCCCAGAGGAAAAGTTCGCTCTTCATACGGAGCCTGGAATAAGATTATTATTTAATCCACTCTTTTGAGTAAATGATTTTTACTCTAATATTTATTTGGTCTTGGATTTTGACTTTGTTTTTTGTTTCGAACCTTTATGCTTATTTACTTTATCACATACCTCCCCTATATGTGGGTTATTCGGTGTTATTTCGCAAATATTTTCGATATCGATGATCTCGGGATGCTCTTTCTCGTGTTTTTTCATACATTACCCCTTAACTAAATAATTTATCCTATAGTAAAAATTTTAGCACTTAATTCACGTTTAGGGTAAAAGCTAACAACTGTGGCTGATCTAAAACTAGGCCAATGTAAAATTAATACTTTCTAAGTGTTAAATATTTATACCTGCGAGATTTATTAGATATGTACCCTGAAGCCCCCCTTTCACAGCCTTTAGGAGTTGGATTGGTCAGTCATTTTGACGGGAATGAAAAAATTTCCAGGATTTCTTATCGCTGCCTCTAATTTCAAAATTGTTTATTAGTGGACTAAATGCTAATCATGAATAAAAATTCATGACCCACGTTAAAAGCCGCTCACTGAATGGGATTAAGTCTTGAGGTAGAATTCTGCATTCCACCTCAAGGAGTTAGCTGTATTTAATTATCATTAGCGAAAAATGTTGGGTTATCCTGAGATGACACTTCATAGGAGGTACAACCTTTGAGTAATGAGTCAACCTTTCTCTTGAAAAATCCCACCTTGCTAACAAAATGTTGATAACTCTGACTAATATCTTCCATGTATTCCACCATACGAATAGTATTTGCCACCTGGGATTTGAATTTTTGATGGATGGCTTCACTGGCATTAACCTGTTTTAACACATCGATTAGTTCTTCAGTCGATAATTCTTTTTGGAAATCTCGTAATGCCAAAAGTCCTTTACGTACTCGCATTAAATAGCTGGTCGGCTCACCCGCTTTAATCGCTTTTTGTATTTGCTTTGTTAACAGCAGGTCGAAGCTGGTATGAAACAGTTTGTTTTTTATAGCCGCTTTGGGAATATCGGACAGGACATTGGCAAACTGCTCTAACTCCACCGCACTGGGCGGTTGTAAGGACATTTCACCAAAATCATATAATCCCAGCTGATGGTTCTGATGACGCAATTGATTACCATGGCGATCAGAATCAAAACACCCCCCCTGAAGAATATTAATGAGCTCCACCGTGATGATTGCTTTAGCAATGGCGCGACGAATTTCATTGTCTTCCGGGGTTTGATTAGGAAGCTCATTAAATTCCGTTCCATAAATACGTTCAATGAATCGATAGCCTTCCCCACTTTTAATCAAATGAGCGGGATTCATAGTAAAAGTATGGGTTTTTTCATCTACTTTAACTGTAATGGAACGAGCGTATAAATTGGCTGCAATCTGGTTTTGCTGCTCACTTAACTTCCTGTTCATTTCAATTTTCGAAAGTTCTTTGGCTTCACTGATAATCGATAAAACACTCTCGCGAATGGGATTCATATCAACGTGGGAGCAAGCTTCAATGGTCTTTTGCAAATGCATGAAACCCTCTTGCGCATTTTTTGCTGCATTTTCACGCAACATCAATAGCACTACATCTTGTCCATCTTCTAACTCTGCTTCTAGAGCTAGGTTATAAGAAGCCGAGCCTAAAAGAGCTCCGACACGTTTAATCATTTTGCGATCCTCACGAGAAACTACTTCGCGCAAGAGTCGCCATAATTGCCAACGATGAGGTGGGTTCGCTCTTCCCTTCAGGTGATCCAGATCCCGACGAATATGTTCCGGCGTATTCGGATGACTATGAACTGCCTGAGCCAGTTTGACATAGGCAGGACCCATGTGTTCACATAACATGGCTAATTTTTTACCCGCACTAGGTGATTGCCCCATTTCATTCGACTGATTGGTGGCTACTAACATCCCAGCTAACAAATGGCTGCGTATGTATTTATCCGCAGTGTCCAGATAAGCTTTTAGCAAAGCACAGGCAAAATTCTCCTCTTTATCTATTTCGGCATGCGGAAATAATTTTTGAACAACATAGGAAAAGGCTTCTTCGTAGGCATCTTCCATCTCATCAGCGGTTTTTACCTTATTGGCAGGAATAAGCAAGTGATCCACAATAACTGCTCGCTCCTCCAGGCTTACATCCCAAAACTGTGCATAGAAAGTTCTTAACATTAAGGCGACAGTTCCTGGCTTTTCCTTTTCCATTTCCGCCAGATCATCACCATAGCCTAATAGTTTTGCCAGGTTGTTTATTTTGTTATGTCTGAGCAAATAGCTGGAAAACTTCTCTGTTGTTTGATAACTGATAGGAGAGGAAATAAAATCCAAAAATTCCTTTACGTCGTTCTTATCTTCACTAAGTTTCCGAGATGCTGCGGCAAGATTACTAATAGAAAAATCGATTTTCGACTCTTGATGTGTCGGTAAATATTTATCAGGCTCTAACAAAATACCTAAATGTTCCGTCACTTCCCACTGAGACTCGATAGCATTGGCCAATCGGGAAAGCAATAAAATGACATCTCGATTGGAACTGTTTTTATAGAGACGATCAATCACTGCAATTATCTTTTCTCTATAATCCTGGGATTGGTCATCACGTCCATATTTATTTGTTAGATCTTTGACTAGCAGTTCAATGGCTTCATTGCGCATAGAAATATAGCTAATCGGGAGACTTATTGAATTCTCTACAAAGAGAAGCTCTTCCAATGCCTGAATACGCTCATCGAGATCTGAAATCCCTTTTATCCGTTCGATAACCAGGTGAGCAAAATGCTCTTGCACTTCGGTAGAAGGAAATATCAGTTGTGAATCAAACAAGCGATAGAGAAGAATTAAATCATTAGGAGTTAAATGATTTGTTCCATTAACATCTTGAGGTAAAGTCCATTGGAATGATTTAAATAACTCCATACGCTCAACAGGATTGCGTACATATTGAATGGAAAGTTTTACTAAGGTTATAGCCTCTTTAGTTAATACCTCATAATTTCCATATTGTTTGATATGTTCCTTAAAAAAATTGATTTCCAAATTGTGGAACCGCATCCATTCTTGATCTTTAGTTAAAATGAGTAACTGCTCTAAACAATCCAAACTAAGTGATTCAAAAGGTAAGCGAAAAATATGAATAAACGCCTGTGGGGGAATTTCAAACAAATACATGGAAATGGTATTAAGTAATTTAAGTTGCTCTTCTGTGGTAAATAAATCAAATTTTTTGTCTTTAAACTGTTGATGAATAAAGAAATTAACATAGGGAGTATTAGCATGTAAAACCGATTTAAGTTCGTTAGAAACCGCCTGCAAGTGCTGCAAATCCCGATTATCCGCTCGTCCCAGGAAAAAGCTTTTAACGACGGCCTTTTCGTCTGGCGTACCATTTATAGCGATATTGGCAAATTCAGAAAGCAAAAATTGAACGGCCAGGTTGTCAATATTACGGTTTTCATATTCGGAGGGTTTGATTAACACAGGCCAATTCAAATCATAATACTGCTTAAATTTATTTTCAAAAGAGTCCTCAATAAAAAACATATCGAAGTTGATATTAAACTTTTGAATCATATTTTCAGATAGAAATCTTAATATGGCTTCATAATAATCACTACTACCATAGGCGGAAAATTGATGAGGCAATTTAGTGATTGGGTGGTATTCGCGATGATTTAGGATGAAAGACAATAGTTTTTTTTCAGGAAATAAAAGCCATAAGTTTTGATCGGTAGTCACCCCCAAACGCCACAATGTCTCAGCAATGGTAAAACTTTCATCTTTTTGTGCCCATTCAAGATGACTCGACCAAGGCACCTCCGTACTATTATCCTGCGGTTTGAAGGTGTTCCAATTGATGTGCTCGCCGATAATTGAACCGAAAAATCTTTCGTTTCCTGCAGGCATACGCCCATGCAATGTCTCAAATTGATAGGTATGAGCTCTTGCTCGACCATGCGAGAGATTAAAATGACCGATGTATTTATCTTGTAACTGTTTTAATGTCTGTGCCGTCTCTTTCGCTTCCTCAAAACTCTTTGCTTTCACAAACACGTCAATTAGATTATTTATGATCTTAAAAAGTCCCAGTGGAGGTACCCTAACTTTATCATCTAAATAATTTTGACTCGTGAAATGTTGATGAACAAGAGCTAAATAAATACGCTCAAAGGCTGGAACTCGCAACTCAAAAGCTCGCGCAATCAAATCTTCCGTTGCTTTTTCCACTTCCGGATCCTGCAAATTAATATCCATTGCATACAATAATTGACAGAAATCCCTAACCTTAATTCCCATACTAAAGGTTACTTCATACGGGAGTAATTCAATTGCAAGTTCTGGTAGTTTGGATTCTAAAAATTTGAGTTTTGCTACAGTATTGTCACATGCATCACATTCTTTTTTAAAAAAAATTTCCCGGTTAATCGGAGCAACCTCTTCTAAAATGGGAATTGGTAAAAACGTATTTTGTTTCTCATCACGTTCATTTTCTTTAATAGCTAACCAGGTTAACAAATTTTTTATTCGTTGATGATAATCCGCCAATGCACCATTTAGATAATTACGAATCAAATAAGGTTGATTCACATGGCTCACGTCCCATTGATGTTGCTCTTGAAAGATGATGCTTTTTCTTAAGTAACGAATACCTGCGGCTGTATTGTGGCACTGTTCAATGGTCAATTTATCAAGTTTAAATTGCTCATTGGCTGAAATTTCATGATAAATTCCAACACCCTCATGTTTCATGTAAAGTAACTCATTAGCTAAAGCGAATTCTAATTCTTCAACCGTATAAACACCCTCTTGCATTTGCTTAAGAAAATCGCTGTGAATGGTAATTGCGGGTTTAGAGAACCCTGCCAGGGAATTGACCAATTTATTGCCTGTTGATGTTATAAAAATTTCAATGGGTTCCTTGAAGTTATCAGGCCGTACTTGATCAACAATTTTATATAGAAACGCCTTGGTTTTTTCCAGTCCTGCTTCATCTAACGAATGTAACTGATGTTCTTCCATCAGCAGCAGTCTACGTTTTTCTAAGTCCTCATTTCCTGTCATCCGATAGAATTTGTTCGCATCTCGAATCCCACTACGTAGATCATAATCAGCATCCGTAAAACAAAGGGATTCCCAGGTTGCCCCTTTTGGGTAAGAAATATAAAAATAGGGTAAGGAGTTGTAATCTTCAGTCAAACAAGCTATCCCATTCCATGGATCTAAAAGAATACCATCCCATTTGCTGATGTCATTGAGAGGACTATCAGGATTACGGTCAATGACCAAAAACGTGTGGCCATCTGCTGGATTACCCTCATTATCAAAATAACCAATATTAACTTTCTCTACGCGAGTATCACTATCAATTAGATATTCATCATATAGTCTTTTTAAAGCAATGGAGGTATGTTCATCACAGAAACCGGTATTGATTTCAGGCTTATCAAAATATTCAGCGGTTGCAAATACATTCGATTTCCGAATTGTTTCTGTAACTTTTCTATCCCCTCCCCATTGAAAAAGCAGAGCATTTTCTCGTCTAAACTCTTTTTGTAAAGCATCTCGATGCTCCACTAATTCAAGGCTTTTTTTAAAACGATAAGCTAATGCTTCATCAGCAATCGTTAATTCCTCTCCCTGCTCTAAAATGTGAATGAAATGATCGACATGTTCTTCAAGGTAGTCTTCCATTTCATTGACATTAATATCGCTACGTTCTTTTCCCAACAGTTTTTGTGATCTTGCTATTTTCTCGCACAAAATCGAAGATTGCTTAAGAATCATTTGCTTGAAGCATTGCTTTTGATTTTCGTTTAGATTGCTGGGCGATTGTACCTTCTCATCCAGACAAAATTCCTTGAAGCACTCATTGATGAAATCAAAAATATAGTATTCGGTTTGCTTTTGCTTTACGTAAATTTCAAACGCTTCATACTTCGCATCATGTTCTTCAAGATATTCCATTTCGTATATGCATGATTCCAATTGCTCGGCTTCTGGGGTATTTGTCCTTCGGGCCTGCTCATAGGCTTGTAGTTTGGTGCGTTCAATCTGTTCAAACTCTGCATATCGATTCGCTGCCAAAGGAATTTGTTGATTAATTGAATCTTTAATCTCAATACATTTCTTTAATAATTTATTTCTCTGTTCTTTATCTTTCATATGAATCCCGCTAATAGTCAGTTTAATTTGTTAAAAGTTTGGTTAATTTGTAACAAACAAGAACTATTAATCAAATATTAAAAAGATATTAAGACCCATATAGAGGTATCGTTCGCCTTTTACACTACGTTGCATTTTCATTTTATCAACCTAACTTACTGTATGTTTGAATCTTATTGCTACGATTTGGATACAGTGGTTATTTTTATCTTCCACATGAGAGAGAACGTACACGCTATATGAAAATTTGACTTTGCAGATACAGAGACCCCTTTAAAGCTCATTAGCTATGCGGTCTTAGGTATGTACGTGACTCCCAACAGATTCCAGTTGAGACTGAGCTAATCTCAGACTAGAGAAAAGACTTGAACGTTTGGGGATCGGGAGGAGTGGTAGCAATTCTAACGATGTCAATAACATCAGAAGGTGGAAATTGAAATAAGTATCTTCCGAGAGAAGAAAGAGTAATGCTGTAATCAATGTTCAGCTCATACATTTTCCTATTTTGAGCTTCACCTTGTAGCTTCTTACTAATAACTAGCTCAGGAACGATACTTATTCCTAAGTTGTTAGAAGCTGTATTTAAAGCTTGGGAGGGTAAAATAGTCATGTAAAAAACATTATTTGCGAACATATTGGTGAATTATTACACAGAGAGAATAATTTAACAATATGAAAAAGAGTTTTTTTAAATTTTTAAAACCAGGCGGGAGGCTTTAGGCTCGTTTGATAAAGTTTTATTGAACTCTAGCCAAACTGTTTACCACCAGTTAATTCAGAAGTTATTCCTCACTTATATCACCTTAACAAACAATTGTCCTTTTGCAGGTGCAATATTTGCTCCGTTTCAACAATTTTGTGTCTATAATGACTTTGATAGCTGTGGAATTCGTATTCGGAAGATGCATTTAATTTCTTATACTTGTATTAGAAAAAAACCATTGCCGAGAGGTAAATATCGTGATGCCTTTTAAACGAATTAACTTAAATTTAATATTGCATTTAGATGCATTATTAAGTGAAAAAAGCGTGAGCGCGGCTGCTTCTAAAGTGTGCATAAGTCAACCTGCAATGAGCTCTTCTTTAAAGCAACTCAGAGAATTCTTTAAAGATCCACTATTAATTCCTGGTAAAGGTGAATACTTTCTTTCCCCCAAAGCGAAAGAATTACAACACCAATTAGAACAGGTAATGTCTGGTTTAAAAAATATCTTATTACCTAGTGAAAAATTTGACCCTCTTCAATCCAAGAGATCATTTAAAATTGCTTTACCTGATTATGTTGAATTAATTTTGTTACCTTCTTTGATTTCAGCGCTAGAAAATCTGCCTCACATCGTCATTGAAACCACGATCGAGTCCATGGCAGATGATCCTCTTCTATTCATCGATGAAGGGGTGGATATAGCTATTGGTGCGATCGATCAAAATGCTCTATCATCGCAACTTACGATTGAAAAATTATATGAAGAAGAAATTATTTGTTTTGCGAGTACAAATAATCCACTTATTAATAAGCCCTTATCTTTAAAAAGTTATCTGACCAGTAAACATATTGCATTTAGTTTTAATCAGGAAAGATACAGCCATTCAGCGGAATATTTACTCAAAAGAAAATTGAGCCGCAATGATAAACTCTTTGTAAAAAACATTTTGCCTGCTATTTTTGCCGTTGCAAATTCGGATACCGTTATATCCACAGCGCCAAGTTTTTTAATTAATATTTTTTCAAAGCAATTCGGTTTGAGTATACAACCTTTGCCGTTCAACCTTGAACCCACCCCAATTTACCTTGTGATCCATAGTAAGAGTCAATATGATGAGGGAGTGCATTGGTTATCCCGATTAATAAGTTCGAGCATTAATGATCTGAAAACATGGTGAAGTTTAATCGCATCCCCATCACTGCGATCTAATAGAGGTTTGAATAGTCCTGTTCTCTCCCCCAGCTCCCATGGAAAAGTAGTAATCTGGTTTATTGGTCAAAAAAATGTTATTATTGATTGGTATTATGTTGATCATATCTTCTATTATCTTCTTATTGCCTATCTAGGGAAATTTCTTTTTTATTCGTAATTTCTTTACTTTTTCTCATAGTCATTAAGAGCTATTAGCTACTTATAAAGGAAATCTATGAGCTGCCAAACATGTCATTATTGTTTAGAAATTAAAAATAATTTTTCTTTAATGGGTAAATCTCGCGCTAAGAACGGGAGGTTACTTTGTTATCATCTATGCCCTTCATGCACGCAAAAATTAATTGGAATTAATAGCTTCTCTGATAGAGAGGGTCGGCAATTTTTTATAAATACAGTAAAAGAAAACGCTCAAAAAAATCCCATATATGTTGATGAATAATTTCTTTATCTACTTTTCATGGGATTGATGTTTTTCTTTATCTACCTATCTTTATATGGAAGTGCAGAGACGTCCAAAATTAGAGAAAAACAAGAAGATAAATGTTCAAAATTTTTTATATTAAAGCATTAAAAAGGGTTTTCGAGGGGATTTGAACAACGCATGTATAATAAGATTTGACTTTTGATATTAAAGAGTAGTAACCTAGTCTCAGCTAGAAAATGTCTATTTTATATTCTCCAAATCGTCGTTTTATTCATTTAATCCCTCGTTCGGTAGTTTTTTAATTCTTGACCGGTTTCCGGCTAATTCGCCTATACAGGCATTATCATAAACACTTAAGGATACTTATGTCTAAAACAGTAAACGGAGTCGTTAAATGGTTTAACGAATCTAAAGGATTTGGTTTTATCGAGCAAGAATCTGGCCCGGATGTATTTGCGCACTTTAAAGAAATTTTAAGTTCTGGATTTAAAACGCTTACAGAAGGTCAACGAGTACAATTCATTGTGACTCAAGGAACCAAAGGTCTTCAAGCACAAAATATAGTAGCTCTTTAATTTAAGCAGTTAATATTATTAACCGCTATCTCACTGTGGTTTAAGTGGTTACTTTGAGGAGACGACAGTGAGACAAAATAAAATTTATGTAGGCAACTTACCCTTTGGAATTACTGAAGAGTCATTACAAGCAGCGTTTTCTAAATATGGTAAGGTAAATGAGCTTCTTTTAATCAAAGATCGCTTTACAGGTCACATCAAAGGATTTGGTTTTATAACCTTTAGCTCGCAGCAAGAAGCTCAATCCTCTTTAGATATGAATGGTAAAATACTTGACGGCCGCCCCTTAAAAGTCACTATGGCTCAGGAGAAGCATCCCCCTGGAAGGCGTCATCGATAATTTATACAATTTAAAATAAAGGCTTTGGCATCACACAGTTTATCCTATGTATTATTACCTAAATATACCAAACCATTCTGAACCATTTATCCAATTGGAACAATTACCGTAACAAATAACAATACATATAGCAATTAAGTAAAAGAGAGAACAGCTTCATGATTCAAATAGAACACACCGACCAAAACCCATCATTCGCTCAACTCCCTCTTCGAGAAGAATTAATACAAAGCCTTGCTTCTTCAAATTATGAATATATGACCGCAATTCAAATGCAAAGTCTGCCCATAATTCTTAGAAATGAAGATATTATTGCTCAAGCAAAAACAGGGAGCGGCAAGACCGCGGCCTTTGCTTTGTCTTTATTAAATAATTTAAAAATTTCTTTTTTTGCAATACAAGGCTTAGTTCTGTGCCCTACCCGTGAACTAGCCGAACAAGTAAGCCAAGCTATTCGACGTTTAGCCTGTCTGATGCCTAATGTCAAAATTATCAATTTATCTGGTGGTATACCCATGAAGCCTCAGCTGGATTCTTTACGACATGGAGCTCATATCATTGTAGGAACTCCTGGGAGAGTCCTTAAGCATTTAAGAATGGGTTCTTTAGACTTATCTAAGGTGCAAACTTTAGTTTTAGATGAGGCAGACCGAATGCTGGATATGGGCTTTTTTGATGACATTAAAAACATCATTTCGGTGTGTCCCGAACAACGACAAACTCTACTTTTTTCTGCGACTTATCCTGAAGAAATCAAACAACTTTCAAAACAATTTATGAAGGACCCGCAAGAGGTTCATGTAGTAACTCCTCCTGAAGAAATGGATATCGAACAATATTTTTATGAAGTCCCAAAACAGGCTCAGAAGTATCCCTTATTAAAATCATTGTTGTTGCATTATCGCCCCCAATCCTCTTTAATCTTCTGTAATACCAAGCAACAAACAATGGAAGTAACAGACCAGCTTATCCACGAAGGCTTTAGTGCTATTGCATTAAATGGAGACCTGGAGCAAGTTGATCGGGATCTCGCTGTCTTGCGTTTTGCAAACCAAAGTTGCTCTATCCTTGTCGCCACTGATGTTGCAGCACGTGGACTTGATATCAAAGAACTTGCTGCAGTAATAAATTTTGATCTTGCTTTTGATCACGATGTCCATATCCATCGCATTGGTCGAACCGGACGAGCCGGAAGTAAAGGTATTGCCTTAAATATTACAACACCCGCAGATGCCCAACGAATTTGCACCATTGAAAACAACTACCCACACCCAATTCATTGGGGAAACATTAATGAATTAGAAAATCATCCTCCTACTCACTTAGCGCCAGAAATGGTTACACTCTGTCTTGCTTCCGGTAAAAAAGATAAAATTCGCCCCGGTGACATATTGGGGGCTTTAACCAAAGATGCAGGATTACCAGGCAACACTATTGGCAAAATTAATATCACCGCCATGTACTCCTATGTTGCAATCCACCACAGCCAAGCAGATCAAGCGTACCAATATTTACAAAGTGGAAAATTAAAAGGACGCAAAGTGAATGTGCGTAAAATAAGCTGATTTTTCTTAACCCTGCGACGTTTTGACTGCAGCAATTGGGAAAGAATCAGCTACTAGGAAACAATCCACTCACATCAGCCTATGGATTTATTAGTAGCTTGAAGCAATAATATACAGTAAATAAAGCAATTATTAATATCAGGATATCACTCAAATGAAAAAGCAAGAGGGACTTCATGAACGAAGAGCTCTTAAAATTTCAATAGCTGCTACCTTTCTCTTATCCGTGGCAGGAATTCTATTTGGGCTATTGTCGGGCTCATTAGCCATCGTTTTTGATGGTATGTTCAATATGGTGGATACCGTTATATCAACCCTCGCCTTTTTTGTAGCTCGTCTTTTAACAAGTAAGGGGAATCGGCGGTTCCAATATGGATACTGGCATATTGAACCGATGGTTCTTGTTTTGAATGGTAGTATTCTTATACTTCTTTGTGCTTATGCGATGATAAATGCGATTGGCAGTTTAATGTCGGGTGGGCATGAGCTGGATTTTGATTGTGCATTTTTATTTGCTCTTTTGGTATTTTTTTTATCAACCGGCATGTATTTTTATTTGATTAAAAAAAACCGCAAAATTAAATCGGAATTCTTGCGATTAGACATTCAAAGTTGGTTAATGTCTGCATTGATTTCCTCCTCACTCCTATTGGCATTTGGCCTGGCAACTTTGTTGCAGGGTGGTGACTACCGACATTTCACCCCCTATATTGACCCCCTTATTTTAGCGATTCTTACGGCGTGTTTGATTTTTGTGCCTATGGCTACAGTCCGTGATGCCACACGGGACATCTTTCGGATGGCACCTTTGGATCTTGACGAAAAAATAAGAGAATTTTTAGACGAACTTATCAAACAACGTAATTTCAAAACTTATACCAGCTATGTTGCGAAAATAGGAAGGGCACAATTTATTGAGATACATATAATAGTACCCAAAGATTATCCAATTTCTAATATTGAAACCTTGGATGAAATTCGAAATGAAATCGCCTTGGCAATAGGGGAAGACACGCCACAACGTTGGCTAACCATCGCCTTTACCGCAAATGAAAACTGGGCTTAGCAATCGTTTTATTCAGTTTTTTCTCAATATCCAAAACAAAAGATATAACTTAAATACTTGAAATTCTATCGCCTAGTGTGTTGGGTTAAATATTTATGGTCCAAATATTCTTATAGCACTGGGTTTAGACAATATGTCGTAGTATCCATAGGGGTTACTTCGTTTTCTAAGTTAAAAAGAGCTGGCATTTTTTCATGAATTTGTTCCATAAAAAAGTCTTCTGTTTGTAGATTATTTTCAAATCGTATGATGTCATGGGAAGGAGTCTCAAAAAACTTATCCATTTCTTTTGCATACCTCGGGCTTACTTTACTTTCTTTATTTTGAAATCGTTGGGTGATGAAATGTTCACGAACCTTTGGTTCGACATCAATCATTACAAATTTAAGCTCAGGTATAGCATGTAATAATTTAAGTCGGTATTTGTCGAGGTACATTGCTTGGGAGATAACAAAACTCCGTGCCGGATCTTTTTCTTTTTGGGTCTTGATGACCTCAATTAAAACAGAGACGTATTCATCAATCATCTCAGGAGTCATTTGTTCATCTTCAATGAGACAGTCCAGCATCCTGGGAGTAATGTGTTTATCGCCATCGATATGAATGATGTCGAGCTTTTCGAGCATTTTTCCTATATAACTTTTTCCAGAGCCAGTTTTACCAAACAAAAAATAGACAGTCATCGATGGGTACCGAGTGATAAATATTTTATTATAAATGATTCAACAAGCGTAGCAAACATGATTAATGGTGCTAAAATCATAGTACTCGCCACCTAATGTTAACCCCAAAAGTAAAATTCTTTTAACATGGTCGGATTGTTTTAAGTTAACATAATTAAGGGTTTTACAAAGCGAGGTGTCCACTTTTTAATAAATGTTTTCCCTATTCCTAGTAGGTAGCTTTTAGGTGCTAAAATTTTATATAAATTTATTGGTTTATTACTATAGGCTTAAGTATGACCTCACCATCAACGGATATGAGCTTAGAGGAGCAACATAAAATTTTAAAAGAATGGAATCAAACTCGCTCTAAATATACTTATGACAAAATCATACCCGCATTGTTCGAGACACAAATCGAGCAGGTAGTAAAGCAAGTGGCGTTAATCTATAAATCAAATACCCTTAATTATGAAGATCTCAACAATCAAGCCAATCAATTGGCTCATTATTTAAGAGACATTGGAGTTAAACAAAATACTTTAGTCGCCCTCTGCATGGATCCGGGTTTTGAATTATTAATCTGCATCCTGGGAATTTTGAAATCGGGGGGAGCATATATTCCATTGGATCCTAATAACCCTGTTCTTCGCCAAAAAACTATATTATCTGATTCAAATACAAAAATTCTAATTACTCATTCAAAACTAGCGGATCAATTTGATGATATGGCCAGATCTCAAGTAATTTGTTGGGAAGCAATCCAATCAAAGAGAGCCATGTACCCTACCAACAATCCAACCCACATAAATAAATCAACAGATTTAGCTTATGTAATCTACACTTCCGGATCAACTGGTACCCCAAAAGGCGTAATGATAACTCATCGTAATGTCCATCATTTTGTGCATTGGTTTGGTAAAGCTATTTCAGTTTCATCGGACGACATCATTGATTTTTCATCTTCTATCTCTTTCGATTTTGCAGTGGCATGTACGTTATTCCCCTTGTTAAAAGGTCTTAAAATTGCCATTTGTCCTGAAACAGATAAAAGAGATCCCTATTTATATTTAAAGCATTTGCAAGATGCACATGTTTCTATCATCAAAATCACACCAAGTCATTTCAGACAAATCAACAGCATTGTATTGAACGAGGAAAAAAGGCTGGATTTAAAATACATTGTCTTTGGTGGAGAGACTTTGTTAGCAAAAGATATCCATGACTGGTTAAAAAAATTTCCAACCCATAAACTATTTTGTGAATATGGTCCCACTGAAGCCACTGTTGCCTCATCATGGATTCTCATTGATGAACATAATATAGATCAGTATAAGCATCGAATTCCAATTGGAAAACCCGCTTTAAATACCAAGTTGTATATATTAGATAAAAATATGCAACCAGTATCCGTTGGGGCGTTGGGAGAGCTCTATATCGGGGGGGATGGTATTGCTAAAGGTTACTTGAATAAAAAACAATTAACTGAGAAAAAATTTGTTAAAAATCCTTTTGGCACGGGTAGGTTGTACAAGACCGGAGATTTATGTTGTTATTTACACGACGGTAATATTGAATTTGTCGAAAGGATAGATGATCAAATTAAAATTAGAGGATTTCGAGTTGAAATTGGTGAAATTGAGAAGTGTTTGGCATCTTATCCTGGCATTCAAAATGTTGTTATTTTAGCAAGAGCCGAGCACGGGGAACTAGAAGAAAAACAATTAGTTGCCTATTGTATTCCCAAAGACCCTAGAAAATTAGACACGTATGATTTGCGTGATTATCTTAAAAACCTATTACCTAATTATATGGTTCCAACACATTTTGTGGTTATGGAAGAGCTCCCCTTATCTGCGAGTGGAAAATTAGATAAAAGTAAATTACCTAAACCAGAAGCTAAGGAGCCTCAGCAAGTTATACCCCCACGAAACGAAACTGAAACCATCCTTAAAAAAATCTGGTTAGAATCTTTAAACCTAAAGGATATTAGCATCCACGATAATTTTTTTGATTTAGGAGGCAATTCATTATCAGCGGCTAGGCTCATTACAAAGATTAGGAAAATCGCCCATAAAAAAATTTACTTACAGGATTTATATCATTCCGAAACAATTGCTCGTCTTGCTGGTGTAATTGATGCAGCAGACGATATTTTGGAAGATGAAAATGGAAAGGATCGCCTCCCATTTTTAAAGCAAATGCCCTTAAATGAATTGCAATTTTTATTCTGGTTGATGAAACTGTTTTACCCTAGATCGAATCTAGCCAATATCGTAATTAGAAAACGAATCTCGGGTAATTTGGATAAAAAGAAATTAGATATTATTTTTGAATTACTGTGTAAAAATCATCCAGTTCTATGCTCTACAATCCCAAGATATTCGCCATTACAACGTCCACAAAAGAATATTCTTCAATTTGAAGTAATTGAACAGGATATTAGAGATCTAAAATTGGAAGAACAAGAACACGAACTACATGAATCACTAGATGAATTAGAACATCGAAAATGGAATAGAAAATTACCTATGATTCTCTTTAAATTATTTCGATTAGGAACTAATTCTTGTGAAATTCAAATAGCTATATCTCATTTTATCTCAGATGAAATATCCGCAGAAATCCTATTGAATGAGCTTTCTAATGCATATGTTGACTATAAAAACGAATCAGAGTTTGTCGAGAAAAAAACTGAATTAGTTTTTTACGATTACATTCAACAAGAACAAAGAGAGCTTAGTAAAAACTTACTTAAATATATGGATTTCTGGGATCATTATTTAGCCGATATTCCCTCACTGGCTTTTCCACAGAATGAAATTTTAAACAGCATAACTTCATCGTGTACTACCTATTTTGAAATACCCCATAATATCTTGCAGGGGCTACAGAGCTTTTGCAAAAAAAACCGAATTGGTATTGGAGATACTTTAATCGCAGCCACGGGTTATGTTTTGGCACCCTATCTCGATGAGAAAAACAAAATAGCGATTATTAATTTTGTAAAATCGATTCGTGATCATGAGGCTTATGATCATGCGATAGGACTTTTTGTCCGAAATGATGTTATTAAAATCGACTTAAATCACTCAGTCACTCTACTCGAATTAGCAAAGCAAGTCCAAAATTCACGAATAGAAAATTATTATTACCAATCATGTCCCACTATAATAAAAATTGCCTTTCTGATGCAAAAAAACTGGAAAAATAAAAAAATTGGCAATTTTTTTATAAAACTTTTTGCAAAAATATATACAGGCATTTTTCATAAATATAAGTTAAATTATGAAATTTTAGTAATGTTTGGGCGAGTGTTTTTGGCACGGAAAAATAATAGTTTTTTTGTTAATGTGAACATCCTGAATCATTTCCTTAATAATAACTCTGAAACAAAGCTGTTTGGGTTTAGTCAAATGCCAATTAAAGCGTATCATGATGATAAGATAGTTGAAAAAAACGTATTAAATATTTGGTTTGATCGAGATGAACAGGGTAAATCCTATCTCATCATATCGGGTAATTTAAGACCAGAATTTCGCAGAGTTATTGGTTCCAATTTATTAGAAATAATGGGCTCATCATTATTATGAGCTTTTAAAGAGTACTCCTTTCCGATAAAGTGATCAGCCATTGTTCAGTTGTAATTTTGCTGTGCATAGTTTGAAATAATTTATATACCTGAATAAGGTACTCCAACATTCGAGACGGATGGTTGGATCATTCGCATTCACGGTGCACACTGTATCTAAATCAGTAACCTGTTGATCAGTCACATAGTAGCATTTATTCTCTTTCAATGAGGAAATAACACCTACTAAATTAAAATTTTCGAAATGGAGCATGCAATTATCTGGCACAGCAAAGCCGGATGGTAATAATCCTTGTCTTACTGCGATTATGTACGCATCCATGCGCTCTAAATATTGATTATTGCTATACGCACAAAGCGATTTTCTTTTCGAATTAGCATGAGGACAGAAACTTTCTTTAAACCAACCTAAGCAAGACATTGCTGTATAATGTCCTGGTGTAGAATCAGTCAATCCCGAATGAAAAGGATACATTCCACCCGCACTTACACCGGCTAAAAGGGGCAATCGATTTTCAGATTTCAATTTATCTAAGATAAAGCTAAATCCCGATTTGTTCCATATCTCCAACATTTTTTCGGTATCACCACCGCCAATAAAAAGTATATCTTGTTGAGTAATGTAGTCTTCCAGTTGTTTTTCTGTGCGCCGTGATTTTGTCAAGGATAATTCAGAAGTGGTGATATTTTTTCCAAATTTTGCACGAACAAATCGAGTAAAAAAAACTCGTTCGATCCATCTATCGTTACCGGCGGTGCCAATGTAACAAAAATGGATATTAGTCTTATTAATTAAACCGAACGCATACTCCAAAAATCGATTAAGGGTACAATTTAGATTCAAAAAATTACTATCATCAAAACTCATTAACAACATATGAGTCATGGAGGCTCACTATTAAAAAAAGGAATCGGTAAGAATATATTGTGCGTATATGTCTCTCATATTAAGTATAGCAGGTATTTCTAATATACTGCTCAGAGGCCATGACACATTTTATGAATTTTCATTCCTACTGTCTTAGAAAAATTCCAAGACAGTTCATGCACTGGCGCTTCGTCAAAAATGTGAGGGACTTTCAGCACGAACTATTTCTTGCAAGGTAAGTTCAGACTTAAGCTCAGAAATCATGAACTCAGTTAGTGCTTCAGCATTGCCGATTGCAATTTCCCGTGGAACCTCTCTAAATACAAGCGTTCTATCCGCAGTGTAACCTCGTGAAAATTCTTCCAGTATACCGGCTCTCATAACCCCCTTTACATCATCAATAGTGATCAGTCTTCTATCAGAAGAAGTTATCAAACCTAATTCATCGGCTCGTCTATTCATGCGCTCATAAGCGGGTTTAAACTCAGGAAGATCTGAACTCCTGGTGGTTGCAATCTCTAGAGCCCATGGGCGTTTTACAAATTCCTCATTATCGATGGTTCGACTGTGAACTTTTTTAGCAGCCATAAACTTTCCTAGAAACTTACCAGGAGCGGTAATTTCAACAATTTTAATGATATCGGTACCAATTATTGGCCTCCAATTATCTTGTTTATCAGTTCCTAAAACGATAGTAACTTCATTGTTCCTCTGTGCTGTACTCACAATTGAATTATACATATGACGGATTCCCGGTTCCTCCTTTTCATTTTTGAACCTTGCATATTCCTCATACAGCTCCCTATCGAGATGAAGTACTAGCTGAGGGCGAATAGAGACTTTAGGCAAGCCCATCACAATAATATACCCTTTGGTAGGTAGTACCGATAAGCCTTCAGCATAGTCCTGTACTGTGTGAGGACAAGGAGATGCAGAGACAAGATAACAACTATTATTCTCCTCAATAAACTCAGGTATTTCTAAGCTTGGTTCTCTTCTGGAATATTTTCCTGTTCCCATTTCACCTGAGTGCATAATCTCATTTATTTCCTCTGTGCCTGGTGTGCCCCGAAAATAAATATCTTCGGCTATCGGTAAACTGTTCAATAATTCGGAATGTCCTATATTCTGTTGTTCAGTGGACTTATAAGGATAATCTGTGGATGAAAACAAAGTACCCGATCGCGTAGCATGACTTATAACTGCTCGGCGAAAAGCAATGCCTACACCCGTTAATTTATCCACCTCTAAGAAACGCCTTCTCATAGTGGTCTCCTTACAAAAAGATTTGGATAGTTGTTGTCTGTAACAAGATCGCCAAACAAGGGAAATACACGTAAAGATTTCAATCTTTCGCTGTAAGAACGAGGACTCAATCGAAGATGATAACTTGCTACAAGTGATAAAGAAGCACGGTTGCATGCCCCAACAAAGAACATTGCTCTTTTCATGACCGCCACAATGACACCATAAAATACACTCAGCTTATTTAATAATCATAGCACAGGCAACTTAACTGAACAAAAAATAATCAATGAAAATATCCTCCGATGTAGTGTGCATGGAATTCAATTTTCCTGAAACGTGTAAACGCGGTTGATTCGAATGAACGAGCTTAGGTAGCAAAAAGATTAATAATTGGAATTATATTTAAATAAGGTTTCTCATAAGATGATGCCCAACGATTTAAGCCATCAACCACTATGAAAAAAACCCATAATATGGGATAATAATTGGCCAGTTTAAATAATATTAGTCTTCTTATATGAAAATAAAAGCAGTATTTCTAATGGTTTCCATTTTTTTTCCTATGGCTGTGTGGTCGAGTTCTGCACCCTGTCCTTTAGCAAACGGAATCAATGTACATACTAAAAAAAGAATTTTAAACATATGTAAACAAGGCACTGTAATTAAGACATTTAAAATTGCCATCGGAAATAAAGGTGTGGGCAAAAAACGCGCGGGCGATAATAAAACTCCGATAGGTTTATATGGGTTAGCTCATCCAAGAAAATCAAATCAATTTAAAGTATTTATTCCAATTCTCTATCCAACTTCAAAGCAATTAGCTGCAGGATATTCAGGAAGGGATGTTGGTATCCATGGACCTACCCAGTCCTCCAGTCGTATTAGTTGGTTAAGTAACTTACCTTGGTCCACGCGTGGATGCATTGCAGTTGGCAAAAATAACCATATCGAGTATGTCGCTCATTGGGTAAAAGCTAATCCAGGAACTAAAGTTTTAATTATATAGAGAATTAGGCAGCTATCTCCCAAAAAACCTCAAAGATGAAGTAATGCATAACATCCGTTTTGGTGGAATGATTTATCTACGACATGAGTTTTTGCGTTAATTAAACCTTTTAATATTTATAACGTATGAATGTTTAGGAGATGTAATAGATCGAACAGTTAAAGAAAGGCGATTAAATTCTTTTAAATCAACAGCTTTTTTCAGGATTATGAGGCATATTTAATAGGGCTGTAACTTTCGCACTTTCAAAGAAAAAAACACAAATTCCATCAATATCCATACGTTGCTCCTCATCTTGAACACTATGTTTCATATAAAAGCTAGTGCGTACTATATATTCACCACGAGAAGCTAGATAGCTTAAATTAGGAGCTTCATTATTAGTACTGACCCTAAGTGTCATTTTTTTATGCAAAATATTATCAAGAACTGATATATAACCTAATGCATTTAAAAAACAGCTGACAATTATATTTCCCGACTCCAGCAATGCAGACTCTTCAATACTTCCGAGTTGAGTTGTTGATCCAAGCTTTCTATGTAAAAGAACATCACATAATCTAAAAGCGGATGTAACGGGTAAGATAAATGAAGCAATCCCCTCTAAAGTGCCGATTAAGGGGGTCGTCATAATTATCGCGCCCCCGGTGTTAGGGTTAATTTGAGCTAACTCTTCTTTTATATTATCTTTTATACTATTTTGTACCTCACTTACTTTAACGGTCACATCGACATGCGCTAGTTTTATCTGCTGGTCTAACAATCCTGAAAGTGCAAAGGTTGCTTCTGATGCTGCAAAGCTCATTAATTCGTTAAATCGTTTCCCTATCTTCATAATAGTTCATCCCGCCTGTTTAGATTTTAAGCATAGAAAAAGCTCATCGACATCGATAATTAAAATGGTTTCCCCCGATCCCAATAATGCTGTGCCAGAAAATAATTTACTACCTCGAATAGTTGGATTTATGGGCTGGGTAATAATTTCTTCTGTTGTCAGCAAGCTATCTACAATTACACCTACTAATTCTTCTTCTTTTCTTAAGACGACTATAAATTGCCGGCTCTCTTCTAATGTTACTTTTTCTTTAAAAATAACGGACAAGCGTAAGAGAGGGACATTCATTTCATCATATACAAAAGACTCTTGGTGCAAGAGAGATGCTATGTCCTGATATGGTATCGTTATTAAGCGTTCTATACTATTTAAGGGTAATGCATAAATCTGATTACCTTGACGTATTAATAAAACAAGAATAACGGTTAAGGTTAAAGGGATTTTTATTATAAATTGAGTCCCCTTTCCCTTTTCGGTCTCGACTTCAATCGATCCATTAATGGATTCGATTGTTTGTTTAACAATAGATAAGCCTAACCCTCTTCCTGAAATATCTGTAACTTTTTCTGCAGTAGAAATCCCAGAAAAGATGGCCTTGGTTACTTCTGCTTTTGCTGCGTTTGTGGATAATAAATTGTGACGTACAGCAATAGTTTTAATCGCTTCGAGATCGAGTCCAGCACCATCATCACTTACTTCAATAACTACTGATTCTTTCTGGCGTTTAGCTCTTAATTTGATGCTTCCTTCTACAGATTTTCTTCGGGTCTTCCTGATTTCGCTGGTTTCCAAGCCATGATCAATCGCATTTTTGATTAAGTGGGCAAGTGACTCGCTTATTGCGTCGATTAAGGAACGATCAACCTCAATTTCTCTGCCTTCAGTGTAAAATTCTACTTGCTTTTTTTGTTGTTCGGCGAGATCTCTGACCATACGGGAAAAACGATCGAAAACAAATCCTATAGGGACTAGACGTATTTGCATTACATAATACTGTAACTCATTTAGTGTTTGATTTAGACTACCAAGGGTTGCAGTTAATTCAGAGGATTGAAGGGTTTCGCTTAAACTTTCCAACCTCATTTTGTTAATAAGTAATTCTTTAGTTAGATTGAGCAATTTATCGAGACGGTCCACATTCACTTCGACGCTTGTGATTGATTCCATGCCGCTAAATAATTCAAGCGATGAGAGATCCGCTCCTTGTTTCTCATTATTCGTTAATATCAAATTTATTTTTTCAATCAGTGAGGCTGTATCAAATTCGGGCTGCCCTTTAGCAATTTCTTTTATGTTTTCTTTTAGAAAATCAAAGCAATTAAATAAAAGATTTATACACTTTTTCAGTGTAATTTTTTTAGTGCGAATCGCATCTAATAAATCTTCAATTGCATGATTTAAATTTGCTATTTGTTGAAATCCCATAGTGGCAGAAATACTTTTGAATGTATGGGCATTGCGAAAAATATCTTGAAGATTTTTCTTGTTACCTGGATGTTTTTCCCAATTAATAAGAGCTAAGTTCATATTTTTAATATGATTATTTGCCTCACTAAGAAAAGCTTCCATATATTTATTTATGTCTTCATTCATTTACAACACCTATAACGAGTTATAAATAGCTCTTAAGTTCATTTTTGATTTGATCAATCTCAAACGGTTTTTGAATATATCCTTTAGCTCCTAAGGCTTTACACTGTTCTTTAATCGATGCGTGACCAATCGATGTAATCATTAATACATTGAGATGGGGATATTTATCATGAATGTTTTCTAAGAGTTTAATTCCTTCTATTTCACTTGCGTTCATGACTATGTCCAATAACACGAGGTCGGGTGATTTTTTTTTAAGATGAAGTAGAGCGGCTTTTTCTCCATCAGCCTCTATGATATCGAGATCTGCAAAATTACTCTTTAAAATATCTTTTAAAATTATCCGCATAAATTTGGAATCATCTACAATCATCACCATCTTCCCCATTATGTTCTCCTAAACTGAGATCTACCCTATCTTTCCTTAGTTTTCTCAGATTCCAGTTACCGATTAGTTGTTGCAAACTCTTAAATAGAAGACGCTCTTTGTGAGCGACTCGATGTTGCAACCACAACTGATGACCGGTGTTTCCGGAAATCATTCTTTAATTACGTTCTATGACTGATAATTTTATAAGTTCCTCTTGAGTTAGGATGCTTGATAAATCTAATAAAATGATTAAACGATTTTCATAGATAACAACTCCACCCACGTATTTTTCATGAATATTTACAATACTGGATGGATTTTGATTTATATCTGTTCCATTTACGCGCAAAACTTCTACTACTTCATCAACAATGAGACCAAAAATTCCACTTCTTTGCTTTGTGATAATAATATGCTTCGGATTATCGATATCGATACTGGGTAGAGAAAATAGTTTCTTAATATCAATAATTGCTACAATATCCCCACGTACATTGATCAACCCTCGCATAAAATAAGGAGAATCTGGAATAGGTGTGATCGGTACAACCTTGATAATTTCTTGTGCGTCATTGATTGGGATACAAAATTCTTCATTCCCAGTGCGAAATACAATAAGTTGCACCAATTGTTGTTCTTTTGATTTCAGGGTTAGGTGTGATTTATTCGGCATTATTCACTCCTAAGCACGTGTGTCTCAGAGGCCATATATGCCACTTTAAATCGCTTCAATGCTGTTCTTAACTCATCGGATAAAACCGATAGATTCGAAGCAGACACAGACATTTGTTGCATGCTGGCTGTTTGCTGTTGAATTGAAGAAGACATCTGCTCTGCACCAACTGCTGCTTGTTCTGAAGTGGCCGATATTTCTTCTGTGGTTTTGGCAACAGCTAAAGCTGCCTTCGCTTGCTCTGATGTAGCAGTAGAAATTTCTTGCGCTTTGACTGTGATCTCTTGAGTCCCTGAACTAATTTGACTAAGAATCCTTAATGCTTCATTGACGATATCGATTGATTCAGTAACTTTTTGTGTACCCGTGGTCATTCCTTCTACTACTTGTGTCGTTGATTCAAGAATGGTATTAACCATGCCTTCAATCTGGACCGCTGCTTTTTTAGTCCCTTCCGCAAGTTTCCTAATTTCATCGGCCACAACCGCAAACCCTCGACCAGCTTCCCCCGCACGTGCAGCTTCTATTGCCGCATTTAAAGCGAGAAGGTTCGTTTGATCGGCAATACCTTTTGTCGTGCCAACGATTACTCCAATTTCTTTAGCGCGTTTATCCAGATCTTTTACCGTATCGGTATTTGATTTCACAATATCATCAATAGACTTCAGCCTGGTAGCCGCCTGTTTTCCTGCATCGGTTCCTCTGCTTGCAAGTTTTGCAGCTTCTTGGGTCACTTCTGCTGCACTACGTGAATTGGTAGCCCCTTGTTGAATTGATTTAGACAGTTCCGTAACGATTCGCGTACTCGATTCTAGTTTTTTCGCCTGTTCTTTCGCACCAACAGCTATTTGCTGTGTGGTACTTGCAGCTTGCTGTAACGTCGTACTAACTTGCTTGGAAATATCCGCTAACTGTACTGACGCGCTGGAAACTTTGGTAGAACTATCCATAGCAAAACGAATTAACGCTCCTAAATCATCGAAAGATTTATTCAGTGCATCGGATAAAGTTCTGATATCGCCTTGGGTTTCGATACTGACTCGTTGCGATACATCTCCCATAGACAATGCGACCGCGAGGCGAATAACCTCTTGCACGGGAGTGGCAATTGAATTAAGAAGATTATTTAATTTGTCTACGATATCTTTCCAACTGCCCCCCACGCCCTCAACATTCGCACGCTCATTCAATCGGCCTTCTTTACCCGCGACTTGAGCCACACGAGATACCTCACTTGCTAAGCGATTGAGGTCATCCACCATTTTATTAATGGTTTCTTTTAGAAGTAATACTTCTCCTTTAGCTTCTACAGTAATTTTTTGCGTTAAATCACCTGCACTAATTGCAATAGCAACTTTTGAAATATTACGTACTTGATCGGTAAGGTTAGAGGCCATTGCATTAACGTTTGCGGTTAACTCTTTCCAAGTCCCACCTACTTCTGGGACTGATGCCTGGCCACCTAATTTTCCTTCGGTACCCACTTCTTTCGCAACTCGGGTTACTTCAGCGGCGAATAGATTTAAGTTATCTACCATCTTGTTCAGTGTTTCTTTAAGCTGGAGAATTTCTCCACTTACCTCCACCGTAATCTTTTGATTGAGATCACCATCCGCCACAGCAGTTGCAACTTGGGCAATATTACGAACTTGGCTGGTTAAATTTGCTGCCATTGCATTAACGTTATCGGTTAACTCCTTCCATGTTCCGGTAACTCCAGGAACTTGTGCTTGACCACCTAATTTACCTTCGGTACCGACCTCTTTCGCGACTCGGGTTACCTCGCCTGAAAAAGATCTTAAGTTATCCACCATGTCGTTAATGGTATTTTTTAATTCGGATACTTCACCTTTTACTTCAACAGTAATCTTCTGGTTAAGATTGCCGCTCGCTACAGCTGTCGTAACTTGGGCAATATTTCGGACTTGGCTCGTCAAATTTGCAGCCATTGCATTGACATTATCGGTTAATTCTTTCCATGTGCCTGTCACATTGGGGACTTGTGCCTGCCCACCTAATTTTCCTTCGGTACCTACTTCTTTTGCAACCCGGGTTACTTCTGAAGCAAAAATCGTCAAGCTATCTACCATCCTGTTAATTGTTTCTTTTAGTTGCAATACCTCACCTTGTACTTCTACGGTAATTTTCTGATTCAAATCCCCTTTTGCAACGGCGGTAGCAACTTGGGCAATATTACGTACTTGACTGGTTAAATTAGCTGCCATCGCATTCACGTTATCCGTTAATTCTTTCCATGTACCCGTAACACCTGGTACTTGTGCTTGACCGCCAAGTTTTCCTTCCGTACCAACTTCTTTAGCCACCCGGGTTACTTCTGAAGCAAAGATGGTCAAACTATCCACCATTTTATTAAGCGTTTCTTTGAGTTGCAGCATTTCACCTTGTACTTCAACCGTTATCTTTTGATTCAAATCACCTTTTGCGACTGCTGTCGCTACCTGGGCAATATTGCGTACTTGGTTCGTTAAATTGGCAGCCATCGCGTTGACGTTATCAGTCAATTCTTTCCAGGTGCCTGTAACACCGGGAACCTGTGCCTGACCTCCTAATTTCCCTTCAGTACCAACCTCTTTCGCAACCCGGGTTACTTCACCAGAAAATGATCTCAAATTATCAACCATTTTGTTGATGGTATTTTTTAATTCCAACACTTCGCCTTTAACTTCAACCGTGATCTTTTGATTAAGATCCCCACTCGCAACAGCTGTAGTTACCTGTGCAATATTGCGCACTTGGCTGGTTAAATTTGCAGCCATTGCATTGACATTATCAGTTAATTCTTTCCAGGTGCCGGTAACACCAGGAACCTGTGCTTGACCACCTAATTTCCCCTCGGTACCTACTTCGCGGGCAACACGGGTAACTTCTGAAGTAAAGCTGCTTAATCCTTCCATCATACTATTATAGGAATCAGCTATTTCGCCAAAAATATCATATTGATCTTTCTTTAATCGCTTAGACAAATCACCTCGTCTTACAGACTCAATTGCCTCGAGAATATCGCGCAATCTACTTTCCATAAAGGCATTACTTTTGTCGAATGGCTGTTCTTTTATCTCAACTTCCTGTCTTTCTTTTTGCCGAGACATTCTTAAATTCCCTTCAAGAGATAATATGATAAATATAGTAACAAAATGTTTTTTTTACAAAAATGGACTGGTCATTTAGGCGCTTAACAATACATTCCTAGGCTTATTAATGTGATAAGTTCTCAAGTCTAAGATATATGAATTCCAGTGGCTATACACAGACTTATCCACAGAAAATGGGGATAAGTTATTAAAGAAACAAACAGGATTTTTCAAGAAATACATCTATCATAGATAACTTATATCGAGCGGAGGGTTAAGATATCCACAAAGGAACAATTGAAGAATCTTTAGATTGTGGGTTGGCTATGATATCTAAAAAAATAAGTGAAAAACAGTCTTGACGAGATAATTTTTAATTTTTTTCATTAGAGGGCTTGTGAACCTTTCCTGTATACAGCACCAGATGGGTTTTGAACCTTATCTTATGATATATCGCGGATGATTCAAATACGTTTGAGGTCATATAAAAATACGAGGTAAATAGGTCTTTCTTACCAATTTAAAAATGAAATCCATGATTGAGATTGCTAACAATCAACAACTGGGGTAGCAAATATTTCTTTCCTTGTCTTGCTCATCTTGGACTTCTTTGATTCCAAACTCAATTTCTTTTTTTCGCATGATTTCTTTATTTAAGGTTTGTTCTATTCGTTCATAGGTTTGCTGAGTTCCTGTTTTAATTTTAAACCCAAACATTTCAACAATACTACTCAGCAAATTGTGCCCCCTTCGGGTCTCGAATAATACTCTATTATTTTCCCGATGCTCTATAATTTTGCGTAAAAGCTGGTTCAACGATAACTGAGGCTCAACCGCTACTTCCAGATATAGTTTTTTTAATTCATTAAATTTTCGGCGTGTTGCGTCGGATCCGGGTTCTTTTTTAGGTAGATCTTCAAGCTTTTTATATAGTTCATCCAGTATTTTCCTTTTCGAAGCAGGCACATGAAAACAATTTGGGGGCTTGGGCAGGATATAAAAGGTATTCGACTTTAACGTATTCTCATGCCATAGTCTTGTTTTATAATTGAAATCGATAGTAAATAAACTAGAAACATTGGCAGGATAATGTAAGGTATAATTAAGGAGAGAACGGGCTGTAGTACGACAAGTATTAGAGCTATGAATTTCCTTTGACTCATCAATTATATCTTGGCGAAGTTTAGCATCTTGAGCACTTTGTTGTTTAAAAGTCCCAATCTCTTTATATTTTAGGGTGATTTTTCCAAGAGTTTCTTCTTCCTCAGGAATATAACAATGAATGCCTTCTCTGAGTTTGTACACTCCTCGTTCTGGAAAGGTCATTTTTTTATATTCGCCAGTGGGATTGGGTCTATTTTTATAGAAATCCAATTGCTCCTGATGGATAGCTCTGGTGATCTCTAAAAATTCCAAATATTGATCAAAAGAGATAGCATAGGCTTGATAACTAATTTCGGGAAAATTGTTGGTACCACCAAGACCTTCATCCAATAATACAGCGTCTGAATGACTTCCAACCATTTTTCCAAACAAAGTGAATTGCTGAACACAGCTTGAGCCAAAGCTTTTATCAATAATATTTCCCTTACCAACCTTCGCTAACAACTTAGGTTCGCCGTCAACCATGACACCTAACATTATGAAACTATGAACACCTTTTTTAGCGATGGCGATAAAAAATTCGCTATTTTTATCAATAACGATTGATTGATCAATTTTCACATCAACAGTATTTTCAAGTGTCATAGGACATCTCATTGAGATTTGAATTTGACATTATAGCGTTTTTTTTGGACATTTGAAACATTGCAAATCTCATCTGAGCTGTAATGTTTTCCTCTCTTTAAATCGATTTTATCTGCTCAATTAAATTACGTAATGCTTAATTAATAATTGAAATGTATAATATCATTCTTTTAATATTTAAGTATTCCCATGACTAGACTATCTAACACAGACGAAAAAACAAACGATGTGCAGGAACCAATTATACTCATTAATCCAACTGCGTTAACTAAAGAACAGAGCATATTCCTAAAAGAATTTTTAGAGGGGGATGATCAACCAGAAGTATTTTTAGCGGACACTCTTTATATATATAAACAAATTCATTTTAAATTAACACATGAGCTGAATTGGCGTTCAGGGAAAGATGGCATCAGTGAGTGTTTTGAAGTGATGAAAAATAGTCGCGCAGGCAGCGGAAGATATGCTGCAGTGGACCACATTGAAGGAAAATTAATTTTTCTTAACGAGGAAGTGGAGTTTATGCCTGCTCATACAAAACCTCATAAGGAAAGAGTTAGAAAACTCATGTTCTTTAAACAAGATAAAGAGGAAGGACAATGGCGTGAGAGCATTAAACAAGAATATAAACGAACGAAGCAAGCAGGACATTTAAATGCCAGGGAGCCCGTTTTTTTTATAGACGGATCGGGCAAGCTTGGTGCTTACATGTTCATCAAAAAAGCATCAGGTACCACGTTACATGATATTTTATATGGTAGCCCTAAGATAGAACTTGATATCGCAACACGTAAAAAAATCTCTATCGCCATTCTTGATGCTTACATAGAGCAAGTAGAAAATAAGGGATTGGTGCATAATGATATTTCGCTTAAAAATATAATGCTTGATATTTCTGACCCCAAAAAACCAATCGTAACTTTTATTGATTTTGCATTTTCTAAGAAAATACATAAAAATGATGCAGGTCCCAACATAAGAGGTACTCCTTTGTATATGGCCCCTGAACGATTTGTAGGGGATGGCACCAGCACAGCCAGTGATGTATTTGCTTTAGGCCATATTCTTGGGGAACTTTTTGGAGGGCATCGAATCACACCTCGACGCAGCTGGGGGTTAAAAGAAATATGCCGTTTAAATATGAAAGGCCGCTTTGATAACGATCTAATCTTTCTTGATGAAGAAGAAAGAGACATCATCACTGATCATCTTTTACCCATGGTATCGTCACGTCCGGAGAATAGACCTACGCCCATGGAAATAAAAGAAACTCTTATGGCTGAATATGACTTTTCTCAAGAACCAATATGTTCCCCACAGCCTCCACTCTTCCACTGAGTTGCGAGTATTCGAAATTTAAAGCATAAGTCAAAAAAGGCGAAATTGATCCAATCTGGATCAATTTCGCCTTGTTTCTTAGGAGGGATAGCTTTGGTCTTCAAAGAATGACAGAGCTAGCTCTTTTTATTTTTAGGATTATTATATAATTATGTAGCTCTTGTTCATCCAACATAAAATGGATTAAAAATTAATAGAATATTACAGGGATAAAACATGGATCCAGTCACGCATGCGGTCTTGGGAGCCGCCTGTTCTCAGGCAATTTTATATAAGAAAGACAAACAGAATGCTTGGCTTGTTGGTGGATTAGCAGCAATGGCACCTGATTTAGACGTATTAATTCAGGAATCAGGCAACCCCCTGCTTTTTTTTCTCTATCACCGGCACTTCACCCACTCTTTGCTCTTTATTCCGATAGGCGCTTTGATTGTTACTTTAGGGCTATTAATTTTTAAGCGCTTCCGAACCAATTGGCAACTCACTTTTTTAGCAGCACTAATAGGTTATGCGACCCATGGGGTGCTCGACGCATGTACCAATTACGGGACCGTCTTATTTTGGCCATTTTCCGAAACCAGAGTAAGTTGGGATATAGTTTCTATTATGGATCCCTTCGTTACAATACCTTTATGTTTAGGAGTGATTTGCACTATTGTTTTTAAAAAAAGAATACCGGTGATTCTTGCTTTAATATTAGTTAGCCTATTTATGCTATTCAATGGGTTCCAACATTATCGAGCAATGGCAGCCATTCAGGAGGAACTTGTTAGGCTTCAGATAAATTCTCAGAAGGTACGTGTGTTCCCTCAATTTTTAAGTTCAACCTCATGGAGAGGAATTGCCCTAACTTCAAATCGCCTATTTATCATGAATGTCGAGACCCCAATTTTTAAAGAATCAAGGATCCCACTGATAAAAAATTATCCTTTTTCCTTATCGCTAAAATTGCCCGAATATGTCAAAGACTCCCCTTCTTTATTGAACGATTTTAGAATTTTTAAATGGTTTACTGATAATTTCCTCATTGTGGTCAATAATAAGCCACTCATACTCGCTGATGGGCGATTTTTAGATTATGATGGAACCATTGCATTGTGGAGTATCCAGTTTTTATCTACCCAACCTCATGTTGAGATGTTTTATTCCCTAGGTATAAATAATTACAAACTTAATTCCTTATAACCGGTATTCCGTAGAATTAATAATTTAATCTACTTAATAATACCTTAATTTGAGAATTATATAATTTACTAAATTTATTAGCTTCTGCCTCACTCATGTTAAAAAAAATTGACTCAAACCTGCCGAAACAAAAAATTGTGTTGTTTATTCCATTTACTGCCAGTGAAAATAATTTTTCTCTCTATATAAGAGCCCTAGACTGGAGATATAACTTAAGAACTTCAGAGGACAAAAGTGATAAAATTCCTAGTATCGTAATGTATCAAGATCCTGAGGAAAAAGAAGAAGATTACGAATATTATGATCAAGCACAGTTTCATTTTAATAAGGAAAATTTGGGAGGCAAAGCAAAAATTTATATTCTTGCTGATGGAACAGGGGATCCTGAGCATGTCATAAATATTAATCAAGCCTATTATCAATATCTTTCGCAAGAACCTTATCAGCTATCGATCCATTCAATGGCCTGGCGATTAAAACAAAGTGGTCTTACTTCGGAACTAGCTCAGAGTGTATCAGCAATTAATCTATATATTTGTGATCATCATAATACCAATAAACAATTAGCCGTTTATTTTGGTCAAGGTTTAGGTGAGCATTACAAAGACACCACTATTAACTATTACTCAGCAGAAGTGTATATACCGAGTTTAGTTTCATTAGATGGGTTTTACTATGAGACCAAAAAACTTGCGTACTTCTACCACAACACAATTCTTAAAGCGGGTTATGCCCATGAGCATAAGCATACCCTAAAGGTTAGCGATACCTTGATGCAGCCAAGCTCCCCAAATGCTACCGACTCGTTAAACTCGAAAGCGCGAGCGTTACCCACATTTAAAGAGACAGTCTCTGATGCAAGTTCTGTAAGTGTTGTAGAAATTTTAGATTCTGAGAGTACAGAGCATAGTTTGATGCAAGGAACTCCAACAATTACTTTTCCAGATGAAGAATTAGATATTACCTATGGAACTGAAGCAGAATCTCAAACTGAAGTTAGAACTTCAAGTACTGCACTCATCGTACGGCAAGATAGGAGTATGATTTCATTTTTTAAAGATGTTAAAAAAGTCGATTCACAAAATCATCCAAAATTGCAGGATGACTTTGCTTCCTTGACATTCTAAATAAGATAAAATACTAGATAACAATTTTATTTTAATTATTTGTATGAGCCATTCATACTGTTCATATTCTTAGTAGTGAAGATGAATTGTTCATACAACGGAATTATATAACCTTTTTTTATTATAAAATTTATGTTTCATATTGCTTTATATCAACCAGAAATTCCTCCAAACACAGGAAACATCATTCGACTATGCGCCAATACAGGAGCAAAATTACATTTAATACATCCTCTTGGTTTTTCATTACAAGAAAAAGCATTAAGGCGAGCGGGGCTCGACTATCACGAATGGACTTCCATCTCTCAATATGAGAATTGGGAAGCATTTATTCAACAACATCATCAAAAAACGATTTATGCTTTCAGTACTCGGGCACAGAACTGTTACTCAAAAGTTCAATATACTTCGGAAGACATGTTTTTATTCGGCCCCGAATCCAATGGCTTACCTAAAAAGATTTTACAAGCCTATACCTCTCTTTCTATTCCAATGCGTGAAAATAATCGCAGTTTAAATCTTTCAAATTCAGTTGCGGTCGTTTTATACGAAGCATGGAGGCAATTAGATTTTGCTCAATAGTTAAGTAAAGCTTCCTAAAAACACAGTTTGCATATTCATAGGCAGTCGAGCTTTGCACATTGAATACGCATTCTCCATATTGGAATTATATTCATTCTATATTGACATTAAAACAAATGATCTATATATTCATTAAATGGATAAATGTCGGATAAAAATTCACATGAGACAATTATTGAAGCTTACTTTACTGGCAACAACCCTTATCATATATGCATGCGATAAAAAAGAAAACCCAAACTCACTCCATTTTGCCACCGCAGCAGAGTATCCACCATTTGAATATAGCGATCATGGGGATATAAAAGGATTCGATATTGATTTAGCCAAACTAATCGCTAAGGAACTTGGCAAAAACGCTGTTTTTGACAATATGCAATTCAGCACAGTTCTTCCTGCTATAAGCTCGGGACAAGATGATATTGCCATAGCTACAATCTCAATTACTGAACCTAGAAAAATCAATTTTGATTTCTCTGACCCGTACTATTTTGAAGGTATGGCCGCTGTCTATCATTCCAATCAACCGGTTAGGCTCCCAAACCAACTCAAAGGAAAGAAAATTGCGGTGCAACTGGGGAGTATTATGGAGATCTGGGTGCGAGAAAATTTTCCTCAGGCCGAAATTACTGTTCTTGATAATAACAATCAAGCTATTGAAGCATTAAGTGCGGGGCTCGTTGATGTCGTTTTAATGGATGGTTCTCAGGGTAAGATCTACTGTAAAAAACATACGGATCTTTCTCATTCTGTAATTGCCAAAGCGGATCATGGATATGCATTGGTCGTCAAAAAAGGTTCTCCTTTAACCATAAAAATTAACCAAGCATTACAAAAGCTTAAAGAAAATGGAGAAATTCAAAAATTGGAAAATATGTGGTTAAAGGACTCATTATAAATGAATTGATGGAGGCTAATATGTCCCTTACTATCCCAGAAAATCACAATGCGATTGCAGAAAATCCTTCTCAATCTATCAGTGAAGTAACAACGAATACCTTTGTTATTAATTTACAACAAGCACGATTTGATCTGGAGTCAAATTGTCCTCCATCCCAATCAGAAGACTTAAACAATTCCTCTTTCTCAAAGAAACCAAAGCATCTACTGACAGGAACTGAATTAAGTACATCAGAATTGTTGCAGATTTTGGAGAACGCTAAAGCGCTTAAACACTCCCCTTCCTTATACCATCAGGCTTTAGCGAGTAAAAGTCTTGCAATGATTTTTGAAAAGCCTTCTTTTCGAACTCGCTTAAGTTTTGCAATGGCGATTCAAAGTATGGGGGGAATCGCCATTGAAAGCGTAGGTAATACCAGAAAACAAGAAACACCGGCCGATATGGCAAGAGTCCTAAACGGTTATGCCGATTTTATTATGGTAAGAACCCATGCTGACGAAGTATTACAGGAAATGGCTGCTTACGCCAAAGTACCGGTAATTAACGGTCTTTCGGCATTGCATCACCCCTGCCAGATTCTTGCAGACTTACTAAGCCTATGGGAGCAATTCGACTCTCTTGATGGACTAACAGTAACTTATATTGGTGATGGAAATAATATTCTCCATAGTTTGATGCTCCTTGCTCCTCAATTAGGAATAACCATTAATTACTGCTGTCCTCAAGAACACCAACCGAATGATTCAATTGTCAAACAAGCACAAAATAGTACGACAGGAATGATTCATGTTTTTTCTAAGCCGGAAGAAGCGGTTAAAAATGCCGATGCAGTTTATACGGATGTATGGACCAGTATGGGCTTTGAGGAGCAAGAAAATGCTCAAGCCTTTCAAGGATTTCAGGTAACGGAATCTTTAATGTCTTATGCCAAACCCGAAGCAGTGTTTATGCATTGTATGCCCATGGAGCGAGGAAAAGAAGTATCCGAGACTTTGCCAGACAGCCCTGCTTCAATAATTTTTAATCAAAGTGAAAATAGGATGCATGTACAAAAAGCCTTACTTCTATTTTTAAATTTATAAAAATACTTATGAGCCAAGTTATATACCTTGGCTCATAAGCTTATGTTTTCTGGAATTGTCTATGGGTGTTTTTTATTAGTCAAATTTTAACTGAGGGTATGCTTCTGTATAAGCCGGAATATTCTCTTTATCAATTGTTTTATCTTTAGAATAAATTGTTTTTAAATTTCTTCGATCTATTTTATCCCCTTCTAAATTCACTAAATAAGCTGGCATGTTGTAGATATGTAATGTCACACTAATCCCTTTCCCTAAACCTTTTCTTCGCTTGAGCTGATGTACATAAATCCCACTTAAATCATCACGATTGCAATGGAACCGAAAACGGTCAATGCGATTCTCTAAACACGCGGTAGATTCACTTGTGGGTCGATAGTATTTCTCAGATATTGGCCCTTCAAGAACGGTTACAGTACCCTTATATTTATGGTCATGAATTGTGGTTTGTTGTCGTTCCGCAAAGGCAAATGCCCAAATAGAAAAAGGATTTTTTTCATCGGGATGATCGTAAATAAGATACCGCCCTACACCATTCGCTTTCACTGTACTGCAATCAAGAGGCATATAAACACTATGATCTAATTTTAATGAGCCCTCTGCAAGCTTCGTAGGTAAAGACATTGAAACGGTCTCGTAAGTTATATCTTCGAGTTCAAATATTGCTTTTATCACTTTTTTCTTATTTTTCTCTCTTATCTGATCTATTTTTGAAAACATGTTGCTTCCTTTTAGTTCTGTATATTGTTCAAATAGAGTTATCCTTTGAGAACATCATAATGATGTATTAGTATAATGGCAAAAAATTACCACTATGATTAGTAATACATATTAAAAAAATTGGGGTATTCATGCCAACTACAAAGCGCAAATATAAAATTACTTAGCTTACACTGATCTACTTTTCAATATTTTGCTAATATGAAAGCAACCAAGAATGAATGCTACTTATTTATAATAAAAAACGATAAGATAGATAAAACAACGGCTACAGAGTTTTTCTAACCCGAAAAGGATAAATCACACATGGTAGTCATTTATTACCAAACTGAGTCTCGGATTCAGTCCAAGATTCTTAACGAGGAGAATGAAAATCTACTTCAAGAGGCACTCTGGATTGATTTAATTTGTCCGACCAAAGAAGAAGAACACATTGTAGAAGCACATTTAAAAATTGAAATACCAACTAAAGAAGAAGTTGAAGAAATCGAGCCATCCAGTAGATTGTATACGGAAAATAATGTCATATACATGACAGCTACAATGGTTGCTTTATCCGATTTACCTGAAGTTAAAACCGATGTCGTAACCTTTATACTTGCTGAAAAATGTTTAATCACCTTACGTTATGTCGAGCTTCACCCATTTAAACTATTTATTAAAAAATTAATCCGCTCTAAAACAAAAGAGTACGATACACATGCTCTATTAGTAGGATTGTTAGATGCAGCCGTAGATAGACTTGCTGATATTTTAGAGAAAATAAGCGATAAGTTTGATGAAATATCTAAAATTATTTTTCATCCAAAACCAAATAATCACACAGCACCTGAAACAAACTATAAACATATATTACAGTATATAGGGGCTAATGGTGACCTAGGTACTAAAGCCAGTGAAAGTTTAATATCATTCACTCGCTTAATTTCTTACTTAGAACAAGTAAGTGACTCAGATATTTCTAAAGAGATGCACATAATCCAAAAAGATATTAATGCGCTTCGAGAACATGCAAGTTTCCTCTCTACCAAATTTAGCTTCTTACTCGATGCGACTTTAGGCATGATCAATATCGAGCAAAATAGTATCATTAAAATTTTCTCAGTAGCCGCCGTTATTTTCCTGCCGCCAACTCTCATAGCAAGCATTTATGGAATGAACTTTAATGCCATGCCTGAGTTACGTTGGCATATAGGCTACCCGCTAGCGATACTGATGATGGTCATTTCAGCATGGTTGCCATTCAGGTATTTTAAAAAGAAAAAATGGTTATAAATTTTAAATTGGCTCCAAAGTAAAAAGTATTATCTATACTTTTGCAATGCTTCAATTCGTTTTTCAAGCGGAGGATGGCTTGAGAACAGAGCAAGCCAACTTCCGTGGCTCGATATTTTCATGGTATTAAACGCAGGTGCGCGATCGTCTGTTGGGGTTTTATCCATGAGTTGTTGCAAACGTTGTAACGCCTTAATCATCTTATCTTTACCAACATATTGCGCAGAACCTCTGTCTGCTCGAAATTCCCGATAGCGAGAAAACCACATAACGATCAGAGAGGCTAAAATTCCAAACAGCAATTCAAAGATAAGAGCCACCCCATAATAAACAAAACCACCTTGTATCTCTTCATCACTGTCTTTTCTAAAAAACTGCATTACAAAAAATGCAGCAATACGGGCAAAAAAGATTACAAATGTGTTGACTACCCCTTGAATCAAAGTAAGCGTTACCATATCGCCATTGGCAACATGTGACATTTCATGCCCTAAAACGGCTTGTACTTCATCTTCCTGCATCGAATTGAGTAATCCTGTTGAAACGGCAACAAGAGCATTATTTTTATTCCATCCAGTTGCAAACGCATTAGGTTCTGGGCTGTCGTAGATTCCGACATCAGGCATACCGATGTTTCTTTTTTTCGCCAAATCCCTTACTTGATTCATTAGCCAAGATTCTGCTTCAGTGGTGGGTCTATCAATTAATTGGACATTAAACGCATGAATCGCCATCCATTTTGAGATAAAAAGTGAAATCAAGGATCCTGTGAAACCAACAATCGCCGCATAAATTAATAGAACTTTATAATTCAAACCATATTGTGTCAGGTATGGGCTAATATTGAATAAACTTAGAATAAAAGAAATAACTATGAGTATGGCCAAGTTGGTAGCAAGAAATAAAATAATTCTTTTAAACATAATTTTGTCCCCTTGCTTAGCTAATCTGTTCTTCCTTATCTTAATTATAGAAGGTTGCCTAAGTTTAGGAGAGTTTTTTGGGTGCTTTTAAGTTAATTTAAAAAAAAGAAATCATTATGCGATATTTGGAATAAATGAATTAAATGTGCCATATTAATAAACTGGTTATTTTTCATAAATTAAAAGGAGGTTGTTTATGAATTATGTGGATGGATTTGTTGTTGCAGTGCCTAAAGCAAATAAAGCGCAATACATTGCACAAGCAACTAAAGCGGGCATGGTATTTAAAGAACATGGTGCGTTAAAACTAGTTGAATGTTGGGGGGATGAGGTGCCTGAAGGAAAAATTACCTCTTTTCCTATGGCGGTTAAATGTAAGGAGGATGAAATCGTTGTTTTTTCATGGATCCTTTGGCCATCTAAGCAAGTTCGTGATGAAGGAATGAAAAAAGCTATGGAAGATCCTCGGTTAAACCCCGATAACAACCCGATGCCTTTTGATGGCAAACGTTTGATTTATGGGGGATTCAATATGGTGGTTGATGTCTAATTTGAATTCAATAACATTTAAGTTATATAACTGTTTTTGAACATTTAAACCGAAACATTATCGTTCATTTTATTCATCTGGAGAATTTATGCCTGGCCCTTACAACACCAATGTCATAGTGAATGTATTTCGAAGCATTGTTCAATTAGTATCTCAAAATCCCGAATTATTAAAAATCTCTGGAGCTTTTCGAGTCGCTGGTTCTAAAGAGGAAACGGAGAAATTACTGGATCAACTTATCCATGAACAATTTGACGTAGATATTCTAAGTCACTATGTAATGGAAAAAAATAAAGTACATAGTGAGCATCTCCACAACATTTTAGGAATGATACCCACACTTTTTAAAAACACCCAATTATTAGATTCAGGAGACAAATTACTTGGAACCTTCGCTAAAAAATTAAAATCGCTGTTGGACTTACCCGATGAGAAAAACCTTAGTGCGGCAACTCAATTATTCGATGATTTTATTGGTGATCTCCTCCTTTCAAAGAGAATAGATCATCAACGCGCAGGAGAGATTCTTGATCATTACTGTTACTTAATGCACCAAGTGGGCAGATTTCAAGATATTAACCGAATGACATATGCCAATCTTGCGATTATTATGGCCCCGCGTTTGACTCAGGATTTAGATCTATTCCCGGCGACGGACTTTTTGGGTTTAAGTGGATTTATGAGTCAGTTAACACCTGTATTAGAAAATTATATAACCGACAAAAAATGGGATGAGGAGTTCAAAGAACGTCACGCAGATAAATTGGAACATTTAGCAAACACCAGACATTTAATACGAGACCAATTGGAACATATGAAAGTAGCCTCCAAAAAATCAGTAACCATTCCTATGGGTAGTTTGATGTTGCAAGCATCGATGCTGAAACACCAGATAGAAATTATAGAACAGCAGAAGCAGGATTCTTCAATGAAACGAAAAATGAAGAAAGAATTAAGTAAGCAGCAGAAGCAATTAAAAGATGAGCTAAATGCGCTTGAGCCCAAAATTGCTGAATTAAACTCTCAAATATCTCTTGTGAATCTTGGACATAAAAAAATACAGGAAGAAATCAATCTGATCTCTCTTTCGGAAAAAGGATTAACATTTGCAAAAAATACTTCTGGAACTAAATTTAGCAGTGCGAATCTTACTCAGTTTAGTATTTTTGAGGGTGATAATAACAAGATTGCCGCTCCTACTTTTTTATTCCCAAATTCAGAAAAACAGGAGATAGTGGATAATGACACCTTGCAATCCACCTCTCTTGATGGTCCGAAGTAACCCTTAGGTATTGCAGAAGTTTTAATAAAAATAACTGAGTGCATTTATCGCAGTGGAGCCCGAGTTTTAATCACGGTATCCACTGCAGGCTGTGGGTTCCCTTCGGTTAAGTCAACCCCGGAACAATAATACCAGAATTAGAATAAGGAGAATTAAACCTACTCCACCACTAGGATAATAACCCCAACCGCTACTATAAGGCCATGTCGGAAGTACGGCTAATAAAATAACAATTAAGACAATAAATAGAAGTAAGTTCATAGTAAAATTCCTTTTTTTAAAGATGATATTCGTGTTAATTATAGTTTAAACACTGAGGTATAGATATTTTTTAACCATACCGAAATTTATTTACTCAAGTTATATTAAAAAAGCATTGAACTACGAGAAATAATTTATTCCGTGATCAATTTGATTTACTATACCCCAACCTCTCGCGAGGTAAGAATACATTGAAATATTTATGTTTTTCTTTGTTCATGTTGGTATTTTCAAAATTATTTAATCAAAGGGGTCCATATATGCGTAAATCATTGGTGTCGTATTTGTTTTTCCTGATTACAATATCCTATGCAACTCTTGCTAATAGTTATGGTGTTCATGAAGACCACCCTTATGATTTTGTAGTTACAAAAGATGTGTATAAGTTTTCTGAAATTTATCAAATTAAATCACCTCAAAAAGAGACATATCCTGGCTCAGTAAAAAAAAGTGCATTTCGTATCCGTACTAACTATGATTTATCCAATAAAGATGGATGGCAAGCAACGGGAATTACACGAATCATTTCTTTAGGTTCTCTTTATGCATGGGCGAAGGAAATTGACATTTATGATACCCGTGGAGTACAAATTGGCTTTATTGATGGAAATTTAGCAACACTCGAGTCAGCAAAATTCACTATTTATGACTATGATGAGTCAGGAAAATCCACTGAAATTGGCTTTGCTTATGCGAATCCAAGCTTTGACCGATTTGTTATTTTATCATCAACCAACAATCCCCACCCTATCGCTGAATTAAATCGCAACTTTGGGGACAAAACCTGGGAAGTCTCTGTACACTATCCTGAAAAAATTGATGATCGCATCATTCGTATTTTTGCCGGTTTTGTGATTGATTATGAAGATAAGTTTTTAGCAAGCCCCGATGATTCTGATGATTCTGATGATGATTATATAGCAAATCAACCTACTCCTTAAAATTACTCGAAGGTTGGGGTAGTTACCCAACCTTTACAGCTCCTCAGCTATTTCCATTTTAAATCCATGTTTTTTTTATTTTCATATCGAGTATTCGATTTCACTCATGTTAGAGTGATGAAACTCTCTAACTGATGTTTCAAAGGTTAATATGTAATCACCATGATTAATAAAGAGAAATGGGATAAATTAAACGATTTAATGGTTCAACTTCATATCCAAGAAGCAGATCTGTTCGAAAAATTTATCGTAGGCAGTGGTAAAGGAGGCCAGAAGCTGCATAAAACAGCCTCCACGGTTTATTTAAAACATATACCTTCTGGTTTGGAAATAAAATGTCAAGAATCAAGAAGTCGAGAAGACAATCGGTATTTTGCTAGACTACGCCTTTGTAACAAATTACATTCGATAGTCAGTGATGAACAAACAAAAGAACAGCAAAAAATTGAACGATTGAAACGCCAAAAGAAAAGACGTTCGAGGCGAACGAAACAAAAGATTTTAGATGAAAAATCCAGACAAAGTGAGATTAAGGTCCTGAGAAAAAAACCTTCATCTTATGAATAACTTTTAATAGAATCTAAAGAGTTTAATTCATAAAAAATCAAAAGGCTGCATTTCTGGTCTAATCCAGATGCCTATAAATTATATTACATTCCATTCCTATAATTTAGGATGTTTTTTCTCCATACCTCATAAAATTAACTCTCTCCAAGCTGGTATAATTTTGCACGTAGTGTATAATTTTAGAACATCATTTTTGAAATGGAGTTCAAAATGGGGTACCGCGACGGATTAAAATTCCAATTTACTAAAATGGATGCTTTACACGCGTTGAGTCAACCCGTTTCTTCGTTGTTGGGAATCTCAAATCAAACCGAACAAACCTTAAATAAACTAGGGATTAAAACGGTATATGATTTAGCGACCTGTGCTTTATTCCAAGTTGCTCAGGATATTGCTGCTGCAGCTAATGGAGAAGGAAATTCTATTGTTGCACGATCCGGAAAGATTTCCTCCAGTTTTATTGATTCAGACGCTCCACAAACTCCAGACGCTTTAGTTGGAGCGGGAATCAATGCTTTTAGAGACATTAGCACTCCCCTTGCTACCGAGATAAAGAATAATCTGCAAGTTGAAACCATTGGTGATTTAGGTCGATGGCCTCCATTTTGTGCCGCCCAAGTTATATTGGATGTTGGAATTCCAGATTTGAATCAAGAGGAAGAAGAAAAAGGTAGTGAATTAGTCCCTAAGCTAGGTGAATATCCAACTGAACGCCATTATTACCGCTCGATTGTGATTGATCAGGTATCCCCACAGGAAACAAGTGATTTAAATAATGCAGGCCCCATTGATATTTCCCCTACTGTTTCATCTGATTTTGGCTTTAAAAAACCTGCGGTCGGGGCAATGCTAACCTTTGCTCAATCTTGGTTTGCTCAAGGCGTAACTTTAGGTAATTTACTCCATAGTGTCGCCCTTGCACCCGGTGAAAGTACACGTATTGCAGTCATGGACTGGTCACGTCAGGTCAAAGCATCAGGGCAAGAATCTATTTCTGAATCAGAAAATCTAACCAATACCTCCACTCATAATCGCGCGATAAGTGAAGTACAAGATGCGGTTGCTTCCGAAGTGCAAACTGGCTTTTCCAAAACAAGTGGCAGTTCCACCACCTCGGCAGGCGGCGGTGGTTTAGGATTGAGTTTAGGCCCATTAACATTGGGAGGAAGCGGATCCTCCGCGACATCAAGTTCCAATGCCGAGAGTTTTTCAACTTCTTCTGGAACTCGCAATCTTTCTGCAACGATGAATCAACGAGTTTCTGATGCGACACAACAAGCGGCATCTTCAGTGCGAAATCGTCGAGCCTCTATTGTTAAAGAGGTTTCTGAGGAAGAGCATCAATCAGTCTCTACACGGATTATCGCCAACTACAACCATATGCATGCCTTAACGATCCAATATTATGAAGTCATTGAAATTTATAGGGTCAATGTTCAATTACAACAAGTGGAGCGTTGTCTTTTTGTGCCGATGAAATTGATTCAATTTGATCATGCAACGATTAAACGCTATCAAGGAATACTCGCCAATGCAGCGATAAGTCAGCGGGCCAAGGAGTTGTTAAGCAGGGAATTTGGTTCGGTAATAATACAACCTACCCTACCACTTCGGCCTACACGTTCTGTGTTTGATCATGTTGCGGCAATTGATCGAATAGCCCTCAATGTTTCGATGCGAGCATCTACAAACATCACGAACGCTGTCGAAGATGGAGCAAATACCCCTCCGCCCGCAGCAGAACCTACAAATCCCCCACCCTCTCCAACTCCAAGCGGACCATATTGGCTCAATGATGAATTAATCAGAGCATCTCGTATCACTTTAGCGAGTATAACAAAACCGGGAACTACCAATGTCTCCTTGCCAGGTGAAACAGAATTTTACGGAATTTCACTGGATTTAACCGCGCAAAATCGTTCATCCTTCTCAATCACTGCAGTAAATGTTGATCTGCAATCCGGCACTATAATTAAATTGAATAGCATCAGTCCGATTACCTGGATTACTACTGAACCAATTCCAATTCAAGAGTTAGCAGCAATTAGGATTACTTCCGCGAATACAAGCTACTTAACAGGAAGATTAACTTTGCAGCTCAGTTACAACAGCGCAAAATTCCCTATTAGTTTACCTGTGGAAGTGAGTCCTAATGCAGTTGAATTACAGCTTTGCCGCTTTGCAGTGAACCAAAGCGATGAAGCTGAATTAAAAATGCACCTTGAACAAAACCGACTGTATTACAGTCAAGTGGTTTGGCGCGCCCTGGATCCGTCACAAATTGCGTTGCTCTTATCCGCATTTACCTTTGAAGATAAACCTATAGGTAATTTAATTGATCCAAATCCAGTGATGGTTGCAAGTAATTATTTAGTATTTCGCATGCCAAGTTTTATCAAAGCAGTAGGCATTGAAGATACTGAATCAGATACAGAAGATGAAGCTCATAAAAGCTGGCGGGGTTGGTTAAAGGATCGAGGATTAGTATTAGGTGCAAATGCAGCGATCGAACAACTTATTCCTATTCCAACTGGAGGAGTTTTTGCAGAAGCAGTGTTGGGTCGCTCCAATTGTGCAGAACGACTCGATGCCACACGCTTTTGGAATTGGCAAGACTCGCCAATACCTTTACAACCTCCTGAAATTGCTGCGATTCAAATGGAATCTCGAGCTCAGCCAATTGATGTTACCCCGGGACAATTGGGGGCTCCTGTTTTAAATATTATGAATCCTACAACACTTCCTGATCCAACTGGAGTGGGAGCAATATTAAATGCGGTGCAAAATGGTAGCATGTTCCGCGATATGGCGGGTCTTGCAAGCACTGCTGCATTAGCTCAAGCTTTAGGAAGTAATTCAACCAGCGCTGGTATTGAAGCGGGTAAACAAGCCGCAGCGAATTTAGCCGTCGCCGCCCAAAAAGACATTGAAGAAAAAAGAATTGCTGCACAACTTGCCATGGCTGCAATGGGGTTACCTTCCGCAAATGCAGGCGCCAGTAAAAATATTTCTGAGGGTGGTGCTTTATTGAATACTGCCACAGAAATGGATAAACGTTCACCCAGAACTGCCCCTTCTTCTACAGGTTCTGAAGGTGGCGGCTCAACTTCCGATGGTTCAAGTGGCAGTTCAGGAGGAACAAGTGAACCCACCATGCCTGGAGTACCAGACGAAGTTCGTAGCCTATTTGGCGGTACTAGTCGAGCAGATGAAGTACTTTCCAAAATGAACTGGGGAAGTTTAGGGCAATCAGGTGCTTCCATTATCCCCGCCAGTTATTCCGATAAAGGTGGCGGTGGGGGCGCCAGCACCACAAAACCCTCTGTAATTCAATTTGAGCTGGCTTTCTATGCAAGCTTTCCCAAACCCTGGGCTACTGAAGCAGACGAAGTCCAAGGTCTAGCGAATGGTAAATGGCTTCCCTCCGAGGAAGATTTTGACAGTATTAGTCCTGCTGCAACAGGCGCCAACAATCAAGGCACTAAACCTTTTGGTCAAGTGATCACCTCTGTAGAAGATTTAATTAATACAGTGCTCTACTTTGCACCCCAAGTGCCCGGTTTTGGAACAACTCATGCTTCCACAGTAGTACGACTTAATCTGTTCTTATATGCAGAAAGTGGAGATGTAGCATTTAAAGGCACCTTAACCACTACGGGAAAATGGGATGCCGTATTGGGCAATGATATTAAATCGGCAGGCTTGGATTCAGCGTTAATAACCGCCCTTAGTAAAAAATCAGCCACTAAAGCCTTGCAAGCTAAACTCAAGAAAGCCTGGGCTCCTAACGCTGAAATTTGGTTATATTCTTGTTCGGCTGTGGTCAGTAATGCCTTTGGTAAAAAATTGGCTAAACTACTTGGGGCAAAAATTCGGGCTTTTGATGACCCATTCTGGGTCTTACCTTCTTTTGATACCAGTCAACAAAAAATCCTATCCCGAGTCGAGTTTGGTATTGGTGCTGATTTTGCAGCGGCTGCCGCAACTAAAACAAAAGATCTCCACAGCTTGGATGTTTTATCAAAAAGAACCTTTAAACCTTAATCTTCAAATCAAGCTCCTCCCACCCGGGACGAGCTTGATGCATAAACCAATAATACTTCCTTTGATAACACTTAGTATTCTTTGAATCTTACCTTCAATCTATGGCAGATTATGCATCCTATTCCCCGACCTCCACTTCTCATCATGCAAGATAGGTAATATTGAATAAAACCCCATTTGTGTAGAAATGATTTAATTCCAAACCCTCACCTATGGTTTGGCCTGAGGCTCGGCCAAGTTGACTTTTACCCCAATCGGCAAATTCATAACCAACCCCAACTTGCCAATTTTGACTCAATACCTTTTGTATCCCTCCGCCCACTGTATAAGTAAAAGCAGTTTGAGTATGAGAGGCAAAATTAGGATTAGGTAAGGCTTCAAAAATCTTCGGAGTATTTATAAAAGAACTTGCTTCATTAAAGCCTACACCAATGCTACCACTCACCCAAGGTATCACTATAAACCCCATATCAGCCAATAATTTCCCTTTTGCTGCAACATGAGTATGTTTCATTTTGTAGCTGTAGGTAAAATTATCAAACTCAGGATCCGCATCATCCCAAATGTCTCCTGAAAGCCTCGCATTAGTCGTTGCAGCTGCTGCTATTCCTAACTGCCCCCAGAATGTAGTAGTTAATGCTTTTTGCAAGCCAAAAAACACTTCAAAATCTGCGAGTGCGTGTGTCGATTTATCTGCGGTATAAGTTTTTTCAATTTCAGGAGCCAAAAAAAAGGTTTGCGCAGCGCCCTCATTTTCCCATACAGGACCAATGCTCAATGCCGCAACATAATTCCAAGGCGAGACAGATTCACCCATGGCACCAGCCATTACGCTAGCGCTTAAAAGGTTCATCATTAATACTAAATAGCACTTTTTCCTCATCAAAACTCCTTACATGAGATAAGTTAATAAACAAACCATCCTAATTTATTCATAAAATGAACTCAAAATCTTTTGTGAAAGTGACATGAAGCCAGCTTCCATAACCCCATCCATAAAGTGAGTAAATCTGATCTAAATTAATCAAATTCATAAACCCAGATTAGAATCTAAGTCTTATCCGGGTTATAAAGTTTTATTTTTTTATAGGGAGAACACATGCATCAATGGTTACACCTCCAGGAATGTTTCCTGGATTATATAGCGCGATGTTATCACCTATATTCGCTTGGTTGCCGAAAAAAGTGTTTGAAGAGACACACGCATGAGCCAAATTCATAGCTAATGGGGTTCCTGCTGAGCCCCCTACTAATATCGCCCCCCCTCTAGTATCCTCTCCCAATGATTTCTTCAGTGCCGTATTTTTTTCAAAAATATTATTAACAATCTTAGCATTTCCAGAAAACTCAACCGCTATTGCGCCTCCTCCTGGTGCCATAGTACTTACTGAAGAAGTACCTCCACTAAAGAAATTGGCGATCCCATTAAAGAAAAGTAATGGTGAAATTGTACCAGGAGGTACTCCCTCAATTGTATTAAGTACAAATTTATTATTTGAGATTTGTGCCAGTGGTTTTAGAGGAGAGGCTAATAAAGCATTCCCAAAGTTAGAGGCAAAAATTCCTCCTCCTTCTAATTCTGCTTTATTCTTCGAGAAAATAGATTGGGTTACGGTGGTTGCTATCGAGTCAATGTAAATTGCCCCACCGACACCACCAAAGTTGTTAGTAAATTCAGAATTTAAGATCTGAGCTCGCGAATTGGGATGGGGAAGTATCCCGAACACATTAACACCACCCCCTCCAAATGCTGCAGCAGCATTATCTATAAATTTAGAATTTACAACAGTTAAAAAATAAGGAGTGCCATCATTAAAAGGAATGTGGAAAAAAACCGCTCCACCACCAAAACCGGTACTGGTGGTTTGATTTTGTGTAAACGTTGAATCGGATATAGATACATTAGTATTAATAACCCCCAAAGCGCCGCCACTTGCATCTGGGACTGGACCCTTTAAAGCATTGCCCTTGAAATTACTTGATGCAATGATGATATCACCACCATCTTTACCACGGATGGCTCCCCCATTACGAAAAGCAATATTTTGTTCAAATTGACTTGAAGTAACCGTATAGGCAGCATCAATCAAATTTTCTAAAGCGCCACCACTACCTCCTGGAAATACGGCTAGATTATTAATAAATTTGGACTCTTTTATCGTAATGGAGGTTTTGGTATCTATTGCTGCAACTGCCCCTCCCCCGGACGCTAATGCAAGGAACTCACCAGCGAGAATTTCAGTCACTGTTGCATTAGAACCATCACTTATATTTTGCTCAAAAAGCATATTACTAAGTTCAATCACTGAACCATATCGTGCCAAAAGCCCCCCGCCTGCTGCATGTTCATAATCAAGACTCTCAAGCATATTTAAAGGTCCTAAAACCCCTCTATCGGGACCAACTGCATATCCTCCCCTCACTATGAGACTATCAAGAGTAACGTTTTTCACCCCTTCTCCCGGAAGAACATCACTTCCAGCCATAAGCACATGCCATACCCTATCGTTGGTACTCTTAACTACATAAGGGGTAAGACAAGTTGAAGTCATGTCACCACATAAAATGGTGGGGAAACGTTGCCCATCTCTTTGTCGACGACTCGTTTCCTTTCCTGAAAATCCTCCGTATATTGCTGTATTACTTGGGAGATTAAATGTTCTTAGTTTCGGAGTGCTAATCCCATATGCTCCTCCAACCACTCCTTGAGGCGCATAGACGCGTGTGGGTTTATAAACTCCTTGAGCTACCCAGATTTCAACCGAGCCTGGATCAGCATCTGCAGCTTCTAGTGCAGACTCTAAATTATTAAAGGCATTGGCCCAACTACTTCCGTTACCGTTTGTAGGGTTACGCCCGTTGACATAGAATCTCGTTGCTTTACCTTGAGTAATATTTAAACTGTTCGTAGAGCTCGGTTGATAGCATTGCAAGCGATTACCTTGATTGCAAACCACAGGACCACCTGAAATATTTCCCACTAATTCAGAACCAATTACTTCTAAGGTTAGAGTACAGGATTGCTTAGATCCTAATGAAAAAGGATTGCTACAGTTCCCCGTCCCTGTAGTCACCTGCTTAATTCCATTTATAGGACTCATAATCAAAATCTTTGATTTTTTTGATTGGTTGGTTAAGGTATATTTTATGGTAGCCGTTCCTGTTGGGCTTACAGTTACCTTAGGAGGAAATTTTGCATTTGGGATAAATGTCCATAAAGGATTAGAAGCTTGAGTCGTAGTAACATGAGTCTCTGCGAAAACATTATGGTTTAGAAAAGTTGAGAATAAAATGAAAAATAGAGAATATCTTTTCAATTAATGCTCCTTGCAAAAAAGTTATCAAATATCAAAGTTAGGGAGTTAGAAATTAAGAATAATCGATGAGTTCTTGGATAGCGGCTCAATATTATCTTATCATTCGTTATTTTTCTTTAACCGCTCAGCTAACAAACATCTGTTTTCGGACTTCCCTGAGTTGCAGTGATTGTTGGAATGCATCTAAACATAAAATTTTATGAAGATCAATAAAGCACTCTTATCGTTCCAAAACTCACTGGATGCTAATTATCAATAGAAACCCCATATTCACCAAAGAGATATTTTCGATGGAAACTTTAATGATACATCTTGGGTGGAGTCTCTTGTTCCCTCTGAGTTCGCTACACACCCCTCAACTTATTTTAAAGTAAGATGAAAGTCTTCAACAATATCACTAGGGGAAAATCCATCTCTATATTTAAAATGTTCGCAAATATGAGTAACAATAATATAATTTGATTGTTTGGTTTGTTTTAAAATCCACGTATGACTTAAATCGGCAATTAATTGTTGACTGTAGGCCGCTGGAGATTGCCAAATTCGTGCATACCACGCTCCTTTGGTACTAAGCGTAATTTGCTCCTCCTGAGTTTCACTTTTAACAAGTTCACAATCAAATTTTTGATCAAAATATATTAATTTACCTATTTGATGATCAGCAAAACCTGCAATTCCCTTAAATACAATATCGCTACCACGTAATGTAATAATTAAATGTTCTGGATCAACGATGGGTAAAAAATCAGATATGGGTGCTCGTGAAGCATTTAAATGGTTAAATTGCTCCACGACTTGGTACGCAGTTTTTTCACAATGTGTTATTTTCTTCATAAATTAGTCTTTATAGTTTTATTAATGGCCTACTCTAAAAGGGCAAGGCCCTTATCTAGAGATCACATACTCCTGTTGCAGAACTATTGTATTTTCTACCTAAATTTTAATGATGTCTGAAAATAAAATTTCGTGCAAGAAACATTCTAAGGACAGAATAATCTGTCCTTAGCTTTATTTCTTAATTATAAGAACTTACATTTTACTGCCAATATCTAAAATCATATAAGCTCCTGCTGTAGACAATGATTTGTGCATTAATCGACAATTAAATCCTTTAAAAAACGCACTTACGCCATGATTTCTATAAATTTCTGTTGCAAGGTCTTTTATTGTTGGCTTGGATGAATCCAAACGAGCCTGTTGTTGACTCTTGATTACATCAAGTGGAGTTGTCGATAAAGCGATAGGGATTGAGGCTGTGGTTGCCCATAGAATCGTAGATAAGAAACTTTGCTTTTCCCGTTTTGTGTTAATTGCATGATACGTCGTATATAGATAAAGCCAACTAGGAAATGATTTTGCAAGAGTTGCATTACTACCTGAAAAGAAACCAGGCAATCCTTTTTGTTGGTAGATGGTTTGCATAGCCTGAATAGGTTTTATTGGCTTAGCCTGGCTTGCTATCGACCGCATTTGTACGGTTTTAATATTCTCAAGAGGACTGAGCACTAAAGTATCAAAAGTAGCGGAAATGGCTGCTTTGAATAGTCCCCCAACCATCGTAGGCCATTGTAATTTATCAACTTCTTTTGGCATGTGAGTAATCAATAAAGGTCTGTATATCACTTTTCCTTGTTGACGAAGGATGCAAGACAAAAATCCTGTCGAAAAATGGTTTAAATTAGCGCCTATAAATTGTTTAGTAACAGCATATGAACCTTGCCAAAGATTGGTTTGAATGGCAACCTTAAGTCGTTCTGCGGGATGTCCTACCAATGTTGTAATTCCGGTGTATGTCACACTAAAAGCATAAGCATCCCAAAGTGTCTTTTTCTCTTTCTTTTCTGAGCCCATAAATACATTACCTCTTAATAAAAATCGCAAATACTACATGGTGTCCTTTTTAAAATCACTAAGTTTTTTATGAGGCTTAACTTAATTAAGAACCCGTGAAATTTCATTTATTCTATTAAGGATTTAATAATTAGATGTAGCAAATTTGTATTGCATTATTTAGTATGATGTCCTGCTTCAAAATAAAATGGGTCAGGAACGTTTCATTTTATGAAAAGAAGGGACGCAGTGCCGGAATTGTCCTAGCAATTGAATAATTCATTCAATTTTCAGAGTGGCATTTCTTATGGTTAAGTTATTATTACGAAAAGGGAACATTAGAGTGAAAATGAATCAATTCCAATTAGCAACCACTTTGTTTTTGATGGTGAGTCCGGTTTTTGCAAGTAATCCTGTCCTTCATTCTTTAGATCAACCATTTCCTAAAAAAATTTCCACTTTAGGGGGAAGTGTTACTTCTACATATATTTTTACCAATAATCTTCCCTTTGCTTTTAAAAATCCATTCCGAGTCATACCCATACTGTGCCCTTCTCCTAATCAAGCGTGTACTGCTACAGGAGCTGAATTTAAATATAAAGATTTATGTAGTGGTAAAAAACTACAGCCCAAAGAAAAGTGTAGCTATAGCATCACCCTAACCCCTCAGAGCATAGGTCGAAAAACTATTTTAGTTGCTTACAATGGATATGATAATAATGTAGTTCAGGTTCAACCTGCCTTAACAACAACTGCGACCCAAGCTCCGGCAGGCCTTCTTGGTACCGTCGATTTTCCTTTAGCACAACCCTTACCCAGTCAAGTATTTAAAAACTCCAATTATGCGGTAACGTTTACATTCAAAAACCATGATCCTTCAGCAGTCAGTTTTACCCAAAATATACTTCAAAATAATAATCCGCTTCATCCCAATTTCTTAATCACCAGCAATAGCTGTGTTCCATCAGGAACAACAGGAACCTTAGCAAGCGGTGAACAATGCAGTATTACCGGTACATTCAATTCACCTACGAATGGGACGTTCACTCTGACAGCTGAATTAATTGGTTACCTAAGTTCTAATAAACTTAGCACCTCGACCACGGTACAATCCTTTTCATTCAATAAGCTTATTGGTGTTGATTATAATCCTAATCATTATACGAATAATTATCCCTTCAATTTTCATGATGTTTTTTATACAGGAACACCCAATAACGCAACAGCTACGAATGTCTATGCAGAACTCCAACAATTGCAAAATGCTGGATTTACAACGGTTCGTTCCTATCAAACTGAACCTTATAGTTGGATTGATATTATTAAACAAGCCAATCTCTTAGGAATGAAGGTTATTTATGAGGCAGATATTCCTCAGTTGCCAGTCGACACTATCTACCCTAAATGTCCATTTGGTTCTAAAGATTATATACCCTGCGCACAAGACACATTAAATTCTGTGATTAATGCAGTTACGCCTGCTGTGTTTAATAAAACCGTCATTCTTGTTTTTGCAGGACACGAAAATTATTGTAGTGCTGGTGATACCATTCCTCCGTGCAATGGAACCTCCAATATTAACTATTTAACCAGTGCAGTCTCTGCTTTGAAAGCAACATTAACGGCACATAATTTGACAACTCCAGTAGGTTCAGCGGTTGTCAGCGGAAATTTTGTCACACCCAGTGCTGCAATTTCTGCAGATATGAAAACATTAATTAACTCCTATTCTTCCACTGCCCCTTTAGCTTATGATCCATATCCTTTTCAATTTGGAGTAATACCAGCAACTACAGCAGTATGGATGCCTCCATTAAGCTCAACGGTTCAACATATTAATTCACTCGCATGGGATTACATTCAAGTTGTAGGTTCGACAACTCCTCCTGCTTTACCCAAGGCTAATCCAAAGCCATTTTATACACCTGGACGAGTCCTATTGGCAGCAGAAACAGGATGGGCAACAGCGGGAACAACTACAGGATACGCATGTAACTCTCCAGGACCATGTGAACCCTCAATAGCAAATGCAACTGAATACTTCAAAACCCTTTATCAATTGAATACGAGTAATTTTGTAAAAAATTCCGGGTATAACATAGGAGTTCTTGCATTCGAAGCCTATGATGAACCAGCAAAAGGAGGTCCTACTGCAGAACAAAACTACGGTCTTTTTAAGTCGAATTGTGTTCAAAAAGGGGCTGGGTTTGTTCCAAACAATGCTCTAGTATCCGCTAAAGGATGTCAAGGGTATACCAGTGGTACATTATTGACTATTTTTGGCACAACACCCCCAACTCAAAAATCATTTAAAGTCCAAATTACTTATCCTTCCGGACAACATCCAATGATAAACGTGACGATACCTGCAAACTCGGGTTTATCCCCTGAGATCAACGCAGTGACCCCATGGCCACAATTTTTAATTTATAAAGGAGCTCACATTACTGTTTCTGCGACAACGGGTACTCAATCCTGTACGACCACAGCTCTCGAAGTAACTGCTTCTCCAGCATCAATCACATTTGGATCAGTAAAGTGTAAAAATCCTCCTCCAAGTAGTATGGGATGTTTTGGTCTAGGTTGCCAATTATCTAACCCTTATTAAGACTACGTCCTGATAAGCACAAGAGACTCATACGAAATTTAATCTACCTACCAAGCATAAGACGCGGTAGGTAGAGATTAAAGTGATTTTAGGTTTTAGGTTCCATCATGTTGCGGACAAGCCGCAACAGATTAGAACTTTAGATTTACATATAGGAAAACTGAGGATCTTGATGATGATCAGCCAAAAATGACTTTTGTGCAATATTACCAATCTTTTCTATATCTTCCTTCATGATAGTGGGGGCACAAAAATTAATCGAATACTTGATTAATACTTTTGAGTCTTGTTCATCAAGTAATGTCGTGTTGTTTGTTGCAATTGAAGAGGCTAATATCGCAACGTCGTTGCTCTTTTGTTTAGTCGATCCCAGATAATTTGATACGATTCGCTGGCGCGCTTTCTGCTGATCTTGATAATATCCAAGTATTACCTGTAGGGATTCTTTTACTTTACAAACATCACCGAACAAAGATTTATAAGGTTTTTCATCGTTTACAGCGTCTTGTAATTTTTGCAAACGCGCTTCTAGGTCAGCAATGAATTCTTGATTATTAGTTATTCTTCCATCACGAAGAGCGTGAGACTTTAAAACGCTTTTTTCAACATCAACCAAGTTCTTGAAATGAAATACTATTTGTTCCATATCTGCAAGATCCGTAGAACAACTTAAAATGTCGAACGCTTCCTGACTGGTTTTAGGAATACTTTCCTTTTTAAAAAATGATGTTAACTTAGCTTGCATAATAAATTCTCCAAATATGTTCAATTCTTAAACAAAGTGGATACATTTTAATACAATTCGATCGTTTAGTCAACTTTATTTACATTTTGAACTAAATTAGAACAATTAAATTGGGAAAAGAGAATCATAAAAAATAATGAGCTGTTTTTTTTCCTTATGCTTTACTGTATTAGGATGCTGCTCATTTTAGTGAGAATCTCATTTAAGCAACTAAAAAGTTTTTCCTCCTAATCCATAATAAACATTAGGAGTTTGCAGCTCATTATTCTGTTTCAATAGAGTCATGTGTTGAATTGCCTGGATTTTTTGTGGACCATAATCCATTATCCTAAGAGATATTTGAGCTGCTGAACCAATTCGCATTAATTGTGCTTCACAAAAATTCAAATTTTTCATTATCGGTCCAATAGGGGTAATTTTTTTAGCTAACGACATTTTTAAATTTTGTGTATCGTTTTGCCTCACATCTTGGTCTGTTCTAATGCATTTAATTGCACAAATAATGGATCGAGGCAATACACGATATGCCAAGGCTTCATAAGCATAGAGAGGCCACCCTGCACTTAGCGACATTGAAGAATTAAAAAACTCATTAATATTTCTTGTCTGAACTATTTGTAATCCATTTAAATCAACCACAATTTCGGTATTGTGCGCTGGGGTATTTTTAGTTCTTGATAAACTGACTTGCCCTGTGGAGCCGATGTATTCAATTTGTGTAAGATCAGGAAGTGCGATGGCATAAATATAAGTATCTTCATTATTGAGGGGAAAAATCGCAGCACTCTCAAACTTGGTACTCATACAGACACAGACCGCGGGATCAGCATCCACCGCTCGATCGTCAATTCCTCGATTATTAACATATCCTCTATATTTAATTGCTTCTTTCCACCACTCTGCCTCAAACTCTGTAATTTTTGGAGAAAATCCTTCTTTAAAAATAACTTCTGGTGGTCGCTTATCAGAGCGGTAGTACACGCGTCCTTGTACATCTAAATCATTTTCTTTATTAAGTATCTTGGTAAAAAGCATCCCCATTTCCTTTCTATAAATTTAATGATTTTTATCCTTTTCCATCAGAATACGCTCAAATAATCCTAACTACTAGTCAAAACCGTTTCTGGGTTATTTATGAAAGTTTCCTTTCCAATTATGAACAATTGAAATTATATATTTCCTTGTTGATTAAAAAAATTACTAAGCTACAATATCAATTTTTTCTGGATCATCATTATGGGATTTTACTTCAATACGTACAGACAACAAGAAGGCGATAAGGCTTACAATGAGGGACGATATGAGGATGCACTTGTACATTATTCAGAGGCACTGAAAACATTGCAACTACATGCTGCTGCTCAAACAACGCGGCATGCTGATTTTTATGACGCTTTGGTTTATGTACTCTCCGAAATTCTAAGTACCAAACTGTTAATAATACAACGTGAAGCTCTAGCCTCGAATTTTGTTGCAGTTTCAAACTATTGGCAGGATCTCCCCGGTTTGTTACATGAGATGGAGCTGACCCACAATGAGCATCTTAAAAAAAACCGCAACGCTTTTAGCAACCAAGAGGACGTAGTTAAACGAGTCAACATATTAGCTGCAACAGTTTGTGAGAAGGTAAGTGACGAGTTAGCGGACCAATTAGAAGATGATGAAGAAGTCACTTTAGAGAGCATTTCCCCATCCATTGAATGGATGAAGCGAGCCATTCAATTCCAGATAAAAACAGAAAGCACTCCTAAGCTCTCAAGCAGTTTAGGATATCTAAATTTACTTGAGCGTCTCTATAAAAAAACACAAGATGGAAATTATCTCCAAGTAATATCTGAGTATATAAACCAACATAAGCTTTTAGAAAGGACTATCAGATCTCCCTTGCGCAAACTAGAACTCCTAAGCTATGTCGCAAGAGTGGCACTTTTCAATCGTCAAAATACGGATGGACTTATTAGTGAATGCAAGGCACTTTATGATTTGGTTCCTAAAGAGGAACGAGACAACCCTATCCTAGAAGATCTTCAAAATTTACTTGATATAGTACCTCAAGAGGAGGAACAAGAAGAAAATGAGTTAGAAGATGATGTGCCAGACGCTATGGAGACTAACACCTCGGACTTAGAAGATCTTGGCGAATATCCCCAATCCATTCAATTAGATAGGATCGATGTCAGTACCTGTCCTGTCGATATGCTGTTAGCCCTTGAAAACAGTTGTCCTGAACCCACTGGGATTCCTTCGTTACCCTCACCAGCAAATACCGTGACCTCAGATCAGGAAATGACACAAAGCCATTCAATCAGTCAGTCATTTAGCTCCCGTGTTTTTGACGGAATCCCAACACAAACTTTTTTTAGCCCCCCTCCACAAGTACAAGCAGAAGATGAACTTCCCCATAGCAGAGCGCTTCAACTCGGATTAGAGAAAATAACCGCTCACTCAAGGGACCCAAGATTTTTAGCCAATTTACTTTGTCTAATAGCCGATTTTTTCAATAAAAATAAAGCGCATTATATCCAAAAACAAAATGCAATTGTGTTAGCTCATGATCTTTATAAACAAGTATTTAAAATAGATCCTCACCACCACAGAGCCATTGAAAAATTGAGAAATATAGGCATCCAACATTCAAGATTGATTAATTCCTATAGACACTTTAGCAATGCACCACAAAGTCCTATTCCTAGTGCGGCTATTAATATTACAGAAGCAAAAAATTCTTTTAACCAGGCCCTCGAAGAATTAACAATTCAGCTTGAAAGCTTTTTATTGAATCAGCCAGCCAAAGTTCGGATCACTATTGATGAACTAGTCTGCTTTATTGGTGAGCAACTTACTAAAGGGGTCATAACCAGTAAGCCACGCCCTGAAATAGGACAAATGTTGACGAACACGTTCGAGGAAGAACTTAGAAATTCAGTACGCTCAGACCATTCGTTGGGAAATATTTAACTGGTTACCCTATTCATATTTTGAAGTGTTGCTTCAAAATATGAATTCGTTATGAATTATAGGCTCTTACTTTATCTTTACCAGACTGTTTCGCTGCGTAAAGCGCATGGTCAGCAGCCTTTATTATCTCGTCAATAGTAGCACCGTGTTTTGGTGCTTCTGCTACGCCAATTGAGATGGTAATTTTATTTAGAGGATGACCTTTAAAAAATATGGGTGCAGTTCTTATTCGTTCGCACAGTTCTTCCATTTTACTTACCGCATCATTCAATGTTGTATTTAACAATACAACAACAAATTCTTCGCCTCCAAAGCGGAAAGAAATATCACTTTCACGGAAGCTTTCCTTCAATATTTTTCCGAGCAATTTAAGAACTTCATCCCCAGCTAAGTGACTATATGTATCATTAAATTTCTTGAAGTTGTCGATATCGAGCATTGCCACACACAATGAAGTTTGTTCTCGAGCAATTCGAATTAATTCTCGGGATAAAATGTCATTTAAATACCGGCGATTATATAAATTAGTTAATGGATCATGTAATGAAAGTTCACTTAAAGATACGCGCAAATTAATATTAGCAATGGCAAGCTTGACAATATTACCAAATGAATTTGCCATGTCTTGCTGATGTTGTGTTAATTTTTTTCCTTTCGGGGCAAGTAGATGGATAACCCCTATTAATTCATTTTGCACCATGAGTGGTAATGCCATATTTCCTCCTTGAGGAGGGGTCTTATAATGGGAGCAAGGAACTGATTTTTTTGGATCATCAATCACGTTGGTAGTTGCTTCACGAATTGCAAAACAATCCATGGTATGAAAGGTCTTGGGGAGTAATTGTTCTGTTCCCCACTGTACAACTGTTTCCATTTGATTCATTCCCTTGTTGTAAATGGATAAGCCGCCGCTTAAATCAGGAAACAAGTCTTGGGCGATTAGATTAATTCGTGGATAAGCCTCTTCTGTTGTAATACAAATTTGCAAGGAACGATTTAATTTATTTAATAAACTTTCATCATGCTCCAATAACTTCAATTCATTTAAAGTTTCCATCGTTTTTTCATTCAGCTCCCGCATTTTTTCTTCATTTTGAATGCGATCACTGACGTCTTTCATTTGCATAATAAAATTATCGGGTTCTCCGTGCTCATTCCGAATTAACGTGGCACTAACCATCGCCCAGATAATACTGCCATCTTTTCGAATATAACGTTTTTCCATGTGTGAAATGCGTAACTCGCCTTTTAGAAGCTTATCCAAAGCATCTTGTGTCATAGCTATATCATCAGCATAAGTAATATCCAGTATGTTCTTACTATTTAATTCCTCACTGCTGTACCCTAAAATTTCTTGCAACGTCCGATTCGTATGGATGAATTTTCCCTCAGGTTTTACCAGAGCCATCCCAATAGGTGCATTCTCAATCGTATTGCGAAAACTCTCTTCGCTGCGTCTTAGATCGGATAAAAGATTCGAACTATATACCTCCAGATAAATTGACTTCATTAAAAATTGATTTACCATTGTGGTTCCATAAAGCACCACAACTGCGTAGAGCACCGTCGCCAGAAATAAGATTAAAGATAAGGAAGGCGTAATGGATACTGATAACAAAATCAGGAGCAACCATATTGGAACCAGGAACGCGACAAAAGCACTGTGGATGGTTAGCAATTTAGCTGCGGGGGCCCCAACCAATCCAATCAGATAGACAAAAATAGCCATCCGCGAAAGAGGATTCTCTATATAAAGAAACAGCAATCCACCCAAAGCCCATAAGATTCCAGACTGTAAGTTATTTATAATAAAATATTTCTTCCAAAAAGAAGGACTAAATAAACTCTCTTGTTTTTTTTGCTGATGATATCGAAATATGAATAGCCCTCTTAATAATTGATTGAAAACAAACATTAACAGTACCCAACCGGCTACTAAAAATTTGTTATTCACTTGGGGCCAAATAATTAAAGCAAAGATAAGAGTTGCAAAAAAATCCGCAATTACTAGAACATAAAATTTTTTATATGCCTCGGTTATAAGCTTATTTTCTATTTGAGCGCTTGTAACACCCGGAAAGTCCATCAAAAAATCCTTCTGAAGATTTATGGAACTATTAAAATAATAGTATTTATTTATGGAATATCCAGAATACCCTAAAGAGCACTTTACAGTTTTGTTATATAAATTGACGATTATGAAATAATACCTTAACTTAATAGGATAATTCTTATTTCGCATATAACAACCTGTTTTCTACTTAAAAAAGGAGCACCTATGTTAATTAAATTGATGCTGGGGGTCCGTCAGTTCCAAGATGGATCTTTTAAACAAATGGAAGGCATTTTCAAACAATTGAGCGTAGGTCAAAGCCCTGAGATTTTATTCATCACTTGTTCTGATTCACGTTTATTACCCAATCTTTTAACGCAAGCAAAACCCGGTGATTTATTTGTCATTCGTAATGTAGGCAATATTATTCCCCCTCCCCATGTTCCATCGAGTGAAGCTGCCGGCCTCATGTTTGCTTTAAGTGAGCTTCATAGTATAACGGATATTATTATTTGTGGTCATTCACACTGCGGGGCAATGAAGGGTTTATTAACCCCCGGTCTCAATGAGCGTTTACCGGAAGTCGCCTCCTGGCTTTCTCATTCACATTCTGTCTTAAAACAAATGAATGCTTCTAATGATTTTCATTCGGAAGATTTCAATTTAAAAGTACTCCAGGCTACTAAGCTAAACATTCTGACTCAGATGGAACATTTACAATCCTATCCATTAATTGCCGAAAAATTAAAAAATAAAGAACTCACTCTTCATGGTTGGTTCTATGAATTTGAAACAGGTGAGGTTCTTGTTTATGAATCGAGTCTTGATGACTTTGTTCCACTTGAAAAAGCATTAAGCTTTGCCATCTCTACACGGAGGGATAAAATTATTGAACATGTAGCAATGAACCATTTAGAGCCCTTAGCTAACCCCCAGACAGCACATGAATACAGGGAGCTAATGAAATTATTTTTACTCCTTGAAAACAATTTATTACCTATTTGGCAAACAATAAAAGAAGAAGTTACTAAAAAAGTCTGGGCAGAATTAGGGGGATTATATTCCAGCATGGATGATGTCCATTTTAGGAATATGGTGGAAGAGGGTTATCAATTAAAACTTAGGAATTTGAAAGATTTTCAAGAAAACATCTCCGAATCCATGGGTTATCAGAATTATATGCGTAAAACTATGTATCATTCATTTTTTGCACCAATTCCTAAATCAACTCCAGAGGCGCTCGGCAGTTTTTTAAATTTTAATCACTAAACAATCTTAAAGGCCAGAGCATTCTGGTCTTTACTGGAAGTGTTATTCCTTAAAAAACTTTTACTGAAACTTAGTTCTAACCAATATCTATTTAATTTACAAAATAAAATTTTTAGTCTACATACTATTAACAAAGGGATTTTTAATTTGGGTACTTATGAAAAAATGGCCTGTATTTATCCTATCTTTGGTGGTGCTTATCCTCATAGCTTACTATTTCATTGGTTTCGCAATCAAAAGCACTCTAAGTAAAAATATAAACTCAATGCCTAAAACCTCCGCATTTAGTGTCCACCTTAATAAATACCATCGTGGCTGGTTTTCTTCTCAAGCGGTATTAACACTTAAGATGTATATCCCAGCTCAAAGTACAACTGATAAAGATGGGGCTACTAAAACAGAGCCGCCGGTTGATTTAAATATGGATATACCTATCCTCATCAAACATGGACCTTTTTTAACAACACCTAATGGCATACGTTTTGGATTAGGTCTCATTACAACGCAACCTGAAACTCATTATGAAGCTTTTATAAATTACCTGAATAAAACAGTGTTCAGATATACGCTTCCTTCTTTTTCCCTACAAGGTAAGATTGGACAAAATGAGGGAGATTTTCAGTTCGACTGGCAAGGTTTAACCTCTTTGATGTGCGTTTCTTCTAATCTTGATCATATCGATGGAAACTTAAGACTATTAGGATTGAACGGGAAAGCCAGTAATCCTGCGAACAATCAAAGTAATGTTGTTTTTAAGATTAGCGAAATCACTTATGATTATAAATTTAAAAGACACCAAGAATGGTTATGGCTTGGCCAAACACGTTTTAACATTCCTGCTATTGCAGTGAATCTAGCTGGTGCAAAAAACTTTGAGCTTAATGGATTTGATTTCTCAGCAAGCTCTTACACAAGTAATGATGTACTGAACGTCGACCTTAGACTGTCGTTGCAAAAATTATTTACTAATAATCAGAATTATGGGCCAGGCATTTTACACTTGAATTTTAGGAATCTGGATCCAGACATTGTAGCGAAAATTAATCAACAAGAATTTAATATAATTCAGAAGAATAGCGACCCTAATCTGGTTTCACTAGCATTCGCAACGGAATTACCTAAACTCGTTGCCAAAGGGGCCGTATTAGAACTTTCTGAGATGTCCTTGAGTTTACCAGATGGGAAAATTATAGGTAATTTTAAATTATCCGTACCTAAAAGTGATGGTAATGACCTAGCTCAAGTAATGCAAAAGATGCAAGGTGAGGGTTATTTTAAGGCACCTAGAACTACAGTAAAAGCACTGATGACCGCATCAATTAAAAGTGATCTCACCAACAATTCCCAAGCCAATCCTGAGACCCAAGTAACGTCATCTGGCTCAACAAACCCAACACAAATCTTGTCTAATCCTGACAATGAAGCAGCAAATAAGGCAGAAAAAATACTCCAAGATCTTGTTAACAAAGGTGTTTTAAAGATTGAGGGAAACGATTATGTATTGACCTTTAAACTAGAAAATCAAAAGATGATTATAAATGGTCAGCCATTCACTCCCGATATGTTGAAATAATTGATACTTATTACCTTAAAGGCCCCTATTATAGGGGTCTTTAGTTACATTACAGGGAGATGTTTCGCAACGGGATATTCTGAAGTATTACGATTAACGTAGGTATCTACAATAGATGTTAACAAACCAATCTTATCTACCATAGGCATATCAGCTGCTAAAACTCCTTGGGTTATACCCTCAAATATTTGAGTCAACTCAGGTGAAGATTGGTTTGAATTTGATTTTTTCTTAGCAAGGTATTCTTTCTGAAAAGCCAGATAAATTCCCTGTATTATGTCGGACACATCTTTTTGAGGTACAAGTTCCATACCCTGTTCGTCTTTTGTTTCCGTATCCTTTAGCCCGTTAAAGGTTATTGCTGTAGGTGTTGTTTTAGGAGCGAAAAAAGTAATGTTCTTATTAGGTCTTACTTGCATTTCAGATTTTTTTTCCTCGCTTCTTTTAAAGTTAACTTCTAACCAGTTGACATAACGAGAAGGATCCTCAACATGAAGGCAAAATTTATTATGAGTACATTCCTTTTTAATATTCTCACCTTTTTCAATGCGAGCCACATGATTTTGAACCACAAAGTATTCTCGAGTTGCTTCAAACGGAGGTAAGATACTACCTGGATATATAACAAAATTATAACCTAAGCTAGCCCCTAACAACATAATAGAAGGACTTTCTTCAGTAAGGTAATGTTGAGAACGGAGAAGGGATGTTTTGGGGTCATTCCCTTCTTGGGAATGACGACTCACAAAATCGGCACTTGTTTTGTCAATGGTTATTTTGAGCCCTTCTACAGTGCTATAAAGAGGCATTATTTCTTCTAATACTTTCTCAAAATTATTTTGTGCAATCCAAGTACGCCAACGCATTATTTCAAAATTTTTGCCTTGCTCCGCTGCTAGCTTATTGATAATTTGAATTTTTTCATCCATTGTAGAACAAGGATAATTATTATTAAAACTTTCTGGAGTCAGCCCTAAAGGTTCTAAAAAAGCACTAAGATTACTTTTTAAATATTGCTCACCCAACTCTATGGCTTTCTTTTTAAGAGTATGTTCATCCTCGCCGAATGGGGATCCCTCCATATTATGCCAATAAATTTCATCAGCTATCAAAAATGTTGCTTTACCTTGAGTACCTGTATAATTAACACCCGTTTGGTGCACAGCAACAGCTTGTTGCACAATGGCTTTTAAATATTCACCCGTACAATACTCGTTTCCTTTAATGCTTAAAAGGATTAAATCTTTTGTAGTCTTTAATGAAGGAAAACGACTTTTACTGTTATCTTTTGAATCAAAACTTGCGGTAATAATTTTGCCGTGTTTTGGACCTTTAATTTTTGGCATCTAAATATTTCCTTAGCGTTATTTCTCACACTTCTGTACGCTAGTACTTCACTCTATTACTTTAAATAATTTAAATCATGATGTTACGTACTTAAATTAATTTTTTTTATTTTTATAATCAAAGTTTTTTACTGATCAATCAAAAAATTATAGACATAGTATAATGCATTTTGAAAAAAAAATAACCAATTTTTTTATAAATAGTTTATAATATCCTCACTAATTACTTATAAGAGCCAGATTATTTGGAGATTACTATACTCTTTAAGAGTGAGTCCATTTAATATACTGTCGCTCAGCAATATTTTACTTAATAATGCAGCTATTTTGATTATTAAGTCATTTTATATGGTGGATAATGGATTCAGAAAAAATAAAAGAATTGTACAAAATTATTAATCAAAAAGACGAAGAAATTCAGAAGTTAACTCGTTCTCTCGAAGATGAAAAACTGAAATTCAAAAATGAATTACAAGCGGTTCACGATTATTATGAAAATATAATTGCATTAATGCCTGGACATGTTTATTGGCTTGATAAAAATAATGTTTTTTTAGGTTGTAATGATCTCCAGGCCAAAAGCGCTCGTTTACAATCCAGGAAAGAAATTGTTGGAAAAACCAATTATGATATGCCATGGAGAGATCAGGCGGAAGAATTGAATAAAGTCAACACCTTAGTTATGGAAACGGGCATACCTCACACCGCAGAAGAATATGCAATTATGGCAAATGGAATGGGCATTTATTATTCCCAAAAAGTTCCTTTACGGAACCAAAAGAATGAGACTGTGGGGGTTTTGGGTATTTCTCTGGACATCACGGAACGCAAAAAAATGGAAGTTGCCCTGCGTCGTGCCAAGGAAAACGCTGAGGTTGCAAATCAGGCGAAAACTGAATTTATTGAAAACATGAGTCATGATATCCATACCCCATTAAGCGGTATTGTTGGGATGTCACGGCTTTTAGAAGAGAAAGCAGAGGATCCTGAAAGAAAACAATATGCGCGTTGGATCCACGAAAGTGGAGAACAATTATTAGACTTATTAAATGGTGTAATGGAAGTTGTTGCGGCTGATAATCTCAGGGAAAGTGACGTCCACGAAGAATTATTTGAACTACGCAAAAGCATTAACGATATCGCATATCTTGTGCAACCCAGTCTGGAAATGAAAAAAATTCAGCTGAATATCGAAATTGATGATACAGCACCAAATAGTTTTATTACTGATGGAACAAAATTACATCGAGTTTTATTAAATTTAGTAGGAAATGCAATTAGGTTCACTGATGCAGGGATTGTTACCATTAAAGTTGAGACACTTACTCATGAAAATAGTTATGCCCAGCTGCGATTCAGTGTAATCGATACCGGAATTGGTATCCCCCATGAATTAAAGGATAAAATCTTTGACCGCTTCTTTCGAGCTATGCCTTCTTATAAAAGTCAGCACGGTGGTTATGGTGTGGGGCTTCATGTTGCCCAAAAATACTTAAGCCTACTCGGCGGAGAGATCCATTTAGAAAGCGAAGTAGGAAAAGGCTCTTCTTTTTATTTTAACCTCACAATGAAAATTGGATATAACGAGATCAATAACCTCACCTATAACGAAACAAAATCACCGCAGAATCAATCTGCATCGGATACCCCGCTTATTCTTCTCGTAGAAGATAACATCATCTCCCTACACATGATTGAAAATGTTGTTGAACAAGCAGGATATCCATTTTATTCGGCAATCGATGGCGAACATGCTTTAGAGTTGTTAGAAACGAACAACTTTGACTTAATAATAACGGATATAGGGATATCCGGTATTTCAGGTAGAAATCTAGTTCAGTGTGTTCGGGATAGGGAACAACGTGATAAAAAAACTCCTTTACCAATTATTGGATTAACTACTTCCGGTGAAACAGGAAATAATCCCGCGTGTGCAGAAATGAAGAAAGTATTAACCAAACCGATTCATTTAAAAATGCTTCAGGAAGTAGTTAATGGACTCAATTTAGTCACTTCAAAAGAAGGAAAATAAGTGGGTCGAGGCTCTTTGATTCTAGCCTGGCTGAAGCCCGCATCTTCTTCCCTATCGCGCAGATTGTCCAGGGATCTATAATCCTCCAATATAATGCTCCCGCAGACAAATCGTGGAACAATAGGTAAGAAATTTAGAGCTTAAACAGTGCGTAACATTTCGTAGCGCTATAAGATTTTTATCGAGTTTCAAAATAATTAGTATCCAATGGGTAACAAATCCAACTCAACGTTGAGCCGATGTAATTTACTTCAAGTGTCGTATGATTCAAGGCAGATAATTCAGGTTGCTTGTCCATATAGCATACCTGCCGTGCTCCATTTAAATTGACATAATAATATGATTTAGTCGATTTATAATCATTAGGTACATAGTAAACATCACCTTGTTTTTCCAAAAAAATAGGAGTACCGGTAATTACAATTTTACTAGCATGGGAAACCACGTTGATCATCGTTAAAGAAAAAATAAATAAGAATAATTTTTTCATAATAATTTCACTCCTTGAAATGAACTTAAATGATCCTGATTAAGTATAGGACAATAAATTCACTTAATATCATTGCATTACGATGACGGAGCGGAATCGAGCTTTATTGGACATCATATCGTTAAAAGCTTTTTCCGCTTGTGCAAGTGAATATGTTTGAATCATGGGACGAATTCCGGTCAATGCACAAAACTGTAATGTTTCTTCTATATCTATTGCACTACCAGATGGCCAGCCTTTAATCGATCGATTATTACCAATAAGCTGAGTTGAAATAACTTCAATTGGATCATTAGAGGCTCCCACAATAATAAGCTCTCCTTTATTTCCTAAAGCATTAATTAAAGGAGTAATTGATTTTCCACTAGGAGCAGTAGCCAGAATAACTCGAGCACCGCCTAATTTTTGTAACTCGAGAACGACATCTTGCTCATCAGAATTTAAATAAATATGAGCACCTAACTTTTTAGCAAGTGTTTCTTTGTCAGCACCTGAAGAAAGAGCAACTGTTTTAAATCCTATTTTATTAGCAAATTGAATTGCTAGGTGCCCAAGGCCCCCTACTCCTTGTATTGCCACTAAATCACCCGCACGAGCAACGCTATGTCGCAGTGCATTAAATGTTGTTATCCCTGCACACATTAATGGTGCCGCTTCAGCAAAAGAAAGCTCATCGGGAATCGATGCCAGGGCTTCCACAGGAGCTATCATATATTGTGCATAGCCACCATCATAATGTAATCCGGTAATCTGATGATGTTCACAGAGAATAAAATCACCATGTCGACAAGGGAGACATTGTCCACAACGTGCTCCAGCCCAACCGACGCCAACCCTTTGGCCTGGTTTCCATTTGGTGCAATTCGGCCCAATTTCGTCGATTATCCCAGCTATTTCATGCCCTGGAATTCTAGGTAATTGAAGATCCGGCCATAAATTTTCTTTCACAAATAGATCTGAATGGCATACCCCACATGCTTCAACTTTAATACGTACTTGATTTGCTTCCGGCTTTACTAAGTTTTTTTCAACAGTTTCCCATTCTCCAGATTGATTCACCTGAACTGCGATCATTCTTTTCATTGCTCATATCCTTATGCCAGTCAAAAATGGATGGCTACCTTGCAGGTTAAAGCCCTACTCTCCTGATTGTAGACAATTCATGCAGAATTTCACGATGAACATCTATTTCGCATATATTTATAGCGAATTATCCCTAAAATCTAAGAAAAATTTGAGCGCGGATTTTTAGATGTTTTACCCCTTGAGAAGGATTATAATGCTTAAATATGCTTGAATGACAATTGCTTACTTCGATACGGGAATATTATGAATACTCTGGATTGGCTAACAAAACTTATCGCTTTTGATACGACCTCACGCAATTCCAATTTATCCCTAATAGAAACGCTAGCTAATGCATTAAATGATTATCATATTAATCCCATTTTAATTCATGACAATAAAGGTCTTAAAGCAAATTTACTTGCAACCCTCCCTGATCGGCATGGTCACCTCGATGGGGGTCTTATTTTGTCTGGCCATACCGACGTAGTACCCGTGGATGGACAATCATGGGATAGCCACCCATTTCAAGCAACGCTCAAAAACGAGAAAATATATGGTAGGGGAGCGTGTGATATGAAAGGATTCATTGCTGTAGTTATGACTCTCATTCCACAGTTGAGGGCGCTTAATCTCGATTTTCCCATACACTTCGCTTTTTCTTACGATGAAGAAATTGGTTGTCTTGGCGCGCCAAGCCTTATTGAGAAAATGACTCATTTAAATTATAAACCCAAAGCATGTATCGTAGGTGAACCAACCTCAATGCAACCGGTGATCGGGCATAAAGGCATACAATGCTATCGCTGCCAAATTCACGGAGTGGCGGCCCACTCTTCACTCACCCCTCAGGGATGTAATGCGATAGAACATGCTGCATCATTCATTACTTATCTTCGCCATATGGCGGATCAGTTCAAAACTCAAGGACATCATGATACCACTTACGATGTACCCTACACTACAATTTCCACCAACCTCATTCAGGGTGGAAATGCTTATAATACAATTCCCAGCCTGTGTGAATTTGTTTTTGAAATTAGAAACTTAGTGGCAGATAACCCAGAACAACTATATCAACAAATCATGAATTACCTAAATGCCCAACTAATTCCTGCTCTACATAAAGATCAAGTGAGCGCACATCTGAGTCTAGAAACACTCGCTAAAGCACCAGGACTGGATACACCCTTATCGGAACCTGTTGTGCGTGTTGCCCAGGCCATTTGTAAGACCGAAGAACAATTAAAAGTCGCTTATGCTACAGAAGCAGGATTATTTCAACAAGCAAAAATACCCACGATTGTTTGTGGCCCCGGTAGTATTGAACAAGCACATCGTGCTAATGAATTCGTGGAACTGGAACAATTAAATCGATGTGAACAATTTATTCTCAAACTGGTACAATCACCTTTTCTTAGACGCTCTGTATAAAAAAATGATAATTCTATATATCCCATTCCATGAACATAATGATCTCGTTTCCAACGCAATCCATTGGCAAAAAACACTTAAAGATCAAAAAATACTCATCTTACAACATGGCAATCCAATCAATTATAAATCCATAAAGCAGGAGCAGCTCACCATTTATATACTTGCACATGGGGTTGATTATTTATTAGAGAATTTTCATTTGGCCAGCACTTATCCTATTAGCAACCAAACATCCTACTTGAGTATTGATAAAATAGCAGATCGTTTTAATTGTGATTTTGTCTATGTACATTCTAAAGTTAATGATATAAAGCTTTATTTTTGCAACAATCAAGGCAATCAGAAAGCTATAGCAAAACAATTTCACAAAAATTTACTCTTATTTGACGCAAATATTAGTTATTATACTGGCACTCTTTTTAGTCCTTCCGAGAATAATAAAAAGTATTCTTTTTATCAGGGTCAATGGTACACCAGTTCAACTGTACGGGAAACTTTATATAAAGAATCTTGTAATGATCCAGACGAAAAAATAAATATAAAAATCCAAACTATGCTCAATTTTTTTTCAGAGGCCAAACAAAAGCGCATTGATTTAATCGTTCAAAGGCGAAAAAAAGCATATCATGAACTATTGATGCAAAAGAGAAACAAAGAGTTGGAAAATCAAAAGCTAAATAATGAAGAAATGAACGATAGAGGAGACCACCTTCTGTCCTTAGGATAGCCTAGGATATTGATAATTTAGCGAAGTTGAGAAATCATTCAACCTAGTGTTTTCAGGGTAAAAATTAACCACGTAATGCCAAACATACAATTGGCATATATGTTCTAACTCTATTAAAATAACATGGATAAACCAAAAGTAAGCGTATTTTCACTGGCCTCCTGCCCTAAACTGTTAAGAATCGTTTTATAAGAACCATAGGCTTGCTCACGCTCAAATTCAACGGTAAGATTTAAACCTGGGGTTAAGCGATAATAAGGTCTGATCACATAGCGCATTTGATTTAATCCGCTTCCAACTGCTCCATCTACCGTTTTAGTGGCTAGAATACTACGGACACCTAAACGCAAAAAGAAATTATTCGTTATTTGTGTATCTCTAGATAATTCCAAATCGAATTTAGCACTTCCCTTGTAGTAATAGTTACGTAGATTGGTCGCAATAAAATAAGGCATAATCCCTTCTACACCAATACCTGGTTGCCAATAAGGTGAAACAGCCGGTCGATTAAAATAATTTGCCCCGCCTTTTATTGCCCAAAATTGACTGATTTGATGCCAGTAAAAAATGTCTATATCTGCATTTTCCACCTCTCCTTCACTAAGTTCCGCATCATTGGCAAATAACTCTAACTTATTATAATCGGGCCCATATAAGCCAAGATAGGTCAACCGTTGGACATTATTGAAAGGATCTTCGCCAATATCAAGTGAACTAGCAAAATAAAATCGTGCATGATGACCTGCAGGATGAGAAATTAAAGACTTGTTTATTGGAACGAGTTCATCGACTCTAACAATCGGTCTATTATAATAACCAGTCTTTGCAATTTCGTATTCGGGCTTTTTAAGTCCTTTTGCTACTTCTAAAATCGTTTCATATTGAAAAGCTCGTGCCATTCCGGCCATCATATGATAGAGATGATGGCAATGAAAAAACCACTGACCACTCGCATCGGTGTCGAAGTCTGCTACCGCAGTAGCGCCGGGTGGAACATTAATGGTATGTAATAAAGGGTCATAAGCCCCATGGCCATTACGCAGTATAAACCAGTGACCATGAATGTGCATGGGATGGCGCATCATAGAATTATTGGTAAAAATAATTCGATAACGCTTCCCAGGTTCAATTAAAATGGGTTTGGCTCTGTATTCAGGCAATCCATTAATAAACCATATAAAACGGTCCATATACCCAAATAATTCCATCCGAATAACCCCATCCACGCTTCGGTTTGGGTTATTGGTTTTTACAGCAGCTTTTAAATCTTGATATTTGGTTCCTAGTGTCTTAGAAGATGTTTTTTTATCTATAGGAGTTATGGCATCTCCAATAATGGTTGACTCTAAAGGCATACTCATGGGTTTATCCATGGCCATCTCCCCTTCCATACCCATTGAGGTCTTATCAATGTCAGAGAAGTTCCTCAGCGGATGCCCCATAGATGACATATCCATAGATGACATATCCATAGATGACATATTCATTGAATGGTCCATCGGCATCCTATTTTTTTCCATTCCCTGCATCTTAGATTCTGTTTGCCCATGCTTCATCCTGGCATGCGATGACATCGAATCATGATTCATCCCTGACATCATCATATTAGCCATCATTTGGCGTGTAGTGGGCTCAGGTTCGGGAAAAGGAGGTATTGCTTTATAATCTATGGCTTGGTTAAATGATGTGACTAAAGCGCCAACCGCTGCTCCTACAGTATCAATAGATTCAGCATAAATAATATGAGGCGTATTTTTTTTAATCGCGACCAGAACATCATATGTTTCTCCAGGAGCAATATCAAAACTTTTCAGCGTAAAAGGCTTAACATCATTGCCTTGCACATGCATCATTTTCATTGTTGTATCATGAATTTTCACCCGAAAAATGGTACTGGCACCAGCACCAATAAATCGAAGACGAACAACATCGCCCACCTTAACCAGCGCCTTCCAGGGATTGGTTTTAGGGTGACCATTCAATAAAAACGCGTCATAGGCTACATCGCTGATGTCATAAATGCTCATACGCATTTGCTGCATCATTTTATAGTCATTCATAAGGGCTTTGCGCTCCTTAACATTAGCTCTACGATAATCGTGAATAAATTTAGCTAAGGAAGGCTGCAGGGGAAGGTTTGGTGAAAAATAATCCCCATCCTTCTTTAAATTAGCAAAAATTTGGTTGGCGGGATAATTGCTCCAATCCGATAAAACAACCACATAATCCCTAGTATAAGAATAAGGAACCGGTGTTTTTGGAGCAATGAGAAACGCCCCATAAAGTCCTTCTTGTTCTTGCACATCTGCATGGGCATGATACCAGTAGGTCCCTGCTTGATGAAGTGTGAAGCGGTAATGGAACACTCCGCCGGGTGGGATCGCTTTTTGACTAATATTTTCCACTCCATCCATTTGCCAAGGTACAAGAAGCCCATGCCAGTGAATTGATGATCCCTGATCTAATTTGTTGTAAACGTTGATCCTAACGTGTTCTCCTTCCTTAAAATGAAGTGTCGGTGCTGGAATTTGATTATTTACAGAAATAGCGCGTCTCATCTTCCCTGCATAGTTCACCATTTTATACTCTATCACTAAATTGATAGTACGCTCTTTATTGACAGCGGGAAGCATAGCCCCATGAATTACTTTTTTTCTTATGTCTTTTTTTATCTTAGAGGGAATATTTGGGGTTGATAAAGTGATGCTGGGTGGTGCATTCGTATGATGTTCATGTTGTGCTAATAAAAAACTAGGAAATAAAAATAGAACAAATGAAACAATGATTAATTTTAAATCTCTTCTTGGCATATCACTGTATCCTTGATGATTATGTTCCATTTTTCTTTTGGTGATAACGTCTTTCACAGATACTCACTTATCTCAGTGATGATATGATAGGCGGTAATTATTTTATTTGATTGAAGATCTTTATCGAACCAATTTTCTATAAAAATCACTTTTTTTACCATAGACTTATGTTTATAAGCAAATGAATATGAATTGGTTGCCAATTCAAGTATATCCTACATGCAAACTCTTCTTGGACTCGCTTCAAACACAGCCCTGACTCGCTTAGGGGATACTAACCCAGATAAAGTGTATGTGCATATGTTAAAAAAAATTGGGGGCGGTGGCTTAGAAACTAAAGTAGTTTAGAAATAAACCATCTTCATTTTCTTACATTGATTTTGGTAGGCCGTATAGGGTTCGAACCTATGACCAAGAGATTAAGAGTCTCCTGCTCTACCAGCTGAGCTAACGGCCCTTATAAATGGAACGGTTAACATTAGATTATTAACTGTTAAAATACTAGCTGATATTGATAAATTTTCCAACTACTTGAGAGACCATATCAAACAACATGTTTCCTAGATCTTATACGAACTCGAAGAGAAGCAAGGGAATCCCGCAGACTTGCCACGGGATGAGGATTAGGGTCCCACACATTAATCAGCAAAGCTCTATTTACGCTTAACTCGGAGACTCTACAGGATAGAGCTTTGGGAGGGAATATTTTTCTCGATACGCAAGGAATAGAAAACCGAGAACACCCATTGCCAGAGTCACAGGGATAACCCCTATTCCATAAACAAAGGCTCCTGCTTCACGAATACCCCCATTTTCATTGACTACAAAACCTATAATCGTGTGGAACGCATAACCAAAAATCATGATTATCATATTCGCGATTGCCGTAGTGAGGCCAGCAAGATGCTCTGGAACATAGGTAGACACCTTATAAATAGCCAGAATCTGATAAGCACAACACATTCCGACCAATATAAAAGACATCGTGATACTGGATACATTTAACATACCTGTAACAAGCGCAGTAAAAATTAGACACATCGTTATTCCTGCTGCGATGATTGTACCTAGGTAATATCCTGATTTTTCGGCAATCAAACTTAAAACTGGGGAGCCAAAACACATTCCTATAAAAATCATTGAAGGTAAATAGTTTGCTTTTGAGGCATCCAAACCATATACCTGTTTTAAAAAACCAGAGCCCCAGACATCAGAAAAACCTTCAAGAGGGCCTAACATAAACCCTGCAAAACAGCACATAAGAATTACTTTTTTGTTGGTAAAAACTGTTTTGATGTTAGCAAGAACGGATGTATGAAAAGTTGGTTTCTCATCAGGGACAATAAAATAAGTTACACAAGCAAGGACGAGGCCAAGAGCAATAAATACTTCAACGACCATTTTATAACCCACAGCATGACACATATAACTAACAGGACCGCCACCATAAACAGCACCTATAAGCCCGATCATTACTGAAAAACTAAGCATTCGAGAAAAGTGCTGCTCTTTAAATGTCATACGTATTATTTTAAATGTTCCCAAAATTGCCGCGGAGGACCCTATACCAATAAGCGCTCTTCCTATAAGTGGATACATCCAATGATCCGCAAAGATAAGCGGCAACAAGCCAATAACTGGAAGCAAAATGCATAAAGTCATTACTTTTCTCGGCCCAAAACGATCCAGCATAATACCGATTGGCAAATGCATTAAAGAGTAGCCAAGATAATAAACCCCAGAAAATTGCCCAAATACTGTCGCATCAATATGGAATTGCGAAGTAATATCATCCATCATAATATTGGGCATAACCCTAAGAACATATTGATATGCATAAAATATTGACGCAATAAGCCAGACAAACCAGGCAACAACTCTTGATGTAGACATATAAATCCTCAAAAAACAAGCAGCTAATAGAAGCACTTTGATTACAACCTATGCATTAGAAAATCATTTTAATGCATTTGTTTTGAAATTTTATTGCAAATATAGGGAATTATTTCGATTATTTGGATTTTAATTTTAAATTATTAACATTTATTGGATAAAAATGCTAATATTTAAAATATTCATGTTATTTTTAAAAAATTTATGGATCGTACTGATAAAAAAATATTAGATATCCTGCAGTCGAATTGTCAAATTAACAATCAAGAGCTTGCCGATATGGTAGCGTTATCCCCCTCTCCTTGCCTTCGTCGCGTCAAATTATTAGAAGATAATGGTTATATTAAGAAAAAGGTTGCTCTTCTTGAGCCCGAAAAATTGGGTTTAAAGTTATCTGTGATTGTGTTAGTTGGATTAAATAGCCACCAACCCGCAGTCATGAGTCAATTTGAGGAAGCAGTTCGTTTTCTACCGGAAGTAGTACAGTGTTATTTAATAACCGGCCAATCTGCAGATTACGTTTTAAAAGTAATCGTACCGGATCTCAACGCATACCAATCGTTCTTATTAGATAAATTGACACGTATCAATGGGGTGACGAGTGTACAATCAAGCTTTATATTAAGAACTATTTGTGAAACAACCACACTTCCACTCGATCATCTCGATTAAATTGTTCCTCTATGCATTTTGGAAGAATTAAAAGAGATATATTCACCAACTTACTTTTTAAAAGTGTTATAGTTTTCTACTTAACCAATTGAAAATTAAAATTTTCTCATAATTAGCTCTCCTCATATTCCCAAGTTATATAATTTAAGGTAATACTTAATTCAAAGCTTCATTGTGTATTTATAAAAAAGAGCAGGTAGCAGGTGTTCGCTGTTTTAAACTGCATACTTGTCATTGGTAAAAGGAAATAAAATGACAAAAACAGTCGACTATCTACTTCTTGGCGGCGGCCTTTCTTCTGCATTTGCAGCCGACACATTAAGAAAAGAAGGCGCTACCGGCAACATTACTATTATCTCGGAGGAACCTTTCCTTCCCTATCTGCGTCCTCAGCTTGCCAGAGGGTTTCTGACTGGAAAACGAAAAAAAGAACAATTTATTATATTCAATGAAAGCCACTATATAAAAAATGATATTGATGTCTTGCTCCATACCAAAGCTTTGTCTGTTGATCCGAAAACCAAAACAGTGAGAACAGATCATGCTGGAACTTTTAGTTTTAAGCATTTACTTATTGCCACAGGCTGTGCCCCTAAAATAGTTGACCTACCAGGAAGCAAGCTCGATAAAATCTATTATTTGAAGACGATCATGGATGCACAGCCACTCATTCATGAAATAGAACAAGCAAAAAATGTAGTGATTGTCGGAGGAAGCTTTATTGGCATCGAGATCGCATCTTTGTTGGTTAAAAACAATGTAAAAGTCACGATTATCGCAGAAGAGTTTCATTTATTTAATGTAAGTTCCTCTGCGGAAGTAGCTGCTTTTATAACTAGCAATGGTGTCGAAGTACTTCTTCATGAAACAATAAAACAATTTAATGGCAAGAACAAAGTTCAGTCAATAGAGACCAATACCGGAAAAAATTTAGCATGTGACTTTGTACTTATTACCGACCAATATTTTCCTTCTATTGAGTTTCTTCAAGACAGTGGAATTCAGATCGATGATGGCATTGTTGTGAATCAATACCTGCAAACCAATAAAGAAGGAATTTACGCTGCCGGTGATGTTGCTAATTTTTTTGATCCTGTATTTAGAAGATATCACCGAAACGGAGGGGTTGATAATGCAATCAAGCAAGGAAAAATTGCAGCATTAAATATGATGGGAATGAGAAAAAGCTATAACAGCGCTTCTTATTTTTATCTCCACGCATTTGATAATTACATTGAGATAATTGGTGATACAGCTGATGCTACGGAGCGCATAGTAAGAGGCTCAATTAAAGAAAGAAACTGTGCCTTGTTTTATCTAAAAGATGGATTATTACAAGGGGCTTTTTTTTCCGGACGTCCAATCGAAGAAATTAAAGCGGCCGAATCCCTGATCATCAATCGAGTTAATATAGAGTCTCATAAGAAAAAGTTATTTGATATTAACTACCCCCTGGAAGAAATTGCAATTCAAACAGTTCTTACCCTACAAGGTGGTGGCGCTCTTGGTGCTTTTGAGTGCGGAGTGGTTAAAGCAATGGAAGAACATGGAATTTACCCAGATATTGTTTCTGGGATTTCTATTGGTGCCTTTAATTCTGCAATTATCGCCGGAAATCCCAAACATGCTACTGAAGCCTTAGAAGGTTTTTGGAATGATCTCGCTCAGGATATGTTCAATGTTTCTGATGAACAAATACGACGTTTTCTCGCTTCCTGGCATACAATAATTTGGGGAGCACCCAACTTTTTCCTCCCAAGATGGTCTATGCCGATTTTTAGCGTGGATCAATTACCCATTCACTGGACAAGTTTTTACGAGACCTCGTACGTTAAGGATCTTTTACGCAAGTACATTGATTTTGACAAGTTAAAAGACAGCCCGGTTCGATTATTGGTAATGGCGGTTAACGTTGAAACATCTGAATTTGAAACTTTTGATAGTTATACAGATGACATTACCCCGGATCATATTTTAGCCAGTGGAAGCTTACCCCCTGGATTTCCATGGACAACCATTAATAATAAACATTACTGGGATGGTGGCATCATAACTAATACCCCTATTGATTCAACACTTGAGGTCTGTGGTCAATCCAACAAAAAAATCTATATTGTAGAACTCTATTCACGAAATCGGTCGCTTCCAAAAAATATGATTGAGGTTCTTTCAAGAAAAGATGAGATTTTATTCTCAGAAAAAATAAGGAAGGACATACATACTACTGATCTTATCAATAATTACAAAAAATTAATTGAGCAAATTTTAAGCTATTGTGAACCTAGTCTAGCAGAAGAGATTCGACACTTCCCCACTTATATTCAAACAATGGGTGATCCAGGGATACAATCCATTACGAGGATTATACGAGAAGTAGGCAGAGAAGATCCCTGTGCATGGGATTCTGATTTTTCAAGGGAAACTATAGAGCAACATAAAAAAAATGGTTATAAGGCTATGAAAAATGTATTAAAAAAAGAGGTCTTAGTCCAGCGTAAACAATAAGGATCATCATGCTCTGGGCCCTAATTTCTTTATTTTTTTTCTGGCTTGTTTTCCGAGAGCTCACGGGTCGCTTACCTATATCTCGAGGTTATCTTATCGTATCGTTGAGCCTGGCTTTGTTGTTTGCATGGCCTCCATTTCACCACTGGCGTTTCGAGCGTTTTTTAACTCATGTAGCCAACCAACTCACTGAAGGGCGTCCTGCAAAAGTTCATTGTAATACCTTATTTGATACACTTTTTGATGAACAACCTAGAGTGTACGGCCATGCTGATCCTAAAACCGGATACATTGTCATCCAATACCCCAAATGCTCCTTATTGATGAGTTATGTAAAGCATCCTCAACGTGCAACACTAGATGAACTGATCAGTTTGAATATTTTAACTCATGAAAGCATGCACGCGCGCGGAGAATATAATGAAGCAAAAACTGAATGTGAAGCAGTACAACGAAATTATCGCACTGCCAAACTGCTGGGAGTACCCGCCAATATTGCGAAACAAAATGCTCTTGATTATTATAAAAATTTTTACCTTGCACGCAATGATGGTTATTTCTCAAAAGAATGTGCTCCGGGTAAAGCAATGGATGATCATTTAAAGGATTCAACTTGGGATGAATCAGTGCCTTAATGTACCAAGATGACCCTCGGCAAACAACCGCGGTAATATCTGTTGCCCCAAAATTGAAGCAAATTGATATCCGCTCGTCTTGAAATGAGCATCTAACCATACCAAATAATCTATCTCATTTCCTGGAATAGGCGTTCTTTCAATACTGACAAAATAAGTTCGCATCACTAACAATGCATCTTCATAAATGGCCTTTGCTTGGAATTCTTCATAAGGCCTAATCGATCGAATACTCACATTTAACTCTTCTGATAATTCCCTTCTCAATGCCTCCTCATCCGTTTCTCCAGGCTCAATCTTACCTCCTGGCACAATATATTCATTGGGTGGTTTTCCTCGTTTATGCACTGCCAATACCCGATGCTGGGCATCAAAAATTAATGCTCCCGCTTTAAAGATCGTTTTTATTAATTGATGCATTTTCTATCCTCCAGTGAACTATTTAATTCGTTTAAAATGGCTGTCGAAGGATTACTAATCGCACGCTCGGATGTAGTAAAAACCGCATCACAGTGTTCACATTGATGTTGTTGGTGTGGAACTACTGCGAGTAGCTCCTTATCAAAATGAGCATGGAAACAACTAGGACAATGGATGCTGGTTAAATAAAGTCGAAGTTCAGGAATTGCTTTTTGTATTTGCAATGTACGGACCATTTCAATATCCAAAAGCATCCCATTTACCCAAACCTCGCTATATGTATTATCAATAACTCGCTTATTTTCACCATTGTAAGCATGAACATGGATAGCGCTTTCTTCCAAGCGTTTTGCAGTCCAAATAATCGAAGGATTAGATCCCCAAATCTGAAATCCACCTGGATATTGGGTATTATCTAAATTTATTTTTCGTTGGGGCATTGTTGAGGGTCTTTTTACTTGATCATCAAGCATCTCTTTGAATCGAATAAGCGGATTTACAACACAACGCGTACTAGACAAGGTTGAATTTCCACAAAAACTACAATAGTGTTCAAAAGAAGGACGAACCGAAGCTAAGTCCTGATCAAGCAATTCCGAACCACAATGAGTACAATTCAAACTTACGGTTTCCACATCAAAAATGGAGCTCATGGTGTAGCTCAAGGCACTCGCTTCGGTAATTATCACATTTTTTTCTTGCCAGACTAGCTCAACTTCAGGGTACGATTGATCAATTATTTTTTTACCCGAATGAGTCATTCTTGCATGAATATGGACCCCACGATCAAATTTCTTACTATGGCAATCGAAAACAGCAGGTAAAGCACCCCACGCCGCTACACCACCGGGAAAATTATCCAGATTTATTGAAATAGGTCGATGTCTTAAAATTGAAGTGTCATTTAGCATATGAGATACCTTAAAAAAAATAAATTAAAGTATCCCTCGCCCTACAAGTTGAATAAAACATTACAAATCGGGAGGAATCGAGAATAGATGTAATCATCAACTTGCGTGGATAAACAGAATATAAGGAAAAGTTTTTTGCCTGTCAATAAAAGACAATTCTAGAATGGGTTGACTAACACTAATCATTTCAAGGAATATAAGGTATTAATATTTCACGATAAAAACCGCAAATAAATAATAATGATAAAAACACCCCCACTCCATACGATGATCAATTCATGTTAAAGAAAATACTGTGTCTTTTGTCATTAGGCGTAGGGTTGTTAAGCTGCAATAAAAATATTGAACAGCAAATCGCTGTACCACCTAAAAAATTTCCTTCCAGCACCAAGGATTATAAACCTGTTGATGATTTGCCTTACATTGCTTGGTGGCAACAATTTCATGATGTAGAATTAAATCAATTGATTGAGGCTGGTTTGAACAATAACATGGACATTCATATTGCCATAGGAAATTTACAACAAGCACAAGGCGAATTACGACAAATCAAACTCAGTTGGATTCCTATCGTACAAATATTTGCAGGCTACTCCACCAACCCCGCCCTTGGAGCGCCTGGTGCATTTTATGGGGTCTGGCCCTATTATTTTCTGAACATTATGAAACTTTATACCCAACAAAAAGAAGCCACATTTAATGTTCAATATCGTGTCGCAGCAATTGAAGGAATGCGTTTGGCATTAATTGGCCAGGTGGCGTCTGCTTATTTCACTTTAATCGCTCAAGTAGAACAATTAAGATTATTAAAACAATTAGACAGAGACTTAAAAACCTTAATTAAATTGGGCAGCGGAGACATCAAAATCGGTTTGGAGAATGAGATTATTTTGGCTCAATTGCAAACTGATGAGCGATTGATTGCGGCTCAAATAAAACCTATTTTGCATAATATTGTATCCAGTGAGAATGCAATTCGATATTTGCTCAATGAAAATCCCGGTAGAATAAAAAATAAAAATAATTTTGCCAAAATAGACTTTTCCCATTTTAAGCCGGGCAGCTTACCCGCTACGGTATTAAATAATCGTCCAGATTTGAAAATGGCGCAATATGCGTTAAATGCCTCGCGAGCAGCCATTAATGTTGCCTATAGTGATTTCTTTCCCGGCTTGCAGTTAGATGCCTTTCTAGGCGAAGTAGATTTGCCCAGCAGTAATTTTGCTGAAACAACCGATGCCTACGTCAATTGGACACTTAGACCCAGTTCTTTAGGAAAAATTGCAGCTCGTAAAGGGGCCTACAATACAAAAATTGCTGAATTTAATAAAACAGTCCGACGTATTTTAAAAGAAGTGGATACCGATTTTTCTGCCAATAAACGAATGAATGAAAAATTTATGGCTTATATACATGCTGAAGAGGATTACCGACGTAAATACAATTTACAAAAAGGATTGCTAAAAACCGGATTAATTTCTTATAAAGAATTAATACAAAGCAAAATCTATTTAGATAACCTGGCCCTCTCAACAAATCAAGTTAAGTTGGAACTCGCAATGTCCTTGGTAATTTTGTATCAAGACTTAGCAGGGGGATATGCTAGCAATAAGTAGGGTATTGAAATTCATTGTAGCTGGAAAAGCTCAGTTGGGATAGGGTTTCGATCCACGATTCCCAGAGGCTTCAGGCTATATAATTAATGGTAATTTGGATTTATGATCAATTTAGTCAGATATCGCGAACGCATGAGAAATGGATTTGTCCGACTGAAACGTTGGAGCACCATAGCGAATGTCATCATTTTTATTGGTATTCTAACCACCATTATTTATATTTTTTCTTTTTTATTTCCTTTTACGGATAATGCATTTGTCGTCAATAATGTACGCCCAGTTGCAGCACTTACTAATGGCTATATTACGAATCTTTATGTGCATAATGGCGATGTAGTCAGAAAAGGTCAAAAGCTTTTTACTGTATTTCAAAAACCCTATATCTATGCAGTGGAACAACTTCAAGCTGATTTAGCTAGTGCAGAGGCCAAATTAGAAGCCGTAAAAACGACTTACGAACGCGATCTAAAACTTAGTGAGAATGAGCAAAAGAATTACATTAAATTCAAGCAAGACGACCAAAAATATAACAAAGGTTATTTATTGAAATCTGTTTCACTCATCACCTTACAAAATTCACAACAAGAAACGAAGGCAGCTAAAGATAAATGGGACGCCGCATTAAAACAATTGGAAATTGATCAGCATCAAATAAAAGCACAAGAAAATGAAATTAAATCCTTGGAGGCACGATTAAAAAACGCTCAGGTGAATTTGGAACAAACCGAAGTTTATGCACAAACAAATGGAATTATTCAAAATTTATTTTTTAGTGTTGGAACCCCCGTGAACATCAATCAGCCTCTATTTTCCTTAGTTGATATGGATAATATTTTCATTCAAGCAAATTTTAATGAAACGGATCTAGGCCATGTCCATAAAGGCGCTGAGGTATGGATATTTCCCCGAATGTATCTGGGAAGAAAAATGTTTCATGGGGTGATTGAGTCAGATTATTGGGCGGCAAATCGACAATTGGTAGATAATCGTACTCAGTTACAAAACGTCATCAATGAAAATCAATGGATCTTATTACCCCAAAGACTCCCTGTGATTATTCGCATCACCGATCCTGATCCTTATTACCCGCTACGCCTAGGAACAAGTGCTTATGTCTATATCAAAGTTTAAGCAATGGCTTGATGAAGTCGATCCCTATGCATTACAACGGATTACCCTTTATAAGTGTCTCTTTGTTGCTACTGTAGAGGTTTATGTTTATTGGTTATTTCAACCCGTCAGTTTCCTTGCTTTTATCTCACCCTTTTTTTTGGTCGCTCTTTATGAGGCACCCGTTCTCTCCACATTTAAAGAAAAAGAAGGTTTACTAATTTTTATCACTGTTGCCGTCATTTTCATCAGTGTTTCCTATTATCTTGTTTACCCCTTTCGTGGTGTTTTTTTCTTTTTTTCAGTATTTGTGTTAGCAGTAACCTATTTTTACGTTTTAAAATATTTTTATGCTTTAAAAAATTTAACTATGCTACTTATCGCGACAGGAGCAGTTGTTTTAAGTACTGAACCCCCTGCTAATCTTGAGGTTGCATACGGTTTGATTTCATCAACGTTATTATCAATGACATTTGCACTGATTAGTTTGAGATGTTTCCCTAATATGTATTTGATCGTATGGAACAAAGGTTTGCAAAAATTCATTCAATACCTTGAAAAAGATATTGAAACGGCGTTCAATCAGGATCAAAAAAGTCCTATAGGGGAAGAAATTCTCCATTTGGGAATGGTGCGAAATTACCGACGAATGCTCCCCAAGAAATATTTAATGCAAAGTTATCGTGTTTCAATAAACATCAGAAATATTCAACATGCATTAGACAATTTATATTATGAGACAAAAAATGAGGTGTTTTGGAACGGTGTAAAGAATAATCTATTTAAGCTGAGAAAAAACATGGGGACCTATACGCCCTGCGGAACCCCATCACTTCCTATAGAACCTCAAACAAAATTACAGCATCATATTGTACGTTGTTTACAGCAAGCGTTTATCCATTGGAATAAATTATGCTCTCTGCGGCAAAACTGAAAAAAAAGCTTGATTATGCACGATTTACGCAATTGGCAATCATGTTTATGGTTGCCATGTGGATTTATTTATTTACAACAATCCCTCATAAATGGTGGGTTTTACTGACAGTCATCGTCATCAGCGCAGGAATTGAACCTGGCTTTATTATCAGACGGGCAATTCATCGCATTGGAGGTACTTTTGCAGCCTTAACGATTTTAATTCCCCTAATTTATCTAATGCAGTTGAATTATCGATTAATTCCTGTCGTATTTATTATCAGTATCATAGGACTTGCGGTTTCTTCATTAAATACCAGACGCTACGACATTAGTGTTTTTTTTATCACTTTAGTAGTCTTTTTACTCTTAGCACAAACCACTGAAGCAAATTCTCCTCAAGGACCATTTGAAATGGTACTAAATCGTGGTATTTGCACATTAATTGGTATCTTTATTGTTTTAGTTGGTGATTATTTTTTATTTCAAGCTTATCGTTACTCTCAAAAACTTTATTTATTTCATCAATTAATGGTATACAATTTTTTTAACGATATGATGCAAGAAATAGTCAAATGTCGGGAACAAAAAATTAATACTTTTCTTTTTGTTGAAAAATTACGTAACGAGGTAATCAAAAATTGTACCCCGATCGCGATAAGCTCTGAAAATTTAAAACTTGAAGTTAAAATAAACCAAGAGACCAAAAAACGAGTGGATATCTTTCAGGAAACAATTTGGGATATACGCAGGCTTTTATTTGCATTGTGTGTTTCGGAGTTTGTTTTACACTCATCCTCAACTACTGAAAAACATTTACAACAGTTTAAAGTCCTAATGGATAAGGCAAAAAAAAATTTTATTTATACGGAAGATACAGAGTGACCATCTCTTTGATTCGAAAAGTTTAGACAAAGTACTTGAGTGTACTACAACAAGTACCTTGCCCACCTCTTTTGTGTACCTTCAAAAAAAATTACTTGCAATCACTAATTGGGTTTACATGCAAACATTGGTTCTATTCTTAAGGCCCGTCTCTTTTCCTCAATAACCTTATTTAAAATTTTTAATTCACTCACGGCAGCAGTTTTCCTTTGCTCCAAATCCGCAATACATTGATTCAAGCCACTTACTCTATCAGAAGTTTGTGCAATTTCAGTGAGTAGAGTCAGTGCATGATGTTCATAAGAAGTCAGGGGAGAAAAACCTGCCGCTTGTCTTCCAAGATATCGGTCAGTTTGATCCGTGTCACAAAGCACTCCCTTAAGGGTTTGTTGAAACCCAGCCTCCGCTTCTACGACCTTTTCAAATGTTAGCTCATGTGCTCGTTGATTCTCTTTAAGCTTTGATAAACGCTCCGATAAAATTTTTATTGTCGCCTTGTGTTGATCAATTCTATCTTCAATCGAAATAAAATGAGGTCCATATTCTCGATTAATTTTGATTAATTGGGGCAAATCTAGGCTCTTAAAATATTGACGAAGCTCAAAAGCTGTTTTATTTGGAAATCTTGCCATAATACATTCCTGATATCTAAAAAAACAAGATAATATCACTTTTTAGCCAGATTAAAACTATTTTATCATTATGGTTATTTAAGAGTCGTATTTTAACAAACTCATACACATTATGACGTTTCGATTAAGGAGTTAGAATGCTCAGTAACCACCAGAGTATGGAGTAAATTAATTTTTATAAGCTCAGCTAGAGTCTTAGTTCCCATTTTACGCATCACGTTCGCACGGTGAACTTCTACTGTAGATATAGAAATATCAAGGGTATGAGCTATTTGTTTATTTAATTTTCCTTCAATTACTAAATCCATCACCTGGCGCTCACGTTTAGTCAAACGTTCTAACCGTTCATAAAAATCAGATTGCGGTTGAAGAGAATGGGAGTGGATTTTTTTAAGGCATTTTTGAGTAATTTCCAGTAAATGCTGATGATTTACAGGCTTAAGAATAAAATCAGTAGCCCCTGCTTTCATCGCTCGTACGGCCATTGGAATGTCCCCATAGCCCGTGATCATGATGATTGAAAGCTGATTTCTGGATGCATTAAGATGCTCGAGCAATTCTAAACCACTCATAAGCGGCATCCGCACGTCGATAATCAAACATCCTTTTTGCATGGAATCATAACTATCAAGAAATGCTTCAGCATTTTCATAAGTGCGTACTGGAATATTTACAGACTCAAATAACCACCGGAATGATTGACAAATTTCTGGATCATCATCCACTACAAAAACAGCCGAATTAGCAAAATCCATCTTTACTTCCTTGAAATAAAAAATATAAATACTGGAGCAAAAATCATCACGTTTCCCACATAGCAAAACAAAATGATTTAAAAGTGATTAAAACTCCTTATTCTATTTCGCTTTCTAATCTAGGGTTTACCCCAGCTTCAGCCAAGGTAAAGGCTAACTAGTCATTTTACGATAAATTTTTGAATAATATCGAACCCACTTAATCTAGCATTAAAAAGAAGTAATATCCAATTCACCAGGAGAATCATGCATGGAGAAAAAGATAGCAGTTGTTACAGGAGGAACCGGAGGAATAGGTACTGCAATTTGTAGACGTCTCGCAACGAATTATAAAGTAGTTGCTTGTTACTTTAAAAATGGTAAACATGATGAAGTATTGCAGTGGCAAACCCTTCAAAAAAAATCCGGACATGATATCGAAATTCTCTTTGCTAATCTGGTTAATTTTACTGATTGTGAATCACTCACCAGTTCAATTATTGAGCGTTTTGGCCGTATTGATATTTTGATCAATAATGCCGGGGCTACCTGTGATGTGAACCTAAAAAAAATGGAACCTCACCATTGGCAACAAGTAATTGATGCGAATTTAACGAGTACGTTCAATATTACACGGAATGTGCTTCCCTTCATGATTGAGAAAAATTATGGGCGTATTGTTTGTATTTCATCAATTAATGGTCGGAAAGGTCAATTTGGTCAATGCAATTATGCTGCTACAAAATCTGCTTTATTTGGGTTTGCCAAGAGCTTGGCTTTGGAAGTTGCAAATAAAGGAATTACAGTAAATACTATTTCTCCTGGCTATATTGAAACATCGATGATTACTACGTTAAAAAAAGAAGTACTCGATAAGATTACAAGCGGTATTCCTGTTGGACGACTAGGTAAACCAGAAGAAATAGCCAATGCAGTTTCTTTTTTAGTCGGTGAGGAAGCAGGATTTATCACTGGGTCGAACTTGGATATTAATGGTGGTCAATACATGGGAGCTTAGTTCTTCATAGCTATCATTTAAATCGCATTCGAGTGAGGATGCGATTGATTTTAAGTATTTTTTTGGGGAGATCAATCATGCCAAAGCTTCCTCATAATATCGAACTCATAGAAGTAAATAAAGAAGAGTTACCCCCTCTAATTGCTTCATCCTTATCCAAGGGGATTACCGAAAAAAAAATATTATCTGACTCATTTGGTGCTTATTATCTAATCAAAAAACCGGATGCCTTAACTGTAAACGATGTATTCAAAGGGTATCTTTCTCATGAAGAACTAAATAATCCTTCTTTTGATGCGATGGAACATATTTTTTCAATAAAGCTTGAAGGTGCTTTCCTCGAAGTTTTGATTCCACGTTTGGCAAAAAAAATGTTTGCCGATATTCTAGTTGTCCCCGAAAACCATCTACATATTGATAAGGACCGATCAATTGGGGTCATCTCCAAATTCATCAAGGGTTTCTCTGAATTTTTATCACAAAAAGAAACAATCAAGACCGCCCCATTATTTGATCGCAATTACTTGCCTACACGAGCAAATTTATCACTCACCTTAGAAGAAGCAAAAATTCTTGGCCAATTATATGCAGTGGCGTTAGTTTTTAACTTATGGGATATATTAAACTCCAAACTACTTAACTCAGGCTATTGTGTGGAAAGTGATGGAAGCAAACGCGCTGCAATTGTGGATTTTGGTTGTGCGGGTATTCTGAGTTACAAAGGGCGTCATGCTGATACGTTGGCGTTGGATGATCCCAGTTTTTCTCCGACTAAGAGCATCAGTTATTCATTTTTTGGACAAAACTATCGTGATCATTATCGCCACGGTTATGCCCTGCCCTTTGATAAATTGGTAGGACCCCTTTTACCGCATACAATAATCCCTGATTTATTCAATATGTCTGGGGAGGATATGATTAGTCGTACTATGCTCGATGGCTTTTGTCAGGCCATTACTGTCGCAGAAAAAAATATGGCACAAAATCCTCATTTATTGGAAGAGGTATTAATGCAATCAGAGAACGCATTCACTCTAGACTCCACCTTACAAGCTCATGAACTAAAAACTCACTTGAATACCGAGTTCTATGGAAAACCGAAACAAAACGCAGATACTCTGATAACCCTGATTCAACAACGTCTTATCAGTACTAAAATGCTTATCGCTCCATTTCGGGCCGGGATACCGGCGCCTTTAATCCAAGAAGAGATCCGAGACTGTTATTATTATGCTCAGTGTTGGTCGAAAAGTTAGCTCTCGTAAACGGATATAAAATAGAAAGATTTGCTATTTTATAATTTTGTGTATATTAATTTAGTATTGCGTTGCACCATCCTAAAATATGCGAGGTACGTACATGTTTTTTAATCCTCTTGATAATCGTTATCTTTACAATATCTATGATTTTAATATGCGCTTACTCCAACCTTATTCAGATTATTTTGACACTGTAGCAAAACGTTTGCGCAGAATTTCTGACAATATTAATTTACCCGTTAACATTCCCTATGCTTCTGTTGATGATCAAAAAGCGTTGAAAAAAATTATAGAGGCAAGTTCCAGCCATTTCCGCAGACTATCGGGCTACTCTTATATTTTTCACATTATTACTAATGTATACGACAAACCCAAATTTGAAATTAATGACGTCAAAATTCAAGATGAGTATTACGATGTTCAAGAGGAACTTATTGATAGGAAAAGTTTTTGTAATCTAATTCGTTTTAAAAAAATTAATGCGGAACATTTGAATTTGCCTAAATTACTTGTGGTTGCGCCCATGTCAGGACACTATGCAACTCTGTTACGCGACACCGTTAGAAATTTACTGCCTTTATACGATGTTTATATTACGGATTGGAAAAATGCTCGTGATGTACCCTTAACTGAAGGTTCGTTTGATTTAGATGATTTCATCAATTACATCATTTCTTATTTTAATTTGCTCGCACCCAATTTAAACGTAATGGCAGTTTGTCAGCCTACAGTTCCTGTTTTAGCTGCCGTGGCACTCATGTCTACTAATAATTCACCCAATCTTCCCCGCACAGCAATATTACTGGGAGGACCAATTGATACGAGTCAATCCCCTACCTTACTAAACGAGTTAGCAGCTTCCCGAGGAGATGACTGGTTTCAACAAAATGTAATCTCGATTGTACCCTCTCGTTTTCCAGGGGCGATGCGACTTGTCTACCCTGGCTTTATGCAACTTGCTGGTTTTATGAGTATGAATTTTCAGCGTCATATGGAATCACTCCAAAAGGCAGTTGATCGCTACGCAGACAATCAAAAAGAAGCCGCCTTTAAGATAATAAAATTTTATCTCGAATATTTTTCAACCATGGATCTGACTGCTGAATTTTACATGCAAACAATAAATACAGTATTTCAAGAAAAACTGCTCACCACGGGTCGCTATAAATCGCGCGGTCATAATGTGCGTTTACACGATATAAAAACCACTTCCATTCTGGCAATAGAGGGTGAGCGAGATGATATAACGGGAGTCGGACAAACAAAATCGGTACTAGGTTTATGTAAAAATTTACCTGACTCCATGAAAAAATATCTTCTTGCGGAAGGAGTGGGACATTATGGATTATTTAACGGCAAGAAATTCCGCAACATTATTATTCCCGAAATCCATAACTTTATTGAGACACATAGTTCTTAAAATTCATAAAAAATATACCCTTTACGTCGAATAGGCTAAAGTACATTTTTGGAAACTAATTGAGGTAAAAGGACACCCGATGAATCATATTCTTATTGTGTATGCGCAAGGGATTGAAGAATACAAGAAGCATTTTATCAGTATGCTTGAAAATTTTTTAATACAAAAAAATTACGAGATTACCCTATGTACTTCATTAAAAGATGCCTACGATGTAAGCAGCTTAAATCCACGAATTGTTACCATTCTTTATGATTGGGATGACTTTGGATTCGATGATTTACATCATTTTTCAAATCATAATAAGTTATTACCTGTTTTTGCCATGACCAATAAGCATGCATCAATTGACATCAATCTCAGTGACTTTGTCCTTAATTTGGATTTTTTGCAATATGATGCTAATTTGGCACATGATGATTTCAAACGCATATTGCTCGCCATTGAAAAATACCGGCATGCAATTTTACCCCCTTTCACTAAAGCACTTATGCATTATGTGCAAGAATTAAATTATGCATTCTGCACTCCAGGACATTTAGGTGGAACTGCATTTCAAAAAAATCCAACCAGTGCTGCATTTTATGATTTTTATGGTAAAAATATTTTTCGCGCCGATCTTTCAGTATCAATAGAAGAACTCGGAAGCTTATTGGAGCATTCCGGCCCTCAACGTGAAGCCGAGCAATTTATAGCAAATGTATTTAAAAGCGATCGTTCATTAATTGTAACCAACGGTACATCAACATCCAATAAAATAGTAGGTATGTATTCGGCAACTTCGGGAGATACCGTCATTGTGGACCGGAATTGTCATAAATCGATTGCCCAGTTCTTAATGATGGTCGATGTCATTCCCATTTATTTGAAACCTACACGAAACACTTATGGAATACTGGGAGGAATTCCCAAATCGGAATATACTGAACAAGCAATTCACGACAAAATTCTAGAACATCCCCAAGCAGTAACCTGGCCTACTTATGCTGTAATCACGAACTCTACTTATGATGGTTTACTTTATAAGGTTGAACAAATTCAAAATGAGCTCAAAGTAAAGCATTTACATTTTGATAGCGCCTGGGTTCCATATACCCATTTCCATCCTATCTATGCTGGAAAATTCGGGCTCAGTTTAATGCCTCAAAAAGATCAGGTCATTTTTGAAACCCAATCAACCCATAAGCTATTAGCCGCTTTTAGCCAATCATCCATGATCCACATTAAAGGGAATTATAATGAACACATTTTGAACACAAATTATATGATGCATATGAGTACTTCTCCTTTCTATCCTCTTGTTTCAAGTTGCGAGGTTTCGGCTGCGATGATGGCAGGAACCCATGGTTATGATTTAATCAATGAAGCAATTGAATTGGCATTAGATTTTCGAACAGAAATAAAACGATTGAAAACACAAAGTCCCGATTGGTTTTTTGATGTATGGCAACCGGCCTTAGAAAACAAAGCATCTTGTTTCCCCTTAAAACCCAACGAAAAATGGCACGGTTTTCATGAAGTCGACGAAGATCATTTATTTTTAGATCCAATTAAGGTGACCGTTCTAGTACCAGGAATCAAGAATGATGAACTCGATGCTTGGGGTATTCCCGCTGCTATTGTGGAAAAGTTTCTTGCATCTCATGGAATCATTGTTGAAAAAACGGGTCCCTACTCGATGTTGTTTTTATTTAGCCTAGGAATCACTCGAGCCAAATCAATGGCTCTATTGGCAGCTTTAAATAAATTCAAACAACTTTATGATGAAAACGCGCCAGTTAAAATCGTTATCCCGCAACTGCATCAAGCACATCCTGATTTTTATGAAACAATGTCCATTCAAAGCCTGGCTAACACCCTTCATAATTTGATGTTAAAGCATCATTTACCCAAGGTGATGTACCATGCTTTTGACACACTACCTAAAGTAGTTATGACCCCTCATCAGGCATATCAAAAGCTTATTCGGCAAGAAACACAACTTATACCTTTAGCACAATTAAAAGATAAAATTTCTGCTGTCATGATCTTGCCCTATCCTCCTGGTATTCCTTTAATTATGCCCGGAGAACAAATCACAGATGATTGCGAATTGATTCTTGATTTTTTACTTATGTTAGATGATATAGGAAAAGTGCTTCCAGGTTTTGCCACTGAAATCCATGGGGTAGTCGTTGGTGAAGATGGAACAAATTATGTGCAAATAATCAAACAGTCCTAAAGTTCCTTACATTTCATGGGTTCTCTTTGAGAAGAAGATCATCAACAGATTTTCTAAGAGATCGTACCTTGGTTTGTTTTTGCTGAGGGTATCCGATTCGACCAAGAAATAAGACGGTATTTTCATGAGAAAGTACACGTAGATTTTTGGAGATTTTAAGAGCTATATTCTGTGAGAATTTTAATTGTGAAAATTCGGTTTGGGCATCAGCATAATATTGAAACATGAGTGGTGCAAAGTTAGGTTGCATGACTAAACCTAATTGAGTAGCAGTTAACCAAAATCGTTGCATAGCAGCACCCACTTTAAGAAAATACTCGTTTTCATCAATTGAGCTTTTGGGAATAAGAAAAAAATGAGCGCTGCAAAATAAGCTTGGAAGGAGGTCTAATTCGAATTGATTGGTTTGTATTGCACCTAATTTATTTAAAGTCGAAATTCGAGACCATGATTTAAGGGCCCATTTCATGATTCGTTGAGTTAAAGGATTAATACCTGTAGCAGCTATCGGTATGCCTTGTTGGGCTCGATTTTCGGGGGAGAATACTTGCTGATGAATGGGAAAAAGTTCTGGCATTGTCATCCGTAATTTTGTAGCCAACATGGTGAGTTTTGCTATAGAAATTTTCTCTCTCAGCGATTCTAGCCATATAATATCAAACTCATTTCCTACTGATTCGATTAAAAGCTTTTTGGCATTACTGGTTAATTTTAATCGCTTATAAATACCCCGATCCACCGATCTTATTTTGATGCAATAAGCTAATGGGTCTGGTTTTATTTTAGATTTCTTATGGAATGTAACTGAAATTTGGTGTTGTGTACTTGAGTGAGATTCGATTTGATACTTAATCTCCAACCCAAATAAACTCGCAGCAATTTTTAATGTCTCAAGCAAGAATCCACCTGAAATTAAGGTAGGTATACCTCCATAATCATAACAATTGGTTGACGTTTCATTATTAATTACCACTCTAATTTGTGAAGGACTAACCAGTATAAATCGCCAGGGCTGTGAATTGTCACCGCTAGGTGCCCAACGAGCAAGCTCTAAAATTTTTTCAACTGTTGTGGAGGTTTCTGATAAAAAATCGCCCTTTTCTAGACTCGAAGAACTTAAGCGTTTTTTCATTAGAGCAATTTTCAATCTTTGTACTGGATTTCGATTTCCCCAAGGCATCCACCCTATACGATGTTTGCATAGATACGGGTCAAATATATGATATCTTGGTAATGCATAAATAGTACCTCGGTGAAGTAATATTTTCAACGCTTCAGCACCCATAACGCCGGCGCATAACTGACAGGCAATTATCGTTGAGGGCCCCCTTTCTAAATCGAAATTAACACGGCTCGGATCAACTAAGTAATGGCGATTAAATAGCTTGGGGTTGAGTCCAACTAAAAATCGTACTGGAAGGTCTTTGAGATGATACCCATTAAATTGAAAGTACTCTTCAAACGTCATTTGACCTGGCATTATCACTAAATAACACGTCCCCATTCCTATAGGCCCCGCAGTAATTGCCGGAATATTCATTTCATAAGCGCGTTTAAATACTTGGGCTCTTATATCTAAAACAAAAAAATCCAAACCATCTACATAGAGATCCACCCCACAGAGAAATTCATTGATATTATGTTGATTAATACCTTCTTTAAAACAGGTAATTTTTACATTGGGGTTGATGTTTTTAGCCATTTCGACAAGTACATCCATTTTTGGCTGGTGAAGAGAATCAACGGTCGCTCCAACTTGTCTATTAAAATTCTGGATTTCAAAAGTATCCATCTCGGCAAGATGAAATTGTTCAATGCCTAGACGAATTAAGGTGAGTAAATGAATTCCACCCACTCCACCAAGTCCTGCGATAGCAATTTTTTTTGTTCTAAGAAAAACTTGCTCTTCTTCAGTAAGCCAACCGATGTTACGAGTAAAAGCGTTCCGATAATCAAACTGCTCATGCTCCATAATTAGTTCCTTGTCATTTCGATATTCCTCATCTTTTTAAATTATATTCCTTTTTTATTTAATTAATTTGATTTTTATCATTGTTATAGTTAAAAGAACAATCGTATAAAGAGGTTTCGTAGCCTTACATTTCATGATTTTGTGATAAAGTTTGGGGTGTTTTATCAAATGGTTATGAAATCCCCGTACTGCAAGATTCACTGTATTTTGGATCGTAATTGGATTTAGGAAAAAAACCTGCTCCCCTTGTTCAGAATGAGGATTAATCTTATTGAAGTACTTATCCATTTTAGAAGAAGAACGTGCTTGTTTGTGAAAGGTAGAATTTATTTTTTCAGATAAGTTGTAGGTGATTACATTCCCATGTTCTAGTCGATATCTGTCAATGTTTAGTTTTTTTAAGGTATCGAGCATTAATTGTATGACATGAGGGGGTGTTTTTTCTTTTGGATTGGGCCATGAGGGAGGGTATTTTAGAGAATATTCCAAGGTACCCGACGATGAAGCCAAACCGCAACAATATTTATTCTTAAAAGGGTATAATAAAAATAATTTTAAAACGTGTTTTGTCATGGCATATGAAATAATACCCGAGTGCTTATAAGAGGTATCAACAACCACGTTTCCAAAATAAACCAGCACATCCTTTTTAAAATGTATTATAGAAACACCTATGGTTGAAACGAGTTTTTTTGTTTTCTTATCGTAAAATAAAAGTACATAATCTCTTGGAGCCACATAATCCAGCAAAGTCTCCTTGTCTAAAAATAAATACTCTTGATGAAGTGTTACATAATCGGATTTTTGCTTACTACTTAAATGGGCGGGCTTTACCACAACCAAATCTATTTTTTTCATAAGACACCAAAACAAATTTTTTCACTAAGTTCTCCTTTCCTTGGGTAAAAATTCTCTGTCCTATTTCATAAATAAGAATATATACTTCAGCCAAGTATCACTTTACAAACCTTAGACTATTATAGTATAATATTTGAGCAATATGATTAATTTATGATGCTATTTTTTTATTCTGGTTTGTTTAAAGATACATTTCAATACCGATTCATGGGCTTATGCAATATAAAATTACCGCCCAATTTGCTCGAGGCGAAGAAAAAGTAATTGCCGAATTTAGTGACTTAAGTGACACACGCATTTTTATCGCAAAGAAAATTGCTCACTCTGAGCTTGGAAAGCAAAGAATTATCTTCAGGCTCTATGATGATTCTGATTTATTACAAGAATTTAATAGGGAAAATATCTCTGTTTCCTATGCAAAATATGCGGAGGGAAATGGGGATCTCAATTTCATTCAGTTTACATTCCACGTACTCATTAAAATAGAGAATGCATTAACAAAGAAAAGAATCGCCAATTTTAATGATAAAAATGATGCGAATTTATTCATGGTGGGTAAATGCGAACTAGATTACACCCTAGGAAATGACGATCTGTTATTTTTATTTAAAGAACAATACTTAATTGATACTTTAAATAAAACGATCGCTACTCATCGGAAAAAAGAAACTACTCGTATTACAGGAAATGAACAAGCAGCAAAATTTCATCCTACCCCCATGCCAAGACGTCCTACACCGCCAGGTGGCCCTAGTGATTATTGGATTGAGGAAGAAGATATTCCTACTTAAAGAAATGGAAAAAATTCAGTAACTTTGCACGTAACCACTTTTTTCAAGCGTGTGCTCCGGGCCTAGTAGCAACTACTTCTTCGTTAATCTCAAGGATAAAAGTCTCTAAAATTTCTTTAACTTCAGCACAAATATTTATTTTACTTTGAGTATTTATATTCTTGATATAGTGTTCTGGATGATTCAAAAGATCCTCCAAAAGCGCAATTTCTCCCGATATGAAATCATGCGATTTCCCATCAATAATAACCTGAATTGAATTAATTACATTAGGATCCTTTTGTTTTCTCAACCGATTGAGTATGGATTCAACGTGGATCTTAAACGTATTGATTTCTATAAAAAATTTATAATTCGATTTAAACATAATAAATATTTAATTAATTAAAATTCTTGCCACAAATATCAAAAAGTTGCAATATTGTATAACAATATATAACTTCATTCCATTTTCATGCAAAGCAAACCTGCTTTTTTCGCACCGTCCAACTCCTATTCTCCAGATCACTTTGATTCCACGTTTCGTAAACTAGTATTGGACGCATATGAAAAACGATTTAATAGCGCAGCAGATGCTAAACTCTACTTAGCTCTTTGCGGTGTAGACTTGGAATCTACAGTTAAAATTCTGTTAACAATGGAAAAAAATAATTTACTCGATATCTCCATAGAACACGCTATTTTTGCCCCTGTTGGCTGTGGTGATATTGCAAATGCATTTTGTACTTTAATGACTGGGGATGCAATGATTATCTCCAAGAACGAAAAAACCACTCTTCAGAGTCTGGACAAAGAGCTCGAGAAGGACTTACCAACCGTTGTTCGCATTGAAATACCAGGACATTCCTATGTCATGCTGGCTTGTGAAAAAACATCTCAAGGAGTTTGGGGGTATGTATATCAATCCAATGTAGCCTATCAGATGGAAGATAACTCGTTTTCTCTTGCGGCATGGTTGAAGGACGCAAAGTCCTTAAAAACAAATCTATCAGAACATTTGCGAAAATTGGCTCGACTGCTTAACCCCAGTGTTCCTAATTTAGAGAAAGAAAGCATCTATATGGAATTATATACCGCCCAACCCATCGTCGAGGTAAAAGTCCCTGCAAACATGGAGGAAATGATCTCATATATTAATAAGAATCCTTTATTCAAATATAAAGTCAACACAGTTTGTGCTCAAGATATGTTATTAATTGCAGAACGCATCAAAAACCTAATTATCCAAAATACAGAAGAACAAGATCTGCCTCTGGATGTCTATATTGCCAAAATGAAAAAGGAACTGGAAGTTTCTTCTGAAGTAGAATATCAAATTATAATGGAACCCATCTAAGTAAGGGATCAAATAAAATCGGTTAATAATAGGGTTTAGGGCTTTCATTTTTTATTGATGTACAATTATGTTACAATGTGGGCAACAATCAATTTGGAACTAACCCGTGTTTTCCTCAGTATCTAACAATTACCAATGGATAGCCAGTCTCTATTTTTTTCAAAGTATACCCTATGTGGTTGTTACCTTGATTGCAACCATTATGTACCAGCAATATGGAATGAATAATACCCAAGCAGCATTTTTAACAAGCTTATTCATGCTACCCTGGACAATTAAGCCTCTTTTTGCTCCTTTTCTTGAGCAGGTTGCTACGAAAAAAAAATTAACATTGTATGCTCAAACCTTTATATCTCTAATTTTTATGCTATTGGCATTTTGTGTCGAAAATCCCTATTTTCTAGTGATTAGTTCAATCGGTTTTGCGGGTCTTGCTTTTATTTCTTCGCTCCATGATATTGTTTCTGACGGTATTTACTTGCTTAATTTAAATGATGAAGAGCAAAAAAAATATGTGGCTTTCCGCAGCTTTTTTTATCAAATGGGTCGATTACTGATTAAAGGTGGATTGTTAGCTCTTATGGGCGGTTTAGCTGTATATTATAAAATTAATGCATGGCAAATATTTTTCTTTACCTTATTCATTATTGGATTTTTACTTACCTTTTTTCATAAAATCCAAATCCCGGAAATCCAGAACAAAGTGGACTTGTTTCATCTGAATTATTGGACAATTTTTAAAACACTTTTTTTCGATACTCAAATTTATTCCATACTGCTCTTTATCTTTTTATACAATTTTTCCGAAGCGCAAATGCAAAAAATTATTCCTTTATATTTGTTAGATAAAGGAGGATTAGGACTCAATATATCTCAAGTTGGCCAGCTCTATGGTATATTTGGCAGTCTATTTCTGATGTTGGGGATCTTTGTTTCAGGCTGGCTTATTACACGTTATGCCCTCAAAAAGTGCCTAAAAAATGTGACATTATTCCTCCTTCTAGGCCATTTGCTTTTTCTTTTATTTCCTTTTTTTCGTGTACATCAAGTACTAATCTATTTAGTCATTTTGTCGAGTCAATTTACAGTAGGCTTAGCTAATGGGACTTATATGGGCTATCTCTTAATGATTGCCAATAGAAGTAATTATCCAATGTCTATGTATACTATCTGTACTTCAATCATGGCTTTAAGTTATGTATTTTTTGGCGCTTTTAGTGGTTGGATAGAACAAAAACTAGGTTATTCCGGTTTTTTTCTCTATATTTTTGCAGCCAATCTAGCGCTCCTTTTTATTACCCATAGAGCGATGAATCGATATGAGTAATTTGCTTGTATTATTAGAAAATGAATTGGTGCAAGCTTCCTCCCTATCTGAATGTGATCATGCCTTGGGTTCTTATTTAAGCAAGAAAGATATAACAACCTTTTCGTTCACTTATTATGCCTATCACCCCAATTCAGCGAATCGTTTAAAATATGATATGTGTTCTGCCAATTTCAAATCCTGGCACCAGCATTATCTTGCGGAGCAATACCAAAATATCGATAGCACACTGAATTTTGTTTATAATAATCACTTGCCTATTTATTGGAATTTAAAGCAACAATTAGCACAGGCAACAACTTTCTCAGAACGAAAAATGCGAGAAGACTCGATCGCCTTCGGTGCGGAATCAGGTTTATCAATTCCAATTCATGGTCCGCATAATAATTTTGCAATCCTATTATTAGTACAAATGCAAAACCAACAATGTCATTTGAAAGACAACCGAGCTCAATATGAATTCTTTGTCGCAGCACATCTTTACTATCACTACATTCAGACGCATCTATTAGATCAGGTGAGCGAAAAAGAATCCTTTCACTTAACTCAACGCGAAATTCAATGCTTGTTGTTAATTGCTGAACAGTGTTCTGTTAAAGAGATGTCGCAACGTCTTGAGATCAGTGAGAGAACGATTAATTTTCATATTCAAAAAATCAATAGAAAACTAGGAACCAAAAATAAATACCAATCTTTGGCAAAGGCATTGGAATTCCAATTATTAACATTATGACCCCTGTCATAATTGACAGTGGTTATTTATTAATCATACGGATTAAAATTTAACTTCCTGTCTCATTGGAGGAAGATAATGACTTTAAAGAAAATTATACAAATAATCACTCTCTCTGTGTTTCTTATTCCCGCTGTAGCAAATGCTGCTTTAACCTTATACACCACCAATTGGTCCATGTATGGGCAAAACCCTTATGAATATGACGGTGCTTATAAAATTGGTCGCCCCTATGGACAATTGGCTTATGTTTCTAATCCTGAAATGGTTGCTCAATTTAATAAGGCTGATGTCATCGCCTGGAGTTTTCTACAAGTTTGGAATAGTAAGGATCCCAATCAAGCCCTTTACCAAATTCCCTCCAGTTGGGATGGTTTAATGCATTTTGCTGATCTCTGGGGTGAGTTGCCTCTTGAGGGTTCATGGATATCACCTTTGCCTCCGGAGACTAAAGATTTTCTTAATTTTTGCACCGCGAATCAAGGAAGTTGTGCTTCGGTACAAATGAATGGCAATACAGGCCAAAAAGAATTATTTAATTACACGGACCAAAAAGGTGTAGGGCAACTTAACAGCTTTGGTGCTTTTATAAATTCCAATAAATATACCGCAAAACGAATTATTGCCATTGGTGGAGCAAATACCCCCGATAATAAAGGAATTAGTACTGCCACATTTGCAGCCATATTTGCTAATCAAAATAAATTCCTAAATCAATTCAAATCATGGATGAATCATTTTAAAAATTTAAAAGGAATTGATTATGATTTCGAACCCCCTATTGATCTACAAACAGGTGGTCAATTACCTCCTGATGCAAATACATTGGCTGACTACAAACACCTTTTTGATTTAGTCAAAGCCAGTCGTCAAACTTTAGGAAAAGATGCTTATATTTCAGTAACCATTACCGTAAATAAAGAGTATTTGGAAAAGATTAACCAATCAGTAGATGGTGGTTGGTTTAAACAAATCGCAAATTATGTTGATAGCGTTAATTTGATGACTTATGATTTACATGGTCCCTGGTCACAAAGCAGTGATCCTTATACCGCAGTTCATGCTTATCTGAAGCAACCCGATACCAGCCGTAAAGATGAATTTGCGATTAACTATGCAACGGACTCCATCACCGAACAAGTTCTCGCATATGGAATGCCCAAAGCCAAATTACAAGTAGGTTTAGCTGCCTACGGACGTGGTTTTTCAGGGGTAAATACAGGCGACAACACCGCCCTTCCAGGTTTTGAACAACCTTGGACAGGTGCCAGTCATTTTGCTTCTGAATATTCAATTCAAGATGGTCTATTGCCTTATAAATCCGTGGATAAATTGGTGAAACAGCTGAATTACAAGATTATTCATATAAATGCCATGGATCAAAACAATAATTCGTTCATTACTGGTTCTTACCTCTACAATTCAACAGCCAAACAATTTGTTGGCTATCAATCACCAGAGGTAGTTAAGTCTGTATGTAGATTTATTAAGAGTAAACAACTTAAAGGCGCCATTATGTGGAGTGCGGATACAGACTTACCTGTTTCCAATCCAAACAGCTTGGTTGCTGCTTATAAAAGTCTATGTAATTAATCCTCGGCAGCCTGGGTGAAGCGTAGCGAAGCCCAGGTTTTCCTAACACAGATTTCTCGGATCATGCCTAGATTACCAGACACCCAGGCTTGAATACTTACTTCCCATTAACTATGATTGAAGATATAAAATTTTAAAATCAGAAACAATGGACCTCTCCAGTCTTACGACTTCAAAATGGAAAATGATTTTGGTTTTCCTATCCCTCGCTGCAATTTCTCTATATATCATAATGAAAATAATGGCTTTTCCTCGAGCAGAAATCCCTTTATTGATTATTATATTCATCGGTGGGATACCCTTATTGTTACAAATTATATTCAAATTGATTCGAGGAAATTTAGGGGCCGACTCCTTGGCAGCAATTGCACTCGTCGCCGGTACTTTTCTGCATGAATATTTAGCGGTGGCGTTGATTATCCTGATGTTGGCTGGCGGACAAACATTAGAACAATATGCGATGCGTAAAGCTTCTTCGGTATTGATGGCTCTTGCACAGCGTATGCCTACTAAAGCTCATCGAAAAGTTAAAGACCAAATTGAAGACATCACATTAGCTGATATTCGGGTTGATGATAATATCGTGGTATATCCTTATGAAATTTGCCCGGTTGATGGTACCGTTCTCGAGGGTCATGGGGTTATGGATGAATCTTATTTGACTGGTGAACCTTATATGATGTCCAAAGCTCCGGGAACCGCTGTAATTTCCGGTGCAATTAATGGGGATTCCCCTCTAACCATTAAAGCGACGAGATTATCTTCTGATTCACGATATGCAGCGATTGTCGAAGTCCTTAAAGAAGCAGAACAAAAAAAACCTTCTTTACGACGATTAGGAGATCAAATTGGAGCAATTTTTGCTCCTTTAGCCTTGATTTTTGCATGTGTTGCTTGGTACTTCTCGGGAGAAGCAATGCGTTTTCTTGCTGTGGTCGTCATTGCTACACCCTGTCCTTTACTCATTGCAATTCCTATTACCTTAATTAGCGCCATTTCAATGGCTGCAAAACAAAGTATTATTATTCGTGATCCCACCGTTCTTGAACAATTGCCTACATGTCAGACTGCAATTTTTGATAAAACCGGCACTCTAACCTATGGGAAACCTACGTTGTCAGAAATTTATCTTGCCAAAAACACACATCTTACTGCCGATATCATTTTACAATCCATAGCAAGTCTTGAGCGTTATTCAAAACATCCCCTAGCTCCCGCCATTCTTAAAGCAGCTCAAGAACGCAAACTACAATTTCTTGAAGCCTCTCATGTTTCCGAAAAACCGGGGCAAGGATTGTCCGGCATCATAGCGAACCATAATATATATGTTACTAGTCGCAATAAATTTCTACTCAAACAGCCTCAATCTGCTAATGAACTTCCACCAGAATTTCCAGGATTAGAATGCCTTGTTCTCTACGATGAGCAATTCGCAGCTTCATTAATTTTTCATGATGCTCCTCGTAAAGAAGGCAAATCCTTTATCAGCCACTTAACCCCGTCACATCAATTTAAAAAAATAATGGTCGTTTCTGGTGATCGGGAATCCGAAGTACGATATTTAGCGGCCCAGTTAAATCTAAAAGAAATTCGTGCCTCACAAAGTCCTGAGCAAAAACTCGCCATTGTTCGAGAGGAACGAAAAAAAGCACCTACAGTATTTATGGGCGATGGCATTAATGACGCACCTGCCCTTACAGCGGCAACCGTAGGTATTGCCTTCGGACAATGCAGCAATATTACCTCTGAAGCAGCAGGTGCCGTAATTATGGAAAATACATTGAAAAAAGTTGATGAATTAATTCATCTGAGTTTGAATGTCCGTAAGATTGCCTTACAAAGTGCTGTTGGGGGTATGCTCCTTAGTATAATTGGGATGAGCTTCGCCGCTCTTGGCTATATTACTCCAGTGGCTGGTGCAATTCTTCAAGAAGTAATTGATGTGCTTGCTATTGCAAATGCGCTAAGACTTGCATGGGGAGGAACTATTAAAATTGATTTACCACCTGTGTCTGTTTAACACAAACCATCCATTCCATTTAGACACAGTCTAAGCTCCTGGAAACAGCTTAACAAAAGAGATTGGAATTTTTCCTAAGTGCCGAAGAAGTTTGCACTATAATGTATATAGTGGGTATGATATTGGAGGTAGGGGAATATGGACTCAGCTAAAGATAGCGATCCTTATGAAGCCAGGATTAAAATTGAGGATACAATTATTTCCTCAACAACTGGAGCAAATATTGAATCTTTAACGATACTTCTGACTGAAAAATGTGATTTAGAGCATTCAGGGGCAGAAGGAGAAATCATTGAGATTGCTACAGGAAAAATTATATATAGATGTCATAAACAAACCATAATAGATAAATAATCTTCTTGAAAATACGTTCAAAATTCATCTGAACTCTTCGTCCGACTAAATTGTTCTTTTCTTTTTATAGATAACCGTGATGCTTTAAGGTCTAATTTCATTAGACTATAATTAGACTAAAATTTCGGGTAGCAAGGAGCCGCCATGAAAATCTATCTCGTGCAGCATGGAGAAAGTCTAAAAAAAGAAATTGATCCGCAACAGTCCCTGAGTAAAACAGGAACTGCTGATATTGAGAACTTAGGTCATTTTATTGCTCGACAAAAAATAGAAATCGCCCATTTATTTCATAGTGGTAAACATAGAGCAGAACAAACTGCAGCAATATTAGCTTCAAATCTTTCCAAAACAATTGAATTGCACCATGGACTATCACCACTTGATGATGTAAACCCTATAGCCAACGAAATAAATCAACAAACTCATGACCTCATGCTGGTCGGGCATATGCCTTTTATGGGCAAATTAATTGGTAAACTAGTACTTCTAGATGAAGAACGGTCTATTATTGCCTTAATACCAGGAACAATCGTCTGTCTTGAAAAAACCAATGAAGGCAAGTGGCTCATCAATTGGGTTAGACGGCCTGACTCATAGAGGGTATAAACACGATATAACTGCAAAAAATTATAAAGAATTAAAGATAAACAAGAGGAATGATTGCAAGCAAGCAAAGCTAATGTATTATTAAATATATAATACTGGTAAGAGTCTCAGATATGTACAAAAAAATTATAGTACCCGTTGATGATTCTAATTCATCCACTCTAGCATTAAAAGAAGCCATTAAACTTGCGAAGAATCAAAATTCCAAGCTATGTGTGGTTCATATCATTGATACTCTGTATGAAGGGGATGTTGATCGGGACTCCTTTGTTGAGTTAACAAAAAAACAAGGACAGGAAGTTTTAAACTCAATGAAAAAAATTCTTAGTCGTTCGAAAATTGAGTTTGAAATGAAACTCACCCAATTAACTCCTTCTAAATCACAAATTGCGGAAAAACTTGTTGAGGAAGCAACTGCGTTCTCTGCTGATTTAATTGTAATAGGCACTCATGGTCGTAGTAGAATTCATCATTTGCTAACCGGAAGTGTTGCAGGGGATGTCATGCGAATTTCCAAAATCCCCGTCTTACTCATTAAACAGTAGCTTTTGATAAGCACCGCAACCTATTGAACCACAATCTTTTTTACCAACTCCTTTAGCCATTGCCTCTACTCCTCGAAAAAGGTCTATATTAATAAAATCTTAATAATATTATGCTAAATTGTTAGTCTATTAATTGCACACGTTGGTAGAATTATGCCGAGAATATACTCAAAGCAACGTATAAACTTCGACTCTTTGACTTCTAGCGACCTCCCGCGATATGAACATCATCGTACTTTACGCAGTGCAATTGGTTTATCTGCTACGAGTTATTCACAGCAAATAAGAGAAGCGATAGTCTACCAATGGGATAATATCGCTCCAGAGGTTGCTCTGGCCATTCTTCAAGATGCTCAAAACCAAAAAATTGATATTCAAAATGAAATAATTCAGAGCATAGGAGAAGATGTATTTCATCAACAGTGTTTACAAAATGCTATTGAGAAATTACAGAATAATCCACGTTATTCCCTTTTTGTACAAAAATTTGCACTACATATAACCCGTAATAAATCGAAAGAACTAAGTCTAGAGCATTTAAAATTGGCAGGAATTATCACTGTTGAGCAATTCGATGAATTATTTACTGAATTCTTATATGTACAAAACAAATTAGACACAAGCTTTCCTGATTTCAACAAAATAACGGAAGAAGATGATTATTATCAGCTCATAACGTACATGGCAAATGAACCATTATATGAATCTTTTCTTCAGTCATTTACCCAATATCTTGCCGCAGAGTACAATAATGGCAGGATAAAAAACCATCACGTTGAAGTACCTAAAGAAATCGAAAGTAAATCCCTAGCAAATTTTTTCCAAGCAATAAGCTATGATCTAAGTTTACAGCCACCGAAAAAACCATTACAAACAAATATATTGTATGTCACCTTACTTTCAAATGAGTTGAGCTATACGGTCGTTGATCTCGCCGGGAATGAACTGACTGCATCAATCCCTTTCAGTGAGTGTCCTTTTACTTTGGACGAACAAACCACTGAGGAAGAACTAAAAAGTCATTTACCGGAGCTGTTGAAAATCACATCTCAAAGGGGTCATACCGGGGCTATTGCACTGAATACTGGATCATTAAAAGAGAAGGGTATCGCTTTTTTAGAAAGTGATGTCGGTACAAGCTTATTTTTATCTCATTTACCCGCGGCCGATTTGGTTAAGGATGAGCGATATAAATTTAATCTTTACCAATGGTTAAATCAAGGAAATTTAGATCGCTTAAAAGATCTCTTGGTCTCAGGAGCATGTCAACGTTATAACCACGCCATGGATAGCTGGATTAAACAATTGACAAAACATGAAGAAATAAATGAGGAATTTAAAAAAGAAATTGAGGATGTTGGTGCTTTAATGAAGGAAATGACAGCACTAATCGCTACCCTTGATGAGAATCCAAATGCAAAAGACCAGGAACTAGATAAAAAAATAGAGCTTTTACAAGTGCATTTAAAAAAGCTTAAAAGTCTTTATAACAGCACGCCGCTTTTAAAACCGGGAGATGATTTCCCTTCGACGGCAGGTAATTTTGAACAGTTCATCAAAAAGATCATACTCAACTCTTCTGGAGAAAAGCTAACTCAATACATTGCCGACAGTAGTGATGGAGAAAAAGTTTGGAAATTGCATTTGATGGAGTTAGTCAGTGGATTAGTTAATGATAGAGATTTTGTTTCAGTCCGCGATATAAAAAATAAAAATGATCGTTCTTTTCTAACCGATAAATCAGGTTTTATTATTCCTGCCCATATTGTTTTTAGAGAGCAGCTTAAAATGCGACTTACAACGTCTCTCAAAAATGATGTTCATCATTATTATACAGTGCGAAGTTATCAAAATGATAAATTATTTATGACTCAAGCCCCTGTGGTGTTTAGAGGAGGTTATTTCTCTGACTCTGTAGAGGAAACGGTTCTTTTTGCAAAAAAAATGACCCGTACTGGTGAATATACCGCTGACAGTCATTTATTATCTGGCCAAGAAAATAATATTAAGAAACATGAAATACGTTCTGGAACAGCTTCAACATTAGCAACTACAGGCGTGGACGGAACACGCTCAGTTACGGATAAATTTGATGTCGCACTTAAATTTGGTGGTATGAACGAGGTAAAGATTCTCTATATTGTTCGTGGTAAGGAATCATTTCATTCACAACCTTTTGCAGAAATTGTAGGAAAGACAAAGTTGGGTGAAATAGCTTACACCCATGTCAATCCTCAAGACTATGTCATGACCATCCTTTATAATCGTAATAACGAAATACTTGATGTTATTCCTGGGAACTTAGATGAAGAAGTTCAAAGAGTTAGTGAGTTTACTCGAGAAATAATTAGCTCCGGCATTAAATTTTATAACAAAAAGCATGATGGATCTTCGTCTAAAACTACAGTGAAATTACCCACTCCGCTTAAACAGGAATATACCACACCTCATTCATCCGAGGAAAAGCCATTACTTGATATTTTGCATTCTCATCAATTGAAATCCGGTTCAGCCGCTCAATTAAACCCTTCAACAAAACTCCCCAGCATAAGAATCACACGACACGTTCGTTCAGGTCATAAAATGCTTTCCTTAGAATCATTAAGACCAGAAGTGGAATCCCCTAAATTATCTGGTGAAAAGCTACAACTTCCTGAGGGTTCATTTAAGTTGGTTCCTGGGCGATTAAGTGAGGTAAGGGAAGCTGCTTTAGCTCACTTCAATATGAGGCATATTTTAACACTGAAGGATTTTAATCGATGGAGCCCTCGGGAAAGAGTGTTGCAGGAAACGTACAATCGTATATTACAACCTCATTTTATGGAAGGTGACATTCAGGAACAATTAAGACATGCTAATATCGCTCATGAAGAGTGGCTGACTGATGTGCTAGTCCCCAGAATGCAAACCGCTTTGATGCTTCATCTTGCTGCGCGATTAATTACCGATTATCGAGTGGATACCGAAGAGGTAAACACCCTCGCACAAAAATTATTTCATGATATCATGGATGCAGACCTAAGCTATTCGCTCATAATCGATTGGTCAAAAATTTCTGAGTCACTTAATGAGAAAGAACTACATCAAAATTGTATTAATAAGGCTCAAAAAAGAATACAACAATTACACCCTACTTTAAGCACGGACAGCATTGAATACGAATCCAAATTCGAATCTTTTTTAATAATGGAAAAAAATAAAGTTCAAAAACAACTGGTCAATAAAAAAATGTCCATGTTTTTGGATAAGAACTTAGACCCTTTTGCGCAAAAGTATAAACTGGAGAAAAAATCCGTTTATTCATTGAGTGATAATCGTGATTTTGTTTTTTTGGGCCCAGCAGCGAGCGGTAAAAGTACTATCTCCAATCTGTATATTACTAAAGAAAACCGAAAGGATTATGTGTCCTTGGCTACAGATGATTATCGAGGTATATTTCTACCATTTACAGAAGATTTTGAAAAACAGGAAACAGAACAGGCCTTTATTCGCACCCAAGACAGCGCCTACTTAATTAGTGAGCTTGTAGAAGAACGTATATTAGCTCAAAAAGACAAACGACCCAATGTAATTATTGATGGCGTGACCTATAAATCCTCACAAAAGGCTTTAGTAGAAAAAAATAATAATTCTGTTGTAGTTTGTGCTTGTTTAGATGATGTTTCCCAAGTTGTTAAACGCTCTTATGATCGAGCAAAACAAGAAGAAAGCGGTTCAGCAGATAAAGGAAGATATGTTAACACAACCAGCTTACTCCATATGCACAAAACCGCAAGTCTCAATTTAGTAATGGGTTGCACCCCCAATTCTACCATTGCTTTTTATAATACTAATGTACCCCGTGGCGTAACTCCTCCTTTGATTGCTACTGTAGATACACATGGAGAAAAGACACTCACAATTCATCATGATCAAGGTTCTTTGATGTATTTAGCTTCTTTTTTCAATAAAGCACGAGTTAACGTTAGAGCTAAAAACGATCAACATCTTTTTTTAGATAGATTAAAACAACCTGAATTTCAGATAGATTCATTATTTGCTGTCATGGATCATGGCTTTAAAATTGTCCTACAAGGTGAAAATAAATTGCCTTGTTTAGTGGTCAAAAAAGAACCCATGGGTCAGATCAGGATGGAAATTCTTGACCCCGAACAACTCAAACATAAAATTGAAGAAAATAAAACCGAGAAAACCTTGTTGCAAATGCTTATATTGTATGGGCAACTTGGAACTTTGAAAACAGTTCAAAAAGAGTGTTTGATTCATGAAAACATTGATTTGATGGTCGAACATATCATCTCTGAATCCGAAACCAAACAGATAAAAACCCATTCAACGGAATTCATTTAATAAACAATTTGCAACTATAATGTATAGAGTGCAAAGTTAATGCGATATAATTCGGTCTTTTTAGATCAGGAGGAACCATGAACACTCGTTTGCTGAAAAAAATCACACGAGAGAGAAATAAAGTAGAACAATTTATCGATCATACGCGGGAACTCTTTGCAAAAACTCCGGATATCTCCGAGAGAACAAATCGTCTTGATGTATTTGATACCTTATTACTCTTAGCAACCTATGCAAAAGCTGAAGAGCTTGAAAATGAATTTCAATGTGTATTGCCCAATAATGAAAATGTAAATTCCATCGTGTACTTGAAAGAACATCTTCGAGAAATCAATGGCTTTTGTCAAAGTACCCATAGCGATGAGCATGAAGTGTATAAAGATTTGTTCACTGACCTTGCTTCAGAAAAAAAACAAGGTGTTCGTGACCTGTTGAGTAAAACAATTACCGAACTTATTTTGGAGAAAACACATACTCCATCCGCGCGATTAACAGTATAAATCTTTCCGTTATACCATTTTGTCCGGAATAATAAGCAATCAATTTTATCTACTTTAATACTGGATTTCTTTCGAAGTTTCCTTCGTTTAAGTACTTGTTTCAACTTGTAAAAAAAAGTTTATTACGTGGAAGCAAACAGTAGCGCCCTAATGAAAAATGGGATAAGATGGGCGCCTGTTGTCCCTCAGGAGAATCATTCTGAGCACTTTTTTTAACGCTACACGAACGGCAGCTGCCGCAATTTATGCGGAATTTAAATTTTATCCTTATTATAATTTAGGTTTTCATCTCGATGCCTTTACAAGCTTTTTCTGTCATGTACTACGCGCTCTATATGACTTCACCGCATTCTTAATCCGTGTGTTAATTACCCCTTTTTTTCTTTTAAATCCCTTTTTTTGGTTCAGTTTACCAGAGCATGTTTTAAATCTAGTTGATGATATAGTCGGTACTGCACTTAGCTTAGTCAGTATTGCCATTCATCCGGTTATTTTTATAATCCGTACCTTGGGTTCCATGTTTCTAGGTTATCATGAAGGAACAGATTATGATTGGGGTGCAGAACCAGAAGAAGAAGCTTTGAACATGGCTATGGCAATCTGGTAACTTTATACTATGCTAAATTATCGTTTAGCAACCTCAACAAAAGTCCCTGTCTTCAAAAAACTCATAATTAATTGTCTTGTTTTTGTGTTATTCATAATAAAAGTATGATTGGAGTTCACGATAACCGGTTCATAGCCTTCTAAACGAGCACACTCAGGGGGAACTTTCGCATCATATCGCCCTGCTATTATTCCTATTTTAATGTTTGGCACAGGCACATGATGAACATATGACGATCGATCTGAACTTAATTCAGATAATGGCTTTATTGGAGAAGTGAGCATGGGAAACATCGTTATAGACAGTTTTGCCAATTTTGATCCTTGATTGGGTGGTGCCAACATAATGAGACTACCTATATTTTTTAATTGTTTTTTGGATAAGGTAGATAATGCTTCTCGGGTAATAATCCCACCAAGACTATGAGTAACAAAATTGATTCGAACACCTGGATTTTTTTCTAATAAGTTTTTAATAAATCGACTTAAATAGCTACCATGTTCTTGAATGCTGTATTTTGGAGAGGGATAACTATAGGAATAAACTTCATAGCCTTGTCGAATTAGATAATTTTTTAGTGGCCACATACTAAGCGAGGTACGCATTAAACCATGGATTAATACAACAATTTCACGATGGGGTTTGAATTGAATAGAAGGAGCTAATGCTCGAGTGGGTTGCTGATGATTAGGTAAAACCGCATATGCTGGAATGATACTCGTCATTCCAATAATAATCATCAGAATAAGTGGAACAAATTGTCGGTTTTTAGAAATGGTCTGTGTCATTATTTCTCTTTATTTATTCTATCCCACACATTCTAATTTAACTTCAGGAGCAGGTTCAAAAAAATTACTGGTTTAAAAGCATTTTATTCATTAAGCGTATGAAGTTTCCTCTCTAATTGCTCTTAAAATTAACTTTTCATTGTTTTTTTCTCTAAATTGATAGATTTTTCACCTATGTTATGGTACATGTTATTTACATTCGTACAGGTATCTTTTAAAAATAAATCATTCTAACAGCCTGTTCAATTTAATAGCTCATCAATAAGTCTCAATTCTATTCAAATTAGGAGTTTTTATGTTGAAAAAAATAATGATGACCAGTCTTTCTCTCATCAACTTATTTGTTTTTCTTCCTGCTTATGCAGATGGAGATATGAGTTGTAAGGTGCAAGTTGCCGTTGCAACACCACCAATACCATTTGATCAAAATGTTGCATTTAATGTAACTTCTAATGAACTTGGATTAAATAAATCGCTTACCCTGATGGGTGGAAAAGGACCTCAATTTATAGACAACATACCTTGTACTCCGGCTCCTTTGACAATCAGTGCAACCGTATACTCGACACCCTATTATGCCTTGCAAACCTCACCCATCGGCCAATGTGTTTTAAAAGCAGGATATGTTGTTTTAAATGGCCCAGAAAACAGTGCTTCTGTGGTTTTTCCCTACGATTTTTATTGCACAAATTAATGAGTGCCTTTTGCCTATATTGTTTGAATATAGGCAAAGCAGTGTGATGCACACCTTTTTGACTAGCTATCATCCCTCTTACAACGCATTCCCCAACTGGCGCCCACACAACTGAATAAAGCACCCAGTAAAAATAACGCGAAGGCAATGTATGCTCCTGAAGCAAGATTTGTCGGAGTTACATTAACCTCTACTATAGCCTCTTTTTGACCATTCTTTGTGGAAGAAGAAATTTTGGTAGTACCTACAGGGGTGGAGATTTGATTCACTGTAATTGGAACTGCCACTACAGTACGAGAAATAGAATTCGTGTAAGTCACTACATATTGACTCAAAAGTCCTATCAAAGCGGCACCCAAGATTAAAGCCATAACCCAAGTAATAAAACCATAAATAATTCCCAAATTATGTTCGGGACAATATAAACGACCTAAATAACCTGCGGCATAACCTGATATCAACGTAGAAATTATCACCCCAATAATGATTCCCAACAAACCGCCGATAACCACTATAACTGAGCCATTACTCATCGTTTTAAAAGCACTTAACCCGATAGCAACTCCTAAAAGATTCAATAAAAAACTAAGGCCTAGGGCGGTTAAGGCCCCAACAAAAACGGCCGTCCAAGAAATCCTTTTATTTGGATGTATAGCCCAGTGTTCTTGATCCGATGTTACTTTGTGTGTCATTTGAAACTCCTTTTCTCTTATCGAATATAGCTTCAGGAATATAGATGAAGTTGTTTTTGGGACTGTTGCGTTCAATTTATATTAAATTGTAACGTATAGGAATTGTTACTATTCAAAAATTAACCTATATATTTTTATTTTTCAAGAGCATAAGTTGAATTCATGTACTCTTATTTTCTGCTATTTGCTCTATATTTCTAGAAATATTTTTGGCAATTGTACTTAAAGGTAAATCATTATCATCTTTTCCAAAAGGATCTTCCAATTCCTCGGATAATATTTCCAAACCCAATAAAATATATACGATCATTACCATCATCGGAATAATCAAAAATCCGAATGTGTCTACCCAACCAAAAGGGAACATGATGGCATAAAAAAGCATTGCTTGTTTCACAAAAAAAGCAAATGCATAAGGTACATGAGTATTGGCAATTCGTTCACAACCTCCAGTCATGTCGATTAAATTAGCTATATGAGTATCTAAAGTCAGGTATTGCTCAAACTGCAGTTTATTTTCTTGACGCAATTGATTCAGGATACGATACATTTTTTGCGTTACTAAAAGAACTGGATTTTTTTCTTCAAATTCATGAATACATAAGGAAATTAGCTCTGTTTGAATCTCTTTACTTTCTTTGCGTAAATGAGCCTTGATAATTAGAGGTAATTTTTTTAACAATTCATAAAACTCAGGATATTCATGTAATCCAATAAAAGCCTCGAACTTTAAACCTAAATTTCTACAATTGTTATTGATTGATCCCCATAAAATACGACCCTCCCACCAACGCGCATAACTCGTATTTACCCTAAAACTAATAATTATCGTTAAGATGAAGCTAAAAATCAGATGAAATTGGCCAACGCTATAACGCGTCGCGTTTTCAAAAAAACAAGCGATTATTACCGCGTATAGGATAACAATTATGGTTATTGGTAATAATTTCTGAAACACTTGTTCTTTATAAAACAAGAAAAGATGAGGTACCCACGTTAAAAGATTATGTGATCTCGGTTTCATCAATGCCCACTCAATGTAAAAAATACAGTGTAACTTGAGTAGGATTCTGAAGCAAAAAGTCTTCCTCTCGTGACTTAAATCATAAAAAGAGTTTATTATGCGCACTCAACTCAAATAAAAGGATGTTCTAACTATGCTTACCTATATTACCGCGCTTTTAGATAGGGGTCTTGAGGGATTTGATGAAACGTTTAAAGACACCCCTGCTCATCAAATTGTTTTCGCTACCGCTGCTCTTTATTTTCTTTGGCAACAATACCCCGCCCTTGCCCAGGCATATCGCTCACGAAATAACACCACATATAAGCAACGAGTGATCGATGTAGCCTATAGTCTGGGTAAAAACTTACCGCAGGTAAAAGCCTATTTGGACAAAGAGCTCAATAAAGATCTCCAGTCAACTAAAGATAAATTAAAAGATTTACGCTCCTCCATGGGATTGCAAGATAAGATTCCTGAAGAACGCACCGATCCAAATTTGATTTTAAAAGAGTTTGATATCAATCCTCAAAAATGTCTTTTTAATTTTTCTGAAGTAAAAGATAAGGATGAGGCTCGAAATTTTACCGTCCAGCAAGGAGATGGCCAGGATTCAGGAGCGCTGTATGCTGTTCATCCTCAAGAACTCACAGAATTGCTGAAAGAAGTATATGCTAAAACTGCCTTAACTAATCCTTTGCATGACAAATGGCCACGCATTACAGCCATGCAAGCAGAAATTATTCGATGGTGCCAAAATTTATTTGGTGGTTCTAAAAACGGTTATGGTTTAATCACACATGGAGGCTCTACCAGTATTATTGAAGCCATGGCCGCATATGTAATTCATGCACGAGCCAAAGGAATTAAATGCCCCGAGATTGTAATTCCTGAAACAGCACACGCAGCTTTTAAAAAAGCAGCGGATCTGACAGGAGCTCGACTCATTACGGTTCCAGTTGATCCTAAAACAGGTGCGGTAACTGCAAGTGAAATGAGAAAATATATTTCGAGCAATACCGCTGTAATCGTTGGCTCTGCACCATCATTCATGAATGGCATCCATGATCCGATTAGTGATTTGGGTCAATTAGCACAAGAAAGAGGAGTTCCATTTCACGTAGATGCCTGTTTAGGAGGTTTTTTAACTGCTTTTCTGGATACATCCAAAAATCCTATGGACTTTCGCGTTAAAGGAGTTACCTCGATTTCCGCCGATTTACATAAATATGGATGTTGTCCTAAAGGAACTTCAGTTTGCTTATTTAGTGAGGACTCCCCAGCTTTATCAGTATATGCGGCTTTAAACTGGTCAGGCGGACTTTATACTACTCCAGGTATTTTGGATGGCTCAACCAGTGGCGCACGGGTTGCAGAAATATATACCACCCTTTCATATTATGGACGTAAGAAATATCAGGAAATTTCCGAAAGCATTGTAGCAATGCGTCAACGGCTGCAAGATCGAGTGGAACAAGTATATAAACCAAATGAAACGGGTAAACGAGATGTTGCTATTTTTGGAAATCCCCAATGGTCAATACTCGGATTTCGTAGCGATACGTTAAACCCACATTTAATTGCTGATCAATTAGAAAAAAAAGGTTGGAAATTAAATTTATTACAAAAACCTGATGGATTTCATTTGTGTTTAACCCATGTTCATACATTAATTGAACACTTTGAAGATAAGTTCATGAGTGACCTCCAGGAGGCGGTAAACAACGTAAAAGAATACCCGGCAGATAAAAAGCCCACGGGTAAAGTAAAAGTTTATGGAACTATAGGAGTACTACCCACCGCAGTACAAGAAATGGTATGCAGGCAATATCAAAAAGCTCGTCTTTATTATGAAGCAACTTGTAGTAAATTGGGAATATTTGCAACAAACAGCAAGCAGGAAAAAGAACCCGAAGAGCAAGAAATTAAAAATGAAATAAGTTGCTAAGGTATGTTTCATTCGGCTTGAACTGCATGAGTAGTTAAATTTTTCCCTCCCCTAAATGGGAGGGAGGGCTAGTCGAAAATTTAATTACGTTACACCCATTGTCTGATTTGATTTTCCACTTCTAAGGCTAAAGCATGATGAGCCATATCGGTTGGGTGGACGGAATCTGCAAAGAGGTAATTATTTGAGGTTTGTTGACATAAAATAGCCAAAGGAGCAGTACACACGGGAGTGGTCACATTCTGGAATAAAAAAGACATCCCGCTAATGACTGTAGGCTCCCCTGCTTGCGCATTGCTGATTAAGTTATCCAAAGCAGTATAAGTATCAAAATATAAAATTTTTACTTTATGCCGTTTAGCAACAGCACCCAATTTTTGATTTAACAGTGAATTAAACATAAAACTAAGATTTTTTATAGCTCCAGGAAGCGAGGGATCCCCGATTGCTACTGCCAGTTGGTTTATGAACGGAGTAACACCAATATTAGGAAGAGATAAGACCACGACTCTTTTAGCACCTCGAGCACTAAGCACTTCAATCTGCTGCACAATCTGAGTAGTAGTCACGTCAATCAATTGCATGAATGCAATTGGATTCAGCTGTGCAGAAATTCCATAAAGCATATCGTTCGCACCAGACCAAATAAAGTACATTGCATTAGGATCCAATTTCTTGGGTGCTGAAGATAGGTAATTTTGAACTTGGCGCTGAACGGATGGAGCCCAATAAAAGTCTATCCCAGGTTCTGCCACTGTTCGACTTCCTCCGCAAGCAAAATTAAACCCATTGGGTAGGGGTACAATCGGAGGCGCAGGAGGTTTAGAGGGATCAACAAAAATAGGAGTTGTATTATTCGTCATCTTATCATTTGTTGTGGGAAATAGAGTACCGGGAGGCAAAAGAGGTGTACCCATAATGTCATGTGCTACATACTGGGCCCAAGTATAACCATTAAACGTTGTAAACGTAGGTGCTTTGTCAGGTATTCCATTTATGAGTGTAAACGTATTATTAAACCCACTATCTGATAAACTATCACCAAAAAAATAAACTTTAGTAATTTTATTCAGTGGAATAGCTAGAGCATTCTGAGGAAGCATCCAGCATAAAGAAAACATGCTCATCAACACAACTAATTGTGTTTTGGCATGAAATATCATTTTTCTTATTTTTGTTACCATTAAACTATCTCCTTATAATGACTTAGCAGCTGTATCGTAATCCCAGCGATACAATATTCTCTGTACCTTTATAGTCGGCACTTACTTGATTGACTTCTAAGGGGGCTGCCAGGCCGGGAATCCCTTCATTGGTTTGAGTAATGTTCACTGATTGTTTACGAATAAAAATATGTGAGTACGCACCATCAACTGAGAAATGATCGTTTATAAAATAGCTCAATCCAAAATTTAACCAATATTGATCGGACTCAGGAATAAGCGGGGTACGATTTTGTAAATTGAATGGAGTCTGATTATAAGCAAATCCTCCCCGTAAAGTAAGGGAAGAGTTATAACGATAATCAGCGCCAAGAGCACCAAAAAATGTGTTATGCCATTTCATGGGCACAATATAAATTGTTTCATAAGCATCTGGAGTTGAAATAACAAGATCGCCTAAATAATCCCAGAAAGTAACCTGAGCTGTTGCTTTAAGGGTCCACTCATTTATATCGTGGGCAAGACCAATAGTTAATACACCTGGTGTCCTAAAATTATTACTCACGGCGGTTTCACTATTAAATAAAAAAGTAGTTGCAGGCGAAGGTACTATATCTCCGATAATCGTATATTGTTCGCCATGGCCGCTTAGATTTGTGGAAATTTCCGAGCGGTAACTTACCCCAAAACGAGTAAATTGGTCCCACTGATATAAAGCGCCAATTGTATAACCATAACCCCATCCATCACTTTTTAAATGGGTAGGCTGTGTGGATGCGATAAAAAGGTCAATAGAAGGAACCCCTGTGTTTACTCCATCAAAATGCGAAAAAATTGTTTTTAGATATTGAGCTTGAAAACCAACCCCTAAAGATAATTTCTCACTAACTTGATATGCGAGAGATGGATTAATATCAACCGAATTTATCTCACTTTTGACCGTTGCATAACGCAATACAGAAGCTTCGGAATATTTATTATATAAATAGAATGGTTCCACAACCGCTAAACCCAGGGTTAACTTATCAAGAGGTGTGCGCCAACCGATATAACCTTGTGGGATAAAAACTGCGTTGCTGATGTTATGTTGGGAAGCTTTCCCTTGAACAGGTCCGGCAATAGTTGATGGCGGCATACCTGGCACATTGAAAGTATGAGCAGCCTCTCCATTAATCATACTAATTTGGGGTATAAACTCACTTGCGCCGACGTAAATCTGGTTTTGCTGTAAAGTTGACAATATTGCTGGATTGTTAAACAAAGCAGAAACATCATTATTTGCTACGGCGGAACCCGCCATTGCAGAACCTTGCAAGCTTGGACTCGTCTCATTGATTTGCAAACCCGCAGCCGATGCTGAAGCTCCAACAAAAAATTGAGAAATTAAAGCAGCAGTTGCAAATTTCTTATTTAAACGTGAATAACTCACCTTAGACTCCTTTCTTCATTTCATTGCACTACATTCTAAAATCCAGCGGTTACCTTGTCAGATTTGGGAGGAAAGTTCAAATCTATTTTTATTTTCTTACCAAATTTACCTAATTTTTAAATATCCAGTTTAGGGGCATTGCGGATCGTAGAAAAGGAAGTCATAAAGTTTTTGGATTGCCCCTTATATTTAAGCCGGTTAAGATAGAAGAATTTAAAAATCTAAAGGAATAGATCCATGAATGATTTTTTTCAAACTCCGCCTCGCTTAGGCAATCAATATGATGCAGATCGAGTTTTAAAAACTTATCTAGAATGGAAACTTCCTACTTCCATGTTGACGGAAATCCAACCTGAATTGTACCGACTAGGTCAACGAGTCATTGAGGATATTTATAAATTAGGTCAAGAAGCAGAAGCATTTCCACCCAAGCATGTTCCCTATGACCCATGGGGTAAACGCATTGACCATATTGAAGTATCTCAAGCATGGAAAGAACTCGATAAAATCTCTGCGGAAGAACAATTAATTGCCATAGGATATGAACGTCGTCATGGTGCATTATCACGCATCCATCAATTTGCCAAATTGTATTTATTTCATCCTTCATCAGCAATCTATACTTGCCCCCTCGCGATGACGGATGGGGCTGCTCGAGCATTGGAACTGTATGCAGATGAATCATTGAAAAAGCACGCCCTCCCCCACTTAATCTCTTCTGATCCAGCTTATTTTTGGACTTCTGGACAATGGATGACCGAACGCACCGGGGGTTCTGATGTGAGTGGCACATCTACGATTGCAAGACCAGGTGGTTCTCATTATCGACTCAGTGGTGTTAAATGGTTTACTTCTGCGACCACATCACAGATTGCAATGACTCTTGCGCGTATCGAAGGCGCCCCTGAGGGCAGTAAAGGGTTAAGTCTATTTTATCTTGAACTTCGAAATCAGATGGGTAAATTGAATGGCATACATATAAATCGCTTAAAAGATAAACTAGGTACCCGTGCTTTACCCACTGCAGAATTGACTCTAAAGGATACTCCTGCATTATTAGTCGGACCCGCGGGAGATGGAGTTAAAAAAATTTCATCATTGTTTAATATTACACGCATTTACAATGCTTGTTGCGCTGTGGGTTACATGCGACGAGGCCTCGCACTGGCTCGTGATTATGCCACAAAACGTGTTGCGTTTGGTCATACCTTATCAAAACATGTACTCCATCTGGAAACGTTAGCAGACATGCACGTCGAATTTACTGGCGCCTTCCATTTGGTTTTTCATGCCATTGAACTGTTAGGAAAAGATGAATTAAATGAAGCCACAGAAATGGAGCGAGCCGTTCTGAGATTGTTAACTCCTCTGATAAAACTTTATACGGCAAAAAAAGCAATTAGTGTAGTTAGCGAGACTTTAGAGGCTTTTGGAGGAGCTGGTTATATTGAAGATACAGGACTTCCACAATTATTAAGAAACGCACAAGTACTCTCCATATGGGAAGGAACGACTAATATTTTAAGTCTTGATGCATTGCGTGCCATTCATAAAGAGAATGCAGCGATATTTTTTCTTGAGGACATCCAAAACCGATTGAGCCAAATTAAAAATAAAGAACTTATTCAACCTCAGATAAAAACACAGCACGACGTCCAAAAACTGAAAAACCATGTCCAATCCATGTCTCAGATGAGTGATGAGGAACAACAGGCTGGAGCAAGACAACTTTCGTTTGCATTAGCACAAACTTTCGCATCCAGTTTGTTATTAGAACATGCCCAATGGACCCTGAAAAATAATAAGGATTCTCTACCTGTAATTACGGCGATCCGTTGGTGTGAAAAAAGGTTACCTGAATTGAAACAGTTTTCGGAACATTATAGAAAGGACTCACACGTTCTGGCTATGGATTATAACGACCTGCACTAGATTCAATTGAAGTAGCCTTCTTGACCACAGAGCCCGGGTTTATGGATAGTCAAATCTTCGCTTACCTGGGTAGCATTTAGTTTGCAACTGAAAGCAATAGCAGATGAGCAATGGTCACAAATAAAGGATAAAAATCCTTCTATTTAAGCCTTTTTTTGACACTCCTTTCCTTTCAAAGCACGGTTTAAACCGTGCTTTTTTGTTACTAAGAACTCTTGCATTTAACTTTAAAGGTCATTATTGTTGATCTCCGATTAATAACTAATTTAATGAAAATTAAGGGAATTTATGAAAAAAATAGGGCTCTTAGTTAGTTTTTTGTTTGTCTTAAATATGGGATGGGCCAAAACGCCAATTGTTGCTCCTCAACCCACTTCTTGTATTACAGGAAGCTTGAGCTCAACGGGTACAAAAAGCTGGCAAACAATTTCATTGAAATTAACTAACAATTGCAATGAGGCTGTAGATTTTCAAAATTCTACAATAACATTCTCTAATAACAGTAATTTAAATACTTCTTTTTGGGGAAATTTTTCGCCTTTATCCTATCCAGTCAATACATTACAAATTACCTCACAGTCCCAAAGTAATGGTACGTATTTATCTTCGCTCTCATTACAATTTCCCACCTATCCAGGAGCCAATAGTAAGCTCCCTAAAGGAAGTTTTTTTACAATAATCTATGGAGCGCCTACTGCAGACTACATAGCCAATAGTGTTCTTGCATATTTAAATTCTCCAGTATCCACAGGAAATATTAATTTAATCAATGCAACTGCAAAACCTGCGAATGTATCGCAAAACTATGCATTAGTGAATTTAACTTTAAATGGACAAAATATAAGTACAGTACAAGTTCCCTGGTCTGGACAACAACTCATTTCGGGTCTAGCTGCCGGAACTTATACTATATCACCAACTGCGGTTACGGATAGCAATGGAGTCATGTATCAAGGAGTCGCAAATCCTGCAAACTTAACCGTTACAGCGGATACCACGGTTTCCTCTACTCTTAGCTATACAGCAGCACCAACAACAGGAAACATCAATATTACACTACCTGCATTGCCCTCTCAGTTATCAGGTTATACGGGTATACCTACTGTAACTTTAACTCGGATGGATAATCAGAGCGCCATCAATGCGCAAGTACATTGGAGTACCACGAACGTAATTAGTCAGTTAGCCAATGGAGTGAATTATACTTTCTCTACTCCTTCAATAGCCTATAACGGATATAATTGTTCTCCAATATTTACACCGACCTCGGCTACAGCAGCAGTTTCCGCCCCCTCAGTGCAACTCACTTATAACTGTGTTCAGGTTGCCCAAGCCAGTGTTCCCATTACAATTACAGGAGCACCATCGTCGGTTTCCTCTATTAATGTAACCTTTACCCCTAATGGTAATGGTGCACCAGTTAATGAAGCAATTCCTTTGGTCAATGGCTCAGGAACAAGTAATGTAAACTTAGCTGATGGAGTTGTTTATACAGTAAGTGCAACAGCAGTTAATGGTTATACAATAAGTTATTCTCCACAACCTTTAACCGCATCGTCTTCTGCGACAGAAACGATAACTTATACCCAGAGCACAACTGCTGGCGGCAGAATTATAGGCTACTTACCAGGCTGGGTAACACCACCCCCTGCTACTGCTTTAGCTAATGCGGGTTATACCCATATTCTGGTTGCTTTTGGGGTCTTTAGCACGACCTCTCCCGGACAAATTACTTCGGCCTTCGATACTGTATCCGCAAGTTACATACAATCCTTGCATGATGCCGGCATTAAAGTATTGCTCTCTCTAGGTGGTGCATCGTCAGGCATCCCTAATACCACAGTGAATTTTCATCAGGTATTAGCCGCAGCCTCTTCACCAACAGCATTTCAGCAAACCTTCATTAGTTCATTGGAACATCTTGTAACCCAATATCATTTTGATGGATTTGATATTGATATAGAAAGTGGATTAAATGCAGGTGGAACATTTACCAATCCTACAGGTGATATAGCTGTTTTAGCGAATATTATTAATACAATGCATACCAATCACCCTAATCTGCTTCTTACCTTAACGCCGCAAACTGCTAATATTGCCGCCACTTCGGGGTTTGACGCTACATGGGGAAACTATGCATCTTTGGTGATGCAAACTCATCAATCTTTAGAATGGGTTGGTATTCAAATGTATAACGCAGGTTGTACTTTTGGCATCGACTTAATTTGTTATGATCCAAACAATACCAGTACTCCTAATGCTTCGGTTGCTATGGCAACGGATTTATTAGAAAATTGGCCTGCAGTGACTAGTTCAGGGCAACAAACTGGATTCCAACCTTACATCAGTTATCTGACTCCATCTCAAGTGGTCCTTGGTTATCCTGCACCCAATGCATCAGGACAAAGTGATGGTTCACCCGCAGCAGTTATTAGTACAATTAAACGCGCCATACAATGTTTACGCACTGGAGTTGCGAGTTCATCAAGTTGCGGTACCTATATCCCCCCACGGACTTATCCAGGATTTGGTGGTGTTTTTGACTGGGAAGTCATTCATGATCAAAATAACAATTATCACTTTGCAACCAGTCTGGTAAACTGCGTCAAAAATAATAATTGTAATTAATTATAGCCTGGACGCAATGCAAAGGCGTTGCCATTAAGATAAGAGGATTCCTGTCATTCCCGCAAGACGGGAATCTCTTCTTAAAGTGGCTCTACTCATCGCTAGAATAGGTTCCCGTCTACGCAGGAATGACAATTCTGCCTCCAAGTTATTCGAGTAAACTATGCAAAATTCTGGATTACTTTTAATCGCGATGGCATTTCTATTAGGTCTTCGCCACGGTTTTGATTTGGATCATCTAGCAACGATTGATTCAGTTACAAGGATTGTCAGTACCCAAAAAACTCTAGCAAAGTGTGTAGGTTTTTTATTTTCTCTAGGGCATGGATTTGTTGTTATTTTAATCAGCTTAATTATTGGCAATGGGGTGAAACCCATAATGGTTCCCCAATGGCTAGACGGACTCGGAAACAGTATATCGATTACTTTTCTATTGATTTTTGGATTTTTAAATCTTTGGAATGTGTTCCGTAGCCCCTCCACTCCTGCTCTACCAACCAGTTTGAAAAATTATTTATCAAAAAAATTAATTCGAAAGAACTTTAATCCTTTTTTTATCCTTTTACTTGGAGCACTCTTTGCCCTGTCCTTTGATACCGTCAGCCAAGTTGTTTTATTTTCTATTTCTGCCCGCGCCATGAATGGATGGATATTTTCAGGATTACTTGGGGTCATTTTTATGTTAGGGATGATGGTTTCTGACGGATTAAATGGGGTATTTATTTCAACATTGATCCATCGTGCTGATTCAGTATCGCTTTTATTGTCTCGGATGGCAGGCCTTTTAATTGCCTCATTTAGTTTGATTATTGGTATGATTAATTTTATTCAAATGTATAATTAGAAATTGGGTCATATAATGCATGAATTGTGGCTGTGTCAAAGTATTCTCGAAATAATTAAGCAGCAAGCGAATACAACACAATGTGCTCGTATAAAAAAAATAGTTTTAGAAATGGGGCAACTTGTTGCTGTGGAGAAAAATGCCCTAATTTTTGGTTTTAGGGTAATTGCTAAAGGAACCGTAGCAGAGGATGCAGAAGTTTCCATTCTTGATATCCCGGGAGAAGCACTCTGCGAATCCTGTGAGAAACAAAATCCTTTGCAAAATTATTTCGATGCATGTCCGGCTTGTGGAAGTCATGCATTAAAGGTTATTCACGGTGAAGAATTACGGATCAAATCAATGGTGATTGAATAATGTGTGGAATCTGTGGTTGTTCTGAGGAACATAACGAAATGGAACATCATGATGGTCATGGGCATAAACACGCACACACTGCTCACGATGAACATTTAATTCATGTGGAACAAAATATTTTAGCTAAGAACCAACAATTTGCCCGCCATAATAAAGGTTTTTTAGCAACAAAAAATATTTTAGCATTAAATATTATGTCCAGTCCTGGATCAGGAAAAACTACCCTCTTGGCAAAAACGATCTTGGATTTAAAACAAGAATTAGATATTACAGTGGTAGTCGGTGATCAGCAAACCCAATACGATGCGGAGCTCATTCAAGCAAGTGGTGGGAATGCCCTACAAATAAATACCGGAAAAATATGCCATTTAGATGCACATATGGTGGGTCATGCCTTAGAAGATCTTACCCTGCAAGAGAATTCGCTCTTATTTATTGAAAATATAGGGAATCTGGTATGCCCTGCATTATTTGATTTAGGTGAACAATTCAAAGTGGTTATTCTCTCCGTAACAGAAGGGGATAATAAACCACTGAAATATCCTGATATGTTTCGTTGTGCTGATCTCATGATCATCACCAAAATGGATCTGCTTCCTTACGTAAATTTTAATCTGGAACTATGCATTAAATATGCGCGTCAAATTAAGCCCGATATTGAAACTCTGACCCTTTCAGCGAGCAATGGTGAGGGTTTAAATAGTTGGTATGAATGGTTAAAACAAAAGCATATGAATAACCGTGTCTAAACAAATCGAACGATTAAGGATAATCATTCAAGGACAAGTTCAGGGTGTTGGTTTTAGACCTTGTGTTTATCGAATCGCTAAACACCTTGATCTCACTGGATGGATCCAAAATAATGCAGACGGTGTGCTAATCGAAGTACAAGGAATTTTGGCCGGTGATTTTATCGCTCATTTACAAGAGAACCTCCCCCCGCTTGCTAAAGTAAATAATATTCGACAGAAAGCCATTCTCTTACAGACCAACGAAACACTTTTTAAAATTATTGAAAGCCAAAAAGGTAGAGTAAATACCATTATTACCCCTGATGTTTCGATCTGCTCCGAATGCTTACATGAACTCTTTGATCCTCAAAACCGCTATTTTCGTTATCCTTTTTTAAATTGTACGCATTGTGGTCCTCGATTTACTATTACTCGCAATCTCCCTTATGATCGCAATCAAACCTCCATGGATTTGTTCCCTTTATGTTTGGATTGCCAAGCAGATTATAACAATCCTGAAGACAGACGTTATCATGCTCAACCGACAGCCTGTATCCATTGCGGCCCTCAACTTTCACATTCGGTGGAAGAAATAGCCAACAGTATTTTACAGGGTAAGATCATCGCTTTAAAAAGTTTAGGAGGTTACCAATTCGTGTGTGATGCACGTAATGAAGGGGCGGTAATCAAGCTACGCTCAAGAAAAAATCGCGACGCAAAGCCCTTTGCGATTATGGTTTTGAACAGTATCAGCGCCAAACGTTTTGTCAAAATCAATAAAGAAGAACAAGATTTATTAGAATGCATTACTCGCCCAATTGTGTTACTCAAAAAAAATGAAGAATTGCAGGAGTTCAATCCCCAAATTGCTCCTGATTTAGACAGCTTGGGAGTCATGCTTCCATACACTCCATTACATTATTTACTCTTTAATGCGCTCATCGGAAATAAAAAAGGCTATGCCTGGCTGAATGAATTTCACGACATCGCATTAGTGGTTACTAGCGCAAACGTAGGCGGTGAACCAATTATTTTCGACGACCAGATTGCCCGCCATGAACTCAAAGATGTCGCAGATAAAATTAGTTCCTATGACCGCCATATTGTAACTCGAGCAGATGATTCTGTACTGCGGATAATTAATCGTAGTCCTGTAGCCATCCGTCGCTCTCGCGGTTTGGCACCTACCCCAATCCAATTACCCTATGAAATCCCACCAACCTTGGCCGTAGGCGGACATTTAAAAAACACCTTCTGCATTACTCGAGGGAATGAAGCCTTTGTTTCTCAACATATTGGGAGTTTGAATAACAGGGCCACCATTGAATTCTTCCATGAATCATTAAACCATTGGTTACGTTTTCTTGATGTAAACCCAGAACGAGTTGCTCATGATTTACATCCTGATTTTTACACGACACACTTTGCCAAGCAATTTGGAGTTCCTGCCTATGCAATACAACATCATCATGCTCATTTAGCCTCTGTAATCGCAGAACACGGCATTACCCAATCAGTCTTAGGATTAGCCCTTGATGGATATGGCTATGGTAGCCACGGAGAGGCCTGGGGTGGCGAACTCTTTTTATGGGATAATACAACGTTTACTCGGGTTGGATCTTTTGTACCTATGTTGCAACCGGGTGGAGAAAGTGCAGCGCGCGAGCCTTGGAGAATGGCTGCAAGCGTATTACACCATCTAGGATACGCCGATAAAATTGCGGAGCGATTCTTTAAGTTTCCAGAAGCACACTTGATTCATCAGATGTTGGATAAAAAAATAAATTGCCCGGCCACAAGCAGTTGTGGCCGTTTGTTTGATGCAGCAAGTGCATTATTAGGGATTCAATTAATCTCGCAGTACGAAGGACATGCAGCGATGCGCTTAGAAAGTCTTGTAACCCAGGTACAAATCCTACCCCATGGATGGCAAATAAAAGACAATTTCTTTGATATGATGCCTACTCTGGAATCGCTAGCGGATTGCCCTGATCCGATAACTGGGGCCAATCTTTTTCATGGAACACTTATTGCGGGTCTTGCAGAATGGTTAAACAAAGTTTGTCGAGAAAGAAAAATTGATATGGTAGTATTAAGTGGAGGTTGTTTTTTAAATCAAATATTGACCGAAGGATTAATTACAGCTCTAAATGAATTCGGCATTACCTCTTTTTTAGCGCGTGCTCTTCCACCCAATGATGGGGGAATTTCTCTCGGACAAGCCTGGATTGCCGGCAAATAATCTTAATAGAGCAAGGGCGCAGCGCTAAAGCCCATATCCAAAATATAAAAAGAACAAAGGATAATTTATGTGTTTGGCGTTACCCGCCCAAATTATACAAATTCTTGATGATGCCAAAGCAATAGTAAATGTAGGGGGTATCACCAAAGAAATCTCAACTGAATTAGTAGATAAAGTCGCATTGGGGGACTATGTGATTATTCATGTTGGGTATGCGTTAACACGACTGGATGAACTCGAGGCACAGAAAACCCTAGATCTATTTGCTCAAATGACTCAGGATGAATCGGCATGAAATACATTGAAGACTTCCGCGATGGTGATTTTGCAAAAACGCTCGCCCGTCAAATTGCTACACAAGTGGATCCGGATCGACACTATCAGTACATGGAATTTTGTGGTGGTCATACTCACGCTATTCATCGTTACGGAATTCCAAGCTTACTACCGAATAATGTAGAAATGATCCATGGCCCGGGCTGCCCTGTTTGTGTATTGCCGATGGCTACGACCGATAAAGCAATGGCTTTGGCCGCATTATCGAATGTGATTCTTTGCAGCTATGCTGATATGTTGCGGGTTCCAGGGACAGGACAAAAAAATTTACTGCACGCCAAAGCACTCGGTGCTGATGTACGGATGATTTATTCAGCAAGCGATGCGTTAAGAATCGCTCAAGAAAATCCACAACAAGAAATTGTATTTTTTGCTATTGGTTTTGAAACCACCACGCCTCCAACTGCACTAGTTATCCGTCAAGCGCATCAACTAAAGCTCAGCAATTTTAGTGTTTTTTGTAACCACGTTTTAACACCAGTGCCTATGGATCACCTACTGCAAGCCAACGAAGTTAAACTCGATGGGTTTGTGGGCCCTGCTCATGTCAGTATTGTCATTGGTAGTCAACCCTATGAAGCGGTATGCAAAAAATACAGCAAACCCATAGTGATTTCCGGCTTCGAACCTTTGGATGTGCTGCATTCTATTTTAATGTTAGTTCACCAGACTAATGAACAACGATGTGAGGTAGAAATTCAATATACTCGGGCGGTAAATCGCTTAGGTAATCTGCTATCGCAACACATTATGGCTGAAGTATTCGAATTACGCGATCAATTTGAATGGAGAGGCTTGGGATTTATTCCTCACAGTGCTTTAAAAATTAGGGCAGAGTATGCGGAGTTCGATGCAGAAAAGCGATTCGATATTCCAGATTTTATCTCCCATGAACACAAACAATGCATTTGCGGGGAGGTTCTTCGAGGCGTAAAAAAACCACTAGAATGTAAATTATTTGCCAAAGCATGTGTTCCGGAAAATCCTCTAGGCTCCTGTATGGTGTCCTCTGAAGGCGCATGTGCTGCGGTATATGCTTATGGGCGGGTGAATGCATGATGACTGAAGCAGTATTATCCAAAAAAATAAAAGCACCAAAACTCAATTTTAAAGAAGGGATTATTAATTTAACCCATGGCGGTGGTGGACGCGCCATGAGCCAATTAATCGAACAAATGTTTTTAGCTGCTTTTGATAACCCCTGGCTTGCTGAAAAAAACGATCAGGCTTGTTTTTCCATATCAGCTGGAAGAATGGTTATGACCACAGATGCTCATGTGATATCACCATTGTTTTTTCCGGGAGGTGATATAGGTTCCTTATCGGTTCATGGAACGGTGAATGACATTGTAATGTCGGGTGCAAAACCATTATACCTGTCTGCCAGTTTCATTTTAGAAGAAGGATTTCCACTGAGTGATTTGCAAAAGATTGTTAAATCGATGGCGGCTGCCGCTAAACAAGCTCGTGTCGCTATTATTACTGGGGATACCAAAGTAGTTGAACGCGGCAAAGGGGATGGAGTGTTCATTACTACAACTGGAATTGGAGTAGTCCCTGAAGGCATCCAGATCTCAGGTAACCGAGCCAAACCGGGTGATTGTATCCTAGTCAACGGGCATATTGGCGATCATGGGGTTGCCATTATGGCCCATCGGAATAATTTGCAATTTCAAACTACCCTCCAGTCCGATACCGCTGCACTAAATGATTTAGTCGCTCATATGATTACTGCAGTACCTGATATTCACTGTTTACGCGACCCTACGCGTGGCGGTCTCGCAACTACATTAAATGAATTTGCTTCGCAATCGAATGTGGGTTTTATTATTGATGAAAGTAGGATACCAATACGTACCGAAGTTGCCAGTGCCTGCGAGCTGTTAGGGCTTGATGCGTTATATGTTGCCAATGAAGGAAAACTGGTAGCCATTTGTGATTCTAACGATGCGAATACTTTATTAGCCGCAATGAAAGCACATCCTCTGGGAAGGCATGCGGAAATTATTGGGGAAGTGATTGAAGACCCACGGAATTTTGTACAACTGAAAACAAAATTTGGTGGTATGCGAATTGTCGATTGGTTAGTAGGAGAACAATTACCGCGGATTTGTTGAATAAAGCCAGTTTAATTGGGAATACTGAAGGAAGCAAAACAATATTATGTCTAGGCGGGAATCCATGCTCAACGCCTGGAAAAACCTTGAACCAATCACGTTGCGTTCGAGCTATAAGGAGTTTTATGTCTATAAAAATAAGCTATTTCATGCCTTATTTAAAATTGCAGAGTTTATTGTCCGCCTTGCAGGACGCAGGATATTGCTGTGTTGGTCCTCAAGTACGTGATGGCGCTATTGTTTATGATGTGCTCAAAAATGTAGATCAATTACCTTGGGGGATCCGAGATCAGCAAACCCCTGGAGGCTATCAACTACAAAAAATTTCAGAACATAAAGCATTTGCCTTTGCAAATGGACCACAAGCAATCAAACCTCTTTTATTTAAACCTCAGGAAACGGTATGGAAAGTAGAGCGAAACAGTGAAGGGAAACTATCGTTCCAACCCCAGCAAGCAGAGGAGCAACCACTGGCAATGATCGGTGCACGCGCTTGCGATTTAGCAGCAATGAAGATTCAAGACAAAGTATTTATTGAGGGGGGCCATCCCGATCCACGTTATAAAAAACGACGTGAAGATTTATTTATTGTAGCAGTGAACTGTTCTTATTCCTCCAACAACTGTTTTTGTGTTTCAGCAGGCACCGGCCCCGAAGTCAAGAACTCTTTTGATATTCTTATGACTGAAGTTGATGATGGTTTTGTAGTCAATTTCGGCAGTGAACGTGGTCAAGAGATTATTGAACGCTTGAACTTGTCTAAAGCAAAATCGAATCAATGCAGCAAAGTCAGTAAAATTATAAAACACACTGCAGATATGCAAACTAAAAGAATTCCTTTGGATAATAAACAAGGTTTACGCGATTTATTATTTGCCAATTTAAATCACCCAAGATGGGAAGAAGTGGCACAAAAATGTTTATCCTGCGGTAACTGCACCTCCGTGTGTCCAACATGTTTTTGCCATAGTGAAGTAGAAAAACCCAGTTTAGATGGCAGCTGTAGCGAGCATCAGCGCGAATGGGATTCTTGCTTTAGCGCAGGTCATAGTTATTTGAGTGGAACAGTACTTCGTGAGGATACTCGAAAACGATATAGACAATGGTTGACTCATAAGGTCGGCAGTTGGTTTGATCAGTTTGATACCAGTGGTTGCGTAGGGTGTGGACGATGCGTTACTTGGTGTCCAGTGGGCATCGATATTACCGAAGAATTAGCAGCTATTTCTGGTGAATCCAACGTAAGGATTAAAGAAAGTGATTAACCCAAAATTCGATCCCTATGTACCACTTGAAGCAATTATTGTGGAGAAAATCGAAGAATCCTCTACCATTTTTACCCTACATTTATGTCTTCTTGATTCGGAACGACAGGAGCAATTTCTCTTTGCCCCAGGACAATTTAATATGCTTTATTTGTATGGAGTGGGTGAGGTCGCGATTTCGATTGTTTCTGATCCAGAAAGAAAAGATATATTAACCCACACTATCCGGGCCATAGGTCGAGTAACTAAAGCATTACAAAAGCTCCAGCCAGGAGATCGAATTGGAGTACGAGGTCCTTATGGACGAGGATGGCCACTTGAACAGACAAAAGGCAAAGATATAGTAGTGCTCACGGGCGGTCTAGGTTGCGCCCCTTCGGTTTCAATTATCCAATATATTTTAGCACGTAGGGAACAGTATGGTCATTTGAGTATCTTACAAGGCGTGAAACACAGTGAAGATTTTATTTTCAGGAAACAATATGCAATTTGGCAAAAATCCCCCAATACTATAATTCATGTTGCCGCAGATCAAGCCGGACCTAAATGGCCGTGGGCTGTAGGTTATGTTACCGATATGATTGATAAGCTCAATCTGAATCCTGAAAACACAATCGTCATGATGTGTGGCCCAGAAATGATGATGAATACCGCGGTTAAGGCACTCTATAAACGTGGTATTTCGGAACACGATATTTATTTGAGTATGGAACGAAATATGGAGTGCGGTATAGCACAATGTGGACACTGCCAATACGGAGGATTTTTTATTTGTAAGGATGGCCCTGTATTTGCTTATTCAGAAATCAAAGAATTGTTTAATGAACGGGGATTTTAACAACCATGAAGCCACGTGTAGCGGTACATAAATTCACGTCATGTGATGGATGTCAATTAGCCTTTTTAAATGCAGGAGAGGACTTACTTACATTATCTGATTTAGTGGACATGGTGCATTTTTCGGAGGCCGGAGCAGTCGAGGTAGATGCACAAGTCGATATTGCCTTTGTTGAAGGCAGCATTTCTACGCCAGACGAAGAGCACCGCATCAAAAAAATTCGCGAGAAAAGCAAATTTATTATAACGATTGGTGCCTGTGCTACCGCCGGTGGTATACAAGCCTTACGTCATTTCGCCAATACAAAAGAATGGGTCAGCAGTATTTATGCTTCTCCAGATTATATACAAAGCTTGAGCACCTCAACTCCAATAGCTTCACATGTCAAAGTGGATTGGGAGTTATGGGGTTGTCCTGTAAATAGCAATCAAGTATTAGAAGCGATTCGTTTTTTATTATCCAATGCGACGCCACATATCAAAAATGACTCTGAATGTATGGAGTGTAAACGTAAAGGTAATGTTTGTGTTTTGGTTACTCAAAAACAACCCTGTATGGGCCCGGTAACCAAATTGGGATGTGGTTCACTATGCCCAACCGTAGGACGTGGATGTTATGCATGTTATGGTCCTAAGGAAAATCCCAATCCTCAATCCTTGGGCAACTGGTTCGAACAGTTAGGTATGACTCGAGAAGCCATTGCACAAAAATTTCTGCATATTAATAATCAAGCACCGGCTTTTAATAAAGCAGGTACCTATTTTAAAGGTATTAAAATAAGCAATGAGTAATACAATTTCCATCAATGTTCCCATCTTGGCGCGAGTAGAGGGCGAAGGAGCACTTGAACTCCACATTCAAAATAATGCAATCACCAAACTCCAATTAAAAATTTACGAACCGCCTAGATTATTCGAAAAATTTCTCGAAGGTAGAAGTTATACTGAGGTTCTGGATCTTGTGGCTCGAATCTGCGGGATATGTCCAGTTGCGTATCAAATGAGCGCAACTCAGGCAATTGAGCATTGTTTTGCCCTACAACCCTCTCCTTGGGTACGAGAAATGCGTCGTCTCTTTTATTGTGGTGAATGGCTGGAAAGCCATAGCATGCATATTCATTTTTTGGCCTTACCTGATTTTTTAGGGTTTCAATCAGCACCTGAAATGGCAAAAACTTATCCTGAAGAAGTACGACGCGGCATCCGTTTACAATCGTTTGGCAACGACTTAATCAAATTATTTGGAGGCCGTTCGGTGCATCCGGTTGGTGCCTGTGTAGGTGGGTTTTATAAAGCCCCTAATCATGTGGCAATCAATACCCTTTTAGAAAAAGCAAAAGCACGAGTCGAAGATTGCGAAATATTGATTCGCTGGCTTGCAAAGCTGTCATTTCCAGATAACTCTCATGACTTTACTTGTGTCTCGCTTTATCATCCCACAGAATATCCATTTAATGAGGGGCGATTGGTCTCTGATCATGGATTAAATATCAGCATTGATGAATTTGATGTTTATTTCAAAGAACATCAAGTTCCCTATTCCACTGCATTGCATTGTTTATTAAAAAATAAACCTTATCTTGTTGGGCCTCTTGCACGCGTCAATAATTGTTTTGGCCATCTTCCGCCCCCTATTCATCTTCTGCTTCAGGATTTAAAAATAAATTTTCCTTCCCATAATATGTACCACAGCATGATGGCCCGCGCGGTTGAAATCTATTTCTGCATTTTGGAATCCATACGTATCATGGAACAGTATGAAATTCCTAAGGAAGCCCATCCTGAGATAACACCACGTGCAGGGACAGGATTTGGATGTACTGAGGCACCCAGAGGAACTCTGTGGCAGCACCTTCAATTAGATGAGCAAGGACAAGTCAAAGCTGCTCGTATTGTGCCGCCAACCAGCCAAAATCAGGCACGTATTGAGCAAGATTTACGTATTTCTTTGGAACAATATGGACTTAATCAAGATGAGGAAGCATTGCGAGCTTACAGTGAAATGATTATTCGCAATTATGATCCGTGTATTTCCTGTTCCACTCATTTTTTAACAATTAAAGTGAATCGAGAATGAATTCTATTAAAGTATTAGGCATCGGTTCACCTTTTGGTGATGATCAAGCCGGTTGGAACGTAGCCTCTGAACTTAAAAAAGAACTTGCAATGTATACCCACATAGCTCCCCACGTGCTCATTGAGAGTCATGATCGTCCCGGTGTTGGTCTCATTGAATTAATACGAGGATATAACACTGTTTTTATTATTGATGCAGTCAAATCGGGCAGTGAAGTGGGGACTGTACACCGGTTTCAAAAAGACGCCCTTCTTGATACAGGACATCGATTCTCAACTCATGACATCGGTATTCTACAAGCCCTGCAATTAGCCAGCGCACTGGATGAATTACCGGCCAATCTTTTATTTTATGGAATCGAAATTGAGACACTGACTTTAGATAAAACACTTTCTTATAATGTAGAAGAAGCCATAGCGAAGGCGACATTTCAACTTTTAAATGAAATTATTATTGCTCATGGATAATCATATTCGCAAAAATACTAGCCTCCTTCTTCTTCGCTTTTTAATGGTTTGCAGTTATATTTTTTGGGTATCTATAAAAAATAAGCGGATTCAAAACCTATTCATCGAATTTTGCTGTCCTAAAGCATTATATTTGAAGTCAACGCATTTACGTCCCTAAACACAATTTAGGGGAACTCGAACAATTATCGTTCGGAGGAACTTCTAAATGAGAGAGGGCTATTTTACCTTCTTTAATTAATTCAGTGTAAAATTCTTTTGGAAGTAAGGATTCAAATAGGGAATAAGGCAATGACTCCTTTCGCTTAGGATTAATATGCCATTTTATTTTTCCAGATCGATTTACATAAAATGCCCCTATAATTTCCTCGGAGGAAATAGTGCCAACGATATTTACTTCCTCTTTATTTTTAGAGAGTTTAGCACAACTCGTTTCACCTCTGGATATAAAAGTACTTTCGAGATCAATCGCTGTTTTTCCTTTAAAATCGATTAGATAAATATAAGATTCTGCCCATATGGGTTTAGTTGCTATAGTCACTTCATTGCGAACGACTAAGGATGGCAAGGCATAACTTCTTGCGACATGAAAGGATTTGGAGGTAGAAACACCAATAGAACCGCTCATATCCCGAACATAATCTTCTAAAAAATCTGATTTAACGCTTTCTTTAATTCCATATTTAAAACAAAAAGAAATATCTTCTGCAGAACCTCTAAATAAAATACCTTGATAATAGCTTATCGGGTTTTTATCAAATACGCTCCATTCTTTTTCCCAATCTTCCTTGGTTTCTATTTTAAAAATTTCATCTAAAAAATAATTATTGAAGGAATAATTATTCCATTTATTATTTTTATCCCTAAAGTGAATTTTAATAATTTCTCTGGCTTCTTCGTCATTAGCTTCTGTTAATTTTTTTTGTAGCTGTTCTAAAGCAGGATAAAGTTTTTGACTGTGCCGAAAACTACTAAAAAAATCTGGTTTATAAATGGGTTTTTCATTGGAATTAAATGAAAAATGAGATCGTTTAGATTGTTTTATATAATTATCAAGCGCCTTTTTAAATACTGGCAAGTATTTATTTTGCATCGTTCGTACAAAAGTAAACAAATTTTCTCTATAGTACAATAACGCTTAAAATAGAAAAATAATTTTCTTTTCTTAAGTGAACCAAAAAGAGTCTCATTTAGTTATATCGCCTTGGACTAAAACATTAATCCTGAAGACGTACTTTAGCTTATTTCATTCAATATTGGAAAGTAATGACCATTCTAAAACCTTAATGATCTCTTAATGTTCATAAAGTATAATTCAGATTATTAATAGCCGCTGGCGAGAGATAATATGTTACCCCTGAATTTTCTAACTCAAGGAAGTCTTGTCGTTCCAGCCAATAGTTCAGTTCCTTTAGTTTTTCCTGGCGTTCGCGGAAAAATAAAACAGATCATTCAATTACCTAATGGACATTCATTAGAAGCAAACAGCTTAGCAATAATACAGCCCTTGAATTTAGATAAACCAGAACAGAAACAGCGATTTAGATTAACTCCTTATGTACCCGTGGGTTCGAGCCGCGATGACTTACCTGAAAATCAAAGAAATATTTCTATTGATGAAAAAAATAGCGGTGAAATCGAACTCAATGATCCTTCTCAGTATTTAGAATATATCGAACAATATCAACCCTCCAAGGCCCCCTTATTTAGCGAAGGCTCTCCCTCCATAGAAGATGTGAGACAAGCCAGAGTACCCGATTGCTTTTTATTGGCGTCTCTCGCGGCCATTTTGAGGCAACCCGATGGAGCAAGCTACATTCGTAGTATGTTGAGACAAAATGATGATGGGACAACGACCGTTCGTTTATTTAATCCTAAAACTTTAGAACCCGTTTATATTCGCGTAGAGAATTCATACATTGTAGATCAAAAAGGTAGTTTAAATAACCATACTGCTTTATGGGTTGATATTCTTGAAAAAGCAGCAGCCTCGGTTCCTGAGTTCTTTGGAAATACGAATGCTTCCATGAGCGGAGCTTTGAAAGGAGGTTCAGAGTCCCTTGCTTTGAAAATATTAACCGGTTGCAATTCAAAAGAAATATATATTAATAATGATAAGTATTTTGCTTGGGATATAGGCAATTTTTTTGCTAGTGAGCTCGAACAATTAAAGGTATTAACCCAACAGAAAAAACTTATAGAAGAATTCGGAGGGGAACACCAATCTGGAACAGATGAAATTATTTCAGAAATGCTCTCGTCAAGATTAAGAGTCTTTAAAGATATTTTTGATGAGAAGGCACAAGAAATCTGTTTAAAATTAATCGATTTTTATTTAGAAAATAAAGATGCATGGGAAAAAATTTACAAGGAATGTGGTAATGGGCAACAGCGTCTTGAAGAAATCATCAAACATTTTTCACAGGATGAGAAGAATAAACAGGCAGTTGATATCTTAAAAGAATTATTTACTTATTATCATAAAGATGTAGAAAAAGATGTACGAAGAGATAATCAAGAACTTTTCAGTGGAATTTATTCACCTGAAGAACTCAAAATTTTTAACGACATTAAAAACAAACTCGCAGGGAACGAATCCTTAACAGCCGGAACCCCTCATAGTTACGATGAGAAAGTACCCGGTTTAAGAGCGATGCATGCTTATACAATTGTTGATGTTGTTGAAACGCGCCGTCCTGTTAAAGATACGGATGTAATGCGTCCAATTAAAATGATACGCATTCGAAATCCATGGGGATTCACAGGCAGAATGTATTTACCCAACATGGAAAATCCGGAGCAAATTGATATTAAAGAGGAACGTGTTGCGGGTACTTTTGATTTAGAACTTAAAGATTTTTGTCGTTATTATGAAAGTTATACCAGCACACTAAAATTCTCCGCGATCCGAGTGCTGGCTGAGAAAAGAGAGCTCCTAGCCTTAAAAATGCAAGAACCTTTAAAAGATGTTGCGTCGGATCAGGATTTAGATGATGAGCGATTATCTAGAATAAGTGCTTTTTTTGAATGCAGAGCGGATTTAGTAGACATACAAATGACCGCTGTGGAATTATTGAATGATTCTATTCATGAGCAAATTGCGGACGTATTCAGTGATAATCTGAGAGATCCCCTAGAAGTCCAGGCTTCATTAGATAAAATTATTGAAGCCAATAAAATGACCATGATGAATTTATTTCAAACTTCAGATTGTGAACTCATTGCTGCATCCATTACCTATTGGTGGAAAAATTCGCACCAGGAACTTTCCGAAAAAGATGACAAAGCTTATCAGCATCAAATACTGGAATCGGTTAATAAAAATGATTTACTTTGGAAAGAATTCATTCAAAACTATCAGGTAGAATCTGCTCTGGCACTTATCCCTTTAAATAAATCGCAAAGATTAATCATTGATTTGTTTGCTAGCATAGAGTACACACAACGATCATTAGAACAAATAAATCCCGAGGGTGAGGGTTATGAAGCATTTTTTCGAGCTCTCGTTCTTCAAAGAGATTTGCTTGAGCAACATTTTAATTATCTTGAAAAATATGAACACCTTTTACAGCAATTTGATATTAAAATAGATACTTTTCGTGAGCAATTAAAAAAAATTAATGCTTACATCGAAGAATTAGAACAAAATCCAATCGCTGCTCAGATAGTAAAAAAACTTAAAGACGAACTACCCGCACAAAGTTTGTATGATTTTACATCTAATGCCGAAAGTCTCTTAGAAAATCTGGCTAAAATGGGTTTAGTTTTAAACGAATATCATGAAGAGGACTCGCCCACTCCTTTACCCACTCACGATGAACGTGAAAAGCAAAATTCGGGACATGCGCCTGAATGGTTAAATTCTTTAAGAGATATATTAGAAAAAGTTCTTAAAGCAATTGGGAATTGGAAAACGTCCGCTAATAACAAACAAATCGTCCAGCCACCTGAATATAATCGAAGCCCTGATGGGTCAAAGTATCCATTGCTGAAAAGGATTGGATTTTTTGGACCCAAATCTGAGGATGACTCCACCGATAAGACAGAAGTATTTCATCCAAATCAACATAATTGATCGCCACAGGTAGCCTACTTTAAAATTGGTGTGCTACCTTACATTCAGTTCTACTGAATTATCTTAAGTTTCTAGGAATCACCGCCGTCTTTAGATCCCATTTGAGAGCAAAGAAAATTTGCTTTTCTTAAAAAAAGAAATATCCTAATTTTATATTCTGCACACTAACTCAAAAGTTTAATGGAGACTCAATATGTCACAGGTTGCACTTATTACCGGGGCAAGCAGTGGTATCGGGCGAGCATTAGCTTTAGAGTTGGTATCTCAAGACCTCACCGTAATTGCTATCGCAAGACATAAGGATGAACTACTTAAATTAAAGGATAAAAACCCGAATAAGATTAAAATAATATCCGCAGATATTACTACGGATAAGGGTTTAAAAAAAATTGAGAATAAAATTAAAGGATTAAAAATCAATTATTTGATTCATAGCGCAGCTATTATTTCTCCCCTTGGTTTATTAAATAAAGCAAAACCTAGGGATATTAAGAAAAGCATTGCAACAAATCTTATTGCGCCCATACTACTCACTCAAATTGTACTTCCATTCTTTTCCAAACAAGGCGGTCGAATTTTAAACATCACTTCCGTAGCTGCAGAAAAAGCAGTTCCAGGTGCAGGTGCTTACTGCATCACCAAGTCTGCACTTGATATGTGGACGCAGGTATTGCAGACTGAATTACCCCCTGGGATCATAGCAACTGATGTTATCCCCGGAGAAGTGGATACCGGTATGCAAAAAAAATTGCGTGAATGCCCTGTTGAACAATTCCCATTAGCTACTGAATTTCAAGACGCGTACCAAGAAAAAACATTGATTCCACCCTCTGCTTGCGCCGAATTTTTAGCCTTTCTCCTATTAAAAACTACAGCAAAAGAGTTCTCTTCTAAAAGATGGAATATTTATAAAGATCACACAAAGGCAGTTCCTCTTCCCTTGAATAAAGAAAAACTCAATGATGGGATAAAAAAACAATAGAAAGAGACAAGCAATCCGTATGTTGTTTGCAATAGTTCTCGTTTATTGCCAATTCTCTAGGCTTATTCAAAAAGCAAAGCCATAAAAATATGATGCTCATATTCTCCATCGATTCGCACAGCATTTTTATGCACTCCTTCTTTCACAAATCCATATTTTTCGTACAATGAAATTGCAGTCTGATTATGCTCACGCACAGTAAGTTCGATCCGAGTTAGCCCCTTTAACTTAGCCATCTGTAATACCGTACTTAATAATGCCTCCCCTATTCCCTGTCCACGGTACGGAGCAGTCACCCCAATACCTAAACAACCCACATGAGCAAAAACAGGCCGATCAAGCGGGCTAATGTCACACCACCCAACTAATTGTTCACCACACATGGCAACAACTTGAGGCCAATTATTTTTAATATGTTCTAAAACAAACTCTTTAGTTGATTCAATTGGCGGTCCTTCTAAAAAAGCTAAAAATTTACGTTCGCGAGCAACACTATCTACAGCGTACCAAAACGCTTCAATATGTTTTTCCTGAATAGGAATAATGGAAAAGTGCATAGAGATCTCAATAAAATGAACATTAATGTAAGTAAAAAGAATATTTATTCTTGAGTCAATAAATGGTTGCCAAAGCAGGCAAAAATCTGAAAAATTCCAGAAAAATTAAAATAAAGATAAAACCAAAAGAACATGTTATAGTTAAATCAACACCTAAACTAATTAAAAAAAATGCAGAAAATTACAATTTATCATAACCCTAGATGTTCAAAATCAAGAAAAACGTTGGAACTGCTACAAAGCAAAGGTTATGAGCCTATTGTTATTGAATATCTAAAAACTCCGCTTACCCTCGAACAACTAAGCAGTTTAAGAGCGCACTTCGACTTGAAGGATTTCGTTCGCACAGAAGAGCCTGTTTTTAAAGAGCATGGTTTGTCCCTGGACAATGAAGCTGAAGTGTTACAAGCAATGCGTACAAACCCGATATTGATGCAACGACCAATAGTTACTTATAAAGATAAAGCAGTTATAGGACGCCCACCTGAAAATGTCCTGAGATTATTTGATTCGTTTAACTGAGGAAACCCGGGAAATTCATACATAGAAATTCCGGGGTTTCGCTAAGATCCCGTCTGCAGGGATAGTTACTATTTAGATGCTAATTGATTTGGACACCCCTCTTGATGGAATGCTACCAGTGCATTATAGATACCAGGATAATCTTCGAATGCATTTCTATTGACTTTAATATCATCAAAAACAGAATCTGTTCGGCCACAAGTTCCGTATTCTGTAATATTCGTGTGATCGCCATTTGATTTTTTGTAAGCCATGAACGTTTCGCCGCAATGAAGGTGAGGTCGCTTGTTTGCATTATTTCCTACAAATTCGGCATTACCACAATAAGTTTTCTTAAAATTAACCTTTAAGAAAGAAGTATTCGCAAATGAATTTGCGGATACTGAAATGATAAGGCAAGCTACTGCTGTAATTGAGAATTTATTCATCATAACGCTCCAAAAAAAATTAGGGCGTTCAATTTAACACATCTCAATACAGCAACCAAGATACAAAAACTCAAAATGCTAATATATTGACTTTATGTCATTTTTGCATCACATATGATCCAGGTGCAGGAGGTAGCTCAGGATCAAGATGAGGGGGGGAAACACGTCGTTGTGAACTGTTATCCCTTAACCAGTCATGCCAAGAAATCCACCAGGATCCTTCTCTTTTTTTGGCTTTGGTCACCCATTTTTTTGGTCCTAGATAAGGCATGCTTTTCTTGCTTTCATGAATATAATAGAAGCGTCCTGGATGATTGGGTTCACTAACAATTCCTGCATTATGCCCCCCATTTGTTAATACAAATGTAATATCCGAGTGCATCATCAAATGTATCTTATACACAGATTCCCAAGGAGCAATGTGGTCATTATCGGTACTTACTGCAAAAATAGGTACACGAACATTTTTAGGAGCTACTACTTCATCCTCAACACGAAAATGACCTTCAGCAAAATCATTTTTCAGGAATAGTTTCTCGAGATATTCGGTATGCATTTTATAAGGCATACGCGTTGCATCAGCATTCCATGCCAGCAAATCGATCATGCCGCGTTTTTTTCCGGTCATATAATCATCAATCATTTTTGACCAGATCAAATCATAGGTCCGTAACATTTGAAAAGAACCAGCCATATGTTTGGGATCAAGATAACCTTTTTCCCACATCATGTTTTTAAGAAATGCAATTTCACTTTCAGTGATAAAGAGCATCAATTCGCCTGCTTTTGTAAAATCTCCTTGTGCTGCAAGAAGTGACAGGCTTTTAAGTCGATTATCTTTATCCCGTGCCATTGCGGCGGCAGTAATCATTGCTAACGTTCCCCCAAGACAATAGCCCATCAAATGAATTTTAGTCTTAGGTATAATAGTGCTTACCGCATCGATTGCTGCCATCGAACCTAAACGATAATAATCATCCATACCTAAATCACGATCTTCTTCCCTCGGATTGCGCCATGAGACCATAAAGACTGTATGTCCTTGTGCAACAAGCCATTTAACTAAAGAATTTCCCGGTGATAAATCCAAAATATAATATTTCATGATCCATGCAGGGAGTATCAGAATAGGTTCTTTAAAAACAGTTTCAGTTTGAGGTTCATATTGAATTAATTCGATCAAATGGGTAGTAAATACAATTTTTCCCGGAGTGATTGCGACATTCTTTCCTGGTTTGAACCTTCCTGCACCTGGAGGTGGCATACCCGCTAATCTCCTCAGCCCATGCTCAATTGCAAGTTCTGTACCTTGAATTAAATTGGCACCCCCGGTATTAATTGTTTCATAAAAAAGATCAGGGTTGGTCATGACAAAATTCGAAGGTGATAACGCATCAAGTAACTGACGGATACAAAAAGAAACCGTGCGTTCTGCTCGGCTGGAAAGACCAGGAACTTTTCGCGTGGCATATTGCCACCATTCTTCAACCTGGATAAAAGCTTCAGCATAAAAACGCCATGGCATCAACTGCCAATTTTCTTTATGAAAACGAACATCCTTTCCTTGCCCTGGTTGTTTATCACACAGTAGATGAGCAAGAAATTCATCGATATGGGTAACTGGATAACAAGCTAATGCCAATAAGTGGCCTGGGGATTGAGCTAATTGCAAAAGCCAATCACAATGGGCAGTTCCTATTACTGCAGGACTCATTCCCATTGTAATCTTCCCAAGATTTGCCTGATACCATTTATTAATGTAATAAAAAAATTCATCCAGTTCATTCATATACATTGAGTATTGAGAGCGATTAACCATCTCAGGAACAACAAATTGTTTTTTTAAGTTTGATCGAGATGAAGCCTTCTTTTTCTCTGTTCCTTTCATGGTCAAGTTTCCTTTTGATTCAATCCAACTAACCCTTGTGGGCAAATTATGCGATGTGCTGCTGTAAATTATAGTATTTTTTTAAATATACTGCGTACGTTAAATAAAGAGAAGTCAGCTTGAGTTGCTCTAATATTGGAGTATGCTTAAAAGAGGAGATAAACCATAAATTGAGGGAAAAATGAAAAATCTATTAACGATTTTATTTAGTGTCATTTGTACTTCAGTACTTGCTGATGATTTGGGGAAAAATACCTATCAAGTCACATGTAAAACGTGTCATGCACCCCAATTTGCAACTGGGATAAAAGCTCCTGCCGCTTTTGATAAAGAAGCTTGGGAGATACGCATTAAAAATGCTGAGCTTGAAGTCCAAAAAAATCCTACAGAATATAAAACGGCGATGGATTATTTATTGTATAGGATGAAACTGGGTAAAGGGTTAATGCCGCATAGTGGATTGTGTAAGGAAGCGGATGTCCCCAAGAAAAACTGTTCGGACGAAGCATTCATTCAGGCAATTCAATACATGGCTCAGAGCAAAAAATAGCCTGGCTATGATGGAGTAGACTCCAAGTTAAAGGAATACCGATCCTATGCCCTAGCTAGGCTACAATGAAAGTTTAACTGAGAGCTTTTTTTAAGGTTTATCATGATACAAAACAATCAGCTCCTTACTTGAGGAACACCCTAAAACCTCCATTGTTTTAGCCAACGTACCTTCTACTGTTCGATAAGAAATATTCAAACTACGTGCAATTTCTTTTGAGCTTTTTCCTTGGGCAAGTAGTTTAAGACACATTGCTTGTTGTTCTGATAAGTGCACGGGAAGATGAGAAATTTTATGAAACAATACGAGATCTTTTTCATTTAATTTGGCTGGTGTGGATTCACTTACTTGATTTCCATCAACATGCTCAAATGCACTTAGTACATGTTGTTCCAATGCATTATCATCTGTATTAATAGAAAGCTGTGCTACCTTTTCAAATAATTGATCGCGCTCGGCGTGCAGCATATCAAAAAAATGTTTAAGATCCGTAGCTAATAAAGGTGAAGGATTCCGTGCTATCCGCTCTATTTGAACTGCAGTACTTACTTGCAAAAATACGACAAACTCTGTAGACAATAAGTCACGAATTGCCTCATTACAAACAATACTCGCTTCAGTAGCAACTACAATATTCTCTTGAGTTTTCAGGACACTCAGAAGATCATATTGGCATTGATAAAAATCTTTTTGACCCTCTGCCCCAAAAATTTTATTTAAGGGACGCCCAATATGATACTCTATTCCAAGATCAGCATCGATAAAATCCCAACCCAATTTTAAAGCCAATCGTTTTGCAAATAAACCTTTGCCGGCTCCGGGTAGGCCAACGATAAAAATACGTTTATATTGATTCATGGTTCTCTCTCCTCCAGGCTTTTTTAAAAGCACTAATTTTTGAATCTACTTATATTATAAAAAATACACTAAAATAGAATCAATAAGTAGAAATACTCATCAAATAATACAATGTTTAAACCGAAAGAGTTTTTAGCAGCTTTTCTCTATTAATAATTTTTTTGCTGTGACTAAATCAAAATATGCTTTTTTCTTATCGGCTGGGTTACGTAAAAGATAGGCTGGATGGTAACTTACTATAAAAGGGATATTATGATAGTAGTGCAATGTATTACGCAATTGTTTTAGGGGAAGTGATTTGTTGAGCAAAACTTGTCCTGCGAAACGCCCCAGAGCCAAGATTAAATGAGGCTGTACAATCTCAATTTGACGAGCCAGATAAGAACTGCACTGAGCAATTTCATCCGCTTGAGGATCCCTATTGTTTGGTGGCCTACATTTCAAAACATTGGCAATGTAAACTTCTTCTTCAATCATCTCAATGCTGTGTAGCATTTGATTTAATAAACCTCCTGCTTTACCCACAAAGGGTTGACCTTGTTGATCCTCATAAAACCCTGGCGCTTCGCCAATTATCATTAATTTGGCCTTAGAACTGCCACGAAAAAAAACCGTTTGCGTACGAGTTTTATGTAAAGTACACCGAGTACATGCAGCGACCTCTCGAGCTAATGTGGATAAATCCTGTTCACAAGAACGATTAGGCTTACGTAACACCCAGAGATCAATCCCCATAGTCTGTAGGTAATAACGATTTAAAGTGTCTGACATAAAGGACTCATTTCAAAGCTGTAATGCTAGAGAACAATTGGAGTGTTATTTTCGTTTTTAATTTTTGATAAATCAATGCTTACTTTTTATTAAAAATAAAATAGGGAAAGTATGGCCGAAAAAATTCCTACCCACGAAGGCGGGAATCTATTTCTAGACTAGCGGCGTGAGATGCAAATTCTTAAGGTGAAAAGTTAAATATCCAAAAATTTAATCGCCTCTGCGAGTATTACTTGACGAGATCGTTCAAATTGTACTTCACTCCAGATAGTTTCTATATGTAATGATCCATTATCAAGACATTCTTCATAAGCAGCTAATGCAATCAAAATATGAGAAAATTTGATTTTTCTAAACTTACTGAACGCTTCAAGTAAAGTCATATATTCAATTGAAGATCCTGATATATCATCACCAAATTCCCCTTCAACTCCATCAAATTTTTTAGCAAACCAATCTTCTAATGGCTCCCCTCTCATAATGAAGCTGTGAGATAGTTGTGATCCCCCAAGGACCCGGGTATCCAGATATTGTTGAATATCAACACAAATTGTATTTCGCTTTATATACTCAAAAGCTTCGGCAAATAAAGGAGTTAATTTAAAAGTTTGTACCTGCACTAGAGCACGTAATTCAATTAATGACTTAAGACTATGGAGATTTTCCACACGTAATTCAGTGTGTTTCTCTAAAGAAACTTCCTTCTTCTGTATTTCTATTTGACGGTCGAGTTCAGTAACTATATTCTTCAAACAAACCGCATTACTTTGTTGCATTAAAATTAATTTATGCAAGCAACCACGAACCTCTGAGGACAATATTTGAGTCTGCTTGCTCGAACACGCATTTGTGAGAGCGTTCTTAAAATCCCCTTGATCTATCTGATCGTATAACTTAGCCGCCTTTATATACAGATTTGCATGTTCCTCTTCTAAATGCTCCTCTAACATTTTGTGCTTTAAATCATCAATTTTGGCAACCTGGGTAATTTCAATCATCCCACCACCAGGGAGAATATAAAATCCGTAATGTTGGGCAAAACGAATACGTCCATGTCCATCAATATTGATTCTATCTACTGCTTCATTCTGAAGTTTACCTCCCATCTGAATTTGTATAGGATAGAGTTGATTCGAAGGAGGATGATATATATCAAGCTGTTCCAGATCAAAAAGAGAGGTTTTGTTGGTTTTATTCAAATGGGCTTTTTGAGCCCTGCGAAATTGCTCCCAAATCTCAGGCGTATATTCACAAAGTGGCTGCTTCAATCTCATTTGACCTGGAGTGGTACCAAACTCAAACCAAGCGCTTAATTCAGCATCCATTTCCATACCATAGAAATCTAATAAAACATCAAAATATTGCTGATTTTCTATACGTTGTATCACGTCCGCATAGTTAATGAATGTTGCAGCATATGCTAAAGTTTTATAATGAAGCTTTGCTTGCTGCTTATGAGAAACTTGTCCGGGAAGCTTTTTGATCTCTGCAATTTTATCCTGCATTAGGGCATATCGACCTTTAGAAGTTGCTTCTCTATATTGAATCAACATTGGACCGACATCAGTAAATAACTGCACCATGATTTCTCCTTATTGGCTTACCATTCACTCGCAGTATCCTACAAGCTCTATTATTCACCCTGTAATCTAGGTATTGCTTGAGTCAATCAATTATTTAAGTTTTTGTTTCATTATAGTTAATGAATTTGAAATATTTTGCTAATATAGCTTTTGCTGTCATTTAGGAAGAAAACACTATGACATTAACAAAGAATCCAAATCCTTATTCTGCAGAAACAGCATTTCATGATGGCAGGTTACGCCAAGCTCAATTGAAAATGCTTACGATGCTTGGAGTGGTGGATTCTATTTGCCTTAAACATGGGTTGGACTACTGGCTTGATGCAGGAACTCTTTTAGGAGCAGTTCGCCATCAAGGTTTTATCCCTTGGGATGATGATGTAGATATTGCCATGCCGCGTGCCAGTTACGAACAATTTCTACGTATAGCACCAACCGAAATTCCAGACTGGATGTGGCTGCAAACAATTCATAGCGATCCTGGTTATTTTAATATGGCTACTCCTTTAAAAATCCGAGACCGCACCAGCCGCTTTATCGAAAAACATGAAAAAGGCAATGAACCCTATATACAGGGTATATTTATTGACGTGTTTGTCTACGACACCATGCCTGTAGATCCCAAACAACGCAAACGATACAAATTCTATGCTAAAAAGCTATCTCGTTTGTTAAGTTCTAAATACAGTAAAGTAAAAATAGGACACTATCCTGGATTTTATAAAGCTATAGCCTCAATCTTACCTAAAAACTTACTTGAGTTTTGTTTGCAAAAAATTATTCAACAAGCAAATACCAGTCCAAGCCCTTATATAGGACGCGGTTATAATTGTGTTGGAAGAAATTTAATTAAGAAAGATGAAATATATCCTTTACAACGCGTTCTCTTTGAAACAATAGAACTTAATATTCCCCAAAACGCTGAAACATTTCTCATCCAGCAATATGGTGATTATTTGCAATTACCCCCTGAGGAACAAAGAGTCATGAGGCATTGCAAAGAGCTTATTCCTCACCTGGAAGAAACCGCCTAAAGCGCCCCACTCTCGAGTGATTCTGAATCCATTGACAGATAATCATGCAATCGGTTACAATTGTACGCAATATCGAACAAGCACATCATATAAGAGGCTTAAACACATCATGGACATTATCTCTTAAGTACGCCCCAAGCGCCGGGCAATGACGAAAGCAGTCGCACTAACTGCCCATTCAACTACTTAAGTGAGTTACATGATGCATCAGCCAATTCAAATTAAACATCTTTGTCTTTCTTTTCCACACAAAACATGTTTTGAGGACTTTAGTGGGCAAATTTCCTTTGGCAACCGGATTGCGATTATTGGACGCAATGGTTGCGGAAAATCAACCTTATTAAAGCTGCTTGCGAAATTACTTGAACCCACAGAGGGGGAAATACGTTTTCCTAAAGAATTTAACATAGGATATGTTCCACAAGTTATTGAAGAATTTGTTTCATTAAGCGGAGGTCAACGTTTTCATAAATTATTAACCCAAGCACTGGCATCGGATCCGGATCTGTTATTGCTCGATGAACCCAGCAACCATCTCGATCGCAACAATCGCCGTTCATTGATGAGAATGCTCGCTGATTATAGAAAAACCTTGATTATAGTGACTCATGATATTGAATTGCTGCAAACCACTGTAGATACAATTTGGCATATCGATCATGCCGTCTTGCATGTTTTTACAGGTTGTTACGACGACTACTTGCGAGAAGTTAATATTCAGCGTAATGCAATTGAGGAGGTAATTGGAGATTTGAGTCGCCAGAAAAAACAAGTACATATGGATTTGATGAGAGAGGAGGCACGAGCCAAGAGCAGTAGAGTTCAAGGTGAAAAACACATTAAGCAGAGAAAGTGGCCTACCATCGTTTCTCAGAGTAAAGCACGAAATGCACAAGAGACTTCAGGCCGCAAAAAAAGCGCGATCAATTACAAAAAACACGAGTTGACTCAGCGTTTATCTGAGCTTTATGTGCCTGAGATTATTTCCCCTAAGTTTTCTATTCATGGAATGAAAACGAATGAGACTCTAGTCACGGTTCGTGATGGAACTGTCGGTTATGAGGAAAACAATCCAATTCTAAGTGAATTGAGTTTCACAATAAAAGCACGAGAACGAATAGCAATTCATGGGGATAATGGCTCAGGTAAATCCAGTATACTTAAAGCCATTTTGGATAATCAGTCTGTAATAAAAAAAGGAACTTGGATCGTACCCCATCACCATGAAATAGGAATCCTAGATCAGCACTACAACACATTAGCTCCAAATAAAACAGTTTTTGAGGTTATAAGTTGTTTATCGAAGGATAAATCCTATTCCGAAATTAGGAAGCATCTGAACGATTTTTTATTTCGTAAAAATGAAGAAGTTGAAGCATTGGTTTCTACTTTATCGGGTGGAGAAAAAGCGCGACTCTCCTTAGCACAAATTGCTGCAATGACGCCCAAATTACTTATTTTGGATGAAATGACCAATAACCTGGACAGAGAAACACGGGCCCATGTAATCCAGGTACTCAAAGCGTATCCGAGCGCAATGATTGTTATTTCCCACGATTCTGATTTTTTAAACGCGATTCAAGTAACAAGCGGGTATGAAATTAAGAATGGTTTATTACATTCCTTATAGTACCTAAAACAGAGTAACCATATGAATAAAAAAGACATTTTATTAAGTAAATTTTTCCTAAATCTGATTAAGCCCTACAGTGCGTATGTTATCGGATTATTATTTACCGCCGTGTATTGGGGAATTAACAACACGCTTTCACCCTATGTGTTAAAACTTATCATTGATAAGGTTGCCGCATTCTCAGGGGATAAATCCGCTGTATTGAGTGCGATAAAACCCTATATAACCGTATATATTACTCTATGGATCCTGATTGCCATTGATATGCGTCTTTCAGACTGGTTCCGATTAAAATTATTTCCCTATATACGTTATGACTTGATAAATAACATGTTTGCCTATTTGAATCAGCATTCACATCGTTTTTTTCAAAATAACTTTGCAGGCAGTTTGTCCAATAAAATCTCTGATATGACTGCAGGGACTATAGCAATTTTTACCACGATTGATGATGCAGCAGCCCAAGTTGTCGGGCTCATCATCGCAATCATCAGCCTACTCCTGGTACATCCTGTATTCGCCTTCATATTATTTATCTGGGCGATTGTGTTTTTGGGAATCGCAATGATTTATTTCAAACCTGTACAGGATCTGTCAAATCTATTTGCCACCAGCAAAACAACACTAGTAGGAAAAATGGTTGATAGCATAAGCAACATCACCAATTTACGATTGTTCTCCAGATCGGCTTTTGAAAATCAATTAATTCGAAATTCTGCCCAAGATACCACAAATAAAGATCAGACCATGCAAAGGACTATTTTGAAAATGCGCTCCTATTGGGACATAAGTATTATCGTGCTGATTGCCACTAATTTATACGTCCTGGTAGATATGTACAGTAAAAATCAAGTCTCAATCGGTGATTTTAGTTTTATTATCTCCTTGTCAATCAGCATTTTTTATAATTTATGGTATCTCGCCAGTCAATTTGTGTTGTTTGCGGAGGAGTTGGGTAAATGCAGACAAGCCCTAACCTTGATTTCAGAGCCACATGAAATTACCGATAAATCCGATGCACAACAACTTACCGTAACTCAAGGTAGAATTGAATTTAAAAATGTGAGCTTTCACTATGATGAAGGCGCCCATCTTTTTAAAAACAAATCCGTGGTGATTGAGCCCGGCCAGAAAATTGGTCTTGTTGGCTTATCTGGTTCAGGAAAAAGTACTTTTGTTAATCTGATTCTTCGTTTGTTTGATGTGGAATCAGGACAAATTTTGATTGATGGAACAAATATTCGCGACGTTACCCAAGAATCATTGCGCGAAAACATTGCGATGATTCCGCAGGATGTGACTTTATTTCATCGCACGCTCATGGAAAATATTCGTTATGGTCGCATTGATGCAACGAATGCAGAAGTCATAGCGGCATCCAAAAAGGCACATTGTCATGAATTTATTTCCTTACTTCCTGAAAAATACAATGCGTTAGTGGGTGAACGCGGAATTAAATTATCAGGGGGGCAACGCCAGCGAATCGCAATTGCTAGAGCGATGCTAAAAAATGCACCCATTTTAATTCTGGATGAAGCAACTTCTGCTCTAGATTCATTGACTGAGAAATTGATTCAGGATGGCTTGCATCTGTTAATGCAAAACAGAACCACTATTGTGATTGCGCACCGCCTCTCTACCTTATCGGAAATGGATCGAATTCTGGTCTTTGATAAAGGTCGAATTATTGAAGATGGTTCGCATGAGGAACTGATTAAGATACCAAGTCATTACAGTCACATGTGGCAAATGCAAGCTGGAGGATTTTTGCCAGATAAGATGTAAACAGTGACAGTAATAGTTGTAAGGTGGATTCTGTCTCAGAAATCCCTAAACCGGTTTTATTGCACTGAGACTACAATAAAGAATAAAACTCGATAAATGGAATTGGAGTGCACTAATTATGGATTGGAATAATCGAAGCAATCACATTAGGAACTATATACCTCGATCCCGCGGACAAGCTGCGGGACGTTGGGAGAGGCGGGATAGCTCGGGACAGGTTCGGAACCGAGCTGGAATGGTTTTCCACGAAGGGTAAAAAATACCAGCCCTGCCCCACTCCGATAATTATGTGTTTAAATTGCAACGGGTTCACTAACTGCAGATTTACTTCGTTCATGCTGCAAGAACAGTTCAGCAAGCGCATCTGGGGAGGCATCTTTTTTAGCATCAATCGCTTTTTCATTCCATTTAGGAATACGAACTGATTTAAAGAAATTATCTTCAGCTTGTTCAAAGCGTTTATCAAAATGGACTGTATAGAGCTTGCCAAATCCAGAGATTTCTCCTTTTTCATTAGTCTCTAACTCGACAATGGCTTTTTGAGTTGCAGTTTTGGCTTCTAATTTTGAACCCTTTACTCCCTCTTCCAAGAGCTTTTTTGCTTCTTCAAGCGTTTCTGAAAAAACGACTTCATGACCTAATGAATAGCCACAAACATGTTCATAAGCCATTGCGTGAAAGGGTGAAACTAAATAAGAGGTCAAATCGGTAAAATTATCCCCTACCTTGGTGTATGCAGGACTAACTATTGCGTATATTTTGCTCATTTTATTCCCTAAAATTTAAAATATATAAAAATAAAAGTCTGGTTGAATTGACTTATTCTCCATAAATGCGTAGAAAAAACCGTTGCAACGTCTAAAAATTCCGATGTTAAATTGACAAGTATTTATAGCCTGCATCAAGCTTTAATCCAAATTACAAATACTTGTCAATTCAGCATTGAAAAAAACATTTGCAGTAAAAGTAACCAGTTTTTTCGGATTAAATATTATCACATTTGTTTTTTTTGTATATAAGATTACTGCTATCTGTTGGCATAATTCCAACATTGGAAGATTGGACATAATCCACAGTGCGGATGAAATTTTTCAGTAAATGCGCCACATAGCACGGGTCTTGGTTAATACAAGACCCCGACTATAACTTAACTTACAAAGGTGAGTTTATCTTTGATTTCTTTAGAGCTTGTGACCGTCAATGCATTACTTGTATCTTTCATGACCTTAAATAAGGTATTAGGTTTCTTAACCTGCACAACTGCAAGATAAGGCTTGCTCTCGGCAATATTTTCTAGCTCGGTCCCAACCACTTTTTTATCAAGATACTTTGACGCCTCTTCTTTATCCTTAAATAGGGTCAAGTTAGACTGGAATGATTTTTTAATTGTTTTAGTACTTGGAGTGATGCGGCGAACATTGGAGGATTTGTACTTAACACATTGTACGTTTTGACCGACTGCAAACAGTCCTTGTACATCTTCATTTACAATACCCAATTTTTTGGAAATTTTTTCATCTTTTAACAGCAGGTTCACTTTTTCTAAGTGCTCCTGGGAAAGGTTACGTAAATTCAGTACTGATTTTAAATCGAGATAGGATACTAATATTTTCAGGACTTCATCCGGTAAAATGGCTAATAAACCATTTAATTTCACTTTTTCCATCGGTTTATTTTTTGATTTCACCAACTTACTCAGCACGTCAATTAATTTCATGTTCACCTCGTAATGTACAAAATAAGTACAATTATATCAAAATTAAATTAAGTTATTATTAAGCAAGTAAAATTGGATTCCAGGACAAAAATTACGTTACTTAATATTGCCTTAAGAAAATTTAATTAAAATACACTTAATCATTATTCAAATATTCATCAGATAATTGTTGCGTGTCTGTACTGAATGGAGGACTGGTAAAACTTATTAACTAAATCAATAGCAGATTTTTATGTTGAGATAGATATTTAAGTGAATCAGTGCTTTTTTTTTGTATCGGCTACTCCGAAATAGCAGTTGCATAAAACCCATAGATACCTACCAATGGCTTCCACTTCCTATTAGCAACTATACGTTGCCATTAGCACTGAGAAACCATAAATCTCATCTCAATTTAATATTTAACCGAATAATTTTTATAAAGGTATTAAAATGGCTATACGTTATTTATCGTTTGATTTTGATGGATGTTTATTTAATTCAAATTATGTTAAAGCAGACCATGGTGGATTTACAAAACATCTTGGGGATGCTGTGCTAATCCACAACAGAGCTTTCCTCGATCAAATTAAACTCGAAAACGCTGATTTTGATGAGGTTTATGCGTTGATTGGCTCCAATAGACAATCCTATGAGTTGGATTACGCCAATATGGGCAGTCGAACCACATTTAAAGGGTCATGTGTTCCTGCGATTAAAACCATATGTGAAGATTTGGATGTTAAGTTTAATCCATTTCTTATTGCTGATGTGACAGCAAATCTTCCTCATGGAACTTCCTATAATTTAATTATGCAAGAAATTAAGGACAACTCCTATTTTGAGGATCCTAAGCAAAGCCATGCTACCTGTGATATGGATGACACCAAAAGAAGCCTTCTATTTGCTCAGGTTCAAAACGCAGCTGCAAAACATCCTCAAGAAGAAATTATTTTTGATTTTTTTGATGACCGAGATGATATTTTATATGGATTGTCTGATCTTTTTAAGAACCACCCCCATTTGCTTCCTAAAAATGTAACTTTACGCCTTAATAAATACACAGGGGCAGATGTTAATCTCTTAACCTCACTCAAGGGAACAGGAGAGCTTTATTCAGATTATTGCGAGCATGTAATTAACATGTTAGAGGCGAGTAGTAATTGGAATGTATTCGATGAATATTTAGCAAAAATACAAACTGGAGTCGGCGAAACATCTTCCATAGACGTTACAGAGGTAACAGCAGAAAATCATTCTAACATCACTGAACTCGCTGAACCTTTAGCATCAGTTGGACCAGAAATGGCCACCGTTGAATTTACGGAAACCATTGACGAAACCGAAGAACTACCTAAAGAAAAAGAAGCCACTGAGATGACCTCTGTAGACTACCTGGATACATACGACCTTTTGGAGAAGTATCTGGAAGGAGCCGAGACAGATTCTTATGATTCTATTAGTGATACTTCCGAGTCTACCTCAGATGACAGCGATATTGAGTTTGACATAGAAAATGGCTCAGAAAAAGAAACTGAAGCGCAATCTTATGCTTTAGGTGATCTCTCTTTTGATGACTCAAATAAAGAGAACAGTCCTGAGTTGGTTGAAGCTCATAGTATAGAAAATCACGCCGGTATAGGTAAACCAATTGTTGCGGCTGAAACTGCCACGAGTCATTCGAATTCAGCAATCGAACAAGCGGGAACGAGCGCGATTAGGACACAGGAGTTAAATCTAAATCCAGCAAGTAATCCTGGACGTAATCAGTATGCTTTTCATAAGCCAGCCCAAATCAATAGAGCGCCAATGAAGCTGCCCACAGACAATTTGTGCAATTCCAGTTCTTGCTTAGTATCTTAAGAGTTAATGGCTCATCTTTCTTAATGATGTTTCACGTTATGGTGAAACATCATTAATTCTCTTGGCAAATCTCAAACGGAAAAAACCAATATTAAAACTACTGGATATACGCCGGCTTACCCATGATATAAGTTGCTTTACCTAAAGCCACAACAATTTAAAAAAATTACTTACTTTTATTTTTGGATCCACATTACTTTAAAAAATACCAACCAAAACAATGAGCATGGAGAGTAATTTTCATTCACTCATCTATACTCAAAATAACCCAGTCATATTTTTATTTGCAGGATGCAATCTGGGCTGACAAAAAAGGAGTTTTTTTATGAAACTTAATTACTTGGTTGCCCCGCTCATCTTAGTACCACTTTGTGTCTTCAGCCAAACTCATGATGATGTTACCACGTTAACCATTTCACAAAATCCGGAGAATAAAAACAGTCAAGTTCTCACCTACTCTAATGAGGCAGATAATTTAAAACAAAATAAGTCGTTCACTCGCAGCATGGATTATCCAACGCAAATTATTCGTATGGAAAAAAATATAGAAAATCAGCAACTCTCCTGCGATGAGGTGAATAATCAAATTGATAAAATCTTAGTACAACATATAGTGAATGAACAATTTACTTATGCTATTTATATTAGTTGTTATTATAACCCACAAACCAAATTGGCGACCCAATTTGTTATCAGCAGTTATTTTGATCCGTTAAGTGATGAAGCCATTGCTTATTTAGAATCCTACCTCAACAAATACAATGGTACTAATTTGTTAGGAACACAATATACGATTGAGTCTGCAAAAGGTCTCATCATTTCCTTAGATATTGCTGCAGGAATGAAAAAAAAACCCAACAGACCTCCTTTTACAGAATATAGAAAAGACCATAGTAACTTTTTTTTCAAAAGCAACTATGAAATGAAAAACAAGCTGTTTGGTGATATTTATCAAAACTTCTTCACTCAAGACCCAGATAAAATACTTCCTTTTCTAGATAAATGGATTTCTTCTCACGCCAGCTCCTTTTATAAAGCGGTCTTAAGAGATTCGAATTATGTTGAATTACAACCTGAAAAAATTTTCCTCATGGAAAATGACGAAATATTTGTATCGAACTTTAAACAATATTTTGCACATTTCTGCGAGCCCTATGAAAATCATAGATGCTTGAATCCAGCAGGAAAAATTAACAATGAGGATAACGACTCCACAGTAGCTTCTTAAATTATGAACCCGGGTTACAACCCGGGCTCCTTATGCTACCCAAGTGACAATAATTTTAACCCAACTCAGGTTCATATGGAGATACTTTTCTGGGTTTTAACTCACCCTGTTCTTCGGCAATTGCTTTATCATTCACAATTTTGGTCACACATGCATCAGACCAAACATTTAACGCAGTTTCCAGCATATCAATTAAACCATAAAAAGGTAAGATAACACCCATAAGGACAATAGGAACATTCATACTCGATAGTAAACTAACGCTCAGAAAGAAACATCCCATGGGTACACCGGCATTACCGATGGCCGCTACTGTAGCAACGAATATCCATAAAACCATAGTGCCATAAGAAATGGGCATACCATGACTCTGCATTAAATAAATTACCGTAGCAAAAATAAAGGCGGCGCATCCGTTCATATTAATACTAGTGCATAAAGGTAAAACAAAACGGCTTACTGAGGGCTTTACTTGCAAATTATTTTCTATAGTATTCATGGTGACCGGCAAGGTCCCTACTGAGGACTTAGAGAAAAATGCTACTGATAATGCAGGAAGCATAGAACGCATTGCTGCAAATGGCTTCACCTTATTCGTTTTTAACCACAGAGGTAATATTACAAAACCTTGAATGAGGTTTGCTAAAACAACAATCAATAAATACTCACCTATCCCTTTAATATCCATTCCTGAGCGCAACTGTACAACTGTGGAAGTAATAAAACCAAATAATCCCAATGGAATAATGGTGATAATCCAACGAGTCATTACCAAAAACATCCCATGAGCACCACGGAAGAATCGCGTAATCGTTTCCCGAGACTCCTCCTCAGGAATTTGACGCACTGCAATACCGATAATAATACTTAAGAACAGTACTCCTATTACTTGCTGTTCGAGAAAAGGAGATAATAAATTGGTAGGAATAATATTTGCCAAATATCCTAAGTAACCCAAACTACTTGCTGATTTGACTGTTTGCGTATCCAAATTAACCTGGACAGTGCTGGGTTGGATTAAAATATAAAGCAAGCAACTAATCATGGCAGCCACTATAGTCGTAGAAAAAGTATACTTAAGTGTTCGCTGCCAAATTTTCTTCATGAATCCATCGGTCTTGTAATTGGCTAGAGTTACAATGATAGAAAGAGAAATAATAGGCAAGCTAATGCATTTAAACAGCTTAATAAATAAATCAGAAATTAATAATCCTACCTCTTTTAAAACAACGATATTGGACATCCCGCTAAAGATACCTAAACCAATCATTAATGCATAAAGCACAGGAGTGCTGAGGAGGAGTTTTTTTTGATGATGTGCTGCACACATGTTAATAATCCTTAAAAATCAATAAAGTAAAAAATGAAAAGATTAAATTAACAGCAACAACAAGAAACGAGTTTGAAGTAAGCAAGAGTTGAGCGATGAGTTGTTTGCTTGGAGTGAGTCACCATAAAAACCTTATATTTTCTGATCAAAAAATGCGCAATTAGAGATATTCTAACACATCATACTTGTTCGTCAAGAGATTTTAGAATCTGCTGATCCATCAGTCAACCAATTCAAGACAATTGATTTGTTGCTTGAAACGGATGATTCGGCGATAAGCATCCTCTATACGTTTGGAAGTTATTTTTTGCTCGAAAACCAAACGTTCAATTATCTCAATTACTGCTGGTGCCGTAATTTTTGCTAATTGGTTTGCAAAGATCAGCATATCAGTCCCCGCATTGATTGTAAGGCATAAGGCATCCTCAAGTGAATAATGATCGGTAATTGCTTGCATTTGCAGGTCATCTGCAATGATTACTCCATCGTAGCCCATTCTTTGGCGCAACAAGCCGGTTAAAATATGGTGAGATAACGTTGCAGGTAACCCCTCATCATCCAACTGCTTATTTATCACATGCGCGGTCATGATCATAGTTGGATGATAAACATCTCGGACAAGCTGATAGTAAGGGACTAACTCATCTTCATGAAAGGTATTGGTAACATCTACAAACCCTTCATGGGTATCACCTAATGCACTGCCATGACCTGGGAAATGCTTATAGCAACATGCAATACCATACTGCTCGAAAACTTCCACAAATGCTCTGGCCAAACGAACTACTTCCTCAGGATCGCCTGAAAAACTACGTTGTAAATTACCAATAATCCCCTGCTGATCTTGCAAATGCAAATCAACAACGGGTGCAAAATTAAGATTAAAACCCAATGATTTTAATGTATATGCCATTTGCGTCAACTCAGCCTTCAAATCCCCAGGGGATAATTGGCCCATGTTGTAGGCATTCATAGTCGGCATGCATCCTTCAACTCGAGACAAGCGATCAATGCTTCCTCCTTCATAATCTATGGCAATTAGTAAAGGCAACCCGTTATTTTTGAAATCGACTTCTGCCGAATGGTAATAATAATTGAGTTGATGAGTTAGACGTTTGATTTGGGTTTGGTTTTTTAAATTCTTACCGTAGGACTTTGTAGAAGCATCCTGATCAAATAATAAAACACCGCCTAATCCATCTGAAGACAGCCATTCCGCTATAGGACTCTTGGCATGTATATCACAACCGTCAAATCCCATAACTAACATCTGACCAATTTTATTTCTTAGAGTAATCATCAGTCGCTCCGTCAACAAATAAGAAAAAAAATTTCTTAAAGAATAGTTGATGTTGTAGTAAGTGAATCATACACAAAGATAAAAATTAATGCCATTTATATCTTTTTTGGCGGTATTGCTGGGATATCATTAAAATCACAACTGCAATTACCTGGGGCATTAGGAGGAAGAGGAACTAATGCAAAATCACTTGAATAACAAACGGTCACGTTCCAAGCTGAATCCCCAGGGTTAATGGTATTAGGTAAGGACCAATAATTTTTGGCAAGATAAGTTTTACCCTCATCACTTTGCCAAAAAATTGGAGAAAAACGAGCTTGATACATTAATTTTTGGCCCGGCTCACAAGGAAATGTTTGGCGTGTCCAGGATTTTCCAACTGGAACAGTAATTGTGGTTAAAATTTTAGCGCTCACGGCATCCATTACATCTACAGATACATCATATTTGATCCAACAATTATCTTTAACGAGAGTGTAATAACAAGTAATCTCCGCCCAAAGCGAGCTTGAAGAGATGAGGCTGGAAATCAAAATAAAAGTTCGTACTAACATAATTCAATCCTTTTACAGAACGTTTCACCGCTTTCTTTTCAAAAGTAAGAAAATCTGCAAACCAAATAGTAAAGTCTTTAGGTGCCTATTTATTCATAGTATATACAATAACGATTATAAGTTACGAATAAGTTACAAATTTAGGTCAATACAGGGTTGATTTTATTATCCGACCTGTATAAGCTTGCCCGAATTGGGAGAGATGGCCGAGCGGTCGAAGGCGCACGCCTGGAAAGTGTGTATACGGCAACGTATCGAGGGTTCGAATCCCTCTCTCTCCGCCAAATTTGATAAAAAGGCGCTTAATTCATCATCGAAGTGTTTGTTGCTTTTTTATATTTAATATTCCCATAGGTGCTTTTGCAGTGATGGAACTGAAAATCCTGATTTGTGGGTATGCAAAAGTATGATTATGAACAATTCATTTAGGGATATGGCATATGAAATTAATTGTAATAGGAATTTTATTATCATTTAATGCGATGGCTGGCGATTATTTCCCTAAACTAACATCACAAGATCAACCATGGTCTGTTACTGCTAGCGCTGGCACAGGTACTTATCAGGTAACATCCTCCAGAGATAAAAATGTCCCCATAGGTCGATTAGCACTGGCCAATGAAATGATGCTGGCTGGCAATATTGCATTAGGCTTGGAACTAGGACTGCAAACGGGTACTCGAATAAAGCTTAATATGCCCCAAGAAGCTTTTCATGCTCTGAAAAGATGGATTCCTATGCAAACCACGCTTGCTCCTACCTTGGATTTATTAATTACATCTAAAAGTGATCCTCTGGGAAATAGTTCTTTTTTTGCTCAACTAAAAGGTGGGCTTGCCTATAGACATTGGCGAGACGAGCGGGTTCCTCTTAATGATATTTCCCAATTAGCAGGTGAAATACAAGCAGGTTTTGGTTATCCAATTAGTGCTTTGGCCAACTTAAGCTTATTATATCAAGGAATCTTCAGTGGCAATGGACCCAATTTTCATTTTGAAACCTACTCCAAAAGAGAACAATTATCTAATATCCCCACCTTACATGCCGTTCTTTTAGGATTGTCTGTTAATCTATAAAGATAGTTGTTCCTAAAGGCAAATGCACCGAAGCTACAATAGACTATAATGTAATCAAAACGGATCTACTTCTCTATCGAAGAGTAGCATGGAGTACTATTATGAAAGAACAACATTACGCCTACAAAATCACTCACGGCACAACCAGTTTAAATTGTCCTCATTCCGCCCTGAAAAACGATAAAATGGTGGACCTATTAAAAGAAATAGAACACCAACATAGTGACGGGATATTTTGGATATTTAAACAATTTGGCGATCAAGCTCAAGAACCCCTGTGCATTATAGACTGTTCAAAAAAACGAATTTACTTTCATTATTCCGGCGAAGTCGAAGACTTAACGGATGCTATAGCAAGTTTGAGCCATTAATTTGCTCTCCAAGATAGACGAGAAACATTTCAAACCAGAGAGTTTAATATTTTTTTATTTTGAATTAATCTGATACAAATCAACTCTAGACAAATGAGAGTTTTTTAGTCACTATTCCAGTCGATTTTATCATGAAAAGAGAATAGTTATGTCTTTAAAAACTAAAATAGTTGTTTTAAATTTGATTCTGTTCAACTTATTGCCCAATGCTTATGCCGTTTCTTCAGCAAGGCATGCGGAAAGTGACACCGCCCTTCAAAATGCTGTTTTATTCTATATTAACAAATACCGGCAGCAACATGGCTTATCCAAACTTACAATGGATAATAATATTGTAATTCAAGCAAAACAACACTCCCAGGATATGGCCAACCATCGTATGCCTTTTGGTCATCAAGATTTTGGAAAACGCATTAAAAAACTACGTTCACAAATTAAAAATACTGGCGGTGGTGCCGAGAATGTTGCGTACAACTATAAAACTGCTGAAATTGTAGTGAGCCAATGGGTCAAAAGTCCAGGCCATAGGAGAAACATTGTAGGAAATTATAACTTGACGGGTATAGGAGTTGCCCGTGATAAACAGGGCAAACTGTACTACACCCAAATTTTCTTACAAACAGGAAAAAACCCTAGAAGTTACACAACAAGAAGACCCTACATAGGCGTTCCCTTCTTTGGCATTAAACGACATAGTTAAGTGAGAAATTAAACCCTGTAGCGCAGCAAAACCGTGTACCCGCGTAATTAAATCTGAGTTTTGCTTCGTTCCACCGCGGTTATTGCTAAAGTCCGCGTTTTATTTTCTACATGAATTCAATAACCTAGTTAAACCGTTTTTAACTTTAACGAAATCTTTGCAAAAAACCAGCAAAATCATGTGGCATTAACACTGAGAGTGGCCTATCATAAAACCATAGACAGTACACATTGTTCAGCCAACATTATTTACTCTGGGAGCCAGATTGAGAGTGCGGTGAGCAAGCTTAGCATGTACTAAGAAGCCTAAAACACTCCAGAGGAGTCCACCTTGGTAAAAGGACTGTACTCAATCTTACTGTCTATCCCAAATTCCAAAAAGGGCGTATTAAAATAATATGCCCTTTTTTATTTACTCCTGAAAACAAACTATGCCCTTATGCCCACAACTCAGAACCGATACCAGATGGTAGGTACTTACAATCTTATAATCATTCATTATCAGTTTGATTGCCTTTTTTCACCTATAATTACTATAATCAAACACTTAAAGCCTGAGTTCGTATTATAATTAATACATACTATAAAATGGACTTAGATTATATGGATCTTTTATTGCTCTTACTTATCCTGTTCTTTTTCACTTTATCCTTTGGATTAATAAGATTTTATGATGATTTATCAAGGAGTGAATTATGAGCTTGTATTTAATCTGTGGAATTATCGCCTTCGGCTTGTTAGTTTTTTTGTTAGTTGTATTATTCAAACCTGAATTATTTTAAGCCATGGATTCAATTAGACATGGGATGGACCCTTATGACAAAGCCTGGTTTGCTACAAATTGCATTTTACCTACTTTTTTTGTTGTTCCTTGTAAAACCCTTGGGTTGGTACATGGCACGAGTGTATCAGGGCCGTCCTTGCTTTTTAGACATTCTATTAAAACCTTTCGAACACTTAATCTATAAGATTTGCGGCATCCATGCTCAAGAAGATATGGGATGGAAAACTTATTTAGCAAACATGCTTTTCTTAAACTTATCAGGATTACTGGTTGTTTACCTCGTGCAACGTCTTCAATTCTATTTGCCATTGAATCCTCAAGGATATCACTCTCCCTCGCCTGATCTCGCATTTAATACTGCCATAAGTTTTACCACCAATACCAACTGGCAAGCTTATAGTGGGGAAACGACAATGAGTTATTTAACTCAGATGTTTGCACTCACAGTACAAAACTTCATTTCGGCCGCCACAGGGATGTCTTTATTAGTTGCATTAATACGGGGCATCATAAAGCACGAGAGTAAGGGGTTAGGAAATTTCTGGGTAGATACCGTCCGCGGAATTCTCTATATCTTATTGCCTTTGTCGCTGATTTTTGCACTTATTCTATGCTCTCAAGGTGTCATTCAAAATTTTAAACCTTTTCAAAAAATTACCCTCAGTCACCCATTTACCTACCAACAGCCTGTAACAAAAGCCATGGGACAAGCATTAGATAGCCAAGGCAATCCCAGAACAATACCGATAACCGTAACTGAGCAAATCATACCCATGGGGCCGGTAGCATCACAAATTGCCATAAAGCAGCTCGGTACCAATGGTGGGGGTTTTTTTAATGTCAATTCGGCTCATCCATTTGAAAATCCCACTCCATTGAGCAATTTTTTGGAGATGGTAGCAATCTTACTAATTCCTGCAGCTTTTTGTTTCACCTTTGGCACCATGGTGCATGATAAAAGACAAGGCTGGGCAATCTTAATAGCCATGTCCATTTTGTTTGTTCCATGTTTACTGTTTGAAATTGTAGTCGAGCAAAAAGGAAATCCTGCATTTCACCATCTGGGGATTGATACTACTCCTCAATCTGAATTTTACCCCGCTGGGAATATGGAGGGCAAAGAGACCCGTTTTGGAGTTGTTAACTCGGCAATTTGGGCAACAGCTACCACCGCAACTTCTAACGGCTCTGCCAACTCCATACTGGATTCATTTACCCCTCTAGGCGGAATGATCCCTTTGTGGATGATGCATTTAGGTGAAGTTAGTTTTGGAGGAGTGGGCTCTGGATTATCTGGAATGCTCATGCTGATCATCCTCACTGTATTTGTTGCCGGGCTAATGGTGGGCAGAACCCCTGAATACCTAGGTAAAAAAATTGAACCTTATGAAATGAAAATGGCTTCAATTGCTGTATTAATTATGCCTCTTATTGTCCTCATAACGACCGCGTATGCTTCTGTAACTCACGTTGGTGTAAACTCCATAACAAATCCCGGCGCCCATGGTTTTACAGAAATACTCTATGGGTTTACTTCGATTGGGAACAATAATGGCAGTTCTTTTGCTGGCTTAAATGCCAATACCCCTTTTTATAATATTGTTGGTGGTATCCTCATGTTAATTAGCAGATATTGGCTGGCTATCCCCGTTCTTGCCCTTGCTGGTTCGCTGGTTAAGAAAAAACGTATTCCAAATAGTTTAGGTACGTTAGCCACTCATACCCCCCTCTTTGTTACTTTATTAGTTTATATTGCGATCGTTCTAGGGGCGTTGTCCTTTTTACCCGCTCTTGCTCTTGGCCCTATCGTGGAGCATTTGATGCTTTGGGGGAAATATGGCTACTAAATCAAAGTCCATTTGGGATTTTAGTATTATACGAGGTGCCTTACTTGACTCTTTTTACAAATTAGCACCCCATGTTCAAATAAAAAATCCGGTAATGTTTACAGTTTATATAAGTTCAATTATTACCACGATTCTCTTTATACAAGCATGCTTAGGCAAAGGTGAAGCACCAACTTTTTTTATTCTCGCCATTAGTTTGTGGCTTTGGTTTACACTCTTATTTGCCAATTTTGCAGAAGCTATGGCAGAGGGTCGTGGCAAAGCTCAAGCGCAAGAGCTACGACGAGCACGTCATGAAATTCAAGCTAAAAAATTGGCAAAGGCATCTAAAAATGCAAAATTTACCATAATTCCCTCCGTGAAATTACGTGCTGGGGATCTGGTCTTGGTTGAAGCAGGTGATTTCATACCGAGTGATGGGGAGATTATAGAAGGAATTGCCTCAGTAAATGAAAGTGCCATCACTGGCGAAAGTGCGCCTGTTATTCGGGAAAGTGGAGGAGATCGTAGTGCAGTAACAGGAGGTACACAAATTATTTCTGATTGGCTTATTATTCGCATCACCTCTAACCCGGGGGAAACATTCTTAGATCGGATGATTACCCTAGTTGAAGGAGCAAAAAGACAAAAAACACCCAATGAACTCGCATTAACTATTTTACTTGCAGCATTAACTATTGTTTTTTTAGTGGTTTGTAGCACTCTACTTTCTTTTTCGATTTATAGTGTCTCTGTAACAAAATCAGGTTCAGCAATTTCAATCACGGTACTTGTTGCTCTTTTTGTTTGCCTTGCTCCCACAACAATTGGAGGATTACTTTCTGCTATTGGCATTTCAGGTATGGATCGAATGATTCAAGCCAATGTCATTGCCTTATCAGGACGAGCAGTTGAGGCTGCAGGTGATGTCGACGTTTTGATACTTGATAAGACAGGAACTATTACTTTAGGTAATCGGCAGGCAACAGAGTTTGTTCCTGCAGAAGGTGTGGATATTAATGATCTAGCCGATGCAGCCCAATTCGCCTCACTTGCTGATGAAACTCCCGAAGGCCGCAGCATTGTTATTCTTGCTAAAAGAAAATATAAGTTACGTGGTAGAACTCTTGCCCCATTACAAGCAACATTTATTCCATTCACCGCACAAACTCGGATGAGTGGCGCAAATATCGGCGATCGACAAATTCGTAAAGGATCATCGGAAGCAATCGAAGAATACATCAACCAGTTAGGAGGATATGTTCCTGACAACGTGAAAAAAAATGTGGAGATTATTTCACGACAAGGAGGAACTGCACTGGTTGTTACAGAAGGCCCAAAAGTTCTAGGCATTATTCGTCTTAAAGACGTTATTAAAGGTGGAATTCGAGAGCGTTTTGCACAACTAAGGCAAATGGGAATTAAAACCATCATGGTAACTGGAGATAATCCTCTAACGGCTGCCTCAATTGCTGGTGAAGCTGGAGTAGATGATTTTCTAGCGAATGCAAAACCAGAAGACAAACTTACATTAATACGTAACCTACAAGCTCAAGGTCATTTAGTTGCAATGACTGGTGATGGAACGAATGATGCACCGGCACTTGCTCAGGCAGATGTTGCTGTGGCAATGAACACGGGAACACAAGCAGCGAAAGAAGCGGGTAATTTGGTCGATCTGGATTCAAACCCCACTAAACTAATTGAAGTAGTAGAAATAGGAAAGCAATTATTGATGACGCGCGGTGCTTTGGCTACGTTTAGTATTGCCAATGATATCGCTAAATATTTTGCCATTTTACCGGCCGCCTTTGTAAGTACTTATCCTGTGCTCAATGCATTCAATATCATGAATCTTGCAACTCCCCAGACGGCAGTGTTATCCGCTGTAATTTTTAATGCAATAATCATTGTTCTTCTTATACCTTTAGCTTTGAGTGGTATTAAATACCGACGTCTTCCTGCCGCAGAACTTCTGCGAAATAACGTATTCATCTATGGATTAGGTGGATTTATAGTTCCTTTTGTTGGAATCAAAATAATCGATCTAATCTTAGTCGCCTTAGGTTTAACAGGATAAAAAATGATTAAAGAAGCTCTAAAACAAATAAAAACAGCTTTAATATTTCTGCTCCTTTTCTCTTTAATAACAGGTTTAATTTATCCTGCAGTAGTTACTGCATTAGCTCAAATATTTTTTCCTTATCAAGCAAATGGCAGTTTATTACTGGTTGACTCCAAACCGATTGGTTCTGCATTAATTGGACAATACTTTGATGCACCCGATTACTTCTGGGGACGCCCTTCTGCCACCGTTCCATTTCCTTATAACGCAGCTTATTCTTCTGGATCAAATATGGGGCCTTCAAACCCAAACTTTTTGGCAATCGTAAAACAACGAGTCTCCAAACTGCAGCAATACAATTTGGAAGATCCAACGATGATGAAAAAGCAACTTGTTCCAGTTGATTTAGTTACTGCATCGGCGAGTGGCCTGGATCCGGAAATAAGTCCGCTAGCAGCCTACTATCAGATACCGCGGATCGCTAAAGCACGTCATATTTCAGAACAAGAAATTCAAAAATTAGTGAATCAATTAATAAAAAAACGTACCCTCCATCTTTTAGGAGAGCCACGAATTAGTGTGTTGGAGCTCAATTTAGCATTGGATCATATAAGGACAAATTAATGACAGATAAACGCCCGGATCCCAATGCATTATTACAACAAGTTATCGAGGAAGAGCAACAAAAGCAACGTGGTAAGCTCAAGATCTACCTTGGCGCGGCCCCAGGAGTAGGAAAAACTTATTCGATGCTTCATGAAGCAATGGGAGAACAAGCTAAAGGATTAGATGTAGTAGTAGGTATTGTCGAATCTCATGGGCGTATTGAAATTGAAGAACTACTTAAAGACTTCATCGTTTTGCCTAAAATAACCATTGAATATCACGGTAAACAATTACAGGAATTTGATCTGGATGCTTCTTTAAAAAGAAATCCAGGATTGATTCTTATCGATGAAATGGCACATACCAATGTAAGCGGTGTACGGCATAAAAAACGCTGGCAAGATATAAAAGAATTACTCCACCGGGGGATTAATGTCTATACCACGCTCAATGTTCAACATATAGAGAGCCTCAATGATGATGTCTCACAAATTATTCATGCACCGATCCAAGAAACTGTTCCTGATGTCATGATAGAACGAGCCAATACCATTGAGTTAGTTGACTTAGCACCGGAAGATTTATTAAAACGTCTTTCTGAGGGCAAAGTTTACCTTCCCAGACAAGCCCGACTTGCTGCTGAATTTTATTTCCGTAAAGGCAATCTAATGGCCTTACGTGAATTAGCATTACGCACTCTGGCAAAACGGGTAAATACACAGGTACTTTTATACAGACAAGGTCAAGGCATTAAACATATCTGGCCAATCATGGAAAAGATCCTCGTTTGCGTGGGGCCTGGTCCGGAGTCGCATAAACTGATTCGAGCAGCAAAAAGAATGGCCTCAAGTTTGCAGGCAGATTGGATTGCCGTATATGTAGATTCGACCCGCACTCAAGTATCGATAACCCAACGAAATCAAGCCTTAAAAAATTTATTTTTTGCAGAGCAGTTGGGAGCTGAGACTCATATTTTAAGGGGTTATGACCTCGTTAAAGAAATTATTAATTTTTCCCGAGAGCAAAATGTCACCTTGATTATGATTTGTAAACAGATTCGTACTCGTTGGAGAAATTTTTTCTTTCGTAGTTTGGCAGATGAAATTTTACGTTACAGTGGTGAAATAGATGTTTATACCATGACCGAAAGGGCAAAAAAATCAAGAAAGAAATCGTTGGCCACACCCATGACCTCCTGGCTCTATTACGTTTTATCGACCTGTATTGTTGCAGTCACAACACTCATTAATTATTTAATTTATCCTTTAGTTAATGATACAAGTTTAACCCTAACTTATTTAATTGGAATGACGTGTATTGCTTTATTAGGACGCGCTGGTCCTGCAGTTTCAGGAATTTTTCTCAGTATTTTAGCGTATAGTTATTTCTTTATTCCACCCTATTATAGTTTCTTAATTCTCCAGTCAGATTATTTTTTCACCCTCGTTATGATGCTTATTATGGCATTAATTATTTGTCAATTAACCTTAGTTACTCGTCGTCAATCAGAAGTTGCACGTCTTGCAGAATATCAAACTTCAGCTCTGTATACTTTAAGTCGAAGATTATCCAGAACGCGAGGGATCGTCCGCTTGCTTCGTACTGGGATTAATTATATTTCAGAAATTCTTCACTGCGAAATCATCGCCCTATTACCAAAAAATGGCCGTCTTGTTGTTCGTGCAAGAGCAAAATCGCATCAAGAGTTGGATGAAAAAGAATACAGTATTGCTCAGTGGGTATTCGAGTTAGGGCAAAAAGCTGGATGGGGAACTGATACCCTCTCGTTTTCTAATGCACTTTTTATTCCATTACTCGGCGCACGAGGCACCATGGGCGTTTTAAGAGTCCAACCGTCTAAGGATAATGATTTCACTACACCGGAAAAAATACAACTCTTAGAATCATGTGCCAATCAAATTGCTTTAGCTTTAGAAGTGGATAGTTTGCAAGAGGAGCAAAATAAACCCACTACTTCCTCACTATGAGGTTCTAATAGTTATAAGTGAAGCCTGAATTCAGCGACACCCGGAAATTCTACAACACTAGGTTCTGCTATGCTGCACTGACTACAATTTCTGTGTTACTCATTATAACTCTGGAAAATCATTCTAAATTACAATAGGATAAAGAATATTTAGGTAAAAAGGATTTACCATGATGATCGCAACTCTATTGGCCCCAGACAATGAAACTCGGGTAGCCATTACTCCTAATTCAGCAAAGCACTTAATTAAATTAGGCTTTGATGTTGCCATAGAACAAAACGCAGGGCTTGCTGCCGGTTTCAAAGATCAGGATTACGAAGAGCTTGGTGCCAAGATTTGTGATAAAAAAACCATACTCAAACAAGCCAATATCCTTTTTTGTATTAATGAGCCGGATTCCAAGAACTTAGAAGGCTTATCACCAAACGCATTGATAATAGGTCATATTGATAATGATCCCGAAAGCAAATTAATAACATGGTGCAAGGAAAAACATGTCACATTACTTTCAATGAATCTTATTCCGCGCATCAGTCGAGCGCAAAGTATGGATAGCCTCTCGTCGCAAGCAAATTTAGCGGGTTATAGAGCGGTTTTAGAAGCATGCGCTGAATTTCATCGGGTTATTCCCATGATGATGACGGCTGCAGGGATGATTCAACCCGCTAAGGTACTTATTCTTGGTGCGGGGGTCGCGGGTCTACAAGCCATCGCAACGGCCAAACGTTTAGGTGCTGTCGTGTACGCATTCGATGTACGGCGAGCAGCGAAAGAACAAGTAGAAAGTTTAGGCGCTGAATTTATCGAAGTAAGCCAAGATCAAGACAGTGAAACGAAAGGAGGCTATGCTTCGGAAGTTAGTGAGGAGTATAAAAAACTCCAAGCAGAACTTATTGATCAATATGCCAAATTATCAGATATCGTCATTTCCACTGCCTTAATTCCTGGTAGAAAAGCCCCAATATTAGTGTTTAAAAAAACTGTAGAACAAATGAAACCTGGATCAGTAATAGTGGATCTCGCGACTGCACGAGGAGGAAATTGTGAAGTCAGCGTTCTTGATAAAACTATAAAACATGGGGAAGTTACCATTATAGGTCTCAGTAACCTTGCCGGACTTGTTCCAGCTACTGCCAGCGAACTTTATGCGAATAATCTGGTACATCTTATCAATCTTTTAGCGCCGACTCCTCCGGAAATCACATTAAATCACAATGATGAAATTATTCAACAAGCAGTACTTTGTCATCAAAATCAATATTTACCATTTCAGGCAAAAAAGGAGATACAAAATGCATGAGATTAATACATTAGGTGATCCATACATTACCATCCTCACTATTTTCGTTTTGGCCTGCTTTGTTGGGTATTATGTGGTGTGGAAGGTCACTCCAGCCTTGCATACACCCTTAATGTCGGTAACCAATGCGATATCCAGTATTATTGTTTTAGGGGCCCTAATTGCTGCTGGAAGCGAGTTCATTGGAGACATCACCTGGATCGGTGGTTTAGCAATATTTATTACCTCAATTAATATTTTTGGTGGATTTGTGGTAACCCAACGCATGTTACGTATGTATAAAAAATAGGTAATCGCTCCTCAAGGTGTCAACTAGAGAGATTTATTCAGCACGGGGCTTGTTACCGGACTGGTGCAGCTAAGTCCTGGGATTCAAGACTGCATTTTCTTAAGTTGATTTAATAGGGTCATTACACATAAATAGTTAAGGATGATTTCTCATGACAACCCTGGTTCCTTTATTTTATCTCTTATCGGCTGTGTGTTTTATACTCGCGTTAAAAGGCTTAGCCAGTCCTGCGTCTGCAAGACGAGGAAATCTGTTAGGGATTGCAGGAATGATTCTTGCGGTAGGTTCCACTTTAATGATGCCAACGACTTATCATCAGCCCTTACTCATTAGTTTAATGATTGCAGGAGGCATTATTGGAACTTTTATTGCCTATAAAATTAATATGACTGCAATCCCTCAGCTCGTTGCAGCATTTCACTCTTTGGTGGGAATGGCAGCAGTTCTAGTAGCTTTTTGTGCCTTTTTGTCCCCTACCTCGTTTCATATTGGCGTCCCAGGCGCAATTGCCAAGGCAAGTCTAATCGAAATGAGTCTGGGTTTGATAATAGGAGCTATTACTTTTTCAGGCTCTGTGATCGCCTTTCTCAAATTGCAAGGAATCATGTCGGGCAAACCCATCAAACTTATAGGTCATAACGCGATTAATCTTCTTATAGCCTTAGCCATCCTTGGTTTATTAGTCTTATTTTTTATTAACCAAACTCTCACACTGTTTAGTATCATGGCAGGGTTGGCTTTTTTAATTGGTGTATTACTTATTATTCCTATTGGAGGCGCCGATATGCCCGTAGTTATATCCATGCTGAATTCCTATTCAGGATGGGCTGCAGCAGGTATCGGATTTACACTCAGCAATCATTTACTGGTTATTACCGGTGCTCTAGTGGGGGCAAGTGGGGCGATTCTAAGTTATATTATGTGTGTTGGAATGAACCGTTCGATATTTAATGTTATCTTTGGAGGCATTCAGTCATCAGCAGCTAATTCACAAATAAACACAGGAAATGAATCACGAACGGTACGTCAAGGTAATGGTGAAGACGCAGCATTCCTCTTAAGTAATGCTAAAGATGTAATTATTGTTCCGGGGTATGGTATGGCGGTAGCACATGCTCAACATGCGGTCAAAGAATTAGTTGATGCGCTAGAACACCGCAACATTAAAGTTCGCTTTGCAATTCATCCAGTGGCTGGCCGAATGCCTGGCCATATGAATGTATTGCTTGCAGAAGCCAATATTCCCTATGACAGAGTTTTTGAACAAAGTGAAATTAACCGAGAGTTTGCAAGCTGTGATGTAGCTTATGTAATAGGAGCAAATGATATAACGAACCCTGCAGCAAAAACAGATCCTAGTTCACCCATTTATGGAATGCCCGTTTTAGAAGTAGAAAAAGCTAGAAACGTATTATTTGTTAAACGAAGCTTAGCACCCGGCTATGCGGGGGTAGAAAATGATCTATTCTATCATGATAATACCTACATGCTTTTTGGAGATGCCAAAGCAATGACTGAATCTATTGCCAAATCTTTAGAAACGTTATAAATCGATATAAAGAGTTGCCTGGGAAACCTAGTTGAGTTATATGATCTGAGGCATTACAGCGCCATCCCTCAGGTCATTTTACCCCCCAAAAAATCTAAATTTTCTACGGAGTAGGTTAAATGTCCAACCTATTTGCTCCTAGCTCTTTACATTTGAATATGAAAATTTAAAATCTATTATTTTGAAAATAAAACTATTTATTAAATAATATCATACCCAGATTTTTTTTTAATTTTGGAGAGGAAGTTGTGAAAAGTAACATTCTAAATAAACCTGGTTTTAGTTATTGGTTAAGCAGTCTTGCTTGTCTTACATTTCTGACGTTAGTAAGCCATACTGCTGAAGCAGCAAACCCCGTAGTGTCTTTAGGGGAAATGGCAGAAACAATTACTGGATCGTTTACAAATCTGGCTAAATTGATTACTGCCGGGGCTTATTTGGCTGGTTTGGGATTTTCTATCGGTGCGATTATGAAGTTTAAACAACACAAAGATAACCCGACTCAAATTCCAATTGGAACGCCAATTGCTCTAGTTTTTATCTCAGCCGCTTTATTGTTTCTCCCTTCATTTTTAGGTGTCACAGGAACAACTATGTTTGGATCTTCTGGCGGACAAACTGCAGGACCTAATGGGGTTGTTTTTGGAAACAATCAAGTTGTAAGCAATCAATAAAGATTATGCTGGCGCTAAATGCCCTATCCCGGATTCTCCTATTCCTAGGATTAGCATGTTTTCACGCGATTTGTCATTCCCGCGCAAGCGGGAATCAATCCCTCAAATTATTTCCCGTACTGGTTTTGTGAGATGGATTCTTGCCTGCGCTACAAAAGTAGCGTGTCTAAAAAAAAGTGACTCAGGTAATACTTACTATTTTTATATTGGTAAATGAATATGGATTAACTTATCGGATGCAAAAACTACCCGATGAACCGATTTTTTAAAATAAGAATATTTCTACAAAATTGATATCACCACACAAAAGATTACATAAAGTCACTTAATTTCAAAAATTTGATCTATATTAACAAGAGGTAACATAAAGATTTCATTTAAGGAACTATCGTGAAAAATTTCAATTGGATTTGGCAAGGTGCAATAGCAGGTATTATTGCGGGAATTGTTTTTGCTTTTTTTTTAGCTCATGCGGGAATGCTTGAAACATTAGGAATGATCATTAACATGCCAACAATTGCAGGTGGTCTAGTAGTTCATGCTGTAGTGAGCATAGGAAGCGGTATCGCTTTTGCCCTGATATTAGGATGGTTAATTAATTCCTGGATAATAGCTGTAGTACTTGGTTTATTATTTGGTGTTGCGATGTGGGTGGGTGGACCTATGACTTTATTACCTGTTCTTTCCTCTGGCACTCCATTATTTGCCAAATGGACTATTGAAGGTATAAAACACAATATACCTGCCTTAGTAGGCCATATTGTATACGGTGTTGTGTTAGGGATTAGCTACTTTATATTGAAGCGAAAAATGCCGTAGATATACTGAATTAGTCGAGGATTATAAGCCAAAGAGCTTATTTCCAATTCAGACAGAAATGGATTAAGGATAAACTAAAATGAGTAAAGAACCACATCATATTGTAGTTGTGGGTGGAGGAGCCGGTGGAATTGAGTTAGTTACTCGTTTGGGTAAAGATTTGGGAAAGAAGAAATTAGCTAAGATTACTCTTCTGGATAAACAAGAAATCCATATATGGAAACCTTTATTACACGAGGTTGCTGCCGGCTCTCTCGATTCAAATATGGATCAGCTCAATTTCTACTCTCACGCGATATCACACTATTATAATTACCAACCCGGAACGATGGTTGGCATAAATCGCAAAGAAAAGATCATCCATATTGCTGCTATCAAAGATGAAGAACAAAATCTTATAGTTCCAGAACGGACTTTAAAATACGACACATTAATTATTGCTATTGGAAGTCAAAGTAACGATTTCAATACTCCAGGAGTTAAGGAGCATTGTTTGAGTATTGATAATCTTGAGCAAGCAAATCATTTTCAAAAAAAATATGTCGATAAGCTTTTATGCCTGCAATATGCACTTGAGGCAGCACATCAGAACTTTAATATTGTAATCGTTGGAGGTGGAGCTACAGGAATCGAACTGGGCGCAGAATTACTCCACACCCTTAATCAGACCGAAAAATACCAATTTAATCATGCAATTAAAAAATTGGCTAAAATTACAATAATTGAAGGAGCTCCTCGTATATTACCTATTCTTCCTGAATTACTTTCCACTTTAACTGCTAAAAAATTACAAGAATTAGGAATCGAAATTTTAACCAATGAAATTGTAAGTCAAATTGACAGTGCAGGAGTTCATACTAAAAGCGGAAAAGTTCTGCCTGCAAGTATGTGTATATGGGCAGCAGGGGTAAAAGCTCCAGATTTTTTGTCAACACTTGATGGATTAACTGTAGATAATTTAAATCGATTAATGGTTAATTCAAAATTACAGACTATCAATGATGAACATATTTTTGCTCTAGGTGATTGTGCAAATGTGATGGATTTAGCTACAGGAAAACCTGTTCCTCCCCGGGCACAATCAGCTCACCAGCAAGCATATTTATTAGCAAAATCATTAAAAAATAGATTAAATAATAAAGAACTGCTTGATTTTAAATATGAAGATAAAGGATCTTTAATCGCAATAAGTTGCTACGGTACCTATGGAGATATTACGGGGATAGGCAAAATGCGTTATTTTGTTGGAGGCAAAGTGGCTCAATTAGCCTATCGTTCTTTATATTTTATGCATTTATCTGTATTGTATGGCGTATGGTGTTCTTTCTTACTTCGTGTTGCCAATAAAATGTTGGGACGCACCCGTCCAAAAATTAAGTTGCATATTAATAGACATTGATAAACCAAACATACTACCCACTTATACATTAAAGTTTTTCAAACCGTCATACCTTAAGTATTAACTGTTTTCAAAGAGACACTCCCTTGCTATTTACCGCACTTAACCTCTCCATAAGAATTAAGTTCGCAACTTTCACCTTCCCCTCCGCAAACAACCTCACCACTTCTGTCTTTAACACATTTTCCTGCGCCACATATCACATCACCGTATTGATTCTTAGCACAACCACCTTCTGGAAAGGTGGAACAAACAACAGTGCCGTCACGATTTCGTAAACATTGCCCAGGACCACAAATAACTTTCCCATAACTATCTTTTTCACATTCGCCATTTTTATATGGTGAGCAAACCACCTTGAGATTATTGTCCATAAGACAAGCCCCCTTCCCACAAACCACTTCCCCATACTGGTCTTGGATGCATTGTGCGGAAACGGCAGTAGAACAAGTCATAAAAACGAAAATTGCTAAACTTTGATGATGCATTAAGTAACCAATAAAAATAGGTCCATTAATGATAGTATAGGACTTAAATTATTAAGATCGAAAAGGTATTGGTCATAACCGGAATATCCATAAATATGCACCTGTATTATAACTAAAATTATGTAAAAGCAATTGCCCCCAATAGAGTCACTTTGTATAATTATTTATTTTTATATTAACATTGGAGAGGTGTATGCCGCTTACAAATACTCATTCAGGAATGAAAGTTTCTACATTTAAACCTGATTATAAACAATCACTAGCGAATCAAAAATTTCCAGGTGATGAAATCCCTTTAAATGGTGCCGGCATAATTACTATTATTAAAGTCAAAAACAACGATAAATTACTGGTATTGGCTTCCGGGAAATTAAATCCTGCAACTAATAATTTTGAAAACTCCCTAGCATTAGGTGGTGGGTTTAAGTTTTTAAAAGATGGTATTAATAGCAGTTTTTTTACTGCAGTTAATGCAGCTATTCAATTTAAAGCCCCTGCTTATCCTTTATTAGATGAGAATGATTCTAATTTATCTTCTGTTGGATTAGTTGGATATTGTGAACAATGGGGCAATATGCAATACGCGACATTGTATCGAGTAATTGAGATGGGAACCAAAGAGGAGGCTATCAAATTAGTTGAATCTATAAATCAAAAAAACGAAGAATTAGGAAAAAATGATCGATTTGGCATCTATTCTCTCGATGATATTTTTAGAGTAGCTTATGTTACTTATGAGATGGAAGAAGACAATGAATTGAAGGGACAAAAAATTAAAGAAGCAGGTATTCTCATCAAGAATTTAGCCACTGGTCAAAAACATGATAAATTTGTTATTTTCGACGATTTAGCCACGGCAGCACTCAACAAGTTAATTTTAAATCGTGAATTAAACTCAAAAAATGGCCTATTTTCACAAACCAGTGCACAGAACAATCCAGCAACCGAAATCTCCAATCTAAATGTACTTCAATAGGTTGATTTTTTTACCGCTTACAACTTTTAAGATGAAAGCAATGCATGGTAAAACTAGTGAATTGAGGTGAATATCGTGGTGGTGGAGAACTAAAAATTCCATAGTCCATACTATGGATAATTTTCACCACTACCATTTCCCACATACAAATGCTACTTATTTAAGGCAAAAAAGTTACATACTCTTATATTACAATTAATACTGATAAATAATTATACTATAATGGATAAATAGGATTATTCACTATAAGGAGATTTCTATGAAAAGATTAATTATTTACGGTTTTGCAAGTCTTCTATTTTTACCTGTTATAGGAAATTGTGATTCTGCAAATACAGGTACAGGAAGCACCACAAACACAGGTACTGATACCACACCAAGCACAGGTACCGATACCACTACAAGCACAGGTACCGATACCACTACAAACACAGGTACCGATACCACTACAAACACAGGTACCGATACCACTACAAACACAGGTACTGATACCACTACAAACACAGGTACTGATACCACTACAACCACAGGTACTGATACAACAGGAACTCCTCCTGGTTTAGAAAACAAAGAGCCAGCTGGTTTACAAAATAAAACACCTCAGGGTTGGGATAAAGGAAATAAAGAAGGATGGGATAAATCTCAACAAAATAATACTAACAATACTAATGGAAGTTCTGATACTTCAGATTAATCCAATCTTCTCTTATTTAAAACAAAAGCAATGCACCTAAAGTCCAACATAATTTTCTCAAGGGAAATTATGTTGGATCAATTTTTAATAACTCTAGAAAAAGGTCGAGTAATAACAAAATATTAAACCTTATTTTTCAAGTAGAATTGCATATTTTGATAGCTCAGGTATGTATTCGAGGGTTATTTTCACTGTGACTAGAAGTGGCACAGAAATAAGAGCCCCAGCAGCGCCCCATAACCAAGTCCAAATAAGAATATTTAAAAAAATTAGAAGAGGGTTTAATTTTAAACGTTTTCCTAAAAAAATAGGAGTTATTAGTTGACCTTCTAGTGCAGTAATTAAAAAATACAAAGCAGGAGGCGCAAAAATATGCAGATACGAATCAAATGTAATCAGAGAAACAAATAAAACAATAATTATTCCAATCATATGTCCGAGATAAGGGATAAACGTGAGAAACATTGCCATTACACCCCATAAAAGCGGATTAGGTAGATTTAATAACCAGAATACTACCGACATAACCGCTCCGAGAACAAAGCATATCATTAAAAAAGTGAACAAATATTTCGATACTTCATTTTTCAGACTGAGAAGAAAAGGGTTTTCTGGTAAAGATTTTCTCTTATTATATAAAACTCTCTCTATTTTCTGAATAAATGACTGAAAATATATCAAATAGAAAAAAAGTAAAATAAGTACTGTGCCAATAGAAATAACTATATTAGTCGTTAGATTAAATATAGAGGGGGCTAGACTTAGGTTTGAAGTCACCACCATATTTTTTTTCTGATCCATGCCAGTCATTGATTGGGCTTTTTCAGCAGCTTTATTAATTTCTCCTAAAGAATCTTTAACAGTTCTGAATTTATCTTCAATAATTTTAAAATTACGAGGAGCATTTTCTATCCAATTGGAAGCAGGAGGAACTAAAAAGGTAATTCCTAAAGAAATAACTCCGAAAATGGCTATAGAAATGAGTGCAGAAGCTAAAATTCTAGGCATTTTAATGAAGGAAAGCCATTCCATAAGTGGGCTAACTAGTAAATATAAAAAGAATGAAAGTAAGATAGGAAACAAAATGTATTGCGAAAGTGCAATTACAACTCCAGTAGCCAAAACAACTAGTATTTTTAACTCCACTGATGATTTCATCGTTTAGCCTTTATAGGATTTTATTGGTTTATAATTACGTTTGGCTGAACGTGAAAAAGTTATTTAAATTAAAACTTTGTATCATTGTTCTTAAGCCACTTTTTTATTTCCCAAGGGGTACCCTATAGTAATAAACTAACTCATTAAAAAATACAAATTGCTATAACCCATAAGATTATCAAGCATAAATTGACAGTAAAAAGTAATATCGAATTTGCGAACGCTTTATCCATCTATGAATTCGATAGTCACAAAAACTGTTTCCATTTCAGTCACTCAGGTTAAGAGCCTTATTTGATATCGCTAAAACGAACAAGTTGTTGGTTTCATGGACTCATAACAACACGATTTATAACAAAAAAGATATTGATTTTTATGAAATCGTGTATATTAATTAAATATATAGTCCAGAGGCTGCTTTAGATTGGATAACTTTTTTCGGTTTCCACAAACTATGCCAAAAAACAAGAAAAATGATCTGAATTTATTGTTTGCACTATATAAAATGTTAGCTACACTTAAATTGATTTTTCATAAACTAAATGGAGATAGTTATGTTTAAAAAAATGTTAGCCGCATGCGTAATAGTTGGTAGCTTTTCTTCAGCTTTTGCTGATACAACAACCACAACAGTAACTTGGAAAGATCCTATCACTTACGATCAACAAAAGTTTGAAGCTTGGTATGCAGAGCCTGCAAATCAAAAATTATGGACTGAGTGGTATACTACATATCATACAGAACCAGATTTTGTTACATTTTGTAAACAAACATGGGCTGGTACCTATTGTAAATAACAACTTACCCACTAAGACTTTATGGGAGTCTTAGTGGGTATGTTATGCCTTTTCCTGTGAACAATATAGACTCCTATACAATCACTCCAATCCCTTGCCCAAACGTCTGTTTGCATTATTATATTGGATTATTTTTTTAGGATCCTGCGAGTACCTCTAAATTTAGATAATCTAAGCCCATAAATCATCTCCAATAACTCGCTAAGTCCTCCCAGGTTATATGATTGATTACTTAATGAATCTAGGAAAATTGTGCATTTCAGTTTACTAATTGATGCATAATAAGTTCTGGTTTGCTTTTGAGCTTTGTTCGGACTTTGTCGATAACCTACTTGTGTGATCATTAAAAACATGAATGATATTAATTTGCCATACCTATAAAATAAATGTATCTTAGCTCGGTTATTATCATTATGGAGTTATATAATGTTACGAAAATTTGGCCTTGGCTTATTATGTATTGCTGCATCTTTAAGTACAAGCGCGTATTCTACGCAAAGTCATTTGCTCCAACGCGGAGTCACGATTGAATATGATTTGCCTAGTAATGATCCGCAAATATTTCTTAATTACCTTTTCTGGCCAGTAGAAGCCAATTGTAAAATTACTACCGAAGATGAAGGAGATGAACTTTTAGTTGTCGCATTAGCTAAAAAAGGAAAAGTTAATGACATCAACTTATCAGCAGGAGAATCTTTACGAATCACTGTTCACCCAAATGAAAATCTGAAGTTAAGCGCTGAATCGGGCGCAAAAGTCGAAATTACTAATTTCGGTACCCACACCGTAAAAGCAACGTGCACTGCTTAATATAAGCTTTTTAATGCATATCCTAGCCTGGGTGCAGCATAGCAAACCCGGGTTTATTGAATAATCCCAGGTTAGACGCCTTATTTCCTAATGTTCTCTCGTTGCATGAAATTGAATTTTGGGATATCGCTCTTCAGCCATTGTTAAATTAACACGGGTTGGAGCAAGATACATTAAGGCATCACTTCCATCTAAAGCTAAATAGTCATACGCTTTGGTGCGAAAGTCACTCATTGCTTTATCATCCTCAGAATAAACCCAACGCGCACAAGCAACATTTACTGTTTCATAAATACAATCTACTTTATATTCATGTTTCAAACGATGAGCTACAACATCAAACTGTAACACACCGACTGCACCTAAAATTAATTGGTTACTGTTTAAGGGACGGAATACCTGAGTGGCTCCCTCTTCAGATAATTCAATCAACCCTTTTAATAAAGCTTTACTCTTTAATGGATCCTTCAAGCGCACCAATCGAAACAACTCGGGAGCAAAATTGGGTATCCCGGTAAATTTTAATTGCTCTCCTTGAGTAAAAGTATCTCCAATGCGAATTGTTCCATGATTATGTAATCCAATAATATCACCTGGTAAAGCAATTTCTGTGTGGGAACGATCACCAGCCATAAAGGTTAAGGCATTAGAAATTTGCACTTCTTTTCCAATTCGCAGATGATTCATTTTCATCCCTTTGCGGTAGGCTCCTGAACAAATACGTAAAAATGCAATCCGGTCTCTATGCTTCGGATCCATATTAGCCTGAATTTTGAACACAAACCCAGTAAAATTCTCTTCATCTGCGGATACAGTTCGCTCTTGAGCTGTCCGAGGTTGTGGTCCTGGAGCATAACGAACATAATCATCCAGTAACTCTTTAATACCAAAATTATTAATTGCCGAACCAAAATAAACTGGCGTCATTTTACCCGCTAAATAATCATCCAAATTGAACTCATGTGAAGCTCCCTTAACTAACTCAATTTCGTCGCGTAATTCCTGGGCACTATCCCCTAATAGTTCATCCAATTGTGGGTTATCCAATCCCTTAATTTGCATTGCATCTTGTTTTTGTGCGTTCTTACCGGGTTGATATAAATAAACTGTATCATCATACCGATGATAAATGCCTTTAAACCGCTTTCCCATACCCACTGGCCAGGTAACTGGCGCACATTGAATACCTAAAACGGACTCCACTTCATCAAGCAAATCAATAGGATCCCGCCCCTCGCGATCCAGTTTATTAATAAAGGTCATAATTGGAGTATCACGCAGACGACATACTTCCATTAATTTAACGGTACGTTCCTCTACCCCTTTAGCCACATCAATAACCATTAGTGCTGAGTCCACTGCGGTTAAGGTTCTGTAGGTATCTTCAGAAAAATCCTCATGCCCTGGAGTATCTAACAAATTCATGACATGCTGATTATGAACAAACTGCATCACCGAGGTTGTTATAGAAATTCCCCGTTCCTTTTCCATTTCCATCCAATCGGAAGTCGCATGTCGATCGGCTTTTCGTCCTTTAACAGTTCCTGCCAATTGAATTGCACCTCCGAACAAAAGTAATTTCTCGGTGACAGTGGTTTTACCGGCGTCAGGGTGAGAGATAATTGCGAAGGTTCGTCGTGTATTAAAATCCTGATAAAAATCGGACATGAAGCTCTCTAAATAAATATAAAGTTATCGTATGAGTGAATTTTAAGACATTCCCGAACAAATACAAGACGAAGGCCTTTTTTATCAGAGAAACGACTGATAAAAATGGGATTGAAATAGTCTTTGTCTCTCAAAAACGTTATCATTAAAATAAATTATAAATCATCCCTCTACACTGAATCCGCATCGTATAGGAGAAACTACACATCATGAAACGTTGCACTTGGGTTGGAATTAATAAGCCTCATTACGAACAGTATCATGATACAGAATGGGGAATTCCTGTACATCAAGATCAAAAGCACTTTGAAATGCTCTTACTTGAAGGAGCGCAAGCAGGGTTAAGTTGGGAAACCATTCTTAAACGTCGTGAGGCCTACCGCAAGGCATTCAAACAATTTGATCCCAATTCTGTGGCAAAAATGACCGATGATGAATTAAATAACCTGCTGACTGATTCAGGAATTATTCGTAATCGCCTCAAGGTATTCTCGGCGCGCAAGAATGCCTTAGCATTTCTTAAAATTGCACAGGAATTTGGATCTTTCGACAAGTACGTCTGGGGATTTGTGGGTGGAAAACCTAAAATAAATTATCCTAAAACACTACAAGAAGTTCCTGCGAGTACATCAGAATCAGATACTTTAGCTAAAGATTTGAAAAAAAGAGGGATGAGCTTTGTCGGATCAACGATCATGTACGCTTATATGCAAGCAGTAGGTATGGTCGATGATCATTTAGTGGATTGCTTTTGCAAGACTCGATCATCAAGTGCTTAATCCGGGTTCACAGCACTAAGCAGGCAACAACTCTTCATAAAAATGGTCATTCAGTTGTAGCCTAAGTGAAGACCAGCATTAACCCAAAATTTCAAACCTTGGCGGAGTAACTATTCATTAGAAGCCTCATCCCTACTATGAAACAGGTTCTTGCTTTTTAAGTTCTGTATAAAAATCCTGTGCCTTTTGTTCAATATATTTTTTACAACCTGTCCGATCAACAAAAGGATTATTTTTTCCTTTTTGCAGTAATGTATATTTATTCTTCAGATCAAACATTCCAGCATGGGATCCGAGAAAAATATCACAACGCAGTGATTCTAATACCTTTATGGAATGCTTATAATCCTGAGCTATATGAGGATAAGTTACATTATCAACCAATTTATAACCAGGATTAACGCCTATACTCCCTATAATAACAGCCTGATATTGCTTTCCATGATCCTTAAGTTTGACTGTCCAAGTGGTACAGCCTTTAGTATGTCCCGGTGTCCAATGAGCAGTTAAAACGGTTCCTCCTAATTCCACCCGCTCCCCGTCATGAAGTACCTTATCCACAGTACTCTGAGGAAAATGGGTACTGGAATCATTTGCATAATGAAAATCAGATTTACCACCAGATAGGATCGAAGAAACATCCTCGTCCATAACCATATATTTTGCTTTCGTTTGTTGCTTAATCAATTCACTGCCCGCAGCATGATCAAAATGAGCATGACTAATGAGCAGAATTTTCGTATCACTGAATTTAAAACCTAGTTTTTCTATACTGGCCTTAATCATGGGGACATTAGCCTCAAGATCACTATTGATCAAAATATTCCCCCTAGGAGTGACAATCAAGTAACTCGCAAGATCATCAGTGCCTACATAATACAAATTTCCAGCAATCTGGAATGGGGGAAAAGGATTTGGCATCGGATAGGCAAAGCTTGAATGGTTTAATACCATCGTCAATGCAGACAAACATAATACTTTTTTCATGACAAAATCCTAAGAAGACTCAGCAAATGGGCTAGTAAGATAATACTTCATCACGAAGAAATAGGATACAAATTGTTTAAATTACCCAAGGAAAATTAGTCTGTTCCTATCTCTCCCTGCTTGCGGAAAGATGTATACTTTTGGTGGTTCAACATGATGTTCTATTTTGAGTGTTTGAGGTAGTTTTCCTAATTATCTATTTTTTTATCGCTGCAACCCACATCCATATCGCGAAAATACCCGTAATCAATAATGCAATAATACTGCCGTAAATCCCTGTATTTTCATTTATTTCTTCGTAGTATTATTTTATACTTATAGATTAAACTAACTCTAAAAAGTTTAAATAAAATCCAATATATAGGTAACAGAGTATGATCATTCATAGTGAATTTAAGCCGCTTTGGTGGCTTACCAATAATCATGGACAAACTCTGTATCGAACATTAACTCAACGAACAAATACACCCGTTGACTCTCATGAACGACTGGAACTACCTGATGGTGATTTTATTGATTTGGCTTGGAAAACTAATGGATTAGGCAACGATACTCCATTGATAATTCTTCTTCATGGATTAGGTGGAAATATCAATTCGGCTTATGTTTCGACATTATTTGACGCATTCAATAAATCAGGTTATCGAGCAGTTTTAATGAATTTCCGGGGGGCAAGTGGTGAACCAAATCGTCTACCTCGCGTTTATTATGGAGGAGATACCGATGATTTGGCTTATTTTCTTAACATACTAAACCTCAGAGAACCCACAACCAAAAAGGCGGTAGTAGGTATTTCATTAGGCGGCAATATACTCCTCAAATGGTTAGGAGAAATCGGCTCTCAATCTTTGATTGATGCGGCTGTTGCAGTTTCTGTACCGTTTCAATTAGATAATGTGGTTCAAAAGATAAACCAAGGATTTTCTCGTGTATATCAAAAAAATCTGTTAGAAAAATTACGTATTGTTTTTCTACAGAAATTGGATGTCGTTAACTCCCAATTATCACTTTCCAAACAAAAATTGTATTCTATAAAAACCTTATATGAATTTGACGAACAAATAACTGCTCCATTACATGGATTTGTTAATGCCCAGGAATATTATCAAAAATCGAGTTCGAGACAATATTTAGCTCAAATCGCGACACCTACCCTAATTATTCATGCATTGGATGATCCGTTTATGACACCGGACGTTCTGCCCACTGTCGATGAATTATCCCCAGATATCCTTTTAGAATTAAGTCGGCATGGGGGACATGTAGGATTTATTGCTGAGAAAAAGCAATTTTGGTTGGAGCAGCGCATCCCTAATTTTTTAAAGGATTATTTGCTAACCTCCCAACGGACCGCAACTCTCCCAATTAGTTAATATCTTACTTACTTTAAAAATGGGATCTCGGTCAAAACACGGACGAAATAATAACATTGAGCTTAGATAGGCTTCCAAGTTATAGAACTTAGGAACCTCAATCGTACCATAAATAAATGTGCCGGCTTGGCGCTGCAACTGAGCTAGGCTAAATTTAAACGAGCCAAAAGATTTGAGCTCATTCCCATTACTATGGATTTTCGAAACGAAGAAAGTAAAACACCTCTGGTAGTGGGTAAACCTGATGATATCGGTCCTTTAGCTGTTTTCCTCTCTGCAAGCGGTTCAGACTTCATAACAGGTTCAATTATTCCCATTGATGGAGGATATTCGGTTTCCGATCGTGCAATTTGGTCTTAACCTATTCATTTTAACTTTCGGAACAGGCTTAGATTACTTTAAAAAAGAGACCAGTGTTTTTTTGAAGGAATTAAGCACTGCTAATTTTCCTATATTAACTATCTGTTGCGTTACTTTCCCAGTCAAATGTTTTCGTGCAACGCTCCAACCTATAAAAAATGCAGAAATGAGCATCATCCAGGTTGCTAAATGATAACGAGTAACCTCATTGTCTTTAAAATAGCTTTGATGTTCCCTCACCCTGCTTTTTTGGGATTGAAGTATATTATTCACCAAGTGAATTTGTGCCATTAGCTGCTTTCTCGAGTTTTTCATGTTCCACGCTCTTTTGCGAAAAATATTCTCTTGTCTTTGGAAAGCTCATGCTTTTTAAGTTAAAGGATAAGTACTTGAGTAATCCCAGTAATAATCCTCCATTGAGCAAAAGCACAAACAAAATAGAGATCAGGATACGATGTGAAATCAAAAGGACCCAATATCCTGAAACCCAGAACACCAGATACCCAATAAATACCATCGCTGTTAACCAAATTGTAATTAACCCAACGAACAGCATGCATATATTCAACAATAATGGAAAAACGCTTAACCCTGCTAGCTGCGCTTCAAGACGAAATAAGGAGTAAACCGTTTTAAAAACAGCTATTTTTGCAGTGATAAGTGCTTCTAAATGTTTTAATGCATCCATTATTTTTTCATTAATCGAGATAATAAAAAGCCTATTCCTCCAGCAATTAAAACAGAGGCTAGTGGGTTATGATGTATCTTCCTCACTAACTTATCAGAATACTCCTTTACATTCTCTTCAACTTCATTCACCTTGTGCACCCCTTCCTCATACAACTCATTTACTTTTCTTTTTCCTTCGTTTAATAATTGGCTGGCAGCTGCTTCAAGATGATCTTTAGGAGTATATCCTCTGTTTTCACCGGAATTGTTCATGTTTATACCCTCCTTAGTAACAACACTTCATAAAATGTAACGAAAATAATATATTAAATATAGTTAGTGGATGAAATAAATCAATAAATCTACCCCTATTTATTAAGACTTATTTTCTAAAGTTTTCAGAAAAGTATTTTTTATCAACATGTTAATTAATTGTTCATGAAAATATCATATTGACCGCATTTAAAAATAATGTACAATAAATCTCCATCAATAATAATGATAAGAATATGATTTCCTTAGACCTTCTCAAAGATTTAGAGCTATTAGAAGAAACTGCCAAAGTTTATATTCAGGGTAAAACACATTATCTGCTCGAACCGAAAACTTTTAATTTTTCGTTGCTTAAAAATGTCCAATGTTCAATTCAATCCTTACCTTTAGATAAAGACAAAATAGAAGTGATGGAGCGTTATCGAAATGTCTTTACACAACTCGCTAATTTTCATCCTAAATTAGTGTACTTGTACGATTTTAATACTGAAATCATGATGTATAAATACTTGTATCAGCAACTCGATTCGCTACAACAACAAGCATCAATATTGTACAAAAATTATTTTGAAGTGAATAAACCAACCTTTGATTGGCAAGGATTAATGGAACTCCACCACCAAATTTCTAAAGTGCAAAATACTTCAGATAGAATACAACTTATGCGGGCATTTGAAGACGGGGTTTTAACGACAATTTCACAGGTAAGGCCTAAGACCTATTCTGAACTAACGTTCCACCCTGAATTAGAAGAGACACAAAAAGATTCCTCCGCTCATCTTAAAACTCGATAGTGAATTATATAGAACTCATAAAAGAGTTCTATATTCCTGCTCCAGATACCACACCCCGCCAAAAAACACATCAAGATATAATAAATAAATTATCCGCTTGAGGATCATAATTAATAAACTATATTTTATTTAAGCAATATTGATTGACATGGAAATAAGGAGAGGAATATGTTGAATCTTGATAAAGAAACAATTGGTGATCTTCTTTATAAAACCCGACAATTTCAGGCCAAGGAGGATGTTAGCTTTCCGGAAGTCACCGATGAAATGGATTCGCTCTATGTATTAGCAGATTATCAAGACGATCCAGTTTATCAAGAAATTACAGAATTCGTTGATAATTTACGACCCGATCAACAGGCAACCCTAGTTGCATTAATGTATTTAGGTCGAGGAGATTACACTCAGGAGGAATGGGAGGATGCCTTAAATTTCGCCCAAGAGGAAGTAACCGATCATACTGGGGAATACTTATTATCGAGACCAATGGTCGCGGATGATATTGAACGAGGCTTAAACATCCTGGGTATTTCATATCAGGAATAGCGTGGCCAATTGATCTAGAACGTCTAGAGTAGTTGGAACTGTTCCCTAAAACGTTCATTTCAAATTTGAGTTTAGAAATAAGTATAAGAACATACGATTGACATTTAACAATCCTGAGCAATAATCATAATTTCACTGGGCTTTTTTTTGTATATTTATTAGGGATGATAAATGAGCTTTGATAAGCAATACCAACAAAAATTACATTCCCCAGATGATGCTGTCATGCTGATTCCCCCCACCGCAGTAATTTCTATGGGGATGCGTGTTGCTACTCCTCCAGCTCTTTGTCATGCTCTTGCTGCCCGTGCAAGAGCTGGTGATGTACAGGAAGTGAAAGTTTATTATCTTCGCTGTGGCCCTGTTGCTCTACAGACAATTTTTCAAGAAGATTTACTCCATATTATTAGGCCTTACACCTCAATGATGTCACAAGGAGAGGTTGAATTAGCGGAGCGTGGGTATAATTTAGGAAAGAAGTATATCAATTTTGTTCCCATAAGTTTTAGTCATTATCCAGATACCATTAAGTCCATCACCAAATTGGATGCTTTTATTGTCACCGTGGCTCCGATGGATAAATTTGGCTTTTTCAATTTAGGCCCTAATGGTGATTACGCAATTGAACTGGCACGTTATGCGGATAAATTAATTGTTGAAGTAAACGACAATATGCCCAGAACAGCAGGCTCCACTTTAATTCATGTGAATGAAGTCGATGCCATAGTTGAAAATACCGTTGACTTGCTCGAAGGCCCATCTAAACCTGCAAGTGAATTGGATCGTCAAATTGGTCAGCACATCACCAACCTAATCCCTGATGGTGCAACCATTCAGATGGGGATAGGAGGAGTGCCAAATGCAGTATGTGAACAACTCGCTCATCATAAAAATCTAGGGATTCATACAGAAGTAATGACCGATGGATTAATTGATCTCATCAAAAAAGGGGTGGTTACCAATTCACATAAAACATTACACCCTTATGTCAATGTGTTTACTTTTGCGATTGGCGATAAACAATTATATGAGTTTATTAATAATAATCCCTCCATGTTTTGTCTTCCAGTTTCCTATGTTAATGAACCCAGTGTGATTGCGAAAAACAAACTCATGACCTCCGTCAATGCTTTTATTGAAATTGATTTTAGTGGGCAAGTGAATGCAGAGTTCATTGGTCATCAATTTTCTGGTCCCGGTGGGCAATTGGATTTTATTCGTGGCGTTCATTATTCAGAAGGAGGAAAAACAATCATTGCCAGTAGCTCTACAGCCAGGAAGGAAACTTTATCCCGCATTGTGCCTCGACTTTCTTCAATTGCCACCGATACCCGACTTGATATTGATTATGTGGTTACTGAATACGGAGTCGCACAATTGAAAGGACGCTCCACTACAGAAAGAACCCATCAATTAATTAAAATTGCTCATCCAAAATTTCGCGAACAATTAGAGCTTCAAGCGAAACAACAAGGATTTATTTAAAATGGACTTATCATTTTGCCCTGCCCTGTTATTTACCCCGGGTAATAAACCAGAACTTTTTGCAAAAGCACTGACTTCAGGAGCAAATGGCTTTATATTGGAATTGGAAGATGGCGTTCCAGCTGACGAAAAAGACGCCGCTCGCAATCATGTCATTCAGTTTTTGCGAACCAAACATCCTGAGCTACCCATAATTGTTCGCATTAATCATATAACCACGGACGCAGGCTTGCCTGATTTAATCGCGTTCAAACAGGAACCTATTTATTACGATGCCGTTTTATATCCTAAAACAGAAAGTGCGGAAGAGTTAAACATTATTTATAAAGTACTTAATTTGGGAGCACGTAATATTAAACTTTTCGCATTAATTGAAACGGCCAAAGGATTGCTGAACTTAAATTCAATAGTTACTGATTCCCCAGTGAGCGGCCTGGTCTTTGGTGCAGCAGATTATGCCGTTGATGTAGGCTGTGGTATGAACTGGGATGTTCTATTATACGCGCGTCAGCAGCTCATACAGGCGGCCGCACTGACCCATATTCCCGCCCTTGATTCCCCTTTTTTCGATTTTACGAACGAAGAACAATTAATTTCCGAAGTAATACGAGTTAAGGAACTTGGTTTTAAAGGAAAACTAGCCATTCATCCCAATCAAATCACCCCCATAAAACAAAATTTTGCACCGCATGGAAACGAGATTGAACGCGCAAAAAAAATTGTTGCACTGTTCGAACAATCTGGAGGGAAAGCCTGTCAATATGAAGGTCAAATGATTGATGTCCCTATCTACAAACAGGCCCAAGAACTGCTCAAACTATCAGAACATTTAAAAAGGGAATGAATATGTCTCAGCAAAGTTATACATCTGTTGGAGCCAATCGGTTGCGCGAGGATTTTGGCTTTTATTTTGAAGATTTTGAAGTAGGACAAATTATTGAACACCGACCGGGTAGGACCATCACTCAAAATGATAACATTTGGTTCACCTTACTGACGATGAATACCGCTCAACTGCACTTTGATGCTCATTATGCTGAACAAACGGAATGGAAAAAACCTTTGGTGAATAGCACGTTTACACTTGCGATTATCACAGGGATGACAGTTAATACGATTTCTAAAAAAGTGGTAGCTAATTTGGAATGGGATAAGGTCAAATTACTAAAGCCAGTATTTGAAGGAGATACAATTTATGCAGAAAGTGAAATAAAAGCAAAACGTGAATCAAAATCAAGACCCAACCAAGGAATAGTTACAGTAGAAACAAGAGGAATTAATCAACATAAAGAACTATTTATGTCTTTTGAACGAACTGTCTTGGTCTATAAGAAAGGTAGAGCACCGGAGTATACAATTTGACTATTAACTTTTTGGGCAGAATTAATTTATGAATATCCAAACTATTGTTGAAGAACAGAGGGCTTTTGCTGCTGGCGGACAGGCTAAAGAGATTAATTTTCGTAAACAGCAACTTCAGAAATTAAAAACCATTCTTAAGCAAAATGAGCAACTCCTCTATGAAGCGCTTTATGCAGATATAAAAAAATCTAAATTTGAAACCTATTTAACTGAGCTTGCCATGATATATCATGAGCTTGATCAAGCAATTAAATGGGTACATAAATGGGCTAAGCCTAGACCCAAAAGAACAGAATTGATGGTTCAACCGGCAAAAAGTTTCATATTACCCGAACCTTATGGTACCACCCTAATTATTGGCGCCTGGAATTACCCTTATCAATTAACATTAATCCCATTAATCTCGGCTATGGCCGCAGGTAACACCAGCATTATCAAACCCAGTGAATTACCCCAAAATACCTCCTCCGCTTTGGCAAAAATAATAAATCAAAATTTTGATCGAGCTTATCTTTTTGTTGCTGAAGGCGGCGCTGAAATAACCCAAGAGCTTCTTAGTTTTCGTTTTGATAAACTCTTTTTTACTGGTAGTAGCACTGTAGGGAAAATTGTGGCTAAAGCGGCAGCGGAACATTTAACTCCTCTCACCCTAGAATTAGGTGGAAAAAGCCCTTGTTTTGTTTTTGCAGATGCAGATCTTAAAATCTCAGCCAAGCGAATTGTCTGGGGTAAATTCTTAAATGCTGGACAAACTTGTATCGCTCCTGATTATCTTTTAGTTGAACAATCAATTTATCAGCCGTTACTGGAAGAACTTAAAACCCAAATCACCGAAGTTATTGGTCCCAATCCTCTTGAAAGTGAAAGCTATGTACGGATTATCGACAAAAAAAATGTACAGCGTTTAAAAAAACTCATTGATCCCCAAAAAATATTCGTTGGCGGCCAAGTCATTGAAGCAGAAAAATATATTGAACCTACAATTCTGAAGGATGTACATTTTGCTGATGAAGTGATGAAAGAAGAAATTTTTGGGCCGATCTTACCTGTTATTCCTTTTACCGATCTGCAATCTGTTTTGCATGAAATAAAAATGCGTCCCCATCCATTATCACTTTATATTTTCGGAAAGAACTCCGATCTACAAACCCAAATTTTACGCGATGTTTCATTTGGAGGCGGTTGTATTAATGATGTGATTATGCATGTTTGTAACTCTCAGCTTCCTTTTGGTGGCGTTGGAGAAAGTGGCATGGGAAGTTACCATGGCGAAGCAGGCTTTAAAACGTTTAGTCATTTCAAAAGTATTTTGAAAAGACCTTTTTGGTTTGAGCTTCCTTTTAAATACAAACCCTATAACCAAGTGAAACTTAAGATAATTCGGGCACTTTTTGGATAAATAATGCCACGAATCTCTTGAGCAAAGGATTTGTATTGATAGAAAATCCATCCCTTGATTTGAAGTCATTACGATATGTTTTAGCAAAACCTTCTATGGAGTAGGTTTATCGAATAGTTTTTTTCCTTCAAGACGTTGGGCTCGTTTAGCAATTGCTTCTTGTAACTCCAGAAAAAAAGGAGACGGTCCTAGAAAATGGTTCGTTTCAGATTCATGTTTCTTTCCCCACGACGCATCTAATTCGGATTTAATATTTAACTGAAGGTCCAACATTGAATCTAAAGCATGAGTTTTTTGCTGGTAAGAGATTAAAAGTGTTTTACATACTTTCGCAAAACAAAGATTTTCTTGCAAAATTAATGCCGAAGTACTAAGAAAACCAATTATTCGCTCGTCTTTGTGATTTTTTTGATGCTGAACTACTAGAAATGAAAATTCTTTTAATAAAGCATAAATAAAGGAATAATCCCTATCTTCCTTCCCTTCTAACCTATATCCATCCACTAAATTTTGTAATAGTATAATGCATTCTTTACTAACTGGCATTCCTTGCTCCAAGTAAATATACACTTCTTAATTAAAAACTCTGATAGTTAATTTAGCAAGAAAAAAATAGTAATACTTTTATAATCCTTATCTTGTATGTGGCCGATATTGGATCTATAACTTTAAGAATGAAAAGAGAACAGCTTATGTCAGAAAAGAAAACTAAAGTTAAAACCAGTTATACCAAGGAGTCTCCTACTTTTCCCGTTGAAGCCAATTCTTCTATTCTTGCAAGTATATTTAAAGGATTACCAGGAAGTATTTATTGGAAAGATAAAAATGGAGTCTACTTGGGTTGTAATGACAACATGTTGGAAATGACTGGGATGAAGTCCATCATTGGGAAAACAGACTTCGAAATGCCATGGGCGGCTTCAGCAGAAACCATTCGTAATAATGATTTAAAAGTGATGTCACTTAATACTTCCTTAGAGTTGGAAGAAGCTGGAACCATAGCAAACGGACAACAAGTTGTGGTTTTAACCAGAAAAACTCCTCTCCGAGACGAAAAAGGTAATGTTATCGGTATTGTAGGGGTTTCCTTAAATATAACCAAACGTAAAAAACAGGAAGCCGATCTTCGTTCAAGCCAAGAAAAAACACAATCCACCTTGGAAAACATTCTTGCCCACATGCCAGGCCATGTTTATTGGAAAGACAAAAATGGAGTGTATTTAGGTTGCAACAACCGACAGGCTCAGAATTTAGGATTTCAATTTGGTTATGAAATTGTCGGAAAAACTGATTTTGATTTACCTTGGGGTGAGAATCAAGCGGAATTATTTCGCCAAAATGATCTTCATATCATGGAGACCGGTGAAACTGAAATCATTGAAGAAAAAGCCCAAATTGATGGGAAAAAAGCCATTGTCTTAAGTCATAAATCACCGATGCGCAATAAAAAAGGGGAAATTACAGGAGTTTTAGGTATTTCAATTAATATCACCGACAGGAAAAAAATTGAAGCGGAACTCAACATTGCTAAAGAGAAAGCTGAAGCAGCGAGTCTTGCAAAAACAGAGTTTCTCGAAAATATGCGTCACGACATACGTACCCCCCTTACTGGCATTGTGGGATTTGCAGATCTCATCAAATACGAAGCCCAAAGCTCTCGAATTAAAGAATATGCAGATAATCTAGTCGCATCAAGCCATGCGCTACTTGATTTTATGGACGATGTCCTTGAAGCAATTCATGTAAGTTCTGGCGAAGTCCCCAAAGTGAGGAAAAAATTTGTCCTACAAAAAGTAGCTCAGCACGTTATTGATCTTAACAAAGCCAAAGCATCTGCAAAGCACTTAGATTTATCGCTGGATTTTGATCCAAATATTCCTAATTATCTCATCGGGGATCCCGTTCGAATTCATAGAATTCTTCTGGAATTGATTGCTAATTCACTAAATTTTACCGACTCAGGTTTTGTAACGCTAACAGCTCAATTAGCAAAACAAGAAAACCGTGAGGTCGTCATTAAATTCATTGTTGAAGATAGCGGTATCGGCATTCCCAAGGACAAACAACAGGAAATTTTTCTACAATTTAAACGTTTAACGCCTTCCTACAAAGGAATTTATAAAGGGGCTGGTCTAGGGCTTGCTGTAATCAAACAATTTATTGATGAATTAGATGGAGAAATATACGTTGAAAGTACGGTTGCAAAAGGCACTTCATTTACTTGCGTCATTCCCTTAAAAACTGCACTTCTTGAGGATGAAACAGGTATCGATAAAGATTACATTGATACAACCATCCCAAGATTGGAGCAAAATATTACCCCCACCAATAAACATTCTGCTCCATTGCCAACCCCATTTAAACACCGTATCTTACTGGTTGAAGACAATACCATTGCACAAACCATTGCCAAAGAAATGCTCCATCAGTGTGATTGTCAGGTCGATGTAGCAGCTGATGGGCAATCGGCCTTACAGCTTTGGAAGAAAAATAAGTATGATTTAATTTTTATGGATATTGGTTTGCCCGACATGGATGGATATCAAGTAACTCATCATATTCGAGTACAAGAAATCGCTAAAAATCATCATACCCCCATCATTGCATTAACAGCTCATATCGGTGAAGAAAACAAACAGCGATGCATTGAATCAGGTATAAACGCTGTCCTCAGCAAACCACTCACCCAAAAGAATTGTTTTGATATTTTGAACTCATTTATTCCCTCTATAGAAAAAGCAAATTCTCCCGAACATGGTCTTTTTGATTTACCAACAAAAGAAGAACAATTTTTTCAGCTCGCTGATTTTCCCCTACTTGATGTTGAAGAAGGAATTAAAACTACTGGCACAGAAGCCACACTTTGCGGAATGCTTAACCTTATGTTAAGTCACTCTTTTGTTGAAGATGTGGTCTTGCTAAAAAGAGCACATGAGCAAGCTGACTGGGAAAAAATCCAAAAACTTGCTCATAAAATAAAAGGCGGGGTAGTATATGTGGGCGCCATTCGTTTAAAAATGGCCTGCCAATATTTCGAGTACTATTGGAAATCAGGTCAACGCACTTTATTAGAACAGTTATATCAGCAAATCCTGCGCGTCATTGAGGAAACAACCTCTGAAATTAGAAAATGGATAAAAACAAAAGCACCCTATTAATCAATCTAGCATAGGGGTAGTGCAGCGGAACTCGAATTGAAAGGTGAATAATCACTTAATCGCGGGTTCCCCTGCCAGAGTTAAACAATTTGGATGAACTTAAAAACTCCCAATTACCGACTCACTCTCTGAAACAACCTCGTGAACCAATTTCAGATTCTCTACAGGTGTTTTTACAGGATATTTTTTAAAGCGAAGTGCAACAGGCCTTAAGTAGTTTGGATAATAAGGTTTTATTAAATACTCATAAGTGGCAGCCATCGCCTTATTTCTGCCACTGGGATACACTTCGAAATCATAAGCTTTTTCAGTCCACAAACACATTACCGAACACTCCTCAATCAAATAATCAAGACAGAGATTAAAGGCTCGTTCATGGTCGACCTCTGCAGCAGAAAATCGGCTCAAGTACCGGGTTAAAAATTCATCGATATTAGCATTAATTGCATTATGAAATGATGCATTGGAATTATATTCCTTTTGCACACGGAGATGATGTTCAATATAATTTTGACTGTTATACCAATCATCCCAGCGCATAATTTCAAAAGGAATGGTTAATTCATTATAAGCCCTTTCATTTCGTTTCAACCAATCGTCCCCTTCTTTTACAGCTAACTGATATAACTCCTCAGGATCAGAATGATTCATAATACCAATTGTGTGACGTTGAACACTATCATCAACAAGAATGGTACATTGTTTAAAAGAGGCGTTAATTAATTTAATAACTGCTGCAAATTTTTCGCTCTCATGAATTGCTTGTCCAACGCTAATTGGCATAAGACAAGAAGATTGAGGAAATAGCTTTCGCTCTTCTGCTGGATTTTCTCTAAAGGAGGCCTTTACAATCCTGTTATCAATTAAGCTCATGCTTTTAAACCTCCTTTTGAATTGCTTATTACTACTTTCTGCATAAAAATAAACCATATTTTATTAGATAAAAATCATTTTGTCTATTAGTTAATCACTTGCCAGCATCAATTACATAATAATTACTTAATGTTAATATTGTATAATTTGTGTAATATATGTAAATATAAATCCTAACAGCGAGTATAAAATGTCTTATAGAATAGATAATTCTGGTGGTGGTAACTGCGGATTTTATGCTTTTGCTATAGGTTTAATCAATACCATTAAAAACGAGCACGCCATCCACCAAACAAGCGCAACATACAACAGATGGAAAGAAGAAGGTCTTAGTAACGTAAACTTGCAGGACATTCTGGATGTTGATTTAAATCAATTATATCACTCCCCTAGAAATTATAAAAATGCACTCTTGTTTGAATTACAAACGTCGTTAAGAAACATCGTCTTTAATATATATAAAAACGAGCTGATTAATAGGAAAAAAGGAGAGGACGTTTTACAAGATGGACGAGCAAGAATTGAAGCGACCCCCGTTTACGATAAATTTAGAGAATTGGTTCACTTTTATTTAGATAATCAGGATTCACTCGCTGAAATAAGTCAGTTTAATGAATTAGCTTTATCCCCTGAAGTTCTTTCCTTAGCAGAAAAAACCGCTCAAACATTACGTGTTAAACTTGAAAATCCATCTTCTGATAAACCCGATATGATCGAACTACAGCATCTTCGAGATGTAGTATTGCGGGATGTGCTTTCTGAAGATAAAGTAAATCCTGATTCTGTGATTCTAAAAGGAGTAGAAAAAATTAAGGAATCAGGAAGATGGGCCACACATGATGATTTAAAAGAAATAGCAGCGCATCTTGATGTGAACCTTCACGTGGTAGGTAAAGAAAATGGGGCCTCTAGACCTCTTCTACCTACTATTACCCTAAATAATGAAGATAATGCCCATTGGACCACCAGCGTTGAACAATTAACTCCCTCCACCGCTAAATCCTCTAAAGAAGGGTATGTGGAAAAAGAAGAATATGTGGAAAAATCACCTGTCTCCAAGAAAGATGAAAGACCTTTTTCAGAAAAAGAAGAACAAGTAATAAACGCAACTGTAAGTGCTCAAGGGGAACAAGATAAAGTTAACCTCTATCGAGAAAATATAACTCAACTTATTCAAACTGCATCCAGTTTAGGTTTGTTTTCTCAAGTTAAAAATAAAATTGATCTTGATAAAATTGATAAAGCAGAGGCTCTTAAAAACGAACAGGGTGAACAAGTAGAATCCGATGAGGCTTTTGCCGAACGTTTACAAGAAGCAGAGTTAAGACGAGTTTTGGGATAAGAATCCCAAAACTGTCACCATACAAAAAATCTCACCCACCCACTTGTCCTATTCTTCCATTTTAACTATTTTATAAAAATTACCTATTCATTAAGGTATATTATAATGAGCAGCATTCAACGTTTTATTAAAGCACAGCAAGGCCAAGGTAGGAATATTTCATTTCAGCAAGCGTACGCTGAACTTGAAGCCGGAAGGAAAAAAAGCCACTGGATATGGTATATCTTTCCCCAATTGAAACAGCTTGGCTTCAGTCCAATAGCACAACATTTTGGTATTTCTGATTTGAAAGAAGCCTGTGATTATTTACAAAATGAATTACTTTTTCGTAATTATCATGCAATTGCTCAGTTGGTAGAACAACAATTAAAAAAACAGATTCCAATTGTATTCCTGATGCAGGGAGAGATTGACACCCTGAAACTAGTCTCCAGTATCACCCTATTTCGAGAAGCGGCTTCTTTTCTGTCACGACAAGAAAATACCTCTCAGAACTTTGATGACCTAATAAGTTGTTGTGACCAGATTCTAAATGAAACCTCAAAACAAGGTTATATTGCCTGTAAGCGGACGCTTAGTTTTGTGCAGGATCAAAAAAACCACCATCATTAGGAGTTTTTACATTTGTGAAAACAAACCAAATTTAATGAAACGATTAGCGTGCTAGTTTTTTCCTAAAACAATTTTCAAACTTGAGAACGGTGAACTCTTTTTGTTGTATCTCCTTGCTCAATTTTACTGTGTTGTAATAAAGACACTATAATATGATTAAAAGGTTCTTCCAATTAGTTCAGGACCAATACTTTCTCATTTGGAGGTATAGAACTAAATGGAGGATTTCTTTAAATATTTAACATACTCTTTTATGGATGGCTTGATTTGATACCTTATATACAGCGTAGTTCTTACTTAAAATTACCTCCTAATTTTTATGAAGTGATTGAGCCCACACCCATTATAGATCCTTATTTAATCAAATTTAATCAAGAGTTAGCTTCTTATCTTTGTGCTCCCCATTCCCCTTCGTTTAGGGAATCAGACATAGTCCCTTTTTATGCCGGAAATGTGGTTCCTCCACATCTTGAAACTATTGCATTAGCCTACGCGGGACATCAGTTTGGATACTACGTTCCTCTTTTAGGTGATGGTCGTGCCGTATTACTTGGTGAAATACGCAGCCAAGATGGAACTCTATGGGATATTCAACTCAAAGGTTCTGGAAAAACAATGTTTTCGCGTACTGGTGATGGCAGAGCGCCACTTTCTGCTGTGTTAAGAGAATATCTAATCAGTGAGGCAATGCATGGCTTAAATATTCCAACCACTCGTTGCTTGGCTGCAATTGCAAGCAAAGAACAAATTTATCGACAAAACGGTCCAGTACCATTAGGTGTTTTAACCCGAGTAGCTTCAAGTAGCTTACGAGTGGGCTCTTTCGAATATGCTGCAGCTCAAAAAGACGATCAGTTACTTAGAGCTTTGGCTAACTATGCTCTTGAAAGACACTACCCTGAACTTTTACCCAGTGCGAACCCTTATCTTGAATTATTTAAAAAAGTTGTTGATCGACAAGCACATCTTATTGCGGAATGGATGGGAGTAGGCTTTATTCATGGAGTCATGAATACGGATAATATGACCATATCGGGAGAAACGATAGATTATGGTCCCTGTGCTTTCATGGACGAATTTGATTTTGGTACGGTATACAGTTCTATTGATGTTATGGGACGTTATGCTTATGGAAATCAAGCAGCCATCGCAAAATGGAATTTAGCACAATTGAGTCTGGCTTTACTTCCGCTATTTAAAGACGAGAGGGATCTGCAACCCATGCAAGAAGCGCTTCACTCATTTACAGAGCGGTTCTCTAAATATTGGAATAAAAAAGTAAGAGAGAAATTAGGACTCTTTGATGAGAATATTCAACCGGTTGAGCTTATCAAAACCTTCTTCGAATTATTACAACAACATAAACCAGATTTTACAAATATTTTTCGTCTCCTGAGTAAAGCCCTCGACTCTGAGCGCTCTCAACTCGATGTAATCAATGCATTAGGAAATCAACCCAGCAGCAAACAGTGGGTTTCTGATTGGGTGAATTGTATTAAACAACAAAAAATTGGGATCAACGAAATACAAAATAAAATGAACCGGGTAAATCCTGCTTATATTCCCAGAAACCATTTAGTTGAAAACGCAATTCGAGATTTCATTGAGCAAAACGACAACACCTCAATGGATAGTCTTTTAACGGTCTTAAAAAATCCTTATCATCAACAAAAAGACACAGAACATTTACAATGTTTGCCCTTGCCTCATGAGCGAGTCTACCAAACATTCTGTGGCACTTAGCTTAGCAGCACAGCGTAATCCCGGATTTAGCCATTCGACTTACCACAAAAACAGGGTTTTGTGCTGCCCGGGTTACACAAAAATAAAATTAAAGTATTTTTTGATAAAGAACTTCTTTTAATAAAGCGCCATCCTCATAAAATTCTGCTAATTTAGTGGAGGTTGTTGCTTCAAAACCTAAAGCATCATAGAATTTTCGTGCTTGAATATTGTCTTCAAATACCCAGAGCAATATTTTTTTGTATCCCTGATTTGCAAGTTCAGAAATTGCTGCGAGGCATAATTGGGTACCCAATCCTCTCCGCCAGTACTCAGGATTCAAATAAATTGCACTGATTTCTCCCATCGTATCATCAGCACTAAAATCACGAAAAGGACAAATACTCGCAAAACCAACAATTTGGTTATGAACTTCCATGACTAATACTTTAACTTCCTGTTCTATCAAATCATGCCACTGCTGAGTTCGCTCTTTTAGGGACAGATTTTGTAATATAATTTCGGGAATAAAATCTCGATACATTTTTTGCCAGGAACAGATATGAATTTGTGCTATAGCCTCGGCATCATCTAATGTCGCTGTTCGGATATTGGGCATTACATTTTTAGTCATAATAAAAACCTTAAAGACGCAATTAATTTCTATTTGCAGATAAATTATTCACGTTTTTTAAAATTCAACTTTAGATAATCTAATATGTAATATGCTATGTTAGAATGGAAAAATTGTCACTAAAAAGGATTTAGCTATGGATAAAATCAAAAAGAAAAAACAAATAATCATTGGGGCTTTTGCCTTATTTTTTTCGTCAATAGTCACTGCAGAAACAGTCACTAGCGATGTGGCTACCACAAATGGAGCTTCAGTAGGAAAAATCGTGTTTGAAGATGGCAAATATGGATTACTTATTACCCCTCAACTGACCGGACTTCCTGCGGGTATTCATGGTTTTCACATCCATCAACATCCTGATTGTGGTGACCACGCTAAAAATGCAGGTTCTCATTTGGACCCAATGAACACCCAAAAACATCTTGGTCCATTTAACCAAGGTCATTTAGGTGATTTACCGGTATTAATGGTTGATAGCAATGGAGTCGCTAATGTGCCAATGTTAGCACCTCGCTTAACTACCAAAGACATCAAAGGACACTCCATCATGGTTCACGCGGGCGGAGATAATTACAGCGATAATCCTCCTTTAGGAGGTGGTGGTGATCGTATTGCATGTGGAAAAATCCCTTCATAGCAAGAAAAGAGTTTATCCGGATTCAGATATAATCTCATCCGGATTTCCATATTTGTGAATTTTTTATTTAAAGTATTTTCTTTCTTATTATTAATTGGCATGATACGCCCCAAAATAATAATAAGGGAAATGTGATGTCTAGTTTTTTTTCAAAAATTGAATCAACCTGGCGAGGATACTCTAGCCTGAGAGCTAAATATGCTAATTTAATTCCTATACCGGAACCCTCCTATTTTCGTCCTATTCATGACATATCTACTTTTACTGACTTACTTGTCCGTCCTATTCACAGCCCACTTTGGTTAGGTGTGAATGCGTTATTGCTCTTTTTGAAAAGTTTTATTTATTTAGCCGCTACTGCATTATTACTAATACCTGCTTTATTATTAGCAGTTTTTGCACCCCGATCCCAAATAAGTGCGGGTGCTTGTTCCTCATTTAAAGCAAGCGCAGCACATACAATTGTAGATGCAACCATGGGTGTTATTGCAACATGCGCCGCACTCGCTTCTATTGTTTTTAATCCAATATATTTACTTACTCGATGTCTAAGCACTGTGGTTGAACACTTAAATGAAGTGACGGAATCCTGTTGTGGACTAACTATTGCGCGATTTAATTAATTAGTAAATTTAATTCAAAACATGAAGCGAAATCTGAGTCAAATTGAGTGCAGCTCCTTTTCGCTTCACCTATAGAATTATTAATCGGATCGACTGTATTTACCAATTAATTCAGTTTGTTCAATGATATGATTTTGCATGGCGGTCTCTATTTCTTTTTTTGTAGCATGTTCTCCCAGAGTCAATGAGGTATCTAGAGCATAGAGTTTGAAGGAATACCGATGAGTACCTTTTGGGGGACAAGGTCCACCATAGCCTGTTTTACCCCAACTATTTTGTGCACTTATTGCGTTCGAAGGTATACCAGTTTCCAATTTAAGCTCATGACAATCAGGAGGTACATTAAATAATATCCAGTGTACCCATAAACCCATTGGCGCGTCTGGATCATCCATGATTAAAACAAAAGATTGAGTATTTTTAGGTATATCGCTCCACACCAAGGGTGGTGAATGATCGGTACCATCACAAGTATATTCTCTGGGAATAAACTCATTATGAACAAATGCAGGGCTTTCAAGTATCATTACACACTCCTTGTAATGGAACATTTAATTGCAATTTAGACTATTTTTGAACAAAAATACAGGAGTGTGATAGGGAGTCATTAAACTAGATCGTTAATTTTCCTCTTAAAATCTGCCAAAACATGACGAAATCACCCATCAGGCTATATAAGGGATAATGAAATGTCGCGGGTTTATTTTTTTCATAAACAAAATGCCCAATCCAGGCAAATCCATAGCCAGCTATAAGCATCAAAATGAGCCAATAACCATGCCCAGTATAAAGAAAAAAAATAAAACTTAAACAAGCTAGAAGAGTGCCCAAAGCATGCAAGCGCCGACACATGAGTGTTTGATGCTCATTGAGATAAAATAAATAGAACTCATCAAAGTTTTTAAATTTCTTATACTTTTTCATACAAATTAAGAAAGTTCTGTTAATTTTTTAAATTATAGTTTAAAAGCGCATTTCAATGTTATTATTAAAATAAGGATGGTTTTTTATTAATCAACGTGGTGACTTATATAGAATGAATGAGATCAATGTAGAACAATTAAAAAATCTACTGGATGAAGCAACAAAAAGTATTAAATCCTCAGAACGTCTTCTTGATGAATTAAAGAATGCACCTATAGAAGAAGATTCTTCTATGGAAGATACAATTTGTTCCATCCAATTAGTTCTACAATATCGTTTAAGTAATCAAGATACTCTGGCTTTACTTTTAAGCATTGATCAAAACTTACTTTATCTCTTGGATATTCAGCCGCGAAATTCATCTAAAATGAATATGGATCGTCTAGCCTATGCTTTGGGAAATGAAGACTTAAAACAAGTCATTCATGTGCTTACGTCACTCGTTAATTCTCTACTAAGAATTACCCACCGTTATCAAAAAGATCACTTAAATTTTGAATTAAAAGCACATCAAGGTAGACACATCAAGCAAAACACATTCATTAAAGGAATGCAAAAACTGATTTTCCAACACGATCATTTTTTAAACTTGATGCGTAAACTAGCAGAAAATGTGACCCTCCTTTTAGAGTATCAATCCGTAGGACCACTTTTTGATCATATAGCCGCGCTCAGAGGTCCCATATCCCAATTTTATCAAGCCACATTACATGGTCTTGGGGTAGCGAAAGAGCTTTATGAAAAGATTAATAAGAACGAGTTGTTGAATCAAAAAGTGGAGATTCTCTTAAAACAAGCTGAAGAAGTGCTCAATATTATGCCTTCAATTTATAAACCGCACCCTCATTATACTTTGACCCCTCCAAGTAATACCTTGACTCAACCAAGCAGCACACTAACGCTACCAAGAGCACCATCGCCTGAGCAATTAGAACAGCGTGCCGCAGCCAAACGATTAAGACCTTTTTTCAATTAGAGATGAGGTCTCGTAGCCGAAAACGCAACGCTCACCTGAGAGCCCAGGTTCGCTCCGCTTCACCCAGGCTACAAGTTTACGTCGACATCGTCGCGTGAATGATTATAAATAACAACCAATGCCATCATAACCAATTACATGACATGACTTATAAGCGCTTTGCTCAAGTCGATAACGTACGGAACCATAATTGGCAATAATGGTGCCATTTTTAGTTTGCTCTACCTGAGGTTTTCGATAGTCCTCTGAACGCTCACAGGCAGCATGCTCTTGTATCCAAATTCCCCCTTTTGAAACAATACGCGCATTACTTGGGCTCAGTCTGTTATTTCCACAATTTTTAATGACCAAATGCTCTATTTTGGGGGCAGAAAAAATTAGATCATAACCAGCTGCCGCCGCTTTTACTGCGTTTTCAGCATCCAAAATGCCATGCCCACAAGGTTTTTTACCCACACAAGATTTATTCGCATCATTACTGACTCCAAAATCATGTGTTGTTGAATACAATAATTGTTCTACTTGTTCTGGACTAAGTACTTTCTCACTTGCAGCAAAAATTAATCCGGCAACTCCGGCAACATGAGGGGTTGCCATACTAGTACCTTGATAAAAATCGAAGCCCGAGCCATTATATCCACCTCCAGGGTTCACTGTGGATAAAATTCCTCCCCAAATGCCATAACGCTTGTCTCCTCCTGGAGCAGCTAAAGTAACACTTGGACCATAGTTTGAAAAATAGGATCTAAGGCCTTCAGGTCCTGTAGAAGCTACTTTAATGGTTCCATTACAAATCGCGGGTGCATTAAAATGCTCCCAAACGTTGTCATTTCCTGCTGCGACAGCCAATACCGCACCTTTTTTGCGTGCAAAAAAGACTGCTTCTTGTAATGCTTGATCACAATAGTCTATTTCATCTTTAGGACCTCTATCGACTCCAAAACTCATGTTCAATATCTTTGCTGGATGAATGTTTGGTGGTATTCCAGGGACGTCGCCACCTACAGCCCAATATATGGCATTAATGACGTAGCTTTCATAAAACATTCCATTAGCTGCAGGAATTTTTAAAGGAAGGATTTTTAAATCCTCACCCATCCCACTCATCACACTGCCATAACCAGCAATCGTCCCAGCAACATGAGTGCCATGGTACGAGCGGGTTTCATCAACCAAATTATTATTATTTCCTGCAAAATTCCAACCCCATAAATTACCTGAACTATCTTTTACTAGGTTATTTATTAAACTGTCATTTAAAGCAATTCCCGTATCTAAGACTGCAACTACTATGGGCTTTTTGGAAAGACCCGTGGTGTACGCCCAAGCACCATCTCTAAATCCAGGCTTTGACTCCAACATAATTCCTGCGGGTCGAGAAAATTCATCCCACTGACTTTCATGAGATAATATATCACCGGCACCTAAAATCTCAGGATCCGGAACCGGTTTAAAATAACTTACTCTATCTTTAACTGCATATAAAACTTGAGGATTGTTGCGCAAACGTTCTAAAACCAAGGACGTAGGATCTTCATTATCGTTTTGAACCAAAGTACTGTTTGTTGAGTCTAAAATTAGTAAAAAGGCCCCATTGGCCATAGGATTCAATTCTTTAACCGGTAATTGGGTTATCTGTTTTATTTGTGTTTTTAAAGATGAAACACTTGTCATTTGTTCTTTATATTTGATTATTACTCGCACTGTATCTTCACCCGAGGCGGCAAAAATACCTTGTGTAATAATTAAAAGACCTAAACCTAAAATCCCTGATTTAAACATGCAACAATCTCCTTATAAAAATACATCGAAATTCAGTATGCTATAAGAAAAAAAGCAAAACAAGATGAACCATATCCCAAAATTTTACGCTAATGTTCTTAATGTATTAAGCTTAAAATAGATTTTGAAATTCTTAATGCACTTTATATACTGCATTCATCCCTTCGTTTATTTTAAAAAATGTTTATGAACTTACGAAATCTATTTTATAACATGGCCATTCAATGCATACGAAAAGTGCAATCCTTACTTGGAATCATAACCATGGGGCCACGCGCTATTATTCTAAATCAGGAAAATCAAGTTCTGTTGGTAAAACACACTTATGAACCCTATTGGTTTCTTCCAGGTGGCGGGGTAAAAAAAGGTGAAACGGTAAAAGAAGCCTTAATACGGGAATTAAAAGAAGAGGTTGGAATAATCCCAACTGAAGAACCGAAATTATTTGGGATTTATTTTCATATCTACATGGGAGTCCATGACTATCCGATTGTTTTTATTATTAAATATTTTAATTCTATAAAAACTCATTCTTACGAAATTGAACAAATGGCTTGGTTCGATTACCATAATTTGCCTGAATTGGTGAGTCCGGGAACAAAGCGTAGACTGGATGAATATTTTGCTCAAAACGCTCAATCAGACAGATGGTGAATTGTTGCACACACTGTATGATTGAGAAAAATTAGACTCGCAGTCTGGGTAAAGGCGCAAGGCGTAGCCCCGGGAAGAAATTAAGAAAAACCCGGGGTCACTCTGCTACGCAGCCACAAATCAATAGCGATATTGCTCTGGCTTATAAGGACCATTGATTTCCACGCCTAAATAATCTGCTTGTTCTTTCGTGAGTGGGGTTAATTTTGCTCCGATTCTCTCCAAATGCAAGCGAGCTACTTTTTCATCCAATAACTTGGGAAGAACATAAACTTGTCGATCATATTGAGCAGCATTTTTAAATAATTCGATTTGCGCCAAAATTTGGTTGGAAAAAGATGCTGACATCACGAAACTTGGATGCCCTGTAGCACATCCTAGATTGACCAATCGTCCCTCAGCTAAAAGGATTAATCGCTTACCATCTGGGAATATAATGTGGTCCACTTGGGGCTTTATATTCTCCCATTGATATTTCTTTAAGCTATGCACATCGATTTCAGAATCAAAATGACCAATATTGCATAAAATAGCCTGATTTCGCATACGTTTCATGTGATCGTGAGTCACTACATGGTAATTACCCGTGGCGGTCACAACGATATCTACCTGTTCAGCAACATCATCCAGAGTTACTACCCGATATCCTTCCATTGCAGCTTGCAGCGCGCAAATGGGATCAATTTCTGCAATTAGAACATTTGCACCTTGACCTCGTAATGCTTGCGCACATCCCTTCCCTACATCTCCATAACCTAAAATTAAAGCGACCTTTCCAGCTATCATTACATCGGTCGCACGTTTTATTCCATCAAGCAAGGACTCACGACAACCGTACATATTATCAAATTTGGATTTAGTTACTGAATCATTCACATTAATCGCTGGGATTTTTAAATCACCCTTTCTAGCCATTTCATATAACCGTGCAACGCCTGTAGTTGTTTCTTCAGAAACCCCTTTAATTCCTGTTAATAGTTCTGGGAATTTTTGGTGAACCATTTGTGTCAAATCGCCACCATCATCAAGCAACAAATTAGGCGACCAATCATTGGGTCCAATGAGAGTTTGCTCCACGCACCACCAATATTCTTCTTCAGTTTCACCTTTCCAGGCAAATACTGGAATACCCTTTGCGGCAATAGCTGCAGCAGCATGGTCTTGGGTAGAAAATATATTACATGAAGACCAACGAACTTCGGCGCCTAACGCAATCAGCGTTTCGATCAGCACTGCAGTTTGTATTGTCATATGCAAACAACCTGCAACCCGAGCACCCTTTAATGGCTTGGTTGCAGCAAACTCTTCACGCAAAGCCATTAATCCTGGCATTTCAGTCTCGGCAATCGCAATTTCTTTGCGTCCCCACGAAGCCAGTGACATATCAGCTACTTTATAATCTTTCGTCATATTGCTCCCTGCCTCTACCTTATTGACTAGTTCCATTAGCTCTCCTTATAAAGCTTTGCTTAGCTCCGTCACCTTGTCCAAACGTTCCCAAGGAAAATTCTCACGCCCATAATGGCCATAAGTTGCGGTTTGCTTGTAGATAGGACGAAGCAAATCATGATATTCGATAATACCTTGTGGTGTTAAATCAAAATGAGAGTGAATTAATTCAATAATTTCATTATCTGATAAACGACCGGTACCGAATGTTTCAACAAAAATTGACGTGGGTTCTGCAACCCCAATCGCGTAAGAAATTTGTAGCTCACATTTATCAGCCAATCCAGCCGCTACAATATTTTTTGCCACATGCCGTGCTGCATAAGCGGCAGAACGATCCACTTTAGAGGGATCCTTACCTGAAAAACATCCTCCGCCATGTCGCGCCATACCACCATAAGTATCGACGATAATTTTACGACCAGTTAATCCACAGTCCCCTAACGGGCCACCAATAACAAAACGACCTGTTGGATTAATGAAATAACGTGTTTTATGAGTCAACCATTCGCTGGGTAATGTAGTTTTAATAATTTCTTCACGCACCGCTTCAACTAAATCATTATATCCAATTTCAGTTGCGTGCTGTGTTGAAAAAACAACGGTATCCACTTCAACGGGTATACCACTTTCATATTTTAGGGTTATTTGACATTTAGCATCGGGTCGCAACCAGGGTAATGCTCCTGATTTACGCAAATGAGCCTGTTTTTCCATCAAACGATGTGCATAAGCAATTGGAGCAGGCATGTACACATCGGTTTCACGGCTGGCATAACCAAACATTAAACCTTGATCTCCGGCACCCAGCATTTTTGTTTCTTTATTGTCTACGCCCTGTGCAATATCAGGGGATTGCTTACCTATGGCAGAAAGTACTGCACAAGACTCCCAATCAAAACCCATTTGTGAGCTGTTATAACCTATATCTTTAACGACTTGTCGCGTTACGGCTTCCACATCAACCCATGCTTTAGTAGTAATTTCACCACCAACTAACACCATACCTGTTTTAACGAAGACCTCGCAAGCAACACGGGCAGCAGGATCTTGGGTTAAAATAGCATCTAAAATTGCATCTGAAATCTGATCTGCTATTTTGTCAGGATGTCCTTCAGAAACTGATTCAGAAGTAAAAACGTGACTTTCATTCATTAGTTAATCCTCTAATTATATGTGTATATCCTATTTCATCAATCGTATAAATTCATTAAATATTATTTCTATATCGTGAGGTCCAGGGCTTGCTTCTGGGTGTCCCTGAAAGCCCAATGCTGGCTTTTCCTTATGTCTAATGCCTTGAAGGGTATTATCAAATAATGAACGGTGCGTGATGGAAAGACAGTCAGGTAAGCTCTCTTCATCCACTGCAAAACCATGGTTTTGACTGGTTATAAAAACACGTTTTTTCCCTTCCGTTTCAATGACAGGATGATTGGCGCCGTGGTGGCCAAATTTCATTTTTTTGGTTACTCCGCCACAAGCTAAAGCCAAAATTTGAAAACCCAGGCAAATCCCGAATAAAGGAATATTATGCTTTAAAAACTCTTGGGTGGCGCGGATTGCATAATCACATGCCTGTGGATCCCCAGGACCATTTGATAAAAATACACCATCAGGATTCATAGCCAAAACTTCTGCAGCGGAAGTTTTGGCTGGGACTAAAGTTAGATGACACCCTTTATCATGTAAAATACGCAAGATATTGTGCTTTACTCCAAAATCATAAGCAACTACATGAAATTTTTGGGGCTGAGAGTCTGTCCCCCACTCACCTTGACCTTCATGCCACCGTTCTATAGTTTTTCTTGAAACCTCTAGCGCCAAATCCACACCCTGCAATCCAGAGAAAGATTTTGCTTTCGCTAAAACCGCTTCAGGGTTCTCTACATCGGTACTGATGCAAGCTCCCACGGCACCGTGTTCTCGTAAACGCAAGGTCAAATCTCGAGTATCAATTCCAGCAATTGCAACCACACCATTTTTTTTGAGCCAATCTGTGAGCGATTGTTCCGCGCGATAATTACTATGAATTATTGAAGAATTCCGAAGAACCAAGCCTGCAGCCCAAACTTTATTTGACTCCATGTCTTCATGCGTACATCCAGTATTCCCCACATGTGCGGTAGTCAAAGTAATGATTTGCCGTGCATAAGAAGGGTCAGTGAGCATTTCCTGATAACCCGTCATAGATGTATTAAAAACCAACTCTCCGACACAATCGCCTGTTGCCCCTACCGAAATACCTTCATAAACAGTTCCATCGGCTAATACTAAAATTGCTGGTTGGTTCATCATGGTTCTACTCTATTAGTCTGGTTGTCAATGTGCCTCCAGTAGCCTGAGTGAAGCGAACCGTAACCCGGAAGTTTTCTACACCTAACCCGGGTTACAATGTCTCCTTTTGATATGGAGTCATAACGATTACAAATCCCTTAGTCATCAAGCTCAAAAAATGCACATTTAGATAAATGTGAGCATTGTAACTTACTTAGCTTAAAATTTCATGTCTTCAAAGAATTTTTTCACACCTGCAAACCAGGAATTTGAGCGTGGAGAGTGTTTTCCCTTGGCATTTTCCAGTGATTCTTGGAATTTAGTTAATAATTCTTTTTGTTCTCGTGATAAATTCACAGGAGTTTCTACAACTACTTTACATAATAAATCACCCTGCCCATGACCACGAACCGATTTCATTCCCTTACCTCTCAAACGAAACACTTTTCCGGTTTGCGTTTCTTCAGGGATCTTTAAAGTAACCCGACCTTCAAGGGTTGGTACTTCTATGGAACCACCCATTGCAGCGATTATAAAACTTATAGGTACCTCACAATGTAAATCATTTTCATGACGTTCAAATATAGTATGTTTTTTTACGTTGATTTGTACATATAGATCACCTGGGCCACCACCATGCGTTCCGGCCTCCCCTTCTCCACTTAATCGAACCCGATCACCATTATCTACACCAGCGGGAATTTTAACGGTTAGTTTTTTACTTTCACGGACCCGGCCTTGGCCATGACAATCTTGGCAAGGATCTGAAATAATTTTTCCTTCACCATGACAACTAGGGCAAGTTTGTTGAATAGAGAAAAAACCTTGTTGAATTCTAACTTGTCCTATTCCATTACAGGTTTCACACGTTTTAGGTTGGGTTCCTTTTTTAGCGCCACTACCGCTACAGGTAGAACACGCCCCATGTCTAGGAACGGTAATTTGCACTTCTTTACCCTGGGCAGCTTCTTCGAGTGTTAACTGCACATTAAATTGCAAATCAGCACCTCGTTGCCCACGAGATTGTCGTCCGGTACCTCGTCCGCCCGAAAAGATATTTTCAAAAATATCTTCAAAGACATCACCAAAACCTCCAAAACCCCCAAAACCTTGACCACCTCGCATGGAAGGATCAACGCCTGCATGTCCAAATTGATCATAGGCGGCCCGTTTTTGCGGATCTGAGAGAATACTGTAAGCGTATTGAATTTCTTTAAATTTTTCTTCTGCAGCAGAATCACCAGCATTGCGATCTGGGTGATACTTCATTGCCAACTTGCGATATGCTTTTTTAATTTCGGCATCACTTGCAGTTCGACTTACTTCTAAAAGTTCATAATAATCCCGCTGTTCCATAACTACTCACAATATTTAAAAATTAACAATAGGCAATTTGGCCTGAGTGCAGCAAAGCGAAACCTGGGATTAATAGATTCTTTTATATCCAGAAATCCCGGGTTTCGCTTTGCTGCACCCAGGCTAATTGCACCTAGGCTATTAAGTCAACGATACTATCAATTATTTCTTATCGTCTTTAACCTCTTCGAACTCAGCATCCACAACTCCTTCATCAGTTTTAGCTGACTCTTGAGTTTGCGCTTGCTCTTGCTGAGGAGCCTCAGCTTGTCCTGGTTGTCCTTCGGATGCCTTTTTAGCATAAACTCGTTCCGCCATTTTAGAAGAAGCATCGTTTAACACTTTTAATTTCTCTTCGATTTGTGCTTTGTCAGTGCCCTGAATCGCTTCTTTTAATTCAGCAATTGCTGTTTCTATACCTTTCTTCTCATCTTCAGCAAGTTCAGTAGCCAAATCTTTCATTGATTTTTCACAGCTATGAATCAAGCTGTCCGCCTGATTACGTAACTCTGCCATTTCCTTAAACTTCTTATCTTCTTCTGCGTGCGATTTGGCATCTTTTATCATTGCCTCGACTTCTTCGTCACTCAATCCACTAGATGCTTTAATAACGATGGATTGTGCCTTACCCGTAGCTTTATCTTTAGCGGAAACATTCAAAATACCGTTCGCATCGATATCAAAAGTGACTTCAATTTGTGGTACACCACGTGGAGCCGGAGGAATATCACCTAAATCGAATCGACCTAAAGATTTATTCGCTGAGGCTTGCTCTCTTTCACCTTGGAGTACATGCACAGTAACTGCTGTTTGATTATCATCCGCTGTAGAGAACACTTGATTGGCTTTAGTTGGAATTGTGGTATTTTTCTCAATGAGTTTTGTCATCACGCCACCCATAGTTTCAATACCTAAAGACAATGGAGTTACGTCAAGCAACAGAATATCTTTTACCTCACCAGATAAAACTGCGGCTTGAATAGCAGCACCTACAGCAACGGCTTCATCGGGGTTAACGTCTTTACGTGGTTCTTTACCAAAAAACTCTTCTACTGTTTTTTGTACTAAAGGCATACGTGTTTGACCACCAACTAAAATGACTTCGTTAATTTGTGATACAGTCAATCCAGCATCTTTCAATGCGATTTTGCAGGGCTCTACTGTTCGCTCGACCAGTTTTTCAACCAAAGACTCCAGTTTAGCCCGAGTTAATTTAATATTTAGATGTTTTGGTCCAGAAGCATCCGCTGTAATATAAGGCAGGTTAACATCTGTTTGTTGTGCTGAAGAAAGTTCAATTTTTGCTTTTTCAGCAGCATCTTTCAATCGTTGTAAGGCCAATGGATCACTGTGTAAATCAATACCTGTATCTTTTTTGAATTCAGAAGCCAGGTACTCAATCAATGCCAAGTCAAAGTCTTCACCACCCAAGAACGTATCGCCATTTGTTGCCAGCACTTCGAACTGATGTTCTCCATCCACTTCTGCAATTTCAATGATCGAGATATCAAACGTACCGCCACCCAAGTCATATACAGCAATGATTGAATCACCTCGTTTTTTATCCATACCATAAGCAAGAGCTGCAGCGGTAGGCTCGTTTATAATACGTTTTACTTCAAGACCCGCAATACGGCCTGCATCTTTAGTTGCCTGGCGTTGAGAATCATTGAAATAAGCAGGTACTGTAATCACCGCTTCTTTCACTTCTTCACCAAGGTAATCTTCTGCAGTCTTTTTCATTTTACGTAATACTTCAGCAGAAACTTGTGGTGGGGCTTTATCCTGAGTTTTAACACGGACCCAAGCATCTCCATTGTCTGCTTTAATAATCTTGTAAGGAACCATTTTGATATCTTTTTGAACAACTGCATCATCAAAACGACGACCGATCAATCGTTTAATTGCAAATAAAGTATTATCGGGATTAGTTACTGCCTGACGTTTTGCAGCTTGTCCAACCAATACCTCACCATCATCAGTAAAAGCGACAATCGAAGGCGTTGTGCGGTGACCTTCACTGTTTTCAATTACTTTAGGTTTATCACCTTCCATTACGGCAACACATGAGTTGGTGGTACCTAAGTCTATTCCAATAATTTTAGCCATTCTATTCTTGCTCCAAAGTAGTAGTTTTCTAATGCAATGATTCTTATATGGGGCATAACCTGCCTATTTCAACCCACAGAACTCACATTTTTATTTTTTTGACACGACCACACGAGCTGGTCTAATCACTCGTTCACTTAGTTTGTATCCTTTTTGGAATACTGCTAACACGGTATTGGGTTCAGCATCAGGTACCGCTTGCATCGACATCGCTTCATGAATCTGTGGGTCAAAAGGCATACCCATGGGATCAATTTGCTGAACTTCAAATTTTTTCAATACATCCAAAAACAGTTTCAGAGTTAATTCTAAGCCTTCGCGCATTGCTGTATCTTCTGCTTTATCAGCGAGTAACAAAGCTTGTTCTAGACTATCAATTACCGGTAATAAATCAGTAATTATCTTCTCAACACCATAGCGATGAGCATTACTTATTTCACGCTCTGCACGACGACGAACATTTTCCAACTCAGCTTGAGCACGAACTGCTTTCTCCCAATTTTCATGAGATTGCTGTTCCGCAAGAGTCAGCTTTTCACTCAACTCTATGTAACTTGGATGAGCTAAAGAGGGCTCTGAGTGTTCTATTTCTTCAGGTAAGTCGACAGCCTCTTCCGCGTTTTCAACGTGTTTTGATTCATGTTCTTCTTTAAATTGATGCCAATTTTTATCTTGTTTCTTACTCATGCAATCCTCTCCAACGGCTTAGCTATTTTGAAAACCAGAGATGGGGGCACCTAATAAGATTTCAAGGGTTGATTAAATTTTTATTCCAGCAAATTCATGCAAATCACTGCAATAAAATTAAAAAAGTATTTTCAACAACACCACTAAATTTACTAATAAATAACTAGGTACTAATAAAGTGTGCTGCTGATTAAGCCCTAATTCCGCCACCAAAAGCTTTTCAATAATGCATTGATTTTATTACTCTACCCCAAAGTGTAATTTAATAATTCATTAAGGTTAAATAATGTACAATTATAACATCAAGTATTGAATTTAATTTGGACTGAGTTCCAGCTGTATCAAGGAAACCAAAATGCCAAAAAATCATAAAAATTCCAAAAAAAAACCTGAGTATATTGCACAGGATCAAACGATTGTTTCATTAAAGTCTAAAGATGAACTCTTAACAAAACAAGAAAAAGAAGCACTTAATCAAATTTATAATGAATCCGTAATGAGGCTGGAACGAACTCTATACTTATTAACTCAACTCCAAGATTATTTAAATAACTGTGATCAAGGGATTAAACATCAGAAAAATATAAATATTAAACAGATGTTCATTGATGATAATGCCCCTCCTAAAGTTTTACATGCCTTAAGAATGTTAAAAAGACATTTTTATGTTCCCATTACTGGGGGGCATTCTATAAATAATATTCTTGATAACATCGAATCAATTAAAAACAACCTACTCAAAACTTATAAAGGATTAAACAGGCAATTAAACATCTCTCTTGAAATCATGGATCACAAGCCCTTGCAGCATGAAATCGCGGCACTCGAAGAAAAGACTTATGTGCTGGTAAGAGCAAATGCTCAATGGTATTTATTTTATTTTGAAAATACGAAAGATAACCCGGTAGAACACAATATTGATGAGCTAATTCCTCAAATTAACACGCAATCAACGGTTGAAGGCGCAAAGCTGAATTATCATTTATTACTTAGAGACTTAATGCTTTATCATGCCAAAAATGTGGAATCTAAGCCTAATAAGGTGTATATCAGCAATATCAGACAGTCTTTATTAAATAATCCTAAGAATACGGTCGTTGGATATGTTTTTGGTCATGAGGTAAAGAGTAATTTGGGAGAGGTATTGTTCGTAAGAGACTATTTTGGTCCAATCCATATTGATTATCGAATGCTTACAAATCATCCTGCCAAGGCTTTAGCAACATTGCTCCATGAGTCTTCACATCGATATGGTTTTGTCAATGATAGAGGATACTACCATGGAAAAAAACCAGTAAAAAACAGTACTGAAGAACGCCCTTATCCGGACGATTTTCGATTGTTACCCAGAACGACTCAAACAGAATGTTCTAGAGTTACAGCAAGGGCAATTAATAATGCAGATACCTACTCTTTTTTTGTATTAGATAATACTGACTCTCATGAGCTATATGACAGAGATAATTTACCAGATTGGTATGATACCAAAAAAGAAATTACTTTACCTGAAGAGAAAAAGCCCTTTTTTTCTAAGAGCTCTTTGATAAAATTCTCCATCTTTGCCGTAGGTACTCTCTTTTTGGGCGGCGTCGCGTACGCGAAACGAGATACAATAGGGTCTATGGTGAAGGATACAATGGAAAGTCTTAGTGATTTTACTCCGAACAAAAGTTAGTAATGACTTCAAGCACCTCATGGCAACTGAGGTTGTCAGGTGCTTTGCTCATTATAAGCAAGCATACCCCTTCTTCTATTTGCCCCCCTCAAAGCCCCCTAAAGTTTTTATGCATATAGAGAAGATGTATAAAAGCTTTATCATTTAAGGCCCGGTTCGCTTGCAGTATGTGTTCATTTATTCCATACTTAGACTCAAAAAAGTTACATAGGTTTTTTTATGCAAAAATGGTCGCCTACGTCTTGGCTCCAGTATTCGTATTTACAAGCTGCTACTTATTCTGACGAAGAACAGTTAAATAAAATTGTAAAACAACTGAGCCTTTTACCTCCGCTGGTTACCAGTAGTGAAGTAAAGAATCTAAAAAAAGAAATTGCACGTGCTGGACGTGGTGAAGCCTTTATCCTTCAAGGTGGCGACTGCGCTGAGTCATTTAATGATTGTCGTTCAGAAATTATTAGCAATAAATTAAAAATCATCCTCCAAATGAGTTTGATTTTATTACATGGCTTACGCAAGCCCATTATTCGTGTGGGTCGGATTGCTGGGCAGTATGCAAAACCCCGATCTTCCGATTATGAAACACTACAAGGTGTTACTTTACCAAGCTATCGAGGAGATCTGGTTAACTCCCCTGAATTTACCCAGGAAGCACGCGAACCCAATCCTAAACTATTATTACAAGCCTACAACTGCTCCGCAATCACTTTAAATTTCATTCGTAGTCTGCTCGACAGTGGTTTTGCGAGCCTTAATCATCCTCAGCAATGGGATTTGGGCTTTGTTGAACATTCCAAACAAAAAGATGAGTATCAAACTCTGGTTAAATCAATTGCTGATACCTTGGACTTTTTAGATACTATAGGTGGAATACAATCCAGTAATTTAGCTAAAGTAGATTTTTACACCTCTCATGAAGCATTGCATTTGCATTATGAACAAGCCTTGACTCGTCAAATGGAAGATGGCTTATGGTATAACCTCTCTACTCACCTACCCTGGATTGGTATGCGCACTGCACAAGCTGACAGTGCACATTTGGAGTTTTTACGAGGTGTCGAAAATCCCATCGGCATCAAAATTGGCCCCGGTGCTACTCCCGAATGGTTAGAAGAAGTATTGAATCGTGCAAATCCTCAGCGTGAAGAAGGACGACTTTTATTGTTCACTCGATTAGGAGCGCGGCACATAGATAAACTGCTTCCTCCGCTTATTGAAGCGGTGCGGAAAACAAAAATTCCAGTGACCTGGTCTTGTGATCCTATGCATGGAAATACAGAAACCACAGTGGATGGCATTAAGACTCGTCACTTCGATAACATTCTTTTAGAACTCAAACAAGCTTTGGAAATTCACCGCAATATGGGTAGTTATTTGGGTGGTGTTCATTTTGAACTTACTGGTGATAACGTTACGGAATGTATTGGTGGTGCTCGCGGATTATCCGCAGATGATCTGAAAAAAGCCTATCATAGTCTGGTTGATCCTCGACTCAACTATGAACAGTCAATAGAAATGGCCATTCAATTGAGTAGACAGTTTAGAAATGAATGACGTTAAACTCCCTCAAGTAATACATCAAGATCTAGAGATGAACGTTTGCCAAGGTCCTTCGCATGTTCTGAGAGAAAGGCGTCAGCAGCTTGGCGTCCTTCATCACGTAGCATAAGCAAAAAATCCCATTCAGCATTGAGTTTGGAGGAATAACCCAGCTCAAGCATAATATCGCTGCTTACTCGATGTATCCGCATACCTGCCCATTTTGCTCCTTCAGAATCGCCTGAATGGGCAAGCTGCCGCAGTAAAGCAATCATGCGAAGCTCCTTAAGTAATACCGCATTAAAAGAAACTTCATTCAAACGGTTAAGAATACTTCTCGCCGACTGGGGAATATCTGGCCGGCTGACAGGATTAATTTGCACTAAAATTGTATCCTTTGATTTACATTCACGAACCAGCGGTGTAATTGTGGGGTTCCCTGAGTATCCTCCATCCCAGTAGTGCTCTCCATTGATCTCCACCGCTTTAAACAGAGTGGGCAGGCATGCGGATGCAAGAAGAACATTGGGAGTGATTTCTTCATTGCGAAATACTCTTCCCCTGCCCGTACTCACATTGGTTGCAGTAATAAACAATTTGATTGGACTACTTGACAATTTTTTAAAATCAATAGTTTTCACTAAAATAGTGTGGAGTGGATTCATTCCGAACGGATCGAGATCATAGGGTGAAAACAATCGTGACAAGATATCCATGCTGATAAAAAAAGGGGAATAATCCAGCGACCACTGGCCCAATATAATATCAAGAGGACTGCGTTGTAAAGGACTAAAACGTGCCGCTTCCGAGACATTCCTCCAGAACAACTCGAGCATATCGCGTGCTCCCTCAGAACCACCTTTGGTGTAGCCATCAGCTAGGACTGCTGCATTCATAGCTCCAGCAGATGTTCCTGATATACCATCGATTCGCAGATTTCTTTCTTCTAATAAACGGTCCAACACGCCCCATGTAAAAGCTCCATGAGCACCCCCACCTTGTAGCGCTAAGTCAATAAGAACATCATGAGTAATTTTATGAGAGTGCGCCATGGTGTGTAGCATCCGTTTTATTGATTCGATAGAGAAGCATCCATACTGTTAACATAGAGGGTAAGTTACTAAAATTCAAATCCCAGAGAATTATAAAACTAAGTTTTGCCATAAGTTCAAACACTTAACTTGCTTTTTTCAAGTATCGTGCAAAAATCGGCGCCTAATTAATTCATTATGAAAAATAAGAGGCCGAATTGATAACTAATCAAGACTCAAATTTACAAGCTCAGTCCCCTACAACGCTTAACGAAGAACACCTATTAAAAATCGAAAATTTGTTACAAAAAATTGTAACAATTGGTAAAGAAAGCCACAGTGTTCATGAATGGCTCAACATGCAAGATAATTCTATGCGTGCCGGCTTTCAAGCGGCAGCGATCGCTGCGTTCATAGAAGATCAACTGTTTTTTTTAGAGCATTTAAATCAATATCTTGCTTTTCTAAAAAAATACATAGAATTTAACAAAGCCCAGGAAGAACTTTTTGATACAAAGGATGAGCTCCAGAAATTTCTAAAAGAAAAATATCAACCCCAAGCAGATAAAGCACTTCAACATGCATTTTCGACTCTTAATGAAATTTGGACAGAATGTATTAATGAACATGGTAGCTTACATCTAAATATATCATTATCTAGTGTTTGGAAAGCACATTCAGGATTTGAAAGTGCGGCAAAAGAAGGCAAGAAACTCATTGAGCAAATTTCCGCTGAACTGCAATTACTAAATCATTTAAAGGCAAAGAAGCGCTTAATCGACATGCCTAAAATCTACCTCGATTCCCTAAAGCATTCAGAAACAACTCCAAATAAATTAATGATAGATACGATAAACAATGCCAATCTGATTTTAACTAGAATTCTCCCTGGTCTCCTCGGAGATGAGGGGATTCAGCAAGCCAGGACTGGAGAGAAGGCGTTCAATAACGCTGTACTGAAATGGGAGAAGGTAAACTCGCTAACCCCTCCTGAGCCCTGGGGGCCAAGGCAAGCACTTTTAGCGAAGAAAATGCAAAATGTTGGTAAAATAATTTGTGATTGGACCGAAGAAAAGGCAGGCAAACAAAAAAAATCACAAGCCAGCAGTTCTGTTGATCCGCTATTATCGCCTCGATATCAAAATCATCCTAAAATATTAGAAGAATTTGAGGGTAACTCGTTATTAACCTCATCATTTGGTACTAAAGCCAACGAATCCTTGCCCAATAAATCAAAGAAAAGAAAATCATTAAATCTTAATTTTTTAGGTTCACCAAGACATCAGGATAAATCCAAACAATTAAAGGAGTATGAGAACACTTCCTCATCATCCCATGATCCCGACACAAAATCTGCTTCGCTGCAAATTCGTCCTTCCTTTTCTCTTTTTTCGCTGTTTTCTCATAAGTCGGAAAGCCCTTTCCCGTCTCAGGAAGAGTTAAAATGCGCGGATCAACTAAAAAAATTGACCCTGCCCCCTAACCAGTCCGATATAGTTTTATATCAACAACTTATTGAAAAAGTGCATGCTCTTAAAGACAAACGATATCAAAAACTAAAACAGGCAGTAGAAGAAGAATACTCTATTTCGTTCCATAAGGAGCCTAGTGTTCTGATGGATGTGTCAGAAGATTGTGTACCGTCGAGTTTAAGTCGATGTATGACACAATAAATTATATGTTTGCTTTATCCCAGTAATCTGCTGGGATGATTAATTTGAGAAACCTATGATTAGATACAAGACTTAATATTCATCTAATAAAATGATGGTAATATTTAACCCCATTTCAACCAATATGTGATCAATTACGTAGGGTTAAAACAGTACACGTTTTAAATTTTCATGAATTTTAGATAATGAAGAAGCTCTTTGATACAACAATAGTTGTCGCTTTATAGATACAATGTTTTTGTCATCAAACTAGCAATATAATTTGACAGTATGATAGAAAGTTAGGAACGTTTAAGACTATGACTTATTGTGATAATCAGTTTGGTATGAATATGTCAAAAATTTTTACAAGGAATAAAAGATGCACTTTTTTTTAAATAATTCTACACAGCTATCAGACGAAGCAACCTCTTCCAAAAGCTCTACCTTTTTACCGAAGGCTTTTCGCGCAGCATTGGAACATATGAAATCAGAAGAATTATTATCAAAATATTTGCAAAAGCAAGCTAAACTCCATCCGGAAGAATATCATGAAGCGATTCAAGCCTATGTGTTAGAAAAATTAACCGATCGGACGGGGCTAATGCGTCATGTAAGTTTTTTTGACCCTGATAATACTTCTACATTAAGCTTCCTTAATGTCGTACAGGGATTTAGGGATTTAGGATTTAGTGCCTTCTCTGCTTTTGGAATGACTTGCCTTGTCATGGGCGGAGGAGTCATGGGTACCCAAAAATTAAATCCTCCTGTTGAAGAAGTTCATAAATTGCAACATCCTCTATTTCATACTGCGGCATTTAATCAAAATCAATCTAAATTAAATCAAGCACATGATAAACTAGTAGAACGCTTAGTCGATCAAATTATGATGGGTCGCGATGAGATTGAGAAACAAGATATTTTAGCTTTTGCTGATGAAGTAGAAAAACGACATCCCGTAGCTGGCCCAAGCAAAATAGGCCAATCGATATTGAAACAACTTCAGATCTTAGCCTTCACTAATTTGCAAGATATATGTGGTGGTAAACTCACCAAGAAAGATTTAATGGATCTCTATCGAGGCACACTTTTTTATGCAATCGCCGAACCAGACACCGTTGCTCATAGAGTAATGGCCATGCGTTAAGAAATACAGTAGTGTAGCAACTCTTGAATTAAAATTTAAGATCGTTGCTACACATATTGATAGCTGCACCAAGCTATTACCCTTAGGATAGATAGGCTACGTAGTTTAGCTTAAATTCTGACTACTTATAGCCTGAGTTCACCGAAAACCCAAGCTACAATTGATCTCAATTTTGATGATAGTAAGGGCTAAACTCATGAACTGCATCAATCATCGCCGCAACATGTTCAGGTGGTACGTCAGGAGTAATACCATGTCCAAGATTAAACACATGTCCTGAACCTGCCCCAAAAGATGCCAATACTTTCTTTACCTCTTCCCGAATACATTGTTGCGAAGTCAACAACACACTGGGATCAAGATTGCCTTGTAATGAGACTTGGTTACCTACTCTCCGACGCGCCTCCCCCAAATCACAGGTCCAGTCAACTCCCAAAGCATCACAACGTGTAATGAGCATTTTTTCCAACCATTGCCCACCGCCTTTAGTAAACAAAATAACGGGGATATCAGGGTAATGTGTTTTAATTTGGTGCACGATATACTGCATATAGCTCAAGGAAAACTTTTGATAATTCTCGGGTGTTAAAATCCCCCCCCAGGTATCAAAAAGCATGATTGAATTTACACCAGCCTTGATTTGTTCAATCAGATAATTTGCTACGGAAACTGCTAACTTATGCAGCAACATATGGGCCGCTTCATTTTCGGTGTAAATCAAACGCAAAATACGTTTAAAGTCTCTGCTGCTTTTACCTTCAACCATGTAACACGCCAAAGTCCATGGACTGCCTGCAAAACCAATTAAAGGAAGCTCTTTTGGCATTTCTCGACGGATTAGCTGTACCGCATCCATAACATAAGCTAATGAATCGGTTTCTGGGATTTGTAAATTAACAATCGCCTGGAGGTCGTGCAAAGGTCGCTGAAAGCAAGGCCCTTCTCCTTCGGAAAAATACAACCCTAATCCCATTGCATCTGGAATGGTCAAAATATCAGAAAATAAAATAGCAGCATCTAAAGCATATCGACGTAAAGGTTGTAATGTAACCTCACACGCTAGCTCTGGATTTTTACACAGACTTAAAAAATCACCCGCAAGTTCTCTGGTCTTTCGATATTCAGGTAAATAACGCCCCGCTTGACGCATCATCCATACGGGAGTTCGTTCTACAGGTTGTCGTCTTAAAGCACGAAGAAACAAAGATTGATCCAGATCATACATCATATTATCCCAGCATCATCAAATACATTAATGCTAACATATTTATGCAATATCCACTCTCAGTAATACAAGAATTGTTTCTAATTGACTATGAAACAAGATTAGAAACATAATCTGCCTCTATTTTACGATTACAGGGTTTATTATGGGATCAATAAAAAGTTCTTCACAGTCGATAGGAGTAGGATACCCTAAAAACACAGGTAGATTAAAACTTGTGCAGGGAAACTCTACAAAATGTCCCCATAAAATAGCTTTAATGGGCGACTCCACTTTAGATAATGGATATTGGGTCAATAAAAGAAAACCTTATGATCAAAAAAACCAAACCGTAACGCATCAAACTGCAGTCGCTCTCGCCCAAAACGATTCGACAAACTCTTATGAAATAGGTAATTTTGCCGTTGATGGCGCGACCACACAAGATCTACTGACTTATTGTCCCTTAGATAAAGTATTACCCAAAGATAAAGATCATAATGGCTCTTATGTACATCAGCTAAATGCAGTTAAAGAATGGAAGGCTGAGGTTGCAGTCCTAAGCGTTGGGGGTAATAACTATCGAGAAGCTCTAGCAAATACCTTGTTGAAAGAAATGAATTACCCTCAACTCCTCTTAAGAGTTACGCCTGATCATGCAAAACCTGCTATTACCTTAGCATTTAATGAAGTAAAAGCTAAGATACTGAGTGATTATAAAAAAATTATTGATGAGTTAATTGAGAATAATCCTCAACTCAGTCGTATTGTTCTTTTATCCCAATATTATCCCTCGATTACCCAATTAACTCCTTATTTTATTTATACTGGATTTTCTCATTTAGCACGAGCAGAAGGAAAAGGCCGTCCTCCTTTTACTGTGGTGGAAGAAACCATGAATGAACTCTATCGAGAAATCCTTGCCTATGTAGCTACTAAAGAAAAAGAAATTGTTTTTGTGGATACGACTTCTTCGTTAAATCCTTTGGGTGGAAAGCATACGTTACAAATTGAACCTAATGAGCAAGGATCAGTGATTATGGGACGATTGATTGCTAGTGCAGTGGAATATAATTTTCCTGCCGAACAAGTGCACAACTCCATTACCAGAATTTACCTGGACGCTGATGAAAAGCAAATTCATTCACAAATTTTAAAGAAAGCGGATATAGAGCATTTCAGTGTCAAAAAAATTGGCCAATTTATTAGCGAAAGCCGTTATCGTCATTTAGGTCTATTATTTTCCCCCTCATCCAGCTTGGCTGAGCGTTTTGAAAGCGCTTATCATGCGATTACAGGCAAACAATTTGATGATGAATATACCGGTTTTCCTGCTTTAGGCTTATTAGACCTGACCTTATTGCCCGCCATCGCTACTTACTTATGGCGTGTTGCATTGAATGAAAACGTTCACACTTCGTTTCGCGTATTGGCAGGTAGTGTCGCTGGACCTATTTTATTAAGTAAAACGATTCTTGGCTTATCTTTGACCTTAGGACTTGCGCTACCCATACTAGGATACGATACAGCAGCAAGTCTTCTTTCGAATACATGCACTACGACTCCAAATGAAGAAGATGAGCATTCTGAAACTGAGTTAAAGGTATAGAAATAAGGGTAGAATTACCCTGAAAAAGAGTTCCCGGGTTACTTCATACAGCGAAACCCGGGATGAGACAATTTCAAGATCCAGGTTCATTAACTTAAACCCCTCTATACATACGGTTAACTATTTAGATAAAATCACGATAAAATTACTCTTGATAGGCAGAAAAAACGTTGGATACCTTAAATATCAAAGCTCTTAATGTAAGTACTAAAATTGGCGTTTACGCATGGGAACAACGTATTAATCAACAACTAAAGATTGATATTAGTATTGATATGGATTTCAGTGCATGCAGGGAAGATTTGACCAAGACTATAGATTATCAAGCAGTTTGTGAGAGTGTAACCCACTATGTTGAGTCAAAATCTTTTCAACTGATTGAAACCGTTGCTAATGAAGTTGCAGATTTAATCAAAAAGGAATTTCTCGTCACTCAAATTACTGTGGGAATTAGTAAACCTCATGCAATCAAGAATGCTGAAAACATTCAGGTAATAGTTCGTCGTTGAGTAATCCTAAAATGAACAATTAAACCTGAGTATATGCTAATGGAGTGCTTATCCACCACTGGTAACCATACCATTCAGACGTTCATTTTTTGCCAAAATCATTTGAGCCTTTTGCGCAAGTGCACGATTTGAATAGGGACCAACTACCACTCGGAACCAATTACCTTTTGTAGCATGACTAACAGGAATAATATATACACTAAAACCTTTAAGTATCAATGTTCCTTTCATTTGTTCTGCATCTCGGCGCGCTTTAAAAGAAGCTACTTGAACTAAATATTTTCCTTTATCTAAAGTAGCCGGTTTCGCTACCGGTATCGTGTTAGCAGCAACGGGTAATCTCGCAACATTTGGTTTTGTTGTTGCAGCTCCAGTGGGAACACTGACCGTTGTCTTAACCGCTGAATTAGCAGCAATTGGCGTGGTTGCGGCAGCAACGGTTGCTGCAGTAGCATTTGCAGCGGATTGGAGGGAAGCAGCAGAGTTAGCATTGGGTTGTGAATTTGGAACTTTTTCATTGGCCAATAACGTGTAAAACTCAAATTTTGGTTTAGGAGGAATCGCGGCATGTTGTGCCGCAGGTTGTTTAGTAGATTCCCTTTTTATTTCATTATGGGCTAAAACTTGGGAATTAACCCACTTGGTTACAGTTTCTATATCCAAAAAAGAAGCGGTTAAATACCCAAATAAAAAAGTCAACGTTATCACTAAAAACTGATGCGGTGCAGCACCACGCGACCGTGAAGAACGCCTATTTCCATATTCTTTTGCCATCACATACTCTCTGGAGCGGATACGCCCAATAATTCCAAACCATTTTTTAATATTTGACGTACTGCCTCTAACAGACAAAGGCGAGCACATCGTAATTGCTCTTGCTCACACAACAGCGGAACAGCATTATAATAGCTATGCAAGCCGTTGGCTACTTCGCGTAAATAATAGGCCACCTGGTGAGGTTCACAATGAGCAGCTGCTAATTCCACAATTTCTGGATATCGACTGATTAAAGAAATCAAATGAGTTTCATGAGATTGCTCCAATAAGTCAATATGTTTTAGACCAATTGCCTTGTCCCACAACAAACCTCGTTCCTTTAATTGTCTCAATACAGAACATATCCTTGCGTGTGCATACTGAATATAATAAATGGGGTTATCACTTGATTCTGATTTTGCCAAGTCCAAATCAAAATCCATATGTTGTTCTGACTTACGTGCTACATAAAAGAAACGTGCAGCATCGTTTCCTACCTCATTACGAAGTTCTCTTAAAGTAACAAAAGAACCACTTCGCGTAGACATTTGTACTCGCTCAGAACCACGATATAAAATGGCAAATTGCACGAGCAATACATCCAGTGCGCTTTCATCATGTCCCAATGCTTTAACCACAGCGCGCAATCGAGTGATATAGCCATGATGATCCGCACCAAAAATATCAATTACCCGATCATAACCCCTATCATATTTATTCCAATGATAGGCAACATCCGAAGCAAAATAAGTAGTATGGCCATTGGCACGTACCAGTACTCGATCTTTTTCGTCACCAAAATCAGTCGCTCTAAACCAAAGGGCCCCTTCTTTTTCAAAGGTATGACCACTATTCTTAAGAGCCTGAATCCCTTTTTGGATCGAACCATCTTCAAACAAGGACTGTTCTGAGAACCAGCTATCGTATTTCACACCAAAATCAGCTAGATCATCTTTGATATCATCAAGCACTGTATTTAATGCATGTTGATGAAATAGGGTAAAAACCTCGATGCTCAAAAGTTGTTTTGCACGCATGACTAAAGCATCGATATAAATTTCTTTGTCTCCGCCATGAGGTTCATCAAGAGGTAACCCTTCAACTACACTACTCCATGGATGTACATATTCTTTACCATGTTCTGCCCAAAATTCCTGAGCTATTTCGGAAACATACTGACCTTTATAAGCATTAGCAGGAATAACTACTGGTTCTCCAGCAAGTTCGAGATAACGTAACCATACACTGGCAGCAAGAATATTCATTTGCCTGCCAGCGTCATTCACATAATATTCTAAAGTTACATCATAGCCTGCAGCCTTTAGAACATTACCTAAAGTAGCTCCAAAGGCAGCACCACGTCCATGCCCTACATGTAAAGGGCCTGTTGGATTAGCAGAAACAAACTCGATCAAAACTTTTTGATTTTGACCAATAGTACTCCGCCCAAAAAGCTCGCCTTGTTCCAGTATTTCAGCAATAACTTGAGAGCGAGAACTACTGCGGATGAAGAAATTAATAAAGCCTGCCCCAGCGATTTCCACTTTGTCCACGGAAGGATCAGCCGGTATCGCTTGAACTAAAAGTTCGGCTATTTTACGCGGTGCCTGACGACACGGTTTAGCTAAAACCAAGGCCAAATTACTGGCATAATCACCATGAGCAGAATCTTTTGAGCGATCTACCTTAATATCAACATCCAAATCAGTAGGAACCTCGCCTGACTTTTGTAATGATATTAAAGCGTGTTTTAAAAGCTGCTCTACAGTATGTTTCATGCGACTTAGTTTTCCATCAAAAAATGATACTATTATGCGCTTTTTTGTACCATATGAAAAGGTTTTATATACCTTATGCAACACAATTTGCTCTCTTATTAAAAAACAGCAAATTGTTCCTATATGAACTATGAGTTACACTTAAATACTCACTCTTTTCAACATCATTAATACTGTGTTATCAAACTCGTGTGAATCATTAAACGGTATCGGACCAACACTTGCAGCAAAACTTGCAAAATGTGGTATCCATTCTGTTTGTGATTTACTGTTCCACTTACCTTATCGTTACCAAGATAGAACCCGAATAACACCCATCCAGGATTTACGCGCTAATGAGTGGAGCGTGATTGCAGGGCGAGTATGTAAAACGGAAATTAAAACCGGCAAACGTGCCATGCTGCATTGTTATGTGGAAGACAAAACCGGAATAATAAAACTGCAGTTTTTTCATTTTAATAAAACTCAAATCAATAATCTAAAGAACAGCACAATAATTCATGCCTTTGGAGAAGTTCGTGAGTTCAGCAATATCCTAACCATGACTCATCCGGAGTATCAGTTGCTCGATGATGAAAACGAATGTCAAGTGAATGAAACACTCACACCAATTTATCCAAGTACCCAAGGCTTAAGCCAATCAAGACTTAGACAGTTGGTCAATGTCGCCATAAATAGTTGCAAAAACGAGCTTCAACAATTGGAATGGATGAGTGAGACACAATTACAGGAAAATGGCTTTTTTCCTTTAGGAGAGGCAATTCAGCTTTTACACAATCCACCCCCAGATATCTCGGTGCAATCTCTAGAAGAAGGCCATCATCCAGCGCTAAAACGATTAATTTTTGATGAATTGTTAGCGCAGCGCCTAAGTCTGCAATTCGCCCGAGAAGCACGGAACATCTTACATGCTGTTGCCCTGCCTATAGACCAAAATTTGAATCAACGTTTTCTAGAGTCTCTCCCATTTACACTCACGAACGCGCAGCATAGAGTTGCCCAAGAGATTAGCCAGGATCTAACCCAAAATAAACCCATGTTACGCTTAGTACAAGGCGATGTGGGTGCAGGAAAAACCATCATTGCTGCCCTTGCAGCATTACAAGCTATTGCTAATGGACAACAAGTGGCTTTTATGGCTCCAACAGATCTTCTTAGCGAGCAACACGCGAATAATTTGATCCGTTGGCTAGAGCCTTTGGGAATAAAAATTTTAAGACTTAGTGGAAAAATGAAACTCAGTGAACGTCGTACAGCCTTTGCTGCGTTAGCTGATCATAGTTGTCAGCTAATTATTGGCACGCATGCGTTATTTCAAGAGGCAGTGCACTTTGCACGTTTAGGTCTAGTAATTATTGATGAACAACATCGATTTGGAGTGGAACAAAGATTGCTTTTGCAGCAAAAAGGGCAACAGGAACATCTCATTCCTCATCAATTATTAATGACAGCCACTCCTATTCCAAGAACACTTTCAATGACCCACTTTGCCCATTTGGATATTTCAATTATCGATGAATTACCCCCAGGACGTATGCCGATTTCTACCGCTGTATTAAGTCAGAACAAAAGAGAAGCAGTCATTGAACGATTAGAAGTAGCGATAGCCAGTGGTCGACAAATTTATTGGGTATGTACCCTTATTGAAGAATCTGAAAAATTACAATGTATGGCGGCAACTCAAACCGCCCACGCCTTACAAGAACAACTCCCTGGAGCACGGGTGGGCCTTGTACATGGGCGAATGAAAGCTTTAGAAAAAGAAGCAACCATGGCCGCATTTAAAGAGGGTGAAATTAATTTACTGGTTGCTACCACAGTAATTGAAGTTGGAGTAGATGTCCCAAATGCCAGTCTTATGATAATTGAAAATGCAGAACGTTTGGGTTTATCGCAACTGCATCAATTACGTGGCCGAGTAGGTAGAGGAAGTACCCAATCTCATTGTATTTTGCTTTACCAAGCACCCCTATCACAACAAGGTGCTGAGCGATTAAAAATAATGCGAGCAACTAATGATGGATTTATTATTGCGGAAAAAGATATGGAGCTAAGAGGAGCAGGTGAAGTCCTTGGAACTCGGCAAACTGGTTATCGACAATTTAAAATTGCGGATATCCAAAGGGATCGCAATGTACTTCCACTTTTGCCCACTATAGCAAAAACACTTTTAGAGGAGTCACCCCAAACTGCCCGCAACATTACCCAACGCTGGTTAGGAAATTTTGAGCAATTTTTGCAGGGGTAAAATATTTTTAGAAAAATATAAGTCAAGACTGTTTTTTATTTTTTTCTTTGTTAAGATAGCGGAGCTAATCCTCTTATTTTTCCAAAACACATATTTGTGGATAACTCTCTCACAATATGGTTTGATAAAAATCCAAATTCCCCGTATTTCCTCAAAAAATCCTTATCCCCTAAGACTTATTGCTTATTTGATTTTTCTAATGCCTGAAATCTTTTATCCACAAAATCTGTGGATAATGCTGTGAACATCATGTAAAACCCCATATAAAATCAGCTTGGTTTGCACTTGCTTCAGAACTTTCCAAAGTGCTCCTCGGTGCTTAGGTAAAAATCATCCTCATTTCTTTATCAAGTTTGAATAATGAATAAATTTTAATCAAATCCACGCATTTCTTAAAGTTAAAAATTTTTTAAAAAAAATACTCAAGTCAAGACTGTTTTTTATTTATTTCTTTGTTAAGATATCCAAGACAATTCTTCCACCCCACAAAACAAAACCTGTGGATAACTTACCTCTTCATTTCATTCGGTAAAAAGCGCTAACCTCTCCATATTTTTTGAAAACCCTTATTGGATAAGGCTTATTACTTATTTAGCTATTTTATTTTCTAAATTCATTTATCCACAAAATCTGTGGATAATCCTGTGTACATGATGTAAAACACCTTATAAAATCAGCTTCATTTGCAGTTGCTTCAGAACTCTCCAAAGTGCTCTCCGAAAAAAATTAGGTTTAAAACTCGATTTTTTTATTTTTTTCATTACCAAGAACAGAGGGATTTTAACCAATCTAAGGGCATTCCTTAAGGTCAAGATTTTTTAAAAAAAAATACTCAAGTCAAGACTGTTTTTTATTTTTTTCTTTGTTAAGATATCCAAGGAAAAATTCTTACCCCTAAAAACACATCTGTGGATAACATCTTTCTTCATAGCGCCAAATAAAAAACCAGACTTATTTCTCTCTTCAAGAAATTATTATTCTATAAGGCTTATTCAACATTGGTTCATTATTCCACTAAAAACCATTTATCCACAAAATCTGTGGATAATCCTGTGAATAGGATGCATAACATCATGTGAAATCAATTTATTTAGGTGCACCTCCCCTTACCCAGACTACTCCGGCTCACTTCATTGAGTATAAGTTTTAATATAAAAAAATTCATAACCATGTTTAAATAGACCAATAACAAATAATCAAAATTGAATCTTTAATTTGAATAAAAAAAAATCCCATTTCATTTTTAATTAGGTAACATTAACTTCAAAATACATATGGCTCATAACGATAGATATTTACAGGCAAAAAAAGTAACGCTTTTGGGAGCTATTTCAAATGCTCTACTTGGCCTCATTAAACTTATTGGGGGATATTTTTTTCACTCTCATGCACTGGTAGCAGATGGGGTTCATTCTTTGTCTGATCTCATAACAGACGCAATGGTTTTGTTTGCTTCCAAATATGGCAGTCTTGATGCGGATGCCAGTCATCCTTATGGCCATCAACGTATTGAAACAGCTGCGACTTTGTTGTTATCTCTCTTACTTATTTTCGCAGGTATTGGCATTGCATGGGATTCAATATATGACTTACTCCACTCCCATTTCATCACCCCCACCTGGTTTACCCTGCCAATAATTAGCATTTCAATCCTAAGCAATGAAATTTTGTTCCACTATACCCTGTATATAGGAAGATGCATTAATTCCAAATTAATTACAGCAAATGCCTGGCATCATCGCTCAGATGCAGCATCCTCGCTGGTTGTCTTAGTAGGCTTGGTTGGAAGTATTGCCGGTTTTAGTTATCTTGATGCCGTAGCAGCAATTATAGTCGGTCTTATGATTGTAAAAATGGGTTGGGATTATGCTTGGAATAGTGTAAAGGAACTAGTAGATACCGCAGTCAGTCCCGAGTTATTGGCACGCATTGAAGAAGTAATTCAAAATGTGGATGGAGTTGAAAAAATCCATCAATTAAGAACTCGATCTATGGGAGAAGATGTATTAATTGATGTACATATTTTAGTTTCACCTAAAATTTCCGTTTCTGAAGGACATTACATAGCCCAACACGTCCACCATGCACTTGCAGACCAAATAGAAAGCGTCAAAGATGTAATTGTGCATGTTGATCCCGAAGATGATGAGCAATGCTGTCCCTCTATGCATTTACCGAACAGAAAAGTATTGCACGAATTATTACTGAATGAAGTCCATGATTTCCCTCAAATTCAATTTTGGAATTTACATTATCTGGATGGCAAAATTGGGATAGATATAGTGTGCGATGATACTTTCAGCCAGTGGCAAGAATTACATAAGCGAATAATTCGGGCATTAAAACTGCAATCCGATATTGTAGAAGTTCGTTTATTTAGCTTGCATGAGGCCATGCATCCCCACTAAACTACGGGATTTAATTAAGTCTAGTTGTTTCTAGGTAAACTATGACCTGGGTGAAGCAGCGAAATCCGGGGTTTAAAAAACTTATTTAAGTCCATAAAATTCCCGAGTCTCACTTCAATTCACCTAAGGTGTAGTGCGACTGGATCACTATTTAAACTATAAAATTCTAGAATAAAGAATAGGATAAACAATGGTATCACCTACCAGCTTAAAGATTTTTTTTGCATGTTCCATTTTTATAGTCATATTAATTGCTGGCTGGTATCCGTTTAGAAAACGAATTAAAGACGATCAGCATATTGATTTTCCTGTGGGAGAAACTTTAGCTACTGGAGTTTTTTTAGGGGCTGGATTGTTGCATATGCTTCCCGATGCGAATTCATTATTTCAAAAAATGGGATATAACTACCCTTTTGCTTACATCATTACCGGTGCCGTATTTCTAATTTTTCTCTGGTTTGAACATTTGGGTAAAGAACTTTATCATCATCATAATACAAAACATCCTGCCTTTGCCCTCTTAGCCTGGGGGATGCTATCTGTTCATTCAATTATGTTGGGCGCAGCATTAGGGTTATCACATTATAACTCCATGATCATTATGATCTTTCTTGCAATAATTACCCATAAATGGGCAGAAAGTTTTGCTGTTGCAGTGCAATTGAATAAAAGTTCTATGAGTATGAATACTAGCCTTGTCTTTTTCATCTTATTCAGCTTGATGACTCCGCTGGGTATTTATTTAGGTTGGTACTTTGGTCATGGAGTAGAAACCGATTCCTTATTTGACCCAATTTTACTTGCTGCTTCAGCAGGGACATTTCTCTATCTAGGAACCTTACATGGCTTAGAACGCTGTGTTATGGTAGAGCGTTGTTGTAATCTTAAAGATTTCAGTTTCGTGATTATAGGCTTCTCACTTATGGCGTTGGTGGCGATTTATGTCTAAATTATTACAACAGAAACCGATTATCCTCGCCTCCAGCTCTCCAATAAGATTAAAATTGATGCAATCTCTTGGTATTGAATTTTCTGTGATTCCTTCTCACTGTGATGAAGATGCAATCAAAGTTTCCTGTCACTCAGAAAGCGCACTGGGTTTAGGGTATGCGCTTGCAGCAAGTAAAGCATTGGCTGTAAGCCAGCAATTCCCGGAACATTATGTTATTGGCGCAGACCAACTTTGTTTGATTGGTAAAACTCTGCTGAACAAACCGTTGGATCATCCTACTGCTATAGACCATTTGCGTTTATTAAGCGGCAAGGAACATCTGCAAATTTCCTGTCTTTGCATTGCAAAAAATAATGAACTCCTATGGCAACATCATGAAACAGCGCATTTAACAATGCATCATTTAAGTGAAAAAACAATTGAAGCTTATTTGCAAAGTGAAAAGCCTTATCATAGTTGTGGGGGCTATCAGTATGAAAGCCAAGGTAAATGGTTATTTAAAGAAGTCCAGGGCACTGAAGATACCATTTTAGGTTTACCTTTACTCCCTTTATCCAACGCACTAATGAAAGTGGGTGCAGTTAGTTTCTAATTATATTTTCCTGCATTTCGTTACATTCAGCCCAAACTTCATCCAAAAAAAATATAAAAATCATAAGCTTAACGAATTATTGTATTTATTAAGATCATTTTGTTATGATTCTTTATCACTTGCTATGGAATTGAGAATAATGGAAGGAAAAATTGAAAATCCTGTTACGCAGGCACCTGCATTAAGTTTGTTTGAATTTAAAATGCAATTCACAAACTATATGAAAGAGTGTGCAATTTTTAAAATAAATGCTGAGAGAAACATTGCCGAGTTAGAGTTAAGAAATGAATATGATGCTCTAATAGGTCTGTATGAAAAGATGATGGGGGTTGTGAAAAACCAAGTCATAGTTTATGAAGAGAAATTGCAAGCTGCTGAAGCCTACATACACAGCACGTGGGAATTGAATCCACGGATTACTAACGAAATTGTCAGGCAAAAAAAATATATAGAGAAGTTACAGTTACAATTGGTTCAAATCAAATCTTTAAAATTTTTATTTTCTTTGGATTCAAGTGGACTTATTGAGGAAGCATTAAAAAATACATCCTCAGCTTTACTCATTATTCAAACTCCGAAACTGATTGCACAAATCCCTAACCATCTATTACCCGATATGACGTGCCAAGACCCAGAGCTCATTAAGCCCCTAGCCCATGTTTTAGCGAGCCGTGAGTATACGTTTGAGCTATCTAATCTTTTTACACGACTCAAACAGCAGGCGCAAAATGAGGTTGATAACGCCTTTATTGTCGAAAAAGAAAATTCTGCGATCCGCGATTTATTAGTTAAAATTAATAAATATCTTGATAAAAAAATAGATCAAGCCCTAAACCAAAATTCGCCTCCATGGGCGCTCGGATATTTTGGCTCACGTCATAAAATAAATAGAAACGATAAAAAGGTACCTGTTCCACAAGGGATCTATGAATTAAAAACTCATTTAGAGCAACTCAACCAATTCTCTCCCAGTGAAATCTTGGCAAAGATGCAAAATACACTGCAGATCAAAAACCAAGACAAGCAGGATGAATCCTTGCTTCAACAATTTAAACGACTTATTAGCTATCTTTTGGGATACTGCCAATCACCAGAAACCTCAGCCGAATATGAATACTTGGATCAAGTCACAGCAGGAAAACTATCTATCTCTTGACAAATTAAGTACAGATCAAAACAATACTTCAATTGAAAAAGCAGACTTCACTGCATTCAGATTGAAAAAAATTTTAATCGTAATCAGGACTCAACATGCAAATTACTAAAATACAAGCCCGTGAAATTCTAGATTCTCGGGGTAACCCTACTGTTGAAGCAGATGTTATTTTAAAAAATGGAACCCAAGGAAGAGCTAGTGTTCCATCCGGAGCATCCACAGGAAGTCGCGAAGCCTGTGAACTCCGGGATCAGGACCCCAAACGCTATAATGGTAAGGGCGTGCAACACGCTGTAGCTTATGTTAATCATGAAATCAACCAAGCCTTACATCTTTTTTCCATTGAAGATCAAAATGCTTTGGATCATAAACTATGTCAGTTAGACGGTACAGAGAATAAATCACGTCTTGGAGCCAATGCCATTCTCGCAGTTTCTCTTGCAGCTGCAAGAGCGCGAGCAAATGAGCATAAGTTGCCTTTGTATGCTGCTTTAAACCAAGGTGAAAAAATGTGCATGCCCGTGCCTATGATGAATATCTTAAATGGTGGTGCGCATGCGGATAATAATGTTGATATTCAAGAATTCATGATTATGCCTGTGGGTGCTGCAGATTTCCCGACTGCCTTAAGAATGGGTACGGAAATTTTTCATGAATTAAAATCTGTTTTAAAAAAACAAGGTTTAAATACCGCTGTGGGAGATGAAGGAGGTTTCGCACCCAATATAAAATCGAACCGTCAAGCACTAGATCTACTTTGTGAAGCAATTGAAAAAGCAGGATTTAAATTAGGTGATGAGATCGTACTTGCTTTGGATGTCGCTGCCTCCGAACTATATGACCAGGGCATGTATCATATTACTTCTGAAAATCAAAAATTTACCTCCATGCAACTTATTGATTATTATGCTAATCTCGTTGCTAATTATCCTATAGTAAGTATTGAAGATGGCCTGGATGAAAAGGATTGGAGCGGATGGAGTCATTTGACCGCCCAATTGGGTGGAACAATTCAATTGGTAGGTGATGATGTATTTGTGACTAATCCAAAAATTTTACAAGAAGGTATCACTCAAAAAGTGGCCAACGCCATCCTCATTAAAGTAAACCAAATCGGAACCTTGAGTGAAACGCGACAAACCATTCAGTTAGCCCACCAAAATGGCTATCGTTGTGTGATGTCACATCGTTCAGGTGAAACCGAAGATACCTTTATTGCAGATCTTGCCGTTGCTACAGGATGTGGTCAAATTAAAACAGGATCCTTATGCCGCACCGATCGGGTTGCAAAATACAATCAACTGTTACGCATTAATGAAATTGCCGCATTACCTTATGCAGGAAAATCCATATTAAAAAGATAGATTTTTCCATTTTAACTTGTAGCCTGGGCGAAAGCCGTAACCCGGGCTAGCATTTCTTCTGGACCTCAGGTTCCGCTCCCGCGGCTTCAAAACACTAATCTTCCGAAAAATGAATATTTGTGTTGTATTTGGTGCGATTAAGACAAAAACTGCTTCGAAATACTTTAATATTTGCTTCATTAGCAAATACTTTGCGTGCAAACTCGTTATAGTGAGTCATATCCGCAACATGAATTATTAATAAATAATCAGTCTCTCCTGAAACAAAATAGCATTGTTTAACCTCTTCTTGTTCCGCCATCTTACGTTCAAAATGTGCCAACAAATCCTCTCTTTGCTTTTCTAAGGTAATGTTTGCAAAGACTATAAGCCCACGTCCTGCTTTAAAAGGATCGACCAAAGAAACGTCCTTTACAATGATGCCCTCATCACGTAATCGTTTCACACGACGAAAACATGGAGGAGCAGAAATTCCTACCTTTTCAGCAAGCGCCAGATTGGTAATTTGGTTATCTTTTTGCAGTAAATTTAAAATCTTGCGATCAATTTTATCCAAATGGACTTTTTCAACCTTATTTTCTGAAATTTTTTCCGCATTTTTTTTCATATATTACCCATAATCTAAAATTTCACATTATAAATTGAAATAAAATATCATGAAATAAAAAATTTATTTATTTTTATTTCGTGTTACATTTTAATTCCGATAAAAGATCTAAAAGGAAACAATTATGATAAGAAACGCGCAGATTGATGAAATTGATAACTTAAATAAACTCATTGAGAATTCTGCACGTCGGTTGAGCCAAGAAGACTATTCAGAAAAGGAAATTGAAGGAGCAATTCATTTTATTTTTGGAATAGATAAAGAGCTTATCCAAGATCAAACCTATTACGTCATAGAAGATGAAGGAACTGTAGTTGCCTGTGGTGGATGGAGTAAACGCAGTACCTTATTCGGTGGTGATCAATGTAACGCACGAGTAGAAGGTTTTTTAAACCCACAAACAGATTATGCCAAGATCAGGGCTTTCTTTGTGCATCCAAACTACGCTCGGCAAGGTTTGGGAACAATGCTTTTGGAATATTGTGAACGGCAAGCCTTGGTTCATGGATTCTCAAAAACGGAAATGATGGCAACCTTACCTGGCGTAAAACTATATCAGGTTTGTGGCTATCAAATTATTGGATCAGAATATTTTTCCCTCCCTGATGGAAACAAGTTTAAAATGGTAAAAATGATAAAACACTTATAATTAAACATTTTAAAAGGAGAGGTTGAGTGCGGTGAACTATACGAAGTATAGTGGTTTCGCTTCACTGTACTTATCCTCACTCTAATGCTAGTTATTTTTTTTTAGAATGATAATCTGGGATTTCTTTAGGATATCGGCCTTTTATTGTTTTAAAAAAATCAAGAATCATAGGGAAGTCTTTATCAATATTACCCGAGGGTTGGAACTTTTTATGAATTCGAAGTTCTTTTGTTGAATAATCTGGACCTACCATAACTATCGGCAACCCTGCTTGGCATGCGATATGGTAAAACCCCTCTTTCCAGCGGGTTACTGCACTACGCGTACCCTCAGGAGTAATCGCAAGCTTAAACTCATCACGGGAACGAAATATTTCTACTACTTCCTCTACAGTCTTATTTTTTTTAGAACGGTCTACCGGGGCTCCACCCAAGAACTTCAACAACACACCTAAAGGAAAAAAGAACAATTGATCTTTTGCCAAAAAGTTAATTTTAACACCCAAGGAAAAACGGGCAAACAACCCCACGGCAAAATCCCAATTACTGGTGTGAGGAGCAACGACGACCAAATACTTTTTATCTTCTGGTAATTCGCCGACAACTTTCCATCCAAATAGTTTTAAAATAAAACGACCGAATTTTTTCATAATCAAAATCAATAATTATTTCTTTTTAGTATATACAAATTATCATGTTGATACACCTCTATCTCACCTAGGAATCTAGCCCATTAATCCAACAATGATAAAAAACCAATAATCCACACCACGATGTAATTATTTATACTAAAATGATACATATAGGTGGAGCTATGGAGTGCCAAATGAAAAAACAAGATCCTGCACTTGAATTTTCCAACCCGCGTTTACTGGCAAGTGTTTATTATGGATTACTCTCTGTTGTCGGAACGATTCTCATCAATGCTTTTCTCACAACAATTGGTTATGTTGAGCTTGTACCTCTATTTAAAGCCATTATCCTGGGAATGATTGTAGCTTCTATCACTGGAGCTATATTTGGAGAACGAATCATCCATTGCCCTGAACCTTATAAACTCAAAACATTTATGTTAGGTTTTATCATGGTTCTACTTTCACTACCTTTCTTTGATCTGGGTATATTGCTTTTTATGGACACAACAGAAAACCAGGCATTGAGAGTGAATAATGTTAGCGATTTTCTATATGCGTATTGTGTGATCCTTGCTTACAGCTATATTCTTTTTGGATTCTTACTCGCCATTGCATCGGGATTAGCCTCAATCTATTTACGCGGCCGATTTGTCCAGCATGTTTTGTATACGGATAAGAGGGAAAGTCATCGCTTACCTCGATATGTAAAGGCAAGAAAAAAAACCAAATCTAAATCAGCACCGAAAACTCGTACTTTGCAGCGCAAAAAAACTTAAGTAAAATCTTCTTTTTACTTTGCTTGTCATCGCATTCTTGCCTGAGGGAAAGTTCAAACCTAACCAGGGATCCTATCTGAGATTCCTGGGGTTCACTTTCGTGCCACCTAGGCTTTAAAGCACCCTGAATATAATTGATTTTGGACTTTTATGCCTACATGTACTTTCACTGATAAAGAGCATCTTTTTCTTCGATTAGCTCAAAACAACACTGTTCTCACCCCAAATAATCGACTCAGTGAAGCGATACTTCAACAGTATTTCGCCCAATCTAAAAAACAAACTGTTAAAAAACCACGATGCATGCCTTATAGGGTTGCGCTCGTTAAGGTCTATGAACAGCTCAACTGTATCAATCCCAATAGTTCTCATCCCACTTTGTTGAACAACACTCAATGCCAGTATTTATGGCGAAAAATAATTCAGTCTGAATCTGATATAACCTATAGCGAGGGTCTGCTCGAGTCCATAATGAGTGCTTGGGAACGTTGCCAACTCTGGCAAATTAGCATGGAAGATCCGACTTTTTACTACACTACGCAAACCCAACAATTTCAAAAGTGGTGGCAATTATTTGATAAGCAATTAAAAGAACTCCATTTAATTACTGAATATCACTTAATCCCTTATTTACTCAATGCTAATAGTTCTTTTTTTTCCCAAGATATGGTTTGGGTATGTTTTGATGATTTTACTCCTCAGCAAATACTTCTGCAGGAACATCTTGATAAAAAGGGATTTAGGCAATACCAATATGATTTGGAAGAAAAATTATCCACTACTGCAGTATTTGCGGCGAAAGACAGCAAAGAAGAATATCAACAGCTTATGTCCTGGCTTCATTTAAAAATACAAGAAGGAAACCAACGCATCGGAGTCGTGGTACCCAATCTAGAGCGAGAATCTCCTTCACTACAAAGAATGTTGACGCACCATTTTGAACCTACATCCTTTAACATCTCTTTAGGACAATCTCTAAGCGATTTCCCTTTAGTCGCCCATGCTTTATGCTGGCTTAGATTGGATGCCCATCTAAGTTCACATCAAGCAAACTTGCTTCTTCAATCACCTTATTTAGGTGGCTCTAAAGAAGAATTCATCGCACGCTCTGAGTACTTACAAGAGGGTGGATTATTAGCAAATCATTCGCTCCCTTTAAGTAGTTTGATAAAGGACCTGCATCGAAGCTCCCCACATCTTGCTGATTTATTAGACAATCTTACTCCTTATCCTCCTGAAGCTCCGGTTGAGGAATGGATAAACCTATTTCAAAAACGTCTAAATACTTTGGGATTTCCAGGTGAATATACCCTTAGCTCGGAAAATTATCAGTGTTTAAATCGTTTTATTGCTGTTTTTGATGAACTGAGACAATTTGCTTTACTCAAATCAAGTTTCACACAATCAGAGGCGTTAGAGGCAGTACGGCATCTCACGGACAACACCATTTTTCAGGCACAAAAAACCAATGCCCCCATTCAAATTTCTGGTCTTCTGGAGGCTTCTGGGTGTGAGTTTGATAGTTTATGGATCATGGGATTAACCGATCAATGTTTGCCTCAAAAAGTTCAATTATCCGCATTTATTCCACCGCCGTTACAACGTCAATTATGCATGCCTCATAGCTTGCCTGCTCGTGAATTACAGTTTGCTCATCAGATCGTGCAACGATTACAAAGAAGTGCCGACTCTATAGTATTTAGCTATGCTCAGTTAGAGGCGGATACCCCCAATTTACCTTGTTCATTAATTACTCATTTCCCTAAATTTGAACCTCTATCAAAATCTTCTGAGATAAAATTATCTGAATTAATAACTCTAGAAGACCACTTTAACATCCCTGTATTACCCGAAGAGAAAATTCATGGAGGGACAGCAATTCTATCAAATCAAGCCAAATGTCCTTTTAAAGCATTTGCTGAACACCGCCTGCGTGCTAAAACCTTTTTACAAACAAGAGATGGTTTAGACCATAAAGAACGCGGCCAAATCATTCATAAGGTAATGGAGCTGTTATGGCAAAAATTGGAGAGCCAATTTAAACTGAGTCATTTGAGCGACGAGCTGTTGGAACAGCAGATTGATGAAGCCATTCGCGGGGCTTTAGCCTTATTAAATAACCAGTATGGTGACTCCACGAATCAAATCAGGGAGATAGAATACACCCGTTTAAAACGTTTGGTCCACGCCTGCCTTGAATGGGAAAAAAAGCGTGCTCCTTTTACAGTCGCAGCTCTTGAACAATCTTATGAAATTAATTTAGCTGGCATTGATTTTCAAGTGCGTGTTGATCGCTTAGATCAAATTGAGGACAAGAAATGGGTTATTGACTATAAAAGCACTCTACCAATCAGTAAACCCTGGAATGAAGAACGACCTAAAGAATCACAATTATTGGTGTATGCATTGCTTGATGAGCAAATTAATACGCTGTTGCTCTTACAATTGAAAACAGGGAAAATTAGCTGCTATGGTTTTAGCGAAGAACAACAAAGTATAAGCGGAATAACCTCTTTAAAGAAAGATGAAACATGGACGGAATATAGGAATATCTGGCAAAAACAACTCACTGATTTAGCACAAGAATTTCAAGAAGGTCACTGCGCGCCGCAACCCTCTCATTTAACTATTTGTCAACAATGTGATTTTCAGAGTTTATGTCGTTTTCAAGTAGAAGAATAAATATTCAATTTTGACTTCGACATAAAAATAATCTTATTTTGATGTCGCAGTTTTGTTAATTATGTTATAAGACTTTTTAACCCATTCAAACACAATTGAAGTGGTTTTAATCCCCATGGTTTCCCTATTATTAATAATAACAACGAGATGAATCATGCCTTTTAATCATACGAAATTAGAACGACGTTTAAAAGCTTGTAACAAAAAATTACGCGCTCTGTTTGCTGATGTTGAAGATGTAAAATTACAACACCAAGTAAATGCAGTAAACGATTATTATAACCTTTCTTATACCAGAGCAACTTCTGCGCAAAGGGTTGAAGAAATTGCTGCCAGCTATGAATCATTTGTAGATAGCTTAACCAATGTAAAGAATGGAAAACTGAATCCCAAAGAAGCAGCAGAACAAGTTGGAAGTGCTTGTGAGGCCAGAAAAATTGGTGTTTTATTACATAATCTTGCTAAAGCATGCGAATTTATGTTTTATGCAGCAACAGCTTTTTCGCTGTATGCAGGTATTTTCGGTATCGCTCTACCCGTACTCATTGTCCAACCAGTTTTAGGTGTTGCCGTCGGAATAACCATTGTAGGAGCAATGTTGGGAGCAATATACAAAGCCGGTAATTGCCTCACAGAATTTAGATCATTAAGTCGTCATGATACTGAATACACGCATGAGATAAGTTTGGTTTCATTCTTTAAACCAAAGCATCAAGAAAAAGCACTTTACCCCACTGAAAAGGAGGAGTTAGATACTTCTTGTTGTTTTAGTGCAGTATCCAACTAAATTCCGTCGTTTATATTCTATAGAGTAGCCTGGGGGTAATGCAAAATGAAGTTTCGCTTTTTGCTGACCCAGGCTAAATTTTTTATAACACTTGCTACAATTGCGAAATTTAACCAGATGTTTAATAATGATAAAATCACGGGACAAAGGAGTGAACATGTCACTCAAATTAGCTAACGTACGAATTCTATATAGTAGTTTACTTGCATGTTTACTGACTAGCTGCTTTCATCCTCCGTATAATAATTTCAAGCCAGTGCACCCCATGCCGAGGAGAGTTGCTACTGGAGCTGTTGTAGGGACTGCAGTGGGCGCAGCTACAACAGGAACTGTAGCCGGCGCCTTAGTAGGTACTGTAGCCGGAGGCACGCTGGGCGCTGCCGTAGGACTTTACAAAGCCAGTAGAGGCAGCATTATTAAAGAATTAAATAAAGAAAATATCGAGTATGTACAATATGGGGATACGATTACCTTAATTGTCCCTGTTGATAAATATTTTATGTTTGGAAGTCCTCGCCTCAATGAGATTTGTTATCCAGGTTTGGAAAACATTATTAGATTATTAAAATTTTATCCAAACAGTCCTGTTTATGTTGCAGGATTCACGGACAATGTAGGTACACGTCACCATAAAAAACTACTATCCCAAGCTCAAGCTGAAACCATGCTTACCTTTTTATGGGCTAATAACATTCCTGCCCAACTTCTTAAAGCAGAGGGTTATGGGGATAAAAATGATGTAGGTGACAATAAATTAATACATGGTAGTGCATTTAATCGTCGCATTGAAATTCAGTGGTTCAATAATTACGGTACTAAGACTTGTGCAACATGTCCAATTCCAGTACCATCGCCCGTAGTATATTCAATGAAGTAAAGGCGAATAATGCAGTCAAGATTTATTGGTGGAATTCTTTTAATTGTTGGTACCTCTATAGGCGGAGGAATGCTCGCCTTACCCGTTGCCAATGCAGCAACGGGTTTTTGGCAGTCTTCGATTGTCCTGTTCCTTTGCTGGATATTTATGACCTTAGGAGCATTTTTCATTCTTGAAGCAAACCTTTATTTACCTCGCGGGAAACATATGGTTTCCATGGCACAAGCCACTTTGGGTAATTATGGCTTGCTTGCTGCCTGGATAAGCTATCTTTTCTTACTCTATACCCTACTCTCAGCATATATTTCAGGGGGAGCTGATGTATTAAACAGTCTTCTTTTTAAAATAGGATTGCACCTTGCTGATTGGCAAGCAAGTTTGTTGTTCACCCTTCTTTTTGGACTAGTTGTTTACGGTGGAATTCGTTATGTGGACTATGTCAACCGCGGCTTGATGTTTGGTAAATTGGCTGTTTATTTCTTGCTAGTATTATTTATTGCACCACATATTGAATTAGAACATTTACGTCATGGGAACATCCAATATATTGGAGGTGCCATTATGATTTTAATTACCTCTTTCGGATTTGCCATCATTGTTCCCAACCTAAGAGATTATTTTGATGATGATGTAAAACAATTGAAAAAAGTTATTTTTATTGGTTCGTTAATTCCTCTCTTTTGTTATTTGGCTTGGGATGCTGTAATTATAGGCGCACTTCCCTCTGAAGGAAGTCAAAATCTTGAGAGTTTAATGCATAATCCACACACTACCAGTGCTTTAGCAAGCCTACTCTCGAATAAAGTACAAAATACCATGATCAGTGCTTTATTTAATTTCTTCACATCTATTTGTATGCTAACTGCATTCCTAGGCGTATCCCTTTGCTTGTACAGTTTTCTTGCAGATGGATTAAAGTTACGTGAGCGAGGAAATCATGGCATCGGGTTATTTTTACTCACATTTGCCCCTCCATTACTTATCGTTGTTTATTATCCTGGCGCGTATATTCATGCATTAAGTTACGCCGGTATCTTTTGTATCATTCTCCTACTACTTTTACCTGCATTAATGTGTTATTTTGGCAGAAAAAGTCATCGTTCTGTTTTTATCGTTCCAGGGGGTAAATGGACCCAGGGTGCTGTAATTGTTGTTTCTATCGGATTATTGATACACGAACTTTTGAATTTACTGTAAATAATCAGAATAGATCCTCATCACTCAGGATTTTAGCATGACAGGGATTATGTGATACATTGACTAAAATTGAATAACAAAGTATCATATTGAATTATTTTTAAACAATTTTGGATTATATCTCATGATCAATTCAAAACTAGTAGGTGGAATATTACTTATAGTAGGAACTTCTATAGGTGGTGGGATGCTTGCCCTACCTGTTTCTACAGCAGAAGTGGGATTTAGCAATTCAATTTTTTTCCTATTTTTTTGCTGGTTGATCATGACAGCAGGCGCATTATTAATCTTGGAAGTCAATTTAAGACTTCCAGCAGGAAGCAATATGATTTCCATGGCTAAATCTACATTGGGTTTACCCGGTCAAATCATCGCATGGATCACCTATCTATTTTTGCTTTACACTCTACTCTCAGCTTATATTTCAGGGGGTAGTGATGTATTCAATAGTTTATTACATAAGCTGAATATCGACTTACCTAATAGTGTCACTGCAATTCTGTTTACACTTTTATTTAGTTTAATCGTTTATAAAGGTATTCGCTCAGTAGACTATGTCAATCGCGGTTTAATGTTTGGTAAGCTGGGTATTTATGTTTTATTAATCGCGATAATTAGCCCCCATGCATCAACTTTAGGTTTAACGGATGGTTCGGCACGTGCCTTCACTGGCACTTTAATGATCTTAATTACTTCCTTTGGTTACGCCTCAATAATACCCAGTTTACGCGACTATTTTGGGGACGATATACGAAGCCTAAAACGTGTCATCTTATTAGGTTCACTTATTCCTCTTGCCTGTTATATTGTTTGGGATGCAGTCATTATGGGGGTTGTTTCTCGTGAAGGAGAAAATGGCTTACTGGCGCTAATGAATTCAGAACATGCGACAAGCGGGTTAACCGAAGCTTTAAGCCAATCGGTGCAAAATCAATGGATAAGTGGATTCTTTGGCTTTTTTACTTCCATCTGTATGCTTACTGCATTTTTAGGAGTTTCATTGGGGTTATTTGACTTTTTGGCAGATGGATTAAAACTGAAAAAATCCGGTAACCAAGGAAAATATACTTTAGCTTTAACATTCCTTCCTCCTCTGGCAGTAGTCTTATTAAATCCAGGTATCTATCTACACGCTCTAAGTTATGCGGGTATTTGTTGCGTTATTTTATTATTGTTATTGCCTGCAATCATGGCATGGCGCGGACGCAAATCTTGCTTAGTTACCACAGAAACTCATTTAGTACCCGGGGGTAATTCCAGTTTAGCTTTAATTGGTTTCATTGCAATGGGTTTACTTATCATTGCGATTATGAGCTAAATGACATATGCGTAAATTGTTTTCCTTACTTGATCAAGGCAATAAATTATAGGAAAAAAATACAACCTAAATTCTAGAGCCTCCTTATTTCCCAAGTCAACGCGTTAAATACGGCAATAAAAAGGAATTAATCTATGAAATTCGGATATACCATTATTTATGTTAATGATGTAAAAGCTTCTCTGGCCTTTTTTTCTGAGGCGTTTAATATTAAAACACGTTTCTTTCATGAGGCCGGCTATGGTGAACTCGAAACTGGGCAAACAACTCTAGCTTTTGCATCGCATAATTTAGGAGCCTACAATCTTCCAAATGGCTATATAGCAGCTGATTCATCCAGCCAACCTTTGGGCATGGAAATTGTTTTAGTTACTGACTCAGTTCCGCTCGCACATGAGCATGCTGTCGCAGCGGGCGCTAAAACAATTCAAGAACCCATGCAAAAACCCTGGGGACAACTTGTGTCTTATCTTCGTTGTCCAGATGGAACTTTAGTTGAGTTATGCTCACCATTGTCTTAAAGTCATCGTTGAATGAATTTCATAGAGTCGCATCGAGGAAACTTCCTTGCACAGTCCTGTTTCGCAGTACTACACTTGGCATGCTTTTCTATTCTTTTTACTAAGTTAACGTTAAGGGTCTATAATTGAAATGAATATCTCATTCATGAAAAATGCAAGGAGGTTATCATGTTAGGTTGGGCCCTCACATTTTTTATTATCGCAATCATTGCAGGACTCTTTGGATTCGGAGGCATTGCAGTTGCAGCAGCAGGAATTGCGAAAATATTATTCTTTTTGTTTCTGGTTATCTTTGTCGTATTCCTGGTGATGGGGTTACTTGCTCGTCGACCTCCTCCATAATAACTCATAGTTAACCCGGGTAACGCGAACCGAAGCCCGGGGATTTCCCAACCTGGTCAGAAGCTGCTTTCAATTAATTAAAAAGTTTAATTTGAATTTCTTGCGTGGAACTTTTCCAAGCTCTTTTCATGATTTCCGTATTAAAAGAAATCCCAAAATCCCCATTTCTGTTAAGAGCTATGATTCCCATTTCTCCATTTAACTTTTTATTTCGTTCATGAATTACGTAATCACATGCCTCTTGTAATGACATATTAAACTCCATCATCATGGATATGGTATGCCCCACCATCTTTCTAATTAAATATTCACCTTCGCCAGTTCCTGAGACTGCGCAGGTGCTATTGTTGGCATAACATCCTGCGCCAATTACACAACTATCACCAATTCGCCCTGGAAGACAATTGCTAACTCCACCGGTTGATGTTCCAGCTGCAAGATTGGCTTGCCGATCTAAAGCCACAGCACCTACAGTTCCTTTCATTTTCTTTTTATGAATTTCTTCCCTTGTTTCTGTTTGTTTAAGCTTCTGGTAAATCTCATACTGATGTGGGGTGATAAAAAAAGACTCCTCTTCAAGTTCCATACCATATTTATTAGCTAATTCTAAAGCACCATACCCAGAAAGAAAGACATGCCGGGTATTCTCCATCACTATTCGAGCAAGGCGAATCGGATTTTTTACCGTACGAACCATTGACACTGCACCAGCGTCAAGATCATAACCATTCATAATGGAAGCATCCATCTCTACTTCGCCTAGACAGTTTAATGCGGATCCTCTTCCTGCATTAAACAGGGGGTTATCTTCAAGAAAAGCAACCGCCTCTTCAACTGCATCTAAAGCAGAGCCATTTTTTTCAAGCACTGCATAACCCGTTTCCGTTGCTTTAGCTAAACCCTCTGCAAATTCCTTTTGATGTTCTTGCAAAAAAGCATAATTTTCACTAGCACCACCATGTACTGCGATTGCAATTTTGTTCATAAGGCTTATTCCGTCACTTTGATTGTTTACTTACAGGGATTGCAGGATTTGCCAGCGTGCGATCAGCAATTGAAAATTGGCATCCTTTAACCAGAAGATGGACTATCAGATTTTCAACAAATACGGGCTCTCCTTCTTCAACCTCTGTAATATTCGTTTGATCAATATTTCTTCCATCAATGATAACCACCATGCCTGAACCATAACATTCAGCATTGGATCCATTTCGAATTACCAGGGCAGTATCTTCGCCTAGACCAATACCTAATTGTTCTGGGTTCATAATAATGGCATGCGCAAGACGACTAAATCGTCCTCTTTTGATAAAATGAGTATCAATAACACAAGACTGTAAAATTCCTAAACCTGAAGAAGTGAGTAAATTTCGATATCTTAAAGCCTCTGATAATCCCCCACCAGTAATCATAACGGTTCCCATCACCATTGCCCCGGCACTGGTACCAGCAATTATAAACTCACTGTCCTTCAGATATCTTTCTTTAAGAATATCGACAATAGGGGTTCCACCTAATATCGTGGACAAACGAAACTGGTCCCCTCCCGTAAAAAAAATAGCGCCAGCATCTTTTGCTCTTTTTAAATATTCATCTTGGCGTGCTTCACTTCTTTTTTTTATAGGAAGAAATCCTATATTGTTATAACCCATGTTCTGAAAAACTTTTTGATAGATTTTTTTTACCTCATCCTGAATTTCAGAACCAGTGGTAATAATTTCAATCTTCTTATTCGAGGGCGGCAATAATTCATTGAGGATTTCATACCGAGTAAATTCTTTTTTTTGCTCTAATATATCTAAAGGCTCCTCATCACCCTTGTCCTCCGCTCCTCCAATGATCAATAACTTAGCTTTGGGTGTCATTATAAACCTCGTTCACCAGCATCGCCTGTTTTTCCTTTTTCTTGAGGAAATTAGTTGTTTCAAATACGTCCTCAACGGCGCAAAAAATAAACGTATTTGGCTCAGCTATTGCCATCATATGCTCAATTGCCTCAATCTCATCTGAAATAATATTTAATGAGGGTTTGAAATCAGAACGAAGTATGCCTGCAACAAGAAGACGATTCATTTCATGATGTGTTCTTCCTCTTCCGTCCTTATCATGACGAATGACAATCTCATCAAACATAGAAGCGATTTGATAACCTAATTGTTCAATATCTTCATCGCGTCGATCGCCCACCACTCCGATGATTCCTATTTTTTTAGCACAGTGCAGTGAATGAAGATAATTTTTTAATTCGCAAAATGCTCCTTCGTTATGAGCGTAATCGACCATCACTTGGCAATGAGGAAATTTAAACAGATTCATTCTACCTGGAAGATTTTCAACAGTAGGATAGAAAATTTGGAGCGCTTCTTTTATTTTTTCTATCGAAAAATGACTTACCACTCCAGCTAATGTGGCTGCTAATATATTCATGATCATAGCGGTAGCATTGCCTTGAAAACTAAGAGGTATTGATTTTATATCTGCTAAAACTGTCCGCTCCGATCCCCTTTGTATTACGATACTTCCTTGAGCCATGTACGCGGCCAACCCACCTAAATTACAATGTCTCCTAATTCTTGGATTTTCAAACATACTAAATAAGGCAATGTTGCATGTTAAATCATTCCTTATCTCATAGGTTAAATCGTCATCCGCATTTAAAATTGCATAACCTGTATCTTTTGTACTCCGTGCAACAACGGCTTTCACCTCCGCCAATTCTTCAAGAGTATGGATGTCATTTAATCCCAAATGATCCCCGGTGATATTAGTAATCACACTAATATCTGACTCATCAAATCCCAAGCCGGAACGTAAAATCCCGCCTCGCGCACATTCTAAGACTGCGTAATCTACTTCTGGATCATACAAAACTACTTGTGCGCTTGTAGGTCCACTACAATCCCCGCTAAAGATGAGCTTATTATTAATATAAATCCCATCCGTAGTAGTATGTCCTGTGTAATGATTCGCACAACGAGCAAGATGAGCAATGAGGCGCACAACAGATGTTTTTCCGTTAGTTCCTGTAACTGCAACTATTGGGATTCGTGAAGTCAAATTAGACGGATAAAGCATATTTATAATAGGTTCTGCAACATTGCGTGGCGTACCCTCATTAGGGGATAAATGCATTCTCAAACCTGGTCCCGCATTTACTTCAATAATCGCTCCATTATTTTCATTGATAGGAGAACAGATGTCCTTTGCGATTACATCGATTCCACAAATATCCAAATTCATAAGTCTCGCAACACGTTCTGCAAGAAAAATATTAAAAGGATGAACGATATCCGTAACATCTTTAGCTGTGCCGCCTGAACTTAAATTGGCAGTTTCTTTTAGATCTAAAATATGGTCCTTAGGTAAAATGCTTTCTAAAGTTAGATTATTTTGTTTTAAAATAGAGAAAGTAGTTTCATCAATCTTAATTGTGGTCAGTACATTTTCATGAGATTCACCCCGATTAGGATCTTCATTCGCTTGTTGAATTAATTGGCGAATTGTAAGTCTTCCGTCCCCTTTAACTTGAGCGGGGGTACGTTTTGCAACCGCAACTACTTTATAGTTGACTACTAAAAATCGATAATCCTCTCCAACAGTAAATCGCTCAATTATCAATTCATTAGAGATTTTTTTCGCGAGCTCATAACCGAAAATTGCTTTACTGAGATCAGTAATATTCGTAGTTACACCTTTTCCATGATTTCCGTTGTGGGGCTTTATTACTAATGGGAATCCTAAATATTCTATTGCATCGTGTAGTTCGTCTTCAGAACTAATAATTAATCCTTTTGGCGTAGGGATTAGATTTGAATTAAGAATTTGCTTTGTAAGTTCTTTATCAGAAGCAATATCGACACCAATAGAACTCGTTTTAGAAGACACTGAAGCCCAAATTTTTTTTTGGTTTCGACCATATCCCAGTGTAATTAACGAAGTATTCTCATGACGTTTCCAAGGTATTTTGCGTTTCGTCGCTTCTTCTATCAGCGCCCTAGTACTAGGACCCAAGCCTTTTTGTTTAAAAATTTCTTTTAAATGATTAATTGCCTCATCAAGGGGGTATTCTTTACCTTCAGCTAGGGAATGAATGAAATTGACTGCAACCTGTCCCGCATACAAGCCCGCTTCTTCAATTTGGTATGCATATATGACATGATAAACACCATACTCATTAGTTCCATAAGTTCTGCCAAAACCACAGTCCATTCCTGCAAGGCACTGTAACTCCAAGGCAATATGTTCAATCACATGACCCAACCAAGTGCCTTCTTCTATACGTTTTAGAAATCCACCTTCAACGCCTAAAGAACAACGATGCTTGTCTAAACTAGGTAGATTTTGTATCAATCGCTCTTTAAACCCAATTAACCGATTTGTGGGAAGTTCTTCATATTTCCCTAAGTCAAGTTTGATAACTATGAGTTCTTTTCTGTAGTTCGACCAATAATTCGGACCTTTCAAAACTTGGGTTTTTAAAATGTTCATTAGCATTCCTTTGGCATATAATGAATTACTGAAAACTCTTTTTAGCATAGGAAGAATTATTTAATTCTTCAAATCAATTTAAAAAATAATTGATTTGTAAATCAAGGTGAACTAAGGAATACACTTAATTATTTGAAAAACAATAATTTTTAAGAGAAATTACCCGCATTCTTGTAAAGAATGCAGGTAAATTGGATTATTTTTTGATGTCGCATGTGATTTGTGTACAGTCTCTACAATGCTTTTGTGCAAAAGAAAATGATTTAGCAGCAGAACCGGCATGCTCTGACATTCTCTTATCAGCATCTTGATCTGCTTTTTTGTCACTAGAGCTTGCATTGGTAGTACAAACCCAATTTGAACTCATTGAAGTTTTAGTTTTAGAATCCGAACTCGTTGCTTCATCATTTGCAAATGAAGCTACAGAGAAACAAACGAGCGTACTAAATAAGAGTCCTGATAAAATTTTCATTGTCTATCTCCAGTATAAAAACCTGATATAGTAGTTTTAAATTCAGCTGCAGAAAAATTGGGCCAATGGTCTTTATCAAAACCTGGGGCTTTCTTCAAACGCTCTTTATCCACATTTAGAACAAAGCAGTCTTCTTTGTTATTGTATAAAAATAAATTCCAGGGCACTGCAAAAAACTTGTTTCCAAAGCCTAAAAAGCCTCCAAAATCTAATACCAGATAATTCACTTTTCCGGATTCTTTATCTATAACAACTTCGGCTATTTCACCTAGGTCTTCATGGGCAGAATTCATAACTTTAGCCCCAGTAATCTCTCCGGATTTTACAATTCCTCTGTTCTCCATTTTAAAACTCCTTTTAAATTCCTAACTAACTATTAATGATGAATTTTGTTTTGGAAGTCTTTCACTGCTTTTTTAGCTTCTTCTTCACTATAACCATAATGTTTTCTTAATTTTCCAAAAATTTCTTCTTGGTTGCCTTCAATTTGTTTAAGGTCATCATCAGTGAGTTTGCCCCAAAATTGCTTCATTTGACCTTTAATTTCCATCCATTTACCTTGAAAAATATTCTGGTTCATTTTGTTCTCCTTTATAATTTTTGCTAATAAAAATCTTCTTTATTGCAAACTAAAGGCTAGTAAAGAATTATAAAAAACGCAAAAAAACAAATTTACCAATTTAAGAAACCCGGGTTCTATTAATGCCCATCCTAGGATTACTAAGGGTATATTTGGAAGATCATTAAGGTTTATATTATGATTTCCATTACAGTTACAGGATGTCCTTTGAAGGTGTCTTTACCTATAATGTTCCATCCTAATGATTGGTAATAGCTTGGGATTGTTCGATCAAAAGCAAAGAGATAAAGTACTTCATATCCCATTTTTTTTGCTTGTTCTTTAGTAACATCAATAAGTCGTTGACCTAGTCCTTGTCTTTGATACTCGGGTTTTACAGTTAAAGAGCCTAACCATGGCATTAAATCTGGGCGTATCCCATCATTTTCACGTAAACTGCACATGCCCACTGCTTTTTCCTCATCAAATGCCACAAAGGTCATTGGCAAGGTTTCATTATTTGCATGGTCAAGAAAACGCTGTTCAACAACGTGGAGGGGCACACCAGGTAACCAAATTTTTCCAAGTCCTTCTTGCCACATTAGAGCAAGTTCAGGGATCGCATTAAGATTATTTTGCAGAAGTTCAATTCTTATCATGTTAATACTCATTAATTTTGCAGTACTTAGTTAATCACAGAAATTAGGATACCTCTTGTATTTCTCTTTTACCACGGGTATCCCAAGTAATTAAAAGGAACAGATAAATAGTTAGAAAAAAGGTCGAGAAACTAGTCAAAGGATACGTCTAAGCGAAGTTACAACTCCTGAATCCTCATCTATACTAAAAATAGTTTGTGGATCGAGCAAAGGAATAATAATGAATACTCGTTCAGGTAGTGGACGCGGCGATTTTCATACTCTGTACCAAGGTCATTCTGTAGATGATCTCATCATTGAATATATGGAAGAAAATAACATTCCTGGAATGTCTTTAGCCATTGTACAAGCGCCTTATATTACTCGGGTGATTGGCTATGGGCTTGCGAATACAGAAAAAAAGCTTCTTGTGTCCCCTCATACTCTCTTTCCTGTTGGACAATTAACGCATGCTTTTACTGCGGTAGCTATAATGCAATTACTCGAAGAAGGAAAACTACAGTTAGAGGATCCGATTTCAGCTTCTATATCATCCTTACCTCAAGAATGGCAAGCTGTTACCATTGGACAATTATTAACTCACAGTTCAGGCATTCCTGATTATTCAGAATGTGAAGGTTTTTCATATCATAAAGATTATCACCCTGAAGAGATTTTTAATTTAATTAAGGATCCAAATTTATTATTTACTTCAGGCACCAAAATGAAACCCAGTGCCTCAAATTATTATTTACTAGGAATTATTATTGAAAACCTCAGTGGCATGAGTTATGAAGCTTATGTTACCAAAAATCAGATTGAGCGCGTTGGTTTGAAATGCACATCGTTTATCAAAAATACCTCTTCCATAGCCAATGAAGTGAATAATGGGACAACCCCTTTTAAACATAGTGAGTTTTTACATAACCCCTCTTATATAGATCCAATAGAGGCCGCTGTAGGTTATACAGCAGATAATAAGGCGGCTCCAGAGCTTACTTGGACAACTACTTTTGCGCATAGTGGGATCATGGCTTCCGCAGAAAATATCAGCAGATGGGATATCGGTCTGGCGGGAAGTATTTTAATTAAAGAAGCAGAACATAGGGATTTCCTCTATCAGTGTATTACTTTAAATAATAATATAGTGATTCCCGGAAATGCGAGCTGGTTATTCCCGGGCCATCCTGGCTTAATGGAAATAAAAGGCAACGTTCCTGGTTTTTCAGCTTTTTTAAGTCGTTTTACCGCACCGGATGAGCTTTTATGTGTCACTCTTTTAGCCAACAAAGAGAATTTATTTGATTTAGATATCTTAGCCCGTAAAATTGCAGCCGCATTTAATATTAAACTGGCAGCTCCAGAAGGGTCAGGTTCACAAACACTGCAAAGCCCCTATTCAGTATCTCAAACTATAGAACGAATCACTGACATGATTACCCAAAAAGGGGGAAAAATATTTGCCCATATTGATCACAGTAGTGAAGCTCAAAGGGTGAATCAAACACTACCACCTACTGAGGTACTGATCATAGGTAACCCTGAGAAAGGAACAGCATTGATGCAAGAGAATGCAGCCGTTGCGCTTGATTTACCCTTGCGAATCATGGTTACAGAAGATAAACGGGGACAGGTTTGGTTAAGTTTCACTGATCCTATTCAATTAGGTAAAAAATATCATTTACAAGATCAACAATTAAAACAAATCGCATCTACGTTACTCATACTTTGTGAAAAAGCCGTATCAGCACAAAGCATTCCTTAATTTAATTTATTGACTGAATGAGTTAATAAATCATGGAGAGTAAATCGAGTTGAGGACGAAGTATAATGTTTATTGAAATTGATTTAAAATAAAAAATAAGGATTTTGTAGCCTTTAATTTTAACTGGATTAACCAATGAAGTTCTCAACACTATTAAGGCTGATACGATTTTGGCCGCCATTTTGGGGTGCTGGAATTAGTGTAAAAAGTTTTCATTCTGATGGTAGTCAGATTGTCGTCCAGATGAAAATGCGTTTTTGGAACAAGAATTATGTGGGAACGCATTATGGTGGCTCCATGTATTCTATGACTGATCCTTTTTATATGTTGATGTTAATGCATTTATTAGGGAAGGGGTATGTAGTTTGGGATAAATCAGCGTCAATTCGTTATAAAATACCTGCTAAAGGCACCCTTTATGCACAATTTAAACTCTCTCCACAACAGGTTGAAAACATTCGGCATGAAGTCAATGAAGCGAAAAAAATTGATTCAGAATTTATCATTCCTATAACTGATAAAGAAGGAAAAATTGTTGCTGAAGTAAAAAAAACTCTTTCCATTATTAAAAAATAAAGATCAGATAATTTATTGATTATTTCAGTCATGATCTCAGGGAAACAGAACGGTTTATAAGGAAAGAATTATCAACTTCCAAAGGTAAAGGTATACACTTTAACTCCAGGCTCGCTAGTAATAATTTGTAAATATCCATTAGTGAATTTTTTTTGCGAAATTAACTCATAAAGGGAGTATTTATCGACAACGATCGTACGTTCTTGTAATTTTTTTCCTGAGGATGGGTCAGTGACTATGACCTTAACCGTGATAGGATTTACGGTATTATTTCCCATAACTGCATAGACTTTCCGGGCATTAAAGTGAATTTTTAACGCAGCGTTTGCTTCTGAAGATATAATGTTTTGGGCGTTAACTTCCCATAGCCCATCCAAACTCCATGCATTAGATGATAATTTATCGGAAAAATGATATTGGCTGGTTTTATCTTTTATGAGTTCTGGACTGTACTCAGGATCAGCTTTTGCATACCCTAAATAGGTTTCTGGTGTTTGGGTAAGGTTAAAAGAAATACCTTTTAAAGATTTTAAAGTGCTGAGATCTTTTACCCCCAATAAAAAGCGGATGTTATTCTCCATAACATCATATTCACCTTCACCAAAATGTCGGTACACCACATAGCCCTTTTCGTTAATTAAATAATGCGCAGGCCAGTAGTGATTTTGATAATTCCTCCAGGTTACAAATTGATTATCAAGTGCTACCGGATAGAGTATTCCATATCGCTTCACCGCCGCTTTGACATTATCTAAGTTTTTTTCAAAATCAAATTCCGGCGTATGGATACCAATAATTACTAAACCTTTATCATGATAACGATTATACCAATCTTTGATGTAAGGTATGGTGCGCAAACAATTGATACATGAATAGGTCCAGAAATCGATTAAAACTACTTTTCCGTGCAAATCATTTAAGCGTAAAGGAGGCGAATTTATCCAGGCACTAATCCCTTGGATGGGTGGCGCTGGGTAAGTAAACCATAAGCCATTGATGAGGGAATTTGACGTTTTAATTCCTGTTTGTGGAGTCACTGAAGATGAAACGCTCCCTCCTTCAAAGTAAACCATATACACCACACTCGCAATAATTACCCCTCCTAAGAATTTACGAAAAAGAGTGGCTCGTGTTTTAAAAAAGGTGAATGTATTAATTAATTTTTTCCCATATAGTGAAATAATAAACATAGGAATTGCAGCTCCAAGAGCAAACGCAATCAACGTAAAGAAACTAATAATTGTCGTGTCCTGTAAAGCTGTTTGCACAATAATGGCAGCCAGAATTGGACCTGCACAAGGAGTCCAAATAATTGCAATGATCCCGCCTAAAAAAAGTCCATTCCAAAATCCACCCTCGGGTTTATTAGCAACCGAAAAAAAGCTACCTATACGGGTAAGCCCTTGTGTTATTTTCCCAAATAGTTCAGTTAAATAATTAGAAATCATGATAATGCCTAAAAGAAACAAAATGGCATAACCAATCTCTCGAACTAAATTAAAATCAATATCTAAATAACGCACTAATTGATGAGAAAAGAACACTAATAAAGAAAAAAATAAAGTAAAACCAACAATAATCCCCATAGGTCTTTTTTTGGATCCGGAGAGTGAACCCGCTAAAAAAATTGGGAGAATCGGCAAGATACAAGGAGAAATTATTAAACAAAATCCTTCTATAAACCCTAAAATAATATTAATAAAATTTGTTTCCATTTAATTTCCGGAATGCACATTTATTTGATCAATATTAGTGCGATCATTTGTTGTTAGCAGAAATCCATGGCTGCATTGTTAATTGGTGAAAAACACTCGTTACAAACGGACATGAGCCCCACTTTCCTGTAATCGCTTGGCCACTACCAATTGAATATTATCTCGTGCTCGCGCAGGAAAATATTGATAAACTCCCAAAAAATCCTTTGCATTGATCGTAAGAAACTGACAAGCTGTTAGGGTACTAATACGCGCCGTTCTTCGAATATTACGTAAAATTGCAATTTCCCCGAACACATCGCCTGGACCCAAAGTATTAATACGTTTCCACCCCATAGATTGGGTTTTTATAGAAACTTGAACAGTACCTCGAATAATAATATATAGCTTATCCCCTATTTCACCTTGCTCTATGACGAGTTCTTCGGGTCCATAGTTAGCAATAACACATTTATCAGCAAGCATTTTTTGCTCAATAAAACCGATACCTGTAAAAATAGTGGCTCGAGAAAGAATAGGTATAATTTCTGCTTGCGATAGACTATTACTAGGTTCCATATACTTTCTCCCTATTCAAGATATTCTCCTAGAAACTCGGTGCCTTTTTATCATAGTATAGTTGTCTTTTCTAAAAATTTTTTAGAATCAGAATAGTCTCGTAGTTGGTCGCAAAACAATTGTCCTAAAAATAATAATACACTGATTAAATCGGCCACTCCCCCTGGACTAATTCCTAACTTGGAAAAAAGTTGATGTAATTCCAATGCCTTTTTATGACGAGTCTGCACACATTGAATTGCTAATAATTCTGAGGCCTTCTCTTTTGCATAATCTAAACCTAACTTACCCTTCCTATGAAGAATGTTGGTATCATCCACATGCAGTAGAAGCTTTGAATAAGCAAATAAACAGATTGTATCCAACGATTGAGTCTCAATAAAAAGTGAAATAAAGGTTGGTAGTAATTGAAATATCAGATCATAACCCTGCATCGCCATTTGCTTCGCATCAATCACCTTATATTTCTGACGTACTAATGCCCCGTGGCTTTCGGGATGTTCAAGATGGTCTGCCAAATATTTTGGCCAATCTTTTAGTATTTGCTGATGAACCTCCGAAGGAGTGAATTGTTTCTTTTCTTGCGCCAACCTCATCACTGAAATACAGAATATACCCAAAGCAAAAATCGCCCCCCGATGGGTGTTGATTCCCCCCGTTTTTTCCAGCATGCGCTGTTCCGCCTTAATAGCCACTTGCTTTAATTCAGCAAAAGAATTTTTAATTAATCCCTTTTTTGTAAGTTGATAGAAGTAATGCCGTAAGGTAAATAGGCTACGGTAAAAGGTCTCCCCATTCATGTCATGATGGGCACCAGGATCCACAAAACTGACTAACCCAGGTTTTGGATAGGCCTTAACTTCAAAATATAGGGCTCGCACCGCCAGTTTGGCAAGTGAGCGTTCACAACATAGGATAGTATTCATAAAGTTCAATTCTTGATAATAATCTAACCCTGTGCAGACTCTTACACAACATCTTTTTTGCAGATAAATTGAGTAACTCTCTGATGGGAATATCACCAAAACCAGGAAAACGTACCTCTCCATCAATCGTTCGATTAAATTTGTGGGTTAATGCGTCAATTAACTCGCGGAGGGCAACTAGAGAATATCCTTGGTAATTGAGGAGTATATCTAGGTCTGAATCCGGACTAACAAAAGAATCTTCGGTTAAATATTGAAATAAAAATGAGCCGTACACCGCGATATCAGAAATTAAATACAATTCAAGAATACGATATAACTCCGTGATTCCATAATAGCGGGAAAAAAAATTATCCATCTTGATGAGTTGGGGAAGTGGACTTTGTTGGCGCACAAATGATGGATTAACTCGTAAACCAACTCGATGTTTTTTATTAGCCAACAAAAGAGTTACCCCAAGACTGACGGTTTCTTGAGGAACTAATTGTTTGGTATAAATACAAGGCAAACCTTTTACCAGCCAAAGCCTAACCTGTTCTTCAATCATTTGTTTCTCTTCATGAAATGAAGCAATAGTAAAATCAGCATTAGGTTGAAGATAAATTAAATGATGTCGTTTTGGATTCATAAATGATTGGCTACTTTATTGATAATCGAATAAGCAAGCTTCCTGCCTCCCCGGTTGTACCCCAAGAGTGCTCGATCATCCTTATTACTATTTTTTTGGATAACTCCTTCAATTTTTGCAGCAAGTTCAGATGGATTTACGATCTCATGCACTCCCCCAAGTTCGTAAAAATTTTGCACACCAGGTGCAAAAACAGGTAGGGTCTTACTAAGCTCCTCAAGTGTACTCAATTCTATTTTGGTTACCTTGGCAATGCCCTCCAGCCACATCACAGCCAAGTGGGCATCAGGCAAGGCTAAAATGGTATCTGCCATTAAGCCATAGGCAATAAAAGCGCCGCCTAATGCTTGATTATACACAAGTGATATCAAAGTATTTCCTTGGCGACGTAAACACTCCAGACATTCAAGCAAATGGCCAAAATATTGTTGCATCCCCAACCATTCATCCCGCATAGTTAATTCTTGCCCCGCAACATCGACTAAAAGTAAAACAGGAGCTTTAGATTGACTCTCGAGAATATCGATTAGGTGCTGAGCCATAATTAACGCTTGTTCTACACCCAGGAAAGTTGATTCTTTTACACCAAGAAGATGAATCGGTTCATTATTTAGTATCCCCTGACCGTAAACAACAGATTGATTCTCTGTTAAGTTGATTTCCTGAGAAAATATCTGTTTGAGAAGATCTTTTAATGCAATCATTTTTTTCTTATTCCTTCTGCATGAATCGTACAGCGGAAAACCTCGTCATCCCGAGCGCAGCGAGGGATGATGGGCTACGATTTTATACTTTTTGCTGCATTTAAAAATTCCTCTTCATTCATATCAAAAAGAGTTGCAGCATACTTTGGGGCAACTTTATTAAGGTAAGCTCCTTCTTCCTGGTATCCCTGCGTTTCCTGGACACGTTTTTTTAACAAGTTATGCTTTTGTTTTATAGAGTTAAGATCCAAAGGAGTACACTTATCAAGACCTGCAATCAGTTCAGAACGTATTGCGACCACATTTGAGCCCACATAACTTTGAGCAATATCCTGCAAATAACGGGTTTTACCTCCATATACACGCCATACCAACGCCCTATCTTGGGAATTGAACGCTTTAATTCCAGCGACCGCTTGAATAACCTCAGGGCCAGAGACTCCAATGCGTCCTACTTCATTAATTACAAGATAATCCAAACATGCAGAAATAATTCCCATACCCCCAAAAGCACCATTTCTTCCACAAACAACACCTATAGTGGTTATCCCATGATGGCGTGCTTCGAACAAAGCGCGAATTATTTCTGAAATTGCTAGCTCCCCTGCATTTGCTTCATGCAACCGCACACCCCCGCTATCAATAAGGAGGATCACTGCTTTAGCTTGGGTTGTAATTGCAGCTTTGAATAAACCAGTAAGTTTTGCCCCATGAATTTCCCCAACGGCCCCCCCATGAAATCTTTTTGCTGGGCAGCAACAACTACTTTATTTTTTTTCAACAATGCCGAACCGATGACAATACCGTCATCGGCTTGTCCTGGCAAATTTAAAGCAGCTAAATGAGGACTGTATTGCTTTTCATCAGTGAGCCATTCAGTAAAGGATCCCTCATCCAAAATAACCTGAATTCGCTCACGGGCATCAAGCTCTTCATAATTAGTACCTATTTTGCAATTACCCTGAAATTCAGCCAATGCCTGACTTAAACGTAATAAAACAACTGCGGGAGTCGCTCCGTTATCATTAAGAGTAAACTGCAAACCAATGGGTTGATATTGATTGACAAAATCCCCGATGACCATTTTCCACACAGGCTTGTAATGTTCCACTGCTGTCTGAATCGTAAATAGTATTTCAGAACTCGGACTTTCCTCAATAATGACTTCTAGATTACCCGAGCCAACAACGCCACAAATCGTTTTTTTGCCTCGCAAACGTTCTCCAGAAAGTGCAAACCGAAATTCCATCATTTCCATATTATTGTCCTACCAATTTCTAAATTTTACAGGCGGCTCATATAGCCCCTTGGAACAGTCAACAAGATCACGAATCGATTTCGCTGACAATAAATCTCGAGTAGCCTCGGACCTTTTAATTCCTAAATCTTCAGGACGCTTAATGACCCCTCGCTGACGCAATTCATCCACTTTTTTCCTATCCCGCAACATTCCAATCTCAGTATATCCTGCGATGCCACGAATTGCCTGTTCTCGTTCTTCAAGATCTCGACACATAAGGAGATTAGCAATCCCCTCTTCGGTTACTATATGACTAACATCATCTCCATAAATCATCACGGCGGGCAAATCAGCATTCATTGATTTTTGCAAGGCCCAGGCATCCAGCTTTTCTACAAAGGTGGGCTGCGTAGAACTCTGGAATGTTTCTACCATTTGAATTACCAATTTTCTTCCTCGAGGCATTTTTGTTCCCAAAGCGTCACTGCGCTCTTGCCCTGCTTTTAACCAAGCATAGGAGGAGTGACGCCGGCCAGGAGCATCACAACCCATATTTGGAGCCCCTCCAAAACCTGCAATGCGACCTTCAACCGCTGTAGAGCTGTTTCCCTCAAGGTCCATTTGCAATGTTGCGCCGATAAACACATCACAGGCATAATGTCCGGCTAACTGACCTAACATTCGATTCGAACGCAAACATCCTTCTTTACCTGTAAAAAAGATATCGGGGCGAGCAGCCGCATAGCGATTCATACCTACTTCGCCCCCAAACGGGTAAATGGTTTTTACAAATCCTGCTTCAATAGCGGGTATCAAGGTAGGTAAAGGATTTACAACCCAATGCTGGCATATTTTTCCTTTTAGCCCTAGTGATGCCGCATAGGTAGGCAAAAGTAATTCAATGGCACAGGTATTGAAACCCACTCCATGATTTAATCGATTCACTTGATAAGGTGCATATATCCCTTTGATCACCATCATCGCCATTAATATTTTCACTTCATCTATTTGTGCAGGATCCCGGGTAAAAAGTGGTTCAATGTAAGAGGGTTCTGGACCTTGAACAATAACATCAACCCAATCTCCAGGAATATCGACTCGCGGTAATTGTTGCACCACTTCATTGACTTGAACAATTACTATGCCGTTTTTAAAGTTAGTAGCTTCGATAAGTGCGGGCGTTTCTTCTGTATTTGCTCCGGTAAATAAATTGCCCTGTTTATCTGCTTTATCAGCCATCAACATACAAACATTGGGGGTTAAATCAGTAACCAACCTACCAAATAACTCATTATAAGTATGAATATTTCCTATTTTGATTTTTTTATTTTTTACCATATCCGCAAGACGAATTGATTGAGGTCCTGAATAAGCAAAATCAATTCGTTCTGCTATTCCTTTTTCAAAAATATCGAGATGCTCGGCCAAGGCAATAGCGGATTGGATCATATGTAAATGATTTATTTTGGAAGGATTCAATTGAGTCAATGCCGCAGCCAAAAAATTAGCCTGCTTTTGGTTATCTCCTTCGATACATACCCGATCACCTGAGTGAATGAGCTGGGACAATACGTTGATTAGGTCGCATGCTGCAACAAATTTAGTGTCCTTCAGGTACGGTTTAACTTTGGACAGACGTTTTAAATACTCTTTTTTATTCTGCTCCCACATATTGCGTCCTATCATTTTTATGTAAAAAAAAGAGAAGTTATATTGGAATAATCCCCAATACCGTTTTGCTTTTTCAGCCTACCATTATGATGCATCTTTTAGTGCAATTTGAGTCGTGGTTTTATTCTGCGACTTAATACATTTGATAGAGTGAGTAAGAACACTCGCCACCAACCATATAAAGAAATTTGATGTTGCTTGTATAGAGATAGATAGAATAAACGGGCTAGCTTACCCTCTATCATCAGACTATTAGTAATTTTACCCATCAAATTTCCCACTACATGGTGGCTCATGGTAACTAAAGAACCATGATCCTGATAATGATAAACAGGAAGGGGTTTCCCCTCTAAATATTTATCGAAGTTTTTATACAAAAATTGTGCTTGCTGATGTGCTGCTTGTGCGCGTGGTGGCACAGTTTTATCCGAGAGAGTTTGTGGACAACTGGCGCAATCACCTAAAACAAAAATAGAATCATCCAGGGTTGTTTGTAAGGTTTGTTTCACTAACAATTGATTGATGTGGTTTACTTCCAAACCGTCCAACTGCCTTAAAAAATCTGGAGCTTTAATACCAGCAGTCCAGACAATAAGATCTGCAGGAATAAATTGTCCTGATTTGGTATGCAAACCTTTTTCTGTAACCTCATTAACTTGTTCGTTAACACAGATTTTTACACCCATATTAGTTAACTCAGTAAACACTTTTTCTGAAAGCTGTTCTGGAAGTGCTGTCAATAATCTGCTTGCTGCTTCAATTAGCGTAAAAGAAATAATTTCGGGCTGAATGCCAATGCCATAATTTATAATCTCATGGACTGAACTGTTTAATTCGGCTATTAATTCAATCCCAGTAGCACCTCCCCCGACAACGACAAGATTAAATATTCCCTGTTCTGACTGCTGAGAAAGACGCATGAAGTGATTTAATAATTCACGATGAAAATAAACTGCTTGCGGAATATTATCTAAAAACAAACAATGTTCACGTACACCAGAAATACCAAAATCATTAGCAACACTCCCCACTGCGATGACTAATATATCGTATGAAAGTGCTCGTTTTGGAAGTACTTCTCGGTCATGACTGTAAAAAGGAGATAAATAAATTTCTTTTTTACTTCGGTCTAAACCTTCGAGTGCCCCTAAAACAAAATGAAAATGATGTGTTGCAGCATAAGCAAGATAATCAATTTCATCTTCATTGGTAAACAAGCTTCCAGCAGCTACCTCATGTAGTAAAGGTTTCCAAATATGTGTTGCAGAACAATCCACTAGAGTTATGGTGGCTTTACCCTCTTTTCCATATTTATTACCAAACAGTGCAGCCAGCTCCATTCCTCCTGCACCACCGCCGACAATAATAATGTTTGGTACATGGTTTTTATTTAGCATAAATTTTTTCCGCAGAATAAATTGTTATTATAGTAGGATCTGCTGTTAATTCCTTCTTCAACATCAAGCACCGATGCCCAAGAATATGGGGGTTCACGTCCTGCTATATAGTTTCATATTAATGAGGCGTATAGGATAAGTAAATAAGAGTAAGTGATCTAAAAAAATTAGTATCGTCATTGGGAGCCTATTAATTTTTTAGGATGCTCCATTTATATTGACTAGTTGTATCAGAAGGCAGCTGAAACAGGGAAATAATACTAAAATTTTAGACCAAGATCGCTGATTTTGCTTATAATGATAACAACATTAACACCCTGGTAGTAAGCTGCTAGTAATATGAAATTTATCTCATGACGTTGATAGTTACATATAACCAAGCGAGTAACCAAAGACATTTTTAACCAATGTACTTCCATTGGTCTTAATTGTTGTGGTTGTTTTCTAGGGTGACTTAAATATTATAAAAAAAATCAGAAACAGCGTCGTTATAGAACTTCAGTGCCGTTTCTAGTTTCTGGTCTCCGACCAAGAGTTAGAAAATGTTAAGTCGCTAACTTTAGTCGAAAGATTTGACCTTTAAATTCAATCGCATCTCCTGCAACCATCTTTTTTTTTCTGTTTTTCTATTATGCCGTTTACTAAGACATTGCCCGTAGCTATCATATCTTGAGCTTCTGCTCCATTTGAGGCGATACCTTCAAATTTAAGAGTTTTAAGAAGTTGAACAGGTTTTTTATTAATGATAACATCCGTCATACTATTTATTACTCCAGTAATTTTTAATTGTCGCAATTTTAGTTCTTGCCCATGCGGTTTTGCGGAAGAATTTAAGACTTGAACGGTTTAATAATTTTACTTCTCCATGATGATTCTTTTTATTTCCATTTTTGAAAACATAATTTCCCAAAAAACCACCTATACAAACACCATCAACATGATTACAATTTAACCCAATTGAATAATTTAAATCCATTTTTTAAATTAAATGCTTCAATAGGTTTATAGGAATGTTCCTGAAAAGGATTTTGAAAATTTTTGAATATATTTTTACATTAGGTATACAAAATGACCCCTTTATTTCCAAATGATAATGAGTATGTACATATTAGGCAACAGCAAGTAGGTGATTGTTATTTACTGGCTCATTTGGATTGCTACCTCAATGAAGTAGCGGGAGGTCGTTCGCATATCAAGCAAATGTTCACCGAAAATAGTGATGGTAGTGTTACAGTCCGTTTCCCAAGAAATCATTACAGTAAGTTTCTTGTATGGACCGATATTACTGCGAAATATCACTACACCCAGGACAGGACCACAGGACATGATGTTTTTACAATACCCAAGGAGGAGTTGCAGCGAATTGATAGAAACCAAATTGGATTCAATAAATATGGAGTACAGTCTAACTCACTTGCTGTAAAGATAATTGAGCATCTGAGTTCTTATTATTTTATCGGCTCACTTGGCACTGCGCCTAATATTAGTGCTATGGCTCATAACTTTAATAATCGATATGAAAGAACGAATGCCGCAGCTGGTTTTGTGAGTCATCTACTAGGAACCCAAGCTTACCCTGCTCCAGTTGAATACATAAAAACAATGAATGAATCAATTTCCCCCTATACACCATCAACTGTTGTCGATATGAAGTATGGTTCGCCCGATGCTTCTGGGGAAATACATTCTGTTCATACTCTTAGGGTCCATCGGCTTGAAGTTGTACACGAAAAACCAGGTCCAATCGTATATTTTCATTTGGTCAATCCTTGGGATAACAGTAAAACTGAAGTATTTAGTGAGGAAGAACTAAGAAAAAGAGAAGCCCGATTCTTTGTGTTGAATCTCGATGAGCCTAGAGAAACTTTAAATAAAACATTACTTCAATGTACAAAATATACGCGTAGATACATCGATGCACGAGTTAATTTATTAAAAGCGCTCCTATCCTTCCAAGCAACAGAAGGGGGAAGGCGTTTTCTTACAATGCAATGCTTAGAAGCTTGTGTTCAACTTCACTCTCAAATCCCATATTTCGATTTACTTCTTAATTCGTCTAAGCCTTCTGCAGAAGACGCGCAAGAACAACTTATAATAATCAGACAAATGATCATGGCTTATGGGAATAAAAAAGAATTTTTTCGATTGTTGTGCATGAGTCTCCCTGATGCCGGCTTTATTCAGTTGCTTTTGAACTACGAACAACCACCTCAAAATGAAATTAATGAAGTTCTTGCCGAAATTAGAAATGATAAAAGCCATCCGCTCCACACAGCGGTTATTTCCGGAATAATCCAGAATAGAGAATATCGTCAGGCAGAGCAGCTAATTCTTGCTTATGTACAGCAAATTGAAGATTTTCTAGAAAAAAATAGCGGATCTAACGAAGAAGAGGTTGAATACCACCGAAGGGCTCAGATCGCACATGTGGAGGCTATCTCCTTAGATCCTCGCTTAAAAGAAGCAGAAAAATACCTAGGTTTTCCTACCGGACATCCCAAAGTGAATGAAGCTTACAACAAAAAGATTAAAGCTATAAATGCGGCTGCAACAAAAAGACTAAATACGCTAAATGAGCTCTTCGTCATAAATCATCAAGAAGAAGAAATCGATGAATTTTTGATAAAAAATGTTAAGCAAGAAATCGAACAAATTAAAAACATCGAAGATATTCAAGATTCTGAAGAATTTTTTGCAGGTCTTTTCCAGGCAAAAGGTGATACGAAAACAAATGACCAGAATCATCTTAGACATGAATTACTTCAAAAAGCACAACACCATTTGAGTTTCTTTTTAAAACTTTTGGCATGCGATCTCAATGAATTTGATCCTTCGAAGTTGGGTCATCTTATTTATCAACATCGCAAGCAAATTGATTTTAAGGAACTTCACAGCATCCTCGCCATAAATTATCTTTCCCTAGAATCTCTGGCAATAGCATCTGTCGAAAATGCTTTACTGTTTTTGAAAAGCAGAGTTTATTTAGAGTTCACCGCCATCGAGTTAGCTCATATTTATTATGCGCACCGGCACGATCGTTTGTTTATTGATGCTTTAAATCAAGCCCGCGATTCTGGCTTTACTCCACCTCCAGCCCAAGTTCCTGGAATCCATCGTATCTTATTGGAAGCTGAAAAACATGAGAAAAAAGAATGTATGGATATTATTTCAAAGAGTGCCACCCTCAAAGTGATTCTACAGGCTGAAAAAGAAGCAATTAAAAAGCATCTGAAAGATAAATTCCAGATTAAAAACAAAAACAATTTTTCCCAGCTGCGAATTTTTAATTTAGGCTCACAACAAGAGAAGCTTCGAAATGGGTTTGAGGAGCTTAAATCAAAAGCGCCAACAGATTTCGATGCCGCTTTAGAGCTACTAAAAAATCACAATTTAAGAAATTTAGAGCTCAATGATTTATGTAACATAATATATAACCATCGTAATCGTCTTTCTCCAGACTTAATTCAAGAAGTTCTTCGTAAGAATAGCCTCTCCTTAAAAGATTTACCTTTATCTTCTGTAGAAAACAGTTTGATGCTATTAAAAAGTAGATTGGTGATGATGTTTTCGATAAGTGATTTAATTACCATCTATAGTAAATTTAGTGAGTATTTTTTATTTCAAGATTCTTTAAAGGAAAGCCGAAAAGCAAATTTACCTAGCCCCCCATCAAATTATCTCCCCAGTATCAATTACTTACTGGAATTAGTTAGTAAAGAGGCCGATTTAGAAAAATCCAAATCCTTGCATCTTAAAATATTTGATAATCCAACCCTTGTGAAAATATATCATAAAGAAAGGGAATGTCTTCGAGAAAAAGAGGTTCTAGAGCTGGAAACTTCCGTTTACTCATCATTGAGAATTTAAGGTTGGAATTTTCATTATGCTTTTAGGTGGTCATGAAAAATCTTGATCAGCGTTGTCCCAGGGGATCAGACCTTGGAATTGTGAATATTTCCTTGACATGTTTTTAATCTATTCCACTGCCATAAGTTTAGATTATTCTTAAAACCCTCATGGAAATTTATCATTGGGTAAAACTATTAATCAATGCGGTTATTATCCAATAAATGAGGATTAGAACAAAAAAAATAAGAGAAATTATAGGGAGTAAGATAGTAAAAATACGTATTAAAGTAGCCTGCGTGCTATTTTTGGCTTGATTTGCAGAGCCCCAAAATGCCCTGATCAACCAAATATAAAAACCAATGCCATAAATCGCAGAGATATAGATCCAGATGCTTTGTTTTGAGAATGATGTAATGGCCATTGCTAAAAAGAGATAAAAGCCAGTCTAGGCTATCACAATAGCTACGTCATCAAACCATCCAAAATGTTTCCCAAACAGTATTTGCGTGAAGGTAAGCCGCCCTCTCCATCCTTGCCTGATGTATTCCGACATGGCTAATCTTCCTATGTGGATATAACATATAACAATAAATTCTCTTACATATGTTAAAAGTGTATAGCAAAATCTAAAATTAAAGAGCTAAACTTCTTGAAAAGACAGGTGCAGCCAACTAGTAGCATTAAGAAAGGTATCGAGGCCTTAAATCTTGAGCGCCAAGTGGAAATTGATTATGAAAAAACACAACGGAAAGCAAGTTGGCAAATAATATTGCTATTATTTCCATAATTATCTCTTTAATTTCACTCGGAGTTAGTATTATCATTGAATCATATCATTTATTTATTAGTATGTTATATATATTTTCACAAGCAATCACACCAATACTCAAGCCAGAAGATTTCTAGTTTTTTTACGTTAAGTACCAGATTGTCCAACTAAAAGATCACTTCACTTATTCATAGTCCAACTTACATTCATGTAATGGTATGATTTTTGTTCTTTTTATCCATTTATGTCCTAGCCAAAGTATGAGAAAAAGGGGCAGGCTTAGGTAAGAAATTAGTAACCCATACCAGTCTATAGGCGTTGTGGTCAGCGCAGCGTAATTTTGGCCGCCAATCACAATAATGCAGATACTAAAAGCAAACACGGGTCCAAACGGGTAGCCTTTTGCCAGGTAAGGAAGTTTTGCCGGATCCTTTCCTTGACGTAAGTACGCTTTACGAAAACGATAATGGCTAACTGCTATTCCCATCCAAGCAATAAACCCTGAAAGACTTGTTGCATTGAGTAACCAAAAATAAACTGTTCCATTACCAAAAACGGACGATAAAAATGCCAGCATTGCAACCGAACTGGTTAATGTTAAAGCATACACAGGGATTCCTCTGCGGTTCACCAAAGAAAAAATTCGAGGAACATGACCTTCCTTGGCAAGATACCAAAGCATTCTGCTCCCCACATACATACTCGAATTGGCTGTTGAAATAATGGCAACAAGAATTACAGCGTTCATAAGCATCGCGGCAAATGTTTTATTAAACTGTTGGAATACTAAGGTAAAGGGGCTCATCACTACATCAGAACTGACTAATTGTGATGCGGTATAAGGAACTAAAAGGCTAATAACAAATAAGGATAAAATGAAAAATATGAGAATCCGCCAAAAAACCATTTTGATTGCCTTAGGAATTGTCTTCTGAGGATGGGAACTCTCTCCTGCAGCTACACCAATTAATTCAGTGCCTTGAAAAGAAAAACCTGCAGCCACAAAAGCCCCCAGAACACCAATCCATCCCCCATGAAAGGGAGCATCACCAATACGCCAATTTTGAAAACCACCTGCTTTATAATCTGCAAATCCAAGAACTAGAAAAAATCCCGTCACAATAAAGAGAATCACCACGGAAATTTTGATAAAAGAAAGCCAGTATTCCACCTCGCCAAATGCTTTAGTCGATATCGCATTAAAACCAATAATCAAAAAGAGAAAAATGGAGCACCAAATAAATGATGGGCTTTCAGGAAACCAGAAATGCATAATTAATGCGGAAGCTGAAATTTCTGAGGCAATATAAATGGCACAGCTATACCAATAATTCCAACCCAGGGCATATCCTAAAGAAGGATCTAAAAAGCGAGCAGCATAAACATAAAATGAACCACTGGTCGGCATAAATGCCGCCATTTCCCCAAGACCACCCATTAGAAAATAGACCATAATTCCCATAATCAAGTAGGCCAGTAGCGTCCCTCCCGGGCCCGCTATAGATAAAGCACTTCCACTTGCTAAGAAAATTCCAGTTCCAATAGAACCACCTAGGGTTATCATTCCCAATATACGCGCATTGAGCTTTCGTTGCAGCGAAGGCTCCTGTGCTAAATCGTGCATCAATCAATCCTTGAATCGAAGAAGAGTAAGGCCCTCCCACTATCATTATTATCTCTACGTCCCACAAGGTATTTGCGGGATCTAGAAATTTGTACCCGGCGGATAAATCCGGCCCTTAGACAGAAGAGTTTATTTTCTTAGAGCAGGGTCACCTAATAATTGACCCCATCCATTTATCTATTAATCATTAAGAAATTCACAAAGTAATCGATGAAAATGATGAGTCCCTTGTTCTTTGGTAGGAGAAAATCGCCCAGTTTCATAAAAACGAGAACGAATTCCTTGTTGGACTGATTCCACAACTGCCTCATCCTCACGCTCTACTTTATCCAAGTCACCGCCTGCTCCTTTACCTAATTTGGTTTCATCAAGCACATAGGTAAGAAATGAAACTTTAGTTAATGCCGGTCCTAATGGTTTCACTACATTCACAGAGCATCCCCAGGGATAAAAATTAAGCATTGTATTTGGAAAAATCCAGTAATAATAAGCAGCGACTTGTTTGCCATAATCTTGTGAGTCTTTAGGTAAATCAAAATGTTCCTCACCATGGCTCGCAAGCGCCAATTGCAAATTACCATAACGATAAAGCTCTGTAGTATAGGTAGTACAATCAATTACTTTTCTTAATGAATGATGAACAAAAGGGATGTGCAAGGCTTCAAGATAGTTTTCGCAATACAATGCCCAGTGTGCCTTAACCACATAATTACGGGAACGATGAATATCCAGACGCATTCTTTCGATGGGCAGCCAGGAAAGACGTTCCCTTATATCTGCAAATACTTCCCTAAAGGGAACTAATGGTGCGAGTGAAGCAAAAAGAAATAGCTTTTCCAAGCAATCAAAAGGGATTTTTGCCAAATTGTCCTTTGACGTTGGAAAATCACACGTTTTTTCAAATTCAGGCATATGGAGAAACTCCCCACAAAGATTGAATCGACGTCCATGATAGGAGCATTTAATTTTCTCTGCCGAACAGGGAGCTTCAATCAAAATTTTTCCTCTATGGGTGCACACATTGCTAAGGCAATGAAAACGGTCTTGTTCCTCACGGACAAATAATAAGGGCTCATCGAGCAATCCAGGCAATAAAGTAAAAGGCACCAGCTGCCCTTCTAATCGCAAACTATCTGTGCTGGTGCAAAACTGCCAAGTCCTCGCAAAGATTTTTTCTTTGGCTTGTTCGAAACAATCAACTGACGTATAAAAACGTGAGGGTAATGTAGAAGCTTTTGCTATATCGGGATCGACGTAGAAATTATTCATGATCAACTTCCTTATTAATAGTTCCTATCCTGCCTATCGGGCAGGCATTTTTGGCGATATTAAATCACCAAATACCCTCGTTATCCATATGTTTATGATTAGACCGAATCACTACTGACAAAAACTGTCAGTACGCTCGTTTAAACTAAATCTCCATTCAATTAAAAGGAGACTTTAATGTATCTTGATCCTAATTTAATAATTTTTTATGTTGATAATCCTCAGGTGAGCGAGCAATTTTATGAGCGTTTATTCAACTCTCAGCCTATTCAATCATCACCTACTTTTGTCATGTTCTTATTAAAATCAGGTATGCGGCTCGGCTTATGGTCAAAACACACCGTTGAGCCGCCTGCAGCAGCAAATGGTGGGGGTAGTGAGCTTTCGTTGCAAGTCCAAAATGACTCTTTAGTTGACGAACTTCACACGCTCTGGCAAAAAGAAAACATTCAAATTGCCCAAGCACCAACAATGATGGATTTTGGCTATACCTTTGTCGCGTTGGATCCCGATAACCATCGCCTTCGTATTTTCTCATTAAAACTCGAGAATAGTGTCTCTTGATCCGCTCTAAGCCTAGATTCTCGTAATTGTTTCCGCCTACATACTGCGCTCAGGCGCAGTATCCAATCTTGATTAAAGAATTCAGAATACATGAAGCCTATTACCTCGACATACGTATAAGCGCGGTAAATACGGGAGTTATAAAAAAATTTATTCTTTTTAGAACGATCAATAGAAGCGAAACCCAGAATCGTACTCCTACATCAACCTTCTGAGTTTCACTTTAGATTTCCTATGAATAGTCTGAATTACTCTTCTACTGTAATATCAATTTTTTTCTCAACTGCCATTTCCTTTTTTGGAATCGATATTTCCAGAACCCCATGTCTGTATTTAGCACTTATTTTTGCGTCATCTACTGTTTGCGGCAAGCTAAAGCGGCGATAAAATTGACCTTGTGAGCGCTCCATTCGTGTGTACTCATTTTTGTTTTCAGTTTTCTCAAAATGGCGTACTCCACGAAGTGTTAAAATATTATGCTCTAATGATATCTGGATGTTATCCTTATCCACACCTGGTACATCCGCTAGAACTAAAAAGCGCTCCTTCTCTTCTTTAATATCGACAGGTGGGGTCCATGTACTCGTATCTACTATAGAAGAGTCTTGTTGCCCTTTGAAAAAACTATCCAAAATCGAACCGATTTCATTGTATACAGGAAAATAATCACGTCTTACAATACTCATAACCCTCTCCTAATGTTGTTTTACATATCTAGGAACATAGAGTCGATTTGTTAAAATTCAAGGCTACAAATACGATTATTTACATCAGTTTTCTAAGGAAAATAAATTTTTTAAAAAAAGTATATGCGTTTTTAAGATTAAGTTATTATCACTGAAGGACGATTTCTAATTAAAAACGGAGTATATCAATGCAATACCTAACAAAAATCTTGGCCTTAACTTTTGGTTTGACATGGGCTATCACAAGCATGGCAAGCACACCTGCTGCAGAAGTACCTATTTTAGGAAAAACAATAACTCAAGCCAAACAACAAAACATGACACCCAAACAGGCATTACAACGTTTGAAAGATGGAAACCAACGATTTTTAAACAATACCCCCATTCCCAGAGATTATTTAAAACAAGCACACCAATCTTCTTACGGACAATATCCGTTTGCAGTTGTTCTTAATTGTATGGATTCTCGCAGTGTTCCGGAGTTATTTTTTGACCAAGGCTTAGCTGATTTATTTACCTTGCGCGTTGCAGGAAATGTACTCAATGATGATATTCTAGGCAGCATGGAATTTGCAACTAAAGTAGTGGGTTCTCGACTCATCGTTGTTTTAGCACATACTTCATGTGGTGCTGTAAGCGGTGCATGCAGTGGTGTAGAACTCGGCCATTTGACTGATGTGATAAATAAAATTAAACCTGTGGTACAAATGAGCATGGAAGAGCAAGGAACAAAAAATTGCTCGGATCCCAAATTAATTGATGCTATGGCTAAAGCCAATGCCCTTAGAATCGTCAGAGAGATGCAAGAACGAAGTCCCATTCTTAAAGATTTAATTACTAAAAAACAAGTAGGGATTGTAGCAGGATTACATGATATCAAAACCGGAAAAGTACAATTTTTCGAAGAAGAACGTTCTGTACCCAATTAAAGTTATGTTGCCTGGGTGAAGTTTCGTTGCGCCCAGGCTAACTTCAATCCCTTAGGAAGTCTTTTTTAACGTATCCATCAAGATCGTTTCAAGTTGTTCCTGGTTTACTGCAGTACATACACGGACAATATTCCCCTTTTTATCCACTTTAGTAGTACCTGATTGATCTTCCGGGTTTAATACAACGCTCAATTTTTTATTTATTGACTTAACAATTGAACTATCATGCGCTACTACTGCTGAAAGCACATCCCAAAAATACCACTTATGGTCAAATATCTCAGCTTCATTACGATGAAAAAGCTCATAAAAAAATTTATTACCCAAACTATTTTGATTTTGTTTTAATTTCAGATAAAACTCTTTAGTTACCGGAACTTGATTAGTTACATCCAGACCAATCAAAGTAATAGGAATTCCTGAACGAAATACTTTGTCGGCAGCATGAGGGTCAACGTAAATATTCCATTCTGCAGTGTTATTTCGAATTGAATGATCTAACTCAATCAGATTCCCCGTACTATCTACGGCACCACCCATAACATAAATCCTTTTAATTTTATTCTTTATCCTGGGCATTTGAGTCACTAACTCCCCCAGATTTGTTAGGGGGCCAATAGCTAAAATCTCAACTGGATCTTTTGAATTCTTTAAAGTAGATTTCAACAATTGCATTGCACTTTGTGAGTTGGATACTTCAACTATGGGCAACAAATTTGCAGCACCAGCTAAATCATCTGCTTGTTTACGAAGCCAATTAGGAAATTGATGGGTACCAGCCATGGGTGTATCGCGCCCGCAAGCTAATGGAATGTTTTCATGATGCGTCAATGCTAATAATCCAGCAACATTCCGCAATCCTGCTGGGCAATGTGATTCTCCAGTACCTACCACGGTAATTGCCTTAATTTCGATATCTTTTTGTGCTAACAAATAGAACATCGCTAATTCATCGTCGATTCCTACATCCGTATCAATAATAAAAGGTCTATCAGCATGTGCTAGAGAAAATAATAAAGAGAAAATAAAAACCACCGTTTGTTTTGCAAAATTCATAATCCATCTCCCGATTCCACATATAATTTTTTAATAGTTAATACTGCAACGAAACAAAAAATGGCACTCAAAGTTAGGTAAAAACTGGGAGCAAGATTACTATTTAATGACTGGATTAAATAAGTCGTAATAAACGGGGTTAACCCTCCAAAAAAAGCGAATGCCAGATTATAGGAAATAGCAATCCCAGTATAACGAATCGGCACCGGGAATAACTCAACAAGTATGCTGGGATAAACCATAATAGAGCTACTTAATATAGCAAAAATAAATAAGCTTACTATAAGTAACAAAGTGGTCTGTTGGGATAAAGTAACGAATAAAATATAACTTAACAAAATAAACCCAACCGATCCGATTAAAAGAATCACTTTACGGCCCAACCGATCACCACACCAACAAAAAAACACCAGCAGCAAGGAATAAAAACCTAAATTAATTGTATTGAGTAAGGTTGCTTGTTGTGTGGGATAAGCAAGAACCGTTGAGAGGTAGGTAGGCATATAGAGGAATAATAAATTGATCATTACAGAACCTAGACAGGTTAAACCAATTCCTTGCAAAATATTGCGCCAGTAAAGGGTCATTGCCTCAACAAAAGGAACTCGTGTATTTTCTGATGAATTTTTAAATGCAAGAAATAAGGGACTTTCAGACAATTGTTTGCGAATATAGAAACTGAACACACCGAGCAATCCACCGAAAACAAATGGAATCCGCCAACCATAGCTTAATAATTGAGCATTTGAGAGCTGGTTGGTTAAAATTAAACTAATCACCGCGCCCAGTAAAATACCTAAATTTAGGCAAGCGAAAATAATGCCACAAGCCAGAGCTCTGAAACGAGGATTAACATGCTCGCAAGTGAAGGTTAATGCTCCAGGAATTTCCCCACCAATTGATAGTCCTTGCAATAAACGAAGCACAATTAAAAAAACACTCGCAGAAATCCCTATCTGTTGATAAGTGGGTAAAAATCCAATAAGCACCGTGGGAAGAGCCATCAAGAGCACTGAAAAAATGAACGTCTTTTTGCGACCGTATTTATCTCCAAAATGACTAAAGACAAGACCACCTAACGGACGAATTAAATATCCAATGGCAAAAACCGCATAAACACTCATCAATGAAGCAAATTTGTCTGTTTCTGGAAAAAAAATCTGACTAATGATTGGTGCGAAAATAACATAAATGACAAAATCATAAAATTCCAACGCCCCACCTAAAGAAGCAAGAAAAATAATTTTCCGTTCATTAGACTTTAATTTCGACTTATGCATTTGCAGATCCTTGTCACATAAAATTTCTGTAAAATACCATAACTTTACCTCGCTCACATGAATTTTTTAAACCAACTCTCATCTCCTTACGTTTAAATATTTTCTTCAATAGTTCTTTTTTCTGAATTTTAGTAACATCAATAAAATCGATCATTGTTTCAGTCCAAGATGAAAAAACATATTATTTCTGAACAAGTTATTCGGCGCGTAGAATCAGCCGTAACTCAAGAACATATAGAAGCGTACAAAAAAGATGGGGCTGTTTGTATTCGTCAAATTCTTACCCCCATAGAAATAGAATTACTCTGTAATGGTATCGAACTCAATCTGAACTCACCAAGCCCACGGGTCAAAATTGCGAGTAAAAGTGAGGATCCAGGACGATTTATTGAAGATTTTTGTACCTGGCAAACCAATTCTTATTACCAACAATTCATCTTTGAATCGCCGGTTAGCCTTATTGCAGCCAAACTTATGGAAAGTAAAAAATCACGACTCTACCATGATCATCTTTTAGTTAAAGAGCCTAGCACGCAACAACGAACACCATGGCATCAAGATCAGCCGTATTACAATATTGAAGGAACCCAAAATTGCAGTTTATGGATCCCTGTTGATCCAGTATCTCGTATTTCTACCTTAGAGTTTATTGCAGGCTCTCATTTAGGACCGTGGTTTATGCCTCGATCCTTTATGGATAGCCAAGCAAAATGGTTTCCAGAAGGAAGCCTCGCAGAGCTTCCTGATATTGACTCAAAACGTGAAGACTACCCTATTATCGGGTGGGAAATAACTCCAGGTGATGTAGTTTGCTTTCATATGCTTACTCTTCATGCTGCAGGCGGAGTAGGTTCTCAGAAACGTCGAGTTTTCTCAGTACGTTTTCTCGGTGATGATGCGATCCATGCACCACGAAAATGGGCTACTTCCCCTGATTTTCCGGGGTTAAGCGAGCAACTTCCAGAAGGCGCACATATGGACCATCCTTTATTTCCTGTCGTTTGGGAGTACTAATCGAGATAGACTCTTTAACTCAGTATGAATTACAGGTCTCGTCTTAGAGTTTTATTTAGTTATTACCTTAAAAAGAAACAACAACCAAATTTTTACAATAAAAATTCTGTTTTTTTTCTTAAAAATAAGCAATACTTCTTTCTGAATAAATCGTGGTAAAACCTATGGTTAAAATAAGGCCTTTTCTTAAATGGGCGGGGAGTAAATACAACTGTTTGGAAAAGATTATTCCCTTTCTTCCTCCAGGTAAACGCTTAATTGAGCCTTTTGCCGGCTCGGGCGTCGTTTTTATGAATACAAATTATTCATCCTATTTGTTAGCTGAAAGTAATTTTGATTTAATTTATCTTTTCACAACCTTGCAGCAACAAGGGGATGCGTTCATTAAACAATGCGAAACCTATTTCAGCCCAGAATTCAACCATAAAGAAAAATATTATCAAATAAGATCTGATTTTAATGCCTCTCTTCATTCTGCGCAAAAATCTGCACTTTTTCTTTACCTAAACCGACACGGTTATAATGGATTATGCCGCTATAATTCGAAAGGAATCTATAACGTTCCTTTTGGGCTTTACAGCAAACCCTATTTTCCACGCAAAGAAATGCAGCTCTTTCACTCAAAAAGCCAACAAACAGAATTCATCCATAATGATTTCAGAAAAACTTTTGAATATGCAGAACGAGGGGATGTAATTTATTGCGACCCTCCTTATGTACTTCTTTCAGAGAAATCACATCACTTACCCTATACTAAAAAGCTGTTTACAACCGAAGATCAAATCGAATTGACAGAATTAGCTAAAGAAACAGCGGCTCGGGGAATTCCAGTTATACTTTCCAATCACGATACTGAATTTACTCGTTACCACTACAGAAAAGCCGAAATTAAAAGTTTTCCCGTGTCACGTTTTATTAATTGCCAAGGGTCACTACGGCGTCCAGTAAACGAGTTAATTGCAATATTTAATTAATTTGAAAGCTGAGGAGTAGGTGAAGCGAAACTCGGGATCAGTAACCTTATTAAACCTGGGTTTCGCTTCGCTTCACCCAGGCTTCAGGATTAATTAATTTGATGATCTTTATGATCTTTGATAAAGAATGCAAGAATAGTAACCAGTAATAATGAAAGGGGTAATATAGATAAAGCCACCTGGTAATCTACCACTGTATAAATATGCTCTCCCTCCACAATGCCACTATCACCAAAAGTATCCAGTAATTTACCAACTAAAGGTTGGAAAATAACCCCACCAAGTGTAACGATCATATTGGTGGCTGCAAAGACCGTACCTGATAATTGAGCCCCACTGCATTCCTTAGCCATAATAAATACAATAATTTCCGTGGCACTAAAGACACCATACAAGAACAATAAGACATTTAAACTTAAATAGGATAACCCAGGCAGATAGAGTACAAGACTTATACAAATCAACGCCAAAATTGCACCTAACACTAAAGGTAACAAACGTCTTCCAGTACGATCCGATAAATAACCCGCTATAGGAGCACCCACCGCCCAACCTAAGAAGACTGCAGAGACCGTCCTGGCAGCCTCAACTTTAGTCAAATGGTGCGCTTGTTCCAAGTACGTTTTTCCCCATAACTCACCGAATACAGATAAAGAGGTATACAAACAAGCTCCAACAAAACCGATAACCCAAACTTCTGGAGCCATTAATACTTTAAGAACATTTCTGAAAAATTCAGGTAAAGGATGTTTATTGGGGTGATGTCCTTCGGGACCATCACGTACCACGAGAAACATCAGCACACTCAAACCCGAGCCTACAATGGCAATAAAGAACAACACATGTTCCCAACCAATGCTCTGAGACCACTCGGTAATCTTCACTTCACCATACACAAGACCTAACATCCCTAAAGTAGTCATCAAGCCTGCAACTAAAGAAAAATAACGTCGGGGCAACCAATGTAATGCCAGAGAGAGAACTCCCACAAATGCAAATGAAGAACCAAATCCTACGAGAAAGCGACCTGCCCCAACCAAAAACATAGAAGAGGTCAAGGTAAACATCCAGGAACCAACGGTACAACAGATGCAGGCAAAAGTTAGAAGCCGTCTAGGACCAAATCGATCCATGAGCATTCCTACAGGCATTTGCATCGGCGAGTAAGCGAAATAATATAAAGCAGATATTTGACCAAAAGTAGTCGCTGAAATATGCCCCAACGCAATACTTAACTCAGTCTGCAAAACACCTGGAATTATGCGTAAGATAAACTCATAGCAATAAAAAATTGCCCCAACGAAGCAGATAAACATGCCAAAGAGCATTTGTTTTCTTGATACAGTATTATTTAGGTGCATGTGCGTGAGTTTCCCTTAAAAAGAAAGTTAATAAAGCAGCAATAAACATACTAAGAGGTATGAAAGCCAGCGCAATGCGATAATCAGTCACGTTATAAAGCTTATTTACGTTTTCAACAACCAACGCTGAAGAAAGTGAGGTTCCACTGCGAACGGAATAGCTGAAATCCAATAAATGTCCTACTAAAGGTTGTAATAACATTCCCCCAAGCATGACAATCATGTTTGTAAATGCCATAGCTGTACCTGCAGCCTCTCCAGGACTCAATTCCCTTCCCACCGCAAATACAATCGCTTGCGCACTATAAAATAAGCCTAAGAAAAACATGAGTATTTGTACATTAGTTTCAGTTAAACCAGGGAAGTACAGAATGACTAGCATAAGAACAGTAGCGATACTTGCACCTAGAAACATAGGCAACTTTCTACGCCCTATGCGGTCAGAAAAATAACCCATTAGTGGGGCGCCTATGGTAAAGCCCAAAAAGAGCAATGAGTTTGCTAAACCAGCGGCATGCGCAGATAAGCCGTGTGCATGTCTTAAATAGGGAATGCCCCATAACTCAGCAAAAACAGTTGTCGGCAAATAAACCATACAACCGTACAATCCATTAATCCATATTTGTTTATTGCTCAATATTATATTTAAATCAATTAAGCCGATTTTAAAATTAGAAACAGTACCACTTTGTCTATACCGACCTTTTTTATCATGGATGCCTAACCATAAAACAAAAGTTAATACGATCCCAAAAAATGCCGTCATATTTAGGGTTTTAATCCATCCCAATTTAGTGACGAAAAGCTCTAAAAAATTATCCCCCAGCATGGCACCGACTGTTCCTAATGCTGAGGTAATTCCAGAGACCATAGCGAGTTTATTCTCAGGCAACCAAATTGTAGCAAGTTTTAATACTCCCACAAAGGCAAAAGCAGAGCCTAATCCTACTAAAAATCGTCCTGAAGCTGCAACCCAAAACGAGGTTGTACCTGTGAATAAAAATGTTCCAACGACGCAAATGAAACAGGCTACAGTTAACAATCTTCGAGGACCATAGCGATCCATCATAATCCCTACAGGTAATTGCATAGGGACATATGCATAATAATATATAGATGAAATGTGCCCAAAACCTGTTGCAGACAAATTAAAATGCTCACGTAGAGCAGTTTCCATGACACTAGGTGCTATTCGAAGCAAATATTCGTAACTGTAAAATACCGCTCCAAGACCACAAATAAGCCATCCAATTAATGCGTAATTTCTCCGGTTTTCAGAAAGCAAAGTAATCTCCTTAACTATTTGTTAGGCAAGAACAAGCACTGTTTCAAAATTCAACAGTGAAATTCATACCTACAATTCACCTATTTTTATCCCGAGCGCAAACAGGAACATCTCACATGGCATACTGCTACACCTTGAGATCCCTCATGCATTCGGGATGCTACTTTTATTCTAAATTACAACTTACTTGATTCGCGCCGCTTGCTATTGCAGCTTCAGCCACAGCAGCAGGGACTCGTTCTCTTAAACGAGGGTCAATAGGCTTGGGAATGATGTAGTTAGGGCCAAAATCCCAATGCGTAACACCTGGGTAATTATCCTTCACTACCTGGGGAACAGGCTCATGCACCAGTTGACGGATAGCTTCAACTGCCGCAATTTGCATCGATTGATTAATACACTTGGCACGTACATCCAACGCACCACGAAAAATATAGGGAAAACACAACACATTATTGACTTGGTTAGGATAGTCACTACGTCCAGTAGCAATAACCAAATCATTACGTACTTGAAATGCTAATTCAGGTCTGATTTCAGGGTCAGGGTTAGATAAAGCAAAAATAACAGGCTTAGGTGCCATCAATTTTAATAGATCTGCGTCCAACAAATTCGGTTTGGCAACTCCAATAAATACATCTGCATCTACCAGTGCATCAGCTAGAGTCCGGCATTCAGTCGTACGTGCAAAAGCAAATTTATAAGCATTTAGATCGGCACGACCTGAATGGATAACTCCCTTAGTATCCAAAAGTAACATATTCTCTTTATGGGCGCCCATTGCAACAAGCAATCGCATCGAAGCAATTCCCGCAGCTCCTGCACCAATACATACAATTTTGGCATCGGATAATTTTTTTTGCTGCAATTCAAGGGCATTTAGCAAAGCTGCGGCAACCACTATAGCAGTACCATGCTGGTCATCATGAAATACAGGAATATTCAATTGCTCAATTAACGCCTGCTCAATCTCAAAACATTCCGGAGCTTTAAGATCTTCTAGGTTAATTCCTCCGAAAGTGGGGGCAATACGTTTGGCTGTGGAGATAAATGCTTGAGAATCATGAGCATCAATTTCGATGTCAAATACATCAATACCTGCAAAACGCTTAAATAAAACAGCTTTACCTTCCATAACTGGTTTACTCGCAAGAGGTCCAAGATCCCCCAAACCCAGCACCGCAGTACCATTAGTCATTACCGCAACTAAATTTCCCTTATTAGTGTAACGATAAGCATCTTCGGGGTTTTCTGCTATTGCAATCACCGGGGCAGCAACACCCGGTGTATAAGCTAGAGACAAATCACTCTGAGAGTCAGTTGATTTGGTAATATGAACACCAAGTTTTCCGGGAGTTGGAAACTCATGATAATCCAATGCGCACTGCTTTAAAACGTCATTATCCAAAGTACTCACTCTCTTACACAGAAATAAAACTTAAGTAAGGTCAAAAAATCCTACCAACCATTATTCAATTTATTGTACAACCATTGTGCTACAGGCACACAAACATCTGACTATGAACCCTTACTAAAATATAAGAGAAACAGCCAATGGATGATAAGATGGAGACAATAATTGGACGTCAAGAACCTGCGACACCGAAATTAGCATTGCAGGAACAATCTGTCAATAAGATATACTTCGAATGAAGTATATTCAAATAAGGCGCAAATAACGCGCGCCTTATTTCGTTTCTTCTTTAGCAGCTTGAGTAGAACGCTGGCTATAACGATCACGGAACTTCTGAACACGACCACCAGTATCTACTAATTTTTGTTTACCAGTATAAAAGGGATGACATTGTGAGCATACTTCAATGTTCAAATCTTTACATAAAGTTGAACGAGTTTCAAATTCCTCACCGCAACTGCATATTACTTTAACTTTTTTATATTCTGGATGAATTGATGCCTTCATAATACGACTCTCTATAGTTTAAATAAGTATCGCCACCTGAACCCAACGCCAGGCACCATACTCTGTACAAATGACGCAAAACAATAGCAGAAAAACTGTTGTAAAGCAATTTTTATCAAAAGGAAACCGCGGTTATACCCTCTTGGTCTATTAAATGAAACAATGATCTTAATATTTCAACATCATTGAAACAAAATAGGCACGATTGGTCTACGCTTATAAAAACGAATTAATTTAACAGGAGTTAAAATGAAAAAACTGGAACTCTATAAGCTTGAAACACCAAATGACCTCGATATAAGGGATCGTCGCAAAATTGCTGAGGCGGTTAATCCTCTTTTGGCTGATACATTTGCCTTATTTGTTAAAACCAAAAATTTCCATTGGCATATGACAGGACCTCATTATCGGGATTATCATCTTTTATTAGATGAGCAAAGTGAACAAATTTTTGCGATGATTGATGTTTTAGCCGAACGGGTACGCAAATTAGGAGAACGGACAATTCACTCTATTGGAGAGATTAAACAATTACAAACGCTTCGAGATACCAATGAAACCCTTTCTGCAGAGGATATGCTGCAAAATCTACTGGAAGATAATAAAGGGTTCTTAAAAAATTTACGAAAAGTTCATGAGGTATGTAGCAAAAAAAATGATTTCGCTACAACGAGTATCTTGGAAGTTTATATTGATGAAACAGAACGACGAATTTGGTTTCTATTTGAAACCTTGCAAAATAAGTAATGAAATTCTAATGTGCCTGGGTGAAGGCGAAGCCGGAACCCGGGTTCATAAACTCATCTACCCTACCCGATTTCTACTCCGCTACATTTAACTCACAATAAGATCTAGCTCAACCCATACAGGTGCGTGATCGGAAGGCCTTTCTGATTTACGTGGCTCCTTATCAATCACTGCTTGCCTACATAACCCATTAAGTGTTTTACTCAATAAAATATGATCAATACGTAAGCCTCGGTTACGTCTAAATGCCCCCGCACGATAATCCCACCAACTGAATATTTGTTCCTCCTGCATAAAATTTCTAAAACTGTCATGTAAGCCAAGTTGTAATAATTGCATAAAGGCTTCTCGTTCAGCAGGACTAACCAATACAGATCCAATCCATTCAGCAGGATCATGGACATCTCGATCTTCAGGAGCGATATTAAAATCTCCAACTACAGCTAAATTGGGGAAAAGACTCATTTGCTGCTGAATAAAAGCAGTAACTTTTTGCAACCAATTTAATTTGTATTGATATTTATCTGAAGTTAATTCAGACCCATTAGGAACATACAAATTGATCAAGCGAATACCTGCGATCGTAACCACCAAAATACGTCGTTGTGGATCAATGAAATCAGGGATATCCATGAGAACATCAGAAAAAGGATACCGACTTATTACAGCAACGCCGTTGTATGTCTTCTGTCCTGAAAATACAACATGATAGCCTTTTTCTATAAATGGGGTTATAGGGAAATTCTCATCAAGCAATTTTGTTTCTTGGAGCGCAAGAACATCCACACGCGAAGAATCAAACCATTCCAAAACTTGATCCAACCGTATCTTCAAAGAATTCACATTCCAGCTTGCTAATTTAAGCACACCAATCTCCTTTATATTCAATTAACAAAGGAGCGTGATCTGATAAGCGGGGTTCACGAAAAATTCGACTGTCGACTACATGTTCTGTTAACCCAGGAGTAACCACTTGATAATCTATTCTCCACCCAACATTTTTGTCCCATGCACGTCCTCTAAAAGACCACCAAGTATATTGCTCTTCTTGTTGATTATGCACACGAAATGCATCAACAAAACCCATGGCTCCAAACAATTTATCCATCCAAGCCCGTTCTTCAGGTAAAAATCCAGAATTTTTCTGATTGCCTCGCCAGTTTTTTAAATCGATTTGTTTATGGGCAATATTATAATCACCACACACAATCAACTCCCGTCCCTCATTTTTTAATCGAATCAAATGCTCAGCAAATTGTTCGAGAAAACCATACTTGACCGTTTGACGCTCCTCACCACTAGTTCCAGAAGGTAAATAAAGCGAGACAATACTAAATTTTGGATAATCAAATTGAATGTAGCGACCTTCATTATCGCAATAATCAAAACCCATACCTCTTACGATACGATTCGGTTTGTGCCGTGCATAAATTGCCACTCCACTATACCCTTTCTTTTGTGCTGAATAATAATCACAGAAATAATCGCGTGGATAATATAATTCCTCCGGAATTAATTGTTCTGGCTGTGCCTTCGTTTCTTGTATACAAACAAAATCAGCATCTTGCATCGCAAGCCACTCATAAAATCCATTACGCGCTGCTGAACGTATCCCATTGGCATTAAAACTAATTACTTTCATTTTTTTCACTCAATTTATTTATTGCAGCCCGGACAAATCAAGAACGCCCAAATGCTATCATAAAAACTCTTTACTACGCTTTTAATTACCCCAATTAATGCTCATTATTTTTGCACAATTTAAGAGCAGCTCGTGCCAAACGTTCACCTAAATGGCGGGCTAGATTAATTTCATCCTGACTCAGAGGTCGATCATTTGCAACGCCAGAAACATGCGTCGCACCGTAGGGTGTTCCACCACTCACTGTATCATTCAAAGAGGACTCCGAATAAGGCACGCCCAATAAAATCATCCCTTGATGCAATAAAGGTAACATCATACTTAATAATGTAGTTTCCTGGCCTCCATGCATACTTGCAGAAGAAGAGAAAACGCAAGCTGGTTTATCTACTAAATCACCTGCCAGCCACAAAGAGGAAGTACTGTCCAGAAAATATTTCAAAGGAGCAGCCATATTTCCAAAACGGGTCGGGCTACCTAAAGCTAGTCCATGACACTGACGCAAATCATCTAAAGTTACATAAGGCGCCCCCTCATCTGGAATCGTCTTATCAACTGCTTCACAGGTAGTAGAAACAGGGGGAACCGTTCTTAAACGTGCTTCAATCCCCCCAACACGTTCTACACCACGCGCAAGATATTGTGCTAATTGCGCTACCGAACCGGTGCGCGAATAATATAAAACTAAAACATAAGGATTAGACATCAAACAACTCCATTACCTTAAATTGAGGAAGCAGTTGGGTTTGGACAAATAGTACAGAACCTATCGGGTTTTTACTGATCATAACGGCTCAACTGCTTTTTCCAGGTTAAAATTTAAAATCATACTTTAATTGCGCTTCCAATTTCATTTCAATAAACTTTATTAGCTGATACAAAGCTCCTCCTTTTCTAGGTTTTAAGGTTTTCAAATCAGAGACAATATCATCAGCTGAATCATAATAATTATTAACTGCCATATTCGCGATTATTTTACTTACTGCACGAACGTGATGTCTATTCCAATATCCTGCAATCATACGTCCAATGAAGGAACCGAATAAACAATTTTCTTTAGTATAATCGATAAGCAATGCTTTGATTCTTCTATGATTTGAATTTCCCTTACTTTTATCCCAAATATTGGTATAAGCCTTGGAATCTAAAGGAAATTTGTGAGAATTAAAAAATGAATATGCTCTTACACCAATACAGGAAGAATGAGATTCATCATTTTCGGAAGAATCATCGGTGCCTTCTTCTAACTCAAGATCTTCACTTCTTATTGTAGCAATAGAACTCGGTTGATGTGACATTTTTTTCTCCTCCGTGAGAACAGCCGTTTTATAGAACTTGCAGTTTCTCTTTAATCACATACCAAAATTACAATTGAATCAAGTCCTGCGAAAATTAAAAAAGGTATAGCATTGAAGATTTGAAGGGGGGTTGATAGGTCATCAGAGAACTAGCGAAACCCGTGAAGGGACAATAGATTTATTGCATAATACGGGTTCGCTATGTGAGTCTCAGACTGCTCTATTATAGAATATAACGGGCTAAATCATCGTCGGCTACCAGCTGTCCGAGATTTTTTTCAACATATGCTTTATCCACATGAACAGATTCACCTGCTTTATCTGTAGCTTCAAACGAAACGACTTCTAATAACCGTTCCATCACGGTATAGAGCCTACGCGCGCCAATATTTTCTGTACGCTCGTTTACTTGCCAAGCTACTTCGGCAATCCTTCTAATTCCTGACTCATCAAAAGTTAGTGTCAATCCTTCAGTAGCCATTAAAGCACTGTATTGCAGTGTTAGTGATGCAGTAGGTTCTGTGAGAATACGCACGAAATCTTCAACAGAAAGGGCAGATAATTCAACTCGGATAGGCAATCTTCCTTGTAATTCAGCAATCAAATCAGACGGCTTAGCAACATGGAATGCCCCAGATGCAATAAATAAAATATGATCCGAACGAATCATACCGTATTTTGTGGTCACCGAAGTTCCTTCAACTAAGGGTAATAAATCTCTTTGTACGCCTTCACGAGAAACATCCCCGCCCCCTGCATTCTCAGTTCGTCGTGCTACTTTATCCAACTCATCGATAAAGACAATCCCATTTTGTTCCACATTTTCTATGGCATGAGTCTTAATATCATCCTCATTAATGAGCTTAGCCGCCTCTTCTTCACGTAAAATCTGCATCGCCTTACCTATAGTCATTTTACGTGTTTTTGTACGGTGAGTGCCCACTTGTTGAAACATGGATTGTAATTGGCTTGTCATTTCTTCCATGCCTGGAGGAGCCATAATTTCAATGCCAATAGGTGTTGCTGAAATTTCTATTTCAATTTCATTCTCATTAAGAATCCCTTCACGCAATTGCTTACGAAAGACTTGTCTGGCTGTACTGTCTTTTTCACTAGGTGTTAAACTGCCGCGGGCGGGCGGAAGCAATACATCCAGAATACGCTCTTCAGCCGCATCTTCAGCCAAGTGCTCTACTTTTTTCATCGCAAATTCACGCTCTTGTTTTACCGCGATATCTGCCAAATCACGCAAAATAGAATCTACATCGCGTCCAACATACCCCACCTCGGTAAATTTTGTTGCTTCGACTTTGATGAAAGGAGCACGTGCTAATTTAGCTAAACGTCGAGCAATTTCCGTTTTACCCACACCAGTGGGCCCAATCATAAGAATATTTTTAGGCATGATTTCATTGCGCAAAGCGGTATCTTTAATATTCATACGTCGCCAACGATTACGTAATGCAATTGCTACTGCCCTTTTCGCATCATCCTGGCCAATAATATATTTATCCAATTCCTGGACAATTTCACGAGGAGTCATCACTTCTCGAATAACCTCACGAGGAGTCATCTTGCTGTTATTTGTCGCCATTATTTAATTCTTCTATAGTTAAATTGTTATTGGTATAAATACAGATATCGCCAGCAATGTTTAATGCTTTACGCACTATCTCTACAGCAGATAATTTTGTATTTTCCATCAATGCGCGTGCAGCTGCTTGCGCAAAAGGACCGCCTGAACCAATTGCAATTAAGCTTTGCTCTGGTTCGATTACGTCGCCATTACCTGTGATAATGAGGGAAGATTTGACGTCCGCAACAGCAAGAACTGCTTCGAGTCGGCGCAATATTCTGTCTGTTCGCCAATCTTTAGCGAGCTCAACTGCGGCACGGACCAAATGACCTTGATGCATTTCCAACTTGCTCTCAAAACGTTCAAAAAGAGTAAACGCATCTGCAGTACCGCCAGCAAAACCAGCAATTACTTGATCTTTATAGAGGCGTCGCACTTTACGCGCATTCCCCTTCATCACGGTATTACCTAGAGTTACCTGGCCATCTCCACCGATAACCACTTGATTTCCGCGTCGTACTGAAAGTATGGTTGTCCCACGAAATTGTTCCAAAATAAAATCCTCAAATCAAATCGGAACCCTATACATGGGGATGATAAACAAAAAAACAAGGGGTCACAAAATGAATAAATTATTACTATTCATGCCGTGACATCAGAATGTAACCTGGGGTGTAACCCAGGGAAATTCCGAATTTATGGTTTTGGATTTCTACTATGACGTTCACCCCGTCACAATAATTTAAGTGGGCGCAGGCCGTAAACAACTTTTTTGGCCTACGATTCAGATTAAAAAAGATACTCCATGTGATAAATTCTCTAATCCAAGATGTTGTGCGATACTTTGGCCTACATCAGCAAAGGTATCGCGACGTCCAATGAAACGGCTTTTAATGTTAGGGCCATATGCTAATACAGGAATATGCTCTCTTGTGTGATCAGATCCAGGAAAAGTAGGATCACACCCATGATCGGCTGCAATAACAACTAGATCATCGGGCTTTAATAAAGCATCGAGCTCTGGAAGACGTGCATCAAACGCTTCAAGTGCATGAGCATAACCCGTTACATCACGACGATGGCCAAATGAGGAATCAAAGTCTACAAAATTAGTAAAAACTAAACTACCCTCCGGAGCAGTCTTCATTGCAGCCAAAGTAGCATCGAACAAGGCCATGTTGTCATCAGCCTTAATCACTTGGGTTACTCCCTGATGAGCATAAATATCTGCAATTTTTCCTAGGGCAATTACTTCGCGACCGGATTCTTTCATGTAATCAAGTAGGGTTTTTTCGGGAGGTAACGTTGCATAATCTTTACGATGTGGAGTTCGTTTGAATGCTCCTGGTTGACCAATAAAAGGTCGGGCAATTACCCGTCCAATCTGATATTCATCGACCAAAGTACGTGCAATTTCACAGATATCATACAACCGCTGTAATCCAAAATGTTCTTCATGGGCGGCAATTTGAAATACACTGTCTGCGGAAGTATAAACTATAGGCTTTCCTGTTCTGATGTGTTCTTCACCCAACTCATCAAGAATTGTAGTTCCTGACGCATGTTTCTCACCAAGAACCCCTGGTAACCCAGTTCGTTGAATAAAGGTATCAATTAATTTTTTAGGAAAGCAAAATGGTTGTTCGGGAAAATAACCCCATTCGAACGTCACTGGGACCCCTGCTAACTCCCAATGTCCGCTTGGAGTATCCTTCCCTAAGCTCTGTTCTACTGCATAACCATAATGGCCTACAGGTTCAGAAAAATTAGACAATTCAACAAAACGCAATCCACAACTTGCTAGAGTTGCATGGTAAAGTCCTAGTTTGGCCAAATTAGGCAAAGTTAAAGGGCCTTGGCGAAGCCCCTCTCGATTGCACTCATCACGTTCACATGCTTCATGAATATGAACAAATGTATTAGCGCCCGCATCCCCATAACGATGGGCATCTAAACTTGCCCCAATGCCAAAAGAATCCATCAGTAATATACAAACTCTCCCTGTCATCTTAGACCTCAGTATGTTGGCAGCGTGTTTCTTTTAACCCCATCAACATGAGGAAAGCAATTAATAGTCCTACGGGTAAAATAATTGCAGCATATTGATATGCATCAAGTAGATAAACAGGGGTTCCGTTCACCATCTGCATATCCCCATGATTCGTTAATAAATAACTGAACATATTTTGATACACAATATAACCGCCTTGTGTCAATATTGAAATGACACTTACAGCAGTTGCGGTCATTGCAGGAGAACTACTCTCTGCCACTAATGCGTAACTAATCACTTGCGCTGAAGTAAAGAAACCCAGCAAGAAAAACAAAAATGCCATCATGCTATAAGAGACAGGGAGGTAGAGTACTGCGAGCAAAGTTAATAAGGAGGCAATTACCCCAATTCTCATTGGCATAATTCGTAAACCCATTTTATCAGATATCCAACCGACTAAAGGGGAACCTACAATCGACCCCAAAAATAACATTCCATTTACTACCGAGGCTTGCGAAGAACTAATGTCCAGCCGTTGCACTAAATATAAAGTCCCCATCATGGCACCGAATACGGCAATAGCCATATTCATTAGACTGGCATAAAATGCAGCCCGCAAATATTGAGTATTCAAATAAGCCTTTTTAGCGGCTGAGAAAACATTAATTGGTTTAACAACTTGCCTTATTGCTTTTTGCGGTCTTTCTTTTATCCAAAAAAACATAACAATCAGCATAGCAAAACCAAGAATTCCTACATCTTGTACTGCCTGACGCCATCCAACCAAAATAACGAGCTTGGTTAACGGATATTGTGCCAACATACCTCCAGCCATTGCCATCGTGACTATTGCTCCAGTCACCAAAGCCATACGCTTGGGTGGAAACCAATGAGATGCTAAACGTACAGGCCCTAAGAAACAGAACGCACTACCTATGCCTGTGATAAATCGACAAAATAAGGCCATATAAAAAGAATGAGAATAAGCCAATAGAAACGTACTCACCACACATAAAAACATTGCGATTAATAAAGTATTTTTAATGGAGAAGCGATCGAGAGCCATCCCCGCGACAAAAAGAAACAATACATTAGAAAGATAGTAAATGCTTGAGAGCCATGCCATTTTATCTGCTTGTATCTGATAATCCTGCATGATATTTGCAGCGATGGATGCAAACATATTCCCCTGAATAAACTCATAAAAAAAGAATAAGGTCGCAGCAAAACACACCATCCAGGGTAATAATGACGATTTTATCTCATTATATCCTTGAAACTCATCCACAACTTGCATCTTTACTCCTCAGCTTTATCGCTTGCAATATGTTTCACGGGTTATTAATACGGCAATTAAAGCCGCAACCGTAGTTATTGGGAACATCCACATGGCGTATTGAAAATCAGCCACCGAATAAGTTATTACTGCCGACCCAGCATGATGGGCGATTAACCAACCATAGAGTACTTGGCCTACACCACCTCCCCCATGATAATTACTGAGGCAATACCTGTAGCAGCCCCGGTGTTTTCAGCAGAATTACTTTCAGCCACTAAAGGATAAGAAATCACTTGTGTACTGGTAAAAAAGCCTAAGGCAAAAAAGATAATACTTAGAGCAAATTGCGATAAAACGATATCTAAGAATAAGGGAACTACAGTGATAAGGGTTGCAATAGCTCCACAGACCATTAAAGGTTTCCGACGCCCTTGAGAATCAGACAACCATCCTGCTAATGGGCAACCAATAACACTTCCCATAAAAATCAAACTGACAACATTGCTGGCAACCATTTCGGGTAAATGATGAACTACTTGCAAGTAACTCGCGCCCCATAAAGCGCATAAAACCATAATGGGTAAATTAAGAAAAGAGGTGTAAAAACCTGCTAACCAATTTTGTGAATTAGATAATGCGTTTATAAATCCCGAAATGACTTGTCCCTGATTGGTACGAATTTTCAGGGGTGACTCGGCGGGTTTATCACTTACCATATAGTAAATCCACAGCAGCAATCCTGCACCAACTGCCCCATCAATTAACAAAGCTTTGCGCCATCCAAATAATTCATAAAGATACGCAAAAGGAGTATGAGCCATCATACCGCCAACAAAAGCCATAGTGACCAAAGACCCGATAACAAGAGCTTGTCTTCTAGGTGGAAACCAATGCGATACCAAGACTACGCAGGATAAAAAACAAAATGCATTACCTATTCCGGAAAGAAAATGACAAAATGAAGCCAAGATAAATGAGTGTGTTAATGCAAAACCTACAGTACCAAGAACACAAATAAACATCGCGCTTAAAATAACTGTACGTGTAGAAAAACGATCCAGAATAATTCCCGCTGGGAGAAGAAATAGAATATCTGCCCACAAATAAGCACTGGACATCCAACTTAATTGAGTTGCATCAATATGAAAATCATCCCGTAAAGGTTGATTGATTACATCAAAAATGTTGAGTTGAAAAAATTCATATAAAAAAAAGAGTCCTGCGGAAAGACACACAACCCAGGCCATTAAATCACCACGTGGCACAAAAGCTCTCGAATCCACTGCAACAGATTGCGACACAGTTACTCCTTATGGCTTAAAAATTGCGCCCGATTATACCAAAACTCTAAATAAATTGGTATCTTTATTGAACAAATTTGGAGTGACTACGTGGCTTAAGATATCCCCTTGTTCAAGGTAATAATATTTCCAGTATTCAGCTTCCGCTGTTTTTATGTTTCGACAAGGTATCCGTGCTGAACGGGGTATACGCATCAATAAAAAACGTTTATCACCCGCATACACACGCTGAATTAGAATCATTTTGGAAAACAACTCAGGTGAAACATCGGGCGTATAATAGGGTTTAATTACTAAATAATTTTCTCGTCCATTGTCCAGCAATCGGCAAAGTTCTTTATTATTCAGAGCAGATTTCACTCGACCTCCTGAGTAAAATTGAGCGGAAAATTCAGTTTTGAAACTCCAATAAATTAGATAGCTTCCAGCTTCAGGATGTTGCTTTAACCAGGAAGCAACTACCAATTTTTCCGTTTTGGATATTGCTTCTGGCATTGCATTAAATAAAAAAGTCGCCCCCAGAAAGAGTACTCCGACCAGTACAGAGAGACCTGTAATAAGCTGTCTAGCTCTGGTGATGGCACCAACGCGATCCCAATATGTAACAAAAAACACTGAAAAAGCAGGAAGGCTTGGAAAAATATAGGTGTAAATAATGTTTCGAGAAAAAGTAAAAAAGAGTATTGGAACGACGGTGCATAGAAAAAAATAACTCAACCAACCATCGTTATCGACAAATACTTTGCGTGCATTATGTTTGTATTTAATAAACCATGCAGCGCCAAGCACACACCAAGGTAAAGTACCAATGACAGCATATACCCAAATCATTCCCCAAGCTTGCTGGTGGGCAAAACCATACTTATCACCGACCCATCCTGGTTTTAAAAATCGATTGAAATTCTCGCCAATAATAAAATAATTTAAAAATCCCGGCGTTCTTATTTCTGCCCAAATGTACCAAGGAAGAGCGATAGCAAGCATGAGTAATATGCCCTTTATCCAAGGCAAGCGCTTCCATAAATTACGCCACTGCTTTCGTAATAAAACCCAAAAAAATATGGGCATGCCTGATAAAACAATCGCAACAGGGCCTTTTGCTAACAAACCTAACCCCAGACCTACAAAAAAAATATAAGACCAAAGTTTGCTGTCATCCACCACCGCTCGCCAAAACGCGATTTCGACCAAAGTAATGCAAAGAACTAAAGATGGATCAGTCATTACAGTTCCTGCATCAAGGAAAAAATACAATGTCCCCGCAAGTATTATTGTTGTGACCATAGCAATTACATGACCACTATGCCTTTTAACCACATACCAAATAAGCCATATCGTAATCAAAGATAACAATAGACCGGGCAAACGAACCGCAAACTCATTAACCCCAAAAAGTTTCATCGAAAAAGCAGATAACCAAGTAGACAACGGCGGCTTCGCCCAAAAAGGAACGCCATAATCATGGAGAGGCGTGACCCAATTCCCGGTTTCCAACATCTTGCGTGCAATTTCTGCATAACGTGCTTCGGAAACATCATTCAAAGGAATAAAACATATAGAAATTATTCGACAGACCAGAAGAAAGACTAATGCAAATTGGGCATTATAAAAAAATTGGTGTTGCAACTGTTTTTCGTTTTCAATATTCAAAACAGATCCTCATTAAAAATCTTCTCTCTTGCATGTAGGCAAAATCTATAAATCTGAAGTTTCGCTCGCTTTATCAAGTTACATTGATTAAGCATTCAATAAAAAATGACAGAAATATTACCCTTTATTTTAATTAATACAATTTTTTTATGTTCATTAATAAAAAACATCCTCATTTTAATTGTAATTAGCGATATAAGGTAATGAATTTTATATGTTTTTAGTAAAAGACTGAAATTGTATAATGAAAATACATGACGAGCGGTTTACTTTAGTTTACACTGAGGCCTTGTAAGAAGATCTTACATATATCCATTGGACATTTGGAGACTAACATGACGTTTGTATTAAAGGAACTAAGTGAATTAAGAAAACATTTTGATGATACCGTTGATATTTTCTTAAAACGTGAAAATAAAGGAAAAATTGAAGACCTTAATAGCAACCCTCAAAGAAAATATGAACTACAATACCTTTCTGCAATACTTTCTCAAATCGAAGAACAAGCACAACCCTTTCTAGATACCATAAAAGAATACGAAAAGAAGAAATCAGTAGAAAAAGAAAAGTTCTCTCCAACTACAGAAGACATCCAAAAAAAAGACAAAGCTCTTGAGAATGTAACAAATCTAACAAATGCTTTTTATGGCGCAATGTTAACGACAATCCAAGACATCGAAAACAACCGTAGAAGTATTGACTCACCCGGTTTACTGAGTGCTTGCCTTAAGGATGCAGTTGGAATTAGTGAGGAAGCCAAAGCAGAAGACAAGCCTGACATATATCAAGTTTCTAAATTCTATACCGCAATAAACGGGTTCCTAAATCAGGTTTTTCAAGGGCATGATTCGCGTAATGGATTTACAAAAAACCATATGTTAACAGCTATCCCAACCGAAAGCTTAGACAAATTCATTCAAACATCCTATGAACTTGAAAAAGACGCCCAAAAAGCAATCGTTGCTTCTTTTACTAATGATGCGGAAACAAATGCTGAAATCAGTAGATACAAAGCAATTAAAAAATCGCCTGCCTCTGCAACCGATCGATTTGCTGGTTGGGATAAACTCAATAAAGCTCTTGATGAATTAATCAAAGATGAACTTGCGGACAAAAATGTTTCTAAGATTGAAAAGTTAAAATCATCAGAGCGAATTGCTCAACTTCGCTTTCTGAACGCAATAAGAGAAACATTAAAACATTCAGAAATTAATGAATCTGAAAAAGTAGCTATTTTAGCTGGATCCATGCATCTAGTTCATAAACAAATCCTAAAAGAATATTCCTCTTCATACCTTACGAGCCCAGAACAATCCATTATCTTCAATGGATTAAGTAAAATTCTTGGTGTAGATGAAGTAAAACCCCGAGATGTTGAGACCTTGGTTACCTCTGCAACTCAATTTATGCAATTTATGACAGTAGCTCCGAAAAATAATGGTAAGAAGGCAATTCGTAGCAGCCATATGTTTTCAGCAATTGCAGACTTTAATCTTAAAGGAGCGTTTAATTTACTCATCGATATGATCTTTGAGTGCCGCATGGCCTCCTTGAAAATTGCCGTCGAGGAATTTAAAAAAGAAACCAAAAAAGAAATCAAAAAAGAACCTAAAGAATCTAAAGGATATTTAGGCAGTTTCTCTTCTGCATTCAATAAAACATTCTTTGGAAGTAAAGCCATAGAGGAAGAGGACAGTGATGAGGAACTAGAACATACACCCGCTACGGTAGGTCAGAACAAAAACGGTTAGTGTTTAATCTTCACGCTTTTTAACCTACTCTTTAGGATAAGATGACTAATTTGGTCATCTTATCTATATTTTTGTAAACAACCCGTCTCTAATAAGCCATTTAGGCTAATTTTTTGTTACAATGTCGGTTTCCCTACTTGTTTGTACCTTGCATCTAATGAAAATTAAATTATTTATTAAAGAAATATCATTTATTCTGTTGGTTTTAATAGCGAGTCAGAGTACCAGTTTTGCATTTGGTCATCGCATTGCTACGGACTCCGCTAATAATGTGAGTATCTTAGATTCCGAGGATCAATCACAAGAAAATTACGATATAAAAAAAGAGTCCCCTAAAAAATCTTTTTCCCCCAAAAAAATAGTCTCCATCACCATCGATGATTTACCTTTTGTTGGCGAATATCGAAATTTTCATTTAAACATGATGATTGAAACCATGACTAAAGAGCAAATTCCTGCTACTGGATTTATTATTGCCAGTGAAGTACGTAAAAATAATTGGGAAATACTGCATAAATTCCGCGATGCTGGGTTTGGTTTAGGTAATCATACCCTCACGCATGCTAATTTAAATAAAATGGATACCCAAGAATACATTGAGGAAATTCGAGGTGCGGACAAGATATTACATCCTGTTTTAACGAAACCTAAATATTTTCGTTATCCTTACTTGGCGATGAGCTCTGGACAAAAAAAAGAAGAAATACTCTGTTATCTTGCCCGAAAGAATTACCAAGTTGCCCCAATTACTATTGATTCCAAAGATTTTGTTTTTAATCAACGCTTGTTATCAGTTCCTGAAGTGAATCGACGCACCTATTTAGATGAGTTGAAGCCTTTTTATCTTGATTTTATTTGGCAACAAACACTTCGTGCTGAGGAACACAATGAATTTCATCAAAATACCGAGCAAGCACAAATTTTATTAATTCATGCAAATTTACTTAATGCTTATGTTTTGCCTGATATTATAAATTTGTATAAACGAAATGGTTATGATTTTGTAAATTTAGAAGATGCATTAAAAACATTTAAAAATCAAATTCAATGCAATAGACCTCATGCTTTTGCGCAGAACAAAAAAAGGCATCGGCAATACAAGGTAGCAAGTGCGGAAATCGAGAAATTTATCGAATGGGATTAAAGCAGTCACTATTAGGCTCACTTGTGTAAAAGGATAGTAATAAGGATGTACAAAGTAAATCCAATACGAAGAAAAGGATTCACCTTAATTGAATTAATGATGACCCTATTTGTTATAGCCACCCTTTCTGCAATCGCCTACCCTTGCTACGTTCATTTCTTGCTTAAAAGGCATCGTTCCGATGCCATCTCCACACTTATACGAGCTCAATTCACTCTGGAACGATGTTATGCCGAACATTTTTCTTATAATGTCCTTTGCAGCCCATTACTTTCATTTCCGCAAACATCGACTCAAGGCTTTTACCGTATTCGCATAGCTAAGTTAGGAACCACTACTTATACTTTGACAGCAACACCCATGGGTTATCAAACTAAGGATGCGACTTGTGCGAGTTTGAGTATCGATCAATCCAATATAAAAACAGCTGTAGACTCAACAGGAGCCGTACAACCTAGTTGTTGGAATCCAAGCTGATTTAAACTGAACTATCCATAATCTAAATTAAAAGTGTTCTTCATATCTGTACGGCCATAGTAAAAATTTACTTTACAAACAAAACCCTCTTCTCTACTATTCCGTTTAACGGACGGTCCAACTTAAAATGAAATGGAAATTTTTTGCTTTTTCACAGGCATACTTTACCTGTATACGCTCAATCGTACTTTGCCTCTAATTAGCCTACTCTTTTTGTTCCTCAGTCCAAAGTATTCCTTGATTCTCTTTTTTATTCTAGGGGTGTTAGTCGCATGCCTGCATCAATTGCTTAATGTACCCAGAGGGATGCCCAATAGTCCAGTCATACCTAAAGTAATAATTCAAGGAAGAATTGCATCTATTCCTAACCAAGATTTCTCTAAAACACAATTTCTATTTGCACTTGAGGAATATGATCAGCATCCAGCTCAAGGATTAATTCAATTGGCCTGGTATAACAATGCTCCTGAAATACACGTAGGGCAACGATGGCAGTTTACCGCCAAGTTAAAAAAACCACGAAATTATTTTAACCCAGGAAGCGCCGATTATGTCGGCACACTAAATACAAGGCATATTCATTGGACGGGCTATATTCTTTCTAAAAACAATCATTTACTCTCAGAATCTCCTTCTCATTTTAATTGGCTTCAAGTACGTGAACATCTAGGCAATAAACTCAACCAATTGGCACCGAATCAATTTACTGCAGGAGTTTTTGAAGCATTAACTTTAAATTTGACCAACCATATTAGCCCGCAAAATTGGGATCTATTTAGACGTACAGGAACCACCCATTTATTCGGAATTTCAGGAGAACATATTGCATTAATATCTGGAATGATTTATTGGCTGATTCGATGGCTATGGTCTCAAAGCGCCTTCTGCTGTTTGTATATTCCAGCCCCCTATATTGCTAGTGTTAGCGGGCTCCTGGCGGCTTTATTATATGCTTTCTTAGCAGGATTTGCCCCACCAGTACAAAGAGCACTCATCGGCTGTTTTTTTTATACCTTCTATCGTCTAGGAAAACAGCGCTTTTCAGCCTGGCAAATATGGAGATATGCTCTCTTTGGTGTTTTATGTATCGAACCACACGCAGTATTCATGCAAGGTTTTTATTTTTCTTTTTTGGCTGTCGCGTGTTTGCTTTTAACTCAACAACGTTGGAAGTTAAAAGGATATAAAGGAAGTTTAGCCTTACAATTAAGCTGCTTAATTGGACTCATGCCGTTAACCCTATACTGGTATTCGTATGGTTCCATTAATGGTTTTATTGCGAATTTATTTGCTATTCCTCTAGTTAGCTTTTTAATCGTACCCATAGCATTAATAACGATGGCACTCAGTTCATGGAATGTTGCCGTCCTCTTAATGAAGCCCTTATCATTTCTGATTGCACTGTTATTCAACGGATTAAGCCTTATCGAACATTTAGAAGTTGTTAATATTAATTATTCGGTCCATAGCATTGAATGGGTGGTTCTCTTGATGGGCGCTTTACTGATGTGGATTTTATTACCTATTAAACGCCTACAATGGATTGCATTACTCTGGGTAATGCTTCCATTTTACCCATTCCGCACTGTATTATCTCCAGGAGAAGCAGTAATTGATATTTTGGATGTAGGCCAAGGTTTGGCCGTTGCGATAAGAAGCCAACATCATGTGTTGATCTATGATACTGGAGATCGGTTTTTTCAAGGAAATGACCTAGGGAATATGGTGATTTTACCTTACCTTAAAACCTTAGGGATAAAAAAAATTGATGCCGTGGTCATTAGTCATCCAGATAAAGATCACCGTGGAGGACTCAAATCTCTTGAAAAAGGAATGCACATAGAGCAACTATTGGTCAATGAACCTCGTTATTACGGTCATGGTGAATCATGCCATGATTATCCACGGTGGACGTGGGATGGTATTCATTTTATTTTTTTTCCAATCACCCATCATTTTAAGAATAAAAACAATAATTCATGTATCTTGCAAGTAAGCACTAAAGCGGGAAAGATATTGTTAACCGGTGATATTGAAAAAGAAGCCGAAGATTATTTAATAAAAACATATCAAGAACAACTGGCTTCTGATGTGTTAATTGTTCCTCATCACGGTAGTAAAACCTCGTCTTCTTATCGATTCTTGCTCGAAGTTACCCCCCGCTATGCTATAGCCTCATTAGGTTTTGATAATCGTTTTCACTTTCCTCATGCTAAAACTTTGGCCACTATGGACTCATTAAAAATTCCTTTTTATAGAACAGATCAGTGCGGTATGACCCGAGTAAATTTACCATCTCAGGGAAAAATAGAAAAACCTGTGTGTTTTAGCAGCAATAGTTTGTAGGTCTATCAAGGAACAGGTGTTTCACTAAACTAAACACAAGCTATAATAGGTGGTGGATACGTTATGTATAACCGCAATGAGGAATTCCTCCAGACTTAGCATGAGTAACAAATAATGAGATTTTCATCCTAAATTTCTGAAGATTGGATGGTCATGGATAATTGATAAATTCTTTCTTAAATTCGATGCCTGAATTTCGGTCGCACATTTTTTAAAAAAAGCTATAGTAACTATTGAAACAACTGATTTGAGCATTACATGTTAACTGATACAGAAAAAAAAGAATATTACCAGGCCTTACTTACTAAAAACTCCAAATATGAAGGTCAATTTTATGTTGGAGTAAAATCAACTGGAATATTTTGTCGGCCTACTTGTCCTGCAAAAAAACCAAAATTTGAAAACTGTGAATTTTTTCGCACAATTCAAGAAGCACTTCTAGCTTCATATAGACCGTGTATGCGTTGCCAGCCACTGTCCTATCCTAATCAGGCTTCACATTTAATTCAAAAATTGGTTGCTGCTGTAGAAGCCAATCCTGAAAAGAGATGGAAAGACAGCGATTTTGTCGCGTTAGGAGTTGATACATCAACTGCACGCAGGCAATTTAAAAAACGCTTCGGCATGACTTTTGTTGCTTACGCACGTGCAAGAAGAATGGGTATAGCCATGAAACAAATTCGTGAGGGTACAGTGGTGATTGAAACACAACTAAATGTTGGATATGAATCCAGTAGTGGTTTTCGCGATGCTTTTTCTAAAATAATGGGAGCGGCACCTTCGCAGTTAGCAAAACATTTTAGTGTTTTAAAGGCCTCCTGGTTCGATTCACCTCTTGGACCAATGATTGGAGTAGCTGATGATGAAGCTTTATATCTTTTGGAGTTCGTAGATAGAAGAGGCTTAGAGCGTGAGGTAGAACGACTAAGAAATAAAATGAAGGCAGCTATTATTCCCGGAGATACAGCGCCACTTCGATCGATTGAAAAAGAACTCAAAGCTTATTTTTCAGGAACGCTAAAAAAATTTAACACTCCAATCCAAATGCAAGGTACCCCTTTTCAAAAAATGGCTTGGCATGCTTTAACACTAATTCCTTATGGGGAAACGAGAAGTTATGCAGAACAAGCCCAAACCTTAGGTAAACCCACTGCCTACAGAGCAGTTGCTAATGCTAATGGTGCAAATTCGCTTTCAATTATTATTCCTTGTCATCGTATCATTAATACCAGTGGAAACCTGGGTGGGTATGGTGGAGGGACTTTACGAAAACAATGGCTCCTTGAGCACGAACAGAAAAATAAATGATTGCTGCTCAAAAGAATATTATCCTGGGTGAAGCATAACGAAACCTGGGTTTAATATTTTTCAAATTAACGGATTTGTTAAACTTCACCCACAATTAGAACTTTCTTCTATATGCATGCTTTGAACAGCAGTACTTCCCATATATACTCAATTTATTCCTAAATTTTAGGCAAATTTCCACTTAATCATTTTCTGATGATGAAAATAACTAGAGTAAAAATGTCATTGATCTCTTTAGACATTTGTAACTATTATTTACATTTCCTTAACCATTCATCGTCTATTAATATAGATTCGCGAATCAGAGTTAAGTGTCCCTCTCTTTATTTCAAAAATCCGATATAAGTTCAAGGGTAATAATAACGCATGCAGAACAAAAATCGGATAAAGAGTACTACCAAGTGCATACATAATAAAGGCTACATTGGAGCAAATTGCGATGAGACGTAATGTCAAAATCCTTTTGACATAGAACGTCGCCAACACCAAGCAACAGGCAATATAGCCAACAATTTCGATCGTTGATTCCATTTCAACTCCCACTTCCAATCCATTCATATTCAACATACACCTAGTATGCCAGACTCGCAAGTGGTCTTAATATTGTAATTTAGCTAAAACAAAACGAAACCTGTTTAAAAAGTTAACATGGGAACAAATGATTTTGATTCCGTTTTTGTCTTTATCTTCAACTATAGAGGTAAGGATGTCGCAGAAGAAGGAAGTGTTGGTATGTAAATTCGATCATTAACAAAACTAATTGCTTCTCGTTCAAAAGTTATTTTAATTGCAGAGAGCACTTCATCACGTACTGTAGCTAAATCGCTTTTTGACCAATACAACACTTTAAGTTCAACACCGCCTCTATCAATCATCTGAGATAACAAAATTTGAGGTTTAGGTGTTGGTAAGATATGACTGCACTCCTCACAAATTTTATGGAGTAAAGACTTAATATTATTGACATCATGTACCGCATCAATTCTAAGTATGATCTCATCTCGTTTTTGAGGAAATATACTCAAGTTGGTAATTTCTGATTTAATTAACCCCTCGTTGGGAATTCGAATTAATCGATTGTCAATGGTTTTGATTTTAGTGGATAACCAGTCAATAGTTTCAACTGTTCCTTTAGTCTCTTTAATGGAGATCACGTCCCCTACTTTAAAGGGGCGTTCAAATAAAAGAAACACCCCACTAATTAGATTGGATGCGGCCGTTTGCGAAGCAAAGCTTAAAGCTACCGTAAATAAACCCGCAGTCCCTAGTAATAAAGTTAATTTAAACCCCATCTCATGCAATGCTGAAATCGAAAACAGCAAAAAAAAGCCGTAATAAATCACCCGACTTGATAACATTGCGAGGTGTTTTGAAAATCGATTTTCAATTATTTTTTCCACCCAGTGGCTGATTTTTTTTGCAAAAAAATAACCAAAAAAGAGTAAAAACGTAGCAAAAGCGATATGTTCCCAATTTAGATGCTTCAAATATTCTATTGTGTTATTCATAAGAAACTCATGTTAAATGGAAAACAATCAAAAATAGTACCAATTTTTACCAATAGATACTATCCTTTTATCAATTTGCGGCGTCTATATACGACTAAAAGCTTTTTATGTTTTTTAAATAAAAAAACCCACATGACTTATTGTGGGTTAAATTAATATTTTATAGTTTTAATAGCACGATTCTTGTAACCAACAATGTCCATATTGATTACATACGCGAACAGTTTGACATGAGGGATAGTAATAATCGTTATAGTAAGGAACCCCGATAACAACCCCAGTACCCCAGCCGCCATAACCATCGTTCCAACCATTATGGTAGTAACCACCGTGCCAGCCTCCTCCGTGCCAACCACCGCCATGCCAGCCGCCTCCACCGCCATGCCAGCCTCCACCGTGCCACCCACCACCAGCAGAACTCATTCCAGCAGCAAATAAGCCTAGAGCAAAAATCCCAATGCATATGATTTTACTCATAATAGTTCTGCTCATGATCATTCCCCGTTTCTCAACTCCATAAATTTAATTATAGCTCAAGTACGCTTTAATAATAGTTTCTCTGTCGATTTTTTGACGACTTGAAATTGCATTTGAAATACATCTAATAAAAAGAAATAATAAGCTCTTATTTACAATTTAGGGTGTTGAATGCAACTCACTCAATTTACTGATTACTCGCTACGTGCTTTAATTTATATCGCACTCAAACAAAATACATGCACCATTAATGATATCGCCTCGGCTTATGCCATCTCACATAACCATTTAATAAAAATAATTCATAATTTATCAAAAATGGGAATTATTAAAACAATTAGAGGGAAAAATGGCGGCATTATTATGGCTGAAAATCCTGCAGAGATTAATCTAAAAACTCTTGTTTTAAAACTAGAGCCGCACTTTGATTTAGTCCCATGTTTTAATCAAGATAAAGCAAATTGTTGCATTGCACCAGCATGTAAATTACGAAAAATTCTTCTGGAAGCACAAAAAGCTTTTTTTGAAATTTTAGATCAGTTTAGTTTAGAAGATATTATTCAAAATAAAATTGAGCTCTACCCATTACTCAAGCTTCCTCCTCAAGAAGAAATGCATGATGCATGAAATAAAGATCAAAAGAATTTATGAACAAGCTGATTCATCAGATGGATACAGAATATTGGTTGATAGATTATGGCCTCGTGGAGTAAACAAAGAGAAGGCTGCTATAGACTTATGGTTAAAAGAAATTGCCCCAAGTAACGAGTTACGTCAATGGTTTCACCATCAACCTGAAAAATGGCAAGAATTTAAAAAACGCTACACGGGTGAGCTGGCTGAAAAGCAAGAGCAACTTACCAAGATCACGACAAAAGCAGAACACCAAACTGTAACTTTGTTATACAGCGCTAAAAACGAAAAGTTTAATAATGCAATCGCTTTACTTGAGTTAATTAAAAATAAGGAAATAATCAAATTTGGTACTAATTTAAAGTTGTATTTAAAATGAAACTTAAGTATCATTATCCCAATTTATATCAGCAGATAGTGATATGACTGAGCTGAATAAAACCCATATTGAAAAGCTCGTGACCCATTTTTACCAAAAAGTGCAAAAAGATGAGGTCCTTGGCCCCATCTTTAATGATGTGGCACACGTTGATTGGGATGAACACATCACCCTACTGTGTCAATTTTGGAATAGCATCATGTTGAAAACCAATGAGTACCATGGCAATGCCTATCAAAAACATGTCCTATTAAAACAAGTCACTCCTATTACAGAAGCACATTTTGTTCGTTGGCTGGATTTATTCCAGAAAGAAGCGGCACACCATTTGCCCAGGGAAAAGGCAGAAGAAATTGTTCACAAAGCTTCATTAATCGCAGAATCTTTAAAATTTGGAATACTGAGTCAAGAAACGAGGGTTAAAGAAAATGCTTAAGCCCTTGACTCGTGATATTCTTATAACCGTGATTATTAAATTTAGTCTATTGATTTTATTATGGTTAATTTGCTTTAAAAACGTGGAAAAACCACATCAAAGCAATGAACAATGGCTGTTAGGAACAATTCAAGCAAAAGAATATCTTCCTTATGAAAAAAAATAAATTAGGGAATTCCTTAGCATTTTATAAGACAAAATAGGAAATCTAAAGATTTTATCAATAAGTACATGACATGTGAGGTGAGTAATGATTCCTGGTAGTGATCTGGTCGATCTATCCCGTTTACAGTTTGCTCTAACAGCACTTTATCATTTTCTTTTTGTTCCACTCACATTGGGGTTGTCGTTACTTTTAGCCATTATGGAAACTATTTTTGTAATGACTGGTCGTGATATTTGGCGACAAATGGTCAAATATTGGGGAATTCTCTTCGGTATCAATTTTGTACTGGGTGTCGCTACCGGATTGACTATGGAATTTCAGTTTGGAACAAATTGGGCCTACTATTCCCATTATGTGGGCGATGTGTTCGGTGCTCCACTGGCGATTGAAGGTCTAATGGCTTTCTTTTTAGAAGCCACTTTTGTCGGTTTGTTCTTTTTCGGCTGGGATAGGTTAAGTCGATTCCAACATATGTTTTGTACCTGGTTACTTGCTTTAGGGACAAATCTTTCAGCATTATGGATTTTGATTGCTAATGGCTGGATGCAAAACCCTGTGGGGGCGGAATTTAATTTCCATACCATGCGCATGGAAGTCACCGATTTTGTTGCTGTAATGTTTAATCCGGTTGCTCAAGCCAAATTTGTTCATACTATCAGTGCTGGCTACGTTACAGGCTCAATTTTTGTATTATCCATCAGTGCATATTTCCTATTACGAGGCAGAAATATAAACTTTGCCAAACGTTCAATCACTGTAGCTGCAAGTTTTGGACTTGCATCCGCTTTAGCAGTAGTTGTGTTAGGCGATGAAAGCGGTTATCTGGATAATCAAAACCAAAAAATGAAATTCGCAACCATCGAAGCCATGTGGCATACGGAAAAGGCCCCAGCTGGTCTTACGGTTTTTGGTATTCCTAATGAAGAAACAATGACCACTGATTACGCAATAACCATCCCTTATGCATTAGGATTAATCGCAACACGAACCTTCTCGGAACCCCTGGAAGGTATTTCAGAATTGATTGAACAAGGAAAAGAACGGATCAAAGAAGGAATGCTTGCTTATGAAGCATTAACTCGATTACAAAAAAATCCTAATGACGAACAAGCAAAAGCAGATTTTACCGCACACAATAAATATTTAGGCTATGGTCTGCTCTTGAAAAAATATACGGAACAAGTTGTTGACGCAACTGAAGATCAAATTAATCAAGCCGCACATGATTTGAAGCCCCGAGTCGCTCCTTTATTTTTCTCCTTCCGTATTATGGTCGCCTGTGGATTCTTTTTCATTCTTTTATTTGCAGTAGGCTTCTACTTATCTATGAGACGTAAATTACATACTACCCGTTGGTATTTACGTATGGCATTTTATTCCTTGCCATTACCTTGGATTGCAGCAGAGCTAGGTTGGGTCGTTGCGGAATACGGACGGCAACCTTGGGCAGTCCAGGATATATTACCTACTGCCATGGGTACATCTACATTAAGTAATGCTCAAGTATTGACCTCAATAACTGGTTTTATTCTCTTTTATTCAATTCTTGCCGTCGTTGAAATTTTCTTGATGGTTAAGTACATCCGTCTTGGCCCTGATAATATGGCTCACTAGGAGATTCAATTATGCCTTTGGATTATGAAACATTACGAATCATATGGTGGATTTTGCTCGGTTTATTACTGATTGGTTTTGCAGTCATGGATGGTTTTGACCTGGGTGTGGCAATGTGGCTACCCTGGATTGCAAAAACAGATACTGAGCGACGTATTTTAATTAACAGCATCGGTGCGACTTGGGAAGGAAATCAAGTCTGGTTTATTTTAGGGGTGGTGCGATATTCGCTGCCTGGCCAATCTTATATGCACTCTCTTTCTCAGGTTTTTATTTGGCGATGCTGTTGGTATTATTGGCCCTTATCTTGCGTCCAGTTGGCTTTAAGTACCGTTCAAAATTAACTAATCCTCAATGGCGTTCATTCTGGGACTATGCTTTGTTTGTCGGTGGTTTTGTCCCTGCATTGATCTTTGGGGTTGCTGTGGGCAATGTTTTGCAAGGCGTTCCTTTTTATTTTGATGAATCTTTACGACCATTTTATACCGGTAGTTTCTTTGGTTTATTGAATCCTTTTGCTCTATTATGTGGAGTACTCTCTGTACTGATGCTTGCCATGCATGGTGCTTTTTTTCTCAACCTAAGAACAGAGGGATATTTACAACAGCGAGCTCGAAATGCAGGGAAAATATCTGCTCTATTGTCCTTCTTACTCTTTATTGGTGCAGGAATTTGGCTTCATTATGGTATTGATGGTTATAGTTTGACCAGCGCTTTAGCTCATGATGGTCCCTCAAACCCACATTACAAAACAGTTATCCGAGAAGCTGATGCATGGTTTTCTAATTATCGTAGTTTTCCCATAACCTTACTCGCTCCAGGAGTTGGAGTTATTGCAGCTTTATTAACATTTATTGCCGCAAAACATGTTAAAACGGCTTTTATTTGCAGTGCTCTTTCTGTTGTAGGAATTATCACCACGGTAGGTGTAAGTATGTTTCCATTCATACTCCCCTCTTCCTCAAATCCTGGACAAAGTTTGTTAGTTTGGGATAGTTCTTCCAGTCAATTAACTCTGTTTATTATGTTAGCAGCTACGGTTATTTTCCTACCCATTATTTTGCTTTATACCGCTTGGGTTTATCGTGTATTACGTGGAAAAATAACAGAGCAAACACTTATTAAAAATGCGGATACGGCTTATTAGGAGGTATTTTATGTGGTATTTTTCCTGGATTTTAGGTACTGGTCTTGCTTGTTGTTTCGCCATTTTAAACGCTATGTGGCTTGAACTTGATGATTCAACTAATGAGCTCATGTAGTATAATCTATGACCCGAGAATTTTTTATTCTCGGGTTATACTCAGCTAGTTATAACTATAATCCCACCCACCGGATAAATTCATTATTCGCATGTAAATTAACGGTCGAACTTCCCTCAAAATAAACGGTGAAGCTATTTGCAAGTTCGTTTTCTTTGGATAAACCTCCATTAATTCTAACTTCTTTGATTTTACCTAAATTGACGATTTGCATTTGTGTTTCATAATAACCGCCTCGGACTATTTTTAGCACCGGAATAACAAAATGGATGGCATTTAAACTCTCACTTTGACCTGTTGCACTATCGGCCTTATTATTGGCCAAATAATAAAGTTCTGTTGCATTCAAAGCTATGTATTCTGCATGGTTAATTTGACGTCTTAACATTCGGGTTAATGGCGCAGTAGTATGAAATACCCGTTCATAAGTATCTGCTGAAATAACCGCTACAGGTTTACTTTCAGCGTTCTTACTGCCTTTATAACCACTTCCTACAAATAAAATCGCATCGCGATGTTCATTAGGAGCAGAAGCAGGTACTTGTATCGTTGAATCATTCGTATGCTGAGATGCAGCCGTTTTATCACAATTTAAAAATTTTGATTTGGCAAACCATGCATCACTCGGATAGTAAATAACCAATAATGATTTATCTTTTATCGTGTTAATAATTCCATTAGATATCGCTAAAGGGAGTGCAGGACACCCCCAACTTCGTCCAGGTCGTCCATATCTTTTAATAAACCCTTCTTCTACATACCAACCAGAATGCATTACAACAGACCGACCTGATGCATTATCGTTAAAACTACGATCCAACCCATCCAACCGTAATGAGAGACCATCACGACCATAATAAGCTTGTTGAGTTTGATAAACCCCAATACTGCTTGCTTTGCTGTTAAATTTATTTGAAAAGAAATTGGTCAATAATGAGCCTGATTTGATACCATGGGATACATAAGTATAATACAATAACTTTCTTGCTTTTAAATCAAACACCCAGAAACGCTTCTCATTGGAAGGCAATGAATAATCAATAACGGTTAAAATATTATTGTGCACCACATTATATGAGGTAGCACACTTAAGGGTAGTGAGGACTTTGTTGACCACTAAGGGATTTAAATTAGGCGCTTCACGAGTTAACAATGATTTAATATCATTTAAGTAGAGATCGTTAATTTGCTCGATACCTGGAAACGGTGTTATTTCACTAATGAAACGGGCATCATCCTTCATAGTACGTGTCTGAGGAAGCTCCAAAGGAAGTTGCGGAAAATAGCTTATAGTTACTGCTAAAAATAATAGCAGAAGAGCGCTCATGATTTGTCCTTGTTGTTATTTGTTCAAATCCTGTATTTTAATATAGCTCAAATTTTTCATTTCAACTGATATTAATGAACGTTAAGTGATTTGTTCTTATACAATTTGAATTCATTGATGAGGTTGAGCATTCCAGCTCAACCTCAATAGATTACATGGCTTTATTAGGTGTTGCGGAAGTGTTTTCTTCATGGGGCTCATATTTGTAACAAATACTTGTCACTGCGTTGGTCGCATGCAATAAAACATTTCCTACAGTAACGGGAAGCGAATTTGCAGTGCAACCTGATGTAGCTGCTGCATAAGCGGTACCCAAACCTGTAAAATTAAGAGCAGCATTACCTATGCTGGACAACGGATTATCATTGCTACTGAAAGTAACTACATTAATCGCCAGCATTACCATCTGAAAACCATTTTCCCAAGCTGTGTCAGGATTGGACAATAAATTATAAGCAGCCACCGATAAACCAATTACATTTGCAGCTTGCATGGCGGCTCGCCATTTATTTTCCTTATTAAAAAAACCGAACATTTAATCCTCCTTAATGCAGTTAATTCTGATCGAACTTTAAACATTAAGTTTTTAAAAATCAAGCACCTTATAAAACAGGTTGTCAGAGAAATTGGTTAGGAACGTCATAGTTAAAAAATTAGTCGTTTAATTCTCAGAAATTTCATTCTCCTAAATCAATTGATCCTTTAGTGCATATGCATTATGTTTGTCTTTTTTTTAACATTATTGATACTTCAATGACTACCTCTTCCAAAACCGAACCCTCTTACTTCAAAAAATCCCTACATTTTTTGCCAGATTATTTTTTAAATTCCAATGATAAGTGGAAGGCATGGGCTCTATTTGGGGGTTGTGCTTTGAGCACTTTAACAATAATTGGTCTTAGCTTTGTTTTAGGATGGTGGTGTTTTCCCTATATTTTTGCCGCATTTATAGTTAAAGATACAGCTCTTTTGTTAATGGGCGTAGGAGCTTGTCTTTTAATTTCGGGTGCAATGGCGGGGTTAAATTATTTAACTAATTTTTTAAAAAATGAATTGTACGTAAATTGGCGCTCCTGGTTAACAAAAAAAATAATAGATCAGTACTTAAATAATAAGACAAACTACCTAGAAATTTCACGAATTTATAGTGACATTGATAATCCGGAACAACGTATCCAAGAAGACATTGATAAAGTGGTGGACTCCTTTCTAAACTTGTCATTAGGCTTTATCGATAACTTTTTTAATCTCGTTATTTATACTGTACTTTTGAGTTTAGCAGGAGGCTCATTATCCTTTATGCTTTTTGGAGGAACTATAGTAATCCCAGGATTTTTAGTCTTAGTGGCATTAGGAGTAGGGATTGCAACCTCGCTCATGGGCTATTTTATAAATCGATCATTACGCGAATCCACCAACGAAGAGACTATTGCTCAATCCAATTTACGCTCAGATTTGCAACATATTAAAATCTTCTCTGAAGAAATCGCAATTGAACACGCGGAGAAATACTATCAAAACCGATTGGAAAAAGAGGTAGATGAATTAAATACTAAAACTAGAAGACGATTATCCATTCAAAATGAAACCTCCTCATTTAATTTATTTAATGGGATACTCCAAGCAATTATTCCAGTCCTGGCGGCCGCACCTTTATATTTCACAGATCTAATTACCTTGGATGTATTTTATTCTGCAGGATATTATTTTTCTATGATAACGCGCTCTTTAAACTGGTTTATTAACTCATTTGAAATGATTAATAAATTCCAAACGAGTTTAGCGCGAATTATAACATTACAAGAAACTTTGGAGAAAAATAATGAAAGTGAATCCACTAAGAACATAATTCGCTCGATAGGGCATCACAATAAGAATCTTATCGTACAAAACTTAAATCTTCATTTACACGGCAGTAATGAATTAATCGTTAAAGGTCTTAACTTACAATTTAAACCGGGAATTCATACGCTGATTCAGGCTCCGTCAGGAACAGGAAAAAGCAGTCTGTTTAAAGCAATAGCGGGAACTTGGTTATCTGGGGAAGGAGAAATTTTAATCCCTAATAGCTTAGAATCTATTTATTTCTTACCGCAAAAACCCACTCTCCCGAATGACACACTGAGAGCGGTACTCGCTTATCCTGATGCACATTGTGTGTATTCTAATAGTGAGTTGATTTCAGCTTTAAATGCCGTAAATTTGGGAATGCTTTCTGACAAATTAGATCAACACGTTGGTTTTAAATCATTAGGTGAGCAGCAGCGAATTGCCTTTGCACGTGTTTTACTAAGAAAGCCCGACTGGATATTTCTGGACGAGGCTACAGCTTCGTTAGATGAAAATGTGGAAGAACATGTATATTGTCGGCTCAAAGAGCTTCTGCCCAAAACAACAATTATTAGTATCGCACATCGCTCTACGGTGAGACATCATCATGATAATGTTTTATTCTTTAATGTGAACAATAAGAGAGAAGTTCATGTTGAAGAACGACATGCGACCCTGGGAGCTCTATAGTATCCCCATGTCTATTACAACCCTCAGGGTTTGCATGAATGGGACGCTATCCTTATTGTGGCGCAAAAGAACCATAATTATACCCAGCCGCTAAATCCTGATACAGATTAACAATAGTCATTAATTGTTCGAGTTTGTGTTGATTTACTTCAATAGCGAGTTGATCTAATTTAACTTTTTCTTCAATCAATATCAGATGGCTGATAATACCTCTTTCATATAAAGTCTTATTTAATTGATAAGCGCTTCTCAGTTCGCGCTCTGCCCTCATTATATCATTAAGACGTTCTGTATATAGTTCATGCGCGGATAAATCGTTGGTCACATCTCTAAGTACTTTACGTAAGGTATCCGTATAACGATAATAGGATGCTTTATTTAATCCTTTAGCTTTTTGTAGTTGCCCTAAAGCAGATGCCCTTAAAAAAGGAACCTCGAGAATGGCCTGATTAAAATGAATCGCCTGGCCTAATTGGCCTCCATTGGCCACTTTAGCAATTTCTCCACGTGCCATAGCTAAATTGATAGTAGGTAAGAAATGAGAAAAAGCGATGCCAATTCCCGCATTAGCAGCACAAAATTCTTGCTTTGCTTGCATCATATCAGGTCGGTTTTCAATAATGGTTAATGGAAGAGCACCAATGATCATTTGTTGACTATTTAAGTCCCTAAAATGGCGTTTCAGGGGTAATTCTCCTGGATTTTCATCCAGTAAATAATGTAAGGCATTTTCGCTAACCACGATGTTTTGTTGCACAACTCGTTCTTTCGAGCGGATTAATGAGAGTTCCGTTTTAGCAAGCTCTAATTGGGTTCGTGCAAATAACCCACGCTGATACATAGCCTGAGAGATAGTGATTAATTTAGAAAGATCAGTTGCTAAGGAATGCAACAAAAATAATTGTTCCATTTGGCTTTGATGATTAAAATAATTGCTGGCAATCTGATTTATTACAGCAAGTCGAACGCCATAATACATTGCTTTTGTGGCTTTTAATTCATACTTGGCTTTCTGTTGTTCTTTAATCTGTTTGAAGATATTAATGGTATAAGAGGGAACTACCGTCAGGAGTACTCCCGGAAAACCTAGATAAGGAAACGAAGAATAACCAGCATTTCCCGTGACTTCAGGAATCCAATTCAGTTGGACGCGTTTTAATTCTCCTTGAGCTGCTTCAATATGAGCTACAGCGACTTTCACATCGTTATTATTAACCAGGCCTTTGTCAATCAGCATATTTAAATTAGGATCTTTAAATTGCTTCCACCATGGAAAACAAGGCAGATGTTCATCGGTATTTATGAATTTAGAATCGTTCACGGGCCATTGATTTGGAATAAGTAAAGGCTTAGAGGGATGATGAGTACAAGAGCTCAACAGGAAACCCAAAATCAGTAAGCCAATTATCCTAATCAATTTATTCTCCAATATATTTAACTCTTTGGCTTTGATTTATTCGAGTAAGTTGTTCCAATATACTTCGAGTCTCAATTTTGAGTACCTCATTTTTATGGGCTCCTAAAACAAAAAGCCTGCGAATATTATGATAGGCTTGTTGAACTACAGAGCCAAAAGCATCTAATTCATTTGCAAAGTTAACATCTAAATCAGATTCATGCTTGGCTGAATCAACAAAAGCATATAAATCCAACATACTGGTGTTCAGCACCACACTTTCTTTTAAATAAACACTATCTCGTAATGGTTTTTGAGTTACTATATCAAACAGTTTATGCAAATGAGTAATAATTCTTTTTTGTAAATCTATATAAAATTTTCTCGATAATTGGCTGTTGCGAAATACCCACGTTTCAAATATAAAACAAAGCAAGAATGCTACAATTGTCGATAATAAATAATCAAAAAAGAAATTAGGTACGGCATAGTTATTTCTCCCATAATAATCTGTTCCTAATGAGGTTAGAGTGACTGTGAAAATAGTAGGAAATGCATAACGCTTTCCCAAAGAAAAGTAGGCCATAAAGACGATAATAGGAATAATAATGAGGATAAAACGAAAATCTATTTGTCCAATAAACCATAGTATATAAGACAACAGTAACCCCAAAACTGCCCCCCAAAAACGATGAGTAGTACGCTGCAAACTGGCGCCTCGATCAAAGCCTGCATAAATCATCATTACTGCAAAACCAATCCATCCGGCATGTGAGTATCCTAAAAGACTCTGAACTGCCAAAGCAGTTGAGAAAACGAGGCAAATTTGTAATGCTCTGGTTTTTCGATAATCTACAATTTTAAACATAGATAATTCCAAGAAGAGATAAGTTTATTTAAAATGCTCCATGGCGTTTCAGCTAATTTACAGGGTTGTTCCTTTTCAATTGCCTCTTTTAAAGTATTAAGTTGTTCAATAAATAAATTGATTTTTTCACTTTCCAAAATAATTGTTTCTGATTCAATAACGCAAACCACTAAATGCAAGTGATTAATCAGTAAATTAATTCTCCAAATGGAACGAAGGGGAAATGTTTGAGGCAACATCGAAGCATAACGAATTAAATGGTTTGTATGGCCTCTGACTGGATTAAAAATGATGTTTTTACGTTCCACCATCAAGGATAAATGTTCGATAATTTGGGCGATGAGTAATAGCAAAGCCCTTAACCATAACCGATAATAATAACTCCTAGGAAAAAAAACTAAAGCAGCAAAAACTATTGCCATTGCGATGAAGGTATTCAAACAATTATTGATAATTGCATAAAAACTAGTATTTATCTCTTTATACAGCAGGGAGTATGCTCCCAAGCTTAAGGCTACTGGCGCAATTACGATCGTATGCATCCGGCTTTTAATGGCAACCATATATAAAAAAAACGAGTAGAAGAATGCAAAAATTGGAAAAAAAGCACTAATTGATAAAATATCAAAAAGAAAGGCACTAATAACAGACCACCATATGCAATAAAAAAGTAACAAATTTTTTCTTTGTATCGTATCCCCGGCTACTTCTGCTGCCATAGCTGTAATTGGAATATAAAAATAATAAAAATACGGATTAGGAATGGAAAAAATAAAATTAACTGCAAAAAGAATAAGCAACACATAAGTGACTTTTACTCCATTAACACGATGATTTCCGTAGGGATCATAGTCCTCAATGATGCGTATTAGTTTCGATATAAACATAAGCACTCGCACCAGGATGTAATGGATAATTAGGATCGGGATCAAGAATCTCTATCTGAAGTGGAAAACGTTGTGGCTCTAATAACCATTGATTATTGCTGCTAACCATCTGCTGTTGCATGCGTGGATCCGTAATTTGTCGACCTGCTGCCCATAAGGTGTTGACTACCCTGCCATGGAAGATTTTATTGAAATAATACATTCGGAGCATGATATAAACTTTATCGCCGGGTCTTACTCTGCGTAAATCGGTTTCATAAAAATTAGCCTGTATCCACCATCTTGACGTATTAATAAAGGAAAATAATGGTTGGTGTATTTTCACAGGAGTCCCTGGACCAATATAGAGGTTATCGACTACACCATCAGTAGGTGCTTTCACAATAGTTAGGTCAAGATTTACTTTCGCTCTATATTTTTCTGCTTTGAGCGCTTTAATTAATTTTTTTTGTTGAATTATTTCCTGATCTTCGATTGCAATTTGTTTATTAAGTGAATCCATTTTGTTTTTAATTGAAAGTAAATCATAATCCAGCTTTCGTACTTCAAGTTTTGATAAAGCTTCGCTTACACTAGGTGCTTTTTTTAATTGATATTCAAAGCGAGATTTTTGATACTCATACTTGGCTGCATCCAATAATGTTTTTGTTTTTTGTGTTTGCCGCTCAATTACTTTAATACGCTCTTTTGCTTCTTCATATCTCGCCTTTGCCGAATCATAAGCTAAACGATAAGGTTTTCGATAAACTTCAAATAGAGGTTGATTTTTTTTAACAGGACTTCCATTTTGGACATAGATTTTTGTTATAAAACCAGAAACATCTGCTGCAATCGGAGTAACGTTAGTAACTACAAAAGCATGACTTGTAAAAGGAATTAAATAAGAAAGAATATGGTAGATACCAATTAAGATACTCAATACAATGACGATAACAGGTAAATTAATCTCCCTTTTTGAGACTTTAAATATCCTTTTCATGAGTACCTTTAATAATCGATTAAATTGGTTTTCCTAGATTAATTCTTATGACTGCCCCTACAAGAAATTGAAATTTCCAAAATTGTAGAAAAAGAATCAATAGGTACAGTGTATCGAACTCTTTCTTCATCTTTCAACAGATTTAGTGATATTAGGGCGGAGTTTAGGATATTAATATTTCCTACGATGCCATATGATAATAATATTCAACTTGAGAAGTATTAGGGAGAGTCAAGAGTGAACGAGAAGCTAGATATTGCAACAGTCGAAGTTACAGTGGTACGAATTTATACTTTAGAACGGGCCGATAATGTACCTATTATTTTAAATTACTTACAAAACGAGGCTAAAATTCGAGGAATTAGTGTTTTTCGTGCAATAAGTGGCTTTAGTGGCGAAACAGGTATACACCATGATTCGTTTTTGGACGTATCTTTTTCTCTTCCTCTCATTATCGAGTTTTTTGATCATCCCGAAAAAGTTACTGTAGCTTTAGAATATTTAATAACGATAATAAAAAAAGAACATTTAATCTTCTTTCCCGCCCGAGCAAACGCTTAAGATCGCAAATTTATTCGTGCCAATTTATTATTTCTATCGGCTTACGCAGAATGAAATGATGTGGGACCATTTTCTTTAATTCGGGTAGCAGAGCGTCAATTCCATCAACACTATCAATAAATTGCACGACAAGAGATAATTTTTTATTTCGATGAAAAAGAGAAGGTTTGGCACTTTCTCCCCAAGGAAATCCCGCTACCCCTCGAAATATTATCCCCTTTAATACACTCTGCTTTTTTAGCATATCGAGAAGTTCCAGATACAAAGGTCTATTCTGCCATTGGTCCGCTTCATTAATATATACCGAAACTTTCTCGTAATTCATATAAGTGCGCCAAGTAACATGTAACTATTTAGGGTATGGCAAAAAGGGTTTGATTACAATAAGCCAAGAGTTGGCCCATTAGTTATTGGGATTATTGATTTAGTCCTGTCCATAAAAGATTTATAATCATCGTTATTGCCCTTGACTAGGTCTTGAGCGTTAAGAAACTTTAGACGGCGCGATTAAAACCAGCTCTTCTTTACCCTGTTCATTTTTGTTCTTTTCTTTTCTACAGGGCTGCGGTTTTGTAGCGAACAACTTCGATAAGCTTTGCATTAATAAACGAACTGTACGTTTATTAGGCCGCATGTAATTTTGTTTTTCTTGAGAAATCTCGAATTCTTCAGCTTTAAATTGATTTTTTATATGCGTTTTAATACGTTCATCTAAAGAAGGTATATGGTCAATTTGGCCTATTCCCTTAGTTACAACCCCGCGGTATTCTTTTGCAAGTCCGTCGACTTTAATTTTCAAATGAGCCGCATCATCTATCATCCTTGCGGTTTTAGTTTTAAAGCAAGTAAAGTATTGAGCGAGAAAATTGCTAAGTTTCACAAAAAAACCGTCATGAAGTTTAATAAACTCACCTAAGGTTTGGCTTTTTTGTTGCAGATCATAGAGAAACAATGAATTTGCTTTTACAGTCGCGAGTAACTTAGAGCACGCTTGCACCGCTTCGCTCATTTCCTTGTTTGCTTGTTGAAGCACAGCAAGCCGTTCCAAAGTTTCACTTGCGATTAGCGATTTTAACTCTTCATCTTGATTAAAAAAACGATTGTTTATAATAGCAATTTGCTTTTCTTTTTTCTTTAATTTAGTTTCTAAATCCAATAAACATACTTTTGCCATTTCTTTAAATTCAGTCTTACACAAACTATCTAAAGTGGCGGGAAATGAAGATTCAATGATATTTTGTAGCTTCTGTGGCGTAGCTGTTCGAAAAACAACTGTTATAGGTGTAGCCATCCAACTTACACCTTGTATTACCTCTGAAGAAAGATCTGGAGACTCCCCCATATTTTTTAATTGCTTTATTTTTTCAACTAAATTCTGCTTTCGAATTTCTTCTGAATGCTCCAAAAGTACTTGGATTGACTGTTCTTTTTCTTCAATAAAATCTAAAAAATATTTTCTTCCAGTGATTTTTAGATCATTTTCTTCGGCAGCTAAAAGCAATCCCCTCACTACCTCTATGGTTTTTTCAAGCTCTAATTTTTTAGTTCTTAGATCGATCAAACTAAAAATACCCAAATGAACTCTCTCCATATCTGTTTCAAGCGCAGAAAGACTCTCTAGAATGCTTCGTGCTGGAGTACGTGGTTGAGAAGTTGCTGCAGCAATTCGCATAAAGCTATAGGGGACCGTTATTCTTTGTGTTTTCCCATTCGTTACAGGAACTCCTATGATCTTTAGATAACGCTTAGCAAAAAGCTCTTTCACTGGTTTTAGGGGATCTGTAGCGATATTTTGAACTTGCAAGGGTGCAGTCTGTGTTAATTGCGCCATTCTTTCTTCTATATTTTGCAAAAAAAGATCGATCTTAGGCTTTATTTGTTTTAGATCTATGAAAGCAAGCAGTATTTGCGCTTTCCAATCACTTTCAATTTCAGCAATGCCGAGTTTGATAATTTGGAATAACATAGCAGCAGAGAGTAAAAACTTTTTATACTGATTTTTATCCTCAAAAGGTACACTGTTTAAAGCCAATAATTTTTCAATATTTCCAATTAAAGTGAAAATATTTCCCATCGTATTTTTTTTCCAATTTTCATATAATGCGGCCACAACCTCACTCGATTGAGTCAGAAGGGCTCTTTCTTTTTCCGCTGTTTTTGGTAAATGCGCAATTGCTTCATCGATAAATAGCTTGGCGAAAACTGCAGTTCCCCAGGAGCGCTGCTTATATTGATCAAACTCATAATATTTTACCTGCGCATTCGTTGCGATGTCGTCAAGACTACTTACAGAGTCAATATAATGAATCATTATCAATGCTGATTCCAGGATATCCTGCTCTGCTTCTGATTTGCTCCCACGCCATTCTTTAAAACGTTCGATTTTACTCAGCATAGCGACTCAATGAGTTAGTTAATCAATTACTTAAAATTCATTCTACAAAAACGAAGATCAAAATAAAACCATAATATCTATCAATTGTTCTAATAAACATACCCAAAGAAGTATCTAACGAAATAATGAAAGTTTATTTAAAATCGACTATCCTAAATTCATAGGCTTATGGAGAAAAAAATGCCCTCAAAAAAAGGAATCTATCTCTTCACCTTAATTGGCTTAATCCTTGGATTTGCACTAGATGGATTAGTCCGCAATGAAGTTACTAAGGTATTTGATTATGCGTTGATCGTCCTTTTTGCCCTTTTATATGCCCTGGCTTTTAATGAAAAAAACTGCGTTCGTTTAATTGCCAGCAGCTTCCTCATCGCTCTGTTTTTATCTTTACCCTTACTTCCCTTAGAGGCACAATTTACATTCAGACATCTTGAACATTGGTTTACTTTTCTTCGCGCCTTTCCACTTTTTCTCTATGTGGGTCACTCGTTCCATTATGCATACCATCAGGATAATACCTGGCGTATAAGTTATAACAGTCTATTTGCTGCAGTATGGAACACGATTCCTTTGCTTTTTGTCGCCTCTTTGTTTTCCGCTTTAGCCAATCTGCTCATTCTATTGGGCGCATTTATTTTCAAAACAGTAGGTAGTGATTGGTTATGGAGTTTATATACTAATAATTTCCATTTTCAGTTGATTTCCAATTCTACTTTGTTCTTTATAGGATTAGGGGTCGGTCAGCAAAATATTAAAATCATCTATAGCTTACGCTTATTACTTTTAAGAATGATGTACTATTTATTCCCATTCTTAGCACTGATAAGTATGGTTTATTTTGTTCTTTATTTGACCCATGCTGCAGGTGGTAGTGAAGAACACATCAATCCTTTAATTATTTTAGTCCCCTTATCCACATTAGGAATTATATTTTTTAATGCCTATTTCCAAGATGGGAGTGTAGAATCCGGAACCCCATTCTGGCTTAAATTATTGTTACGTATTTATAGAGTGATTTTATTCCTCTTAATTTTAATGATGACTCATAAAATTTTCCAATCTTATTCTGTGGACGTTAATGTGGTAATTTGCATCATTACTGCAATTTTATTCAGTTTCACTTATGCGATTACGGCCTGGTTTCCTGAGCCTATGGAGCAAAAATGGGTGCGGATAGGTAACATTAGTTCTGCATTATTTTTTATAATGGTACTCTTCTTGTTTAACCTTCCCTACATGCCTATAGTATTTCAGGTAGGCGCTCAACCCAGCCTCTTGACCTTGATCACTCCATAAAAAATTAATCTAGCCATTTTTTATTGTATATCCGGTGTGGGCCTGATATTACCAAATCGGCTATTTTCCTCTACCATCTGATTAACAAACGTATTCCCATAACCGATCCAACATCCCTTTTTTATTGTCGTTCCCGGACCTATTGTGGTTGCCATGCCTATAAATACATCATCTTCAATAAGAACGGGAGCAAGAAAAAGTAAGTTCCCCACATCGGAATGACAACTTATTGACACCCCACTCGCAAGAGTGACATTTTTTCCTATGTTGATTAATGGACAATCGACAAAATCAATATCAAAAGAATTTACAATGTGAAAAGAAACTTTGGCACCCAGCGCCCGCCAATAAAAAAATTTGGTGATGTTGAACGTTTGCAACAAAGGAATCAAACCAACCACTTTAGCGGAACGGGCTAGCGCAAAATGACAAAACCATGCAACGGTCATTCGATTCATTTCACGCTTGTATCGTCCAGGCTTTAAGCGCGGCAAACACAATCTAATCGCAGCAATAATAGTAATAAAGGAAGCAAATAAAACAAAAGGGGCTATAGGAAAAACCAACCAGGTATAATTATAACCATGATAAATAAATAAACCGGTTAAACTAAATGCAGCTACCGCTGGCATCAAACTAAATAAGATTGAAACGATATCACTAATGATGAGCATAGGTGTAGTCAATTCAGTCTTTTTGGGGGTCTTTTTTTTTGCCTTGGTTTTATTCTTCTCAGTCATAATATGATGTTCCTCTTTAATAGCAGCCGGCTCGAGAGCCAAACGATAACACAATTATTGAGAGTGATGCAGAAAACTGCTACTCATCTTTCAGTAATTACTTGCTGAGAAATAAGTTTTGGTTTGGTCTGCGCATGATTATCTACTAATAACTGCTCTTTGGGCAATTGGAATAAACTCATGGGCAGCACCTCTTTAGTCATCACACCATGGGCGTAGGGTTCATTGATTTGCATTAAACGCTCGTGCATTTTTGATAATATGGAGTCTGTTATTTGAATTGAATTATCAGTAACCAAAACAACCCTGTTCCCTAAACTATTACGAGCAAAATACCAGTATGGTGCCATCTCAAAAGAAATATAATTCAACATTTCTTGCAACTCGTGACCTGAAATCGAACAGCTTTCTAATTTTAACATTTGTGTTTTATAACAAAATTCAAGCCTTGGTGCTTTATTTAAAAAGCCGGTACATTTCACTACGTCCTTTAACTGATAGCGAACAAAACCCATCGCTGTAGTTAAAAATACCTCATAATTTTTGCCCTGTTCTAACTCCCAAGATTGCACAAGATTTTCCTTTTCAATTCGTTTGCCCTCTTCGATAAACTCAACAATATGAGCACTAGGATGTAAGATTCCTCCTGATTGGTTGTCTAACGGAACAGTAATCCACCCTTCTGTAGCAGAAAAGGTGCCATCAACCATCTCAACCCCTGGTCCTAACAATTTTTGCAATTGATGTGCGGGGTATTCACAAAGACTAGAAATCCAACATCCAACTACATTCAATGAGGGCCAAAACTCTTTGAATGATTTGGGATCTTGTTGTGCTAATTGACGTAAATATTCTTGACGCTTTTTTGTAATTTGAATCGGCGGCAAAAAGTCAGGCAGTACTTTTTCATCTAATAAATAAGGTAAAAACTGCTTAAAGCTTTTAAGACAACGCTCGAAGCATGCATCGATCACCATAGGAGTTACTGCAAATATTGCGCTAAGATCCGATGCTAAAGCATACAAAGCAGACCATTGTGTATAGACTTCTGTATTATCAAATACTTCATCAGGTAGAGCATAAAAACGTTTAATAAAAGAAGGTAAATTACGATAATTGAAATTGCTAATCCAACCTGAAGGAATGCCTGCTGGAGATGTTCGATGAGCATCCACTGCAACCAGATACATTATTTTTTCTTGAAATAATCCAGAAAATCGCTGTGTCAAGTTATAGATATAAGGCGGCATCGTACGTTGAAACTGGGTCTGGAACGAAGTAGTTATTGGGAAATATTTTCGAACACCTGCTGTTCCTGATGTCTCTGACCAAAAAATTAATTTTTCTCCAGTAAAAGGCTGAATAAGGCTATATTGTGCGGCCAAGAGGTCTGCTTCATAATCTTCATAGGTAGTAATTGGAAAATCATCCAAGTTTAAAGTGTGGATGCTTTTCAATGCAGCACTCCAATAAGAAGATTTTTTTAATAAAGGTATAATCTCTTGTTGCCACAATTTTTCGCGCGAACGCTCAGGGTATTTCGTATCTTTAATAAAAGCCTGATACTTTTTTCGAGTGATTGCTGCGATTAATAATCTTTTCCAATTCATTCTTTTGGCTAACCTACATGAATACAATAAACAATAATAACTGCAAAACCTGAATCTAGCGAGGCACTTTAACCAGGTATTTTTATGGGGATCACAGAGAACATTTTATTTTGTTCAGAAAATAAAGTTAAATACTCCGCCATAGACTCCTGCAGTTTATTATCAACACTTGAATGGGCATTTAATTTATTAAGAATGAGTTGAATTGCTGAATTGATCCAAACAACCCCCCGAGTTCCTCAGTCATTAGTTTCTGATTATAATGCCAAAAATGAATGCAACAACTGGCTGCAAAAATCCAACAATACTGCTCTGCCAGCCGAAAAGCGGCCAAGCTGCGCGGATCGAATTGTTTTTGTTCTTGTAAGGCAATTACATGCTGATCCAATCGTTTGAGTGCAATACGAACTGCTTTAATTAATGAATCGATTTGCGGTGATTGTAATCGGAATAAACCAGCCAAAATATCGTCTTCAGTATGGGTAAAAAGACCTAAACCATCCATAGAGAATTCTGGACAAACACAGTCGAGATTAAAGATAGGTTCCAACCGTTGTGTCTGGCTTGAAGAAGAACTTCCTCTCATTCCGGCTTGTGGTAATAAACTACCTGCAATCACGGATAAATTAACCTGGCTACTTCCATCAAATAAGCCGATCACTGGAACATCACGCCTGATTTTTTGAAACATGGCCCACTTTGTGGTACGCAAATAAGCACGAGCACCCATCACTGTACCGCATTGTTCGACGAGTTCTTCGGTTATTTTGGGAATAAGAAATTTAATGATGGCAGACCAAAACGATAATTTCTCAGGAATGATGGAGGAAGCCCGGGCGACTGCTAAAGCAGTACAATCAGCAATAAGTAACTGAGTAAATTGCTCTCCCAGACGTTGTTTTACAACAGGAATTTCATAGGCCGTTTTACCATATAATTGGCGTTGCTGAGTAAAAGAAAGTGCCAATCGCAAAGCGGTATCTGCAGCACCCACAGAAAAAGATGCACATAAAGTGCGGGAAACCTGTAAGGTTTTATAGATGATTTCTAATCCGCGTTTCTCATCCCCAACTAATGCCTCTGGAGGCAAAAAAACCTTATCCAAAGAAAAGCCACTGATGTCTAAACCTCTGACCCCAAGTGTAGGAAGTTTAGGCGTAGGTACAAACCCAGATTGAATTTTCGATTTGTCTAGAAAAAAAACCGAGAAACCTAACGGCCCTCCTCGAGGATGGGTCCGACAAAGAAGGGTCACATTATGCCCTAAAGTAGCAAAATTTATACACCACTTTTTCCCGGATAATATCCATCCATTACTAGAAGAATGAGCAAATACTTCATTTGCCATAATATCAGAGCCATGCGCTTCTTCAGTTAAAGCGCAGGCAGTGATTTCCCCGCGTCGAAGAGAGGCAACTAAATTTTTTTTCTGGTCCTCACTTCCTGCGATCCAAAGAGGTAGCGCCCCCAAAAGTGGTAAGCCTAAGGCAATACCGGTGGTCACATCTCGTCTACAAATGGATTTTGCCAAAAAATATCCCACGTCTAGTGAAATAAACTGGCCTCCAAGACATTGCGGGATCAGATATTCCATATAACCCCATTGTTGGATCAATTTAATTTGTGACCAAGCAAGTTGTTCTTGCTCATCATAGTGCAAGCTTTCTTGAAAATTGAGGGGTGTATCCTGTTGTTCAGGATTTCCCAAATAAGCCTCAAATGAATTGATTAATTGCTGTAAATCAAGGTAAGACATAATGGTCCTTACTAATTGCACATATGCTGTTTTCTTTACACCTCATCCTTCTTCCATGAATAAAACAAGGTTTTTTATCTTTCTCATGGCTAAGGCAGAGGAATTTTTAACCATTCTTCTTTCATCCCTTTGGGATAGGATGAAAGGCAAATGTCATACCCCACTCTTTCTATACAATAGAATGTCGTGCCATCGGCAAATCATCCAATTTACGATATACATACTCCAAATGTTGACTTAATCTTCCCCGTATTTGCTGAGGAGTAATAATTTCATCAATTAAACCTGAAACATAGGCATCCGCTAGGGAGGGATCAAGATGCGACTTATCAGTAGGTTGATGTTTCGTCTCACTAGAGAACTGGCCATCCGTATTTTGCACCTTTTTAGTCGTCTCTTTACCCATTACGCCAAGAGTTGCAGTCTCCAATGCCAAAACAAGATCTCCTTGCTGAGATGCCGTTTGCATCATCAGAAATGCTGCAGCCCCATAACACTTACGCACAATTACACTCATTCTAGGCACCCGAGTTTGCATCGCAGCACATAATCTTGCGCCGTGTTGTAACAAACCTTTTTGTTCTTCACGTTTACCAGGCATAAACCCAGGAACATCAATTAAGGTAAGCACTGGAATCCGATAGGCATCACATATCCGAATAAATTTAGCTGCTTTTTGCGCCGCATCTGAATCAATCGCACCACTAAATCGAATACTTTGATTCGCAACAATACCTACTACATAACCATGTACACGAACAAACGCACAAATCATTGCTTGTCCGTAGTTGCTTTTGTATTGTCGTACTTCCGAATTATCAACAATCGCCTGAATCAATTCGAGCATATTAAACGGTATTCTTGGATCAGCTGGAATATTGGGCAAAGTATGAATAGGTTCTTGCACTGAATGGATAGGGGGACATTCGCCACTATGCGATGGAAAAAGATTGAGCATCGTTTTAACATGATTGATTTGTGCACTGATACTGTCATCAACAAAATCCGCAATGCCTGTAGTACTCGCGTGCATTGCGGTACCACCTAATTCACTCATACTGACTTTTTCACCTATAGCTTGTTGAACCACCATTGGACTTGTTACCATCAGGTAACTGCGATGTTTGTTGAAAAAAAGCAGATCCATGAGTACCGCAGAATAAGCGGGTGCTCCAAGAGTTGGAGCAACAAGCACCGCAAATTGTGGAATCACCCCAGATAAGTTGATGTTACGAGCGATAATTTGTGTGTACTCATCACCACTTAATAAATTCTCTTCTAAAGAAATTCCAGGAGATGCTAAAAAAGCAATAATCGGAATACGTAAATCTTTAGCCCTATCCATAAGACGCAGAATTTTTTTTGCGCCTTGACTTGTAATATACCCTCGGTTAACTGAATTATCATGGGCATATATTGCAACAGGACGGTGGTTTACTTTTGCCAACCCTGTAATTACTTCAGCCCCAAATTGTAAGTGGGGTTGATTATTAGGAATATAATCTGCAAATAACGGAAGAAAACTATGCTCGTCGATAAGATTTTCTATCCATTTCATCGTGGTTTTACTAACAGACGATGAGGACATATAACGCTCAACCTTAAATTTAGTTTATATAAAATATACACTTCGTAATTACATGGGTCAATTTTTCCTAAAAAACAGCTATAATTTAGCCAAATTTAATTTTAATGACCGCTGAACAAGGCGGCTGAGACATACTAAAAGGTAATTTTATGGAAATTTTGCATCCTAACATTCGTTTCGATATTACAGCCGCATCTCGAGTCCTTCCTGACGCCCCTCCGATTACTAACTTGGAGATTTTACAAAACTTTCCACGAACAGCAGAGCATTCTATAGCTTTTTTAGAGAAGTTTGCGGAAAAAATCGGTGAGGAGTTTGGTTTTTACTCCCGTTATTGGTGCCATAAACCTTGGGAGTCTTTAGATAAATCTCGAGAGTTGACTGCGGAATCATTAGCAACTGAAGCAGTAAAAAAATTGTTTGCGAATTATACTCTCCCCAAAATACATGCTTTTTTACTAGGATCGACTACCAATAAACGATTCACAGGCTCACAAGCTGCAGCCGTTTTGGGGGGATTAGAAATAGATGCTCCTGCTTATGATTTAAAAACTGGCTGTTCCACTTCCCTATCTACACTTCATCTTGCCTACGCCTTAATGGCTTTAGGATATCCTAATGTGATGGTTAGCTGTGCTGAAACATTATCTAAAGTAATCGATCCTGAAAATGAAAAAACATGGATAGGATTAGGTGATGGTGCCGCAGCCTTGGTAATAGAAAAAAAGGAAGCTGGTGCATTTACTATTGAGAAAACCTTTTTTTCTACAGAAGGGAAATACGTAGAAGCATTTACCACTCAAGGTGTTTTTCCACCCACTGTAGAACAAATTGATACCATAGGCTATCACTTAATTGGTGATGAGTCGCTGATGAAAGAGCTCGCTTATGCTAAATACAAGCAGATGCTTGCCCATTTATTACCCTCGGAGGAAGATAAAAAAGCCATTACCTGGATTATTCCTCATCAAGTCAATCGCAAATTAATCACTGAATTACTCCAAGAAAATCAGATGATGGACAAAACCATTATCTGGGATTCCGATACGATTGGTAATATAGGTGGTGCCTCCATTCTGTATTCTTTGGCTAGAGCAATTGAAGAAAAAATTTTTGATCGATCGGGAAAAATACTCATGATGAGTGTAGGCGGTGGGCTCTCTTATGCGGGACAAGTTCTGCAATTCCATAAGTCATGAGGTCATTGATGAATAAAGCGATTTACAACTGTGTATCACTAGTTGATGCAGTTCGATATAGAGCCCTTCACACTCCAGAAAAAATGAGTTGTACGTTTCTAAATAGAAATCTAGAAGAGCCAATGACTTTTGGTGAATTGGATGAGCGAGCAAGAGCCATTGCAGCACACCTACAACAACACGGGGCAAAGCCCGGAGACAGAATCTTGTTATTATTTTCTCCGGGGCTGCCTCTGATTCAGGCTTTTTTTGGATGTCTTTATGCAGGATGTATTGCAGTACCTATTTATCCTCCTGCCCAAGCAAAACTAGTGGATAAGGCACATCGAATCATTCAGAATGCACAACCCGTTTTTGTAATTATGACGGCAGATCATTTGGTTAAATTTGCCAGCATAGATCAAAAAGGGACACCGCATCTGGATAAAGTTCCCTGTTTGGCTATAGACAATATAGAATCACCACTGAGCCCTTTTTGGCAGCCGCCTCTTATTCGCGAACACGATATCGCCTTTCTGCAATATACTTCAGGTTCAACGATGCATCCTAAAGGAGTCATGGTCACACATCGGAATTTGCTGGATAATATTCACAAAATATACACTGCATTTCAGCTAAATACAGAAACCATCTCGTTCAGCTGGCTCCCTCCTCATCATGATATGGGATTAATTGGTTATATTTTAACTCCTATTTATGCGGCGGTACCTGCCTATCTAATGTCCCCATTTTCTTTTTTACAAAATCCACTTTCCTGGTTACAAAACATTAGTAAATACAGAGCGACCATAAGTGGTAGCCCTAATTTCGCATACGATTATTGTGTCAAACGCATTAAGGAAGAAAAGAAACAAGGACTCGATTTAAGTTGCTGGCAAATTGCATCGAATGGCGCCGAACCCATTCGAAAAGAAACATTAGAACATTTTTATCATGCATTTAAAGATTATGGATTTCACAAAGAAGCCTTCTTTCCTTGTTATGGTTTAGCTGAAGCAACTTTATTGGTAACAGGAGCGACTCCCGGGACGCCTTATCGTGCTCTCGCTTTGTGTAAAAAACAGTACCAGGATCATCGTGTCCATTTTGCTCCCAAAGAAAGTTCCCAGAGCCACAGTTTAATTAGTTGCGGACGGTTTATGCAAACAGTAAAAATTGTAGATCCGGACACACGTACTCTCTGCAACAATGACCAAATCGGTGAAATTTGGGTGCATAGTGCCAGTGTGGCGCAAGGGTACTGGCAACAGGATGAAGAAACCCAACATACATTTCATGGTGAAATTGTAAATGATCCTACTAATCAATTGTATTTAAGAACAGGCGATTTAGGGTTTGTACATGAAGGGGAATTATATGTGACAGGCCGCATTAAAGATTTGATTATCCTGTATGGTAAAAACCATTATCCCCAAGACATAGAATATACCCTTCTCCATTCACAAGTGGATGTTTTTTTGGGTAAATGTGCTGCTTTTGTCATTCAAAGGGAACATGAATATGAACTTACTGTAATGTGTGAGGTAAAAAATCGTTGCATGTCATCTGAGGAACACGATGATTTATTCAATACCATTTTTGAACTCATTTATCAGACACACCAACTTGAAATTCATAATATTATTCTAATTCCTCTTAAAGCCATGCCGCATACAACCAGTGGAAAAGTTCGTCGAAACTTTTGTCGAAAACACTTATTAGATAAAACATTACCTATAATCGCTAGCTGGCGATTAAATAAGGTTGAGGATTAGCTCATGAAATTTCTCTCTCAGAACGCGCCGACTCGAATTGCATTAAGCTTCGAACATCAGCAGCTAAGTTTTGCTGAACTCGACACAGCCATCCAACATATGTCGTTACAGCTGGAAAAATTACCTCAAGGAATATTGGTTTTACATGCAATACCTCAGCCTTCATTTGTAATTCAGCTGTTAGCAGCTTTTAATCTTGGAAAACCAGTAGCACTGTTTGCTCCCCAAGAGTCAGGAGAGGATAAACAGCAAATTTTAGGCACGCACATGCTGGTTGATGAAGAAGGAACGCTTCTAGAAATTCATGAAAATAATCACATCAAACATCATCCGGAGCTCGCTTTAATTCTCTTTACCTCGGGAAGTACTGGTCAAATGAAAGCGGTGCAACTTTCACTAAAAAATGTTACTGCAAATTGTAAGGCAGTGATTAATGCGCTTGAATTTTCAAGAGTAGAGGATCAATTATTATTTTTACCTTTGTCATACTCTTTTGGCTTACTGGGCCAATTGCTTCCTGGATTAATCGCTGGAATAAAGACCCAATTAATTAACCAATTTACGGAAATTAAAACGTTATTAGAAACATCCACTGTTCCTCAAATGTGGAGCGGCGTTCCCTCTCATTGGGTTGCGATTCACAAAATGGCGGCACTGTTCCCGGAAAGCGCAGCAAAAATAAAAACGATCGTCTCCGCTGGAGCTCCCTTGAACATTACGTTGCGACAAAGTTTGATCCATACCTTTCCTAAAGCGACAATTTATAATAATTATGGTTTAACTGAAGCAGCGCCTCGCGTATTAGCTTATTCCAGCAAAGATCCGTTATTTCTTGAAGACTTTGCTGGTTATCCGGTAGGCGATTGGCAAATCCGTTTGTCAGAAGATAATGAATTACTCATTAAAGGAAGCCAACTTATGTTAGGCTATCTGGGAGAAGAAAAATCCTCCCGGATCCAGGAAGGTTGGTTTTTTACTGGAGATTTAGCAGAGAAATTAGCCTCCGGGTTAGTAGCAATCAAAGGACGCTTGGATCATATCGTCAATATAGCTGGTGAAAAAGTTAATTTAATTGATATAGAACATAAAATTTGCCAAATTAAAGGAATTAAGGAAGTCATTGTCGTCCCTTTAGAGGATGAGTTATATGGCGTCCGTTTAGTTGCATGTCTAGAACAAGATAACTTCAGCGCCACTACAACAGAACAAATGCTCTCCGAACAAATAAAACAACATTTTTTACCTAGAAAACTTCCAATTACGGTGCACTTATTAAAAAAATTGCCCCGTAACCCAAATGGGAAGCTTGATAGAAAAACCCTACTTTTAAGTCAGAAGGAAAAAATCCATGCTCACTGAACGAATTCGCAATACATTAGCCAAGATTGGCCTTAGTAATCTACCTCAAGATTCATCTGCTCCCCTAGAACATGGAGGCTTAGATAGCCTAATGTTAGCCTTAGTCATCATCGAGTTGGAACGAGAATTTCAAATTAAAATTCCAGTTATTCCCTTAATCAAAGAACATTATGAATCGATTGATAGTATAGAAAAATATCTAATCGAGCTGGGGGCAAAATGAATATTTTGATTACAGGCGGCTCTTCGGATATCGCACAAGCTATAGCCAAACGACGACTGCAGTTAGGTGATCAGATCATTATCACCTGTTCCAGTAAGGAAAGTCTGAACAACACATTAGAGCATTACAAACAACAGGACATGCAGGTCAGAGGTGTAGTATATAATTTTTCCAATCCGGAGGAAAGCAAAAAAGATCTGCATAATATATTGCAGGAACCTTTAGATGGAATCATTCTTAATGCATTTACGCGTGTGAGTCAGTTACGTAAATTACATGCTTTATCTTATCCTGCATTACGAACCTACATCAATGATAATTTGCATGGTAATATTTGGTTGATTCATCAATTATTACCCGCTTTACTCGCCAATAAATTCGGACGATTGATTCTAATTTCCAGTCTTTCTGCAATTACTGGAACTAGTCGTTATGGTGCTTATTGTGCGACCAAAGCAGCCCTTGAAGGATTGTTTTTAAATCTTGCCGTAGATTACAGTGCCAATAATATTTTATCCAATATTGTACGGGTGGGTTTGATTAAGACCTCAAGAACCGAGCAATTCTGGAAAAGACCTGCCTATCAAGAAAAAATGGCGCAAATTATTCCTCAAGGCATGATGGGGGAAACAACGCAAGTCGCGGAAGCCCTGGATCCTTTATTATCTAAAACCTCATTTATGACGGGATCTGTGATCACTGTAAGCGGTGGTTTACCTCTAATGCGTTCCGAGGGAATATTATCATCATGAATTTATATCTATTGCACAGCGAGAGGCTACCATGAATTTATTACGCGCCGAACAAAACATATATCTTAAAGGTCCCTTTATTGCATTGCCCGAAAAGGTTATGAGCAATCAAGAAGTGCTTAATTGGATGAATAGCACGCAAAGTCCAACCCTGGTTAGTTTCTCGACAGGAATTAGAAATAGACGCTGGGCTAATGAAGATCAGGCATGTAGTGATTTGGCAATCCTTGCAGCAGAACAATTATTCGCTGCAAAACCTGCAGAGAAAAATAAAATCAACCAAATTATTTTGGCCACTATATCTGGAGATTATCTTGCACCGCCAACCAGCCCTTTGGTGCAACACCGACTTGGATTAAAAAATACCGGTGCTTTTGATATAGGAGCCGCCTGTGCGGGCTTTGTTGTTGGTTTGCATACAAGCGCTGCTATTGCTCAGGCAACCAAGGGGTCCATTTTATTAATCGCCAGTGAAATTCGCTCTAAGTTTTTAAATAAAAATAATTTTGCTACAAGCGTTCTTTTTGGCGATGGCGCAGCTGCTTGTGTAGTATCTACCGATGAGGAACATGCAGAGTTTCGTTATCTTGCTTCTGCTTTATTTGCTGATGGAGAAGTCAGTGATACGGTATCCACACCTGCCGGAGGTTCACGGTTACCCGCAGCAAATTGTACCAATCCCGAATTGTTTTACATCACAATTAAAGAAAATACCGCGCTATTTGTTAAAGCGGTACATGGAATGGTTGATGGAGCCGAAGAATTCTTGAAGTCATTAAACCTAACTAGCGCGGATATTCAATGGTTGGTTCCACACCAAGGCAATAAAAATTTAGTTTTATCTGTTGCCAAACAATTAGGCTTTCCTGAGGAACGCATCATCAAAACGGTAGAAGAAACGGGTAATACTTCGGGTTCAAGTGTAGGTATTGCTCTGAATTATCTTCGCGAACAAGCACCCATTAAAGCAAAAGACAAAGTATTACTCGTTGCAGCAGGTGGCGGTGGGATTGCAGCGTGTGCTCTTTTAGAAGTCATCTAAGGTGGCGGGCATTCTGCTTCGCCTCCTCAGGCTCCCATTTAAAAACTTACCTGCGAGTCAAACCAAAATTCAGCCAGAGGTGTTCCTTGATAGTGCGCCAAATGGAAATTAAAAAACTCCTTTGCCGCATTATTTTTCTTGGTATGTACCAAGCAAAGTAAATAAGTCTGCGCAATAATTTCTGACTGTGCATCACTGCCACCGATTTCTGTGCGTCTGGAGATGCAGGGAGTCATCCAATCATAAGCCAATTTGAAATCATTATTCACAAACGCATGAATTCCTTTACTTAAAGGCAAAATAACAGAAAGCCAAAGCGATTGGTTATAGCCTTGAGGCAAGGCTTTAGCATAAGTTTCAATTGATACCATAGATCTCTGAACCGCATCTTCCTGACCCAAGCGTGCAAGACAATATACATAATGAACCGTATTAAAACCGGTGTAGTGAGTAAAAGGGTTATTATCCAAATAATTAGCCACGATCTTAAACTGATCGAGTTGCGGCAATCCTGCCATATCGAGGCGCCATAATAGTGAAATAGCATCTATTTGCTCGGTAATGATGTCGGGAGAAGTACCAAAAATAACAGGATATAAGTCCATCACCTTATCTACTTGTCGTAACGCCAGATAAAATAAAGCCAAATGCCAACTGTTATGTCCACGAAGAAGAGTTGAAATCTGCTCCCAGCTCTCTCGAAATGTTTCTAAAGAGGCTATACCTTTTGCACTATTTTTTGTGTTGAGATAGATATGACCCAAAGTATGGTGTGCCCATGGGGTAAGCGGTTGGAGAGTCAAAGCCTGCTCCGCAAGACGTTGCGCGTCTGTTAAGTGACCTGATAATTCGGCTGCAAAAGAATGCATCGCTAAAAAGTGGGATTCATCCTGATTATGAGTAGCTATTTGTTCACAGAATTTCAAATAGTGATGGGCATTGTACGCTTGTCCTGAACAATAAAATAACCATTCAGCAAACTTCGCGGCTAAAGTATCGCGCGGATATAAAGCAGTTAATGCCGCGAATATAGTTATAGCTGTTTCATACTCTAAATTCATCCAGGCTTTAACTGCTTGATAGGTTAATTTTTCTCTTAAACTAACCGAAGACAATAATTTTTCAGCATGCTCTAAATGCTTTTTTGCTAAAGCAGTTGCGGGATCAGTTTGGCCATAAAGATAAAATGCAGCCGTATAAACTTGGAGAAGCAAATTATCGGGATTAGTTTTGACCGCCTCTAAAATAAAATGTGGTTCCTTTCCTGCTCCCAAGACTTGTTGATGGAAGTGATTGATGCTTTCTATAACCTGCAATGACTGAGTCGTTACGGATAATCCACGATTTGTTTCCATGTTATTCCTGACGAAACTACGCCTTCATCTTTTTAGTATATATCTCTTTAAGGAAATTAGATCACGCTTGCTTTATTGCGTCCATTAAAGTCATCAGATACTCTATCTCACTATATTCAAAATGGAAGAACTATGAAAAGTCAAAAAGAATTATTCGAATTTCTATGTCCACTAATTGATATTCAAATTAAAAAATACGCTGCTTTACCAAAAATAGGAATAGGACCCGATGCTCGTCTTAATGGACAACTTGTTTTTCAAGAAGTAAATGAGCTGCTTAATTTTGCGGGGCAACTTCTGGATGAAATGGAACACGCAAGTAAAGATAAACCTATTTCTTCCGAATTATTTTCCTCAATATTTGAGCAAGTTAAATTTTATCTTGAACAAGAGCATCTGCGAGGATATGCAGGCTGGCTCCTCGATGAAAACAATATCCATACGCCCTTGATGGGACGAGTCAATGAGCAAATCAAACAATTAAAAAAGATCGCTGGCTCAGCAAACATTCCCTATTCTGCTTCCTCAAAACCAGTAACAGAAATACAAAAACAAACTGAATATGATAGTGTTGCAATTGCTTTTTACATTCTGGATCTTGCTATAAAATTAGTTACAGATCCTTCTATAGAATTGGAAGAAAAAAGTCTACAACATGCCCTTCCAATTTTAAAACGTAATGCGCTTACACGATACAGCAAAGAGGAATTTGCGAAACCGATCCGTGAGCTACATCAAAAATGTAGTGAGTTTTTACAAGACTCTGAATCTCGAAAAAGCAATACTCTGCTCGATAAAGTGGATGCTGCGATTTATGAACAACAACACAGAGAGCAATTGCATAACTTACTTGGCCGCTATAAAAAAATTGAACCCAATTCTATATTATTCTCCCCCGAGCATGAGTGGTATAAAATTGGTAAGACATCTGGAAAAAAAGCACCGTCAAAATCAGAATCCTCAACCCAAAATCTTTCTTTTTTTAAAGGAGCAGCTTTTGTAGGAATGGTGGTCGTTTGCATGCTACTCGCCTATTTTATGAAGCAGAGTGAGGAAAACACCTTAGATGCAATTCTAAAGCCCTAAATGATACACCTGGGTGAAGGCATCGCCATAACCCGGGTATACAATAGTGACCACGTATTATAATTTGGAGTAGCCTAACCTAGTTCGGAGGGCTACTCACCAAAAGGTTACGCCTGAGTAAAATCGAATAAATCTTTATAGGTATGAAAATTCATTGCATCTTCTTCAGTCACTGTTAAATTATATTCTTCGCTAAGAATGGCCAGTAACTCTACTATTTTCAATGAGTCTAAATGTAAATCTTCTATTAATGCAGTATCGTCATGAATTTCTTCTGCTTTAGCCCCTGAAAGCTTGGCTATAATATTTTTTAATTCGTTTTCAGTAATTTTCATAAACAACCTCTGTTAATGTTCTTGGGAGGCCAGATAATACCACGAAGCGAAAGAACCTAATCCTAAGATAAGTAAAATTATCGCTAATGAGAATTGGCCATACCATTCACCTAAAGCGATTAGTCCGCTAGACAATGCAGAACTTAAGTCTTGCATGCATGCATATAAAGCACCCACAGTTCCCGCCATATGAGGAAATGGATGGAACGCTCCAGCAAATGCATTGATAAAAGTAAATCCCATTCCCATGCTGAACAAAGACACAGGAATCATAATGGAAAGTACGTTCTCCAATCCTATAAGGGACAAACATAACATGGTAGAACCGCCTAATATCATAAAGATAATTCCGATACATACCATATAGGAGACCCCTTTTTTCATCACCATTTGACTGTTAATTATTCCGCTCACACAAATTGCGCCGGCAATAAATATTGTCAATTGACCAAACTCTACAGGGCTAAGTCCTAAGGTATCCTGGAATAGGAAAGGAGCGATCGCGAGATAACCAATTAAACCGGCAGAAGCAAGACAAGCACACAATGCATAACCTAAAAAAACTTTCGATTTTAATAAAGTAAAATAATTGTCGCGCATTACTCTTAATTGAGTTGCATCCGGATTAAGATTTTTATTTGTTTCGGGAAGAGTACATAAAGCTAGAATCCATATAATAATACCGAATACTAGCAAAAATAAAAAATTAATACGCCATCCAAAATGCTCCTGGATATAGCCTCCAAGAACCGGAGAAGCAACCATAATGAAAACACTTACAATACCCACATAAGAACCAATTTTAGATAAGACTCTATCAGTAAAGAGATCACGGACTAAAGAACGGCCTACTGAACCACAACACCCAATACCAAATCCCTGAATAAAACGACCAATAATTAAGACCAAAACTGAAGGTGCAATAAAACAAATTAAACTGCCTAAAATACTGAGACCCACTCCAAACATAAGCGGTGGTTTACGACCAATTTTGTCGGATAAAGGACCATAAAACACATGGGAAATGCTCAAGCCAAGCATAAAAAGAGATAACGTTAGCTGTATGGATGCTTCATTACTGTTAAAGATCTTGGTAATTGCGGGTAATGAAGGAATATACTGATCCGTTGTCATTTGCATTAGTACCATAAGCATTAAAACAACAAAAACCAGTAATGGTTGTAACGAAACCGGCTGAACATCATTTTCTTTGTGCATCAAAAAAACCCTTTTACCTTCTTATTAATGACACCTACGCCAATGAAGCTCATAGTATAACAAATCACACCAGGCATAGTCCCAAAATAATCAAGCAAGAAACAAAACCAATGAACCATATGGTTGATCTTAACGAAGCCATATCCATTAAATAAAAATAACAATAAATAAAACGGGAGATAATATAAATAATCGCCAAAATTTGAATTGTTGTGCCGATATGATTAGTCGCCATTGCGGTTAATGCAGCAGTAGCAAATACGAGTAATGATTCAAAACTATTTTGATGAGCAGCAACAGCTCGTGCTCCCATCCCTTGTAATCTTGCTTGTTGAGCCCTTGGATAATGATTATCGTATTTCCCTTCTTTTTGCATGAAATTAGCAACCACAATCTTGAGAAGATAAGGCAATAATATTGCAATGAACAAGCAAAGAATTAAAGTAGTCATAATGTTGTATTCCCTAACAATAATTGTTTCACATTAAAATAAAAAAATTGTATTTCGGTATAGCGAAACAAAAACCGAAGCGTACTTTTAGTGTTATTTCTAGTGATTAATAAAAAACGAACCATAATAACGAGAATATTAACCCAGTACAATGACCCAAGTTTCTCTATTCGATATGGAAAATAGTACTTTCTACCAATTAATTTCTTCTGTTATGATAATTTATAAAATAGGTATCTTTAAAGGATTAGTACTATGGTTCAAGATGAGTCCAAAAAAAAATCCAAAGGACATATTGTTTTATCCTCACATCCATCCGGACATACTGCTGCACCATTAAGAATAAAATGGGGCGCGGAAAATCCGAAAGAACGTGGTCCGGTAATAGCCTCCCTCACTAATATAAAAAATCGCAATGCAGTGGGTACTCATTCTGGCTCATATTCAGTTTATCGAGCGCTGGCTGTCGCTGCTGGAGTATTAGACCCTGAGCATGTTCCCGATCTTACTGATACCACACCTCCGGTTGATATAGGTCCTCATCCTCAATGGAGTGATACTCAGAAAATCGTCTCACTTGATCCCTGGGGGCATCTTGTAGCCAGTGTTTTCGCAGAAGAAATTCAGGCAGGATATGACATTCGGCCTACAATAGCCGTGACCAAAGCTCATATTAATATTCCAGAATTGCATACAGCCATTCAAAAAGGTCGGCTTAAACCGGATGGAAAAATATTAAAAGAATCTGGAGATGTAGCCGTAACTAAAGTCGCGCTAGAACCCGTGTGGTATTTACCTGGAATCGCGGAACGCTTTGGGGTTTCAGAATCACTTTTGCGTCGTACTCTATTTGAGCAAACAGCTGGGATGTTTCCTGAGTTGGTAACACGTTCTGATTATGATGTTTTTTTACCTCCAATAGGTGGTATGACTGCCTATTTTTTTGGTGATGTAACCACCATCCACGATCCCAAAATTGAGCTTACATGTCGTATTCATGATGAATGTAATGGTTCTGATGTATTTGGATCGGATATTTGCACCTGTAGGCCATATTTAGTACATGGAATCGAACTGTCTATTGAATCCGCACAAAAGGGAGGAGGCGGTTTGATTGTTTATAACCGAAAAGAAGGAAGAGCACTCGGTGAAGTAACCAAGTTTTTAGTTTATAACGCCCGCAAGAGACAGAAAGGTGGCGATACAGCTGCAAAATACTTTGAAAGAACAGAATGTGTTGCGGGAGTTCAAGACATGCGTTTTCAAGAATTAATGTCTGATATTTTGCATTGGCTAGGGATTACCAAGATCCACCGTTTCGTTTCCATGTCCAATATGAAATATGATGCATTACTTAAATCGGGAATTCAGGTAGTAGAACGGGTATCGATTCCCGATGAGCTCATTCCCCTTGATGCACAAGTAGAAATGAATGCTAAACGTGCAGCGGGTTACTATTCACCCGATCGAATTGTGGACATAAATGAATTAGCAAGAACTAAAGGACGTGACCTTAATGAGTAATGTACATGAAACTGCCCAAGTAATAGCTACGTTAAAGGATCCACGTACTATACGTGTGCGCTCACAAGCTATTTTGGATCGCGTAAAGCAAGATAAATCAGTTTATTTTTCTTTAGATCCTGAAAAAATGACCAGCACAGCCTCCTTTGTTATTGAAGTAATTCAAGATAATTATCCAAATCTTGATATTCCTTATCACAGTCGTTGGCGTCATTTTGAAGCTGGTGGGATTGATCGAATAAAAAAAATGCAGGAACACATGAATACCCTTCCTGCAGAACAACAAGGAAAAATTCTTTATGAACTGGTTATCATCAGTGTATTTTTAGATGCTGGTGCCGGTCAACATTGGCGCTTCAAGGAGCCTGCGACAGGTATAGAATATTCACGATCTGAAGGCTTAGCCTTAGCCAGCTTATCTCTTTACCAAGAGGGTGTTTTTAGTGCCATCCCAACTGAACCGTTGAGAATAGATGCAGAGCGGTTATTGGCTTTTGGTGAAGAGGCACTCCGGCATGGATTTCAAGTGACTCCCGACAATCCTCTTGAAGGTCTTACCGGAAGAGTTGCTCTTCTCAATCGACTGGGCAGGTTAATCCAACACGATCAATATCATTTTGGAAAAGAAAACCGCTTGGGTGATTTTTATACTTATATAAGCTCCTTGGCAGTAAATAACAAAGTTACAGCCTCGCAAATTTTTCAGGAAGTACTCAATACATTCAACGAAATATGGCCCGCCAGACTTTCATTTGAGGGAATACCCCTTGGAGACGTCTGGGAATATAATCCTCTAAAAACAAATGAACCTGGATCGGGTTATATTCCATTTCATAAATTATCCCAGTGGCTTACTTATTCCTTAATTGAACCCTTAGAACAAGCAGGAATTACAGTAACTCATCTGGAAGAGCTCACAGGTTTACCAGAATATCGAAATGGTGGATTGCTTATAGATTGTGGTGTACTGCAATTTAAAAACCAAGCAATTCTAAAAAATGCACTGCCCCCTGATTCAGAAATAATTGTGGAGTGGCGTGCATTAACGGTTTCACTTTTAGATGAATTAGCTGCTTTAATCAGAAAAAAATTGCAAAAGAGTGCGCACGAGCTGCCCTTGGCTAAAATTTTGCAAGGAGGAACTTGGGAAGCCGGACGGCGGATTGCGAAACAAAAACGACCCCAAGGTACCCCCCCTATTCACATCATTAGTGACGGTACCGTATTTTAAATTTAAGACCGTTTCTAGCTTGGCTAAATAGCCTGGTTAAGAACAACGTAGTAAACGGGATTTAACACCATGTTTCCCGCTTTCCGCTTCGCTTCACCAGGCTATAATTTTTCACCTAAACCGCAGTTTGGAGTTAAAATGAACGATCAACAGGTAGTTGTAGTGAACCATCCATTAATTCAGCATAAATTAACAATTATGCGCCGAAAAGATACCAGCACCGTCAAATTTCGTACTCTAATGCATGAGATTAGCATGTTGCTCGCTTATGAGGTTACTCGTGATTTAGAAATGGAATATGAGGAAATTGAAACACCTTTAGCGATAATGAAATCCCCTGTTTTAAAAGGAAAAAAATTAGTTTTTGTATCCATATTGCGTGCGGGTAATGGATTAGTCGATGGGATGTTGCAACTTGTGCCTACCGCACGAATCGGCCATATTGGTTTGTATCGGGACCCTAAAACCCTTGAAGCAATTGAATATTATATTAAACTTCCAGAACATACCCGAAATCGTGATGTGATTGTAGTTGATCCCATGTTAGCTACGGGAAATTCTGCAATCGCTGCGGTTAAAGAAATTAAAGCAATCGAGCCTAAATCGATTAAATTTCTCTGTCTGCTCGCATCACCTGAAGGCATTGCAGCATTTCATGAAGAGCATCCAGAGATTCCCATTTACACGGCTGCAATAGACCAACAACTCAACGAGAAAGGCTATATTATTCCAGGCTTAGGTGATGCAGGAGACAGGCTTTATGGAACAAAACTAGAATATTAATTATTGAAACATCCGTGCCGGGGCGGATCCTGTTGAAATATTAGCTTCACAGTGTTAATATTGAACACAGTGTTCGGTATAAAGGATGTTTTTAATGTCGTCAAATGAAGCTGCAGCAATACGTTCACCCCTAGCAGTTAGTAAAAAGTATTCATGGACAAAACATGATACCGTATGGATGTTAAGTCTTTACGGTACTGCAGTCGGCGCCGGAACCCTTTTCCTTCCCATAGATGCAGGACTTAATGGGATCTGGCCCTTAATAATAATGGCCATCCTTGCCTTCCCTATGACTTATTTTTCACATCGCGCCCTATGCCGCTTTGTCTTATCAGGTTCTTCTACCCAAAATGACATTACCGAGGTGGTTGAAGAGCACTTCGGTAGTTTTGCAGGAAGGATATTGACGTGCTTGTATTTTTTTGCAATTTACCCCATTTTATTGATGTACAGTGTAGCAATAACTAATACTACCGAAAGTTTTATTGTGAATCAGTTAGGTATGTCCGCGCCACCTAGAGCACTTTTAGCCATACTCCTGATTCTGGGACTCATGGCTATTGTCCGTTTTGGACAAGAAATAATTGTTAAATCAATGTCCTTATTAGTTTTTCCTTTTGCAACAACATTATTATTTTTGTCTATTTATTTAATACCCAACTGGAATAGTGCTATTTTGCAACAAAGCAACTCTTTACATGCCAATGGGGGACATGGATTGTTAATGACGCTCTGGTTAGTTATTCCGGTAATGGTTTTTTCTTTTAATCACTCACCTATTATTTCTTCTTTTGCGGTTAATCAAAAAAAGGAACATGGTATTGATGCAGACAGTAATAGTCTTTCGATCATGCGCTACAGCCATCTACTCATGGTCTTTTCGGTGATGTTCTTTGTATTCAGTTGTGTTTTTAGTCTCTCACCTCAAGACCTTCTACAAGCAAAACAACAAAATATTTCGATTTTGTCTTATCTTGCAAATCATTTTAAGACTCCTCTCATTGCTTGTATTGCCCCTATTATCGCTTTTATTGCAATTTCTAAATCGTTTTTTGGTCATTATTTAGGGGCTAAAGAAGGTTTGAGCAGTATTATTGTCAATTTCCTAAAACAAACGGGAAACAAGATAAGTCCATGTAGGTTACAACGAATCATAGAAATTTTTATGGTCATTACCTGCTGGATTGTTGCAACAATCAATCCCAACATTTTAAAAATGATAGAGACTCTAGGTGGACCAGTTATTGCTATCCTGTTGTTTATTATGCCTATGTATGCAACAGCTAAAATTCCTGCAATGAAAAAATATCGCACCCATGTGGTAAGTAATTTATTTACAACGATAATGGGTATCATCTCTATTTCAGCAATAATATACGGCTTGCTGTAAAAAAAGCATAACCTGGGTATAAAGCATAACGAAATCTGGGTTATGTTACCCAGAATGCTATTTCCATTCCTAAGAAAATATGAAACAATTTATGACAAGCTTATCCAATACTATTTTCGATGCACGTTGAATTTCAGCACGTCCCTATAGAAAACATCCAAGCGGGGCAATATCAACCCAGACAAGATTTTAATGGCATCGCATTAAAAGAGCTCGCCCAATCAATTGCCTCTCAGGGTTTGATTGAACCCTTAATCGTACGAACTATTGCAAAACAGCGTTATGAAATTATTGCTGGAGAACGACGATGGCGTGCTGCAAAAATAGCCGGATTGCACACAGTGCCCTGTTTAATAGGAAATTATACTGACAAACAAGCATGCGCACTCACCCTAATTGAAAACATTCAACGAGAAGATTTAAATTTGATTGAAGAGGCAAGCGCTTATCGGCGTTTGATTGATGAGTTTCACTACCATCAAGATGAAATAGCTACTTTAGTAGGAAAATCGCGCAGTCATATTGCCAATATTATTCGTCTACTCAGTTTAAGTGAATCAATAAAAAATTTAATTCGGGATAAAACCTTATCTTTGGGGCATGCGCGAGTTCTCGTAGGATTAAATCCAGGCCAACAAGAGTATTTAGCCCAACAGACTATAGAACAAGAATGGTCAGTGAGACAGTTGGAACAAGCAGTTAAAACGCAAAAAAATAAACAATTTTCAACTCCCCAAAATGCTAAAAGAGATCGGGACATTGAGCGATTACAAGCTCTATTGGCAGAGCAAGTGGGAGCGCCTGTGCAAATAATAAACGATCATGGCGATGGCGGATGGTTACAAGTTAAATTTTTTGATAATGATACTCTCGCAGGACTTTTGGAGCGATTGGGCTTGAGATATGATTAAACTAACTTATCAATTTTTTATTCAACACGTGATAAAGCAAAAGGAACGATATCAATGAAAAGGACCTTAACTGGCGCGTTTTTATTAGCCTTATCAGCACTATCACAGGGTGCCAGTATCCAAAGCGAAGTAGATAAACTAATTAACCGTATCAATCCGAATGTTAATCTCGGAATTGTCGTTCTTGACTTAACATCTGGCCAAACCTTATATCGCCGGAATGCAGCGCGTTTGTATATCCCTGCAAGTAACATGAAGCTTTTTTCAGAAGCAGCTGCTTTGATGGTTCTTGGGCCGGATTATCGCTTCAAAAACCAATTGAATATAAGTGCGGGTAGCATACAACAAGGTGTACTCCAGGGTAATGTTTATGTGCAATTAAGTGGAGACCCTTCATTTAGCCGTAATGATTTAAATACGCTACTTTACTCGCTAAAAGAATGGAATATCCATACCATCCAAGGTAACGTGTACATAGATAGCAGTTTTGCTGAAGTTTCCCCTTATCCCCCAGGTTGGTTAACATCCGATTTATCCTACAGTTATGGGGCTCCCAATGCCCCCGTAATGGTTGACTCTAATCGTTTGACGGTCACTGTAAATCCAGGGGCGCAGGCTGGAGATCCGGCGATCGTGGAAGCAGACGACGGTGGTGGCGCTATCACCTTAAATAACCAGGCTACAACAAAAGCCAACACCCAAGGGTGTGGTGTAGGTTTTAGTTTAGATCAAGACAATCATTTAACAGTTCGTGGTTGTGTCGGAGTTGGACAGTGGGCCGTACAACAAAAATTGGCTATAAAAAACCCCTTAATGTACACTCAAGCCATGATCAAAAACCAACTGCTAAAAGCCAATATACAACTGAACGGTCAAGTACAGTTAGGCAAAACTCCCGCAGGTTCTTTGTTAATTGCGACCCAACACTCTAAACCCGTATCCCAATTGATGGCAGATACGTTAAAGCCCTCTGATAACCTCTATGCAGACAGCCTTTATTTGCATGCTGCTGAAAAGCTCAAAGGGGCACCCGTAAACTGGCGAGGAGCCGAGCCTTTAATCAAAAATTTTTTACAATCACAGACTGGAATCGATTTTTCGAATGCGATTTTTACTGATGGATCGGGCTTATCACGATACAGTTTAGTAACGCCTGAGCAAACCATTTCACTTTTAAAATTTCTATACCAACGTTTTCCATTATCCTATGAATACATTTCCGCATTACCTATTTCTGGACGAGATGGTACCTTACAAAAAAGATTTCGGATTCCTATCCAACAAGGTTTTGTGCGGGCTAAAACCGGTACCATGACCGGAATAAATAGTCTTTCAGGATATTTATATACTGCCAATGGTCATACGTTGGCTTTTGCAATGTATGTCAATAGGCAACCAGGAAAAGCCTCCGGACCAGGACGACCCGTATTGGATGCAATTATTACTTATTTTCTACAGAAAAACCCGGAAAGTAGTCGTTTGAGTCGAGTTTTTTCACCGCACCAGCGCATTAGTTTTCAATTAAATCCTACCCAAGCTGAAAAACAAAAAGTACATCAAGCCCGATGGAGACGTTTGGAGTCTGCGATTCGAACAGCGCTGAGAGGGCAACCTGTTAATATAGTGTATCGAGGTAATGAACTCATAGTAAACGATAACCAAGCGGATCCTGGAAAAGTATGGGCAACATTGCAATCCGTAGTAAAAAAATATCCTTTTGCAGTCATGTTGTCTTCTAAGACACTACCGATTAATCCTTCGGGTAGACCTACTTTACTGTGGATACAAGCGCCAGAGATGCCCAATCAAATACAAAGAGTATGGAGTATTCGCGAAGCGGCTTAGGAATGAATCATTGGGACACGCAACGAAACTTGAGAAACCTTAATTCTACAAGTTTCGTGACCTAACCTAAATGATTTAATATACGTTATATTCTTTAGTAAATAGCAATGGAGATTTAATTGAATTCACTCGTTCAAATTATTCTACTGGTTTTTTGCTTTGTCCATTCTCTTTATGCGGCTCCAAGTTTTTTAACAATTAGTGATATTCACTACGGCAGTACGAATCAATCTCGTGATGGAGAGGATACTGGGCCAGAATTTCTAAAAATTACCATGAAGCAATATGAAAAACTAAGCAAAAAAGTAGACTTCATTCTTTGTTTAGGTGATTTACCTACTCACTCTTTATTTAATTCACCTAAAAAAGGTGAGTTCGAAAAAACTGTATTTGATGAATTATATGAGAACGATAAGGATCTGAAACCTATTTTTTATATTCCAGGGAACAATGACTCTTTACTTGGTAATTATCAACCCTTTGAATCAAATGGTGTTTCTCCATTAAATTTTGCTACGGACTGGGATGGAGCTTGTGCTCACTGTAAAGGATTAATTATAGATGACAGTCATATGTATCAAGATGGGTATTATTCGAGTTATGTAATCCCTGGGGATAAAGAAATTATTTTGATAGCCTTAAATGCAACTCAATGGACAAGAACACCTATTCTTTCAAAGTATGCAAATCAGGAGCATGATGCTTTAACCCAACTTTCGTGGCTGAATCAACAATTAAAAAAACATCACGCCAAACAACTTTTAATTGCTATGCATGAACCACCTGGAACTTCATATCGGGGGGAGCCTATTTGGCATGAACCTTATCTGCAAGAATTTATAAGCATATTAAACAACCATAAAAAATCATACGGTGAAATCACTCTACTTACCTCTCATACGCATATGGATGGATTTAGAAAAATCCATTTAAATGATGGAAGTAATATATATGCTTATTCTAATCCAGCTGTTAGCCGTATTCATCACAATTACCCAGCGATGAAAATATTTAGCCTGGGTAATAATTTAAAAATAAAAAATTTTACTACTTATTATACAAGTGATCCAAACAGTTGGAACAACCAACAATATCAGGCGCTTAATTCTAATGGATCAATTTTTCCGCATTGCAACCAGACGCTATCTCAATGTTTGAATAAGTTAAATACTGAACACGTATGTAATTATTTAGATAGAGGTTCGTTTATTGGTGTAAAAAGTCCTACGGTACCTAATCAAGAATGCAAAAAAATATATAAAGTTTCCTAATTGACAAATTCATCAATCGACTCTAACTTTGATCCGTTATCATTAAAGGACTAAAATATGAAAGCTTTATATACTGCAACAGCACGAACCCACGGCGGCCGTAATGGTCATATAGAAACCTCCGACGGATTATTAAGGCTGGACCTCGCCAAACCCCAGGAATTAGGTGGTCAAGGCGGTGGTACCAATCCAGAGGAATTATTTGCTGCAGGTTATGCCGCATGCTTTGAGAGTGCAATGCGTCATGTTGCCAGTTTACAGAACATTCCCCTGCAAGATGTCTCAATTCTCTCTCAAGTCTCTTTGTATCCCACACCTGAAAAAGGATATAAGCTTGGAGTTGAAATGCATACCCACATTACGGGTTTAAATCAAAAAGAAGCAGAAAAATTAGTAACTGAAGCCCATACAATTTGCCCTTATTCGAATGCAATTCGTGGGAATGTTGATGTAAACTTCAAAATAAGCACTGAGTAGCGACGCCTTTACCGAGTGAAACTATTGAGCCTCAAAATCCCGGGTTTTCGCTGCACGTACCCGGGAAGGATGTATATTGAATCCTATTACGAGCTGCTTATGCTTCATATTTTCTGCAACCAGTCTACTTAGTTCACTTATATAATCTTCAGGATAAGTTGTTTTCTTACATGCAAAAAAATCAAAAAATGAACTATTGCGTTTTGTAATTTTCATATTTTCAGTATCTTGGGTAAATGCTTTAATAAAAGCCTCGATCTCCTGTAAATTCCCACTTTGACAGTGCAAATTAAAAATAAATTGTTTTAATAACTCACCTCGTTCCCTACGAGATGCACAAAATGATTGTTCTAAGCTGATGGCACTTCGATGAAGATTATTTAATATCTTTACTACATCCGGAGGCAAATAAGCAAAAAAATTCCCCATGAAGCAAATATTTAATGGGAATTTTATATTGGTTGATTGAACAGTTCCTGATACTATAAATTTATTTGTCGAAAATTGTCTATGAAAAACAAACAATTTGATCTTATTGTTCTCGGTGGTGGTAGTGGCGGGATTGCCAGTGCCGTGCGAGCCGCCAAATATGGAGCCAAGGTTGCTGTAGTAGAGCCTAGCTATTTAGGTGGTACCTGCGTCAATTTAGGCTGTGTCCCCAAAAAAATCATGTTCAATGCGTCCATGATTAATGAAATGATACATCATGCTCCTGAATATGGCTTTTCCATTACCGCAACAAAACTTGACTGGAACACTCTAGTTATTAAACGAAATGCCTACATAGAGCGACTTAGAGAAAATTACGCAAAACGTTTTACCCAATGCAACATCACTTTGATTCAAGGTACTGGGGCTTTTGTCAATCCGCACTCAATTCAAGTAAATGACGAGCAATATCAAGCACAACATATCATCATTGCAACAGGTGGCGAACCGTCCTTACCCACGATCCATGGCGTTCAACATGTTATAGACTCTGATGGTTTCTTTGCTTTGACTAAACAGCCGGAAAAAGTAGCCATTATTGGGAGTGGATACATCGGGGTCGAATTGGCAGGCGTATTAAACGGTCTCGGAAGTGAAACCCACCTACTAATGAGAGGTACACGACCTTTATCCCGCTTTGATAATATCCTAGGGGATACCTTAATGGAGGTGATGCAACAACAAGGTATTCATATTCACTCAAATCATAAGGCAAAAGAAATAAACTTGCATAGCGATGGTAGAAAATCAATCGTATGTTGTAGTGGTTCGATAATTCAAGATATCGATGTCATTATTGCTGCTGTGGGAAGGAAACCCAGAACCTCTGGCCTAAACCTGGAAAAAGTACATGTTACCACTGATGCACAGGGCTTGATTTTGGTCGATGCTTTCCAGAACACCAATACTCAGGGGATCTATGCCCTAGGTGATGTAACCAATGCGCCCGCACTCACTCCTGTAGCAATCGCTGCAGGCCGTCGTTTAGCAGATCGTTTATTTGGTCAACAACCCGGAGCATGCCTGGACTATGAGAACATTAGCACCGTAATCTTTAGCCACCCACCCATTGGAACAGTTGGTCTTGGTGAGCAGGAGGCTATTGAACAATACGGTAAAGAGCAAATTAAAACCTATCAAACTCGTTTTAATCCAATGTTTGAAGCATTCGCTGAAGAAAAGATACCTACCGTGATGAAATTAGTTACCTTAGGTAAAGAAGAAAAAATTATTGGGTTGCATGTCATTGGTTTAGCAGCGGATGAAATGCTGCAAGGCTTTGGGGTGGCAGTCAAGATGGGTGCCTGTAAAAAAGATTTTGATAATACAGTTGCCATCCATCCTACAAGTGCAGAAGAATTTGTGACTATGGTTTAATAATATGAATGATGCTATTCGCAGTTTTCAAGGTAAATCTCCATCATTAGGACAAAGAGTATACATTGATCCTAAATCAGTACTCATTGGGGATGTGTCCCTTGGGGACGATGTATCTGTTTGGCCCATGGCTGTTTTACGTGGGGATGTGAACTCAATTAAAATAGGTAATGCGTGCAGTATTCAAGATGGGGCAATTTTACATGTTACTCATGATGGTCCCTATTCTTCAGGAGGACAACCACTAATTTTGGGTCAAGGAATTACAATTGGGCATCAAGCGGTATTACATGGGTGTATCGTTGACGATTTTTGTCTTATTGGGATGGGCGCATTAATTTTGGATGCTGTACATATACCCCATCATGTTATGGTCGGTGCGGGCTCTTTAGTTTCACCTGGAAAAGTACTCGAAAGTGGTTATCTATATCTTGGAAATCCTGCTAGGGCAATCAGAAAATTAACCCAACAGGAACTTGAAATGTTAGAGTACTCAGCACAACATTATGTACGTCTCAAAGATAAACATTTGGCCTGCTTATAAGCTATCAGAACCCTTAAGAAAACCAAGTTTAGCTCACTTTAACGGCCCAAAAACTCTAAATGTGTATGCTGCGATGTTTCCTTGTTCATTTCTACCCAATCGCTGAAAAAACTTGTAAAAATTTCATCTAAAATAAAAGAAAAGATAGGGATAAGATGCAATGACTCAAACGCCTTTGGAAGCGGAAATATTAAAAACCGAAAAACTAAGAACCACAATTTTAGCTACTATTTTCAGTTTATTATCCCTCATGTGGATAGCATTTATCATACATTCCCCCGAAATATTTTTTCGTATTGCAAACATCTCCGCTTTGCTTTTACCCAGTTATTTAGCGTGTGTTGCACTCTATTTTCTTATGATGCGTAAAGTTATTTGTTGGCATATAGTTCTTAAGAAAAATTTGCCCATCGTTCTACGATACGTGAATGCGTTTATTGAAATGAGTGTTCCTACATTGGGGCTGATTATCGCTACAACATTTCAAACACCAGTGTATGTGCTTTTAATGCCACCTGTCTTACTTTATTTTCTTTTCATCATCCTTTCGTCATTAACGTTAAATGAATGGATATGCCGATTTTCAGGATTGATTGGAGCTCTTGAATATGGGGGGCTTTCTTATTACGTACTAAATTATACTAACACTGAGAATATTGATTACTATTTAGTGGCATGGTTCCCTTTTGCTGCGCGTGGATTCATGATATTAATCGCAGGAATTGTCACTGGTTTTGTCACCATGCAAATTAAAAAGCAGCTTCTTACCGCATTTGACGCTCAGGAGGAACGGGAACGAATTGAAGAGATTTTTGGCAAGCATGTTTCTCCAGAAGTTGTAGCTAAGTTATTATCAGAAGATGCCAATTCAAGCGAATACCTCCCTGTTTGTGTCATGTTTTTGGATATAAGAAATTTTACTCATTTTACCGAACAAAATGAACCCGCGGTAGTTGTGGCGTACCTCAATAAACTTTTTAAATATATCGTAAAAATCATTCATGACAATAAAGGAATTATTAATAAATTTTTAGGGGATGGTTTTATGGCGGTTTTTGGTGCTCCGTTATCCAGTGGGAATGATGTAGCTAATGCAGTAAATGCAGCATTGGCGATTATAAAACGCACGGAAGAAGAAGTAAAAAAAGGTAACCTACCCAATCTAAAATTAGGAATTGGCCTACATTTTGGTGATGCAGTAACAGGCACTATAGGGACCAAAAAACGTCAGGAATATACTATCATAGGAGACGTAGTAAATTCTGCTGCTCATATAGAACAACTCAATAAAATATACAACACAAACATTCTCATCTCTGAAGATGCAATTAAGAAACTACCTGACTTCAAGGGTGAATTTGTGGGTGATGCCACTTTAAAACATCGTGATAATCCGATTAAATTATACCGCCTAAGTTGAAACTTCAATGATGCAGGTTGGGAAAATATAAATTAGGAACATAGTAACGGTATGATTCAAATCTCATTCTATCTTCCTAAAACTAAAGTATAGAGGTGTCATGTAAATTTAAAGACTAGTTTGACAGATCCTGGGCTCTGGGAGGTTCACTTGCTTTGATTGTTTCATAAGGCCATGTGCTCTAAGCAATTCTGCATTATTTACTTTTGCAGACTCTTCTTTAATTATTGTCTGCTCGTATTTACCTAACTCTTCTTCCATTTGCTCTATAAGAAGCTGTAAGCGAGTATTTTTTTCAGCCAGTTCTAATTGGATTGTCTTTACATCTTCCATTCCATTTTCTAAAGCAATAAGTCGTTTTTTAATTTTCATTTGTTATCCCTACATATTTTTTAAAAATCATTTCAATATCCATGGACTGATTATCCAGATAAAAGATGGATAATAGTAACAATTAGTGAACTTTAACTCGAGTTACTCCAGAAATTTTCATCACTAAATCCTCGGTATACGCTGTAGAGGGAGTTTGAAAACCAATTGGAGCATTTCCTGATAAAACATTTTGCATAATTAGTACTGTAGATAAAGCAGTCAGTGAATAACCATTAGGTGTAGTCATTAGGGCAGCAGACTTATCCCCTGCACTATTGACTACTTCACCATAGATTTTGACCACTGAATTTTGTCTTTGCTCTTCAGTAGGTCCAGCAGGTAATTGATTGATTTTATGTATTATATATTTTTTAATTGGCGCACAATTAAAAAGCCATTTAAATGAATTAATTACATTTTTAAATTTAATCACTTTTCTAGGTAAAGCCATATAAGTTTCTATATGTGGAATTTGGGTAGACCACCATGCTGAAGCTAAATCCCCCCAAGAAATCGTAGTACATAACATCTTCTTTGGAGTACCAAAATCAAAAAAATGGCTCTTCCAACCAAAAGGAGCTTTTTTTAAAACTCCATTATCTCGAATCAGACTCCCTTCAGGGATATCTTCTACCATTGTTTTGGCCGTACCATGAGAGATACTTAAACCAGCATGTCCGTTAAATGATGCAATAGCAAGTACTAATCGGCTTGCGTCTGGCAAACAACGTTTTAAGTAAGCTGCCAAACAGTCACTTGGTACCACGTCAAATCCAGAACCAGGAAGTAACATAACCCCATTTCTAAGCGCTTGGTCATTCATTGCCATCAGTTCCTCTATTACCCTGGCCTCGCCAGTAATATCCAAGTAATGAGTCTTCACATCAAGACATGCCAGTGCCATATTTTTGTAAGTATGTTTGAATGGTCCAGCACAATGAATGACAGCCATAAGATCGTGGAGCCCTTTTTTGGTTTGTTCCAGATCATCCACATCAAATACTCGGTATTCCAAATTTAAAGCGGAGGCTTGATGTTCTAATTTCTCTTTGTTTCTTCCTCCCAATATCGGTTTTAATCCTTGTTGCACACTTAATTGCGCAATCAAGTTACCCGTATATCCATAAGAGCCATAAATTAGGAAGTTGTTCTTTTTCATAAGCTACTCAAATATTTGTTTTCTCCAGTGTATCTCGATACCTATCTTTTATCGAGGTTGAGGTTGAAGTTCTGAAAAAATGATAAGGAATCTAAATTGTGAGTCTCATTAAGGCTACAATTTAATCCGAGAATCACGAGTGTAGACGCTCAATGGAACGAATGAGCTTAAAAAGATAATAAGTTGGTAGTTTCTGAAATTTTTATAGCAAAAAAAAAGCGGCTTAAAGCCGCTTTCAAGAATAAAACCCTGGCGATGACCTACTTTCACATGAGGAAACCTCACACTATCATTGGCGCGGTCTCGTTTCACTTCTGAGTTCGAGATGGGATCAGGTGGTTCCAAGACGCTATGGTCGCCAGGAAAACTGTTTTTGCATAATGGGGGCTATTATACCCGAATTATGCGTTAGGTAAATAAAGAGGTGCACATTTTTTTGTAAGTGAGGTCAAAAACCTCACTTTGATACCTTTAAACTTGTATCTGGAGCTAAGAAATGAAGTAGCTCAGATTATATGGTCAAGACAATCAGCCAATTAGTACAAGTTAGCTTCACACATTACTGCGCTTCCACACCTTGCCTATCAACGTTGTAGTCTTCAACGGGCTTCAAGGGAAAACTCATCTTGAGGGAGGCTTCCCGCTTAGATGCTTTCAGCGGTTATCCCGTCCGAACTTAGCTACCCGGCAATGCCACTGGCGTGACAACCGGTACACCAGAGGTTCGTCCACTCCGGTCCTCTCGTACTAGGAGCAGCTCCTCTCAATTTTCCTACGCCCACGGCAGATAGGGACCGAACTGTCTCACGACGTTCTAAACCCAGCTCGCGTACCACTTTAAATGGCGAACAGCCATACCCTTGGGACCTGCTTCAGCCCCAGGATGTGATGAGCCGACATCGAGGTGCCAAACACCGCCGTCGATATGAACTCTTGGGCGGTATCAGCCTGTTATCCCCGGAGTACCTTTTATCCGTTGAGCGATGGCCCTTCCATACAGAACCACCGGATCACTAAGACCTACTTTCGTACCTGCTCGAGCCGTCGCTCTCGCAGTCAAGCACCCTTATGCCTTTACACTCTTGGTACGATGTCCGACCGTACCGAGGGTACCTTTGTGCTCCTCCGTTACTCTTTGGGAGGAGACCGCCCCAGTCAAACTACCCATCATACACTGTCCTCATCCCGGATTACGGGACCAAGTTAGAACCTCAATAACAACAGGGTGGTATTTCAAGGTCGGCTCCATGAGGACTAGCGTCCTCACTTCAAAGCCTCCCACCTATCCTACACAGTTATCATCAAAGTCCAGTGCAAAACTATAGTAAAGGTTCACGGGGTCTTTCCGTCTAGCCGCGGGTACACTGCATCTTCACAGCGATTTCAATTTCACTGAGTCTCGGGTGGAGACAGTGTGGCCATCGTTACGCCATTCGTGCAGGTCGGAACTTACCCG